>CAWBKN010000019.1:0-659690 GCA_963789375.1 uncultured Gammaproteobacteria bacterium | reverse complement strand
ACTTCGTCCGCTGCCTGCTCCCAGATCGCGAGGGGAGCCTGTGGATCGGGACCTACAACGGCGGGCTGGTCCGCCTGCGCGACGGCAAGTTCGTCACTTTACCACGCGCGCGAGGGCCTCTCGCACGATTTCGCGCGAGCGGTCTTCGAGGACGAGCCGCGGGCACGCTCTGGGTCGGCACCACCGGCGGCGGCCTCTGCGCGCTCGCCGGCGAGCGCTTCCACTGCTATGGCGCCGCTCCGGCCTCGGCCTCGACGTGCGCGCGCTCGGCGAGGCCCCGGACGGCTCGCTGCTGGTCGGCACCTCGGACAAGGCCTGTTCGCGTCGAGGACGGCCGCGTGCGCCCGCACCCGCTGACGTCGAGGCTCCCGAGCCTCAACGTGTCCTCGATCGCCTTCCAGGGCACGCGATACGCTCTGGACCGGCACCAACGGCGGCGGGTTCGCGCGCATCAGCGGGGACACGCGTCCGGCCTTCACCCGCGATGATGGCCTCGCCAGCGACTTCGTGATGGCCGTGCTCGCTCGACCGCGCCGGGCCGGTCTGGGCCGGAACCGACGGCGGCGGCGTGACACGGCTGCGAGGCGAACGGGCGCACACCTTCACCAGGAAGCAGGGCCTGGGCAGCGACGTCGTCTTCTGCCTCTACGAGGACGGCGAGGGCGCGGTCTGGGCGGGCACTTCGGGAGGCGGGCGTCATCGCGCTTCTCGGGCGACCGTGCGCAGCTTCACCACGCGGACGGGCTGCACGACGACGTCGTCTTCGGCATCGTCGAGGACGGGCGCGGCGACTTCTGGCTGAGCGGGAACAAGGGCGTCACGCGCTCCGCGAGGACGTGCGCTCGCTGGTCCAGGGCACGGCAGGCCTGGGCAGCGACTCGCCTTCGGCATCGCGGACGGAATGAACAGCAGCGAGTGCAGCGGCATCGCCCAGCCCGTCGGTCTGGCGGACGAGGGGCGGCCGCATCTTCTTCCCGACCTCCCGCGGCATCGCCTGGATCGACCCCGGCGCCGCCGGCCTGCAACAACCTGGTTCTCCCCGGCGCACGTCGAGACGGCCTCGTGGCTGCACGAGCGCACCTGCCGCTCGCAGAGACGGTCCTCGTCCCGCCGGGCAGGGAACGCTGGGAGATCCACTTCACGGCCCTCAGTCCTTCCTGGCCCTGCAGAAGGTCCTCTTCAAGTACCGCCTCGAGGGGTACGACGAGGAACTGGCTCTCGCCTGGATGCGGAGGACCGCCGACTACACGCGGCTGCCCCCGGGGACTACACTCTCAGGTCAAGGCGTGCAACGACGACCGCGCTCGGAACGACAGGGCTCCTCGCCGTCGTTCCGCGTCGCGCCCCGCTTCCGGGACACCTGGCTCTTCCGCGCCCTGGTGGCGGGGCTGCTGATCGACCTGGGCGCGAGCGCCATCCACGTACGGATGCGCAGGCTGCGGGCTCGCGAGCTCGAGCTCGAGCGTGCCTGCTTCGAGGCGCGTACCACGAGCTGTTGCAGCGAAGAGGCGGCCGAGAGCGGGCGCGGGCGGAGGCGGAGCGCGCACCGCGAGGCTGGCCGAGCACGCCGATCACGTCAAGCCCGAGGTGCTGGCCATCGCCGCCCACGACCTGAAGACGCCCCTGCAGACGATCCTCGGCTTCTCGGAGCTCGCGGCCGCGGAGCGCCGTCCAGGGTCGCCGGTCGCCGGCTACACGCGCTTCATCGCCGGCGGGCCCGCCGCATGCCGAGTATCGTCGAGGCCTGCTCGACATGACGGCCCTCGACAGCGCCGGCTGCGCGCCCAAGCTGCCGCGCGCCCGTCGACCTCGCACGGTCGCGAGCGCACGCTGGTCGAGTCCACCAGGCCCCGGCGGACCTGAAGCGGCAACGCCTCGCCCTGCGTGCCGAGCCGTCGCTCGTGCTGGCGCGACCAGACCGCCTCGCGCAGGTGGCCGACAACCTCGTCAGCAACGCGATCAAGTTCTCGCCGCCGGCGCAGCGATCGAGGCTGGAGGTCTGCCGGGCCGCGGACGGCATCCGCCTGGCCGTCCGCGACGACGGCCCCGGCCTGAGCGAGCCGAAGACCTGCCGCGGCTGTTCGGACGTTCCAGCGGCTGAGGGCGCGGCCCACCGGCGACCAGATCTCGACCGGGCTCGGCCTGTACATCGTCAAGCGCCTGGTCGAGCTCCACCGCGGCAGCGTGCGGGCCGACAGCGACGGCCCCGGCCGCGGCTCGCGCTTCGTCGTGGTGCTGCCGGTGCTCGCGCGACCGCCTGCGAGAGCCGCGCCCGCCGAGGATCGACGTGACGAGGCGCGGCGCGACCCCGTCCGGGTCGTCGCGGAGGCGGGCCGCGCCTCCACGTTCTGGGGATCGAGGGGCAAGCACCCGTCGGCAGATGCTGCGGCTCAGCGCCGCGAGGCCCGCATCGGGCGTAGATGTGTGCAAGACAGCAGGTGTGCTTCGACGTGGCCGGTCTCGCCGTCGACGATCAGCCAAGACTTGCTCGGCATACGATGCTGCCACTTCGGGTTCGTCACGCAGGCCCGGGCCAGCAGGAGCGGCGCACCAGCTCCGCAGGCTGCCCGTCAGCGCCGACACCACGGGCTCCACCGCCTGGACCGCTCCCCGTAGACCGTGCGGCCCCGAGGCCAGCCTCCGCGGCCGCCAGCGCGGGCGTGCGCGGCACGAGGCGCGCCACTGGCAGCGGAGCGGCTCGGTGGGCGGTGGGACTCGGTTCGCGGCCTGCGTGGACGAGCCCTGTGCGGGAAGCGACGAGGTGGTCCGGCCCCGCCGCGCGGCTCGCCGGGCTCGGGGGCCGGGCGCTCGGCCGCGCGCGAGACCGCCGCCCCGCCCGTGGCCTCTCTCCCCTGTGAACGGTCTCGCGCGTGCGGACGCGCGGCCGGCCGATTCTCGATGATACCGATCATGCCGGTGCAGAGCAGGCCGAACAGGCTCCGCTCGACCTCCTCGGCGGGCAGCGGGATCAGGCTCAGACATCGCTCGCGCGCTCAGCGTGCCGTCGACCCTCGACAGGACGAAGCCGTCCGACGGGCGTGAGCGTGATCTTCTGCTCGCGCAGCAGCGGTTCGCCGGAGAGCGCCAGCACGCGGTTCGGAGTCCCCGATCACGCGCCGCACGAGGTCGGGGTCCTGCACGCGGCGCGTCGCCTCGAGGATCAGCTCGCCGGTCGAGAGCCGGCAGGCGACGTCCGCCTCGATCAGGCTCTCGGCCATCTCCTCGAAGAAGAACGACGCCCCCGCCCGGTCGAGCATCACGAACAGGATCTCGCGGACGTGGAGGCCGATCGCGTCCTCGAGGCGCGGCGCGGTCGAGCAGGCCCGTCTCGACCCAGCACCCCGCCGAGCTTCTTCCGCTCGCGCGCACGACCGCGGCCACCGCGCGCTCGAGGTGCTCCTGGCCGAGCAGCCCGTAGCGCACGAGCACGTCGCCGAGGCGCTCGCCCTCGACGTCGCTGCTGCCGTCGAGGATCCGTCCCTTCAGGACGCGCAGCAGCCGTCGCTCCTGGCCGCTGCGTCGAGGTGGAGATGGCCGGACCTGCCGCCGACGTAGATCTCGCGCAGCAGGCGGAAGAGCGGCGCCGGGCCGGGCGGGCGCGGCGCAGCGGTCGCCTCGGCCGCGAGCTGGCGAAGTCCGGGGTGGCGATCTGGCGCGTGGGTGCGAGTCGTCGTCGTGTGACGACGCTCACCTCGGCGGGCGAGGCCCGCCCCGAAATCCGGCCGCGCCAGCAGCTCCGCAGCTCCGCCGCGAACTCGGCGCGCTGGGAATCCGCTCTGCGGGGTCTTTCGCCAGGGCACGGAGCAGGAGGGCCGCCAGCAGGTCGCCGTCCTCGCCCGGGGGCAGCGACCAGCTCGGCTCGCTCGTGGGCGATGCGGTAGAGGGTGTTCATCGCGCTCTCGGCCTCGAACGGCGACTGCCGGCGGCCAGCTCCGCCAGCATGCATGCCACGCTGAAGAGGTCGCTGCGGCCGTCCAGGCGCGCGCCCGTCACCTGCTCCGGCGACATGTAGTTCGCCGTGCCGAGGATCGTGCCCGTCGCGGCCGGCCCGTCGAGCTGATGTGGGCGATGCCGAAGTCCATGATCTTCGCGTCGCCGCTCTCCGACGATGAAGACGTTGGCGGGCTTGATGTCGCGGTGCACGATGCCGACCTTGTGGGCGTGCGCCGAGGCCGTCGAGCACCTGCGCCACGATGGTGACCTTGCGCCGCAGGTCGAGGCCGGGCTCCTCGCGCAGCAGCTGCAGCAGGTCGCGGCCCTTCAGCAGCTCCATCACGATGTAGGGCGAGCCGTCGGTGTGGTAGCCGAGGTCGAACACCGTCACCACGTTCGGGTGCATCATGCCGCGCGGCGGCACGGGCCTCGCGCTCGAAGCGGAGCTTGTGCTCCGGCACGTCGGCGAACTGCGGGAGCATCACCTTCAGCGCGACGTCGCGCTCGAGCAGGGGGTCGGTCGCCTGGTAGACGGCGCCCATCCCTCCGCGGCCGATCAGGCGCCCACGCGGTACTTGCCGATCTCCGTGAGATTCGCGGGGACTCCAGCGTGCTTCGGGCAGTCGCCGGCGGCGCGCTGCCACTGTCGGGCGCGCCGTTCGAGCTGGTGCCGGATGGGTCGGCCATCTTCTATCGGGACGTGGCTTGGAACAGGTCTCCGGGTTCTCCGGCGCCGATCCGCGACTCTCGGGTCGCGCGAACGCGCCCAACGGACACTGTGAAACGGAAGGCTGCGGACGGGGCCAGGAACACTCGGTCACCTCGCACTGCGCTCGCCGCCGCCGCGACCAGTATGCAGCACCTCCGAGTGCAGGTACACAGAAGAACGTCCGGACAGGGCAAATGAACCGGTGCGACGGCACGAGCGACAACAAACCGCTCACCCTCTGGGATCCGTCGCGGCGATTCTCCGAGGCATCGGGTCCCCAGGGAGGCCACAGGGCGATTCCGGCCACTCCCGGAAAAAGAAGAAGGCCCGCCGGTGTGCGCCCCGGCGGGCCGGTCAAGAGTCGGTCGCCGCGGCCACCGCGTCATCCGCGGCGGCCGCGACACGGCGGCGACTAGAACTTGTAGCTCACCCGGCCAAAGACCACGCTGGCGTCGTACGGTCCGTCGTTCGACTTCATGAACATCAGCACGGTCTGGGGCATCAGCAGGTTGCCGGACGTGTACGCGTCCTTGAACTCGTACTTCTCGTACACGTAGCCGGCCGTCAGCTCCAGGCCTTGGCCACGGCGTAGTCGAGCTGCGCCGCGAACGTCGTCAGCGTGGTGTCGTCCCAGTCGTTGATGTCGGCGGCGCCACCGGCGCCCGACGGGATCAGGTGGTGCGGCCGGGGTTGTAGAACGAGCCCGTCTCGTTGGCCGTGATGTCCATCAGGCCGTCGACCTTCTGGCGCATGCCGTTCAGCGTCAGCTTCCAGATCTCCGGCTTGAGCGCGAACGCCGCGTTGAAGCCGAAGGTGTCGGTCTTGTCGCTGCCGGCGTAGTTCAGCAGGTTGTTCAAGTTGACGCCGGTGGTCGTCGACCACTGGTTGGTGGTCGCGTCCTTCTCGTAGGTGTAGTAGGCGCCGAGCTCCACGCGCTCGCTCGGGACCCAGGCGATCTCGGTGGTGAACGAGTCGTACTTCGCCTCGAGCAGGCCGCTCGGCGTGTTGGGGATCGGCTGCGCGCCGGGCGTCGGCGCGCCGGAGGTCACCGCGATGCGGTCCGGACGGTTCGGGTAGGTGACGTCGCGGCGGAAGTACGCGAACGACAGGTCGAAGTTCTTCGGCAGCGAGAGGTCGGCCTGCAGGCCCGTGCGCTTGGTCTCGCGCTCGGCCTCGTCGGACTGGAAGCCGTAGAGCGTCTCGCCCTCGGTCCGTGCGCTTGGCCTGGTCGTAGGTGCCGCGGAAGTCCAGCCAGTCCTTGGCCCGGTAGAGGGCCGTGAACGCGTAGCCGTTGTCGTCACCTTTCTCGCCTCGCGGCAGGTCCGCTCGAGCTTGGCGAAGCGGGCCTGCGCCTCAAGGGTCAGCGCGCCGATGTCGTAGCTGGCCGAAGCCGAGAAGCGCTTCGTGCTGTTGTCGTAGGGGTTGGCCGTCGCGTGGCCGTACGGGTCGGCCGCGGTCGGCGTGACGACGGACCAGCTGCGGTCCGGCGAGGCCGCGACGTCACCGGTGACGACGTAGCGGTTCGTCTTGTTCTCCAGTTCGTAGCTGCGGTACTGCGCGCGGAGGGCCAGGTTCTCGGTCGGCCGCGACGAGAACGTGAGGTTGATCGTCGTGGTGTCGATCTTGCCGCCGAACGACTGCTGCTGAAGGGCCGACAACGTGTTGGCGCGGACGCCGGAGGGGGTCGTGATCGCCGAGTTGATCGTGTAGGGGTAGAAGGGCGCGTCCTGCGTCCACTTGCCCATCGAGACGTCGCCGCTGATCCGGGTCTGGCGGGCGAACTTGAGCAGGAAGCCGAGGTTGCTCGTGCTGGCCTCGTTGTCGGGCGCGTTGATCCAGCGCGCGCTGGTGCCACCGCCCACCGCCGGCGCGGGCGTCGCGACGTACGGCGCGTCGTACGCCTGGAAGGGGTTGTCGACGGTCAGCGTCTCCGCGCGGTTGTTGTACAGGTTGCGGAAGAACGAGGCGTGGACGTTGCCCTTCTTGAAGTTGTACGCCGCCCTGGCGCCGAAGTCCTGGGTGATCTCGTTGAGCGGCCCGGGGACCTCGACGACGCTGTTGACGGCGCTGTAGATGCCGCCGCCGCTCCTCGCCGCGGTAGCCGGACTTGAGCTCGCGCATGTAGCTGAAGGTCAGGTCGAAGGGGAGCTTCTTGCCGACGTCGAGGGTGGCCGTCCCGCGCTTGCGGGTGCTGGAGACGTCGACGCTGCCGGCCGAGGCGAACGTCGGCGCCATCAGGGTGTCGTAGAAGGGCACGGTGCGGCCGGCGGTCGGCGTCTTGTCGACGGTGGTGCCGAGCGTCTGCTGCAGCGTGTCGCTCATGCCCCAGACGCCCTCGCCCAGCTCGGCCTGATCACGCTACCGTTGTTGCCCATGTTGTGCGGCGTCTGGTTGTAGTCGAACGACAGGTCGAAGGCCTTGGTGTTGAACCAGCCGCTGTAGCGCTCGTCGGTCTGCCGCACGTTGTAGCCGAAGAAGTTGAAGTCGACCTTGTCGTTCTTCGTGTACAGGTTGAGGCAGGGCACCGCGAAGCCCTCGGGAACGTCACGGTACTCGCGGAACTTGGAGGAGTCGACGTTGTCGGCGCCGAGCAGGCCGACGGTCAGCTGACCGCCGGTGGTGCCGGCGCCCGCACAGTCGAAGCTGCGGGTGCTGCTGCCGGCCAGCGCGAACTGGCCGACGCGGGAGCGCTCGCCACGAGGAAGCCGATGGCGAGGAGCGCAACGATCTTCAATGCTCTCTTCATGGCGTCCCTCACCAGAAGTAGGCGCCCGAAGGCGAGTTGGAGCCGTGCAGGTTCACGTGGCAGTTCTTGCAGCTCTTCTCCACGAACCTCGAGTTGGCCGTCGGGTAGCCGGACGGGGCGCCGGTCGGGGCGACACGCGCGCCCTGCTCGGTCGAGTAGTTGTCACCGGAGCCAAAGTGGCCGGAGCCGGTGAGGTGGCAGTTCCAGCACAGGTTCGGCAGCTTCTGCAGCAGCAGCCGCTTGTGGTTCGTGCCGTGCGGCTCGTGGCAGGACACGCAGTCCTCGCGAACCGGCGCGTGCTCGAAGAGGAACGGGCCGCGCTTCTCGGCGTGGCACGTGTAGCAGAGCTCGTTCACCGAGTCCGCCTTGATCATCTTGGGCCGCGAGCCATCGTGCGGGTTGTGGCAGCTGGCGCAGCTCATCTTGCCCTCGCGCACCGGGTGGTGGGAGGTCTTCATCATCCGGGCGCGCTCGGGCTTGTGGCAGGCGGCGCAGGTCTCGGGGTCGAGCTGTGTCTTCAGCTGGCCGCGGACCGACTTGTACTCGTGGACGCTGTGGCAGTCGGTGCAGGCCACGTTGCGCCGCGCGTGCATGCTGCTCAGGTAGTTGGCCTGGCCGGCCTTCTCGTGGCACTTCAGGCAGGTGGCGCTGAGCTGGTTGGCGGTCAGCTTCTTGAGCGAGGGCACCGGACCCTTCGCGTCACCGTTCGACTGCGCCTTGAAGTGATCCGCCACGTTCTCGTGGCAGGTCGCGCAGCTCTGGTCGAGCCCCGCGTGCTTGCTGCGGGTGAAGGCGGGGCCGACCGCCTTGTCGTGACACGTCTGGCAGTCGCTCGCGCTCCAGCCCGCGGCGCCCGCGGCGGCCTGCGCGTGGGCCGGGCGGCCCGCCAGCAGGCACACGAGCGCCACGAGTGGCAGGACGAACGCCACCCGGTGCGTCAAAAGTCTGAACACTGAGACCTCCTGTGGCCGCCGGGCGTCGACGCGCCGAGGGCCAGGATCCAAGAAAACCGCGACGAAGATCAATGAGCGCACGCTCTGCCGGAACCTCGCGGACTACGCCGTGCTCCAGGGACGGGGGCGGGCCGGGGCGATCGGTCTCCGCGGGCCCCGTGCTCGCGGATCACTCTGCGACACTGCCGCCTCGCGTGAGGGTCCTGAGCAGGTTCTCCACCACCGTCCTCTCGAAGCGGTGGTGGCCGCCGAGGGTCACCTGACAAGCCAGCTTCCCCTGGCGCGCCCAACGCGTCACGGTGTTGGGCGAGACACCCAGAAGCTTCGACACCTCATAGCGGCTCAGGAACTCGGAACGACCGGCCCGGATGTCCTGCAAGCTGCGATTCACGCTGCGTAGCGTATTGTTCGTTTTTTCACGAAGGAATGGCGCAAACGATCCAGGCATGGATCGCTGGACCCATGCGCCGACGGGAATTTTCTACACTGAGGACAGGAGAGCGTAGAGTTTTCAGCCTGGCGATCCACGGTGTTGAATGGCCGGAGAACTTTGCGTTCTGCGCGAACCCGCTCTACTTCGCGCGGAACTCGAGGTAGTCGAGGTTGGTGTTCCCGGCCAGGAACCGGATCCTGAACCACGTGCAGGCCGGGCGCGAGGTCGAGCTCGAGTCCGCCCACGAGCTTGTTCCAGTGGTGCCACTGCCGCCAGGCGACGGGGTCCGCGTCGTCGTGCGTGGTCGGCAGGCTGACCGTGCCGCGCGGCACGCCGTCGACACGGAGCTCGAAGCGTCCCTCGCCGTTCGACGTGTACTGCGCGTCGAGCGCGTACGCGCCGGCCTTCTCGACCTGCACCGTGTAGTTGACCCACTCACCGGGCTCCGTCCAGCCGAGGTAGAGGGCGTCGCGGTCGGGGACGACCTTGTCGAACTCGCTGAAGTCCTGCGTCGGCATGCCGATGTCCTTGGTGAACGAGATGTCGACGGCCTCGCCCGCGCGGAAGCCGTTGAGGTAGCTGCCGTCGAGCGGATTGAGGGCGCCGCTGCCGGAGTTGCTGCCGTCGGAGTCGGAGTACGCCACGCCCGGGCCGCCGACGTCGTACAGCTCGCACTGCAGCCGGCCGGGGATGCGCTGGGGCGCCTTCGGGTTGCGGGCGTCGCCGGAACGCGCGAGCCGGCGTAGCCCGGCGGTAGCCGAGCCGCGGCTACGCCCGCCTCTGGAGACAGGGACTGCACCTCGGGGGCCCGGTTCTCGGCGTTGTGCCGGCGCCCGTACGTGTACTGGACGTGCGGCCGGCCCCCACGATCGAACCTCAAGAGCGTCGTGGTCTCACGCGGCAGGCGGACCGCAAGCGTCACGGCCAGCCCCGCCTCGACCTGGACCACGAGCGGCCGGGTCGTGGGCGCCTCCTTCGCGAGCGCGAGGTCGTACTCGAGGTCGCGGTCCTGGAGCTCGTTCATCAGCATCACGGCCAGCCCGTCGCCGTCGCGCGTCGCGACCGACTTCAGCTTCGGTTCGCCGGACCGGCTCGGAACGAAGCCCCCGCCCATGTGCCGCGCCATCATCTGGAGGTGGTAGTAGCTCGAGCGCGGGCGGAAGTCCGGCGGCAGGCCGAGGTAGCCGAAGTCCGTCTCGGCGTGGTCCGTCTCGCTGATGCACCACGGCGCGATGCTGAAGGCGCCCAGCTCCATCCCGATCCCGAAGACCTCGGCGAGGAACTGCCCCCCCGCGAACGAGGGGTTGCCGATGCCCTTCGACCCGGCGGTCCGGGTTGGCCCAGGTCACGTTGACCTCGGTCAGCGCCCATTGCAGCCGCGCGGCGCCCGTGCGGCCGTGCTTCTGGTCGGCCCGCTGCCATCATCGCCACCAGGTCGGCCGCCTGCCTGCGGACGTCCGCCGGCCCGCGCACGAGCACGTCGTCGCGCGTGAACTCCTTGCCGTTCGGGTAGCGGTGGAACGTGAATCCGTCGACGATCCAGGTACCGTCGGGGTTCTTCCCCGTGATGTCGAGCTTCCCGCCGCACAGCGCCTCGAACGCCGGCGCGCGCATCTCGCACTCGTCGAACACGAAGATCCGGATCGACGGGTCCGCCTGCTTCATCGCCGGCGCGATCCGCATCAGGTAGTCGTGCACCTGCTGGATGATCTCGGGCTCGCGCAGCAGCGGCTCGTTCCCGATCGACCAGAAGCGGACGCGCGTGGCAGGCGAGCCGTTCAGCCGGCGCACCAGCGCCCGGGCCTGCTCCGCGCTGAACCGGCGCGGCACCTGCAGCAGCGGCTCGGCGCCGATGGCGCGCACGGCGGCGACCATCGAGACCAGGCGCTTCTCGTCGGGGAAGGCGTGCTCGTAGCCGTTGCCGCCGATCCGGACGAGCCGCACGCCGCTCTCCTCGACCCGCGGCCACAGCAGGTGGAGGTAGCCGGGCCGGCCGCCCTCGCTGCCCTCCTCCATCCAGTAGTTCTGGCCGAAGAGCTAGGGGCTGAGGGCCTGTGCCGCGGGCGGCGGCGGGAAGTGCTGCGGCGATCCCGAAGGCGAGGACGACGGAGAGACGCTGGCGCTGCAAACGAGGGCTCCTTTCTGG
This sequence comes from uncultured Gammaproteobacteria bacterium, assembly GCA_963789375.1. Classification (GTDB taxonomy): domain Bacteria; phylum Pseudomonadota; class Gammaproteobacteria; order Steroidobacterales; family Steroidobacteraceae; genus RPQJ01. The sequence goes on along the minus strand of CAWBKN010000019.1, from coordinate 648,770 downwards.
GAGCGGAACGGCTCGCGACAACGACCGATCGAGGATCCGGTCGCCCGGCCAGGGGACGCGTCCCGTCGAGCGGTCGCACTTTACCGCAGGTGCGCGGCCACGGCCCCGGGACGCTCCCTCCTCGCCGCGGACCTACCGCCAGAACTGGGGGTACTTCTCCTGCAACCGCACCACGGTGGTCATCGTGACGGGCGAGCCATAGGCGGGGTGCTCCTCGTTCCAGGCGAGCACCTCGCCGTGGTCGTAGCGCTTTTGCCTCAGCAGGCGGTAGTCGCCCATCACCTGTCCGTTGCTGAGGTAGGGGCGGGTCACCCACTCCAGCCGGTACTCGAGCGTGTAGTTGCTCACGTGCTCCGGGCCGTACTGAGCCTCGAAGTCGGCCACGTACGCGGCGAGCGCCGCGGCTTCGTCGTAGCTCCGCTCTGCCGGCCTCGGCGGCGGCGGTGGGGCCACAGGGGCCGTCGTCTCCGGTGGCCTCACCGGCTGCTGCGGCGGCGCGGTCACCGGAGGCGCCGGCGCGGTGACGGGCGGCCGCGGACGCGCCGTCGCGGAGGGCGGCGCCTGGATGACGACCTGTCCCGCGGCCTCGCCGAGCACCTCGCCCGTCGTCCGCAGGAGCACCGTCGCGCGAACCTCGTAGGTGCCGGCGCGTGGCCAGGCGTGGTCGACGCTGCGCGACGGCGTCTTCTGCCGCTCGCCGTCGCCGAACTGCCACTCCACGTCGACCTCGCCGTCGAGCTGCATTCCGCTCAGCTCGAGGCGGAAGCCCAGGAAGCTGACGCGGGTCGCCCGGATCCCGAGCGAGAGCAGATCGGCTCTCAGCGAGATGCGGTGCTCGCCGCCGCTGTCGCCTCGGGTCACGATCACGTGGGCCAGCTCGGCCGGTCCGAGCGACGTCACCAGCACGATCGGGCTGCCTGCGAACACCACCCGCCGCAGCGGCGGCGTGCGCGCCAGGTCGACCCGGCTCGGGCCCGTGCGGTAGAGTTCGACCTGGGCGGCGCCGCGCCCCCCGAGCACAAGCGCCAGCGGCCTCCGGCCTGAGTCGGTGAGGTCGGTCGCAAGGGTGAAGCTGACGTGCTCGCCCGTGTAGATGGCGGGCAGCGACAGCGGCCCCGACCAGGTCGCGGTGCCGGCGCCGAGGCTGACGGGCGCGAAGGCACTGGCCGGCGCCGGCGCGGGGCCCCGCGGCGGAGCGGCGGCCGCCGGGCTCGTCACGTCGAGCACGAGCCATGCCGCAAAATCCCGGTAGACGTCGTCGAGCGAGAGACCGGCCTTCGCGCAGTACGCGGCAAGCACCGCCTCGTTGCGCTCGGTCGCGGCAGCGGCCTTCATCTGGTTGAAGAGGAAGTGGGGGCCGAGGTTGCTGCTGCGCCCGAACAGGAACTCCAGGAAGTGGGCGCTCAGATAGGCGCGCTCCTTGTCGGCACCGGGGCTCGAGAGTGGCTCACGGATGAAGGACGCTGTGATCCCGCTGCCCATGCCCTGCTGGAGAGTCGGCGCGTCCAGCCGCACCCCGAGCTCGTCGAACGGCTTCGTGGCCAGGTCCTGCCACGCCAGGCGCACGCTGGCGTACTCCGCCGTCGCCTCCGTCAGCCACAGGCCGTACCCCAACCAGGCCACGTTCATCCCGGCGTTGATCTGGCGGCCGTGGTGCATTTCGTGACCCAGGTTGTGCGCCAGTGACTCCGGTGAATCGAACCCCTGGGTTTCGGGGAGATAGACGGCGCCCCACGCCCAGCTCCACTCCGGCTCCTTGAACCTCCCGACGTAGACGTCGAACCGCTCAGGCGGCCGGCCCATGTAGGCGCCCGCGACGCGGCTGACCATTGCGTGGATGACCGCAGCGAGGTAGCGGCGGCGGACGGCCTCCGTATCGCGCAGCCGCGGCGGCAGGCTGCGGTCCGTGAAGCCGCGCGCGTCCGCCTGCTCGAGGAAGCGCTGCTCGAGGAGCCGCTGCCGCTGCCCACCCTTCAGCCCCTCCTCGCCCGCCCGCAGGAAGAGCGGGTAGACGTCGGCGGCGAAGCCCGCCCGGACGAAGATGCGGATGGGGCTGTCGTCGATCTGGTAGCGCTCGTAGTCGGACAGCAGGGACCTCGTCACCACCATCCGCGTGAGGTGGTCCGCCTGCACCAGCGTCAGCGTCGGCGAGCGGCGCTCGAGCGGCAGGCGGACCCAGTCCGTCTTCTCCTCGTCCCAGCGCGCGGCCGTCAGCGCCGTGTCGCTGGTCAGCGGTGGGTGCTGGACACGCAGCACGATCGGCGCTCTGAGCGGCCCGCCGGGGCCGATCTTCACGTCGTAGGCCGCGACGACGGCGAGCGCCGGCGGCAGCATCCCGTCGCCGACCGCGAACGCCTTCACCTCGACCGGCTGCGGGCCGGCGAAGGTGCCGGCCTGCACCTCGAGCGTCAGCGTGTCGTCGCAGCGCAGCGCCACGTCGCGGTCGTGCTGCAGCGTGCCGGTCTTCACCGTGCGCTCGTTGCGCGCGACACGGCCGTTGCGCTCGCGGCGGATCGCCTCCAGCGAGCGGGCTCGCTCGGCTTCCCAGCGGGCCTGCCACGGCGGCGGGGTTGGCGAGGACGTCGGCGGACGCCAGACGAGCATCAGCACGGCTGCGGCCACGGCGGCCAGCGCGGTGGTGGCCATGCAGCCGCAGCCGATGAACGAGCGCAGCCCGCTGCCGTCCCTCATCATTCACCTCGCCCGGCGCAGTGCGCCCGAGAGACCCGAACGCGGCGAAGGGTACACCGGCGGAAAAGGGACTGCGAACGAACCAGACGAAACCTTCGCACCGGCCGTCGCCGTTCTCCGGGCACGCTCCCAGGCCCGCCGTGCGGTGTCGGCGACTCCCGGGCTCGGCAGGTGGAACCGGACCGCACCCGGGCGGTGTCCAAGGGATGCAGCGTTCCGTCGAGGCCGGCGAAGGGGCGGGCAGCCTCCGCCTGCGACCGGCCGGGGGCAACGGGACGCAGCAGCGGAGGATCCTCATGTCCCCTGTCGACGTCTGGGGCGGCGCCGGTTACTTCGCACGCGTGATCCTGGTGATCCTGGCCGGCCTGGCTGCCCTGCTGCTCTTCATCGTCGTGGAGCGCTGGCTGGCCTACCGCCAGGCGACAGGCGCCTCCGCGCCGCAGCTGCGGAAGCATCTGCACGCGCTCGCCGCCATCAAGACGAGCGCGCCGATGCTCGGCTTTCTCGGCACGCTGCTCGGCCTCATCAACCTGCTGGCCGGTCTGTCGATGACCGGCACCTTCGACGTCCGCTCGTTCGGCGCCGGCATGGCGGAAGCGCTGCTGATGACGGTGCTGGGCCTGCTGGTCGGCCTGCCGGCCTGGTGGGCCCACGGCTACTTCACAGCGCGGGTCGAGCGGCTCCTGGCCGGCGCGTAGGCCGTCGCTCAGCGGTCGACGCCGGCGCGCAGCCCGAGCGCCGGGTCGTAGAGGTTCGCGGGCTCGGCCTCGCTGCGCCGCGCCACGACACGCACGAAGCCGAGCGTCGCGCCGGCGTCACGGTCGATGGCCTCGGCGTCCGACGGGAACGTGTTCTTGCCCGCCAGCTCGAGGGCGCGCTCGAAGTCGCGCCAGTGCCGCCAGCCCTCGGGCTGCAGCTCGGCGCGAACGTTCGCCACGCGGCCACAGCGGCGCCACAGCGCGGCCCACCACTCGGCCGTCTTGAAGCTCCAGCACTCGTCTTCCCAGAAGCGCTTGCCGTTGGACTGGGGAGCGGTGAGGTGCGCCGGCACCTCGGCGCCGATCTCTCGCACGAGGCCGGGGACCACGACGCCGATCGTGCCGCCCGGCCGCACGAAGCCGCTCAGGTACTGCAGGTAGAGCTCGTCGGTGCCGAAGTACTGGTAGGCGTCGACGGAGACGACGGCGTCGAAGAAGCCGGCGGCGAACGGCAGCGCGTGCGCCTCGGCGCGCAGCGGGCAGACGCAGGTCGGCGACGCCGGCCTCGCGGGCGCGGCGCCAGTTGTGGTCGGGGCTCATCCAGAGGTCGGCCGCCCAGACGCGGACACCGAACTCGCGCGCGAGGAAGACGCTGGTCATCGCCCGTCCGCAGCCGAGGTCGAGGACGCGCATCCCGGGCGCGAGCGGCAGCGCGCCCGAGAGCCACTCGAGCAGCCAGATCGCGTTGGGCCCCATCTGGTTGTCCAGCATCCATTCCGCGTCGTAGCGGGCCGAGCGCGGGAACTCCGGGCGCGCAAGCAGGCCGGGAACGTCCTCGCGAACGCTCACGGTCAGTCCCGGTTCTCGCGCACCAGGCGCGGCACCGAGGCCCCGGCCGAGAGCATCAGGCTGATGCCGTCCTGCACCGTGAGGTCGGTCTCCATCACGTCGTCCGCGGGCAACACCACGACGTCCCCCACGTACAGGTGGTTGGTCGGGACATAGACCGTGCAGACGTCGTGCTCGCGGCCGTCCGCGAAGCGCAGCGTGAAGGTGCCGGTGACGAAGCCGGGCGTCGTGCGGCCGGGCAGGCGGGCGAAGACGAAGCGCTGGAACGCGTGCTCCGAGCCCGGCCCTCCGATGCCCGAGAGCACCTTCTTGCTGGTGCCGTACACGACGCCGACCAGCGGCACCGCGTCGAGCACCTGCTCGGCGCTGGCCAGCAGCCGGCTCAAGGGGCCGGCCGAGAAGAGGAGGCCCGCGAGCAGGACGACACCGACCGTGATCACGGCTCCGACGCCGGGGATGGTGCGACCGAGGATGGTCTGGGCGAGCGGCTGGGCCAGCCCGTCGAGGAAGCGGAACATCCAGATCAGCGCGTTCACGGTCAGCGCGATCGGCACGATCACGATCAGGCCGGCGAGGAAGACGGTGCGGAGGCTGCGCGAGAAGGATGTGGCCATGGTGGTGTGCCTGTTCATCGACAAGGCGCCCCGCAAGCTGGAACGGCCTTCGGACCACGCGCCGGTGATCGCCGCGTTTGACATATGAGCGCTTGCGGGACTCCGGACCGCGCCGATACGCCGCACTGTCGGTTTTTTTGACTCTGGTTTTTGCCATCGAACGGCATAGACTCGACCGCAAATAACAGTCCGCTTCGCAGCGCCCGCCTCCGCCACCATGCAGTTTCGCCGCAGTGATTTCGACGTCACGAACACCGTGCAGGTGAGTTCCGTGGCGTCGGTCCGGCAGGCCGTCGAGGACTCTGCCGGCAGACGTGGCCCACGTACAACTTCGACCGGCTGACGCAGGCGTTTGCGGATTTCGAACGGCTTTTCACCGGGCAGTTCCCCGGCTATTTCGGTTGCGATACGGTCTATCACGACCTGCAGCACTCGCTCGACGACACGCTCGCCATGGCGCGCCTGCTGGCCGGATACGACCGCTCGCACACGCCGGAGCAGCGGCTCGGCGGCGATCGCGCACTGCTCGGCCTCGTCGTCGCGCTGTTCCACGACTCCGGCTACATCCGCCAGACCGACGACACGGCGCATCGCAACGGCGCCGAGTTCACGCGCACGCACGTGAGCCGCAGCGCGCAGTTCCTTGCGCGCTACCTGCCGACGATCGGCCTCGCCAACTGGGTGCCGGTCGCGACGCAGATCGTCCATTTCACCGGCTACGAAGTGCCGTTCGAGGACATCCGGCTGGACGACCCGCTCGATCGCCGCGTGGGCCACCTGCTCGGCACGGCGGACATGATGGCGCAGATGTCCGACCGCTGTTACCTGGAGAAATGCCGCGATCGCCTGTACCCGGAGTTCGTGCTGGGTGGTGTCGCGATGTCGCGCTCCGCGGACGGCGACCTCACGGTCACCTATGGCTCGGGTCTCGACGTATTGCGCCAGACTCCCGAATTCTTCGAGACGACGATGCGCACCCGGCTCGACGGCGAGTTCGGACGAGCCTATCGATACGTCGAGTCGTTGTACGGCGGTCGCAACCCGTACATGGAAACGATCGAGCGCAACCTCGAGTACCTGGGCGAGATCCTGAAGTCCGGCAACTGGGCCCAGCTGCGACGGTTGCCACCCGTCTTCACCTGGGAAAAGAATCCGCTGCAGAACGTGCGCGCACTGGTCATCGGCCAGCTGCGTTCGGCGATGCAAACCGCCTAGTTCTGCCTCTCCCACGCCAGTGGGAGAGGTCGCGCAGTGCGCGGGTGAGGGCCCCTACCGCCACTTCACAGGTCACATCAGCGCATCCAGCAGTTCCACGACGCTGCTCGAGACCCGCAACGCAGCACGGGACTCCGCCCGGATGAAGCCCGCGAGCGTCGCGCGATCGACGAACCGGACCAGCTCGTCGTAATAGCCCGCGACGTTCAGCAGCCCGTTCGGCTTGTCCTGCAGCCGCGCCTGGGTCCAGCTCCAGGCCTCGAACAGCTCGTCCATCGTGCCGACGCCACCCGGCAGCGAAAGGAACGCATCGGAGATTTCGCCCATCCGCTGCTTGCGCTCGGCGAAACTCGCGACGATGTCGAGCCGCGACAGCCCGCGATGCGCCACTTCCTTGTCATAGAGAAACTGCGGGATGACGCCGACGACCCTGCGCCCGCGGCGAGCGCCGAATCGGCGAGCACGCCCATGAGCCCCACCTGGCCGCCGCCATAGACGAGCGTCCAGCCGCGACGGCCGATTTCAGCGCCGACGGCACGGGTCGCCGCGGCGTACTCCGGCCCGTTGCCGGGCGCTGCCCCGCAGAAGACGCAGAGCGCGAAAGACATCTACGGCTTCAGCGTCTTTATGAACGCTGCCGGGTCTTCGCGACGCTCGAGGACTTCCACCAGCGCGGAGCCCACGACCACGCCATCGACGTGGCCGCGCATGCGCTCGACCTGTTCCGCGTTGCGGATGCCGAAGCCGGCACAGACGGGCACCGGCGACATGGCCCGGACCCGGTCCATGTAGTCCAGCACCTCGTCCGGCACCGCCACGGACTTGCCGGTGGTTCCGGTCATGGTGACGGCATAGACGAAACCCTGGCTCGCTGCGCAGAGCAGCTTGAGCCGCGCATCCGGAGTGACGGGCGTGACCATCTGCACGAGCGCGATGCCGACGCGGTCGAGCGCGGCGCGCACGTCGGCACTCTCCTCGTACGGCAGGTCCGGAATGATGAACCCGGCGACGCCTGCCTGCGCCGCTGCCTCGGGCAGCCGCTCGAGGCCATACGCCAGCAGCGGGTTCAGGTAGCTCATCAGCAGCACGGGCGCCTGCGGCCGGGGCTGCATGCCGACCAGTTCCTGCAGCAGCCACGGCAGCGTGAACCCGCCCTGCAGCGAGGCGAAACTGGCGCGCTGGATGGTGGCACCGTCCGCCATCGGATCGCTGAACGGCACGCCCACCTCCACCACGTCGGCTGCGGACGCGATCGCCCGGAGGTTCGCCTGGAAACCCGCGCGGTCGGGGAAACCAGCCGTCATGAAGGCGACCACCGCCGGCCGGTCCTGCGCGGCGGCCGCCTTGATCGCGGAACTGATCGTGTCGCGGGGCTTGCTCATGGCGGTCATCACAGCTTCCCCTTCAGCAGGGTGCGCTGCAGCGTGGGCATGTCCTTGTCGCCGCGGCCCGAGAGGCCGATCAGGATGCGGCAACCGGGATTCGCCTTCGCATACTTGCGCGCACCGGCCAACGCGTGGGCCGATTCGATCGCCGGCAGGATGCCCTCGGCCTGGCAGCATTCCTCGAGCGCGGCGAGCGACTCGTCGTCTTCCGCAGCCGCATAACTCAGACGACCGACCGTCGCGAGCAGTGCGTGCTCGGGTCCGACGCCGGGGTAGTCGAGGCCCGCGGAAACGGAATGCGTTTCCTGGATCTGGCCGTGCTCGTCCTGCAGCAGCAGCGAGTAGCACCCCTGCAGCACGCCCGGCGTGCCGTAGGCGAGCGACGCTGCGTTCTGGCCGAGCCCGGAACCGGTGCCGCCGGCCTCGAAGCCGAGCAGCTTGACGGCGGTGTCGGCAATGAACGGATGGAACAGGCCGATGGCATTCGATCCGCCACCGACGCAGGCGATGACCACGTCGGGAGCCGCGCCCGCCTGCGCGAGCATCTGCGCCCTGGCTTCGACACCGATGACGCGCTGGAACTCGCGCACCAGGTAAGGATACGGGTGCGGCCCGACCGCGGATCCGAGGATGTAGAACGTGCCGTTCGGATCGGCGACCCAGTCTCGCAGTGCCTCGTCGATCGCTGCGCGCAGCGTCTTGTCCCCGCCCGTGACCGGCACGACCTCGGCGCCAAGCAGCTTCATGCGTCCGACGTTCGGCGCCTGGCGCTCCATGTCGATCGAACCCATGTACACGGTGCACGGCATGCCAAGCCGCGCGCAGGCCGCCGCAGTCGCCACGCCGTGCTGGCCTGCGCCGGTTTCGGCGACGATGCGCCGGGCGCCGAGCCGCTTCGCGAGCAGGCCCTGGCCGATCGCGTTGTTGATCTTGTGTGCGCCCGTGTGGGCGAGGTCTTCGCGCTTGAGCCACACCTCGGCGCCCCAGCGACGCGAGAGTTCGGCAGCGAACGTCAGGGGCGTGGGCCGTCCGACCCAGGTGCGCAGCTGCGAGTCGAGCTCGGCCTTGAATGCGGGATCCGGCAGGATGTCGCGTATTCCCTGTTCGAGTCGATCGAGCGCCGGCACCAGGGTCTCCGGGACGTAGCGCCCGCCGAAGGGACCGAATCGCCCGCGCGCATCGGGAAAGGCGCCGGCCAGCGTCTGCGCGAGCAGCGCGGCGCGGTCGATGTTGAGGGCCTGGGTCTTCATGCTTGCATCACTCCACCGACGACGACGCGAGCCGGGCTTCGGCTGCGCGCGCCGCACGAACAAATTCCTGGATCACACGCGGGTCCTTGACGCCGCGACTGCTTTCGACGCCCGAGCTCACGTCGACGCCGAACGGCCGCACCGCGGCAATCGCCGCGGCGACGTTGGCCGCGTCGAGACCGCCGGCAAGGACCAGTTGCCCGCGGCCTGCGAGCCGCGCCGCCACGCCCCAATCGGCGCGCTCGGCCGCGCCGCTGCGGCCACTCTCGAGCAGGAAGCGCGCCGACGGACCGAGGCCTTCGGCCTGCGCGTCGAGCGAGGCCTGTCCCGTGCGCAGGACGGGCAGCGCCCGTTGCGTCGCAGGCAGGCGCAGCGTCGCGAGGTCCTCGACGTCGGTCTGCACCCAGTCGGGCTGCAGAGCGGCAAGCGCTGCATCGACGAGCGCCTGCGTCGGGTGCAGGAAGACAGCGACTTTTTCGACACCGGCTGGCACGGCTGCAGCCAGGTGCCGCGCATCGTCGACGCGCACGTTGCGCGGCGATGCCTCGTGGAAGACGAAACCCACGGCATCCGCCCCGGCCGCCGCCGCCGCGGCGATCGCCTCGAGCGTGCGCAGGCCGCAGACCTTGATCCAGAGTCCCGGCCCGGTCATCGAGCCGCCTCGCGCCCGGCCTGCAGCAGTTCGCGCAGGGCCTGCGCGGGTACGCGCCTGCTGCATCAAGCTGGTCCCGATGAGCGCCATGCGGTACCCGAGCGCCGCCACGCGCGCCGCGTCCTCCGCCGTGGCGACGCCGCTCTCCGCCACGCTGGGCCACTGCCGCGGCAGCTGGTCGCGCAGTTCGGCGAAGCGTCCGAAGTCGATCTGCAGCGTCTGCAGGTCGCGGCAGTTCAGGCCCATCAGCACCTGCTCGTCGCGTCCGGCGCGCTCGGCGGCGATGGCGCGTGCCAGGGCGAGGTCGTCGGCGTCGAACGCTTCCAGCAACACGAACAGGCCGTGGCTGGCCGCCGTATCGAGCATCTCGAGGAGGCGCTCGCGCTCGAGCATGCGCACGATCAGCAACACGCCGGAAGCGCCGTGCACGCGCGCCTCGAGCACCTGGTAGGGATCGACCAGGAAATCCTTGCGCATCGCCGGCACGCCGCAGGGCGCGAGCGTGTCCGCCGCAAGCTGCAGGTGCTGCAGGTCGCCGTCGAAGCGCGTGGGTTCGGTCAGGATGGAGCAGGCCGCCGCGCCGCCTTCCGCATAGGCGCGCAGCCGGGCCACTGGATCCAGCGTTTGCGCCGACAGGTTGCCGAGCGACGGTGATCGCAGTTTCAGTTCGGCGATGACGTCGAAGCCCTGCGGCGCCAGCACCAGTGCGGGCGGTGTCGGGGCCTGGCCGGCCAGCGCCTGGAGTTGCGCATCGCCGACGACACGGCGCGCCGCGCGGACCCGCTCGGCGCTGCTCGCCGCCATGTCGGTCAGCAGGCCCATCAGGCCGGTGCCACGAGCGATGCGCCGAAATGCGCGAGCCGGTCGAGCAGTCGCAGCGCATCGCCGCGATCGATGGCATCCGCCGCCGCTCGAATCGCAGCCGCAGGATCGTGCACCGTGCCGGTGACTTCGAGTGCAAGTGCAGCGTTCAGGACCAGCGCGTCGCGATGCGGGCCGCGATCCTCCCCGGCAAAGACGGCGCGCATCGCAGCCGCGTTGTGCGCGGCATCGCCGCCCGCCAGGGACTGCGGCGTGCAGCGCTTCAGGCCGTAGTCGTGCGGATCGCGCTCCGTGCGCTCGACCCGCCCCGGGCTCACGTCGTAGAGCTCGAAGGGCCCGCAGGGCGTGGGCTCGTCCCAGCCGGGCTCACCGTGCACGACGAAGACGCGCTCGATCGGCATGCCTGAGAGCGTCTCGGCCATCAGGCGCGCCGCATCACGGCTGTAGGCGCCGATCAGCCCGAACGGCGGCGCCGCGGGATTGGTCAGCGGTCCGAGCAGGTTGAAGACCGTGCGTACCCCGAGGGCCCGGCGCACGGGCGCGATTTCCTTCATGGCCGGGTGGTAATGGGGCGCGAACAGGAAGGTGAAGCCCGTTGCAGCGAGGCATGCCCCCGCCTGCCGCTCGTCGAGCGGCAGCGGCAGCCCCAGGGCTTCGAGCAGGTCCGCGCTGCCCGAGCGGCTCGAGACGGAACGGTTGCCGTGCTTGACGACCCGCACGCCAAGCGCTGCGACGAGCAGCGCCGCACCCGTGGAGATGTTGAAGCTGTAGGACGAGTCGCCGCCGGTGCCGACGATGTCGACCGCGGCTGGCCCGGGCGGCAGCGTCGGGTGGCGCGCAAGCTTGCGCATCCCTGAGGCGAAGCCGCGCACCTCGTCCGCGGTGAGGCCTTTCGAGCGCAGTGCCGCGAGCAACGCGCCGGCCATCGCGGGCGCCGTCGCCGGGTCAGTCAAGGCGACCAGCAGTGCAGCGGCCTCGGCCTCGGCGAGGTTTCCACGATCGAGCAATCGCTCCAGTGCTGCGCGCAGATCCATGGCCTAGGTCCCGTTACGCGGCGCGGCGGCCGCCCTGGAATTTCAGGAAGTTCCCCATCAGCAGCGGCCCTTCGGGCGTCAGCACGCTTTCCGGATGGAACTGCACGCCCTCGACGACCAGGTCCCGGTGCCGCACGCCCATGATTTCGCCTTCGGGCGTGCGCGCCGTGACTTCGAGGACTGCCGGCAGCGTCTCCGGCTTCGCGATCAACGAGTGATAACGGCCGACCTGCATCGGCTGCGGCGCACCCGCGAAGACGCCTTTGCCATCGTGATGCACCGGGGACACCTTGCCGTGCATCAGGCGACCGGCGCGGACGACCTCGCCGCCGAACACCTCGGTGATCGACTGGTGCCCGAGGCACACGCCCAACACCGGGATCGAGCCGGCGAAGGCACGGATCATGTCCATCGACACACCTGCGTCGTGCGGCGTGCCCGGACCCGGCGAGATGCACAGGTGGCTCGGTTGCAGGGCCCGGGCCTGCTCGACCGAGATCGCGTCGTTGCGGTGTACGAGCACCTCGGCGCCGAGCACGAGGAAAGCCTGCACCAGGTTGTAGGTGAAGCTGTCGTAGTTGTCGATGAGCAGCAGGCGGGTCATCACAGGCCCTCCCGCGCCAGTTCGAGCGCACGACGCAGTGCCGCGCTCTTTGCGAACACTTCGTGGTATTCGTTGATCGGAACGCTGTCGGCCACGATGCCGGCGCCGGCCTGGAAACTGTAGGTGTCGCCGTGAAAGACCATCGTCCGGATCGCGATCGCGTGGTCCATGTCACCGCCGTGACCGAAATAGCCGACCGTGCCGCCGTAGAAGCCGCGGCGCACCGGCTCGAGCTCGTCGATGATTTCCATGGCGCGCACCTTCGGGGCGCCGACCAGCGTGCCGGCAGGAAACGCGGCCGCAAAGAGATCGAACGCATCCTTGCCGGCCGCGAGCCGGCCATTGACGCCGCTCACGATGTGCATGACGTGGCTGTAACGCTCGATCGAGCGATAGGGGTGGACGTGGACGCTGCCTGCCTCGGCGACGCGACCGAGGTCGTTGCGCGCGAGGTCCACGAGCATCACGTGTTCCGCGTTCTCCTTCGGGTCGGCCAGCAGCCGCGCCTCGTTGGCCTTGTCCGCCGCGTCGTCTTCGCCACGGGGCAGCGTACCGGCGATCGGGCGCATCTGTGCGAAGCCGGCGTTGAGCTTGACCAGCGCCTCGGGCGAGGAGCCCACGACGGTCCGCTCGCCGAGCTCGCAGAAATACATGTACGGCGACGGGTTCAACAGCCGCAGTGCGCGATAGGCCTCGAACGGGTCGAGGTCGCAGCGGCCCGAGAACCGCACCGACAGCACGAGCTGGTACACGTCGCCGGCGGCGATGTATTCCTTCGTGCGCGCCACGTTATGCAGGAACTGCTCTTCGGAAAGACTCGCCTCGGGCGGGCTGTACTGCTGCTGCCAGGCCGGGCCCGGCAGCCCTCCGCGCAACGCGCGGATCACCTCGCGCCGCAGCGAGAGCCGTTCCTGCTCGGGGCCCGCATGCAGCAACGCGGCACGGCGCGTCAGGTGATCGAACACCAGCAGCGAGCGCGGCGCGACGTAATGCGCGTCGGGCGCAGCGTCGTCGACGCGGGCCCTGGACGGCAGCCGCTCGAAGTAGCGCACCAGGTCGTAGCTCGCCACGCCGACCAGCCCACCGTGCAACGGGAAACCGGCCGTTGCGACGTCCGGGCGCGGTGCCTGGGCAAGCGCGTTGCGCAGGCTCGACAGCAGTTCGGCCTGGCCCGAGGGCCTGGCTTGGCGCTTGCCATCCAGCACGAGGCCGTCGGCGTCGAGCCGGTATTCGAAGCAGTCACCGAACCCGATGAAGGAGTAGCGCGCGAGACGCTCGCCGCCCTCCACGCTTTCCAGCAGGAAGCGCGGCCGGAAGGGCCTGAGCTTGAGGTAGGCCGACACCGGGGTGTCGAGGTCGGCGGCAATGTCGAACAGCGTCGTCGTCACCAACGGCTCCTCTGGCGCGGGATCCGGGGGACGGACAACAAAAAACCCATCCCACGGTGGCTCGCGGAGATGGGTCCTGGAATCCTGCGAACGAGACTAGCGCGTCCGGCCCCACTCCTGGAAGCGGCGCCACCACCAGCGGTGATTCAGCGTTTTTGCAGCGGTTGCGTTCATCTCGCGGGCCAGTATCCACGGGCGGGTTCGGAGCGTCAACCCGGATCGTTCTAGAATCGGTACGAGCGCAAAACTCGCGGAGTCGACATCGTGTCATCGGCATTGCTGGGCGGAGTCAGTCTGCAGCGGATCGAACAGGTCTTCGAGGCGGAGCGGCGGCGCTATGCGCAAGCCCACCCGCGCTCGCTGCAGCGCACGGGGCACGGCATCGCCGGCTTCTACGATGGCGTGCCGATGCACTGGATGCGCGACTGGTCGATGCCGTTCCCCTTCGTCGTCGCCTCGGCACGAGGAGCGACGCTGCGGGATATCGACGGCAACGAATATGCCGATTTCTGCCTCGGCGACACCGGGTCGATGTTCGGACATTCCCCGCCCGCCGTGGCCGAGGCCGTGGCGCGCCAGGCCGGCCAGGGCCTCACTTACATGCTGCCGACCGAGGATACGATCGAGGTGGGTCGCCTGCTGGTCGAGCGCTTCGGCCTGCCCCACTGGCAGGTCGCAACGACCGCCACGGACGCCAATCGCTTCGCCCTGCGCGTCGCACGGGCCGTGACCGGCCGCCCGAGGATCCTCGTCTTCAACGGCTGCTACCACGGCACCGTGGACGAGACGTTCGTGCGACTGGTCGACGGGCGGGCCGCCCACCGACCCGGGCTCCTGGGCCAGGCCGCCGACCTGACGCAACTGGCGCGAGTCGTCGAGTTCAACGACCTCGAGGCCCTGCGCACGGCGCTCGCGCACGGGGACGTCGCGTGTGTCGTCACCGAGCCGGTGATGACCAACTCCTGCATGGTGTTGCCGGAGCCCGGATTTCACGCCGGGGTGCGGCGCCTGACCCGGGAGGCCGGAACCCTGCTGCTGATCGACGAGACGCACACGATTTCCACGGGGCCGGGCGGATACACCCGTGCCCACGGCCTCGAGCCGGACCTGTTCGTGCTCGGCAAACCCGTCGCCGGTGGAGTTTCTGCGAGCGTGTGGGGCTTCACCGAGGAGGTCGCGCGCCGGCTCGATGCGGTTCGCGCCCGGACCCCGCCGGGACACTCGGGGATGGGGACGACGCTGTCGGCGAACGCCCTGTCGCTGGCGGCGATGCGCGCGACGCTTGAAAAGGTCATGACGGAGGACGCCTATCGCCACATGGAGCGGCTGGCGGGCGTGCTGGCGGCAGGCCTGCAAGCCGCGATCGCTGCCGAGCGCCTGCCCTGGCACGTCGTGCGGGTCGGAGCCCGGGTCGAGTTCATCTGTGCGCCTGGACCGCTGCGCAACGGCACCGAGGCAGAAGCCGCCCACGCACCGGCGCTGGAACGCGCCCTGCACCTTGCGCTGCTCAATCGCGGTTGCCTGATTGCGCCCTTTCACAACATGATGCTGGTGTGCCCCGCGACCACGGAGCGGCAGGTCGAAGACCTGCGCAGCGCCTTTGCCGAGGTCGCGGGCGAGCTCGCCAGGGGCTGACCGGTTCCGGACCGCCGGACATCCTGGCCGGCCGGAGCATGAGGGGGGCGGGTCAAGCCGTGGATGCGCTGTTCATCAAGACCGTGCTGTTGCCTGGCGCGGTCGGGATCATCATGTTCGGTCTCGGGCTCGCGCTGATCCCGGCCGATTTCGCGCGCGTGCTGCGGTTCCCCCGGGCAGTGATCGTGGGGCTGCTGGTGCAGACCTTCGTGCTGGTGGCCATGGCCTTCGGCATCACCCTGGTCTTTGCCTTGCCACCGGCACTCGCGGTCGGACTGATGCTGCTCGCGGCGTCGCCGGGCGGCGCGCTGGCCAACATCTTCAGTCACCTTGCCGACGGCGACGTCGCGCTGAACGTCACGCTGACCGCCGTCAATTGCGTGCTCGCGCTCGCGTGGGTGCCGCTGGTGCTGGACTGGTCGCTCGGATACTTCATGGGGGCCGGCCATTACGTCGCACCGCCCGCGCAGAAGATCGTCGAGGTCGCGGCGTTCATCGTGTTGCCGGTCGCGCTCGGCATGATCGTGCGTCGCCTCGCCCTGCCCTTCGCGCTGCGCGCGCAAGCGCCGGTCCGGATCCTTTCGATCGCACTGCTGGCGGTCGTCATCGGCGTGGCGATCGCGGGCGCCGGCACGGAACTGCTCGATCACGTGGCAGCGGTCGGCCTCGCCTGCCTGGCCTTCAACCTCGTCTCCATGGGCATCGGCTACGCGGCGCCGCGGGCGGTCGGCCTGCCCTCGCGCCAGGCGATATCGATCGCGTTCGAGATCGGGGTGCACAATTCGGCCATTGCGATCTACATCGCCCTGTCCGCCCTGCAGGACGAAACGATCGCGATCCCGGCCGGCGTGTACGGGCTCATCCAGATCGCAACGGCGAGCCTCGCCGTCCTCTGGCTGCGGCGCCGCCGGCAGGCGCGGGCTCTCGCCGGGGAGACCTGAGGCGCGTTCGCCTCGAGCTCAGATGCGCCCGTGCTCGACGACCTGCCCCGTCGTGGGCTCGACCTTGATCAGCGGCAGGCCCTGCGCCTTCCAGGCATTGATGCCGCCCTCGAGGTTGTGAACTTCCGTATGCCCCGCTGCGGCGAGGGCCTGTGCCGCACGCATCGAGCGGCCGCCTGCCGCACACTGGATCACCAGCCGCTTGCCGCTCGCGGCCGGAATCGCCCGGGCATCGAACGTCGACAGCGGATAGAGCAACGCGCCAGGAATCCGCTCGACCGCAAACTCGTTCGCCTCACGGACGTCGATGAGCAGGATGTCGCCGTTGGCGAGGCCCTCGCGCACTGCGGCGGGTGCAATCTGGACGATGTTCGACATGAATTCCCTCGGGGTACCGCGGTTCCGGCGTTTACTTCGGCCTGCCGAACACGTTGACGGGCACGCGCAGGTAGCTGACGCCGTCGTCGTCCGGCGGCGGCAGGTGCCCGGCGCGGATGTTGACCTGTACGGACGGGATGATGAGGTTCGGCACGTCGAGCGTCGCGTCCCGCTCGGTGCGCATCTTCACGAAGGCCGCCTCGTCAATGCCGTCGCGGATGTGCGTGTTCGCACGCTTCTGCTCGGCCACGGTCGTCTCGCACAGGGGCGCGCGGCCGCCCGGTGAATAATCGTGGCAGACGAAGAAGCGCGTTGTACCGGGCAGCGCCGTAGAGCTTCTGCGCCGAACGATAGAGCTCGGACGCATCACCCCCGGGGAAATCGCAACGCGCCGAGCCGCCGTCGGGCATGAACAGCGTGTCCCCGACGAACACGGCGTCTCCGATCATGAAGCTGACGCTGTCGCTGGTGTGCCCTGGCGTGGCGAGCACCCGGATCGTGAGTCCGCCGAGCGGCAGCTGCTCGCCGTCCTCGAGCAGGCGGTCGAACTGGCGTCCGTCCGGCTCGAACTCGGCCCCGAGCCCGAACAACCGCTTGAAAGTCTGCTGCACGCTGCGGATGCCGCTGCCGATCGCGACCTCGCCACCGAGCGCCGGCTTCAGGTACTGCGCGGCAGAAAGGTGGTCCGCATGCGCATGCGTCTCGAGAATCCAGCGGACCTGCAATGCCCGTTCGCGGCAATGGCCGGCGACTCGATCCGCGCTCGCAGTGCTGGTTCGCCCGGAACGCCAGTCGTAGTCGAGCACCGGATCGATGACGGCCGCCACCGACGTCGCGGGATCCGCGACCACGTACGTCCACGTGCCGGTGCCGGCGTGATGGAAGGGTGTGACGTCCGGTCGTGCGGGCGACTCTGCGGCCATTGCTGTCGACCTCAGCCCGCCGTGCCTTCGAGTTCGGCCAGGCGCCGCTCCAGCGCCGCGAGCTTCTCGCGTGTCCGCTTCAGCACCGAGGTCTGGACGTCGAATTCCTCGCGGGTGACCAGGTCGAGGCGGTTGAGCTGGCCCTGCAGGACGCCCTTGAAGTTCTGCTCGAGGTCGCGGCGCAGTGCCACGAGGTTTTCGGGCACGGCGCCGGCCAGCCGGCGGGCGAGGTCGTCGATGAGGCGTGGATCGAAGGCCATGGGGAAGGGGGTAGGGGGTAGGAGGTAGGGGGGTAGTTTAGGAGAGGCTGCGACTCAATGCCCGACCGATGGGACGATCGACCGGGCGGCGTGTATCGGTGCGCCCTCGCCTGCCGCCGCCCCAAGCTGGTGCACCGGGCGAAGGGCCCCGTCGGTTTTGCCCGCAATGCCGCGCCGTCGGCGCGTGGCACGGTTTCTGCATTGAGGGTTTCCGACCGTCCACGCCCGACCTCGAGCCGCCCAGGGAGACCCAATGAAGCTCATCACCGCCGTCATCAAGCCGTTCAAGCTCGATGAAGTGCGCCAGGCCATCGCCGACATCGGCGTGCAGGGCGTCACGGTGACTGAAGTGCAGGGCTTCGGCCGCCAGCGCGGCCACACCGAGCTCTATCGCGGTGCCGAGTATCGCGTCGACTTCCTGCCCAAGACGAAGGTCGAGCTCGCCGTCGACGACACGATCGTCGAGCAGGTGATCGAGGCCATCACCAACGTGGCCCGGACCGGGAAGATCGGCGACGGCAAGATCTTCGTCACGCAAATCGACCAGGCCGTGCGGATCCGCACGGGCGAGGCCGGCGCGGACGCCGTCTAGGCGCCCGCGTCACGAATTCCCCACACACGACATGCACAGACCCTTCGAGAGGAGAACACCAGTGAAGACGTTGACCGCCGCGCCGAGCCGCTTCTGGGCTCTAGCGCTCGCACTGGGCGCACTGCTCGCGCCCGTCCTGGGCTTAGCCCAGGACACCCCGGTCCCCGACAAGGGTGACACGGCCTGGATGATGACCTCGACGGTGCTGGTCATCCTCATGACGATCCCGGGCCTGGCCCTGTTCTATGCGGGCATGGTGCGTTCGAAGAACGTGCTGTCGCTGCTGATGCAGGTCTTCATGACCTTCTGCCTGATCGCGCTGCTCTGGGCGATCTACGGCTACAGCCTCGCGTTCACCAACGGCAACGACTTCATCGGCGGCTTCGACCGGCTGTTCCTGCAGGGCATGACCACGAGTTCGGTGGCGGCGACCTTCAGCAAGGGCGTCTACATCCCCGAGTTCACCTGGTTCATCTTCCAGCTCACGTTCGCAGCCATCACGCCCTGCCTGATCGTCGGTGCCTTCGCCGAGCGCATCAAGTTCAGTGCCGTGCTGCTGTTCGTCGTGCTCTGGTTCACCTTCGCCTACCTGCCGATGGCGCACATGGTCTGGTGGTGGGCCGGCCCCGACGCCTACACGGACGCAGCCGCAGGCGAGGCCGCGCTCAAGACGGCGGGCTTCCTCTTCCAGAAGGGCGCGCTCGACTTCGCCGGCGGCACGGTCGTGCACATCAACGCGGGCATCGCCGGCCTGATCGGCGCCCTGATGATCGGCAAGCGCATCGGCTACGGCACCGACCGCCATGCCGCCGCATAACGTGCCGATGGTGATGATCGGCGCCTCGCTGCTGTGGGTCGGCTGGTTCGGCTTCAACGTCGGGCTCGGGCCTCGAGGCGAACGGCTTCACCAGCATGGTGTTCGCCAACACGATCCTCGCGACGGCGGCCGCGGCCCTCGCCTGGTCGTTCGCGGAGTGGATCCACCGCGGCACGCCGACGATGCTCGGCGCGGCCTCGGGCGCGGTCGCCGGCCTCGTCGCGATCACCCCCGCCTGCGGCTGGGTCGGCCCGATGGGTGCGATCGCGATCGGCATCATCGCCGGCCTGCTCTGCCTCCTGGCCGTGGTCGGCCTCAAGTCGAAGCTCGGCTACGACGACTCGCTCGACGTGTTCGGCGTGCACTGCATCGGCGGCATCGTCGGTGCGCTGCTCACGGCGGTGTTCTGCGACCCCGCCCTCGGCGGCACCGGCGTCTACGATTACGTCGCCAACGCGGTCGCCCCGTACGACATGGGCGCGCAGTTCAAGGCGCAGGTCTGGGGCGTCGTGACTGCCCTGGTCTGGTCCGGCGTCGTGGCCGCCGTGTCGTTCAAGGTCGTCGACCTGGTGGTCGGCCTGCGGGTTACCGAGGAAGCCGAGCGCGAGGGCCTCGATACGGTGTCCCACGGCGAGCGCGCCTACAACTGACGGTGTCTGTGGAAGGCGGCCGGTTCCTGGTCCGGTCGCCTTCTCCCCCGCTTGCGGGCACTTCGGTGCCCGCTTTTTTTTGCTCCAGATCCTTGAAGTGGCTCCGGTTCCCGGGGGACGAACGGGAGCAGAATTGGCCGGGCTGCTACACTGGAGAGACACCATGCACCGCATTGCCGTCACCGCGCTCGCCGCCCTGGCCCTCGGCTTCACGGCCCAGGCCGGGGACGTCTTCGTCACCAAGGACGCGCAGGGCAACCCGGTCTATACCGATCGCCCCGAGAGCCTGCCGGCCCAGAGGGTCGACATTGCCACGAGCCAGAGCGACATCGTCGACGCGACGCCCCGCAAGGAGCCGGCGACGAGTGTCTACGCGGCCGACGAAAAGGCTCGGGCCGAGGCGGCCAAGCAGGCCGCGGAGACCCGCCAGGCCGCCGCGCTGACCGCAGCGGACAAGGCCAAGCGCTGCCAGGACGCCCGCGCCCAGTACCAGAACGTCATGAACGCCCGTCGCCTGTACGAGGACGACGGCAAAGGTGGCCGACGTTACCTGGATTCGAGCGATATCGACGCCGCGCGCGCCGATGCCAAGAAACTGATGGACGAGTTCTGCTCGGGCAAGTGACCGACGTGACGGCGCTCAAGGTTGGATACGCAGGCCTCGGCGCGATGGGCCGTGGCATGGCGCGCAACCTGCACAAGGCGGGCCTGCTGCAAGCCGTGTGGAACCGGACCGCCGGCGTTGCCGACGAACTCGCCGCCGAACTCGGCATACCGGCCAGCGCGAGTCTCGTCGACCTGGCCAGCGCCTGCGATGCGATCGTGCTGTGCGTCTCGGCCGATGCGGACGTCCTGGGCGTCGTCGATGGATTGCTGCCGGGCCTG
Source organism: uncultured Gammaproteobacteria bacterium (assembly GCA_963789375.1). Classification (GTDB taxonomy): domain Bacteria; phylum Pseudomonadota; class Gammaproteobacteria; order Steroidobacterales; family Steroidobacteraceae; genus RPQJ01. The sequence continues at coordinate 628,487 of CAWBKN010000019.1, read as the reverse complement.
CGCCAGGGCGCGCTCGTTATCGACTGCTCCACGGTCAGCAGTGATACGGCCCGGGAGGCGGCCCGCCGGGTGGCCGGCGTCGGCGCGGATTTCCTCGATGCCCCGGTGAGTGGCGGGGTCGAGGGTGCCCGGGACGCGACGCTCGCGATCATGGTGGGCGGCCCCGCCGACGCCTTCCGAGCGCGCCCAGCCCGTGCTGACGGCGATGGGCAGGACCGTCACGCATTTCGGCGCCAATGGCGCCGGCCAGGCGGCGAAGGCCACCAACCAGATCCTGTGTGCGGGCGTGATCCAGGCCGTCGCCGAGGCCATGGCGTTTGCCAAGGCGCAGGGCCTGCCCCTGCAGCAACTGATCGACACGCTCGGCAAGGGCGCAGGTTCGAGCTGGTATTTCGTCAACCGCGCACCCAACGTCGTTCGCGATGCCTTCCCGGCAGGTTTCCGCGTGCGGCTGCACCAGAAAGACCTGCACATCTGCCGCGACATGGCCGCGCGGCTCGGCGTCGAGCTCTCGGTCGTCGAGTCGACGCTCGAGCAGTACGCCAGGCTCATCGAGCAGGGCCACGGCGACGAGGACATCTCGGTCCTGTTCCGCCTGAAGGATGCGCTGTTCGCGGCGGCTGGCGCGGGCGCCGGAACATCGCGAACGCGGGAATGAACGCACGCGCGCCGCGCGGCGCCGGACGTGACGACTTCTTCCTTCCGGATTTCTGCGCAGCACCCGCGGTGCTTGCGATCGTCCTGATCGCGGCGCTGCTCGGCTTCGTGCTCGCACTCGCGCGGCAACCCGTGCAGGGCGTGTTCTGGACCGACCTCGCGCGCACTTCGGGGTTCCTGCTCTGGGCGGGGCTGCTGTGCGCCGGCGCCCTGTGCCAGGCTCGCCCGTGGCTGGCACGCAAGCCGCTGCGCCCGGCGATCGGCTGGTCGCTGGCGCTCATGGTCGGCACGGTCGGGTTGCTTTCCGAGGGGGTCTACTGGCTCGGTGCCCTGTGGGCCGATCGCTTCGGCGCACCGTCCACGCTTTTCCCGTCGCGGCATGCCGGTTTCGTGCTGCCCAACATGTTGATCGCGGCCATCGTCGGCGCGCTCGCACTGCGTTACTTCTACGTGACACAACAGTGGCGGCGCTCGGTCGAATTGCAGGCGCGGGCGCGCATCAACGCGCTGCAGGCCCGGATCCGGCCGCATTTCCTCTTCAACAGCATGAACACGATCGCCTCACTGACGCGGTCGGACCCGGCAGCGCGCCGAGGAAGCGATCGAGGACCTGGCGGACCTGTTCCGGGCCAGCCTGGCCGAGTCCCGCGCCCAGATCACGCTGCAGGAAGAACTCGACATCGCACGCATCTACCAGCGCATCGAGCAGCTGCGCCTCGGTGACCGGCTGCAGGTCCAATGGGACGTCGCCGCGCTGCCACCGCGTGCGCTGGTACCCAGCCTGCTGCTGCAACCCCTGCTCGAGAATGCGATCGGGCACGGCATCGAATCGCTGCCGGAGGGCGGTACGGTCATCGTGCGCGGCCGGACCGACGGGCCCGATCTCGTGCTCGAAGTCGCCAATCCCGTGCACCGCGGCAGCCAGTCCCTGCCGCGCCAGGGCAATCGCATGGCGCTCGACAACATCAGGGAACGGCTGGAACTGGCCTTTCCGGGGCAGGCGGCGTTCGAGATCAACGAAGGCGCCACGACCTTCTGCGTGCGCCTGCGATTCCCCCGGCTCGGCGAACGTCTGCACGCCGACGCCGCCCCGGCCGTGCCGGACGCCGCGCCGGTCCCGTGACAGGCGGCCCCGTCCATCGGACAATCCCCGCCCTCTCATGGACCAGACCGCACCGCCCAACGGAACGGAGAAGCTGCGCACGCTGATCGTCGACGACGAGGCGCCGGCGCGCGCGCGGCTGCGCCGCATGCTGGAGGAAATCGAGGACGTCGCCGTGGTCGGCGAGGCCGCCAACGGCCGCGACGCGCTGGCCCACTGCGCGAGCCTCGACCCGGACGTCGTGCTCCTCGACGTGCGCATGCCGGGCATGGACGGCATCGAGGCGGCCCGTCACCTCGGCACGCTCGAAGATCCGCCGGCCGTGATCTTCACGACGGCCTACGACGAGTACGCGCTGCAGGCCTTCGAGACGCAGGCCGTCGGTTACCTGGTCAAACCCGTACGCCGTGAGAAGCTGTTGCGCGCGATCCGGCACGCCGCGCGCGTCGCGGGCCCGCGGCTCGTGCGACTCGCGGAACAATCGCAGCTCGGCCGCCGGCGCGCCCACGTCTGTGCGCGGCTCGGCGAGCAACTGAAGCTCGTGCCGGTCGATGACGTGCTGTACTTCAGTGCCGGACAGAAGTACGTGACGATGCGCCACCGGGGCGGAGCCGAATCTGATCGACGAGTCGCTGCGCGCGCTCGAGGACGAATTCGCGCCGGACTTCATCCGGATCCATCGCAACTCGCTGGTCGCGCGCCAGTACGTGAGCGCGGTCGAGCGCACGGCGGAAGGCCAGCTGATCGTGCGCCTCAAGGATTGCGACGAGACCCTGCAGGTCAGCCGCCGGCACGCCGCCGAGGCCCTGCGCCAGATCCGCGGTGGGCACTGACATGAACGAATCGCAGCAGGACCGTCAGGAAACCGTCGTTGCCGTGCCGATCGAGGCCAGGACGTCACCGGCTTCGTTCTACGCGCGCGTCGGGGTGCTGCTGCTGGGGTCGGTCCTGCTCTACCTGGTGTGGCGGATCGTCGAGCCGCTCTGGCAGCCGCTGCTCTGGGCGGTGCTGCTGGGCGCGCTGCTTGCGCCGGTGAATTCGCGGCTCGCTGCGCGGCTCGGCGGCAGGCCGCGGCTGGCCAGTGGCCTGACGACGGTCGGCGTGGTGCTGCTGCTGTTGCTGCCGCATCATCGCGATCGGCGGGGCCGTCGCCGCGCAGGCGGCACAACTCGTGAAGAACATGGACACGACGCAGCTGCGGGCGTCGAACATCGATCTTGCCCGCGTGCCGATGCTGCAGAAACCCCTCGAGTGGCTGGAGCCGGATCGCGGGCGTGTCGTTGCCACAGATCGAGGGCTATGTCGTCACGACAGCGAAGCGCCTGCTGGAAACGCTCGCCGGTTCCGGCGGCGCCGTCATGCTCGGCGCCCTCGGCACGATCGTGAGCTTCGTGCTGATGCTGTTCGTGCTGTTCTTCGTGCTGCGGGACGGGCCGGTCCTGGCCCAGCGGGTCGTCCGCATCCTGCCGATCGAGGCCCGCCTGCGAGGCCGGCTCTGGCAGCACCTGATCGACGTGACGCGGGCCGTGTTCATGGGCATCGGCCTCACCGCGCTGGTGCAGGGCGTCCTGCTCGGAATCGGCTTCGCGATCGCCGGCCTGCCCTCGCCCCTGGTCTTCGGCGTGCTCGGCGCGCTGTTTGCGCTGGTCCCGGTCGTAGGTACCTCGATCATCTGGATCCCGGGCACGCTGTGGCTGCTCGCCCGGGGCGACGCGGGACTACGCGATATTCCTGGCCGCCTGGGGCGTGCTGGCCGTCGGTTCCGTGGATAATTTCCTGCGGCCAATCCTGATTTCCGGGCGCGTCGAAGTCCCTACCCTTGCCGTTTTCATCGGCGTCATGGGCGGGCTTGCGGCGTTCGGCTTCGTCGGCCTGTTCCTGGGCCCGATCGTGCTGGGGCTGCTCGTGGCGCTGTTCCGCTTCTCCACCGAAGCGCTGGCCCCGCAATCCAGCGAGTCTTGAACGCGCCGCCACGCGGCACGAGGAGTCGAGCTTTGTCGTCGAATACCCCCCTTCGCATCGCCACCCGCCGCAGCAAGCTCGCGATGTGGCAGGCCGAGCACGTCCAGGCGCTGCTGCGCCAGGCGCATCCGGGCCTGCCCGTCGAACTGGTGCCCATGAGCACCCAGGGCGACCGTGTCCTCGACCGCGCACTGGCCGAAGTCGGCGGCAAGGGCCTGTTCGTCAAGGAACTCGAAATCGCGATGCAGGAAGGCCGCGCCGACTTCGCCGTGCATTCGATGAAGGACGTGCCGAGCGAGTTGCCGCCAGGCTTCGCCATCGTTGCCGTGCTGCCGCGCGCAAACCCGCTCGACGCGTTCATCTCGCGCCGGTACGCGCGTTTCAGCGACCTGCCCCAGGGTGCGCGCGTCGGAACCTCGAGCCCGCGGCGCCAGTCGCAGCTGCGACACGCTCGACCCGACCTGAGGCTCGAGCTGCTCCGCGGCAACGTCGACACGCGCCTGCGTCGCCTGGACGAAGGCGAACTCGACGCGATCCTGCTGGCCTGTGCCGGCCTCGAGCGTCTCGGCATCGCGCACCACGTCACCGAACAGCTCGACCTGGAACTCTCCCTGCCCGCCGTCGGCCAGGGTGTCATCGGCATCGAATGCCGCGCCGACGATGCGCGCAGCCGCAATGCGCTGGCCGCGCTGCATCATGCCGAGTCGTTCACCCGGCTCAACGCCGAGCGCGCCTTCGCCGCCACGCTCGGCGGCAGCTGTCACTCACCGATCGCGGCACATGCCGTGCTCGACGGCGGCACCCTGACGGTCCGCGGGTTCATCGGCGCGCCGGATGGCAGCGAGACCTATCGGGACAGGGTCAGCGGTCCGGCCGCGCAGGCCGAAGCGCTCGGCCGCGAGCTCGCCCGCCGCATGCAGGCTGCAGGTGCGGAGCAGCTGCTCGCGCGCCTGCGCGAGGAAGCAGCCGCAGCGACCCCGTGAAGGCTCCGCTCGCAGGGATCACCCTGGTCGTCACGCGTCCCGCCGCGCAGGCGGGACCTTTCATCGAGCTCGCGACCGCTGCCGGCGCCGCGTGCGTAGCTTTCCCGACGCTCGTGATCGAGCCGCTCGTGTTCGATGCCGCGACGCTGGCCCGCCTGCGCAGCGGCGGATGGGACTGGGCCCTGTTCACGAGTACCAACGCGGTCGAACACGGCTGGACTGCAGTCGCCGGATCCCGCGTGGCCCGTTGTGCCGCCGTGGGACGGGCAACGGCGCGGGCACTCGAGGCTCGCGGCCGGCGGGTCGATGCGCGCCCCGAATCGGCAAACTCAGAAGGCGTGCTCGCGTTGCCGGAATTTGCCGACGTGGCGGGCCGGCGCATCCTGATCGTCAAGGGCAGCGGCGGGCGCGACCTGCTGCAGCACGAACTGGTCGCGCGCGGGGCGCAAGTGCTGGAGCTCGCAGTCTATCGGCGCCGACTGGCGACACCGACACCGGCAGCACTGCACGAACTGCAGCGTGCGCTCGCGGCCCGGGGCACGTGGGTCGCAGTGACCAGTACGGAAGTCCTCGAAGCACTGCTGCAGCTCGTCGTGCCCGAATCGCGCGCCGACCTGCCGGACTCCGCACTGCTCGTTCCCGGCGCCAGGGTGGCCGCGGCGGCCAGGCGGCTCGGCTGGCGCGGGCCCATCGTGACGTCGGCGACGGCGGAGGATGCCGCGATGCTGGAAGCCCTGGGGCTGCACCTGCAGGGCCCGCCCGCCACCCCGTGATAGCATCGGCAGGAGCCTCAGGCTTGCTCGCTTACCCCGACCGATGACCAAGGAAATCGAATCGCTGCAGACGGACATTTCGTCGCGCCGGACCGGCAGCGGCGTCAGTCCGATGTGGTTCGCCTTCGCGGCACTCGCGCTGCTGCTGGCGCTGTACGCTCACTGGCGCTTCGGCCAGTTCGACGAGCGCATCGACCGCCTGCGGACCCAGATCACCGAAATCCGCACCATGCAGGCCCGCCAGGGCTCGCAGATCACCTCGCTGGCCACGCGCGTCGAGCAATCCAATGCGCAGTTCCGCGGCCAGATCCAGGCGCTGGGCGAAATGCCCACGCAGCTGGGCGAACTGGGGCAGACCGTTGCCGAGCTGCGTGCACGCACCGAGGCCCCGCAACGCGCGTGGGTCCGCGCGGAGGCTTTGTACCTGCTCGAGCTCGGCGCGCGCCGCCTGCGACTTGAACACGACATCCCCACCGCGATTGCGGCCATGGAATCCGCTGACGCGCGCCTCGCCACGGTCACCGACCCGGCAGTCGCCGAGGTCCGCACGCAGCTGGCGCGAGAGCTGGCGGCGTTGCGGGCCGTCAACGTCCCGGACCTGCCGTCGATCATCGCGCGCCTCACGGCCCTCGAGGTGCAGGCCGGTGGCTTGCGCGTGCTCGGCGTCGCCGTGGCCAAGCAACGCGAGCCTGGCAAGGCACCCGCGTCGGCGAGCATGTTCGACCGGGCGACCGGTCGCCTGCGGCAGGCCTGGCGCGACCTGTTCTCTTACCAGCGCGTCGATCCGGCATCGACCCGGCTGGTGACGCTCGAAGAAGAATCGCTGCGTCGGCAGCACCTCGAACTGCTGCTGTTCGCTGGCCGCATCGCGGCGATGCAGCAGGACCGCGCGGCGTACGTCCATTCGCTGCGGGCGGCAACCGACTGGATCGACCGTTTCTTCGATGTCCGCGACGAGACGGTCGCACAGGCGCGGCGGGAGCTCGTGGCGCTGGAAGCGATCGACGTCGGCCCGGCGACGCCCGAGATCGGGACCGCCGCACAACTGCTGCAGCGGGTCATTCGCGCGGGCTCGCCAGCGCCGACGGCGCCAGGATGAAAGGCAGCGTCTGGGTCGCGCTCGCGCTCGTCGGGGGCGGGTTGCTCGCGCATTTCGTGCTGCGTGACCCGGGCTATGTCGCGATCAACGTCGGCCGCTCGCTGTTCGAGACGACCGTACCCGTCCTGCTGCTGCTTCTCGTCGGCCTCTACTTCGCGACGCGCGCCGTGATCGAATCGGTGACCGCACGGCGCCGGCTGGCCGAGTTGCGGGCCCAGCGGCGCCGGCGGCGTGCCCGCGAAGAGACCCAGCGTGGACTCCTCGACCTCGCCGCGGGCAAGTGGCGCAGCGCCGAGGAACTGCTGACTCGCGCGGCGCCCGAAGCCGACTCCCCCGCGGCCAACTACATCGTCGCTGCGCGCGCTGCCGACCTGCAGGACGCGGTGACCCGCCGTGACGAATGGCTTGCACGCGCCCAGGAGATCGCGCCCGGCGAGCGGGCGGCGGCGCTGATCACCCTGGCCGAAATGCAGATGCGACGCGGGCAGGACAACGCGGCATTGCAGACACTCGAGCAGCTCGAGGCGTCCGGAGACCTGAACTCCCGCGGGCTCGAACTGATGGCACGGTTGTGCCAGAAGCTCGGGCGCGGCGAACAGCTGCGCGAACTCGGGCCGCGCCTGCGCAACGCCAAGGAATTGCCGGAGGCGCAGGTGAACGACCTGCTCGCCCAGGTGCAGCTCGAGGAGCTGCGCGTCGCGGCCGAGCGCCGCGACCTGCCGGCGATCGAGAAGGCCTGGTCCGACCTGCCGCGTGCGACGCGCAGGATGCCGCCGGCGATTGCGGCCTATGCCCGCGCGTTGATCGTTGCGGGCGAGCACGCGACGGCCGAAAAGACTTTGCGTGAGGCGATCGACGCGCAGCGCGAACCTGCGCTGGTCCGCCTTTACGGAGACGTGGTGCTTGCGGACGCGCTCGTGCCACTCGAGCGGGCGGAGCATTGGCTGCGCAAGGCGCCGAACGACCCGGACCTGCTGGCCACCTGCTCGCGGCTTGCGCTGCAGGCGGAGCTGATCGGCAAGGCGCGCAGTTACCTGGAGGCGAGCCTCGCGCGGCGCCCGAGCCCGGAGATCAGCCTGGTGTATGCGGAGCTGCTCGAGCAGCTCGGAGAGGCGGATCGGGCGCGGGGCGTGCTTCGCGACTCGGTCGCACGCTCGGTTGGCCGCCGGCTGGCGCTGCCCCGGGTCCGGCTGCGGCGGCACTGACTCGACCCATCACTTGCTGCGCTTCGCGATTGGCGTCGCGTTTTTCGCGCGCGTTCGGTCTTCCGTGATCCGATTGGGCGAGACACGCCGTGAATACGTCCCTGTAGGCTCGCGCGCGACGTCCATGTCGCGGGACGGTCTCGCCAATCGGCTCACGGAAGCCCAGACGCCGCTCGATACGCTGACGCCGACGCTGACGCTTTAACTTGGTGGATATCGATCACGCGCCTTGCCGCAGCGGCGCGAGGCAACGTTGGCTGCGATCGCAACTATAGTGGAAGGCGCTAGCGCGAGCCAATCGCTGGCGCGGCGAAGCTGACGCTCTTCGTGATCGCGAAGCGATCACCCGGCGGTTCCGGTCTCCGGAGAGATCCGGAAGGGCGTCGCGCGACATGGACGTCGCGCGCGAGCCCCCATGGATGGGTTTACGGCGTCCCTTCCGGATCTCTCCGGAGACCGGAACCGCAAGCCTGCATCGAGCAGGCGAAATGGAACGCTGCAGCTTCGCCAAGCCAACGAATGGCTCGCGCTACTGCCCTTCCGGCTGGTTGCGCATCGCGGCCAGCGTGTCGGGCGCCCAATCGAACGAATCGAAGAAGAGCTGGTCACCGCGGCAGTCCGCGCTCGAGGAACGTCGTGCGGATGGCCTCGATCATCGCCGGCGGGCCGCTCGCATACACGTCGTAGCGAGCGAGTTCACTTCCCAGGTCGGCGAGCACCGCTTCGTGCACGACCCCGCGCCGCCCGTCCCAGTCCGGGACCTCGCCCTCCGCGGCCGACAGCACAGGCCGGTACTCGAACCCGGCGCGCGCCGCAGCAACGTGCATCAACCAGTTGTGCTCGTACAGGTCGCCCGGGGCACGTCCACCCCAGTACAGCGTGATCGGCCGACGATCCTGGCTGGCCAGCAGTTGCCGCAACATCGCGCGCAGTGGTGCGTAGCCCGTGCCACCGCCGACCATCAGGGCCGGCCGCGGCGATCCTGCGCGGAACCAGAACTGACCGAGCGGCCCCTCGATGCGCAGCAGCGTGCCTGCCCGCATGGTCTCGAACAGCTGGCCCGTGAAGCCGCTCTTCGACGCCTTGCGCACGTGGACTTCCAGCGTCGGGCCATCGGCCGGCGCGCTCGCGATCGAGAAGCTGCGACGACGTCCACCCGAGAGGATGAAGTCCAGGTACTGCCCGGCCCGAAACGCAAAGTGCTCGACGGCGGGCAGTCGCAGGTGGACGGCGAGCACGTCGTCGGCCAGCCGTTCCATGCGGTCGATGCGGCAAGGCAGGCTGCGCACCTCGACCTCGGGGGCAGGCCGGATCTCCCGCGTCTCGACGACGAGATCCGTGATCGCGACCGCCTGGCACAGCAATGCATATTTCTCGGCGGCCTCGGCGGCGGTGATGCCTGCCGGCAGCTCACCGCCGGGATAGGCGAAGTCGCCCGAGAGGATGCGCGCACGGCACGACGCGCAGTGCCCGCCCTTGCAGCTGTGCGGCAGGTTCAGGCCGGCGCGCAACGCCGCCGCCAGCACCGTCTCCCGTGGATCGGCCGCGAAACTCTGCCCCGTCGGGACGATGGTGACCTGTGGCATGACGCTCGTAGGATGGAGACGGACCCGCCGCGGCGCGGCGAATTCTTTGCAGTATCCTGCCGCGATGAACCTGCCGTTTCTATCATGTTTGATCGTCGGGTGTGGCTATGTCGGGACGCGCCTTGCCCGTCTCGAGGCCGCCCGGCGCCCGGTGCTGGCGCTGGTGCGCTCCGGTCCGCGTGAGACCGAGCTGGACGCCGCCGGCATCCGCACCCTGCGCATCGACCTCGACGCAACGGACCGCAACCTGCAGCCGTCGCTGGCCGCAGCCGCGTCGCACGCCGCCATCGTCTACCTGGCTCCCCCGCCCGAGGTCGGGACGACGGATTCGCGGCTCGAGGCATTCCTGCGCCAGCTCGGCGAAGCGTCCCCGGCCGTCTTCGTCTACATCAGCACCACGGGCGTCTACGGCGATACGGCGGGCGCGCTCGTCGACGAGTCCTCGCCGCTGGCGCCGGGCAATGAGCGATCGCAGCGGCGTGTGGCCGCGGAAAGCGCAGCGACGGCGTGGTGCTCGGCGCGGGGCGTGCGGCTCGTCATCCTGCGCGTCCCGGGAATCTATGGCCCGCACCGTTTGCCGCTCGAACGGTTGCAGCGCGGCGAGCCAGCGCTGCTGCCGGAGGAGGCCGGCCCCGGCAATCGCATCCATGTGGACGACCTGGTCGCGTGCATCGTCGCCGCCGTGGATCACCCGACCGCCGCGGGCGCCTACAACGTCACCGACGGCGACTACTCGAGCACCACGCGCTACCTGCAGGAAGTCGCGACGGCGGCCGGCATGCCCGCACCGGAGCTGATCACGCGAGCCGAAGCGCGTCGGCGCATCTCGCCCGGCATGCTCGCGTTCCTGCTGGAGTCGCGGCGCGTCGACAACGCGCGGATGCGCACTGAGCTCGGTGTGCGCTTGCGCTATCCGGACATGCCCTCCGGTGTCCGGGCGAGCCTTGCCGAAATGCGCATGGCAGGAGTCACGCGATGAGCTTTCGCAATCCGCCGGTCGCCGTCATCCGCGAACTGCTGCAGAAATCCCGGACCATCGCGGTGATCGGGCTTTCCGACGATCCGGCGCGCCCGAGCCACGACGTCAGCTGCTCGATGCGGAACTACGGCTACCGCATCCTGCCGGTGAATCCGCAGCTCACCGGCTGGGAAGGCCTGCCGGCCTATGCCTCGCTCGAAGCAGCGTCCGCTGCACTCGAGCCGGGGGAGCGCATCGACATCGTGAACGTCTTCCGGCGCCCGGCGCTGGTAGGCGACGTCGTCGAGCAGTGCCTGCAACTGGGCCTGCCGGCGCTCTGGCTGCAGCTCGGCGTGATCAACGAGGTGGCGGCACGACGGGCCACGGAAGCCGGCATGACCGTGATCATGGATCGCTGCATCTACGTCGACCGGGCCGCCATGCCGGATTGAGGGTGGAGTCGGGTATCCTTGCCGGGATGCGACTCGACTTCACCAAGATGCACGGCCTCGGCAACGACTTCATCGTGTTCGATGCCGCAGGGCCCGAGTCGCTGCCCGCTGCCAGCGAGCTGCGTCGCCTCAGTGATCGGCGCACCGGCATCGGCTTCGACCAGGCGCTGGTCCTCGAGCCGCCGCGGCGCGCCGGTACCGACGTCTACTACCGCATCTTCAACGCCGACGGCTCCGAGGTCGAACAGTGTGGCAACGGTGCCCGCTGCGTCGCGCGGCTCGTGGCGTCGCGCCGGCAGGGGGAAGTCGATCGCCCGTTGGTCATGGACAGTCCGGGCGGCATCGTCAACGCGCAACTGCGCCGGGATGGCCTCGTCGCCGTCGCGATGGGCGTACCCAGCTTCGACCCGGCATCGCTGCCGTTCGAGGCCGACGGCCCTGCTGCGACGTACCACCTCGACACGTCGGCCGGCCCGGTGGAGATCGGTGCCGTCTCGATCGGCAATCCGCACGCCGTCATCCGCGTGCGTACCGTCCGCGACGCGCCCGTGGACACCGTCGGACCCGCGGTGGAAAATCACCCGCGCTTTCCGCGCCGCGTGAACGTCGGGTTCGTCGAGATCCTGGCACCGGATCACGTGCGGCTGCGCGTGCACGAACGCGGCGCCGGCGAAACGCTGGCGTGCGGCACGGGCGCGTGCGCCGCCGTCGCGGTGTGCCGCCGGCACGGTCCGCTCGCGGAGGAAGTGAACGTGGACGTGCCGGGCGGGCGCCTGGTCGTGCGCTGGCCCGGCCCGGGCGAGCAGATCTGGCTCACGGGTCCGGCCGAAACGGCTTTTGCAGGCCACGTGGACGTGGCGGGCGCCTGAAGCGCGGGAGAACTGTCGATGACCAAACCGATCCGCGGCGCCGATGCCAACGCACTGGGCGAAGAGCAGGTGGCCGATTTCCTGGCCGCCCATCCGGATTTCTTCGAGCGCCATCACACCGTGCTCGCGCGCCTGCGACTGCCGCATCACCAGCGCGGCAGCGCGGCGATCTCGCTCGTCGAGCGCCAGGTGCTGGTACTGCGCGACAAGCACGCCGTGCTCGAGAAGAAGCTGCACGAGCTGATCGAGAACGGCCGCGCCAACGACGCGATTGCCGACCGCATGCATCGCCTGACGCGCCGGCTGCTGCGGACGCGCGACGCCGGTGGCGTGCTCGGCGCGCTCGAGACCTCGCTGCGCGAGGACTTCGGTGCATCGCGCTGGGTCCTGCTCGCGACCGACCCGGCATGGGCACCGCTCGGCAACCTGCAGAGCGGCCACGTCCGCGTCGTGCCGCGCGGCAGCCCGGAGCTCAAGATCTTCGAGACGTTCTTCGAGTCGGCCCGGCCGCGCAGCGGCCAGATCCGCGACACGCAGCGCGATTACCTGTTCGGGGGCGAGGGCAGCCAGGTCGGCTCGACCGTGCTGGTCCCGCTCGGTGATCGTGCGAGCCTCGGCCTGCTGGCGATCGCGAGCCACGACACCGAGCGCTACCTGCCGACGATGAGCACGGATTACCTGGTCCGCATCGGCGACATCGTGACCGAGGCGGTGACGGCGCGACTGGCATGACCGCCGTGCCGCTGCAGAGCGGCGTGGAGCGCTACCTGGCGAGCTTGCGCAACGAGCGGCGCCTGTCCGAACACACGGCCAGCAATTACGGCCGGGACCTTGCCTCGCTGATCGACTACTGCGACAGGCAGGGCATCACGGCCTGGACACAGGTCGACGCGCAGCACATGCGCATGTTCGCGGCGCGCGAACATCGCCAGGGCCTTGCGCCCCGCAGCATCCAGCGCCGGCTGTCTGCCTGCCGCGGGCTGTTCCGCTACCTGCTGCGCGAAGGCGAGCTGCGCCATGACCCGACGGGCGACGTGCAGGCGCCGAAGTCGCGCAAACGACTGCCCACCCCGCTCGACGCCGACTCGATGGCGCGGCTGCTCGAGTTCCGCACCGACGACCGGCTCGGCATTCGCGACAAGGCCATCATGGAGCTGCTGTATTCGTCGGGCCTGCGCCTGGCGGAGCTGCTCGGGCTGGACCTCGCCGACCTCGACCTGCGCGACCGGACCGTCCGGGTCACCGGCAAGGGCCGCAAGACACGGATCGTGCCCGTCGGACGACAGGCCCTCGCAGCACTGCAGGGCTGGCTCGGGGAACGTGCCGCGGTCGCGGCGGTCGGAGAACAGGCAGTCTTCGTCGGCGTGAACGGCAGCCGGCTCGGTCCCCGGATCGTGCAGCGGCGCATCGCCCGCTGGGCGCGGCTGCAGGGGCTGCCCGAGCACGTGCACCCGCACATGTTCCGGCACTCGTTCGCGTCGCACCTGCTTGAATCTTCTCAGGATTTGCGCGCTGTGCAGGAATTGCTCGGCCACGCCAACATCAGCACGACCCAGGTCTATACGCACCTTGATTTCCAGCACCTGGCCCGCATCTACGACGCAGCGCACCCCAGGGCCAGAAGGAAGAGGGGATAGGGGATAGTGAGGAAGGGGGTAGTGCTGGGAAGGAACCCTTCCTACTCTCCGCTCTCCGCTCTCCGCTCTCCGCTCTCCGCTCTCCGCTCTCCGCTAACCGCTATCCGCTAACCGCTAACCACTATCCACCATGTCCTTCGATCCCCACGGCACGACCATCCTCTGCGTCCGTCGCGACGGCCGCGTCGCCATGGGCGGCGACGGGCAAGTCACGCTCGGCAACACCGTCATGAAGAGCAACGCGCGCAAGGTGCGCCGGCTCCACGACGGCCAGGTCATCGCCGGATTCGCCGGCGGCACGGCCGACGCCTTTACGCTGTTCGAGCGCTTCGAGTCGAAGCTGCAGCAGTACGGCAACCTCACGCGGTCGGCGATCGAGCTCGCCAAGGACTGGCGCAGCGAGCGGAGCCTGCGCCGCCTCGAGGCGCTGCTGCTCGTGGCGGACGCGGCGCACTCGCTGATGATCTCCGGCAACGGCGACGTCATCGAGCCGGAACACGAACTCGTGGCCGTCGGCTCCGGCGGTCCCTTCGCCCACGCCGCGGCGCTGGCGCTGCTGCAGAACACCACGCTCGATGCCCGGACCGTCGTCGAGAAGGCGCTCGGCATCGCCGCGGACATCTGCATCTATACCAACCGCAACATGACCATCGAGGAGCTGTAGGAAGTGACTAGTGAATAGTGACTAGTGACTAGTAAGAGCAGAGCGGCCAGCGTGCCCGCTCTCCTTCCTACTAGTCACTACTCACTAGCCACTAACTCACTTCCTCCCCCGCCATGTCCTCCATGACTCCCCGTGAAATCGTCCAGGAACTGGACAAGCACATCGTCGGCCAGGGCTCGGCCAAGCGCGCCGTCGCCATCGCGCTGCGCAACCGCTGGCGCCGCATGCAGGTCGGCGAACCGCTGCGCGCGGAGATCACGCCGAAGAACATCCTGATGATCGGGCCGACCGGCGTCGGCAAGACCGAGATCGCGCGCCGGCTCGCGCGGCTGGCCAATGCGCCCTTCATCAAGGTCGAGGCGACCAAGTTCACCGAGGTGGGCTACGTCGGCCGCGAGGTGGACTCGATCATCAAGGACCTGGTCGACGTCGCGGTGAAGATGACCCGCGAGCAGGAAATGGACAAGGTGCGGCATCGCGCGATGGACGCGGCGGAAGAGCGCGTCCTCGACGAACTGCTGCCGCGGCCCCGGGGAGCGACGCCGACGATGGGTTTCGGGTTGCCCGCGGCAGAGCCCGCGCCGACGCCGCGCGACAACGACACGCGCCAGCGTTTCCGCAAGATGCTGCGCGAAGGACAGCTCGACGATCGGGAAATCGAGATCGAGCTGCGTGCGGTGGCGCCTGGCGTCGAGATCATGGCGCCGCCCGGCATGGAAGAACTCTCGCAGCAGCTGCAGGGCATGTTCGCCAACCTCGGTGGCAATCGCACCCGGTCGCGCCGGCTCAAGGTCCGCGAAGCCTTCAAGCTGCTGACCGAGGAGGAAGCGGCGAAGCTGATCAACGAGGAGGAACTCAAGGCGCAGGCGCTGCGCAATGCCGAGCAGAACGGCATCGTCTTCCTCGACGAGATCGACAAGATCGCGCGCCGCCAGGACACCGTCGCGGGCGCCGACGTCTCGCGCGAAGGCGTGCAGCGGGACCTGCTGCCGCTCGTCGAGGGCAGCACGGTCAACACCAAGTACGGCATGGTGAAGACCGACCACATCCTGTTCATCGCCTCGGGCGCCTTCCACATGTCGAAGCCGTCCGACCTCATCCCCGAGCTGCAGGGCCGCCTGCCGATCCGGGTCGAACTCGACGCGCTCAAGGTCGAGGACTTCGTCCGGATCCTGACCGAGCCCGACGCGTCCCTCTGCACCCAGTACGGCGCGCTGCTCGCGACGGAGGGCGTCGCGCTGCGTTTCGACGCGAGCGGCGTCCGCCGGATCGCCGAGGTGGCGTTCGACGTGAACCAGCGCACCGAGAACATCGGCGCACGGCGCCTGCACACGGTCATGGAGCGCCTGCTCGAGGCGATCAGTTTCGAGGCTTCCGACCGTTCGGGTGCGGAGCTCCTCATCGACGGCGCCTACGTCGATGCGAGCCTCGGCGAGCTGGCGCGCGACGAAGACCTGGCCCGGTACATCCTGTGAGCGCCGCGGGCTACTGGGCGGAGCGCAAGCCGCTCGAGATCAAGTTGCGCAAGCAGTCGCGGCTCCTCGAGGTCGCGTTCGACGACGGCAAGCGGTTCGAGCTGCCGTTCGAATACCTGCGCGTCTGGTCCCCGTCGGCGGAAGTCCGCGGGCACGGACCCGGCCAGGAGACCCTGCAGCTGGGCAAGCACGACGTGCTGGTCGTCGGCATCGAGCCCATCGGCAACTACGCGGTCAAGCTCGCGTTCGACGACGGCCACGATTCCGGCCTGTACGCCTGGGGTTACCTGTACGAACTCGGCGCGACGCGCGAGGAAAAGTGGCAGTACTACCTCGACCGGATCGCCCGGCTCGGCCTGGCCTACCCTACCCCTGTCCCGGGCAGGTGACCGCAGCGGCCGCTGCCGCGAAACGCGTAGAATGAGCGGCTCCATGAGCGACTCCGACCCCACCAAGCCACCCGCAGCGTCCAGCCGGTCGGCCACCCCGGTCGATTTCGGTTACGCGCAGGTGCCGGCCCAGGAAAAGGCGCGGCGCGTCCGGGCCGTGTTCGACTCCGTCGCCGACAAGTACGACATCATGAACGACCTGATGTCGGCGGGAGTCCACCGGCTCTGGAAGCGCCACACGCTGTCGCAGACCGGGCTGCGCCCCGGTTACGCCGCACTCGACGTCGCGGGCGGTACCGGCGACCTCGCCGCGGGCATGGCGCAGCAGGTGGGCGAGCAAGGCCTCGTCGTGCTGTCCGACATCAACGCGGCGATGCTCGCGGTGGGCCGTGACCGCCTGCTCGACCGCGGCCTGATGCGCAACGTCCGATTTTCGCTGGCGAACGCGGAGTGCCTGCCGTTCGCCGACGACAGCTTCGATTGCGTGACGATCGGCTTCGGCCTGCGCAACGTCACGGACAAGCCCGCAGCCCTGGCATCGATGTGCCGCGTGCTCAAGCCGGGCGGCCGGTTGCTGATCCTCGAGTTCTCGACCCCGGTCTTTCCCGGCCTGAAGCCGGTGTACGACGTGTACTCGTTCAGCGTGCTGCCCTGGCTCGGCGCGCGTATCGCGAAGGACCCGGACAGCTACCGCTACCTCGCCGAGTCGATCCGCAGGTTCCCCGACCAGGCCACGCTGCTCGAGATGATGCGCGATGCGGGCCTCGAGGACTGCCGGTACGAGAACCTGAGCGGCGGCATCGTCGCGCTGCACCGGGGGTTCAAGTATTGAGCGCAAACCCCGTCAGTGCGGTGTTCAGCCGGCTCGCCGCCCTCCTGAACCGCAACGTCGAACAGTCGAACCGGGCCCGCACGGCAGCCGAGCGGCTCGAAGGCCGCGTGCTCTCGCTCGCGCTGGAAGGCACGCCGCTCACGCTCTTCTTCCGGATCGCCGACGGGCGCATCTCGATCGACACGCAGCACGACGGCGTGGCGGATGCGAGCCTGTCGGGCACGCCGCTGTCGCTGTTGTCGATGGTGGGCCCCGGAGCCGAGGAGCGGCTGCGGGAGTCGGGCATCCGCATTGCCGGGGACGCCGAGGTCGCGCAGCGCTTCCGCGAGCTGCTCCAGCACGCGCAGCCGGACTTCGAGGAGGAACTCTCAAGGGTCATCGGTGACGTTGCGGCCCACCAGGTCGCGAACCTGGCCCGCGGCTTCCTCGACTGGGGCCGCAAGGCCGCCGGCTCGCTGTCGTTGAACGTCGCCGAATACCTCCAGGAAGAAGGCCGCGACGTCCCGACGCGCGTGGAGCTCGACGAGTTCCTCGAGGCCGTCGACCACCTGCGCGACGCGACGGACCGGCTCGAGGCGCGCCTCGCCCGGCTCGAATCACGACGCAGCAACGCCGCGAAATGACGACGCACAGCGCGCAGCGCTTTCCTACCATCCGCTGATCCGCTAGTCCGCTAATCACTTCCCCATGCGTCTTCGCGTCGCCGCCCGCCTCCTGCAGATCCAGCGCGTCCTCGTGCGTCACGGGCTCGACGAGATCATCCTCGCGACGCACCTGTTCCGCCCCCTGCGCTACGCGTTCTACCTGTCGCCCGCGACCTGGTTCGAGCGGCGCAAGGGCGGGCCGCGCGCCGAGCGCATCCGCCTCGCACTCGAGGAGCTGGGCCCGATCTTCGTCAAGTTCGGCCAGGCATTGTCGACGCGTCGAGACCTCCTGCCCGGCGACATCGCGGACGAGCTCGCCAAGCTGCAGGACCGCGTCCCGCCATTCCCCGTCGACGAGGCCAAGGCCATCATTGCCGCCGCCTACGGCAAGCCCGCCGAGGAGGTGTTCGAGCGGTTCGACGACCAGCCGCTCGCAGCCGCCTCGATTGCCCAGGTCCACACGGCGAAGCTGCGTTCCGGCGAGGAAGTCGTGGTCAAGGTCGTGCGCCCGGGCGTGCGCGCGAAGATCGAGCGCGACCTCGAGGTCATGTACGTGCTCGCGCAGCTGGCGCGCGACTATTCGAAGGAAGGCCACCGGCTGCGCCCGCTGGAGGTCGTGGCCGAATACGAGCGCACGATCATCGACGAGCTCGACCTGATGCGCGAAGCGGGCAATGCCGCACAGCTGCGCCGCAACTTCGCGGACTACACGGAACTGCTCTACGTCCCGCAGGTGTACTGGGATTACTGCCGTGCCGACGTCATGGTCATGGAGCGCATCCATGGCGTGCTCGTCAACGACATGGCCGAGCTGCGCCGGCGCAACGTCAACATCCAGGTGCTGGCGGAAAACGGCGTGGAGATCTTCTTCACGCAGGTGTTCCGCCACAATTTCTTCCATGCCGACATGCATCCCGGCAACATCTTCGTGCAGACGGACAACCCCGAGCGCCCGGTGTACGCCGCGGTGGACTTCGGCATCGTCGGCACGCTCGATGCGCGCGACCAGCACTACCTGGCCGAGAATTTCCTCGCGTTCTTCGATCGCGACTACAACCGGGTTGCGCGCCTGCACGTCGATTCCGGCTGGGTGCCGCCCGAGACGCGCGTGGATGAGCTCGAGGCTGCGGTGCGCACGGTCTGCGAGCCCATCTTCAACAAGCCGCTCGCCGAAATCTCCTTCGCGCAGGTGCTGATGCGCCTGTTCGAGACCGCGCGGCGTTTCGACATGCGCGTCCAGCCGCAGCTGCTGCTGCTGCAGAAGACGCTGCTGCAGATCGAGGGCCTCGGCCGGCAGCTCTACCCGCAGCTCGACCTGTGGAAGACCGCGCAGCCGGTCCTGCAGGAGTGGGCGGCCGAGCGCTTCAGCGGCCGCAGCTTCGCGGAGCAGTTCCGGCGCCAGCTGCCCGACATCAACGAGGCCGTGCGCAGCCTGCCGCAGGTGCTGCACCAGATCGTGCAGAAAGCCTCCGAAGGCACGCTGCGGATCCGGATGGACAACGCCCCGTACGAGGAACTCCGCCGTGAGATCCGCGACAGTGCCCGCCGTCGCGACCAGACCATCGTCGGCGCCGCGGTGCTGGTCTCCGGGATCCTGTGGCTCGCGTTGCGGGTCGACTGGCTGCCCGGGCTGGTGCTGACCGGAGCGGGGCTGCTGACGGTGCTGCTGGCGAAGGAAGTGACTAGTGAATAGTGACTAGTGACTAGTAGGAAGGGCCGCTGGCCTCCTGCTCTTACTAGTCACTATTCACTAGTCACTAGTCACTTGATTTCGATCCACGTCGCCCGCGCCCGCGCGCACAGCTCCCCGTCCTTGTCGAAGATCGCGGTGCCACTGCGGTGCTTGCGTCCCTCGGAGCCCAGGCGCCAGCCGATCACGGTGCAGGATTCACCGACATGCACGCGCCGATCGACGTGGGCCTGCATCTCGCCGAGCACCATCAGGCGCGGGGTGTCCTCGACGATCGCGAAGTACCCGGGGCAGTCGAGGGCCGCCCAGTGGTATTCCACCGCGACCTTGCCGTCGCCGCCATCGAGGTCGTCGGCCGGCAACCAGGGCGCCGCGACGATGCCGGAGTCGAGCGCTCCCGCAAAGATGCGCAGCCCGTCGCCGCGGCGACGATGCGGCCCGCAGACGAAACAGTCCGGGAACGAGTGCTGCTTGAAGCCGACGTAGTGCTGTGCAGCCCAGACGGCCTGCACGTACGGCGGGGCCGAGGGCACCTCGAGTTCCAGGCGCGCCAGCGTCGCCGACGCGATGGCGCGGATCCCGTCGCGCAACACCCAGGTGCCAGGCTGCTCCCCGGGCTCGACCACCATCGCGCGATCGAGCGGCGGCGGCGCCATCAGGCGCACACGGACATCTTCGCCGGTCGCCACGGCCAGGGCGCCACAGACGTAACCACCGTTGCCGGAGTCGGGCGGACCGTTGAAACGGCGGGCGATCGTGATCTGTCGGGTGTCGTCCATCTTCGATCCTTCAACCTCACGGCTCGCCCGGCGCGCAGCGCCAGCATTCGTCGAACTGCGCCCCGACCCACTCGCCGCAACGGTCGCATTGCCAGTCCGCGCCGACCGGGACCGTCGCGCTGCGTACGGTATCGATGAGACCACGGGCCTGCAGTGCGTCGCCGTTGCGCACCACCCACAATTCCGGCCAGCACTCGACGAACGGGATCTCTCCCAGGACTCCCGCGAGCCGCTCGTTGCGCACGAAGCAGGCGATGCCCGCGCCCTGGAGAACGTTGCGCAGGTGGGCGATCTCGAGGATCGACTCCGCCGTGTGGACCTTGCGCAGGTGAGTCTCCCGACCCCTGCCCTGCCGGGGTCACTGCACGTTTCGCCGGTCGCGCCATCCCGCTAGCATGGGGGCATGGCGCCAACCTCCCCCGCTACCTTACTGTCCCGCCGCTTTCCCGGAAAGCGCGCTTTCATCACCGGCGCCGCGAGTGGCCTCGGCCTCGCGATGTCCCGCCTGCTGGCGCTCGAGGGCTGGAACCTGGGGCTGCTCGACCTGTCCGCGGCCGGCCTCGAGCGGGCGGCAGGCGAGCTGCGCGACGCCGGCGCCCGGGTCGCGACCTTCACGGGTGACGTCGCCTCGGCGGGCTTCGTTGCCGACGCGATCGGACAGTTTGCCGCCACGCACGAAGGGCTCGACGTGCTGGTCAACAATGCAGGCGTCGCCGTGGCCGGTCCCGTGGAGGCGACGTCCACCGAGGACTGGAACTGGATCGTCGGGATCAACCTGCTCGGCGTCGTGTGGGGCTGCCGCGCGGCCGTTCCCGTGCTGCGCAGCCAGGGCAATGGATTGATCCTCAACATCGCGAGCTCGGCCGGGTTTGCCGCGGCACCGCAGATGGCGCCGTACAACGCCACCAAGGCTGCGGTGATCTCGCTCAGCGAAACCCTGGCAAGCGAGCTCGCGGGCACGGGCATACAGACCTCGGTCGCCATGCCGGGATTCTTCCGCACCCACCTGCTCGATCACATGCGTGCGCCGCCGCAGGAAAATGCGATGGCGCACCAGCTCATGGACAATTCAGGGCACGATCCGCAGGAAGCGGCGCGCGTCCTGCTGGGGGCCGCTGCAGCGGGCGAGCTCTATATCGTCTGGCCGCCGGAATACCGCATGGCCTGGCGGCTCAAGCGCTGGTTCCCGGCCTGGTTCCTCAAGCGCGTGCAGGCCTTTCGCGATGCCCAGTTGCGCAAGGCGGATCAACGGCCAGGATGAAGCGCGTATAGATCTCGGGCAGGCGGTCGAGCACGACGTGCTTGCCCAGCATCTCCGACTGCGCAATCGCATTGCGCAGCACCGGCAGCGAGAGCGCCTCCATCGCGTCATGGGCGACGGGTGCGTAGCTCAGGTGCCAGGGCTCGATGCCGGCGCCGCCGCGGTCCGAGCCGAACGGCCTGAAAAAGCCAAAGCGCGTCATGTTCCGGTCGAGCCAGGCTGTCAGCCGTGCGAAGACGCCGTCCGCAGCGTACTCGCCGGGCAGGAGCTGCACCTGGTAGCCCTCGGGCATGGCGGCAACGTCGGCGACGTCGATGTCCGAGCCCCAGTGGTGCCGGCTGCCGCCAGGAATCGCCGACCAGGCGAGGATCGCGTCGACCAGGTCAGCCTCGGAGAGCTCCGCATGTACGAGCAGGCTCCCGTCGCGCGCGTACAGCGGCCGCTCGCCGCGCCATTTGCGGTTCCACAGCAGCAACTGGCGTTCGAAATCGCGGTAGCTGGAGATCGCCTGCAGGTCGATCCCGTCAACGCGCGCGGCGTCGCGCATGGCGAGGAACGAGGTCACCACCGCGTAATGCAGCGCGCAGCGCGGGGCCTCGAGTTCGACGATGTGCGTCCTGGCGCGGCCGGTCAGTTCGAGCGGATTCATGAGTCGTCTTCGCGCGTGACTGTCGGATTATTTTGCATTCCAGGCCGCCGTACCGCGTTACGGATGCGGCGCGGAATCCCCGGGTCTATGATGCCCCGGGGGGCGTACCAGCGCACACAATAAGATTCGAATCCGCGCGGTGGCAAGGATGCTCCGGGGAAGTACCTTGATCGGACCAGGTCTCAAGCAGCGATACGTACTGGCCGTGCTGGCGGTCGGCCTGTTGCTGACCGCCACCGTCATGTTCACGACGGAACTCGCGTCGCGCCACGAAGCCCAGGACCTGGCCCGGCTCATCGGTGAACTGTCTGCCGTCGAGGCGGCCGGCAGCGACCCGCACATCGCCAGCCTCCGGGACGAACTGCAGCGCGTCGCGGCGAATACGTCGAGGTCGCACGGCCTGTTTCTCGGGCTCGCGGGGCTGCTGACCACGCTGGTCGCTGCCTGGGTCACGTGGACGCTGATCGCGCGCATCGAACGCGCGCTCACGCACCTGATGGACAGCGCCCGGCCGATCGCGCAGGGGCGCTATGCCCAGCCGATCCAGCTGAGCGGCGTACGCGAGGTCGAGGCGCTCGAACGCGCGCTGGACCAGTTGCGGCAGACGCTCGCCAGTACCACGATCTCGCGCGACTTCCTGGACGACGTCCTGAACGGCATGAACGACGCCGTGCTGGTCCTCGCGCCGGACGGCCGCGTGCGCACGGCAAATGCCGCGGCCGGCGAACTGTTCGGCATGACCGTGGCCAACCTGACCAGCACCACGTTCCTGGGGCTGGTCGCGGCGGAGCACCGTGCAGCATTCGACCTGGCCAGCCTGGAACGGGAGCCGGGTGAGACGGTCGTGCAGACCGAACACGGCCAGACCATCCCGGTGTCGGTCAACGTTTCGCCGCTCGCCCGGTCGCGGACGCCCGGCATGGCGAGCGGCACCATCGTCGTGCTGCGCGACATCACCGAGCGCAAGCGTGCCGAACGCCGGATCCGCTACCTCGCACGTTTCGACACGCTGACCAAGATGCCGAACCGGATGCAGTTCCAGCACATGCTGCACCAGGCGATCACGCGCAGCACGCGGCAGGAACGCGGCCTCGTGCTGCTGTACGTCGACATCGACAACTTCAAGGAAGTCAACGATACGTTCGGCCACGAAACCGGCGATCGCGTGCTGGAAACGCTGAGCGAGCGGCTCGCCCGCGTGCTGCCGCGCGAGGCCGTGGCAGGCCGGCTCGCGGGCGACGAATTCGCGATCTTCGCCGAGGGCATCGAAGGCGAGCAGGCACGCCACGATGCGGCGGCGGACCTCGCGCACCTCGTGCTCGACGAGATCGCGAAGCCGGTGCACCTGCCCGGCAACGAGATCGACATCACGGCCAGCGTCGGCGTCGCGATGGTGCCGGAGCACGCCGACAACGTGATCGACCTGATCCGCAATGCGGACGCGGCCATGTACCACGCGAAGCGGCAGGGCCGTAACTGCCACGTCTTCTACGTCCCCGAGATGAACGCCGCCGCCGTCGAGCGGCTGCTGCTCAAGGCCAAGCTGCGCCGGGCCCTCGAGCGCGACGAGTTCGTCGTGCGGTACCAGCCCAAGGTCGACCTCGCGAGCGGCGAGGTGGTCGGCGCCGAGGCGCTGCTGCGCTGGCGCCTGCCGGGCCACGGCGAGATCGCACCTTCGCAGTTCATCCCGCTCGCCGAGGAATCGCGCCTGATCGCCGACATCGGCGCGTGGGTGCTGAACCAGGTGTGCGCCGACTATGCCTCCTGGCGCGAGCGCATCAGCGACCCGGGCCGCGTCGCGATCAACCTCTCGCTGAAGGAACTCAACCAGGCGAGCTTCATTCCGCACTGCCGCTCGGTGTTCGAGCAGCACAAGGTGGCGCCGTCCTGCGTCGAACTCGAGATCACCGAGACGACGCTCATGCTCGATGCCGAGCGCACGCTGCCCCTGCTCGACGAGCTGCGGACGATGGGCGTACACCTGTCGATCGACGACTTCGGCACCGGATATTCGAGCTTGAGCGCGCTGCAGCAGTTCCCGATCAGCACGCTCAAGATCGACCGGTCGTTCGTCACCAACGCGGCGACCGACCCGGACGACGCGACGATCATCCGCACCATCATCGAGATGGGCCGGAGCCTCGGCCTGCAGGTGATCGCCGAAGGTGTCGAAACCGAGGAACAACGGTACTTCCTGCTGCACAGCGGCTGCCAGCTGGGCCAGGGCCGCCTGTTCGGCGATGCCATCGCCAGCTCCGCCTTCCTGGAGTTGCTGCTGCGGCAGGCCACGGGCGAACACCCCGTGCTGCGGCTTCCGGCCTGAACCGCGCGGCCCGGGCCCATTGAATCCGACCCGGCCCCGGGGGAGAAAAGGCTGCCATGTACTCGATCAAGGCCGTATCCCAGGCGACGGGCCTGACCGTCGAGACGCTGCGCGCGTGGGAGCGGCGCTACTCCGTGATCGTGCCGCAGCGCGACGGCAAGGGCAGGCGCGTCTATCGCCCGGAAGACGTGCTGCGACTGCGCCGGCTGCGCGAGGCCACCGAGCGCGGGCACCCGATCGGACGGCTCGTCGCGCTCGATGAGGCGTCCCTCGCGAACCTGCTGCACGAGCCCGAGCGCCGGCCACAGTCGGCAGTGGCCGCCACGTTCGTCGAACGCATCCTCGACGCCGCGCAGCGCTTTGCCGCTGCCGAGTGCGAGCAGGCCCTGACGCTCGCCATCTCGCTGCTGCCGCCGGCGCGCCTGGTCGACGAAGTGCTCGAACCCCTGCTGCGCCAGGTCGGGGACCGCTGGCACGGCGGGCAGTTTTCGATCGCGCAGGAGCGGCTCGTCTCGACGACGGTGCGCAAGCACATCGGGCTCATCGTCGATTCGTACGACCGCAGCGCGCGCCGCCAGGCGATCGTCTTCGCGACGCTGCCCGGCGAACGCCACGAACTCGGGTTGCTGATGTCGGCCATGATCTGCGCGAGCCATGGCTGCAAGGTCCACTACCTGGGTGCGGACCTGCCGCCGGAGGAAGTTGCGCGGTATGCGCTCGAAGCCGGGGGGGCCATCGTGGCACTGAGCGTGGTGCTGCACGATGGGCTGCGCGACCTGCCGGCGCACCTCGCCGCGATGTGCGCGGTGCTCGGCCCCGACATACCGGTCTGGATCGGCGGGCTGGCCGCGCAAGGCATCGATCGGGAGACGCTGCCGGCGCAGTGCCTCGTGGTCAGTGGCCAGGCGGAGCTCGAGCAACGCCTCGACGTGCTGCCGCGCTGAGGTCCTCTTGCGTCGCGCGACACCGGTCGTGGGTGCATGCGCCGTGCGAGTTGTCGCGCGAGCGCGAGAACTCGCTCAGGCGCCGTGTATCTAGCGTCCGGCACTGTAGCCGAGTGATTCTCCGACCGCAGCGTCTCTACTGCGCTGGCACCGCTGCTGCCGCAATGCCGACGCGCGCGACGACGTCATCGACGGCCTGCGCACTGGCGCGATCGAACGCGGCGATGATCGCGGCACGCCTGCTCCCGTCGGCGGCCACTGCCGCCTCGCTCGTGAAGCTGGCGACACGTTGTGCCCGTCGGGCATCGACGAGGCTTGCCTGCAGCACGACGTGCACGACTGGAGCGTCGCCCGCGGTGGCGTCCGCCTCGAAACGCCGATCTCGATGTCGAGCATGAGTTCCGACGGGACGCGCGCTGGCGCGGCGAACACGCCCGCGAAGCGACCCGAGCGCGCCAGGGCTGCGACCAGGTTCTGCTGCAGCATCTGCGGAGCCGGTTCGGCCCAACGCACGCCCGCGTAGTAGTCGAACCGATTGCCGCCGGCCACGACGGCGATGCGCTCGGAGTCGAGCGCCGCCGCCGCGCGCGGCCGCGCCACCGTCAGCGCGAGCGGCGGCGTACCGGTGACGGCGGCAGCGGCGTTGTCCGCGGGGGCTTGCACCGATCCAAGTCGGTAGGTCTCCGCCCGCGGGGTATCGGACTTCAACAGGTCGCCGCAACCGGCGAGCAGCAGCACAGCGCCGGTCGTGCAGGCCAGCCGGATCGCCATGCTGCGCATCGTCATCTTGGCATCTCCACGCCGGATTCCGCCCGCTCGAACACCAGGCTCGACGGCCGCTCGCGCAACTCGCGCGCCAGCGCCCGGACCTCGTTGCTTGCCTCGCGGGCATCGATCACGAGCTGCTGCAGTTCGGCCACGCTCGCGCCCGCACTGCGGGCTGAACGAGCCGCCGTTCGCATTGATGAGGCGGTCCAGGCCGTCGGCCGTGCGTGCCAGCTTTTCCGATGCGTCGCGTGCGTTCGCGAGCGTGGCCTGCAGGTCGGGCTGCGAGCGCTCCAGCGTCTGGTCGAGCCGCCCCGTCAGGGCGAGGGTCGATTCCGAGATACGGCGCAGGTCCGCGGCAAGGGCGCGTGCGTCGGCGAGCGTCTCGGGAAGAGTTTCCGACGCACGCTCGAGGTTGGCGAGCGTGCGGCCGAACGACTCGATGTTCCCGTCGGCGAGCATCGTCTCGATCCGCGCCATGATGCCGGTGGCCTTGTTCAGCAATTCGGGCAACTTCTCGACCGAGGCCTCGATCGAGCCCTTGCCGGCAGCCAGCACCGGATGCGCTTCGCCGCGGGCCAGGGGCCGCCTGGGGTCGGAGTTGGGGTCCTGCTGCAGGTCGATGTACAGCAATCCAGTCAGGCCGAGCAGGCCGAGCTTGGCCTGCGTTGCGCCCGAGATCGGCGCGCTGCTGTCGATGTCGGCGATGACCTTGACGCGGCGCGCATCCCGCTTGTCGACGCTTAGCGCCGTGACGCGGCCGACATCGACGCCGAGGTAACGCACGGGACTGCCCTTGGACAGGCCGCTGACGCTGCCTTCGAAGTAGATTTCGTAGGTATCGTAGTCGCCGCGGTCGCCACGGCCCGAGTACCACCAGACGAACACCGACCGCCGCGACGATGCAGGCGAGCGCGAACAGCGCGACGGTGGCGTACTTCGCGTCACGCTCCACGTGCGTCGCCTCCGTCCGGGTCGTTGCGGATCATGCGGCCACGCGTGCCGTGGAAATACTCGCGGATCCAGGGATGGTCGTTGCGTACGATGCCTTCGAGCGTATCCACGATGACTTGACCGTCCACGAGCACGGCGACACGGTCGCACGTCCTCGCGAGGGTGTCCAGATCGTGGGTCACCATGACCACCGTCAGCCCCAGCGTACGCCGCAGGTAAAGCACCAGGTCGTCGAAGGCCGCGGCGGCGATCGGGTCGAGGCCGGCCGTCGGCTCGTCGAGAAAGAGCAGCGCCGGGTCGAGCGCGAGCGCGCGCGCCAGCGCCGCGCGCTTGATCATGCCGCCAGAGAGCTGCGCCGGGTACTTGGCTCCCGTCTCGACCGGCAACCCGACCATCCGCAACCGCAGCTCGGCCAGGCTCTGCAGCGTCGGCTCCGCGAGCTGCAGGGATTCGACGACGGGCAGGATGATGTTCTCGGTCACGGTCAGCGACGTGAATAGTGCGCCGTGCTGGAAGGTCACTCCGTACCGGCGCTTCACCTCACGCAGCTCACGGTCCGGCATCGCGGTGATGTCGCGGCCTTCGAGCTCGACGCTGCCCGCGTCGGGGCGGCGCAGGCCGAGCATCGTCTTGAGCAGCACCGACTTGCCGCTGCCCGAGCCGCCGACGATGCCGAAGACTTCGCCCGCGTGGACGTCGAAGCTGACGCCATCGTGCACCGTCTGCGCCCCGAAGCGGTTGACGATGTCGCGCACGCGGATGATGGGAGCGGCGGCAACCATCAGAAGTCGATCTCGAGGAAGAAGATCGCGAACAACGCATCCGCGAAAATCACGAGGAAGATCGACTGCACCACCGCGACCGTCGTGAGCCGGCCGAGTTCGCGCGAGGAGTCCTGCACCTGCAGGCCGCGGAAGGTGCCGGTCAGTGCGATCAGGATGCCGAACACGGGTGCCTTGAC
The DNA here is from genome assembly GCA_963789375.1 of uncultured Gammaproteobacteria bacterium. Lineage (GTDB taxonomy): Bacteria > Pseudomonadota > Gammaproteobacteria > Steroidobacterales > Steroidobacteraceae > RPQJ01. Next base: position 600,874 of record CAWBKN010000019.1, on the reverse strand, counting down.
CATGCCGGCCCAGAACGTCGTCGGCGCGATGGCTTCGTCGAGCCGCGTCAGGAACTGCGGCCACGGCAGGTCGATCAGGTAGCGCGCGAGCAGCCCGCCACCGAGCAGGCCCATGAAGTCGGCGACGACCGTGAGCAGCGGCAGCGCAATGACGAGCCCGAGGACGCGCGGCAGCACGAGCACTTCGTAGGGACTGACGCCCATCGACTTGAGCGCATCGATCTCGTCGTTCAACTTCATCACGCCGATCTCGGCGGCGAACGCGCTGCCGGTGCGCCCGGCGACCATGATGGCCGTCAGCAGGACACCGAGTTCGCGCAGCACGCCGAGTGCGACGAGGTCGACCGTGATAGATCTCGGCACCGTACGGTCGCAGCTGCTGTGCGCCGATGTAGGCGGAAATCACGCTGATCAGGAAGGCGATGACCGCGACGACGGGCACGGCCTGGTAACCGGTCTCGTAGGCGTGGCGCACGACCGAGGCGACGCGCAACCGCTTGAGCGTGCGCCAGGCGACACCGGCCGTGACGATCAGCTCGCCGCCATAGGTGAGGGCCTGGTACCAGTTGCGGAACCGCTCCTCGAGCGCACGGCCAAAACGGGCCAGCCACGGCCGCGACGGCGGCGGCGACGCGACCTGGTGGCCCGGATCCTCGGCCTGGAGAAGTTCGTCGAGGTAGTGGAAATGCGTCGGGACCGCACCGCGGATTTCCGGCGCGGGGATCACCGGCGGGCGCGTCCTGGATGACTGCCTGCTTGAGCAGCCAGGCCGCGCCGATGTCGAGCTGGCCCGCGGCGGTGAGATCGAGCACCCGCGCGCCGCCCCGCCGCCATGACGCCAGTGCCGCCTCGAGCACCGCCAGGTCGGCCGCGCGGCAATTGCCTGACAGCCTCAGTACGCCCGGGCCGGCTTCGATCTCCGCGCGGAAATTGCTGTCGTCGGGCATGGGCGGCACGGGCGGGATCGTTACGGTCTCCACGAGGCAGGATTGCCTGTCGTGGAATGCTAGCATCGGCACCACAGCGGCGTGAGGCCCGATGACCGGCGAGTTCCTGACCCAGATCCTGATCCTGCTCGCGGGCTCGCTGCTCGTGCTGAGCCTCGTCCGGCGCATCAAGCTGCCGCCGATCCTGGGTTATCTCGTCGTCGGCATGCTGCTCGGCCCGCACGCGCTGGGCCTCGTCCCCAACGACGAATCCGTGCGGCTGCTCGCCGAGATCGGCGTCGTGTTCCTCGTGTTCACGCTCGGCCTGGAATTCTCGCTCGCGCGCATGGTGGCGATGAAGTCGGAAGTGCTGGGCATCGGCGGCCTGCAGATGCTGCTCTGCGGCGGCGCGTTCGGTGGCATCGCCTACGCCTTCGGCGTCCAGCCCGGCGCCGCGATCGTGATCGGCGGCGCACTCGCCATGTCGTCGACGGCCATCGTGCTGCGCCAGCTCGGCGACCAGCTGGAGCTCGCGCGAACCCACGCCCGGCTCGCGCTCGGCATCCTGCTGTTCCAGGACCTGGCGTTCGCGCCGCTGCTCGCCCTCGCCACGGCCCTCGCGGGCGGCAGCGGCGAAGTCCCGGGCCCGCTGTGGCTGCTCGGCCTCACCGGGCGCGCCGTCATCGCCCTGCTGGTCGTGCTCGTGCTCGGCAGGCTGCTGGCACGCCCGTTGTTCCGCGAGATCACGCGTCACCGCAGCAGCGAGACGTTCACGCTGACCGTGCTGTTCGTCGCGCTCGGCGGCGCGTGGGCCACGCATCAGCTCGGGCTGTCGATGGCCCTGGGCGGCTTCCTCGCGGGCATGCTGCTGGCCGAGACCGAGTTCCGGCACCAGACCGAGGCGGTGATCAAGCCGTTCCAGGACATCCTGCTCGGCGTCTTCTTCGTCTCGGTCGGCATGCTGCTCGACCTGCGGCTGCTGCTCGGGCAGTTGCCGCTCGTCCTGCTGGTGCTGGTGGCGTTGCTGCTGGTCAAGACCGCCCTCGTCACCGTGATCGTGCGGCAGTTCGTGCCGAACAGGCGCAAGGCGCTGCGCACCGGCATCGTCGTCAGCATGGGCGGCGAGTTCGGCTTCGCGCTGCTCACGCTGCTGCTGCGGGGCACGGCCGTCGAGCCGCAGATCGTGCAGGCGCTGCTGACCGCGATCGCCCTGAGCATGCTCGCGGGACCGCTCGTGATCCGCTACAACAAGCGCATCGCGGACCGCCTGCTCGGCCACAAGGCGACGGGCCCCTCCGACGTCGCGCTCGAGACCGTTGCGACGCGCGACATCGCCCGCCGCGAACACATCATCATCTGCGGCTTCGGGCGCGTCGGGCAGAACCTCGCGCGCGTGCTCGAGCGGCGCGGGTTCGAGTTCGTCGCGCTCGACTCCGATGCATTCCGCGTGCGCGACGCGCGGCTCGCCGGTGAGCCCGTCGTCTACGGCGACGCCACGCACCCGGAGGTCCTGCGCGCACTCGGGCTCGATCACGCCTCGGTCGTCGTCATCACGTTCGACGAGGCCGACACGGCGCTGCGCATCGTCCGCACGGTGCGGCGGCTGCGTGCCGACGTGCCGTTGTTCGTGCGCACCGAAGACGACTCGCGCCTCGACGCCCTGCAGGCTGCCGGCGCCACGGAAGTCATCCCGGGTACGTTCGAGACCAGTCTCGCGCTCGCCTCGCACGTGCTGCTGTTCCTCCGCGTCACGCCGACCGAAGTGCTGGAGACGACGGAGCAGGTGCGCCACCAGCGCTATGCGATCCTGCGCAGCGTCTTCCGGCGACGCGGCGCGAGCCTGCCCGACGAGGCGGCCGACCAGCGCCAGCAGCAGCTCTACACCGTCGTGCTGCCGCCCGGGGCCAAGGCCGTCGATCGCTCGATCCACGAGCTGGGCCTGGACCAGGGCGCGGTGACCGTGAGCGCGATCCGCCGCGAAGGCATCACCGGGCGCGATCCGGCACCCGATACGCGCCTGCGTGAAGGCGACGTGCTGGTGCTGTGGGGCCGGCCCGAGGACATCGAGCAGGTCGAAAGCCAGTTGTTGATGGGTTGAAGGAGACCGGGGTATGACGACGATCGGTACGCCGCTGTCGGGCGCTGCGCTGCGCGTGCTCATGCTCGGCTCCGGCGAGCTGGGCAAGGAAGTCGTGATCGAACTGCAGCGGCTTGGCGTCGAGGTGATCGCCGCCGACCGCTATGCGAATGCACCGGCGATGCAGGTCGCGCACCGGTCCCACGTGCTCGACATGCTGGACCCGGCGGCCCTGCGCGCACTGGTGCTGCACGAGCGGCCCGACCTGATCGTGCCGGAGATCGAAGCGATTGCGACGTCGGCTCTGCTCGAACTCGAGCAGCAGGGCTGTCGCGTCATTCCCACGGCGCGTGCGGCCAGGCTGACCATGGATCGCGAAGGCATCCGCCGGCTCGCTGCGGAAACGCTCGGCATCGCGACCTCGCCGTACCGCTTCGCCGATACGCCAGCGGACTACCGCGCAGCGATCCGTGCGGTCGGGATGCCCTGCGTGGTCAAGCCCGTGATGAGCTCGTCGGGAAAGGGGCAGAGCGTCGTACGCACCGAAGCCGACGCAGATGCCGCCTGGCACTACGCGCAGTCAGGCGGGCGCGCCGGGGCCGGACGCGTCATCGTCGAGGGCTTCGTCGAGTTCGATTACGAGATCACGCTGCTGACCGTACGCCACGCCGGCGGCACGAGCTTCTGCGCACCGATCGGACACCTGCAGGTCGACGGGGACTATCGCGAGTCGTGGCAGCCGCAGCCGATGAGCGCCGCGGCGCTCGCGCAATCGCAGCGCATCGCCCGGGCGGTCACGGATGACCTGGGCGGCGCCGGCATTTTCGGCGTCGAGCTGTTCGTGCGCGGCGACGAGGTCTGGTTCAGCGAGGTGTCGCCGCGTCCGCACGACACGGGCCTGGTGACGCTGATCTCGCAGGACCTCTCGGAATTCGCGCTGCACGCGCGCGCGATCCTCGGGCTGCCCGTGCCGGCGATCCGCCAGCGGGGGCCGGCCGCCTCCTGTGCGCTGCTGGTGGCGGGCGAGTCGCGCGACATCCGCTTCCACGGCGTCGAGCGTGCGTTAGGGGAGCCGGACACGCAGCTGCGCCTGTTCGGCAAGCCGGAGGTTCACGGCAAGCGCCGCATGGGCGTCACGCTGGCGCTCGGGGACGACATCGAACAGGCGCGCGCCAAGGCGCGCGCCGCCGCACAGGCCCTGCTCGACGGCGTCGAGGTCGTGATGAAGCGCCCTCGCCCGCCGTTGGCGGGATGGCGGATGGGGAAAGGCGTCCTGCCGTCCCTCTTCCTATCCGCTATCCGCTATCCGCTATCCCCTTCCTACTGCAGGTGCGCCTCGACCAGCCAGAGGTTCTTGTCCACGGCGCGTGACACGCCCGTGAACAGGTCGCTGGTGTCGGCATCGCCGGCCTTGCTGGTCTCGTCGATGGCCTTGCGCACGCTCTTGCCGAAGCGGGCGAGTGCCGTAGCCAGTGCCTCGAGGTGGGCCGCGGCCCTCGGCCAGGGCGAGCGGATAGGGCTCCAGGCGCGAACGGCCTGCCACCGCCTGGATCGTGCCCTCCGCGACGCCGCCGAGGGCGGTGATGCGCTCGGCCATCTCGTCGATGTGACCGCCGAGCTCCCCGGCGATCCGGTCGAACAGCTCGTGCAGGGCGATGAAGTTCGGCCCCTTCACGTTCCAGTGCGCCTGCTTGGCCTGCAGCTGCAGGTCGATCGCGTCGGCCAGCCGCGCGTTGAGGATGTCGACGGCCCGGCCGCGGGTCTTGGCAGAAAGGTCGATTCGAGTCGGGTGCATGGCGCCTCCTGGGGGTCGCGATCCGGATTCGGGGCAGTTGCGAATGGCATGAATTGTCCGGCTCGCCCGCAGCCGCAGACCAACAGCACCTGCCGATGGCCTCGATCGGGACCGACGATCGGAATATACTGATGTCGAGTTATTGACACCATGTCAATGAACAGTCACGATGTCACCATGTCGTACATCAGCGAACGCCGGCAGGAAGAAAAGGACCGCCGCCGGGGCGAAATCGTCGACGCGGCCGAAGCCCTGTATGCCGACACTGGGCTGGGACGCGATCACGATGGACCAGGTCGCCCGCCGGGCCCGCCTGAGCCGCGCCCTGCTCTACGTCTATTTCCGCGACAAGGCCGACCTGCACCTCGCACTGGTCGAGCGGGCACTCGACGCGCTGCGTGAAACCTTCGAGCAGGCCCGGCAGGGCCAGCCGAACGGCATCGCCGAGGTCGAGGCCATCGGCCGCGCCTACCTCGCCTTCTCGCGGGACAAGCCGCATTACTTCGACGCGTGCGCGCGCTACCAGGCGCACGAGGCCTGCAGCGACGAAGCGCACGCGAACGAGGCGGCGTGCATGGCGGCAGGCCATCGCTGTCACGAGGTCATCGTCGGCGCGCTTGAACCGTGGCGTCGCCGACGGTTCGATTCGCGCCGACCTCGGCGATCCGTACGTCACCGCGTTGTCGCTCTGGGCGTTCTCGCACGGCCTGATCCAGATCGCCTCGACCAAGCGCGGGCAGATCGAGCACGAGGGCACGCCCGTGCAGGCGTTCATCGACCACGCGCTGGGTCTCGCGCTGCGGGCACTGCGGCCATGACGCGCACGAGGCGCTCGTGGCCTGCGCCCTGCTGGCGCCGTTGCTCGCCGTCGCGGTCGTCCCGGCAGCATACGCCGCAGCGCCGTCCGTTCCTGCCGCGGCGGCGCAGCGCGACGCACCGGCGAGGTCGTCGTGCCGATGGAGGAAGGGCTGCAGCAGGTGGTCGAAGAGGCCTTGCAGGCCAACCTGCAGTTGCGTGCCTCGGGCGCCTCCGTGCAGCAGCGGCTCGCGGCATTGGAGCAGGCGCGCGCCCGTTACCTGCCCGCGATCGATTTCGCTGCCCGCTACACCGTGGCGGACGGTGGACGCACGATCGAGATCCCGGTGGGCGACCTGCTCAACCCGGTCTACGAAACGCTGGACCAGATGCTGCGTGGCCCAGGGCCAGCCGCCGCAGTTTCCCCGCGTCAGCAACCAGTCGATCGCATTCCTGCGCAACCCCGAGCAGGAGACCAAGATCCTGCTGCAACAGCCGCTCTACGAGCCACGGATCGGCCCGGCCGTCGACGCGAACCGTGCGCAGGTGACGCGTGCCGAGGCCGACCTCGCGGCCCTGCGCTCGCAGGTGATCCGCGACGTCAAGCAGGCGTACTACGGCTGGCTGGCGGCGGGCCAGGCCGTGACCGTGCTCGACGCGACGCTCGAGGCGGCGCGCGCCAACCTCGCCGCGAACGACAGCCTGTATCGCAACGGTCGCGTCACGCGCGACCTCGTCTACCGCGCGGAAGCCGACGTCCTCGAGATCGAGCAGCAGCGGCTCGCGACGGCCAGTCGCGTGCGGATCGCACGCAGTTACGTGAACCTGCTGCGCAATGCACCGCTCGCGCAGCCGCTGCCCCGGGCCGAACTCGACGGCGCCACGATCGAGCGCTTCCGCGGCCGACTGCTGCGCACGCTGGCAGGCCGCCAGCTCGATGCGGGCGCGCTGCAGGATCTCGCCGGCCAGCGTCGCCAGGAGCTGAAGAGCCTCGATGCGGCGATCGTCGCCGGACTGGCCCAGCAGGACCTCGCCCGTGCCGCATTCAAGCCGTCGCTGGGCCTCGGCGCCGAAGCAGGCATCCAGGGCACCGACTACGGCTTCGACGATGAAGACCGCTACGTGCTCGCCTCGCTGGTGCTGCGCTTCAACGCCTTCCGCGGCGGCGCCGATCGCGCGGCCCTCGACGAGGCGCGCGCGCTGACGGAGCAGTTGCGTGCGACGCGTGACCTCGCCGGGCAGCAGGTCCGGCTCGAGGTGCAGCAGGCCCTCGAGACGTTCGAGGTCGCGGAGGCCTCGCTCGAGACGGCGGTGAAACGTGCCGAGGCAGCCTCCGGCGCGTTTCGCATCACCAGCCGCAAGCGCGACCTGGGGCAGGTCAACCAGGCCGAGTTCATCGACGCGCGCCGTGCCTACACGGACGCGGAACTCAACGTGACGCGCGTCCGCGCGGAGTACCTCGCCCGGCTCGCCGAACTCGAATTCGCGATCGGCGACCCGCGCCGACTCGACCAGGAGCGCATGCAATGAAGCCGAAGGCAGCAATCCTCGCCCTCGCCGCCCTGGCGGCAGTGGCGGGCTGCGGCAGCCGGAACAGGACCGGCCGCGGAGCCGAAGTCCACGCCCGCTGCCGTCAGGACCGCAGCGGTGGCAAGCGTCGCCACGGCACACCGCACCCGGGCGGTCGGCACGCTCGCGCCGCGCGACGAGATCCGCCTGGCGTTCAAGGTCGGTGGCATCGTCGAGCGCGTCCACGTCGACTCGGGGGAAACGGTGCGCAAGGGCCAGGTCCTGGCCGAACTGAAGCGCACGGAGATCGACGCCTCGGTGTCCCAGGCCGCCGAAGCGGCCGAGAAGGCGCGGCGCGACCTCGAGCGGGGTCGTCGCCTGCGCGCGGACGAAGTCGCAACGGAGGAACAGGTCGAGAACCTCACCACCGCCTACAACGTGGCCCGGTCCAACCTGGAAGCGGCCCGCTTCAACGCCCGGTACGCGCGCATCGAAGCCCCGGTCGACGGCATCGTGTTCGAGCGTCTCGTCGAAGGCGGCGAACTCGTGCAGCCCGGCCAGCCGGTCGTCGTGCTCGGCTCGACTGCTTCGGGCTGGGTCGTGCGGATCGGTCTGGCCGATCGCGACGTGATGCGCGTGGCGACCGGCATGATCGCGGACGTCACTTTCGACGCGTACCCGGGCAAGGCGTTCCAGGGCAAGGTGACGCGGATCGGTGCGGCGGCCGACCGGTCGACCAGCACGTTCGAGGTCGAGGTGGAAGTGCAGCCCGATGGCGTGCGTTTTGCGCGCGGCCTGGTCGCGAAGGTCGAATTGCCGCTCGCCGACCTGACCGAGACGGTCTCCACGGCGACGGTCGTACCGGTGAGCGCACTCGTCGATGCGAACGGCCGCCGCGGCACGGTTTACATCCTCGACACCACGAATAACGTCGCGCGGCGCAAGGACGTCACGCTCGGGGCGATGCTCGGCGAGCAGGTCGTCGTGACCCAGGGTCTCGCCGTCGGCGATGCGATCATCACGGATGGTGCTGCCTGGCTCACCGACGGGCGCGCGGTGCGCGTCGTCGACGGCGACCGGGGCTGACGCATGCGCATCTGGGCGTTCGCCGTGCAGCGCTGGCAGTTCACGCTGCTGCTGTTCGGGTTGCTGATCGCCGTGGGCGTCACGACGCTGCACAACATCCCGCGCGCCGAGGACCCTGAATTCCATGCTCCCGTGCCGATCATCGTCGTCGCCTACCCGGGTGCCGACCCGGCCGACATCGAGCGCCTGATCGTCGACCCGATCGAGGACGCGATCAGCGAGCTCGACCACATCAAGCGCATGGACAGCCGCTCGCTCGACGGCGTCGGCATCATCCAGGTCGAATTCTCACTGGGACCAGGACCCCGACGAGAAGTACGACGAAGTCGTGCGCGAAGTGAACCGCGTGCGCCCGGACCTGCCGCCCGACATCGCCAACCTCGAGGTCCGCCGCACCGGCTCCGGGCCTCGTCCACATCATGCAGGCCGCGCTGGTCAGCCCGGATGCGAGCTACCGCGAGCTCGACGAGCTCGGCCGCGCGCTCCGCGACGAAATCGAGACCGTGCCGGGCGTGCGGCGCGCCGAGGTGTTCGCGCTGCCGAAGCCCGAGGTGCGCGTGGCGATCGACCTCGAGCGCATGGGCCGCGCCGGCGTGACCGCTGGCGCAGGTCGAAGCCGCCGTGCGCGGGGAGAACGCCGCGATCCCCGGCGGTGCCGTCGACCTGGGCCTGCGCAAGTTCAACGTCAAGACCTCGGGCAGCTACGAATCGCTCGACGAGATCGCCGACACGATCGTCGCGAGCCGCTCGGGCAAGGTCGTGCGCCTGCGCGACGTCGCCGACGTGCAGTGGGACACGGCCGAGCAGCTCTACATCGGCCGCTACAACGGCCAGCGCGCGATCTTCGTGGCCGCGAACGCCAAGGACCGCGTCGACGTCTTCGACGTGCGCAACGGCATCTACGCGAAGCTCGACGCGTTCGAGCAGCGGCTGCCACCGAACGTCCGTCTCGAGCGCGGGTTCGACCAGACGCGCAACGTCGGCCATCGCCTGACGCGGCTCGGGATCGACTTCGCCATCGCCATCACGCTCGTGCTGCTGACGCTGGTGCCGCTCGGCCTGCGCGCCGCCTCGGTCGTGATGGTCTCGATCCCGCTGTCGCTCGCGATCGGCCTCGCGGCGCTGTATTTCAGCGGCTTCTCGCTCAACCAGCTGTCGATCGCGGGCTTCGTGCTCGCGCTCGGCCTGCTCGTGGACGACTCGATCGTCGTGGTCGAGAACATCTCGCGCTACCTGCGGGCGGGTTACTCGCGGGTCGAGGCGGCGATCGCCGCGACGGACCAGATCGCCCTGGCCGTGCTCGGCTGCACGGCCACGCTGCTGTTCGCGTTCCTGCCGCTGCTGTTCCTCCCGGAAGGCTCGGGCATCTTCATCCGTTCGCTGCCGGCCGCGGTGCTCTACACGGTCGCGGCTTCGCTGTTCGTCGCGCTGACGGTGATCCCGTTCCTCGCGAGCCGCATGCTCAAGGTCGCCCCGGGCGACAGCGAGCACGCGGGCAACCGCGCGCTGCAGGGCATCATGCGGTTCATCCACGGCGTGTACGCGCCCGCGCTGCGCGCCGCCCTCGCCTGGCCGCGGCGCACGCTGCTCGCCGCGCTCGGCTTCGTGCGTGCTCTCGTTCGGGATCGCGGCCACCCTCGGCTTCAGCCTGTTCCCGAACGCCGACATCCCCCAGTTCCGCATCGAGATCGAGACGCCGACCGGCGCCAGCCTGGCGGACACGGATCGCGCGCGTGCGCTTCGTCGAGGCGGAGCTCGCCCGGCGCAAGGAAATCCGGCACTATTTTTCAGCAACGTCGGCCGTGGCAATCCGCGCGTCTACTACAACATCTTCCCCGAGGAGACCAAGGCGAACACGGCGGAGATCTTCATCGAGCTCGACCGCTTCGATTCGCGCGACACGCCGGCGCTGCTCGAGGAGCTGCGCGCGCAGTTCGACGCCTACCCGGGCGCGCGGATCATGGTCGAGGCCTATCGCAACGGCCCGCCGATCAATGCGCCGATCGAAGTCGCGGTCGTCGGGCCCGACCTCGGACCAGCTGCAGGAGCTGGCCAACCGGGCCGAGGCGATCATCACCGCCACCCCGGGCACGCGTGACGTCGACAACCCAGCGCGCCGGCTGCGCACCGACCTCGACCTGAACATCGATTCCGACAAGGCGGCGTTGCTCGGCGTGGCCCCGGTCGAGGTCGACCGCACCGTCCGCGCGGCGGTTGCGGGACTCAACGTCGGGCAAGTTCCGCGAGACGGACGGCGACGAGTACGACATCACCGTGCGGCTGCCCATGGCCGGGCGCCAGACCCTGCAGGCCCTCGATTTCATCGAAATCGCCGCCGCGTCCGGCAAGACGGTGCCGCTGCGCCAGCTGACCTCACCCGAGTTCTCGACGGCGCCGAGCTCGATCCGCCGGCACGATCGCCTGCGCGAGATCGTCGTCACCGCGAACACGCAGGCCGGTGCGAACGTCGCGCAGGTCACCGACGACGTGCTGCGCAACCTCGCTGCGGACCTGGCCCTGCCGCCCGGTTACTCGATCCGCGCGGGCGGCGAGCTCGAGGCCCAGCAGGAGACGTTCGGCGGCATCGGCACGGCCGTGCTCGTCGCGGTCTTCGGCATCCTTGCGGTGCTGGTGCTGGAATTCGGCAGCTTCCGCTCGATGCTGATCGTGGCGGGCGTGATCCCGCTCGGCATGGCGGGCGGCTTCCTGGCGTTGCTGTTCACGGGGTACGACCTGTCGTTCACGGCGACGATCGGGCTCGTCGCGCTGATCGGCATCGAGATCAAGAACTCGATCCTGCTGGTGGACTTCACCAACCAGCTGCGCGAACAGGGCGTACCGCTCGACGAGGCGGTCACGCGCGCGGGCGAGATCCGCTTCCTGCCGATCATCCTGACCTCGGCCACGGCCATCGGCGGCCTGCTGCCGCTCGCCGTGCAGGGCTCGGGTCTCTACTCGCCGCTCGCGATCGTCATCATCGGCGGGCTGCTGTCGTCGACGCTGATCGGGCGGCTGGTGACGCCGGTGATGTACAAGGTGTTGCCGCCTTCGATCAAGGTGCGGGAGACGGCGGCGGTGGATGCGTCGTTGAGAAGCGGATAGCCCGCTACCCGCTATCCGCTTCCCTTCACCAGCTCTTCCGCGTCCAGGCCGAGCCGCTCGATCGTCGAGCGCACGCGCGGCCATTCATGCACGAGGAAGCGCTCGCGCTCGTCGCGCAGCAGGTGGACGCGGGCGTTGGGCGTCACGAACATGCCCCGGCCGCGTCGCTTCTCGACGAGGCCCTCATCGACCAGCTGCTGGTAACCCTTGAGCACCGTCAGGGGATTGAGCGTGTGCTCCGCTGCCACGCTGCGCACCGAGGGCAGCGAATCACCTTCGGCCAGCGTGCCTTCCAGGATCATCGCCACGACCTTGTCGCGCAGCTGGCGATAGATCGGCTTGTTTTCGTTCCAGGGGGATTCCATGCCGGTGATCGTTTGCGGCCTGCGGCGAGGTGGTGCGCTGCTTTACTGTAGCAGAGCACCGCTTGACGCTGGTTCAGGGCCGACCGATGGCCAGTCCGACAGCCGCCGTGCCGACGGCCGTGGTGGCCTCGAACGCAGCGGACCGTGCTCCCGACGGGCCAGCAGCGCGCGTTGCGAGGGTAAAACCCGCGACCAGCCAGACGATGATGGCGAGGCCGGTGGCCCAGAGCCTGTCCGACGAGCGCATGACGTCCACCTCTCCTGATAAATCCTGTCGATGGTGTTGTAGTTAACTACAACACCAACTTGATTGCAAGCCCTCGCCGGATCGCGCCTGCGGCCTGCCACTTTGGTCGCAACGCGCCCGCGCTTTGCAGCGCGTTAAAATACGGGGCCCAACCGACGCGCGACGGGCCGCAAGCCCCGGGTACGCGGACGGGCGCCCTCGCACAAAACCAGAGAGAACCTATCCATGAAGACCCCCGTCAACGTCGCCATCACCGGCGCCGCCGGTCAGATCGGCTACGCGCTCGCCTTCCGCGTGGCTTCAGGCCAGATGCTCGGTCCGGACCAGCCGGTCAACCTGCACCTGCTCGAGATCACGCCGGCCCTCGGCGCGCTGCAGGGTGTCGTCATGGAACTGAACGACTGCGCGTTTCCGACCCTGAACAAGATCGTCGCGACGGACGATGCCGAAGGTCGCGTTCAAGGATTGCCATGTCGCGCTGCTCGTCGGCGCGCGGCCGCGCGGCCCGGGCATGGAGCGCAAGGACCTGCTGCTCGCCAACGCGCAGATCTTCTCGGCGCAGGGCAAGGCGCTCGACGCCGTCGCCGACCGCAACGTGCGCGTGCTGGTCGTCGGCAACCCCGCCAACACCAACTCGCTGATCGCGATGAAGAACGCGCCGAGCCTGAACCCGAAGAACTTCACGGCGATGGTGCGCCTCGACCACAACCGCGCGCTGTCGCAGCTGGCCGAGAAGACCGGCACGCACGTCAACGACCTCAAGAAGGTCGTCATCTGGGGCAATCACTCGGCCACGCAGTACCCCGACCTGCATCACGCGACGGTCGCCGGCAAGCCGGCGCTCTCGCTCGTGGAGCAGAAGTGGTACGTGGAGACGTTCATCCCCGTCGTGCAGCAGCGCGGCGCCGCGATCATCAAGGCCCGCGGCGCCTCGTCGGCGGCATCGGCGGCCTCGTCGGCGATCGACCACATCCGCGACTGGGTGCTGGGCACGCCGGCCGGTGACTGGGTGTCGATGGGCGTGCCGTCGGACGGCAGCTACGGCATCCCCGAGGGCGTGATCTACGGCTTCCCGGTGACCTGCAGCGGCGGCAAGTACGAAATCGTGCAGGGGCTCGCGATCAACGAGTTCAGCCGCGCGCGCATGGACGCGACCTACAAGGAACTCCTCGAGGAGCGCGACGGGGTGAAGGACCTGCTGTAGGAAGCGGATAGCGGTTAGCGGATAGCGGTTAGTAAGAGCGGCTTGCGCCGCGGACCGGACCGCCTCCGACACTCGCGACTCGACGGGCGGCGAACACGGGTTCGTCGCCCGCCTCGCTGCAGAAGCCCATGAACACCGTGCAGCAGCACAAGCTCCGCGACGCCGTGTTCGGGCGGCCGCGCGATCCGCTCGCGCCGGAGACGCGCCAGCACATTGCGCTGATCGCCTTGCTGGCCTGGATCGGCATCGGTGCGGACGGGCTTTCATCGTCCGCCTACGGTCCCGCCGAAGCATTCATCGCCCTGGGGACGCACAGCCAGCTGGCGCTGTACCTCGCCGTCGCCACCGGCTTCACGGTCTTCGTCATTTCCCTGGCGTACAACCAGGTCATCGAACTGTTCCCGAACGGTGGCGGTGGCTACAAGGTCGCCACCAGGCTCGTCGGACCGTTCGCTGGCCTGGTGGCCGGCTCCGCGCTGATCGTCGATTACGTGCTGACGATCGCGATCTCCGCGGCGAGCGGCGTCGACGCCCTCTTCAGCCTGCTGCCGCCCGCGCACCAGATCGTGAAGCTCGAGGCAGCCATTGTCGTCGTCGGGCTGCTGATCTACATGAACCTGCGCGGCGTACGCGAGTCGATCCTCGTGCTCGCGCCGATCTTCATCGGCTTCGTGATCACGCACTTCGCCCTGATCGGCTACGGCATCTGGGCGCACCAGTACGGGCTGGCGGAGGAAGTCCGGCAGACCGTGCAGTACACACACGACCTCGCCGGCCAGACCGGCTGGTTTTTCGTGCTGGCGCTGTTCCTCAAGGCGTACTCGCTGGGCGGCGGCACTTACACCGGCATCGAGGCCGTCTCGAACAACGTCAACATGCTCAAGGAGCCCCGCGTCCGCACCGGCAAGTGGACGATGTTCCTGATGGCGCTTTCGCTGAGCGTCACGGCGGCCGGCATCATCCTGCTGTACCTGCTATGGGACGTCGCTCCGTCGCACACCGGGCAGACACTCAACGCGGTCGTCTTCGGCGACATCATCGACAGCCTCGGGCTCGGTTCGGCGACGAGCCACGCCATCCTGACCGTCGTGCTGGTGTTCGAGGGTGCGCTGCTGTTCGTCGCGGCCAACACCGGCTTCCTGGGCGGGCCGGCCGTACTCGCGAACATGGCCGTCGATCGCTGGGTGCCGAACCAGTTCAGCGCGCTGTCCTCACGGCTCGTCACGCGCAACGGTGTCCTGCTGATGGGCGCCGCCGCACTCGCGATCCTGGTCTGGACCGAGGGCTACGTCAGCCTGCTGGTCGTGCTCTACACCGTGAACGTGTTCATCACCTTCACGCTGGCACTCTGGGGGCTCACGAGCTACTGGTGGCGCCAGCGGCGCGACGAGCCGCACGCGAAGCGACGGCTCGCGCTCGCCGGCTTCGCGCTGCTGATCACCGCGTCGATCCTCGTCGTGATCATCGTCGAGCGCTTCCTGCAGGGCGGCATCGTGACGCTGGCGATCACCTCCTGCGTGGTGCTCGTCGGCATCGCGATCCGCCGTCATTACTCGCGCGTGCGCAAGCTCGCGATCCAGCTCGAGCGCGGACTGCGCTGGCGGCGCGAGGAGCTGGTCGGCGAGCCACCGCCGCTGCTTCCGGGCGAGCCCACGGCAGTCTTCCTCGTCAGCGCCAACCGCGGGCTCGGCCTGCACACGGTCGAGCGGGTCGAGAGCCTCTTCCCGGGTCACTTCCGCAACATGGTGTTCGTGAGCGTCGGCACCGTCGACAGCGAGTCCTTCGGCAGCGAGCAGTCGTTGACCACGCTGCAGTACGAGACGCGCGCCGTGCTGGACAGCCTGGTCAACTATGCGCACGTGCACGGCAAGGGCTCGCGCTGGTTCGACGCCTACGGCGCGGACCGGCTGGAGGAACTCGAGGGGCTTTCCCTCGAGGTCCGCGCCGCGTTCCCGAACAGCGTGTTCTTCACGAGCCGCCTGGTCTTCGACAAGGAGCACTGGTGGTCACGCCTGCTGCACAGCGGTACGCCGCTGGCAATGCAGCGGCTGCTCAACCTGCACGGCCTCGAGCTGGTGATCCTGCCGGTGATGCTGCACGAAAACGGCAACGGCACCGCGGCGCCCCGTCCGGCCTGAGCCCGGCAGCAACGCGCGGCGCCGGACGGCCGCTAGAAATGCGTGATGAGCCCGAACGCGGCGCCGTCGCGGGCGAGGTCGCGCTCGCGTCGCTCGCGTATTCGTGAGTGCAGCTCCTCACGCCTCGAACGCAGCCAGTCGTCACGGGACACCGGCCGATGCACGCCCGGCTTGTCCCGGCGCGCGGCCTCGTCGAGCCGGAACCGGTCGAACTCCTCGTACCCGTCCAGCTCGTGCTGCAGCTCCCGCAGCACCAGTTCGAGCATCACGGCGTCGTCGAGCAGGCCCAGCACCGGCACGTTGTCCGGTACCAGGTCGTGCGCCTGCGCCACGTAGGCGAGGCCATCGAGCACGCGGCTGCGCTCCGGCTCCGGCAGCTGCCATTCCGGATCGTCGAGCATCTTGACGAGCTGCGCGACGCGGTCGATGCGGCGCGCGATGAACGGCGAACGGGCCGTCGAGCGCAGGCGAGCGACCGCGCGCTGCAGCGGCGGCCGCGATCTCCTGCGGTGGCGCGCGCCCCCTGCTGCGAGCGGACCCCGTGCATGACCGAGCGGAAGTAGTCGAGCTCCGCATCGGAGAATTCCAGCGTCACGGTGAGCGGCATGCGATGCCTCCGCGTTCAGTCACCGGCGCGTCCCTTGATCGGGTCGGTCGCGATGCCGACCTTGACCATGCCGGCGTTCTGCGCGTCGGCCATCACGGTTGCGAGCGCCTGGAACTGCAGCGTCCGGTCGACGTGCAGGTGCAGCTCGGGCTGCGGCTTGCGCTGCGCCTCCGCCGACAGCCGCTCGAGCAGTCCCTCCCGTGCGATCGGCATGTCGTTCAGGAACATCCTGCCGTCGGCCATCAGGGCGATCACGATCGTGTCGGGCTTTTCCTCGAGCAGGACCGTCGAGGCCTGCGGCAGGTCGATCTTGATCTTGTGGGCGATCAGCGGCGCCGTGATCATGAAGATGATCAGCAGCACGAGCATGACGTCCACGAGGGGGATCATGTTGATCTCGGCCATGGGCGCCGAGTGCGGGGCCCCGCCACCGCCGCCGAGTCCGCTGAATGCCATGGTCTTCTCCCGTGGGCCTCAGGCCGGCTGCTTCTCGAGGCGGTGGGCGCGATGGTGGTCCATCGAGGACGGTACGCGCGCACCGGTGGTGAGGTAGGCCAGCAGGTCTTCGGCGAAGGCGTGGAAGCTCGCGATGATCACGCGGTTGTTGCGCACCAGCAGGTTGTAGCCGAGCACCGCCGGCACCGCGACGGCGAGGCCGAGTGCGGTCATGATCAGCGCCTCGCCGACCGGACCCGCCACCTGGTCGAGCGAGGTCTCGCCGGACGCGCCGATGCGCACCAGCGCATGGAAGATGCCCCACACCGTGCCGAACAGCCCCACGAACGGTGCCGTACTGCCGACCGTGGCGAGGAACGTGAGCCCGGTTTCGAGGCGCTCCATCTCGCGATTGATCGACGAGCGCAGGGAACGGTCGAGGAACTCGGCGCGATGCAGGGTGCCGGCGACGCGATCCTCCGTGAGGCGGTCGTGGTGCTCCATCGAGAACTCGCCGTCGAGCGCGATCTTCGAGAACGGCTCCCAGTCCGGCTGCTGTTCGAGGAAGGCCTGTGCCTGGTCGGCCGGGGTCTTCCAGAACGTCGTGACGACGTGGGGCGAGCGACTGCGGATGCGGATGACGCGCGCGGCCTTCAGGATGATGAAGTACCACGACACCACCGACATGAGGACCAGCAGGCCGAAGACGAACAGCCCCACGGCGTCCGTCTCGTGCAGGAAGTTGGCGAAACTCATCGTGGTCAGTGCTTCGGTGGGCCGCATGATCGGATCCCTTTAGTCGATCAACTTGAATGCGATGGGCACGCTGGCCCAGGACCGCACGGGCTCGCCGTCGAGCTGCGCGGGCTCGAAACGCCAGTCGACCACGGCCTCGAGCGCCGCCGCGTCGAGCGCCTCGTGGCCGCTGGTCTTGACGACAAGCGCCTGGATGACTTTACCGTCCGTGCCGACGAGCACACGCACGCGCACGATGCCCTCGATGCCCAGGCGGCGGGCGCTCGGCGGGTAGCTCGGTGGACGCATTTCCACCACCCGGAGCTTGCGCAGCACGGGCGCCGGTTCAGCCGATCCCGTGTCGGTACCGTCGAGCGCGCCTTCGGGCATCGGCGGCCCGGGCACGCCCGGCAGGAGTTCGTCGCCGATCTCGTACTGCTTTACCTGCGTGTCGGGAGGCACCGGATCGGTCGTCGGTGTGTCGACCAGAATCGGCACAGGACGCGTGAGTCGCGGCTTCTGCCGTTCTGTGTCCTTGGGAGCCGTGCTCGCCTCGGGCGGGCGATGTTCGAGTTCCTGCGGCAGCTTCGGCGGCGGCAGGCGTTGCAGGCTGACCTGGAAGATGGGCGCGGCGCGTTCCGACCCCACGCTCGGCTGCAGCGTGAGCAGCCTGCCGATGCCCACGGCATGGATGGCCGTGACGACGAACAATACCCCGGCGGCGCCCCAGGTGAGGCGTTCGTCGTGGACATAGCGGTCGATGTGCATCGAATCCGGGGCTGGCGCCCCTTCATGACCAGCAGTTCTGCCTGCGCTGAATGTAGCGGGGCCGCGCCGATTCGGCCTCTCCTGATGTACCTAGGCTGCGAGGGGATTACCGCAGCCGGCGGTACATGCAACCCGGGCCGGGCGGGCTGGTCTTTTGTTTGACCAGGCCCGCTGGGCTTAGACTGACTCCGGTCGGCAGTGCAAGGAGGCGACGGTGACTTCATGGCTGTGGTTCGTGGCCGGACGTCGCGTGAGAGGGGCGGTTCCTGTCCGATCGAGCGGGTGCGCAGATGACGCCCGGGCCACACGTCTACGTCGATGCCGACGCGTGCCCCGTCAAGGCCGAGACCGTGAAGGTCGCCGAGCGACACGGGCTGGCGACGGTGTTCGTGGCGAACAGCTGGTTGCCGCTGCCCCGCAGCCCGCGCGTGCGGATGCAGGTCGTCTCGGGCTCCTTCGATGCGGCCGATGACTGGATCGCCGAGCACGTGCAACGGGACGATGTCGTCATCACCGCGGATATACCGCTCGCATCGCGGGCCCTGCAGGCGGGCGCGTGGGTACTCGGGCCCTCGGGCAAGCCTTTCACGGCCGACAACATCGGCAATGCCCTGGCGACGCGCGAGCTGATGGCGGACCTGCGTGCGTACGGGGTGGGCGGCGGGCCGCCGCCCTTCGGAGCCAGGGACCGGTCCCGTTTCCTCGAAGCGCTGGAGAACGTCGTCCGGCAGGCGGTCAGGGCACGTGCCGCCACGCCCGGCCCGCCGGGACCCTGATCACCACTCGCTGCGCTCGGCACGGAAGAACTGCAGCACTTGCGCATTGAACTGCGCTGCGGCGCCGAGGTTGGACAGGTGCGCTGCCGGCAGTTCGACGCACGTCGCGCCCGGCACCTGCCCGGCAAACTCGCGGATCGCGGCGAGCGGCGGGGCCGGGTCGTGCGTCCCGGCGACGATCAATGTCGGGCGCGAGATACGGTGCAGGTTGGCACGCTCGTCGTAATCGCGCAGCGCCTCGCAACACGCCACGTAACCCTCGACGGCCGTCGCCATGAAGGTGCTGCGGATTTCCCGCAACGTCGCCGCGTGCTGCGCCCGGAACTCCGGCGTGAACCAGCGCTCCAGCGTCGCGTCGGCGAGCGGCGCGAGGCCGTCCCTCTGCACCGCCTCGATCCGCGCGTTCATCGGCTCCGGTGGACCGAGCCAGGGCAATGTACCGCAGATCGCCAGGCGGAAGAACCGATCCGGGGCGTGCGTGCCCAGCCAGACTCCCGTCGCGCCCCCCATGGAAAGCCCGCAGTAGAACGCGCGTTCGACACCGAGCGCATCGAGCAGCGCGATGACGTCCGTGCCCAGCTGCTCCATGGTGTACGGCCCCGCGGGCACGGACGATGAACCATGGCCCGCGCGTGTCGTAACGCAGTACGCGAAAGTACTGCCGCAGCGCGGCCACCTGCGGCCGCCACATGCAGAGGGCGGAGCCGAGGGCATGGGACAGGACGAGCCACGGTGCCCCGGACGGCCCCTCGATCGAGACGTTGAACCGACAGCCGTTCGCCTCGATCGCCTGGTTCATCGCTGCCCCACTGCTGTGTCCAGCGCGACGCCAGGTGCAGCGGCGGTCCATGCCATCGAGATGCCCCGTACGGTAAGGCGGTACGCGGGATCTTAGCGCCGTCTCCCGGCCCGGTCATGGAGGCGGGGCCGATCCGGAGCCTTTGCGCTAATCTTGCAAGGTGGTCCAAGACGACGACAACGAGACCGTCCTGTACGAGGTGAGCCTCGAGGCCGACGCGGCGATCGCGGCCGCATTCGACACCTGGCTGCGCGACCACATCGCCGACATGCTGCAGCTCGAGGGTTTCCTGTCGGCGGAAATCCTCGATGACGCCGCCGCACCGCCCGGCCGCATCCGGCGCATCGTCCAGTACCGGCTGCGCAACCAGGCCGACCTCGATCGGTACCTGCGCGAGCACGCCACCGCGATGCGCCAGCACGGCGTCGCGCTCTTCGGCGATCGCTTCAGCGCGCGAGCGACGCCTGCTCGCCCACCGCGAAGACTTCATCCGCGGGGCCGTCTCGACCGAAAACTGCCTCAATTGCGGCGAGGTCCTCAAGGGCCAGCACTGCTCGCACTGCGGCCAGCGCGCGAAGGTGCGCGTCCTTTCGCTCGACGGGCCTGCTGCGCGACCTGCTCGGCGACCTGGCGGATTTCGATTCACGCATCTGGCGCACGCTGTGCCCCTGGCGTTCCGGCCGGGCCTGCTGACCAGCGAATACCTGCGCGGCCGGCGCACTTATTACACGCCG
This sequence comes from uncultured Gammaproteobacteria bacterium, assembly GCA_963789375.1. Classification (GTDB taxonomy): domain Bacteria; phylum Pseudomonadota; class Gammaproteobacteria; order Steroidobacterales; family Steroidobacteraceae; genus RPQJ01. The sequence continues at coordinate 580,776 of CAWBKN010000019.1, read as the reverse complement.
CCGTTCCGCATGTACCTGACGCTCAGCGTCGTCTTCTTCCTGGTGACCTCGCTGGGCTCGAGCCCGGGCGACGACTTCACAGTTGAACCTCGACGGCCGGGGCGGTGGCAACCTGCAGATTGCGGACGGTCCCGGCGACGCTGCGTCCACGGCCGCAGGCACGCCGCACCCGCGAAGCCGGCGGCCGGGGTCACGCCGCGGCCGCGCATCGAGTCCTCGCAGCCAACCGCCCCGCGGTGAAGCTGGACCCTGAACGCCAGAAGATCGTCGATACGATCGTGTCGCGGCTGCCGGAGCAGGGCCGGGCCGAGGCGCGCATGGACCTCGAGCGCGAGTTCGCGCGCATGACGCCGGAGCAACTCGCACCGGTGCAGCGCATCGTCGACGATCCCTGCGGCGAGCATAACCTCAAGGTCGACCTGGGGCCTTTCGGCGATCAATACGGGCCGCGGCTGCGCGACGCCTGCCGCAAGATCATGTCGGACTCGAAGACCTTCGGCCGCGCGCTGTACGAGAACCTCCCGAAGATGATGTTCATCTTCCTGCCGCTGATCGCCGCCGTCATGTTCGTGCTGTACCTGGGCTCGGGCCGCTACTACGTCGAGCACCTGCTGTTCTTCGTGCACTACCACGCGTTCTTCTTCCTCGGCGGCCTGCTCGTCTACGGGCTCGACCGCGTCGGCGGCTGGCTGGAGGGCACCGCCGCGGCGGAAGCGCTGCGCGTCGCGGAAGGCATCGTCACGGCAGTGCTCGTGTTCTACGTGCCGTATTACCTGTACCGCGCGATGCGCCGCGTCTACGGCCAGGGGCGCTTCGTCACGCTGGTGAAGTATTCGCTGCTCGGGATCGGCTACCTGTTCTTCATGGCGCTGACCGCGGTGGGCCTGCTCGCCTACACCGCGCTCACGCTGTAGCTGCGCGGGCCGATGGGCACGCGAGCGCGCGATCCTGCACGTCGACATGGACGCGTTCTATGCGTCGGTCGAACAGCGCGATCACCCCGAACTGCGCGGCAAGCCCGTCATCGTCGGCGGCAGCGGCAATCGCGGCGTCGTGGCGGCAGCGAGTTACGAGGTGCGCAAGTTCGGGGTCCATTCGGCCATGCCGACGCGCGAGGCCCTGCGGCGCTGCCCCGATGCAATCTGCGTCGCGCCGCGCATCGCGCACTACGGCGCGGTGTCGCGGCGAGATCTTCGCGGTCTTCCATGAATTCACGCCGCTGGTGCAGGGCCTGTCGCTCGACGAGGCCTTCCTCGACGTCACGGCGAGCCTGCGGGCGCTCGGCAGCGCGGAGCAGATCGCCCGGGAGATCAAGCGACGCATCCGCGCGCGCACGGAACTCACGGCGTCGGTCGGCGTCGCGCCCAACAAGCTGGTCGCCAAGATCGCCTCCGACCTGCGCAAGCCGGACGGCCTCGTGGTCGTGCAGGCGGCGGAGATCCGCGCGCTGCTCGATCCCCTGCCCATCCGCAAGCTCTTCGGCCTCGGGCCGAAGACCGCGCCCCGGGTCGAGGCGCTCGGCATCCGCACGCTCGGCGAGCTGCGGCAGGCGCCGGCGGCGCGATTGCGGCCGGTGTTCGGCCGCTACACCGAGCGCGTGCAACAGCGCGCAGCCGGCATCGACGACCGTCCCGTCGTGCCCGACGTCGACGAAAAGCAGGTGAGCGCGGAGGAGACGTTCGACGTCGACCTCACCGAGCGTGGCCGCCTGCATGCCGAGATCCAGCGTCTTGCCGACAAGGCCTGCTCGCGGCTGCGTGCCCGCAAGCTCTCCGGGGGCTGCGTCACCGTGAAGATCCGCCGGGGCGATTTCACGACTTATACCCGGCAACGTGCGTTCGAGCCCCGTACACAGGAAACGCGGGTGGTCGCGCGGATCGCGACCGAGCTGCTCGATGGCTGGCTCGAGGCCCAGCCAGGCGCCGCCCTGCGGCTGCTCGGGGTCGGCGTCAGCGACCTCGCCGAGGAGAGCCAGGCGGACCTGTTTGCGGCCCCGGAAACCACGCGCAACCGGCAGCTCGATGCCGCCGTGGACGAGATCCGCAGCCGGTTCGGCGCCGTGGCCCTGCGTGCCGCCAGCACCCTGCCCCGGGACGAGCACTGAAGCCCCGCGCTAGCCATGCCCCCACGGGCTAGGCATGATTGGCGTCCCGCGCCGCGCGGCGAAGCCTAACCCCGCATGTATACGAGCTTTTTCGGCCTCCAGGAAAAACCGTTCGCGATCACGCCGGACCCCCGCTACCTGTATCTCAGTGAGCGGCATGCGGAGGCGCTCGCGCACCTGCTGTACGGCATCAACGAGGCCGGCGGCTTCATCCAGCTGACCGGCGAAGTCGGTACCGGCAAGACCACGGTGATCCGCAGCCTGCTCGAGCAGTTGCCCGGCCACGCGGAGGTCGCGCTGATCCTCAACCCGCGGATCACGCCGGCGGAGTTCCTGCTCACCATCTGCGAGGAACTGCACCTGCCGGTCGTCGAGGGCCACCGGGAGAGCACCAAGGCGCTGATGGACCTGCTCGGTCACTACCTGCTCGACGCGCACGCCCGTGGCCGTCGCGTGGTGCTGATCGTCGACGAGGCACAGAACCTCAGCTTCGAGACGCTCGAACAGGTGCGCCTGCTCACCAACCTCGAAACCGCGACGACCAAGCTGCTGCAGATCATCCTGATCGGCCAGGAAGAGCTGCGCACCCTGCTCGAACAGCCCGACCTGCGCCAGCTCGCGCAGCGCATCACGGGCCGCTACCACCTGAGCCCGCTGTCGCGGGACGAAACGGCGGGTTACGTGAAGCACCGCATGCGCGTCGCCGGCGCGACGGCCGAAGCATTCACGCCGTCGGCGCTGCGGGAAATCCATCGCCTGAGCGGGGGCATCCCCCGCGTCATCAACGTCGTCTGCGACCGCGCCCTGCTCGGCGCTTTCACGCGCGAAGACCACCGGGTAGGCACGGCCTTACATCCGCCAGGCCGCCGCGGAAGTGTACGGACGACCGGTGCCCGCGCCCTGGCTGCGGTGGGCCACGGCGGGCGCGATCGCGGCAGCACTCGCGCTCGTGGCCTTCGGGGCGTGGTCGCTCTGGTCGGCGCGCGAACCCGAGCAGGGCGCGACGGTGGCTGCAGCCGGACCGGTACAGACGGTGCCGGCGACGGCTGCCCACGGCAACCCCTGCGCCGGTCCCGGCCGGGCCCGTGGAACCCCCGGCCCCTGCCCTCGACCAGCTGCTCGCGCAGAACGCCAACGACACGACGACAGAGTCCGCGCTCGGCAAGCTGTTCGCGCGCTGGAACCTGAGCTACGTGGCGAGCCGCGGCCGGGGCTGCGAACAGGCGACCGCGCAGGGCCTCGAGTGCCTGTTCCAGAAGGGATCGTGGGCGCAGCTGCGGACCCTGAACCGCCCGGCCATCCTGACGTTGACCGACGATGTGGGCGGCACGCACCAGGTGCTGCTCGTCGGCCTCGACGACGAACGAGCGACGATCGAGCTGGGCGGCACCGACGCGCGACGTGCCCATTGCCGCCATCTCGCGCTACTGGTTCGGCGACTTCCTGCTGCTGTGGCGGCCGCCGCTCGCCGTGGCCAAGTCGCTGGGCCCGGGCATGCGCGGCGCCGAGGTCCGCTGGCTGCGCGACAACCTGCGTGCTGCCCAGGGCCTGCCGCAGATGGCGCGCACTAACGACGTCTACGACGAGGAGCTCACGCGCCTGGTGCAGGACTTCCAGCGTTCGCATCGCCTCAATGCCGACGGCGTGGCGGGAGTGCAGACGCAGATCGTGCTCGACACCGTGCTGAACCCCTCGGGTTCTCCCACGCTCGATGGCGCTGCGCCGCGCGCCGGAGGCTGAGGATGTCGTTCATCCTCGACGCGTTGCGCAAGTCGGAGCATGCGCGGCAGCAGCAGACCGGGCCGGGCCTGGCCGAGGTTCCGGTGGTCCCTGCCCGGCCCCGATCGAACGCCTGGGCAACGGCCGCCGTCGCGCTGCTGATCGTCAATCTCGTCGGCGTCGGCGTGCTGCTCGTGCGTCGCGCGAACAAGGACGAGGCCGCGAACCCTCCAGCCGCCGCCGCGACCGCCGCCGCCAGCCCCATCGCTGCGACGTCGAATCCGGCATCACCGCGGCTGCCGACGGCATCACCACCAGCCGACCCGGTCACGTCGGCCGCACCACCGGCACCGGTCGCTCCTGCGCCGCTCGCGGCCGCCCGCAATCCGCTCGCCGAGGAAGTCGACGACGGAACGAGCGGTCTCGATCCGACGCTGGCCGCCGGCGCTGCGAGCGTACCCGCGGGCCCGCCTGCAGTGACGGCGCGCACGGGCAGCGGCGCTACTCGCCGTGGTTCCGTCGTGTATGCACCGATCCCCGAAGCCTCCGACCTGCCCAGCCCAGCCGCCGCGGCTGCCGCGCGCGAACCGTCGCCGGCCCGCGACACGCTGCCGAACGCGGACGAAGTCGCTGCGCGCGGCGCCGTGCCGGAGCTGCACCTCGACCTCCACGTGTACTCGCCCTCGCCGCAGCAGCGCTTCATCTTCGTCAACTCGCGCAAGTACCGCGAGGGCGAGACCCTGCAGGAAGGGCCCGTGGTCGAGCAGATCACCGCGGATGGCGCCGTGCTCAGTTACGGCGGCAACCGTTTCAAGCTGACCAGCGACTGAGCGCAGCCATGAGCAGCGAGAGACCGAGGGGAGTCGGTCGCAAGTGAGCGCCGTGACCCAGACGGAGGCGACCCTCGACGGGCTGCGGCTCAATTTCGCCCTGCAGGCGGGCATCCTCCGGCTGCTCTCGCGGCAGGAATACCTGAACAAGATCAACGTGTTCCCGGTGCCGGACGGCGACACCGGCACGAACCTCGCGCTCACCGTGAACGCCGTGCTGGGGTCGCTGCGCAAGTGGCCCGACGCCCACGCGGGCAAGACGCTGACGCGCGTGGCCGACGCGGCGCTCGACGGCGCGCGCGGCAACTCCGGCGCGATCCTCGCCCAGTTCTTCCTCGGGCTCTGCGACCGTCTCGGTCACCTGCAGCAGCTCGACCCCGACGACTTCGCCGAAGGCGTCAAGGGCGGCGCCGAGTACGCGCGCGAGAGTCTCAGCGAGCCGCGCGAAGGCACCATCCTCACGGTGCTGACCGATTTTGCGCTCGCGGTGCGGCGTGCCCACCACGACGGGATGCGCGACTTCCATTCATTGCTGCGCCGGGGCGTGGCGGCGGCCGAAGTCTCGGTCGAACAGACGAAGTACCAGCTCGAGGTGCTGCGCAAGGCCAACGTCGTCGATGCCGGCGCGCAGGGCTTCGTCGAGTTGATCGCGGGGCTGGTCGATTACCTCGAGAGCGGCTCGGAGGACGAACCGGCGGCGGGCCACGAAGCCGTCGTGGCGGACGCCTCTGCGGAAATCACCGCGGGCGACGAAGCGGACCTGACCCATCGTTACTGCACGGAGTGCGTCGTGGTGGCGGAGCGCGTCGACCGGCGGCACCTGCGCGAGCAGCTCTCCTCGATCGGCAGCAGCCTCGTCGTCGCCGGCCTGCACAACAAGGTCCGCGTGCACATCCACGCCAACGACCCGGCCGAGGTATTCCGCGTCGCCGCGCGCTTCGGTGCCGTCTCGGGCGAAAAAGCCGACGACATGCAGCGCCAGCAGCACTCGGCGCACGTCGCGGAGCACCGGGTGGCGATCGTCACCGACTCTGCGGCGGACATCCCCGAGGACGAGCTCGACCGCCTGGGCATCCACATGGTGCCGGTGCGCGTGCATTTCGGCGACCGCAGCTTCCTCGACAAGGTCGGGATCACGGCGCAGGAGTTCTATGCCGAGATCAACCGGGGTGGCGACCCGCCGAAGACGTCGCAGCCGCCGCCGGGGGACTTTCGCCGGCAATTCGAGTTCCTCGGCTCCCATTTCGGGTCGGTCGTCTCGATCAACCTGACGAGCCGGGCGAGCGGCACCTGTGCCGCGGCAGAGATGGCCGCCACGCGCACGGCCACGCACGGCAAGGTCACGGTGATCGACAGCCTCAACGCCTCGACGGGCCAGGGCCTGCTCGTGATGTACGCCGCGGAGTGCGCGGCCGCCGGTTACGACGCCGAGCGCGTGATCGCGGCGACGCGGACGATGATCCCGAAGACGCGCACGTTCGGGCTCGTCGGTTCGCTCGAATACGCCGTGCGCGGGGGCCGCGTACCGCGCTGGGTGATGCGCCTGGCCGATGCGCTGCGGGTGATGCCCGTCCTCCATGCCAGCCGCGACGGGCGCGTCACCCCCGGTGGCGTGCTCTTCGGCCGCAGCGACCTGCAGGCGCGGTTCGCACGCTTCGTGCGGCGCCGCATGCGCAAGGGCTGTTCGTATCGCCTGCTGGTCGGCCATGCCGACTGCGAACGCGACGGCCAGTGGCTGCTCGAGATGCTGCGCGCCGACAACGTCGAGTACGCACGGCTCGTTCCGCTCGGCAGCGCGCTTGGCGCGCACGGCGGACCGGGTATGCTCGTGGTCGCCCTGCAGGAATACGAGGCCCCCGCGCGCATCCCATGAAACTGGAAACCCTGGCGATCCATGCCGGCCGTGGCGCGGATCCCGCGACCGGTGCGGTCCGCGAACCGATCCAGCTGTCGACGACCTTCGAGCGCGGTCCCGGGGGCGACTACCCGCACGGTTACGTTTACTCGCGCAGCGGCAATCCCAACCGCACCTCGCTCGAGCGTGCCGTCACCGCGCTCGAACGCGGGCACGACGCCATTGCCTTTGCATCCGGCTCGGCCGCCACGCTCGCCGTGTTTTCGCTGGCTGCGGCCGGCGGCCGCATCGTCTGCGGCGCCGATTGCTATCACGGCACGGCCAAGCAACTGCGCGATATCGTGCCGCGGTGGGGCGTCGAGGTCGTCGTCGTGGACACGACGAACCTGGCCGCCGTGGCCGAAGCACTCGCCGTGAAGACGTCGCTGCTGTGGTTCGAGACGCCGACCAATCCGATGCTGCGGTTTCCGACATCGCGGCGCTGGCCGACCTCGCTCATGCACACGGAACCCTGGTCGGTTGCGACAACACCTTCGCCAGCCCCGTGCTGCAGCAGCCACTGACGCTGGGTGCGGACCTCGTGATGCACAGCACGACCAAGTACCTGGGCGGCCACAGCGACGTGCTCGGCGGCATCGTCGTCACGCGCGAGCCGGGGCCGCAGCTCGATGCGCTGCGTGACTACCAGGCGACGGCCGGCAGCGTGCCCGCCCCGTTCGACTGCTGGATGATCCTGCGCAGCCTGCCGACGCTGCCCCTGCGCGTACGCGCGCAGTCGGCGAACGCGCTGGCGGTCGCGCGGTTCCTGCACGCCGACCCGCGCATCGAGCGCGTGCATTACGCCGGGCTGCCCGACCACCCGGGCCACGACATCGCGCTGCGGCAGATGAGCGGTGGGTTCGGCGGGGTGCTGTCCGCCGAAATCAAGGGCGGCAAGGAACGCGCCATGGCCGCCGCGTCGCGCGTGAAGATATTCACGCGCGCGACCAGCCTCGGCGGCGTCGAAAGCCTGATCGAGCACCGGGCGTCGACGGAAGGACCGCACAGCCGCACGCCGCAGGGCCTGCTGCGGATGTCGATCGGCCTCGAGCACGTCGACGACCTGATCGGCGATCTCGACCAGGCGCTGGCCTGACGGGTCAGGGCTTGGCGATCGGGCGGCCGTTCGCCACCCAGGCCTGCATGTCGCCTTCGAGGTGCGACAGTCGCGTGTAGCCGTTCGCGTGCAGCACGTCGGCAGCCATTCCGGCGCGCCTGCCGGAGCGGCAATACAGCACGACATCCTTGTCCTTCGGCACTTCGGCGAGGCGCGAAGCCAGCTGCTCGTGCGAGATGTTCACTGCGCCTGGCACGTGGCCGGCGGCAAACTCTTCCGGCGTGCGCACGTCCAGTACGAAGAGGTGGTCGGCGTGCTGCTGCTGGTGCTGCAGCAGGGCGTCCTGCGACATCGTCGGCACCGATGCCGACGCGGCCGGCGCAGTCGCGGGCGGTACTGGAGCCGGCTCGCCCGCCACGACGGTGCCCGAAACCAGTTGCGCGACCATGACCAGCGCACACGCGCTGCCACCGAGGACCTTCCCTTTCCGCCTTGCATTCATCGGGCACCTCCTGCCGGTTGCCACTGCTGCGGAACCCGCTGCAGCTGCGACACATCGTACCCCAGGTCGCGCACGCGCTGTTCGAGGCGGGCGTAGTCGTCCGGCGGCAACGCCGGCGTACGCGCCATGATCCACACGTAGTCGCGCTTGCTCCGCGCGATGATCGTCTGCGTGTAGTCGGGGTCGACGTAGGCGATCACGTACTCGGCCTTGATCGGCCACACGAACTGCATGCCCCACACCGCATTCGTCGCAGGGTCGCGCACGAAGCCGCGCGGCCGCATGACCTTCTCCTCGCCATCGAACGCGCCGTCGCGAAAGGTGAACGTCGTGGCGATGGTGCCGTCGGCGTCGAGGCGATACGACTCGACGGCGTTGTGCGCGCCGACCTCGAAGCGCGTCGGAATGCTCGCGAGCACGTACCAGTCGCCCATGAATCGCTCGAGGTCGACCTGGCCGGCCGTGGGAATCGCGGGCGCCCCGGCGCATCCCGCGAGCAGCGCGAGACCGGGAACCGAGGCCAGCGACCAGATCCTGCGCACCTTCATTGCGAACGTCCTTGCTGCCGGGGGTAACAGAGGTTCGGCGGGCGCACGGCGCCAGATTCAGCCGGCAGCGTCGATCACCCAGGCGTCAGCCTCGATTTCGACCAGCATGTCGGGATCGACGAGCGCATTGACCTCGACCATCGCCGTCACGGGCCGGATCGTGCCGAAGACCGCACCGTGTTCCCTGCCTACGGCTTCCCACTGGCTGATGTCGCGGACGTAGATCCGCGTGCGGACGACGTCCTCGAGGCGGGCCCCGGCGCGCTCGAGCGCCGCGCGGATGTTCGCCAGGACCTGGCGAGCCTGCAGCCCCGCGTCGCCGCGACCGACCAGCTGGCCGTCGGGGCCGGTTGCCGTCGTGCCCGAGACGAGGACCAGCGGCCCGACACGGACAGCCCGCGAATAGCCCACGACCGGTTCCCAGGGGGTGCCGGTGCCGAAATTGGTGCGTCGTATCGTCATGACCCGTTCTCCTCGTTGCCGGATGCCAGTGCCTGCAATGCTGCTCCCGTGACTCGCTGCACGGTCCAGTCGTCCATCGGCTCGGCGCCGAGCTTGCGATAGAACGCGATGGCCGGTGCGTTCCAGTCGAGCACGGCCCATTCGAAGCGCGCGCAGCCGCGCTCGACCGCCAGGCGCGCCAGGTACCGCAGCAGCGCCTCGCCGTAGCCCCGGCCCCGGAACGCCGGGCGCACGTACAGGTCCTCGAGATACAGGCCGGGCCGACCCGCGAAGGTCGAATAGTTGTGGAACCAGAGCGCGAAGCCCACGGGCTGGTCACCCTCCCGGGCAATGACGGCCTCGGCATAGGGTCGCGGCCCGAACAGGTCACGCACCAGGTCGTCCGGCGTCATGCGCACCTCGTGCAGCAGCCGCTCGTACTCGGCCAGTTCGCGGACCAGGTTAACGATCAGGGCAGCGTCCTCCGGGCCGGGCCGGTTCGATTCGCCAGGGCCTGCTGCGGCTTGTTCATCCGGCACCGTTTCTTCAGTTTGTTTCGACAGCGGACCGAACCGCGCCTTGATTGCAGGCGCTTCGGTCCGTATTGTTAAGCATCATTTTACTCAAGGCCTGCCGATGGCGAGCTCTGGCGACCGCGTTCCCCTCAATGCCCTGCGTGTCTTCGAAGCGGTGGCGGCCCACCTGAGCTTCACCGCCGCTGCGCGGGAGCTCGGCGTGACGACGGCGGCGGTCAGCGCCCAGGTCAAGGCGCTCGAGGCCGACATCGGCGTCCCGCTGTTCCGGCGTCACACCCGCGCGGTCGCGCTGACGCAGGAAGGCGCCGAGCTGCTGCCCGGGGTGCGCCGCGGCCTGGACGAACTGCGCCGGGCCGTCGAGCGGATCCGGCGCGAGCGGGTGGGCGGCATGCTCAATCTCAGCGTGCCGAGCGAGTTCCTGCAGCGCTGGCTGCTGCCTCGCCTGGGCGAATTCACGCGCCGGCACCCGGAGATCGAGGTCCGGTTCGGGCCCCCGCGGGCCACGCTCGATTTCGATCGCGACGATTTCCATGCGGCGATCCTGTACGGGCCCGGACTGTGGCCGGGGCTGAAGTCGGAACGGCTGCTCGAAGAATACGTGTTTCCAGTCTGCAGCCCGGCATTGCTCGCGAAGCTCGGGCCGATCGAGACGCTGAACGACTTCGCCCGCTACCCGCTGATCCACAGCCGCTCGGAACCCTGGCCCGACTGGCTGCGCCGCGTGGGCGGAGACACGACACGTGCCGATACGACACCGCACCTGGAGGACTCGGCCGCCACGCTGGCCGCGGTCGAGCAGGGCAAGGGCGTGGGCCTGGCCCGCTGGTCCCTGGTCGCGGCCGACCTCGTGGCAGGCCGCCTCGCCCGGCCCATGCTGCCGAGCGTGCAGCAGCGCAATGCCTGGTACCTGGTGGCCCCGCCGGCGAATTTCTCGTTGCCGAAGGTCGTGCGGTTTCGTGCCTGGATGGTGGAATGCTGCCGCGAGTTCCCGCCGCCGACCGGGGAGACGCTCGGCGCCGAGTGAGCCGCGCGCCACTTTTGGCAGCCCGGCGCGAATTGAGTTACGTTCGCCGTACAAGTCGAAACAGAAAAGGACTCTGGCCATGGCAGGCTCGTCCAACCCGCGGCTCCGATTTCACGCGGTATCTGTGCTTGCAGGTGCGCATGCGTGCCCTGCCGTGCTTGCGCTCAAGGACGTGCGACTGCTCTCGCTGGCGGCGCCGAAGCTGCCGCTTGCGAACTGCGACAACCCGGCGGCGTGCGACTGCAGGTTCAAGCACTACGACGATCGTCGGGCAGGCCCGCGCCGGACCACCGAAATCAATGAATCCGCGCGCCGGCCCGTCGTCACCGTGGACCGTCGCGACCGACGAGGACGCCGGGCATCGGACTACGACGAGGAGTTCTGAGCGGCTCAGTGGCTGCGCAGCGTCACGAGCACAGGGCGGTGATCGGACCCGATCGAAGGGCCGATCCCGGTCCTCACGACGCAGCTCGCGGCGGGCACCAGCACGTGATCGATCGGCAGCGCGACTGGCCAGAAACCGGCCTGCCAGGTCGGGCGCCACAGGCGATCACCGAATGCATCGCGCAGGCCTGATCGCTCGAGCAGTCGCGCGAACGCCGGCGCATAGGGCGTCAGGTTGAGGTCCCCGAGCAGCACCGAGTCGACGCTCGCCTTGCGAACCTCGGCTGCGGCCGCATCCAGTACCCGATCACGCGAGTCTTGCAGGCCCGGCAGCAGCGGCCAGTGCGTGTGCAGGCCGACGATCTGCAGCGTCGTCTTCTTGACCAGGACGGTCGCGACGACCGAGGGCAAGCCGTCGTCGGCGAAGTCAGCCGCCCGGATTTCCGCGATCGGCCAGCGGCTGAGCAGCGCGATCCCGTACGGGTCCTCGCGCGGCGCCACGCTTGCATACGGGTAAGGCAACTCGGCCCTGGCGAAGGCGTCGGCCCAGCCCGGCGTGACTTCCTGCAGCAGGACGATGTCGGCAGGATTGCGCTGCAGCCACTCGATCGCCCGGTCGTACGCGAAGTTGTCGAACTGCAGGTTGACCGACGCGACGGTGATCTCTGGACCGTTGCAGGCGCCGGGCGGCGCAGCGGTGGCGAGGCTGCGCTGCACGAGCAGCAAGGGCACCGCCTGCAGCACCAGCGAAAGCAGGGCGAGGCCGATCATCCAGGGCTTGCGCAGACCGGTCGATGCGAGCAGCAGCGCGATTCCGGCCGCCGCGAGTTGCCAGCGGAAATGAGCAAAGAGCTCGAACGGCCAGCCGAATGGCGCCAGCGCTGCTGCAATCGAGGCCGCCGCCAGCCCGACCAGCAGGATTCTCACTCCATCCGTCCAGGTACCGGATCGCACGGTCTGAAGGCTATCGCAAGCGGGGCCTCGGGGTGCGCCCGTCGCAACGACGGTTCAGTAGACCGACGAGCTCGAGCGCGTGCGCTGGGTGCTGTAGGCGACTTCGAAGCGGCGAACGCCCTTGATCCGGCGCGAGGAGCGGCGCACCTCGCGCACCAGGCGCAACGGCAGGTTGGTGCCCTCGTGCACGCCACCGGCGCAGTAGTCCTCGCTGACGCCGAGGTGCAGCACCGTGACGTGTTCGAGGTCGGCGCGAACGTAGATCGCGACGCCGATCGGCCGCGCCGTCAGCGACTCGATCGCGAACAGGCACTGCACGTCGGGCAGCGCGGCGACCCGCGCGCGCAGGCCGTCGCCGTCGTCGAAGATTTCGGGTGAGCCGTACTTGTCGATGACGTCGACGATGTCGCGGGCAACGCGATCCTGGCAGCCGTTGAAGAACAGCAACTGCTCGAGCGCGTGGCGCTCCGGTCGCGGAACGCGCGACGTGAATTCGATGCCCCGCATGCGCCTTCCCGGCCGGAAAACGGCCCCAGGTCGGAGGAGCGGCCGATCATGCTCGCGGGGCCAGCTTATGTCGAGCGGGGTGCACGACCTTCCGTTGCTGCGACGCAACAGTACGGGTCCAGCCTCCCGGCGCCGCCGAGCGTGTTAAAAGTTTGAATTGCATCGTGTTTTTGACACCCGGAGATGGAGTGCGGACGGCGTATGGCGTGCAATGGGCGCCATGTCGAAGGTGCTGGCAGCCCGCCCGCTGGAAATCGTCCCGAGCGTCCCGGAAACCCGGGTGGCGCCCGCTGCCGTGCCCGAGGCCATGCTCGTCGACGTGGTCGTGCTCACGGGCGACCTCGAGCTCTTCGGGGCGGCCCGCGAGGCCGTGGGCGAACGCAATCCGGTCTGGCGCGCACGTTCGGCCGAGGAGGCCGCCGAGCTGCTGATCACCGGGCGTTGCGGCGTACTGGTGATCGACATGGCGGCGGTCTCGTCGCGGGCCGACTCGCTGATCGAGCAGATCGTCGACCAGTTCCCCGACGTCGTGGTCTGCGTCGCGGGCAACCGCAGCGACGAACCGCAGCTGGCTTCCCTGATCAGTGACGGCCTCGTCTACCGTTTCATGCACAAGCCGGCGAGCGCGAAGCGCGCCGGCATGTTCCTGCAGGCCGCGATCCGCCGGCACGCCGAGCGCCGCGGCGGCAACAGCGCGGGGCGCGATCCGTTGCTGCCGATCCTGCGTGGCCTGACGCGTCCGCAGGCCGGCGTACCGCGCAGGTATTTCGCCTGGCTCGCGCTCGCCTGCTTCGCCGTCACGCTGCCGCTGTTCATCGACATGGGGCCCGGGACGCCTGTCGCTCCCGAGGCTCCTTCGACGACCCGCGCTGCGTCGCCCGCGCCGACACCCGCCATGGATCCTGCCCACGGCGTGCAACGCGCGGATCCGGTGCTGTCCCGGGCCCGCGCTGCGCTGCAGGCAGGCCGCCTGGACCAGCCCGAGGGACGCAATGCCCTCGACCTTTTCCAGGCCGTCCTGCTGGCCCAGCCCGACAACCTCGAGGCGCGTGCCGGGCTGGCCCGGACGATCGAAGCCTTGCTGGCCCGTGCCACCGAGGACGCCGCGGCCGGACGCCAGCACGACGCCGCGCGCGTCGCGCGCCGGGTGCTGGCGATCGCGCCGACGCACGCGGGGGCGCTGGCCCTTGCTCGAGAGGTCAGCCCGCCGGACACCCCGTCGCGCCAGTTGCAGCGCGAGCAGGTCGTGGCCGCCGCTGCACCCGTGGCCGCCACGTCCACGGTCCGCACGGCGTCGATGGCGCCGCAGGCGACGGCGCAAGGCGTCACGCCTGAGCCCACCGTGCGCGCAACACCCCCGATCACGACGCCATCGCGATTCGCGTCGGTGCGTACCACGCAGGCGCGGCCCGACCCGCTGGCGCCGCGCTATACGAACGCATCACCGCGCACGACCCGGGCCAGCGCCACGCGGACTCGACGTTACGGCGCTCCCATCAACAACGCCTTGCCGACCGCGGGCATCGCCCTCCCGCAGCGGCCTGCCAACGGCGCCGCCCCGGAGCCTGTCGTCGCGCCGGTCGCCGCGCCAGTCGCGGCGGCGGGTGTCATCGCCGCCGACGAATTCGATCGCGTCGTCGCGCGCGATCCGGTCTATCCCATGGCAGCGCTGCGGAACAAGACGCGGGGCTGGGTCGAGCTCGAGTTCACGATCCTGCCGAACGGCACCGTGCGCGACGTCGCCGTCGTCGGGGCCGAACCCACCGGCGTATTCGAGGCAGCGGCATCGGACGCGCTGGCGCAATGGCAGTTCCGCCCACGCCTCGTCAACGGCCATCCGGTCGCACAGCGATCGAGGGTCACGTTGCGGTTCGACGTCGAAGGCTGACGCGTCCCCGTGCACGCCGGCCTGCCTCAGGCCGGCGCGCCCAGGTCGAGGAGTTGCATGGGCCGCGCGATGTGCGCGTCGCATCCCTTGCGCGCCAGCGCGTCCCGCAATCCCTCGGCCCCCTGCGTTTCGCCGTGCACGATCCAGGTCTGCGGCCTGCCTTGCAGCGTGGCGTGCCAGCGCAGCAGGTCGGCCTGGTCGCCGTGCGCCGAGAAACCGCCCAGCGTGTGCACGCGCGCGCGCACCGCAACCTGCTCGCCGTGAATCCGCACCAGCGGGCGACCGTCGACGATGGCGCGGCCGAGGGTGCCCGCCGCCTGGAAGCCGGAAAAGATCACGTTGCACTCCGGCCGCGGCAGGTTGAGCTTGAGGTGGTGCACGATGCGCCCTCCCGTGCACATGCCGCTGCCCGCGATGATGATTGCGCCGTCACGCACGGCATTGATCGCCATCGATTCCGTCGCGGCGCGGCAGAAGGCCAGGTTCGGCAACGCCGGTGTCCGGTCGGACTGGCGTCGTGCCGCAACGGCTGCGGCGTCGTACAGCTCGGGATGGCGCCAGTAGACCTGCGACGCCTCGATCGCCATGGGACTGTCGAGGAAGACCTGCCAGGCGCCCACGTCCCACGCGTCGAAGTGCGCGGCGAGCTCGTAGAGGATTTCCTGGCTGCGGCCGACGGCGAACGCCGGAATCAGGACGTTACCGCCGCCACGCCGCGCCTCCCGCAAGATCGTGCCGAACTCGTCGAGCGTCGCAGCACGGTCGCGATGCATGCGATCGCCGTAGGTGCTCTCCATGATCACGACGTCGGCATGCCCGTCGCCCTCCGGGTCACGCAGGATCGGCGTGTCGTACTGCCCGACGTCGCCGCTGAAGACGACGCGCCGCCGCACGTCGCCTTCCTGGAGGTCGAGCCAGACACTGGCCGAACCGAGGATGTGGCCGGCATCGTGAAACGTGACGCGCACGCCGGGCAGCACTTCCACGGCTTCGCCGTAGGGCGTGACCTCGAACTGCTCGAGCACCTCCGCTGCGTCTTCCACCGTGAACAGCGGCTGGATCAGGCCCGGCCGCCCGTGGCGACCCGCGCGATGCTCGCGGTCGAGACGCTGCTCCCGCCCGCCCCGGCGCTCGTCCCGGCGGCGGTTCGCGCGCTCGGCATCGCGCTCCGCCATGTAGGCGCTGTCGGTGAGGAGGATGCGGGCCAGCTCGCGGCAGGCGGCCGTGGCATGGATCGGGCCGCGGAACCCCCGCTTGCGCAGCAGGGGCAGGCGCCCACTGTGGTCGATGTGCGCGTGGCTCAGGATGACGGCGTCGATCTGCGCCGCTTCGAACGGAAACGGCGCGCGATTGCGCGCGTCGGGCTCGCTGCCGCCCTGGACCAGCCCGCAATCGAGCAGCACGGTGCGGCCCTGCACCCGGAGGATGTGGCAGGAGCCCGTGACTTCGCCGGCGGCGCCGTAGAACTGCAGGTGCATGGTGCGGATCGCCTCAGGCGATCCGCTGCCCCGCGGGCGCCTCGCCTTCCTGGTGGGTCATCTGCGCCGAAGCGGGCTGCGCTTCACGCAGCAGCTTGATGCAGGCCTTGACGGCCCTCGCATCGTACCGGCGGCCGGCCTGTGACTGAAGTTCTTCGATGCACGCATTGAGGCTGAGCGGAGCGCGATGCGGACGCTGGGCCAGCATGGCCTCGACGGCGTCGGCAACGGCCACGATCCGCGCCTCGAGCAGGATCTCGTCACCCTTGAGCCCGCGCGGATACCCGGAACCGTCGAGTCGTTCGTGATGCTGGCGGACGACTTCGGCGACCGCCCACGGGAACTCGATGCCGCGCAAGGCCTCGGCGCCGCGCTCGGCATGGCTCTTCACCAGCTCGTACTCGGCCGCAGTCAGCGCGCCCGGGCGCCACAGCAGCTCGCGCGGGATCTGCAGCATGCCGACGTCGATCAGCTGGCCCATGACCCGCAAGCCCCGCAGCGTGTGACCCGGCAGCCCCAGCAGCTTGCCGATGCCGGCCGCATAGTCGGCGACGCGTTTCGACCGACCGGTCTTGCAGGCGTCCTGCGCCTCGGCCAGCTGCGCGAGCGACTCGATCGCGCCGAACATCACCCGCTCCATGTGATCCATGGCGCTCACGACCTCCGAGTCGGAGCGTCGGCGTCGCAACAACCTGGCCAGCACGTCGGCGATCTGCGCCATGTGGCGACGATGATCGTCGTCGTACGGCCCGGCCGCATTCGCCACCAGCAGCGCGCCGACCAGGCGTCCGCCGTCGAGCAGCGGGGTGACGATCTGCCGGTGCAGGGCACCGGGCAGGCCGGCCTGCTGCAGTATTCCAGTGCCTTCCGCGGTATCGCGGACCACCGGGCGCTGGCTGCCGATGCATTCGAACAGTGCGGTCTCCGACGAAGGCACGCCGCGCCAGCGGGTGAGGACGGAAAGTGGCGCGGCACCCGCGTCGTCGCCACGATGGGCGACGAGTTCGACGGCGACCGCAGCGTCGCCGGTGGACAGGAAGGCGCAGGCGAGCGGGCTGCCCGTCAGTTCCTGTGCCAGCGCCGCTGAGCGGTCGATCAGTTCCG
Organism: uncultured Gammaproteobacteria bacterium; assembly: GCA_963789375.1. GTDB lineage: Bacteria > Pseudomonadota > Gammaproteobacteria > Steroidobacterales > Steroidobacteraceae > RPQJ01. The sequence continues at coordinate 563,806 of CAWBKN010000019.1, read as the reverse complement.
ACTCGGTCAGTGCATGCGCGCGTTGCGCCAGTTCGAGCAGGCGGCTCACGCACTGCTGGTCACGCTCGTTGCGCTCGGCGTTGCGCCTTGCCGGCGAGACGTCGCGCGCGGTCAGGATGCGCCAGCGACCGTCGTCACCGACCGGAGCCGTCGCCAGCTCGACGTCGAGCAGCGTCCCGTCCGCGCGGCGCCAGCGTGTCTCGTTGCGCAACGTGCCCTGTCCCGACGCGATGCTGCGCAACGTGGCGTCGGCGTCGGCTGCCGGTTCGAGCGTGGCGAGGTCCAGCGGACTGAACGTGTCCTCGACGCCCAGCATCGCGCGCAACGCCCGGTTGGCGTAATGCAGTTGCCCCTCGCGGTCGACCAGGCCACACGGTTCGGCGGCCGCTTCGAGCGCGGCCGCCCGCGGCGCGAGGTCCGCGGCCCGGGCCCGGACCTCGATTTCCGCCGTAGCGTCGCGAGCCGAGACCAGCCAGCACGAGCGTCCTGCATACGAGGTGGCGACACGGCGCAGTTCCAGCTGGGCCGTCGAGCCGTCCTCCCGTCGCCAGGCTGCGACGGTCTCGCGCACCGAGTCGTCGGCAAACTCGCTGCCGGGCAGGACCTCGGGGAACGCCTTGCCCCGCATCACCTGAGTTTCCAGGCCGACGAGTGCGGCCGCTGCATCGCTGGCCGCATGGACGAGATTCGATTGACCGTCGACGATCCAGGTGGGCGTCGGCTGCGCGGCGAACGCACGCTCCGCGTCGTTGGCGGCGGTCTGTGCGCGCGCACGCGCGGTCTGCAACTCGTCGATGCGTGCTTCGAGCGCCGCCAGGCGCGCCATCTCGGCACGCGACTCCGCCGCCTGGCCGCGCGCCGCGGACTCGGCTTCGATCGCCTGTCGCTGCGTCGCCTCGAGATCGCGGATGCGCAGTTGCATTTCGCGGATGCGCACCGATTCCGCCGCGGCGAACTCCGCCCGCGCGCGTGCTTCGTGTTCCGCCCGCTCGCGTGCGACGCGTTCGCCTGCGGCGAGTCGCGCCTGCTCCGCTTCCGCGTCGCGCAGTTGCCGCTCCAGTTCGACGAGTCGCTTGCGATCCTGTTCGCGCCGGTCGAGCAGCCCGGGCACCAGGATCGGCATCCGCATCGTCCCGGTCCGCGACGGTGCCTCTTCGATCAGTGCGGCAAGTTCATCCAGGGTCGAGCCGCGCGGCAGGAAACGCTGGGCACCCACCTCCGCGGCGAAAGCCTCGTACTTGGCGCCCTCGACCCGGAACGAGTGGAGGTACACCGGCAGGTGCAGGTACTCGGGATCCTCGTGCAGGCGCCGGCAGAGCGCGAAGCCGTCGAGTTTCGGCAACAGGACGTCGCTGACGAGTGCGTCAGGCATCTCGTGGCGGATGATCTCGAGGGCTTCGAGACCGTTGCGCGCCTTGAGGACTCGATGGCCGCGTGACTGCAGCACGGCCTCGACGGCCGCGATGTCCTGGTCGCGTTCGTAGGCGAGCAGCACGTTTTTCATCACGCGGAAGTATGCGCCAACCGGGCCGCGCCATACCAAGGGCGCGCACCGGCCCGTCGACGTGCGTCACAAAACCAGCCCGGGACCCGGGTCCGGTTACAATCGAGGCGAATCCAAAGGGGAGACGACCATGGGATTTCGTTCAGCCGCCTTGCTGCTTGCAGCCCTCGCCGGCGCCGCGACCGGCTGTGCCGTGCACTGGAACGTAGACGCCTACCAGGCGCCCGGCGCCAACGTGCCGTCGCTCGAGACGTTCTACTGGAAAGGCGGCGATTTCAAGACGGCGGCAATGCCGAGCAGGGCGACCACTGCCGCAACCGAGGCCCGGGTACGCAGCAGTGTCGTCGCCGAACTGGTCCGCAAGGGATATCGCGAGACGACGGCTGCAGCAGGCGCGGATTTCGTCGTGAGCTACCAGGTCTCGGCCGTTTCCAGCTTCGTCGCCGAAGAACGGCCGCGCATCGGCGCGCCTTCGGCCACCACCGTGCTGAGCCCGGGCGAAATCCAGCCGCCTCCGGCATCGACCGTGCCGCGGGATATCGCGGTACGCAACGGCGCGGTCGTCATGTATGTCGATGACGGGGCTTCAGGCCGCTTGCTGTGGCGCGGCGAGGTGGCGGGCGAAACGCGTGCAGGATCAGCCGAGCACCTGTCACGCATCATCGAGCAGATGATGCTCGAGATCGTGAAGGAGCTGCCGGCGCGCGCCCACGCCGGCGAACGACAGTCGGGCGCCGGCATGAGCCGAGCGACGCACGCTCAGCAGCGCTCCTGCAGCAGCAGAACGACGCCGAGCGGCTGCGACGAGGACGACGGGCGAAGCGCGAACCGCGAGGTCAGGCCGTGCGGCGCGACCGGTTGCCGTCGTGGCCAGCCCTGCCAGACCAGCGCGCCGATGCCGAGCAGGAAGGCCACGAACGTAACCCATGCCCCCAGCACGGGAACCTGGCCGAAGCGCCAGAGCGCGAGCACCGCCAGCAGCAGGACCAGCAGCCGCCAGCCGGTCGTCACGGGCCGGGTGCCGCGCACCAGTGCGAGGCCCTTCCGGCGACGAACAGCGCCGCGGTCACCCAGCCGAGGAACAGCAGCAGGCACGTACACATCCTGATGATGCAGTGCGAGCGGAATGCCGACGATCGTGATGAGCAGCAGTACGGCGAGGATCGGGCAGGCAGATGAGAATGACGAACCCCAGGCCGAGGCTGCGCAGTGGCTCGCGGCCGATCCAGTCGGCGGCGCGGGCCGAGTACGCCGGGAACGCCAGCGTGAACAGGTGCCCGCGACGAACACGCCGAGGATCCACAGCAACGAACCTACGCCGTGCGCGACGGTCGTGACGTCAGGTGCCCCTTCGCTCCCGTGAAGTGCTGGCTCACATCGGCCTCGTGGATACTCGACGCCGCCGGCGATCTGCGCTCCTTCGGGATCGTCGGCTGCCGCGGGCTGCGCACGATGAGCTTGCCGGCGATGCGCGTCTCGGGCCCGATCTCGACTTCCTCGGCATCGACTTCCGCATCGCTGTCGACGGTGCCCTCGATGCGGACGCCTGCCGCCGGACGCCTGCAGGTTGCCGCGGGCGTGCCCTCGAAGCTGGATCGGCCGCCGGACATCGTCACCGAGCCATTGACGACCGTTGCCGGGCCGATCGCGACCTCACCGCCCGCGACGCGGGCGTTGCCGGCGACGATGGCATCGACCTGCACTTTGCCACCGGCGGCGTACAGGTCGTCGCCGATGCCCCCGCCGAGCGAAACCTCGCCGCCTGCGGCGACGAGGTCGCCCTTGATCTCGCTTGCCGTGTGATGCGGCCGCCGGCCAGGAAGGCGTCGCCCGCCGTCGGATCCGTCAGGTTCAGCAGTCCGCCGACGCCAAAGTAATCGGAGCCGAACTGTGGGTGACGGCATCGCTCACCTTCGTAGCCTGGCGGCGCAGCCCGCAAGCACGAGTGCCATGAGTGCGAGCACGCCGCGGCACTGTGCGACCGGTTTCATCTCAATTCTCCTCGGCCCCCGCCGTGGCCACGACGGCATCGCCTCGGGGCGCAGGCCATCCCGATGCAGTGTAGGCATCGACCGCGGGACCGCGCGCGCTGCCGGCACCGGCCAGCCCGTATCGCGGGCACGTCCTCGCCGCATCCGCCAGGGCAAAAAGAAAGGCCGCGATCGCTTGAGCGATCGCGGCTCTATTTTCGAATCTTCCTTGATGGCCCGCTCGTCCCCCGGTCGGGCCTTCCGTCTGTTTTTTTGCCGCCCAGTCTCCCCCACTTGCGGTAGGATGGCTTTGTACGCGATTCGTCGCCTCGTGTCACCTTGCAGCGCAAAAACTCTAGGGCCGCGCAAGCAAGGGAATTTCGCGTGTCTTTTTGACAACAGAGTGCCTGGATCAGCACGGCTTGATCGCCGATCCTTCGGTCATGTAGCCAACCAGGCGGGGCACGCGACGCAGGTAGTAATGCGCCGAGTCGCGCATGCGCAAACCCGAGTCCCGCACGAGCGGCACGTGTCCCGGTCCAGGTGCAGCCGCCGGCGAGGCAGTTCTGGATCGGAGTCAGGCGATGCTGCCAGCGAGCCACCGACTTATCCGGCGACAAGCCGTGCTCGAGGAACAGGAACTGGCCCCGGGCTTCAGCACGCGCCGGATCTTCGCCCAGCGCGTGCCCGACGTCCGGAATCGAGCACAGCGTCAGCGTGCATACGACCGTGTCGAAGCTTTCGGCCGCGAACGGCAGGTGCTCGGCATCGAGGTGATGGAAATCGACCTCGATCGGCGAAGCCGCATTCGCGGCTCGGAGAAGCGGTCGAGGTCGACGTCCGGGTCGATCGCCTCGATGCGCTGCACGCCCGGCGGATAGAACTGCAGGTTCATGCCCGTGCCGAACCCGATCTCGAGGATCCGACCCGAGCCCGCGCCAGCGTTCGCAAGCCGGGGCTTGCGGAACGACCCTGCTCGACATGGCCAGGTCGAGCACGTACGGGAAAGACGCAATGGTGATAGAGCCCCAACTCACGTCCTGCGGGCCAGCGCACCGTGACTGCGCCGCGCAGTTCGCCCGGCTCGAACCCGGTTGCCGCATCGTCCGGGTAATCGCGCGCGGATCGCCGCGGCGAGCTCGGGCGCGATCGCCTTGCCGTGGCAGGTGACGCAGGCCGGCTGCATCGGGATCGCGCGCATGTAGCGGTGCTCGATGCCTTGCGGCGTGCGCAGCTCGAACACGCTTCGGGCGGGCCTGCCAGCGGTGGCGACTTCGCTGCCGCAAGTTCTGTCCGCGAACTGTAGCAGGACCCTGCGCTCGAGCTCGTCGGGAGCATTCGACCGGGTTGCGCACCCGCAGCGCGGTCCGTCCCACCTGCGCACCCGACTCCTGGCCCAGTCGCGCAGCGATCTCCGGGGCCCGGGTCTGGCACACTTCGATCGCGGCGACCGGCCCGCCCGCCTGCATCGCCGCCGCAGCTCCGCCTTGAGCTGCCCCGTCAGCTGGTCGGCGAGCGCGCGGCTGCGCGCGGGCCAGTCGTCCGGTCCGTCGGCCGCGGCAACCCGCGGGAACGCGGCCAGCGCACAGGCCACGAGCGAAGCAAGGGTCATTGAGGAAGTCATGCGAGCACCTGGGTCCGGACCCTCACCTTGTAAGCCGCTGGCCGGGGCCGCGCAAGTGCCGGCTCGGCTCGGCGCGCCGGGCGAAAACCCTATAAAATGCCGCGGTTTTAGGACGCGCGGCCCCTGGCCGGTCCGCGGCGACTGCGCCGGACGCCCGCGTCCATCACCGCCCTCCGCTCAGGCAGTCATTCATGGGACGCATTTTCGAAGTCAGAAAGCATGCGATGTTCGCCCGCTGGAACCGCATGGCGAAGCAGTTCAGCCGCATCGGCAAGGACATCACGATCGCGGTCAAGAAAGGCGGCGCCGATCCGGCCTCGAACCCGACCCTGCGCCGCGTCATCCAGAACGCGCGCGCCGTCAACATGCCGAAGGACAAGGTCGATGCCGCGATCAAGCGTGCCTCCGGCCGCGACGCCGCGAACTTCGAGGAAGTCATGTACGAGGGCTACGCGCCGCACGGCGTGGCCGTCCTCGTCGAGTGCGCAACGGACAACCCCACGCGCACGGTCGCCTCGGTGCGCAATGCCTTCAACAAGAACGGCGGCAACCTGGCGACGACCGGCAGCGTGGCCTTCCAGTTCAAGCGCATGGGCGTGTTCCGGCTCAACCCGGAAGGCATCGACCAGGACGACCTCGAGCTGTACCTGATCGACCACGGCCTCGAGGAATTCGGCGAGAGCACGGGCGAAAAAGGCGAGCCGCAGCTCGTCGCGCGCTGCCTGTTCGAGGATTTCGGCACGCTGCAGAAGGCGCTCGAGGAGCGCGGCATCACGCCGATCTCGGCGGAACACGAATACATCTGCACCACGCCGACGGAACTCGGCGAAGCCGAGGCGACCGAAGTGCTCGAACTGATCGACAAGCTCGAGCAGGACGAGGACGTGCAGAAGGTCTATCACTCGCTCGTATGAGCGAGCGCAGCGCTGCAGCGATCGCCATGCCGTTCAGCCGCGGCACCGCACCTGGCACGCGGCCAGGCACGAGCCTCGGCTAGACTCTCCCATGCCAGCCACCGTCGCCGCCGTGCGAGACCTCTTCTCATACCGGAAGTACTGGGCGCATCGCTTCGGCCTGGCGCCGTTCCTGCCCATGTCGCGCGAGGAAATGGACGCGCTGGGCTGGGATTCCTGCGACGTCATCCTGGTGACCGGCGATGCGTACGTCGATCACCCGAGCTTCGGCATGGCGATCGTCGGCCGCCTGCTCGAGGCGCAGGGCTTTCGCGTCGGCATCATCGCGCAGCCGGACTGGCACTCGGCACGCGACTTCAGAAGCTGGGCAACCGAACCTGTTCTTCGGCGTGACCGGCGGCAACATGGATTCGATGGTGAACCGCTACACCTCGGATCGCCGCATCCGCAGCGACGATGCCTACACGCCGCACGGCGCCGGCGGCGCGCGGCCCGATCGTTGCGTCATCGTCTATTCCCAGCGCTGCCGCGAGGCGTACAAGGACGTGCCGATCGTGATCGGCGGCATCGAGGCCTCGTTGCGGCGCATCGCGCACTTCGACTACTGGTCGGAGAAAGTCCGCCGCTCGGTGCTGCTCGACGCCAAGGCCGACCTCCTCGTCTTCGGCAACGCCGAGCGGCAGATCGTCGAGATCGCGCATCGGATCGCGGCGGGCAAGAAGATCGAGGAGATCGACGACCTGCGCGGCACCGCGTTCGTGCGCAAGGCCCTGCCCGCAGGCTGGAGCGAGATCGACTCGACGACGATCGATACGCCGGGGCCGCTGAACCCGCCGGTCGATCCGTATGCGATGGAGCCGGCGCCGAAGCGCAGCGGCGCCGCTCGCAGCCGCGCAGAGAGGCGCACGGCACGGTCTTCCGGACTTGTCCGGGAGGCCGTCCGCGCCATGGACGGCGCGGCCGGAGCCCCCATGGATGGGTTCGACGGCGTCCTCCCGGACAAGTCCGGAAGGCCGGGACGGTGCCGACGCGCGCCGGAGAGGCGGTGCTGCGCTTCCATCGTCGGCTCCCGAAGCCGACCGACCGCGAGCACAGCGTCATCCGCATGCCGTCGTACGAGCAGGTCGCCGACGACCCGGTGCTGTACGCGCACGCCTCGCGGATCCTGCACCAGGAAGCGAACCCGGGTAATGCACGTGCGCTCGTGCAGCGCCACGGCGACACGCGACGTGTGGCTCAACCCGCCGCCGATCCCGCTGACCACGAAGGAAATGGACGCGGTGTACGAGCTGCCGTACCAGCGCGTGCCGCATCCGTCCTACGGCGATGCGAAGATTCCCGGCGTACGAGATGATCCGCTTCTCGATCTCGATCCAGCGCGGCTGCTTCGGCGGCTGCACCTTCTGCTCGATCACCGAGCACGAAGGCCGCATCATCCAGAGCCGCAGCGAAGACTCGATCATCAAGGAGATCGAGACCATCCGCGACAGCGTGCCGGGCTTCACCGGCGTGGTCTCCGACCTCGGCGGGCCGACGGCGAACATGTACCGGCTCGCCTGCAAGTCGCGCGAGATCGAGGCCGCGTGCCGCAAGCCGTCGTGCGTCTTCCCGGGCATCTGCCCGAACCTGAACACGGACCACGCGCCGCTGATCAAGCTGTACCGGCGTGCGCGGGCCCTGCCGGGCATCAAGAAAGTCCTGATCGCCTCGGGCGTGCGCTACGACCTCGCGATCGAGTCGCCGGAGTACGTCAAGGAGCTCGCGCAGCACCACGTCGGCGGCTACCTGAAGATCGCGCCCGAGGCGATCGCCGAAGGCCCGCTCTCGAAGATGATGAAGCCGGGCGTCGGCACCTATGACCGCTTCAAGGAACTCTTCGACCGGTTTTCGAAGGAAGCCGGCAAGGAGCAGTACCTGATCCCGTACTTCATCGCCGCGCATCCCGGCACGCGCGACGAGGACATGCTCGAGCTGGCGCTGTGGCTGAAGCGCAATGGTTTCCGCGCCGACCAGGTGCAGGCGTTCCTGCCGTCGCCGATGGCGACCGCGACGGCGATGTACCACTCGGGCAAGAACCCGCTGCACAAGGTGTCACGCACCTCCGAAGAGGTGGTGATCCCGAAGGGCATACGCCAGCGTCGGCTGCACAAGGCCTTCCTGCGGTATCACGATCCGAACAACTGGCCGGTGCTGCGCGAGGCGCTGCGCCAGATGGGCCGCACGGACCTGATCGGCAACGGCAGGCACCAGCTGGTGCCGACGTACCAGCCCATCGGCACGGGCCGCGCGCACGAAGGCAAGCGCAGGCCGGACCCGGCCGAGCGCGCGGCAAGCATTCGGCTGGGCGCGGCCAGGAAAGCCAGGAAGACCGTGACGCCATTGCGCACGCAGCACACCGGCCTGCCGCGCACTCCCGACGCAGGCGAAAGCCTCAGCCCGCAGGGACTGCGGGCGCAAGCCGGGCAAGTCGCCGTTCGTGCGATGCATGCCGCCGGCGATGCTCTGCTCGAGGCCCTGGTATTCATAGCCATCGTCGCGGTGCACTGCTCGCGTCTCTGGCGGTCGCGTGACCTGCTGCCGGCCGATCAGCGTTCGCAGCGCCGCCATTCGACCTCACCGCGCTGGACGGCTCGAGCTGGAGCACGGCGACCTCGCCGGCAAGCCTGCGGTGATTTATTTCTTCGCCCCCTGGTGCAGCGTCTGCGCCGCCAGTTCGCCACAACTGCGCTGGTTTGACTCGTTGGCGGGGCGACGACGTGGAAGTCGTCATGATCGGACTCGACTGGTCGGACTCAACGAGCTGCGCGACTACGCGTCGAAGCATCGACTGCACGTTCCGATACTCGCCGGCGATGCGGCCACGGGCACTGCGTACCGCATCCGCGGTTACCCGACGTACTACGTATCGACGCACAGGGTCGCGTCGCCCGCCGCGACTTCGGCTTCAGCTCGGCGCCCGGCCTGTGGCTCAGGACGCTGGGGTTGTAGGACCCCGCCCCGCTTTTGACGTAAGCGGCCGCGGGGACGTGAACCCCGTCATCCTTTCGACCTCCGATACGGTGCGCCTCCCCCAAGGGGGCTAGCGTCCGTGGCGTGTCCAGACCGGACTCGAGGCGGTTCCAGGCCGAGGAGGTTTCGATGAAGGCGTCCTTACGACCCCTGCGTCGCGCAGCCGTCGCGCTCTGCGTGGCGATTCCTTGTGCGGTGCTGGCCGCGCCCCCGGACTGGGCGCCGGCGCACGGCTGGCGCAAGCAACACGACCCGAACTATGCAGGCTACAAGGGGCACTCCGGCCGCGACTGGGACTCCGATTACGGTGTCGAGTCCGGCGCATGCGATCGGGTCAAGGTCGGCCAGGTTCTCGGCGGCGTGGCGGGCGGCGTAATCGGCGGCGTCGTCGGTTCCGAGGTCAGCAAGGGCAGCCCGGACACGAACCGCAACGTCGCCATCGTCGTCGGCACCGTGATCGGTGCGACGATCGGTTCGGAGATCGGACGTCGCATGGACAAGACCGATCGCTCGTGCGCCGGCCAGTCGCTCGAGCTCGCCGAAGTCGGGCGCAGCGTCAAATGGACCAACCCGAACACGCGCGTGACCTACCAGCTGACGCCCCTCGGCAACGTCTCGGGTGACGACGGCTGCCGCAGTTTCCGGCTCGTCGCGCATGGCAACTTCGGCCTCAGCGAAGGCCGCACGGTCGCTTGCCCGGACGCGAACGGCGTGTGGACGCTGGCGGATGACAGGCGGGTCAGCCAGCGCTGAGGTGGCGCGCTCGGTGAAAGCACCGTAGGCGGCGGGCAGGCAGCGCCACGGCATCACGCCGTCGCGTCAGCAGCCGAGCAGACACTCTCAGGCGTCCCGGCGTGCCGCGCTCACGGCGCCGAAGACTCGCTGGACGTGCTCCAGCATGAAGACGTCGGCCAGGTCGCCGCTCATCTTGCGCTGCCAGTTCGCGTGCTCGTCGCTGGTCCCGGGGACGTTCACCGGATCGGGCATGCCCGCAAGGTCTTCCGCCTGCAGCACCACGAGGGCGGAAGCGCTGCGGGCGAGATAGACCTGCACGCCGTGGGCCAGTTCGTCGCTGAAAGCGGCCGTAGCGCCATTGCACCGGGCGGTATCGAGGCCCTGCTCATGCAGCGCCGCGAGCAGCGCCTCGCGATCGTGTATCCGCTCCTGCAGGACCCGGCTGCGGATCTCGTCGCTCGGGTACAGCGCGAGCCGCTTGCGCAACTCGATGTCGCTCGCCGTCCAGTACCCCTTGAGCGTGGGCAGGTCATGCGTGGTGACCGTAGCGATCGCACGGCGGGGATACTCCCCGGGATGGCGGAACCGGCCGTCGCCGTGCTTCTCGAACAGCAGGACGCGGTACGAATACACGTGACGCTCGGCCATCATGCGCGACATCTCGGCGGGCACCGTGCCGAGGTCCTCGCCGACGACCAGGCACGAATGGCGCTGGCTCTCGAGCGCCAGCACCGACATCAGGTCGTCGACCGGATAGTGCACGTAGCCGCCGTCCGTCGACTCGAGACCCACCGGCACCCACCACTGGCGATACAGCGCCATCACGTGATCGAGACGCAGTGCGCCGAAGCTGCGCATGCTCGCAGCCAGCAGGTTGCGCAGCGGCTGGTAGTGCTCGGCCTGCAGGACGTTGGGATCCTGCGGCGGGATGCCCCAGTCCTGGCCCTTCAGCGCAAGCGCATCGGGCGGAGCCCCGACGCCGGCGCTCTTGCGATACAGCGCCTGGTCCGACCAGGTTTCCGAACCGCTCGGGTTCACCCCCACCGCGTAATCGCCGTACAGTCCGATCGGCATGCCGAGCGCACGCGCCAGGTGCTGCGCCGCACGCAGTTGCTCGTCCGCGATCCACTGCAGCCACGCGTAATAGTCGACCCGGGACCCGTGCGCCGCTTCGAATGCGCGCACACCGTCACCCCGGGGATCACGTAACGCCGCGGGCCACGCGGGCCAGCCCCAGTACCGCTCGCCGTCCTCGGCGCGGAGGCTCTCGTCGATCGCATCGTGCAGCGCATGCAGCCGCAGTGTCTCCCCGCGTTCGGCCCGGAACGCCTCGAACTGCTGCGCGCGGCGCGAGCCCCTGGCCATGTGCTCGCGCTCGAAGTGCGCGAACAGGGCCTCGAGCACCGACGCTTTCACGCGCGCCACCCCGGGATAGTCGACGTTCCCGGCGGCGCGCAGCCGCTGCAGCTCGGCCTGGAACTCAACCGACGCGACCTGCCGCCGCGCGACGTTGCATTCGGCGAACTCGGGCAACTGCTCCACCGCGATGTAGAGCACGTTGAGGAAATGCCGCGACGAAGCACTGTACGGACTGAAGTGCCGTGGGTTGCCGGGAAACAGCGCGTGCAGCGGGTTGAGCCCGATGAAAGCCGCTCCGGCCGGCGCACAGCCGCGCACCACGTCCTGCAGGTCCGCGAAGTCGCCGATGCCCCAGTTGTGCCGCGAACGCAGCGTATAGAGCTGCACCGCCACGCCCCACAGCCGCTTGCCTTCCTGCAGCGCGCGCGGTTCGAAACACGTGCCGGGCGCGACGATCAGCGCGCACGATTCGTTCGCGCTTCCGCCGATGGACACATGCAGCGTGTGGTAGCCCTGCGGCAGGTCGTCTGGAACCCAGAGGTGGCGCCGCGTCTGCCAGCGCCCGTCGATCTCCGCGCGCTCGGCCTCGCCGAGTTCGCCGCAGCGGATGCTGCCGGCACGCTGGCCGCCGCCTTCGAAGTCGATGCGCCACGCGAAATCCTGGTCCAGCGCGTCGGCAGGGACCGCGACCGTCATCGCGAAGTGGCCGGGGCGCACGACCGCAACCGGCGGCAGCGCCGAGCTCCAGCGACGCGCCTCGTGGTCGTGCAGTGCCTGCTGCATGGCCGCGACATCGTCGACGGGGCAGCCCATCGCGGCCAGCAGCGCCTTGCGGGTCGCGCGGCTGATGACCATCGGGTCGCCGCGGTAGTTGTCGTAGGACGTCGCCGATCCCGCGCTGGCGCGCGAGCTGGTCGACCAGTGAATCGAGGAGGGTGTTGTCTTGCATTCTAGGGCGTCGCCGATTCGAGCAGCATCGTGCTGCGATGTTCGATGCGCACGGGCGTTCCGGCGGGTATGACACGCTGGGCCGACGCCGGGTCGGCGAGGCTCGTGTCGAAGACGACGCTCCATTCGGCGCCGTTGGGCGGAGGGACGTTCATCTCGAATGCCACTTCGTCCGCGTTGAAGACGACGAGCAGGTCGCCGGAGGCGGAAGTCCGCGACGGCGCACCGTTCAGCAGCACGGCGATCGAGCGCAGGTTGGAGTCGTTCCAGTCGGGATCCATCATTTCGCGGCCCGACGGGTGCAGCCACGTGACGTCCTTCGCGTGGACGCCGCGGCGCGTGCCTTTCAGGAACGTGTCGCGACGCAGCCAGAGGCGGGACTTGCGCAGGTCGATCAGCTGCCGGACGAACTCGACCAGGGACTCATGGCGCTCCACGCAGCTCCAGTCGATCCAGTTGATGTCGTTGTCCTGGCAATAGGCGTTGTTGTTGCCGCGCTGCGTCCGGCCGAACTCGTCGCCGGCCAGCAGCATCGGCACGCCCTGCGACAGGAACAGCGTGGCCAGCAGGTTGCGCGCCTGGCGCAGGCGCAGGTCGCAGACGGCGGGATCGTCGGTGGGACCTTCGACACCGTAATTGGCACTGAGGTTGTGCGCGTGCCCGTCGCGATTGCCCTCGAGGTTGGCCTCGTTGTGACGCTCGTTGTAGGCGACGGTGTCGTGCAGCGTGAAACCGTCGTGGGCCGCGACGTAGTTGATGCTGGCCGTCGGCTTGCGCCCGCGCTCGCGGAAGAGGTCGCTCGAGCCCGCGAAGCGCTCGACGAAGTTCGGAACCAGCGGGCGGTCGCCACGCCAGAACGCGCGGACCGTGTCCCGGTAGTGATCGTTCCATTCCGACCAGCCGACCGGGAAATGCCCCAGCTGGTAGCCCCCGGGGCCGACGTCCCAGGGCTCGGCGATCATCTTGCGGTACGCCAGCTGCGGATCCGAACGCAGGGCTGGCGAAGAAGAGCGAGTCCCGCTGGAAGCCGTGCGCGTCCCGCCCGAGGACCGGCGCGAGGTCGAAGCGGAAACCGTCCACGCGCATCTCGGTGGCCCAGTAGTGCAGGCAGTCGGCGACCAGCGCCTGCACGGCCGGCTCGTCGAAGTTGATCGTGTTGCCGCACCCCGAGAAGTTCACGTATTGCGGCCCGGTTCTGCGCCGCAGTCGGTAATAGACCGCGTTGTCGAAGCCGCGCAGGCTCACGGTCGGCCCGTGCTCGTTGCCCTCCGCCGTGTGATTGAAAACCACGTCGAGGATGACCTCGAGGCCCGCCTCGTGCAGCGCCCGCACCATGGTCTTGAACTCGAGCACCGCGTTGCGCGCGGCATAGCGCGGTTCGGGCGCGAACCAGGCCAGCGAGTTGTAGCCCCAGTAATTCGACAGGCCGCGGTCCGTGAGGAACTGCTCGCTCACGAACGCCTGCACCGGCATCAACTCGATCGTCGTGACGCCGAGGCGCTTGAACCAGTCGATGACCGCGGGTTGCGCGAGGCCCAGGTACGTCCCGCGCAGTTCCGGTGGCACTTCCGGGTGGTTCTGCGTGAAGCCCTTCACGTGGACTTCGTAAATGATCGTGTCGCGCCAGGGCACGTTCGGCGAACGTCCCCGGCCCCAGTCGAAGTTGCCGTCGACGACCTCGGCCCGGGGCACGAAAGGCTGCGCTGTCGTCGTGGGAGCGCTGCTCGTCGCGACCACGCAGGCTGCCGTGCAGTGCGGTGTGCCAGGCGAATTCCCCGCGCAGCGACTGTGCGCACGGGTCGATCAGGAGCTTATTCGGGTTGAAGCGGTGGCCGCGCGCGGGCTCGTACGGACCGTGCACCCGGTAGCCGTACAACAGGCCCGGGCCGCCGAAGCGTGCGGGCAGGAAACCATGCCAGACGTTGCCCGTGCGGGACGGCAGGTCGATTCGCGCGACCTCCGTGCGCCCGGAGGCGTCGAACAGGCAGAGCTCGACACGCTCGGCGTGCGCCGAGAACACGGCGAAGTTGGTGCCGCGCCCGGTCCAGTTCGCACCCAGTGGCTGCGTCGAACCCGGCTCGAGGAAGTGGAGCTTCGATGCGTCGTCGGAATTCATCGACAACGGTTCGCTCAGCGCTCGGGCTCGAAGAACATCGCCGCGAGCGGCGGCACGTTCAAGCGGATGTGATGCGGGTACCCCTGGCAGGGCGCGAGCTGCGCGACGACGTGGTCCTGGCGGTTGTAGTCCGAGCCGCCGAAGCGTGCGGCATCGGTGTCGAGCACCTTGCGATACGTGCCCGGCTCGGGCACGCCGAGCCAGTAGTCGTTGCGTGGGACGGGCGTGCAGTTGAACACGCACAGCAAGGGCGGGCGCTCCGGCTGCTGCGGGCAGCGCCGCAGGAACGCAAACACGCTCTGGTCGGCGTTGTGCAGGTCGATCCAGCCGAAGGCCGCCGGATCGTTGTCGTTGGCGTAAAGCGCTGCGTTGCCGCGATACAGCGCGTTGAGTTCCTTGTCGAACTGCAGCAGGGCACGGTGCGCCGGCTGCTCGAGCAGGTGCCAGTCGAGCGAGTGGTCGTCGCGCCACTCCCGCCACTGCCCGAACTCGCTGCCCATGAACATGAGCTTCTTGCCCGGGTGCGCCGTCATGTAGGCGCGGAACCAGCGGAAGTTGGCGCGCTTCTGCCACTCGTCGCCCGGCATCTTGTCGAGCAGGGACTTCTTGCCGTGCACGACCTCGTCGTGCGAGATCGGCAGCACGAATTTCTCCGACCACGCGTAGACGAACGAGAAGGTCACGAGCGAGTGGTGGAACCGCCGGTGCACCGGGTCGTGCTCGACGTAGCGCAGCGTGTCGTTCATCCAGCCCATGTTCCACTTGAAGTGGAACCCGAGGCCGCCGAGATGCGCCGGCTGCGTCACCCCGGGGAACGCGGTGGATTCCTCGGCGAAGGTCATCACGCCGGGGAAGTCCCGCCCCACCGCCGTGTTGAGCTGGCGCAGGAAGCCGATCGCGTCGAGGTTCTCGCGGCCGCCGTAGCGGTTCGGCACCCACTCGCCGGCCTTGCGGCTGTAATCGAGGTACAGCATCGACGCCACCGCATCCACGCGCAGCCCGTCGATGTGATACCGGTCGATCCAGTACAGCGCATTGGCGACGAGGAAGTTGCGCACCTCGTGCCGGCCGTAATTGAAGATCTTGGTACCCCAGTCCGCGTGCTCGCCGAGCCGCGGATCCGAGTGCTCGTACAGCGCGGTGCCGTCGAAGCTGGCGAGCCCGTGCTCGTCGCGCGGAAAATGCGCAGGCACCCAGTCCATGATCACGCCGATGCCGGCCTCGTGGCAGCGGTCGACGAAGTGCATGAAATCCTGCGGCGTGCCGAAGCGCGAGCTCGGCGCGTAGTACCCGACGACCTGGTAGCCCCAGGAGCCGTCGAACGGGTGCTCGGCCACGCCCATCAGTTCGATGTGCGTGTAACCCTGCTCGCGCACGTACGGGATCAGCTCGTTCGCCAGCTCGTGCCAGTTCAGGAACTGCGGCGTGCGCTCGTAGTCGCGCCGCCAGCTGCCCGGATGCACTTCATAGATGCTGATGGGCTGCCGCGAATGATCAGTGCGGGCACGCGACTCGAGCCAGGCCTCATCGTGCCAGCCGTAACCGTCCAGCGCCGCAACGATCGACGCGGTCCCGGGACGGAGTTCCATCGCAAAGGCATAAGGGTCCGCCTTGAGGATGGTCGTGCCCGCCCTGGTGCGGATCTCGTACTTGTAGATCGCGCCAGGACCCACGTCCGGGATGAACAGCTCCCAGATGCCCGAGCCGCCGCGCACCTGCATCGCGTGCTTGCGGCCGTCCCAGAGGTTGAATGGCCCGACGACGCTGACCCGGGCCGCATTCGGCGCCCACACGGCAAAGCGCGTGCCGCGCAGTCCGTCGAGCTCACCCGGATGCGCGCCGAGCTTGTAATAGATGGAGTAGTGGTTGCCTTCGCCGAACAGGTAGAAGTCGAAATCGGTCAGCTGCGGCGCGAAGTAATACGCATCGTGCTTCTCCAGCTCGACGCCGCTGGCGTAACGCACGTTCAACTTGTAGGGGAGCACCGGGCGCCGGTGCGGCACACGGCCTTCGAACAGGCCCGACGGATGCACCTGCTTCAGCGCGACGTCGGCTTCGCCGTCCCGGCGGACGACCACCTCGACCGCGTCCGGCTCGAGCACGCGCACCACGCAGACGGGGGCGTCGTTCCTGCGGGGAAACTCGTGGTAGCCCAGCACCGAGCGCGGCGCCGGATGGCGCGCGTGCACCAGCGCATCGATGTCGTCGGGATCCAGGGTGGTGCGGGTTGCCACCACGCAAGTCTAACGCAGCGGATAGCGGATAGCGGATAGCGGATGAGCGGAGAGCGGTTAGCGGATAGCGGATAGCAGGAACGCGCGCATTCGCACGCCTTGTAATCGTTTGCAGGGCGGCTCGCGCGCGCACGAGCGCGCCCTTCCTGCTATCCGCTATCCGCTATCCGCTATCCGCTTCTCTTCAGAGCACGGGCTTGATGCGCCAGATCCGCTCCGCGTACTCGCGGATGCTGCGATCACTCGAAAAGGTGCCCATGTTCAGGGCGTTGAGCACGGCCTTGCGGCTCCATTCGTCGGGCTGCAGGTACAGCGCGTCGACCTCGGCCTGTGCCCTGGAATAGTCGGCGAAATCGGCGAGCACGAAGTACGGCTCGCCCTCGCTGAGCAGCCGTTCGACGATCGGCTTGCCGTCGAAGATGTTCGCCGGCGAGAAGTGGCCCGAATCGATCATTTCCAGCGTGCGCGCGAGGTCCGGGTTGGACCGCACGTATTCGCTGGGCGAGTAGCCGCGGGCATGGTGCGCGGCCACCTCGTGGGCCTGCAGGCCGAAGATGAAGATGTTCTCGGGCCCGACGTGCTCGCGGATCTCGATGTTGGCGCCGTCGAGCGTGCCGATCGTCAGCGCGCCGTTCAACGACAGCTTCATGTTGCCGGTGCCCGAAGCCTCGAGCCCCGCCGTCGAGATCTGCTCGGAGAGGTCCGCCGCCGGCATGATCTTCTGCGCGAGCGAGACGTCGTAGTCCGGGAGGAACACGACCTTGAGCTTGCCGCGGATGCTCTTGTCGGCGTTGACGACGCTCGCGACGTTGTTGATCAGCTTGATGATGCCCTTCGCCATCACGTAGCCGGGGGCGGACTTGCCCGCGAAGATCACGGTGCGCGCCACGGCAAAGGCATCGGGGTTCGCGCGCAGCTTGTGATAGCGCGTGATGACGTACAGCAGGTTGAGCAACTGGCGCTTGTACTCGTGGATGCGCTTGACCTGCACGTCGAACAGCGAGTTGACGTCGAGGTCGATGCCGACGCGGCGGCGCACTTCCGCGTCGAGGCGACGCTTGTTTTCGAGCTTGATTTCGCGGAACTCGCGGCGGAAATCCGCATTTTCGGCCGCCCAGCGCAGGCGCTCGAGTTCCTCGAGGTCGTTCTCCCACGCATGGCCGAGGTGCTTCGTCAGCAGTTCCGACAGGCCCGGGTTCGACTGCTTGAGCCAGCGCCGGACCGCGATGCCGTTGGTGACGTTGGTGAAGCGACCCGGATAGAACTCGCGCGAAGTCGCCGAAGATCGTCTTGGTCATCAGGTCCGAGTGCAGCTCGCGCCACGCCATTGACGGTGTGGCTCGCGACGACCGCCATGTTGGCCATGCGCACCTGGCGGCCGCCACCCTCGTCGATCAGCGACATGCGGCGGCGGCGATCGTTGTCGCCCGGATACTTCGCCGACACCTCCTCGAGCAGCGTGCGGTTGATCAGGTAGATGATCTGCAGGTGCCGCGGCAGGATGCGCTCGAAGAACGGGACGGGCCAGACCTCGAGCGCCTCGGGCAGCAGCGTGTGGTTCGTGTACGAGAACACGCGGCGCGTGATCTCCCATGCCTTTTCCCACTCGAGTTCGTGGTCGTCGATCAGCAGGCGCATCAGCTCGGGGATCGCGAGCGCGGGATGCGTGTCGTTGAGCTGGATCGAGATCGCCCCGGGCAGCGCGTCGAAACTGCGGCCTTCGGCCAGGTGCTGCGCGAGCATGTCCTGCAGGCTCGCGCTGACGAAGAAGTACTGCTGCTTGAAGCGCAGTTCCTTGCCCTGCGGCGTCGTGTCGTCGGGGTACAGGATGCGCGAGAAGTTCTTCGCGTCGACCTGCTCCGCCGAGGCCTCGGCATGGCGTCCCGCGTTGAACAGCTCGACGTTGAACGGGGCGATGGCACGCCCCGCCCACAGGCGCAGGTGGTTGACGGTCGGGCTGCGGTTGCCGGGGATGAACTGGTCGTAACCGACGGCCCAGATGTTGTGCGTGTCGACCCAGCGATAGCGCGTCCGTCCCTGCGCATCCTGCGTACCCGTGCAGCGGCCGCCGAAGCGGATCACGTAGCGCGCGTCGTCGCGCTCGATCTCCCACGGGTTGTGCTGGCGCAGCCAGCTGCTCGCCACCTCGCGCTGCCTGCCTTCCTCGTCGATGACCTGCGTGAAGATGCCGTAGTCGTAGCGGATGCCGTAGCCGACCGCCGGAAACTGCAGCGTCGCGAGCGAATCGAGGAAGCACGCGGCGAGTCGCCCGAGACCGCCGTTGCCAAGCCCCGGGTCGATCTCTTCCTGCGCGACGCGATCGAGGTCGTAGCCGAGTTCGGCCAGGGCCTCGCGCGCTTCCTGCACGAGGTCGCCATCGAAGCTGGCGAGCCCGTTGATCAGCGAGCGGCCCAGCAGGTATTCGACGGAGAGGTAGCAGATGCGCTTCACGCCCGCCTGCGAGACGCGGCGTTGCGTCGCGAGCCAGCGTGCCGCGAGTTCCTCACGCACGGCGATCGAGAGCGCGTCGTAGATGTCGCGCTGCGTGGCCGTCTCGGGATCCTTGCCGAGCGATCGCGTCAGGCGGTCGAGCAGGACGGCGCGCAGCATGCCGGGCTGCAACGCGATACCACTGAGCAGGGCAGTGCTTCTCAAGGTCGGGTTCCGCTTCGGAAGGGTCGGATCGGGCGCGCGGAGGCGGATCAGGCCCCGGGGGGCTTCGGCTCGGCGGGCGGTGTCGCCGGCGCGGCGGGCGGTGCCGCCGGATCGGCCGGCGGTGGGGCCGGCTTGCGCTTGAAGTAGCCCGGCGGTTCGTCGAGGCACTGCGGCTGCGGGTCGAGCTTGTCGGGCGTCGGCGACACCGGGGGGATGACCAGTTTCTGGCCGCCGATGCGCTCGCTGCCGGTGACACCCGCGGGCATCGCGAGCGGGGGCCGTTCGCGGGCCGCCAGGTAATCCTGGTTGCCGCCGCAGGACTTGCGCATGGCGCTGCAACCGGCCAGCAGGGTCAGCGCACAGCCCAGCAGGGCCACGGCTCGAAGCGACGGTCTCGAATGCATGGGGAACCAACGGCGCAAAAGCGAAGGGGGCGCATTGTAGCGCCCCCTTCCCGGATGTGCCGACAGATGCCGGCGCGGTTACAGCAGCAGGCGGGTAGTGCGGCGCAGGCGCGCGAGACAATGACTAGCCGCGGCGGACCGCAGCACCTCGACCTGGTCGAGCTCCCAGAGGTGGATCGGGCGCGCCGCGGCGCACGAACATGCCGGAGCCCGCGTTGATGAACGAGCGGGCGAGCCGGCGCCGGTACCACGCCGCCGGACGGACGTGGACGTTGCGGTCCGTGCGGCGCTTGTCGCAGTACAGGTCCCAGTCCTCCTGGGTCAGCGCGCCGAAGTGCAGGACGCCGACGCAGAGTCGCGCCAGGTTGCGCAGCGCGGCGGCGGCAGGGCGCGCCTCGAGGTACTGCATCACGTCGTAGCAGATCACCAGGTCGAAGGGCCGGTCCGAGTCGAACGTCGCGATCGAGCCCTGGACCCAGCCGTGCTTCTCGCAGAGGTAGTCGCTGACCTCGAGCCCGGTGTAACGGGCCCGCGGAAAGTGCCGCTGCAGCTGCTTGCGCATCAGGCCCAGCCCGCAACCGACGTCGAGGATCGACCGGACCGGAAGCTCGCCATGGCGGACGAACGCCGCGACCAGGTCGGCGCGGCGGGCCATCTCCGCGGCCGTAACGACCCGGGTGCGGGGGTTCAGGTAGAAGCGGCGGTAAAAGCCGGCATCGAACGGGTCGGGCAGGATCGTCACGGGGTGGCACGGGGTGCAGTCTCTCACCTCTCCCGCTGTTGCGGGAGAGGTCGACGGCGGGGCGGTGCAGCCAGGAGCGGTTCAACTGACTAGATAGTAAACTTGATATTTGCCTGTTGCTGACGCATGATCTGATTGCTTTAACTCGACTATGCATTGATAAAAGAAACCTGCACGCCCACCCCCCTCCGCGCCGTCGCGGGACAGGGAGCATGGCCATTGCAACCCGCGGCAGCGCCCCCACTTCCTCGACCATGCACGCAGCTTCTTGCAGGCAGGCCCGACGATGACCCGACGCGACATACGCTCATGGATGTGGGCCGAGACGGTGGAAATGCTCGACCAGGCGGAGCGCCTGCAACGGCAGTTCTTCAGGCTCGCGGCGACAGACAAGACCGAAGCCCGCTGGGAGCCCCCGGTCGACGTGTACGCCGGCACCGAGCAGGTGCTGGTCGAGGTCGCCTTGCCCGGGCGTCCCGTCGGATCGGGTCGAGCTGATCCTGGCCCCCGGCGAGATCGTCATCCGCGGCGAACGCCAGCTGCCGCGGCGGCCCGCCGGCACGAAGCTGCAGCGCCTCGAGATCCCGTACGGCCGTTTCGAGCGCCGTCTTGGCCTGGGTCCCGGCGAGTGGGACCTGATCGACCGACGCCTCGCGGACGGCTGCCTGCAGTTGCTGCTGGCCCGTCGCTGAGCCCCGTCACAGGAACACGACATGAACACGAATCACGACGCAGCCACCGCGCAGGCACCGGCGCCGGTACCGACCCCCCGCCTGCCGGACGACATGCTGATCATCCTGCCGGTCCGCAACCTCGTGCTGTTCCCGGGCGTGATCCTCCCGGTCGCCATCAAGCGCGAGAAGACCGTGGCCGGAGCGCAGGAGGCGGTGCGCACGGAAAGCAAGGTGGGCTTCCTGTTGCAGAAGGACCCCGAGACCGAGGATCCGACGCTCGACGACCTGTACCGCATCGGGTCGGTTGCCTCGATCGTCCGCTACATCACCGCGCCCGACGGTACCCACCACCTGGTCGCGCAGGGCGAGCGCCGCTTCCGCGTGCTCGACGCCGTCAGCGGCTTCCCCTACCTCGTGGCCCGGGTGGAGTTCCTGAACGACACGGGCGTCACGCACCCCGAGGTCGAAGCCCGCACGCTGTTCCTCAAGCAGAAGGCGGTCGAGGCGATCACGCTGCTGCCGCAGGCCCCGGCGGAGCTTGCGAACTCGATCCAGGCGATCGAGTCGGCGGCGACGCTGGCCGATACGATCGCGAGCTTCCTCGACGTGAAGCCGGCCGAGAAGCAGGAAGTCCTCGAGATCGGGGACATCCGCGACCGGCTCGAGAAGGTATCCGGCCACCTCACGCGGCGCGTCGAGGTGCTCAAGCTGTCGCGCCAGATCGAGGAGCAGACCAAGGAAGCGATCGACGACCGGCAGCGCGAGTACGTGCTGCGCGAGCAGCTCAAGCAGATCCAGAAGGAGCTCGGCGAGGAGACCGAGGGCGAGGAGATCGCCGAGCTGTCGACGGCCATCGACAAGGCCGGCATGCCGGAGGAGGTCGAGAAGGAAGCCCGCAAGGAACTCAAGCGTCTCGAGCGCATGAACGAGGCGAGCGGCGAGTACTCGATGGCGCGCACGTACCTCGACACGCTGCTCGCGCTGCCGTGGTCGAAGCTCGACGCCGAGGCGATCGACATCGAGCGGGCGCGCGGCATCCTCGACGCCGACCACTACGGCCTCGAGAAGATCAAGAAGCGCATCCTCGAGTACCTCGCGGTGCGCAAGCTGAACCCGGAAGGGCGCAGCCCGATCCTGTGCTTCGTCGGCCCGCCCGGCGTGGGCAAGACGTCGCTCGGCCAGTCGATCGCCCGCGCGGTGGGACTCAAGTTCCAGCGCACGAGCCTCGGCGGGACCCATGACGAGGCCGAGATCCGCGGCCACCGGCGCACCTACATCGGCGCGCTGCCGGGCAACGTGATCCAGGCGATCCGCAAGGCTGGCACGCGCAACCCGGTGCTGATGCTCGATGAGATCGACAAGCTCGGCCACGGCATCCAGGGCGATCCGGCCTCCGCCCTGCTGGAGGTGCTGGACCCGGAGCAGAACTCCACCTTCCGCGACAACTACCTCGGCGTGCCGTTCGACCTCTCGAAGGTCCTGTTCATCGCCACGGCGAACCAGCTCGACACGATCCCTGGCCCGTTGCGCGATCGCATGGAAATCATCGAGCTGACCGGCTACACCGAGGACGAGAAGGTCGAGATCGCGCGGCGCTATCTCGTGCGGCGCCAGCTCGAGGCGAACGGCCTGAAACCCGAGCAGGTGCAGATCGGCGCGGAGGCGCTGCACCTGATCGCGCGCGAGTACACGCGCGAAGCCGGCTGCCGCAGCCTCGAGCGCGAAATCGGCGCGGTGCTGCGCAACGTGGCCGTCCGCGTCGCCGAAGGCAAGGTGACGTCGGTACGGATCGAGGCCGCCGAAGTGCACGAAATCCTCGGTGCGCCGAAGTTCGAGAACGAAGTGGCGATGCGCGTCAGCGTACCGGGCGTGGCGACGGGCCTGGCCTGGACGCCCGTGGGCGGCGACATCCTGTTCATCGAAGCGACGCGTGTGCCGGGCAGCGGCAAGCTGATCCTCACCGGCCAGCTCGGCGACGTGATGAAGGAAAGCGCGCAGGCGGCCCTGAGCCTGGTGAAGTCGCAGGCGGAATCGCTCGGCGTCGACTCGACGCGCTTCGAGAAGACCGACGTGCACGTGCACGTGCCGGCGGGGGCGATCCCGAAGGACGGCCCGAGCGCCGGTGTCGCGCTCTACACGGCACTCGTCTCGCTGATGACGGGCCGCACGGTCAGCCACGAGATTGCGATGACGGGCGAAATCAGCCTGCGGGGCCTCGTGCTGCCGGTGGGCGGCATCAAGGAGAAGGTGATCGCGGCGCATCGCGCGGGCATCCGCACGGTGATGCTGCCGGCACGCAATCGCAAGGACCTCGAGGACATCCCCGAGAGCGTCCGCAAGGAACTGGAGTTCGTGTGGCTCGAGCGCGTCGAGGAAGCGACTGCCCGCGCGTTCAGCGGGTCCGTGCCCAAGGCAGCGTAAGGGACGCTACCCTTGAAGGGTAGCGTCCCTTCTCCTTCTCAGCCGCGCAGCTCGATCGGAAGAGGTCGCCGGAGACCGGGTCGAGGGCGCCCAGTGCCACCGCCGAGATCCTCGAGCGTGTCGCGAATCCGCGCTCCAGGTGTCGCGATCGTGGACGCGCGGGCAGCAGCGATGCTGTCGCGGCGGCCACTCGCCGACCAGGCAGTCGGCGCGTTCTCCGGTCTGAGCGGCCACCGTCGCCGCAAGCCCGGACAATGCACGGTCCAGGTGCCGATGCGCTTCGAGCGAACTCCTCCTCGCGGCTCCGGCGTCGCGCGGAACCCTGGACGACGCTGTAGCGAGTCCATGGAGCCTCCGCGCGTCCTGAGGCTGCCCGCTGCACCCGGCACGCTCCGCGCGGCTATCCGCGGAACCGACGGTCGCCGGAGCAGCGCTCGAACCTGACCCGCTCTAGATCCGCGTCCGCTGCCACTTCGCCCGAACGCCAGCGCAGGTACAGCGCACTGCCGAGCAGGACGACGTAGACCAGCATCGCGGCCCAGCCGCCCACGGCGCCGAAGCCGAACTGCGGCAACACGTCGATCCAGCCCTGGCCGGGCGCGAAAGAGAGCGCGTGCGCCAGCGGCACGAAGACACCCCAGGACAGCAGGAAGAACAGCAGCGCGGGGACGCGGACGTCGCCCGCACCGCGCAGGGCAAACCCGCTGCCGAGGTTGAGCCCGTCGAACACCTGGTAACCGGCCGCGATCCAGAGCAGCACGACGCCGAGTTCGACGACGGCCGCAGCCTGTGGATCCGCCGGGCTCATGAACGTCGGCAGCAGCCACGGGCCCGCCAGCGCCACCAGCACCCCCAGCGTGCCCATGAAGCCCACCGTCAGCAACGTGACCGTGTTGCCCAGCTTGCGTGCCCAGTCCCGGTCGCCCGCGCCGATCGACTGGCCGACGAGCGTCGTGCCCGCGAGCGCGATGCCGATTCCCGGCATGTAGGCCATCGAGGTCAGCATCATGATGATCTGCGTGGCCGCACCGTCGACCGCACCGAGCCTGACCTGCATGAGCTGGAACAGGGCCATGCCGAAGAGGTCCGAGGCGTACATCGCACCCATCGGCAAGCCCAGCCGGTACTGGCGCAGCAGGCTGCCGGCGTCGGGTCGCCACGTCAGGTGCGTCTTGTAGCGCTCGCGCAGGTCGCGGCGCAGGAACACGGCGAGCGCAAAAGCCAGACCGCACGCCATGCTGACGTTGGTCGCCCAGGCCGAGCCCGCGATGCCGCCTTCGAGCTCGAAGATGAAGACCCAGTTGAGCACCGCATTGATCACGGCCACGAGGGCGGTCGTCATCACCGCGATCCGCGGCCGCGAAATGCCGTTGAAGAAGCCGAGCACGGCCCACAACGCGACGCCGAGCGGAGCACCCAGCATGCGCGGCTCCCAGAACGCGAGACCCTGCGCCGAAACCTCGGGTGTCAGCCCGAACGGCCCGAAGATCTCCTCGCCCAGGAACGCGAGCAGCGCATACAACGGCACGGTCAGCAGGCTCGCCCACAACGCGACCCACGTGGCGTGGCTCGCCCGTGCACGCCGCCTGCCGCCTTCGGCCTGGGCCACGAACGTCTGCACGGCGAGACCGACCCCGCCGATCAGCATCAGGAAGAGCAGGACCACCCAGTACACGGCCGCCATGCCTGCCATCGCCGTGGTCGAGATGTGCCCGACGAACCAGGTGTCCGTCAGGCTGATGACGGCCTGCAGGCTGCTGTTGAGCATCAACGGCAACGCGAGCATGGCGACGGCGCGATAGTCGACCCGGGCGCGACCCGTGAGTGGATCGCGCCGCTGTGCCGGCAGGTGGATCGATGGACTTGCCTGGCGCCGGAACAGCGGCAGCCCCGCTCGACGTCGCGGCCGTCTCACTCATGGCCGTGCGCGCGTCACCGGCGGCGCATGTGCCGGTGGACGAAGAAGTAGTACAGCGCACCGAGGAACCCCATCAGCCCGCCGACCCACAGCGAGATCCGCTGCAGGCTGCCCTGCATCAGCTGCTGGTCCTGCCCGGCCGTGACGCCGACCCAGACGAGCACCGAGCACCAGAGGGCCGAACCGAGGAGGGTCGCCAGCGAAAACCACAGGTAGTTCATGCGCACGACGCCGGCGGGAATGCCGATGAGGTGGCGAATGACCGGCAGCAGCCGCGAGACGAACACGCCCACCAGCCCGTAGTGGGACGACCAGTTCTCCGCCTGTTCGATCTTGCGCGGCGTGATGCCGACATAGCCGCCGAAGCGCAGCAGCAGCGGCCGGCCGAGCAGGTAGGACGCCCAGTACATCACGGTCGCACCGAGCCACGACCCCACGGTCCCCGCGATCACGATGCCTGGCAGCGAGAAGGTGCCCTTGGCATGGGCCAGGTACGCCGCCGGCGGGATCACGAACTCGCTGGGCAACGGGATGATCGAGCTTTCCATGGCCATGAGCAGCCCGATCAGCAGGTAACCGCCCTGGTCGAGGGCGTCGAGGTACCACTGCAGCAGTGAGGCGAAGAGGTCGTGCATGGCTCGGGATCCCTGGCGGGGCGGGCATTCTGCCAGAGCGCGGCGCGGTGCACGCGGGCTCCGCTGTAGGACTGCGCCGGCCCAGATGCGACAATGGCCACGCTTTTTCCCAGTGGATCGAATCAGCCCATGGTGCACCCGATGCAGATAATGGCCGGCCCGGGACGCTCCTCGTTGCGCCTCGGATCGCTCGCCTGCGTTCTGTTGTTCTGCTGTGCGTCGGCGACCGGTGCAATTCCCGGGCTGCCGGGGAGCGCCCCGGCGGCCGCAGCCCCTGCCGAGACGACCGCCAAGACCCCGTCCGTCGAACCGATCGCGACGGGCGACATCCCCATGCGGGCGGACATCGACGAACGCTTCGCCGAAGACGTCGTCGTACGCGCCCAGGGCAAGGACCCGAGCAAGACGCTCCGCGTGGAACTCGAGGCCCTCGCGGCGGGGATCGCGAACCTGGCGAAAGTTACCGCCAGGGAGGACCTCAGGCACCTTTCGGTCATTCGACTCGAAAGCCTCGAGAACCACTGGAAGTTTTACCAGCGGGAACTTGACGACTGGCGGGCCGAACTGGACCGCGCGACAGGCACGTACACGGAGGATGCCTCGGAGCTGGCGAAGCGCCGCATCGTCTGGCAAGCGACCCGGGACTCGATGAGCGGAGGAGGCGTCACCCCCGCGCTCGTCGACCGCGTCGACGTGATCATCGACCAGTTCACCCAGGCCGAACGGGCGCTGTCGCGGCCGCTCGACGAGCAGCTCAAGCTGCGCCGGCGCGCCAACACCGTCCAGACCAGCATCGATGCCGGCAGGAAGAGCGTGGACGCGGCGATTGCATATTACGACCGCCGGCTCGGCACGGTGGACGCCCCGCCCGCGTGGCAAGCGTGGGACGACGCGCGCTTCACCACGACCGAGCTGAAGGGCACCGAAGCCGGCTTGCGTCTCGAAACGGCCTTCCTTGCGGAATGGGGCGCCGCGAACCGCGCCCGCCTCGCGACCTACCGGATCGGCGCCCTCGTGCTGCTGCCCTTGCTGCTCTGGCTCGGGTGGCGCAGCCGCAAGGCCGTGACGACGGAGCCCGCGATGCAGGCAGCCGCCAAGGTACTGCGCCGGCCCGTTTCCGCGTGGCTGCTCCTCGTGCTCATCGGCATCCCGTTCTTCTTCCCGGACGCGCCCCTGGTGATGCACCAGCTCGCGCTGCTGCTGGCGCTCGTGCCGGTGCTGCGCCTGCTGCCGCCACGCGTGTTCGAGGTACTGGGGAAATGGCCGGTCGTCGGGACCATCCTGTACGTGCTCTACCGCCTCAGCGTTCTGCTGCTCGGCGACCCGATGCTATTACCGCCTGTACATGCTCGGCATCGCGCTGGTGTCGGTGGCGGTCCTGGCGTGGCTCCTGTTCTCGTCGAAGACGCGCCACGTACGGGCCGGCACGCCGGCACCCCACGGCATCGTCCGCGCGGCCGCGTGGCTCGCCGTCGCCGCACTGCTGGCGGCAGTCATCGCGAACCTCGTCGGCAACGTGTCGCTGGCCGAGATGCTGACGGGCGCGGTTCTCGACAGCGCGTACGTCGGCCTCGCGCTGTACGCCGGCGCCAACGTGATCTCGTCCGTGCTGAGCTTCCTGCTCGCACGGCGGACGATGACGCGATTCCGCGTGATCACCGAGCATGCCGGGGCGATGCTCGCCAGCCTCAACCGCCTGGTGATGTTCGCTGCGCTGGTGGCGTGGGTCCTCGTCGTGCTGAACGAGTTCCGCATCGCGCGTCCGCTCTTCGCTTTCCTCAAGGCCGTCCTGAACTACCCGCTCGAAGCCGGCCAGCTCTCGGTGACGCTCCGCAGCATCCTGCTGTTCATCGCGTCCATCTACGTCGCGTTCTGGGTCGCCAAGACCGTGCGCTACGTGCTGCGCGACGAAATGCTGCCGAAGATGGACCTGCCGCGCGGCGTCGCCAACAGCGTCGCCTCGCTGAGCTATTACGGCCTGGTGCTGGTCGGCCTGATGGTCGCGCTGGCGGCCGCAGGTTTCGAGACCAGCCAGTTCGCGATCGTGTTCGGCGCCCTCGGCGTCGGCATCGGTTTCGGGCTGCAGAACGTCGTCAACAATTTCGTCTCGGGCCTGATCCTGATGTTCGAACGGCCGATCCAGCCGGGCGACGTCGTCGAGGTGTCCGGCACCTCGGGCAAGGTCCGCTCGATCGGCATGCGTGCGACGACGCTGACGACTTTTGAAGGCGCCGACGTCGTCGTCCCGAACGGCACGCTGCTGTCCGAGAAGCTGATCAACTGGACACTCAGCGACATGGATCGCCGCATCGACGTCAACGTGGGCGTGGCCTACGGCAACGACCCGCGTCGCGTCCTCGCATTGCTCGAGGACGTGGCGCGCACGACGCCCGGCGTGGCGGTCGACCCCGCCCCGAACATCGTCTTCACGGGCTTCGGCACGAGCGCGCTCGAATTCAGCATCCGCGCGTGGACCAACGATTTCGGCGACTGGGTCAACATCCGCAGCCAGCTGACGGTCCGCATCTACGAGGCGCTGCAGCAGGCCGGCATCGAGATCCCGTTCCCGCAGCAGGACCTGCACCTGCGCAGCGTTTCCGCCGAAGCGGCGGTCCGGCTCGGCGCCGGCAAGGCCGCGGCGGCGGCCGGCCCGGCCGCAGTCCCGCCCCGGGCCGAACCCGAACCGGCGAACGAATGCTGATCGAAGCAGGCCTGCTCTCGGCGGGAGTCAACATCGTCGCTTCCGCGCTCGGCGGCGCAGGCCTGGCATTTGCGCTGCACGGCGCACCGTGGCGTGCCTGGCTGCTCGACCGCGAGCGGCAGTGGGTCTGGTTCGTCTCGATGGCGCTGCTGCTCGTGGTCTGGGCGATGAAGGCAGGCATCACGCCCGGCCTCTCGGTGCGCTTCCTGCTCGTGACCGCTCTCACGCTGATGCACGGCTGGCAACTCGCCGTCGTGGCCGGCGCGCTCGTGCTTGCGGTGTTGAGTTTCGTCGGGCAGGCGGAATGGTCGAACTACGGCCCGAACCTGCTCTGCATGGCGGTGGTACCCGCGCTCTTCACCGCGTGGTTGCACGAGCAGGTCCACGCCCGGCTGCCGCACAACTACTTCATCTATTTCTTCGTGACGACGGCCCTCGGGTCAGCGCTCGCCTTCAATCTCGCCGGGCTCGTGCGGTTCGCGCTCATCGGGCTCAGCGGGACCCTCGCGACGGCCGCCGTCGGGCCGGAATATTTCGCGATCCTGCCGCTGATGAGTTTCGGCGAAGCGGTGGCGAACGGCATGATCATGGGCATGGCCGTGGTCTACCGGCCGCGCTGGGTCATGAGCTTCGACGACCGGTTGTACCTGTCACCCTCCCGCTGACCCGCCTCGCCGCGGCAGGCCGTCCGGTCGGTCCGGCTGCGCACGTTTGCGCTAGAATCGCGCCCCGTCAACGTGCTCCCACCCCGCTGCGCAATGCCTACCTACGATTACCACTGCCCGAGCAACGGCCGCACCGTCGAGGTCAGCCACAAGATGGCGGAGAAGCTCGCGACCTGGGGCGAGGTCTGCAGGAGGGCCGGCCTGCCGCTCGACGGCACGCCGGGCCGGGCCCGGGTCGAGAAGCTCATCGGCGCGAGCGGCGTGGTGCACGCGGCCTCGCTCGGCAGCGGGCAGGAGCGCCCCTGCGACACCGGGCCCCTGCGGCGGCGGAGGCTGCGGCGGGGGCGGCTGCGCGTTCTAAATGCCCGCTTCCCCACCCCGCATCGGTTTCGTCTCCCTCGGCTGCCCCAAGGCACTGGTCGATTCCGAACGCATCCTGACGCGGCTGCGCGCGGAAGGTTACGACATCGTCGGCACGTACGAGGACGCGAACCTCGTCGTCGTCAACACCTGCGGTTTCATCGACGACGCCGTGCATGAATCGCTCGATGCGATCGGCGAAGCCCTCGCGCGCAACGGCAAGGTGATCGTGACGGGCTGTCTCGGCGCCCGCCCCGAGACGATCACCGACCGGCACCCGAGCGTGCTCAAGGTGACGGGGGCGCACGCCTACGAGGAAGTCGTGGCGGCCGTGCACGAGCAGTTGCCGCCGCTGCACGATCCGTTCGTCGACCTCGTGCCCCCGCAGGGCATCCGCCTGACGCCGCGGCATTACGCGTACCTGAAGATTTCCGAAGGCTGCAACCACCGCTGCACCTTCTGCATCATCCCGTCGATGCGCGGCGACCTCGTGAGCCGACCGATCGGCGAGGTCATGCTCGAGGCGGAACGCCTCGTGAAGGCGGGCGTGAAGGAACTGCTGGTGATCTCGCAGGACACGAGCGCCTACGGCGTGACCTCAAGTATGCCACGGGCTTCTGGGGCGGCAAGCCGGTCAAGGCTCGCTTCGCCGACCTCGCGCGAGCCCTGGGATCGCTCGGTGCGTGGGTGCGGCATGCACTACGTGTACCCGTATCCGCACGTCGACGACGTGATCCCGCTGATGGCCGAGGGCAAGGTACTGCCCTACCTGGACATCCCGTTCCAGCACGGCAGCCCGCGCGTGCTCAAGCTCATGAAGCGGCCGGCGCACGCCGAGAACACGCTCGAGCGCATCGCGCGCGTGGCGCAAGGCCTGTCCCGACATCACGCTGCGCAGCACGTTCATCGTCGGCTTTCCGGGCGAAACCGAAGCGGATTTCGAGATCCTGCTCGACTGGCTGCAGCAGGCGCAGCTCGACCGCGTCGGCTGCTTCAAGTATTCGCCGGTCGCCGGTGCCGCAGCGAACGCGCTGCCCGATCCCGTGCCCGAGGAGGTGAAACAGGAGCGGCTCGACCGCTTCATGGAGCTCGCCGCGTCGATCAGTGCGCAGCGACTGGCCGCGAAGGTCGGCCAGCGCATGCAGGTGCTGGTGGACAGCGTCGACCCGGACGCTGGCGCCATCGCGCGCTCCATGGCGGATGCGCCGGAGATCGACGGCGTCGTGCGCATCGCGAGGCCGGGCAGGAACCTCAAGCCCGGCGACTGGGCGAACGTGCAGATCACCGGCGCCGATGCGTACGACCTCACGGCCAAGGTCGTGCGCGCCTGACGCTTACGACGACGAACACCAGGACGGCAGCCGAGTGGGGCGGCCTCTCGCTCACTGCAAGCACATCAGGAGAATCATGAAAACGACCCTTCCGCGGGCGCTCGTTGCCCTGCTGTGGCTCGCCTGTGCGACGGTTTCCGTCACGCAGGCGCAGCCAGCGCGACCCTGTCCCGCGCCGGCCGCAGCGGTCACCCGCTCGTCCGAGGCGATCCGCGACCGCATCGACCACCTGCGGTACGACACGCAGCACGACGTGCGCGGCGCGCGGATCATCGCCGACGAACTCGTCGCGCAGTATTACGAGTCGCAGCAGTTCCAGCCAGCCTGGCAGGACCCGGCGCGTCTCGATGCACTGATCACCTCGATCGGCGAGATGCGCGACGACGGTCTCGACCCCGCCGACTACCACTACGACGCGCTGCAGTCGTATCGGCTCGACCTGCGCATGCGCAACCGGCTGACCGTCGCAGGACCGCGCCGACCTCGACCTGCTCGCGACCGACGCATTCATGCTCTCCCTGTATCACCTGTTCCTCGGCAAGGTGGATCCGCATGAAGCTCAGTCTCGCAGTGGAATTTCTCGCAGCGACCCGTGCCGCCCGAGCGCGCGCTACAGCGCCTCGCGCAACGGCTGGCGGCCGGCGAGATCCGCGAGACGCTAGAGGCCGTGCGGCCGCAGCACGTCTGGTACTCAGCGCGGTCGCGAGCGGCTGCGCGAGTACCGCGCGATCGCCACGGCGGGCGGCTGGCCGAGCCTGGCGGATGGTCCGACACTGAAGCCCGGGCATGCAGGACTCGCGCATTCCGGTGCTGCGCAGCGACTGCGCATCACGAAGGACCTTGCGCTCGCGTGCCGAACGCGCAGCCCGACCGCACGACGCGCCCGCGATCCTACGACGCGGCGCTCGCAACAGGCCGTACAGAATTTCCAGGAGCGCCACGGCCTCACGGCCGACGGCGCCGTCGGGCCCGGGCACGCGCGCCGCGATGAACGTGCCGGTCGCAGCGCGCATCGACCAGATCCGCATCAACCTCGAGCGCGCGCGCTGGACGCTGCACGAGATCAAGGGCGAGTTCGTGCTCGTCGACGTCGCGGGCTTTTACGTCTCGTACTTCCGGAACGACGAGCCGATCTGGACGTCGCGCGTCGTCGTCGGCCGCGACCGAGCGCGAGACGCCGATCTTCCGCTCGATGATCACGTACGTCGTGTTCAACCCGACGTGGACGATTCCGCCCGGCATCCTGGTCAAGGACAAGCTGCCGGAGCTGCAGCGCAACCCGGGCGCGCTCAAGCGCATGAACATCCGCGTGCTCGACGGCAGCGGCCGCGAGGTCGACCCGTACTCGATCAACTGGCACAAGTACGGGCCGTCGCGCCTGCCCCCGTACCAGTTCCGCCAGGATCCCGGGCCCGAACAATGCACTGGGCCTCGTCAAGATCATGTTCCCCAACCCGTACCTGGTTTACCTGCACGACTCGCCGGCCAAATCGCTGTACGACCAGGACCAGCGCACGTTCAGCTCGGGTTGCATCCGCGTGCAGAAGCCGTTCGAGCTGGCAGAGCTGGTGCTGAACGACCCGCAGTGGAACCAGCAGTCGATCAAGGCGCTGATCGACTCGAAGGAGACGCGCACCGTGAACCTCGCAGAAGCCGGTGCCGGTGCTGATCCTGTACTGGACCGCGCAGCCACGGCCCGACGGGCAGGTCATCTTCCGCAAGGACATCTACGGCCGCGACCCGCCGACGCTCGCTGCGCTCGACAGCGATTTCCGCCTGCCGGCGTTGCCGCGCTGAGGGCGATGTCGATGCGGCGCGGACGCGCAAAAAGAAGGCCGGTGACCCTAGCGGCGACCGGCCGAATTCACGCAGGAGGAAAAACGTACGGAGCGTAGATTGCTACGACGTGGGTTTCTTCGCTTCCGCACTGTCCGAGTGACAGTTAGGTATTAATGACTAGTTCGCAGCTTCGTCCCGCCGTCGCGAGAGCAGCTGCGAATGAGAACTAGTGGTGATGATGCCCGCCCGGCGCCGTGCACGTGCCCGTGGGCCAGCTCTTCCTCGGTGGCATCGCGCACTTCGGTGATCTCGACGTCGAAGTTCAGGTTCTTGCCCGCCAGCTCGTGGTTGCCATCGATCGTGACCATGTCGCCCTGGATCGACTTGACCGTGATCACGTTGACTTCGCCGCTCGAGGTCTGGGCCTGGAACTGCATGCCCGGCTGCAGGTTCTTGACGCCGCCGAACTGGCGTTTCGGCACGCGCTGCACCTTGCCCGCGTCGTATTCGCCGTAGCCTTCGGCCGGCGCGACGTGACGCTGAGCTTCGCACCCGCCGCTTGCCCTCGAGGGCGTTCTCGAGGCCGGCGATCAGGTTCTTCGGCTCCTGGCCATGGATGTAGGCCAGCGGTTCGCGCCCGGACGAGCTGTCGATGACGGTGCCTGCGTCGTCCTTGAGCGTGTAGTGGATCAGTACGACCTTGTTCTGGGCAACGACCATGACGAACTCCGTGGAAGAAACAAGCGGCGGGCCCGCCCCGGGGGCGGGAATCGGAAAGGGCGGGAAAATTACCGCAGGATCAGATGGCCTGCCCGTCCTTGAGCCTGAGCCAGCCGCGGACCACCCGATAGATGATCCAGACGCCGACCAGGAATATCCCGACCGGGAACGTGAGGAACCCGACCAGCACGAAGAACAGCGGGAAGGACAGCAGGAACACGAGCAGCGCGGCCAGTGCGGCGAACCAGAAGGTGCGCAGCTGCCAGGAAAAGTGCGACTCGAGGTAGGTACCGCGGGCGTCGGAGCGCCGGGCGTAGTTCATGACGACGGCGACGATCGACGGAACGCCGAAGATGAACCCGCCCACGACCGTGGCTGCACCCAGATTCCGATCAGCGCGCTGGCTGCATGCAGCGCGTACATCCAGTGCGTGTAGCTGATCAGCGAAGGTTCCGGCAAGCGCAGGGCGGAGGCGGGAGCGTTCATGGTCGAGCTTTTCCTGCAATGCTGACGTGGGCCAGCGCCTATCGTACTACGACTGCGTAGTGCCGCTCGCAGGGGGTGCCCCGCGCATGGCCGCCTCCCAGTGACGCTGCGGAACATGCTTGCGCAGGCGTTCGACGAGCAGTTCCAGCACTTCGGCATCGATCGTGTGGCCGACGAACGGAATCACGTCGGCGACTACGTCGGCCCCCAAGCTGACCAGGTGCTTGGCGGCCTCGACCGTGTAGCCGTAGTGCACGACCTCGTCGGCCTTGCCGTGCATGAGAAACAGCGTGGTGCCCGCCGGCGCCTCCTCCGGCAGCTGCGCATAGCGGCCAGCCGCGGCGACGACGCGCCCGGCGATCGCGGTGTCGCCCGCATGGCTCACGGCCTCGAGCACCATCATCGCCCCCTGCGAAAAGCCGATGAGGACCGTCGCCTCGGGGCCGAGGCCCGCTTGCAGCTGCCAGCGGCGGATCTCCGCGGCGAATCCCGGCATTTCCGCACGGACGCGCTCGATCCTGCGCGTGTCGTCGCCGTCGACCGACGAGACCCATTGATACCCGAACCCGAAGTCGCAGGGATACGGCGCGCGCAGGCTGGCGACCAGTGCCTGCGGATATTCGACGCGAGCCGCTGGCCGACGGGGGCCAGGTCCGCTGCGTCGGCGCCGAGCCCGTGGAACAGCAGCACGAGCTGGCGAGGCGCGCCGGCAGGCTGCTGGACGATGAGGGCTTCGTGCGTCATGGTTCGAACTGGCGCGCCGCTCAAGGCTGCCATTCGCAGGGATGGACGGAGTCCACCGGCGCCGGCCATGTCCGCGACAGCTGCCGCAGGGCTGGCCCTTCGGCAAGGGCCCACGCGACGGTTGCGTACGCAGCGACGCTGAAGGCCAGGTCACGCCGGTCGACGCGGTCGAGCTGGTCGGCTTCCGTGTGATGGATCTCGAAGTACTTCGACGCGTCGTGCTGCAGTTCGAACACCGGCACGCCGCGCTCGCGCAGTGGCCCGATGTCGGCCCCGCCCCCGGTGTCGTTACTGGTGAAGGGCACGCCAAGCGGCTCGAGCAGGGTGGCGATACGGATCGCGGCAGGGACGTCGTTCCCGTCCACGCGCGACTCGAACCGGAACGGGCGGCCGGAACCGAGGTCAGCCTCGATCGCGCTGTGATGACGTACGAGGTCCGGCTCGTGTTCGAGCACGTAGCGCTTGCCCCCGGACAGCCCGAATTCCTCATTCGCATAAAGCACGACCCGGAGGCTGCGCTGCGGGCGTTGCGGCAGCTCGGCAATCCGCCGTGCGGCCTCGAGTACGGTCGCCACGCCCGCCCCGTCGTCCTGCGCGCCACGGCCGACGTCCCATGAATCGAGGTGCGCCGCGAGCACGACGAACTCCTCCCCGGCGGTTCCGGCTGCCCGGCCCGGGACCTCGCCGACGACATTGGCACTCGTCGCCGTGCCCGCACACCGCGCCGTGCTGGAGACCCGTAGCCTGACGGGCCCCCGCGCATATTTCTCGAGCAGGATGTCCGCGCTGCGGTTGCCTATGGCGAACCCCGGAATGCGCGGGACGCCGCTGGCATAGCGCATGCCGCCGGTGTGCGGCCGGTCTGCGTCCTCGGTGCCGACGGCACGGATCACCAGGGCGCGCGCACCGAGCTTCGCTGCGGCAATAGCGCCGGCGCTGCGATTGCGGACGGTCTGGCCGTAGTCGATCCCGTCGCGGGTCTCGAGCATGCGGTCGTAGAGGAAGACGATCTTGCCCGCAACTTCGGCTTCGGGGAGGCGCGCCAGCTCGTCGAGAGTGGTCGCAGCGATCAGCTCGGCCTCGATCGGGCCACCGTCCGTGCCCACCGATCCCCAGGGACAGTGCAACGAGATCGAGCGGCTCGCCCACACCCATGACCTGCACGCGAGCTTCCCGCGGATCCAGTGCGGCACGGTCACAGGCTCGGCGCGGACATTGGCAATCCCTGCGCACGCAGGGTCCGCAGCGCCACTCGACGGCTTTGGCGTCGCCCTCGCTGCCAGCGAAGCGCGCGCCGACCTCCTCCGTCAGGGACCGCAGCGTCTCGTACGCCCGAGCGTCTTCGAGCGCGGCGCGTTGCAGATCCCGTACCACGGAGGCAAAGGCGGATCCGCGGCTGCCGCCGGGGCGGATGCCGCGGCGACCACTGCGGCAAGGATGAGCGCTGCGCGGACCTGGGCCATGTGGTTGCCGGGGAGCGATGCGGGGGAGCGCGCAATCGATGACATGCGCGGCCCCCCGTCCCTCGCGGCGCGGGGTCAAAGCCAGCGCCGCACCTGGCGCAGGTAATCTTCGTATGCCGCGCCGAAGTTGCGCGCCATGGCCCGCTCCTCCGGTTTGATCTGGAACCTGTTCAGGTAGGGCACGACCGCCGCCGCGAGCGCAAGCGACGCCAGGTTTGCCAGCCACGCGCCCCAGGCCAGCAGCATGAGCACCACCCCCAGGTACATCGGATTGCGGGTGCAGGCATAGATTCCCGTGGACGATGCTCGAGGCGGCCTCGGGGTGTTGTGGATGCAGCGTCGTGCGCGCCCGGCGAAACTCCCTCACCCCGGCCAACGCGACCAGCAGGCCGGCGAGACCGAGCGGCACGGCCACGGCGAGCCGCGCGGCGTGCGCCGCCTCCACCGACGGAACCAGTCGCGCAACCGCCCACATGGCCGCGGCCGCGAACAACATCACGGCCAGGGGCGGAATGCGCAATTCCAAGGCGTTCATCGTCACGACAGTCCCCGGGTTGACACAGGCGCAGGCGTCATTTGACACGTCCCCCCACCTGGCGGCGCACTCGCTCGTTCGTGCGCACCGTGCTCCTACATACCGCAGCGGGGCCACGTTTTAAATAGTCTCGCCTTCCCCGGTGGAGTCCACCCGGGCCACGTCAAGCAAGGAGGCAACCATGGCAGAATCGAACCGCGACCGTGATGCAAATCGTGATCCGATCACGGACGAGCCGGGCTCGCATCCGCTGGGCACGGCGGGCGGTGCTTTCGCCGGCGGTGCGGCAGGCGGCGTGGCCGGTGCGGCCATTGCCGGCGCTGCGGCAGGTTCCGCTGCCGGGCCCGCGGGCACGGTGATCGGGGCGGCTGTCGGCGCCGTCGCGGGTGGGCTGGCCGGTCATGCGATCGCCGAGCGCATCGACCCGTCCGTGGAAGACGCCTACTGGCGCGACAACTACCAGACGCGCCATTACGTCGGGACGAACGCGGAATGGAGCGATTACGGCCCGGCGTATCGTTACGGCTATGAGCGCTACCCGGAGTACCAGGGACGCTCGTTCGACGAGGTCGAGACCGAATTCGCGAGCGACTGGGATCGCTCCCGTGGCCACTCGCGATTGAGCTGGGACCAGGCCAGGCACGCCGCCCGCGATGCGTTCCACCGCGTCGGCGATACGATCGAGCGCGCGACCCCCGGCGATTCGGACCGCGACGGCAAATAGTCGAGTAGTCGAGCCCCTGGCTCTGGCTCGACCCGTGAGCGGCACGCGCCGGTTCGGGCCTGCCGCTCTTTTTTTTGCCGCCGTCCCCCTCGCACGCCGCGTAACTCGTTGCAGCGGCGTGGATTTCACGGACGCGGGGACTGACTGACGCAGCTACGCTTGCACAGCCACCCGGTACGGAGGTGTGCAATGCGATTCCCCGGCAAGACATTCCTGCTCTCCAGCCTGCTCGCGCTCGGCGCGTGCGGGGGCGGCGGCCACCATGGCCCGGCCGCGGAGCCCCCGCCGGATACCGCGGATCGCCTGGTCGTCAATACGCTGCTCGATACCGAGACCCGGCAGCCGGCATCGTGACGCTGCGCTCCGCCCTTGCCGGCGCGCCCTCCGGAGCCCGCATCACGTTCGACCCGTCTCTCGACGGGGGCACGATCGCATTGTCCATCGTCGGCGCCGAGCATACCGTCCTCAAGGGCGAAGTCATGGGCATGCGCGACGAACCGAGCGGCCCGGTCTCCTACCTCAAGGGCTATTTCGAACGCGACTACGGCCGCTCGGCGTTGTATGCGCGCAAGAACGTCGTCATCGATGCCTCGAACCTGCCGCGGGGCATCACGCTGGCCTGGGCCATGGGCACGCAACCTGCCGCACGCGTCCTGGCGGTGTACGGCAACCTGACGCTGACGAACGTGGCCATCACCGGCGGACACAGCGTCACGGAAAAGCTGGCCGTCGTGAATGCCGACGACCAGCCGTGGACGCTGGGCCGGGGTGGGGCCGTCGCGGTCTGGGGTGTGGCGACGCTCGCGGACTGCCAATTCTACGACAACCATGCCGAGGGCGACTTCGACTCGTCACGTGACCGCGGCGCGTTCGGCGGCGCCGTGTATGCCGACATCGTCGACATCTCGCGCTGCGTCATCAGCGGCAATTCGGTCGCGGGCGCCGGCGCGGCGGGCGGTGGCGTCTTTGCCGTGGGCGGTGCCGACAACACGGCGACCGTGTCGCGCATCGACCGTTCGGCAGTGACCGGCAATCGCCTGCGGGCGCTGATGGCTTATGGCGGCGGCCTGTACTCCGACGGCGGCGGCATCGGCAACGCCAAGACGCTGCGGGTCACGAACACGACCATCGCCCGCAACCTCGTCGAACCGGATCCCCGGTTGCCGTCGTTCTGCTGCGTGCGGGCTACTGGCGTGCCGGTGCCGTGTACATCTCCAACGGCTATCTCGAGATCCAGGGCTGCACGATCGTCGAGAACCGGACGCGCGGCGTGC
Organism: uncultured Gammaproteobacteria bacterium; assembly: GCA_963789375.1. Classification (GTDB taxonomy): domain Bacteria; phylum Pseudomonadota; class Gammaproteobacteria; order Steroidobacterales; family Steroidobacteraceae; genus RPQJ01. Next base: position 525,162 of record CAWBKN010000019.1, on the reverse strand, counting down.
CGCGCACCGACAGTCTCGGGCGCCCGAACCTGGCGGGGGCCGTCGCCGCCACGGTCGGCAATGCGCATGCCGTCGAGGACATGGTGATCGGCCATTCGATCATCGCGGGTAACACTGTCGAGGCGATCGGCGCGACCACGTATGCACAGGACGTATTCACCGGCTCGCTCTTCTATTTCCGCAGTGCCGGCTACAACCGCTTCGGCAAGCTCGACTTCACCCAGATGCTCGCCCCGTCGGCGTGCCGAACTGGCGCTCGCTGATCCGCAAGCACTATCCGCAGGCGGGGGACGTGAGCGGAGCCGCCGCAGGCGACGTGCTCGACCTGGTGGGCGGCGTCACGCTGTCCACGTCGATCATGAGCGTCGGCGAACAGGCGGGAACACCGGCACCGCTGCACTACCAGCCACAGGGCAGCGCGCTCGCGCAGGTCCCCGCTGCGCGCTACGTCGTCGACGAGACGCTGGGCGAGTACCGGGTTTATTCCGGGACCGACAACTTCCTGGGCATCCTGCTCGCACGCATCGAGAAGCTGTATGCGCTCGGGAATTTCGCGGCCCTCTTCACCGCGGACTTCGAGAACTTCCTGCAGACGGTGGACTCGGACGCGACCACCGCCGGTGTGCAGCCTTACCGCGATCCGGACGGCGCGCCGATCGTGACGCTTTCCGCAACGCGGTTCTTCGGACCGGCCCAGACCTGGCCGCGCGAACTCGAGAATTATCCGTACATCGAGTTCTGGCACCGGCTCGACGCATACCTGGCGGCGCAGGACATCCCCGGCCTGGGCCCGGAACTGCTGGGCTCCGCGCAGTGGCGCAGGCTGTTCACTTCGGGTTACCTGGAGGAGAACCTGCAGCTGCGCGTAACGCTGACGACCCGGCAGACCCTGGCCGTGCAGCGGTCCGAGCTGGACCAGGTCGGCCATTCGCGTGGTTCGGCGATGGCCGACATCGGAGCCATCGAAGCGCCCTGAAGAAGCGGTCAGCGGACAGGACGAGGGGCGCGCGGTGCGCGAGCGGACAGGCCCTCGCGCTACTTCGCGGCAGCGGGGACTACCGTCGCACTGACCGGCCGGGTTCGGACCGTGTCGATGCCCGCGACGACGCGCACGCGGGCCGACTTTTCGCCCGGTGTGGCTGCATGTAACGTCACGCGGATCCGGCAGGTCTCGCCCGGAAACACGAATTCGCAGTGTCGCGAGCGACTGAATACTTCACGGTCGGGACCCACCATGCGCATGTCCTGAATCGGCAGCGAGACCTGTCCCGTGTTCTTCAACCAGAAGCTCATCGAGCTCGTCGTGCCGAGCGCCCGTTCGCCGAAGCCCAGCTCCGCCGGATGGATCGTGTAGCTGAAGGCGGGCGTGCGCGTCGCGCCGATCTCGTGCACGTAGGCATCGTAGGCCGAGTAGCCGCGGTTGCGGTCGGCAGGCACGAGCGGCGTGTCGGTGTCGAAGGCGACGAAGCGGCCGTCAGCGCTGATCGCGGGCTCGGTCCCGACGTACCGGACGGGACCGCCCAGCGAGTCCACGCTGGCGCGCTCGAGCGTGCCGTTCCACCCGTCGCGCACGAAGATGCCCGGGCCGAACGGTTCTGGCGTGAGGTTGTGGGCATTCGACCAGAACGCGACGTAGCGTCCGTCTGCACTCATCGCGGCACCGGCGCTGTCACCGTTCGACTCACGCTCGTTCGTATCGATGCTCACGCGCTCGGTCTGGCCGGTCGAGCGATCGCGCACGAAGACGTCGGTCGCGCCGTTGGTGTCGTCCGGAACCAGCGGTGCGCTCGTGCTGAAGGCCACGAAGCGGCCATCGGCACTGATCGTGGAATCGACGACCCCGCCGCGGTCCTGCCCGCCGGGCATGGCACGACTGACTCTGGCCGTGGCCTGAGCAACCCGGTCGCGCACGAACACGTCATAGTCACCGTTGGCGTCGTCGGCCACGAGGTTGTCGGCGCAGGAATTGAACGCGACGTAACGGCCGTCGGCGCTGATCGACGTGCCCCACTGGTAACAGTTCGACTGGGTACCACGCGACGAGACACTGATGCGCGCCGTGCGCCGTTGCAGGCGGTCGCGAACGAAGATGTCCTGTACGCCGTTGGTGTCGTCCGGCACGAGGTCGTTGGCCGCGGAGGCAAAAGCGACGTAACGCCCGTCAGCGCTGATCGACGCGTCCTGCGCGGCCCGCGCATGGGTGCCGGTTCGATCGACGCTCACCAGTTCGGTGGTCCCGAGCGTGCGGTCTCGCAGCACCAGGATGAACCCTGCGCTGCGGTTGCCCGGGACGACGTTGGTCGAGTTCGTCTGGTAAACGACGTAGCGACCATCGGCGCTGATCACGGGGCGCCAGCTGGTGTGGTTGCTCTGCGCTCCGCTCGAGCTGACGTCGACCCTTTTCGATCGTGCCCGTCTGCCGGTCGCGCACGAAGACGTCGGCCGCACCGTTGGTGTCGTCCGGCACCAGGTCCGATGCCCAGGACAGGAAGACGATGAAGCGGCCGTCGGCGCTGATCGACTTGCCGGTATCGACGTAGCCGGTGGCAGCCTCGTGCGTCATGGATCGACTCACCAGCCGGGTGTCACCGGGGGCGGCGCGAAGTGGCGTGACCCAAGCCATCGCCGCGACCGCGCTGCCAATTGCCACTCGCGCGGTGCGGCGCAGCAATGCGCCGCGTGCTGCTCGAGCAGGCGCGTGTAAAGTCGAGTCCATCCCCGCCTCCTCCCTCGATCAAGCGCAACCGCACGTGTGCGCGCGGTAGGCAGGAGAATCCGCGAGGCCGGGGGACGACGCGCTAGGCAGGGCAGCAGAAGGTACGTAGGTGCAGTCTTGCCCAGCGTGGCGGGCATCGAGCGCGCGAGCTCGCCGAGCGTCTGGGGCTCAGCGAACGGACGCTCTACCGCAAATTGCGGGATCTCGAGCCGGCCTGAGCCGGATCAACGACGGCCGCGCGGTGCGGGACAGTAGATCTCCTGCATCACCGCCATCACCCGCGTGACCGGCCCGGCGGGCAACGAGTACACGATCGATTGCGATTCGCGACGGGTCTCGACGAAACCCGCCTCGCGCAGCAGCGCAAGGTGCTGGGACAGCGCGGACTGGCTGAGCTCGATGCGCTCGTTCAGTTCGCCGACCGACAACGGTCCTTCGAGCAGGTTGCAGAGGATCAGCAGCCGCTGCTCGTTGCCGAGCACCTTGAGCAGGCCCGCAGCTTCCGCGGCATGGGCATGCATCTCGCCGACCCTCGCCGGGTCGGGCATGAGCGCCGCCTGGGCGGAAGGTCGGACTCGGTTCGCCTGGCGTGCCATGGCGCGGAAGTCTATCCGAATTGCCTAATTTAGCAATCACTAATATGATTACGGCTCGCTCAACCGTAGCAACCTGCGTCCACGGAGAACTGCACATGAACATCGACCGCGCCGTCATGCGCTTCGCCGGCATCGTGGTTCTCGCCAGCCTGTTGCTGGGCATCTACGTCAGCGGGTACTGGTTCTTCCTCACCGGTTTCGTCGGCCTGAACCTGCTGCAGGCCTCGTTCACCGGCTTCTGCCCGCTCGCGACCGTCCTCAGGAAGCTCGGCGTGCAGTCGGGTGCGGCGTTCTGAATCCCGGATCCGAAGGAAACTGCGCATGCGCCTCGCGATTGCCCGTCGAAACGTCCTGTTCGCGGCTGCCGCGACCGGTGCGCTGGCCCTGGCTGGATGCGGTAAAGGCGGCGAAGCGGACCGGCACGGCGCGGTCACCGCGCCTCAGCTCGCCACCGTCGAGGTCGGCACCGAGACGGCGCCGGCTGAAATGCTGCTCGACGGCGTGGTCGAGGCCGTGAACCAGGCCACGCTGTCCGCGCAGACGGCGGGACGCGTCGCCGAGGTGACAGGTCGACGTCAACGATCGCGGTCAAGGCCGGGGCGCTGCTGATGCGGCTGCGTGCGACCGAGCAGGTGGCAGGCCTCGGACAGGCCCAGGCGGCGTTGCAGGCGGCAGTCGCGCAGGACGCACAGGCCCGCGCCCAGTTCGACCGCATCCGTGACATGTACGAGCGCAAGGTCGTGGCGCGTGCGACCTATGACGAGGCGGTGGCCGCACGCGACGCCGCGGGCGCGAATCTCGCGGCCGCACAGGCCGGGCTCGAATCGGCACGCGAAGGCGTCGCGTACACCGAGCTGCGGGCGCCCTACGACGGCGTCGTCACGGCCAGGTACGTCGAGGCAGGCGAAGCCGTGGCGCCGGGCATGCCACTGCTGACCGTGGCAGCACTGGGCGAGCTGCGCGTGGTCGTCGAGATTCCGCAGAGCGTGGCGGCCCAGGTCAGGACGCTCCAACAGGCCCATGTCTACGCCGGCAACGAGCGCGTCGCCTCTGCCGCAGTCACCGTCTACCCTGCCGCCGACCCGCAGTCGGGGACGTTCCGTGCGCGCGTCGACCTGCCCGTGACGGCGGTCGGCACTGGCGCCGGGGATGCACGCCAAAGTCGGCTTCGTCACCGGCGAGGCCAGCCGGCTGCTCGTGCCGCGCAGTGCGGTCGTCGAGCGCAGCGAGCTGCGCGCGGTGTACGTGGTGACGCCCGAAGGGCGCGTGGTCCTGCGGCAGGTCCGGCTCGGACGGCCGTTCGACGACCGGATCGAGGTGATCGCGGGCCTCGCGAAGGGCGAACGCGTCGCGACGGACCCGGCTGCGGCCGGTGCCGATGCCCGCCCGATGGCTGCCACGCATGAGTGACCGGCTCGGATTCAGCGGCCGGGTCGCGCAGCTGTTCCTCGGCAGCTCGCTCACGCCGCTGCTCGGCCTGACCGCGCTGCTGCTCGGGCTCTTCGCCGTGCTGGTGACGCCGCGGGAGGAAGAGCCGCAGATCAACGTGACCATGGCCAACGTGATCGTGCCTTTCCCGGGCGCGAGCGCGCAGCAGGTCGAGAGCCTGGTCGCCACACCCATGGAGAAGGTGCTCGCCGAGATCTCCGGCGTGAAGCACATCTATTCGGTCTCGCGGCCCGGGGTCGCCGTACTGACCGTGCAGTTCGAGGTCGGCGAGGAGCGCACTTCGGCGATCGTCCGGCTCTGGAACGCGATCTATTCGAACCAGGACTGGCGACCGCCCGGTGTCGGCATCGGCCAGCCGCTGGTCAAGCCGAAAGGCATCGACGACGTTCCCATCCTGAGCCTCACCCTCTGGACGAAGGACCAGCAACGCGGGGCGTATGACCTCAAGCAGGTTGCGCACGCGGTCGAGTCCGAGCTCAAGCGCGTCCCGGGCACGCGCAACGTCTACACGATCGGCGGGCCGGACGAGACGGTGCACGTCACGCTCGATGCGCAGAAGCTCGCCAGCCACGGCCTGACCGTGGGTGAACTCGCAGGAGCGTTGCAGGCTGCCAACGTGGCGCAGCACGCCGGCATCGCTGGTCACGACCGACGGCGTGCTGCCCGTGCAGGCGGGCCAGTTCCTGGCCTCGCGCGACGACGTCGCCGAGTTGATCGTCGCCGTGCGCGACGGCCGGCCCGTCCATCTCGCCGACGTCGCGACGGTCCAGCTGGGCGCCGATCAGCCGGAACAGTACGTCACCTTCGGCACTGGACCCGCCGCGGCGTTGAACGGCATCGAGTTCGGCGGCACCTCCCCGGCCGTCACGATTGCGGTCTCGAAGAAGCCTGGCGAGAACGCCATCGACGTCACCGACGCGGTCCTGCAACGCATCGAGCACCTGCGCGGGACTTACATCCCCGAGGGTGTCGAGGTCACCGTGACCCGCAACTACGGCGACACCGCCAACGACAAGGCCGTGAAGCTGATCCAGAAGCTCGGCTTCGCGACGCTGTCGGTCGTGCTGCTGATCTGGCTGACCATGGGCTGGCGCGAAGCGATCGTCGTCGGCTCGGCCGTCGTCATCACGCTCGCCGCGACGTTGTTCGCTTCCTGGGCCTGGGGCTTCACGATCAACCGCGTCTCGCTGTTCGCGCTGATTTTCGCGATCGGCATCCTCGTCGACGACGCGATCGTCGTCGTGGAGAACATCCATCGCCACATGGCGCTGCACCCGGGCGAGTCGCTGGCGCAGCTGATCCCCCGTGCGGTGGACGAAGTGGGAGGCCCGACGATCCTCGCGACGTTCACCGTGATTGCCGCGCTGCTGCCGATGGCGTTCGTCAGCGGGCTCATGGGACCGTACATGAGCCCGATCCCCATCAACGCGAGCATGGGCATGCTGATCTCGCTGGCGATCGCGCTCGCGTTCACGCCGTGGCTGTCGCGGAAGCTGCTGGCGCACGCGCCGGTTTCGCACTCCGGCGAAGAGCAGGCGGAATCCCGCCTGCACCAGCTGTTCGAGCGCGTCATGTCGCCTTTCCTGCGTGGCGACGACGCCCGGCCGCACCGCCACAAGCTCTACCTGGGCACCCTCGTCGCCATCGTCATCGCCGTCTCGCTCGCGGCCTTCGAGCTGGTGGTCATGAAGATGCTGCCCTTCGACAACAAGTCGGAATTCCAGGTCGTCCTGGACATGCCCGAAGGCACGCCGGTCGAGGAAACGGCCCGCGTGCTGGACGAGCTCGCGCGCGAAGTCGCGAAGCGCGCGGAGGTGACCGACTACCAGGTGTATGCCGGCACGTCGGCGCCGATCAATTTCAACGGCCTCGTGCGGCAGTACTACCTGCGCAGCGGCCCGGAGGTCGGCGACATCCAGGTCAACCTGGTCGACAAGCATCACCGCGACCGCAAGAGCCACGAGATCGCGCTCGAAGTACGCCCCAGGCTGGCCGAGATCGGCCGCAAGTACGGCGGCTCGGTCAAGGTCGTCGAAGTACCGCCCGGCCCGCCCGTGCAGGCGCCGCTCGTCGCCGAGGTGTACGGACCGTTCCAGGAGTCGCAGGCCGCGCTGGCGGGCGAAGTCCGCAGGATCTTCGACACGACCGACGGTGTCGTCGACGTCGACGACAGTCGCGAGGCCAGAAGTCCCCGCCTGGTCGTCGCCATCGATCGCCAGAAGGCCGCGATGCTCGGCGTGAGCCAGGCCGAGGCAGCACAGGCGCTGGCGGCCGGCCTCAGCGGGCTCGACGCGACCTACGTGCAGGTCGGCCGCGAGACGTACCCGATCCCGGTTCGCCTCGAGCTCGACGTACCCGCCAAGGCCGACGTGGCCGGGGTGCTGGCGTTGCGCGTGCGTTCACGATCCGGCGCCGCAGTCCCGCTCTCCGAGATCGCCACGGTCGAACGTCGCGACTGGGACAACGCGATCTATCACAAGGACCTGCTGCCGTATGCCTGGGTCACTGCGGATTCCGTCGGCGACACCGACAGCCCGCTCTACGGCATGTTTGCCATGGTCGGCACGCTGGGCGACACGCAGTTCGCGGGCAACAAGGTCGAGCAGTTCTTCTTCGGCCAGCCCGACGATCCCTACCGCCCCAGCGTCAAGTGGGACGGCGAATGGCAGATCACGTACGAGACGTTCCGCGACATGGGCCTCGCCTACTCCGTCGGCCTGGTGCTGATCTACCTGCTGGTGGTCGCGCAGTTCGGCTCGTATGCGGTGCCGCTCGTCATCATGGCGCCGATCCCGTTGACCATCATCGGCGTGATGCCCGGCCACGCGCTGCTCGGCGCCCAGTTCACCGCGACCTCGATGATCGGCATGATCGCCCTGGCCGGCATCATCGTCCGCAACTCGATCCTGCTCGTCGACTTCATCAACCTCGAGGTGGCTCGCGGCCAGGCGCTGGCGGATGCCGTGATCCGCGCCGCGGCCGTGCGTGCGCGGCCGATCGCCTTGACGGCGGCGGCCGCGATGATCGGCGCCTTCTTCATCCTCGACGATCCGATCTTCAACGGGCTCGCCGTGTCGTTGATCTTCGGCATCCTGGTCTCGACGGTGCTGACGCTGGTGCTGATCCCGATTCTCTACTTCAGCTATCGCAACCGGACTACGCACGCCGCCTGAGGCGGCAGGGGAAATGGACATGACCACAGCCGGCCCCGCCGTCCGCATCGCGTTGCTCGCCGCCCTGCTGGGTGCGGCCGGCGGCGGCGCTCGCGCCGAAACCCTCGACGAGGCGTGGGCCCTGGCGCTGCAGCACGACAACGGGCTGGCGTCGGTCCGCAGTCGCGCTGAAGCGGCGGAATTCGACGCGCAGGCGGCGCGGGCACAGCGCTGGCCGACCGTCGCGGTCGCGGGCTCGTACAGCCAGCTCGACGACTCGCCCGCGTTCGATTTTGCGTTCACCGGCCTGCCGATCGTCCCGCCGGAGATGTTCAAGGACGATCAGCTGATCATGGGTACGGCGTCGATCTCCATTCCGCTGTTCACCAGCGGTCGCATCTCGTCGAGCATCGGCGCCGCCGAAGCGCTGCAGCGCGGGGCCGGCGCGCAGGTCACTGCCGCAACGGCGGACCTGAAGCTCGCGGTGGCGGACGCCTACGTCGAGGTGCTGCGCGCACGCAAGGCGCTCGAGGTGGCGCGCAGCAACGTGCAGACACTGGAATCGCTCGCCCGGGACACGGGCAGCATGTTCGAGCGCGAACTCGTGCCCAGGAACGAACTGCTCGCCGCGCAGGTGGCACTGGCGGATGCGAGGCAGAACGAACTGCGCGCCGCGAACGCGGTCGAGGTGGCGCTGGCAAGCTACAACCGCCGGCTCGGCGCACCCATGGATCGCCCTGCCGAGCTCGACGAAGCGATCGCGGTGGCAGCCGAGGTGCCCGGCACTCTCGAGGAGTTGACAGAACAGGCGCTGGCGCGTCGCACCGAGCTCACGGCCCTTGACGCGCAGGCCGAGGCCTACGGCCAGATGGCGCGGACCGAGCGCTCGCGAGTGCTGCCGCAGGTGGCGTTGAGCGGCGGTTACCAGTACCTGGAGAACCAGTTTCTCGATGACAACGACGTCGGCATGGCCGGCATCGGAGTGCAGTGGGCGCTCTTCGACGGCGGCCAGTCACGCAAGCGCGCCGCGTCCCTGGAGCGGACCCGACGCGCGACGCAGCAGCAGCACGCGGATGCGGCGAGCCTGGTCGCGCTGCAGGTACGGCAGTCGTGGCTCGGGTTGCACGAAGCGCGGCAGCGCGTGGTCGTCACGGCCGATGCGGCCGCACAGGCGGACGAGAGCCTGCGCATTGCGCAGGAGCGCTATCGCGCAGGCCTCGGCACGCAGACCCAGTTGCTCGAAGCCGAGACGCTGCGCGTGCGGGCGCTCAAGAACCGCGACGATGCGGTGCTGGACGCGAGCCTGGCGCAACTGCGTCTGGCGCGGTCCGTCGGCACGCTTTGAGCCCGGCTGGCGGAGCCTGCCGCGGGCGGTCTAGAGGTCCTTTTCGATTTCGTCCGCGACGAGCGACAGGACCCGCGGAGCGAAGACCAGACCGATGTGGGTCTCGTTGACCACGATGTGACGCACGTCGGGCGACCAGCGGTCGATGCACGCCTGCCAGGCGACGACGCCGTCACGCTTCGAGTAGACGGCTACGACGGGCACCCGCAAAGGCGTCGCATAGCGGTCGGCAATGCTGCGCTCGATGTGATCGAGGTCGTGTCCCTGCGCACGGTACCGCCGCGCGGTGGCCGTATAGCGCGGGCCACCGATGACCGGGCTGCCCAGCGTGACAACCTTGCGCACGTCTTCCGGGTGCTCGCGCGCGTATTCCCGTGCGATGTACCCGCCCAGGCTCCAGCCCACGAGCACCGGCGGCTCGCCACGCTCAGCCACCGTTGCCTCGACGATGCTTTTCAGGCGGACACGGAGCTTCTTCGCGTCCCCGGTGTTCGTGCCGAGGCCCCAATCGCGGACGTGATGACCCCGGCGGCGCAGGAACGACTCCATGAACCGCATGGATCCCGGCCCGGCGCCGAAGCCCGGCAGCAGGATGACGGGCTGGGGTTGCGCGGCCTGGCCAGTCTTCTGCGCCAGCCACGACGGGGCCCAGCGCAGCAGGTCGAGCGGCAGGCGCAGCTCCTGCAGCACGGACAGCCTGCCGGGCGGCGTGATCGGGTCGTATTCGATGCTCATGCGCGTCCGGATATGAACCGCGGGTTCAGCGACGGTGACCGGTCAGCGCGGGCCGATGAAGTCCGGCTTGCCGATCTCCACCCCGCAATGGCGCAGGATCGCGTACGCGGTCGTGCAGTGGAAATACACGTTGGGAGTGGCGAACTCGAGCAGGTACGGCAGTCCTTCGAAATTCAACTCGCCCGCGCGCATCTTGACCGTCACGGATTTCTGCTCGGTGCCGTCGATCTGCGCGGCCTCGAACGTGCCGAGGAAGGCGACGCACCGCTCGATCCGGGCGATGAGCTGTTCGAACGTCGTCTCGTCGTCGGCAAAGGCCGGTGGTTCCACGCCGGCCAGGCGTGACACGCAACCCTTGGCCATGTCGGTGGCGATCTGCACCTGGCGGGCCAGCGTGAACATGTCGGGTGCAAGGCGGTAGTTGAGCAGCACGGCCGGGTCGATCTTGCGCGCCGTCGCAAAGGCCTCGCCCTTGCGCAGGATGCCAGCCAGGTTGCGCAGGGCACGCGTAAAGACCGGAACCGAGGCGCGATACATCGAAATCTGCACGGCAGGACTCTCCAGCGGCGGGGTGAAGGGACGGATTGTAGGCGTTGGGCACCGCCCTCAACCGCGCGCTGTTGGACCCAGGAAGGCCGGTAATAGGTATTTTCCTGCTAGACGCAAATGATTCGTATTTGTATTGTGGACTCCTGGCCTGGAGCGAATGAATGAAAAGCCTGATTGCCGTGACGTCCTGGATCGTGCTGTCCGCTTGGGTTGCCACGGCGATGGCCGCCGAGCCCGAGATCCGCCTCGTGCTCAAGGATCACCGGTTCTCGCCTGCCGAGGTCACGGCGCCCGCGGGGACCAAGATTCGCCTCGTCGTCGAGAACCAGGACTCCACCCCCGAGGAATTCGAAAGCTACGCCCTGAACCGCGAGAAGATCGTGCCCGCCGGCGGCAAGATCGTCGTCTACGTGGGACCGCTCAAGCCGGGTCGCTACGAGTTCTTCGGCGAATTCAATGCCCAGACGGCCCGCGGCTGGCTCGTGGTGCAGCCGTGATCGCCGCGGCCATCATCGTCCTGCGGGAAGTCGTCGAGGCCGCCCTGGTCATCGGCATCGTCCTCGCGGCGACGCGGGGTGTCGCTGGCCGCGAGCGCTACGTGGGTGGCGGGGTCGTGCTCGGCCTGCTGGGCGCCGTCATGGTCGCTTTCTTCGCGGACGCCATCGCCGGCGCGCTGGAAGGGATGGGCCAGGAGATTTTCAACGCCACCGTGCTGCTCACCGCAACGGCGATGCTCGGCTGGCACAACGTCTGGATGAAGCGCCACGGCGCCGAGATTGCGCGCGAGATGAAGGCCGTCGGGGCCGACGTCGGCGCGGGCCGCCGCTCCCTCACGGTCCTCCTCGTCGTCGTGGCGCTGGCCGTTGCTCGCGAAGGCTCGGAGGTCGTCCTGTTCCTGTACGGCATCGCAGCGGGCGGCACCCAGGCCGGCGCGATGCTGACTGGCGGACTGCTCGGCCTCGCGGGCGGATGCGTGGTCGGCGCGCTGCTGTACTTCGGGCTGCTGTCGATTCCCACGCGGCACCTGTTCAGCGTGACGGGCTGGCTGCTGCTGTTGCTCGCGGCGGGCATGGCCGCGCAGGCGGCTGGCTTCCTCGTGCAGGCCGACAAGCTGCCTGCGCTCGCCGACCCGCTGTGGGACACCTCGGCGTGGTTACCGGAGCAGGGCGTGCTGGGCCAGGTCCTGCACGCCCTCATGGGATACGTGGACCGCCCCAGTGGCATGCAGGTCGTGTTCTTCAGCGTCGTGTTCCTGACGCTGGGTGCCCTGACGATTCGCTTCGATCGAGCGCAGCCCCGTTTGTCGGCTGCTGCAGCTGCGCTCGCTGGCATGTTCGTCGCAGGTGCGATGGTAGCCGCGGCGCCTCGCGCCGAGGCCGCGCACGTCGTGTATTCGCCGGTCGTCGAGGAAGGTGAAGTCGCGATCGAGTTCCGGGGCCACCATGATTTCGACTCGCGCGACGAGCGCGACGGTGCACAGCAGTTCAAGGTCGACCTCGAGTACACGCCCACCGCCTGGTGGCGCACCGAGGTGCTCGGCGAATGGGAAAAGGAACCCGACGAATCGCTCGAGGCCACCGAGGTGGCATGGGAGAACGTCTTCCAGCTGACCCCGCAGGGCAAGTACTGGATGGATTTCGGTGTACTCGCCGAATACGCGCACTCGCTCGAGGACGGGGGCGAAGATGCGCTCGAACTCGGCCTGCTCGGTGAGAAGCAGTTCGAATCGACCGTGCTCACGGCGAACCTCGTCTTCGAGCGCGAATTCGCCAGCGGTGCCGAGACCGAAATGGAATATGCCGCGCGCTATCGATGGCGCGTCTCGCAGGCGTTCGAACCGGGCGTCGAGTTCTATGGTGGGCTCGGCGACTGGGGCGCCAACGGGCAGCTGGGCGACCACGAGCACCAGGCCGGTCCGTCGGTGATGGGAAAGCTGCCGTCGGGTCCGCGATCGGCATTCAAGTATGAGGCGGCGTTGCTGTTCGGCCTCAACGCCGAGGCGCCGGACACGACCGTTCGGTTCCTGCTGGAGTACGAGTTCTAGCGGAGCGCGTCCGCCGGAGGGTGCGGACGCGGCCGACGCCAGTTCGCGGCCGCGGGAACGAGGACCTCCTGCGCCAGGCAGGGCTCTACGCCGCGTTCAGGACGAGGGCAGGCCGCGGCTCGAGCGGGCAGGGCGCTTGGAATTGCTGTCCGCCGGCTGCTCGATGGCTTCCAGCAGAGCCGTGTCCAGCTCGGGAATCTCCGGCAGGCTCTTCGCATCCTCGACCAGCGGCTGGAGCTGCTCATGCAGCTTCAGCGACAGCGCGTGCAGGTCGCGATAGCGGCTCACCAGGGTTGCGCCATCACGCAGCAGGTCCGCCGACCGCTGATCCTGCTGGCGCTTCTCGGCGCGCAGCGTATTCAGCGCGGACTCGACCTGGCGACGCGCATCCGCTTCTTCCTGCTTCTGCTTCTTGAGCGCGTTCATCTTCTTCAGGACGTTTTCCGGCGTGTCGGCCAACGCCGTGTTGATCGCCTTGAGCGACTTGTCGCGCTCGATCAGGCGGTTCTTGACCTGCTGCAGCTCCTCCGCCGCGGCAGCGCGCTGCTTGGCCATCTGCTGGACCGCGCCGTCGTGCGCGGCTTGCGCCTCGGCAGCGGCTTTCTGCGCAATCGCCAGGCTCGCCTCGGTCGCGGCGAGATTCTTCTCCAGCGCAGTGATGGCGACCTTCGCCTCCTCCTTCGCATTGAAGAGGTCGGTATCCGCCTTGGCGACCCTCTTTAGCGCACCTTCCAGTGCTTCCTTCAGCTCTTCCTGCGTGCACTCCGGGGCGAGCTTGAGCGCGTCCGTGGCTGCTCGCATCAGGATCTGCTTGCTGATGGCGAGCTCTTTCCAGACTTTCAACTGAATGTCCTGCTGCGATTGACTCACATCGTTCCTCGCGGGTCGAAATCGGGGTAGCCCATTGTAATCCAGAGCCGGGCAAGCCGCGCGTGGTCGGATCCGAATCCGCCCGGTTCGTGCAGATAAAGGCGAGGGCCGGAATGCCGGCTTGGCAGGATTCCGGGCTACTCCACCGTCACGCTCTTCGCCAGGTTCCTGGGCTGGTCCACGTCCGTGCCCTTGAGGATCGCGCAGTGGTACGCGAGCAGCTGCAGCGGGATCGTGTACACGGCCGGCGCCTGGAAATAGCTGACGTGCCGAGGCATTTCGATGACTGTCACGCCGTCCGATGACTTCATCCCGGCCTCCGGGTCCGCGAACACGTACAGCTCGCCTCCCCGCGCGCGCACTTCCTGCAGGTTCGATTTGAGCTTCTCGAGCAGGTCGTTGTTGGGCGCGACCGTGATGATCGGCATGTCCTCGTCCACCAGCGCGAGCGGTCCGTGCTTGAGCTCTCCCGCCGGATACGCCTCGGCGTGGATGTACGAGATTTCCTTGAGCTTGAGCGCGCCTTCCATCGCGATCGGGTACATGGCGCCGCGACCGAGGAAGAGCGCGTGCTGCTTGTCGACGAAACGCTTCGCGAGCTCCTTGATGACCGGGTCGAGCTTCAGCGTCGCCTCGATCAGCGAGGGAATGCCGAGCAGCTTCTGCACCAGGCCACGCTCGCGCTCCGCATCCGCACTGTGGAACTTGGCCAGCGCCACGACCAGCATGTTCATTGCCGCAAGCTGCGTGGTGAACGCCTTGGTGGACGCGACGCCCACCTCGGGGCCCGCACGCGTCAGCATCACCAGCTCGGACTCGCGAACCAGCGAGCTCTCGGGTACGTTGCAGATGGCGAGCTGCGACAGGTAGCCCGCCTGCTTCGCCGCGCGCAGCGCGGCCAGCGTGTCCGCCGTCTCGCCGGACTGCGAGACGCTCACGAACAGCGTGTTCTTCGGCACGACCGGGTTGCGGTACCGATACTCGCTGGCGATCTCCACCCAGCACGGCAGGCGGCAGATCTGCTCGATGAAATACTTGGCGACCACGCTCGCGTGGAAGCTGGTCCCGCAGGCCACGATGCGCACGGCCTCGGTCCTTGCAAACACGGCCTGGGCCGCGGGACCGAACGCTGCCTCGAGCAGCTTGCCGCCCGCGACGCGCTCTTCGAGCGTCTGTGCCACGGCGCGCGGCTGCTCGTAGATTTCCTTGAGCATGTAGTGCGGGTAATCGCCCTTCTCGGCCGCGTCGGCCGAGAGCTCGCTTTCGCGCGCCGGACGCTGCACGGTGTTGCCGTCCTGGTCGCAGATACGCACGCTGTCACGGCGGATCTCGCAGACGTCTCCTTCCTCGAGGAAGATGAACTTGCGCGTCACCGGCAGCAGCGCCGCGACGTCCGAGGCGACGAAATTCTCGCCCTCGCCGATGCCGACGACGACCGGACAGCCCACGCGCGCGACGATGATGCGCTCGGGCTCCTTCTGCGAGATCACTGCGAGCGCGTAGGCGCCTTCGAGTTCGGCGACGGTGGCACGCACGGCCTTGAACAGGTCCGCCGTCTTCTGCAGATGATAGTGAATGCGGTGCGCGATGACCTCGGTGTCGGTCTCCGAGCTGAACTCGTAGCCGGACCTCTTCAACTCGTCGCGCAGCTCGTCGTGGTTCTCGATGATGCCGTTGTGGACGATCGCCACGCCGTCACGCGAGATGTGCGGATGCGCGTTACGTTCGCTCGGCACGCCGTGCGTCGCCCAGCGCGTGTGCGCGATGCCGAGCGGACCCTGTGTCGGATCGAGCTCGATCGCGTCCTGCAGCATGCGGACCTTGCCGACGGTGCGCAGGCGCTTGATCTTGCCCGATTCAGTGAGCACGGCCACGCCCGCGGAGTCGTACCCGCGATATTCGAGGCGTCGCAGTCCCTCGATCAGGATGGGAACGACGTCACGCCGTGCAATGGCACCCACGATTCCGCACATGCTCGATTCCTTGTCAGGCGGCCGGCGAGGCCAGCAGAAACTCTTTGCTTATCAAACAGCTACTGGCCCGGCAGCGCCTTGCGTTGGAGACTGGGAGCATTTTATAGCCCCACGGACCGGGCATCCGGTCATTCGTCACAATCGGGCCACCGCGGGCTCGGCGCGCGCTCATCCCCTGGGCTGCTTGACCGGTCGCTTCCAGCCCTCGAGCGTCAGCTGCTTGCTGCGTTCGAGCGTGAGCCTGCCCTCCGGTGCGTCCTTCGTGATGGTCGATCCCGCCCCGATCGTCGCTTCGGCGCCAACTTTCACCGGCGCGACCAGCATGGTGCCGGAGCCGATGAACGCGCCGTCACCGATCTCGGTGCGCCACTTGTTCACGCCGTCGTAGTTGCAGGTGATGGTGCCGGCCCCGACGTTGACCTTCTCGCCGATCGTCGCGTCGCCGAGGTAGGTCAGGTGATTGGCCTTGGCGCCACGCTTGAGCTCCGACTTCTTCACTTCGACGAAGTTGCCGACGTGTACTTCCTCGTGCAGCACCGCGTCGGGACGCAAGCGCGCGTAGGGGCCGACGATGGCGCGGGCACCGACCCTGGCCCGGTCCAGCACGCAGTTCGCGTGGATGACCGCGTCGTCGGCAATCTCGCAGTCGCTGATGAAGACATTGGGGCCGATGCGCACGCGGTCGCCGAGGCGCACGCTGCCTTCGAGCACGACGTTGACGTCGATGTACACGTCGCGCCCCGCGACGACCGGCCCGCGCGCGTCGAACCGGGCGGGATCGACGAGTGTCACGCCCTGCAGCATCAGTTCCTGCGCGCGACGCCTGCGGTAGACCGCTTCGACTTCCGCGAGCTGCACCTTGTCGTTGACGCCGAGCACTTCATCCTCGCGCTCCGCCAGGATCGCATTGACCTTCAACCCCGCGCGTGCGGCCATGACGACGACGTCGGTGAGGTAGTACTCGCCCTGCGCATTGTCGTTCTTGAGCCTCCCAAGCCACTCGCGCATGCGCCCGGCAGAGGCCGCCATCAGCCCGGTGTTCACCTCGTCGATCGCCCGCTCCTTCTGGTTCGCGTCCTTGTGCTCGACGATGCGTGCGACGTTGCCCGCGCGATCGCGGACGATGCGGCCGTAACCGGTCGGATCCTGCATGCGCACGCTGAGGATCGCCAGGGCGTCGCCACCGGCTGCGGCTTCGACGAGACGCTGCAACGTGGCGGCCTGCACCAGCGGCACGTCGCCGTAGAGCACCAGCACGAGATGGTCGTCCGGTACGCCTGGCATCGCCTGTTGCACGGCGTGCCCGGTGCCATGCTGCTCGGCCTGCAGCGCCCAGCTCACGCTTTCGCCGGCAAGGCCCTCGCGCACGCGCTCGCCGCCGTGGCCGTAGACGACGTGGATGTCGTCCGCCTGCAGCTGGCGCGCGGTGTCGATGACGTGCTTGAGGAGCGGCCGCCCGGCGAGCAGCTGCAGGACCTTCGGCAGGTCCGATTTCATGCGCTTGCCCTGGCCCGCGGCCAGGATTACGACGGAGAGTGCCATGGCCATCCGGATTGACGGGAACCGGCGGCCATTCTACAGAAGCGACCGGGGCGGGGCCTGCGGCACCGCCGGCGCGCAACGGGCAGGAAAATGCCCCTGCCCGCCCGTCGGCCGGCAGGGGCACTGCTCACACGGGCTCAGTACTTGCTGGCTGCCGGCGCGAAGTTCGCGTGCACCAGCATCCACTTGCCACCGATCTTCGAGTACACGCGGGTCGATTTCGCGGCATTGGCCTGGGTCTTGCCATCCTTGTCGCGCGAAACGCCCACGAAATTGTACGTCAGGATTGCAGTATCACCGTAAACCTGCACCTTCGGATTCACCATGTCCGCGGCCAGCGTCTTGCCGCCGTCCGAGGTGAAGGCGTCGCTCAGTCTTGCATTGAGGGCCTTGCCCTCGATCCGCACCGGGTAGTCGGAGTTGAACTCGGTGTAGTCGTCCGCGGCGGTTGCCATCTGTTCCATGGCATTCTGGCCAGCCGCCTCGGCCGCCCACTGGGCGCGTGCCAGCGCCATGATCTCCGCGGCAACCTTGGGGTCGTCGCCGGCGAATACCTGGTTTGCGAACAACAGCGAGATCGCCAGCGTCGCGCTGGCCAGTACGTTTTTCATCCGTGCATTCCCTTTTTCTGGTTTGTGGTGGTGCGCCTGTGCGCGGGCGTGTGCCGTGCGCGCAGCCGTACCAGTGCGTATAGCACCGGGCTGCCGCCGGATAAAGGTGGAGCGCAGCATTCCCAGGCAACGTATTGCGTTGCGGAATGACGTCGTGCCCCTTTGCGCGTATGGTCCGCGCAGCGGGGCATCTGCTCCGCATAAGAAACAAAGGCGCGTAATTTGCGCGTCCGTCACTCGCATGGAAGGGGAATCTACATGAGCATCAAGACTCGTGCGCTCGGCGCACTCACGGGACTTTTGTCTTTCGCCGCACTGTGTGGCATTGCCACCGCCGCGGACAGGCCTTACACCGAAGGTCCCGTCGTCAACGTCTCGGCGATCCGCACCGAGCCGGGCAAGTTCGAGGACTACATGGCGTACCTGGCCGGGCCGTACAAGCAGCTGATGGACGAGCAGAAGAAGGCAGGCATCATCCTCGACTGGTCCGTCTACCAGACGGTACCGCGCGATGAAAACGATCCGGACCTGTATTTGCTGACCGTCTACAAGAACATGGCGGCGCTCGACGGCCTGGACGCAAAGAGCGATCCGATCACCGAGAAGATTTTCGGCGCGATGGAAAAGCAGTCCGAAAAAACCATCGAGCGCGGCAAGCTGCGGACGATCGTGGGTGACGAGCTGATCCGCGAGCTCGTGATCAAGTAAGCACGTCCGGCTTCCGGCCGTGGCAAAAGGGCCCGCAAGATGCGGGCCCTTTTCTTTTTGCTCGAATCAGAACCCTCACCCGCCCTGCGGGCGACCTCTCCCACTGACGTGGGAGAGGTGATGAGCCGTCAGCGGCGCGACTTGCGCAGCTTCTGGATCGCCTGCAGCTGCGCGGTGAGCGCGGAAAGCTCGGCCTCGACGCTCGCGATCTCCTGCTTCTCGCCGCGGGCCCGCAGCACTTCCTCGGCGAGACGCTTGGCCTCGAGCACCTTGGCCTCGTCGAGGTCGGCGGCGCGGATCGCCGTGTCGGAGAGGACGTTGATGTGGTCGGGCTGCACTTCGAGGAAGCCGCCCTGCACGTACACCATTTCCTCTTCGTCCTTGCCCGGTACCTTGATGCGTACCGTGCCCGCCTTGATCTGGGTGATCAGCGGGGCGTGGCGCGGGTAGATGCCGAGCTCGCCCATGATGCCAGGCAGCACCACGAACTCGGCTTCACCCGAGTAGATGGCCTCTTCGGCGCTGACGACATCGATGTGCATGGTTGCCATGGCGGCTCCTTACTGCAGGCTCTTGGCCTTCTCGACGGCCTCTTCGATGGCGCCGATCATGTAGAAGGCCTGCTCGGGCAGGTGGTCGTATTCGCCGTTCACGATCGCCTTGAAGCCGCGGATCGTGTCCTTGAGCGGCACGTACTTGCCCGGGCTGCCGGTGAACACTTCGGCGACGTGGAACGGCTGCGAGAGGAAGCGCTGGATCTTGCGGGCGCGGGACACGGCCAGCTTGTCCTCCGGTGACAGCTCGTCCATGCCGAGGATCGCGATGATGTCGCGCAGTTCCTTGTAACGCTGCAGCACGGCCTGGACCGCGCGCGTCGTCTCGTAGTGCTCCTCGCCGATCACGTTCGGGTCGACCTGGCGCGAGGTCGAGTCGAGCGGGTCCACGGCCGGGTAGATGCCGAGCGCGGCGATGTCGCGCGACAGGACCAGCGTGGCGTCCAGGTGGCCGAAGGTCGTCGCCGGCGAAGGGTCGGTCAGGTCGTCCGCAGGAACGTACACCGCCTGGATCGACGTGATGGAACCGGTCTTGGTAGACGTGATGCGCTCCTGCAGGCGGCCCATTTCCTCGGCGAGCGTCGGCTGGTAGCCCACGGCGGAGGGCATGCGGCCGAGCAGCGCGGACACCTCGGTGCCGGCGAGCGTGAAGCGGTAGATGTTGTCGACGAAGAACAGGATGTCGCGGCCTTCGTCGCGGAAGCGCTCGGCCATGGTGAGGCCCGTCAGCGCCACGCGCAGGCGGTTGCCCGGCGGCTCGTTCATCTGGCCGAACACCATCGCCACCTTCGACTGGCTCAGGTCGTCCTGCACGATGACCTTGGCGTCCGACATCTCGTGATAGAAGTCGTTGCCCTCGCGCGTGCGCTCGCCGACGCCCGCGAACACCGACAGGCCCGAGTGCTCCTTCGCGATGTTGTTGATCAGCTCGAGCATGTTGACGGTCTTGCCGACGCCGGCGCCGCCGAACAGGCCGATCTTGCCGCCCTTCGCGAACGGGCAGATCAGGTCGATGACCTTGATGCCGGTCTCGAGCAACTCGGTCGACGGCGCGAGCTCGTCGAACTTCGGCGCCGACTGGTGGATCGCGCGACGCTCATCCGAGGCGATCGGACCGCGCTCGTCGATCGGTCGGCCGAGCACGTCCATCACGCGACCGAGCACGCCCGGGCCGACCGGAACGGAGATCGAGGCGCCGGTGTTGCGCACCCGCATGCCGCGCTGCAGGCCGTCGGAAGAGCCGAGCGCGATCGTGCGCACGACGCCGTCGCCGAGCTGCTGCTCGACTTCGAACGTCAGGCCCTTTTCGGCCAGCGCGTTGCCGCTGTCCTCGAGGACGAGCGCGTCATAGACCCTGGGCATCGCGTCGCGCGGGAACTCGATGTCGATGACCGCGCCGATGGTCTGGACGATGGTGCCGGTTGCAGCTTGTGACATGACGTTTGCCTGAAGAAGTGAATAGTGACTAGTGATTAGTGACTAGTAAGAAAGGACTGCGAGCCCTACACGGCAGCCGCGCCGCCGACGATCTCGGAGAGTTCCTTGGTGATCGCGGCCTGGCGGCTCTTGTTGTAGACGAGCTGCAGCTCATCGATGATGTTGCGGGCGTTGTCGGACGCGGCCTTCATGGCCACCATGCGCGCCGACTGCTCCGAGGCGATGTTGTCCGCCGCCGCCTGGTAGACGAGCGTCTCGAGGTAGCGCACGAGCAGCTGCTCGAGCACCGCCTGCGGGTCCGGCTCGTACAGGTAGTCCCAGTTGCCGGCGCCGACGTTGGCCTTCATCACCTGGCCGGTGGGCAGCACCCACTCCTGCGGGATCGGGATGATCGTGCCGTGCGTCGGCTCCTGCTTCATCGTGTTGATGAAGCGCGTGGAGAACAGGTGCACCTCGTCGAGGCGGCCCTCCAGGAACCCGTCGATGAGCATCTTGACGGGGCCGATCAGGCGCTCGAGCGACGGGTTGTCGCCGTAGTTCGTCACCTGCGAGACGATCTTGCCGCCCATGCGGTTGACGAAGCCGAGGCCCTTGTTGCCGATCGTGCAGTACTCGGCCTCGATGCCCTTCGCCAGCCAGTCCTTGTGCTGGTTCAGCACGACCCGCAGCAGGTTGGTGTTGAGGCCGCCGCAGAGACCCTTGTCGGTGGTGATGACCACGACGCCCACGCGCTTCACGGTCTCGCGACGCGTGAGCAGGGGGTGCTTGTACTCGGTGTTGGCGCGGGCCGCGTGCATCGTGATGTCGAGCAGGCGCTGCGCGTAGGGGCGGCCCCGCCTCATGCGCTCCTGCGCCTTCTTCATCTTCGAGGCTGCGACCATTTCCATCGCCTTGGTGATCTTGCGCGTGTTCTGCACGCTCTTGATCTTGAGGCGGATTTCCTTGGTTCCGGCCATGTCTGCTACCTGTGCTGCTGCGTCTGGGAAGAACGGTCGGTCAGTACGCGCCGTTCTTCTTGAAGTCCTCGATCGCCGCGGCGAGAGCCTTCTCGTCGTCGGCGTTCAGGTCCTTCGTCTTCTCGATGCGGTCGAACAGGTCCTGGTACTTGCTCTTCACGTGGGCGCGCAGCGCGACCTTCGAAGGCCAGGGCGCGCTTCACCTCGACGTCGTCGAAGTAGCCCTTGTTGACGCCGAACAGCGTGATCGCCTGCTCCGCGACCGACAGCGGCGAGTACTGCGGCTGCTTCATGAGCTCGGTCACGAGCTTGCCGCGCTCGAGCTGCTTGCGCGTGGCGTCGTCGAGGTCGGAGGCGAACTGGGCGAACGCCGCGAGTTCGCGGTACTGCGCGAGGGCGAGACGGACGCCGCCGCCGAGCTTCTTGATGACCTTGGTCTGCGCCGCGCCGCCGACGCGCGACACCGAGATGCCGGCGTTGATGGCGGGACGGATGCCGGCGTTGAACAGGTCGGTCTCGAGGAAGATCTGGCCGTCGGTGATCGAGATCACGTTGGTCGGCACGAACGCGGACACGTCGCCCGCCTGCGTCTCGATGATCGGCAGCGCGGTGAGCGAGCCGGTCTTGCCCTTCACGGCGCCCTTGGTGAACTTCTCGACGTATTCCTCGTTGACGCGCGCGGCGCGCTCGAGCAGGCGGCTGTGGAGGTAGAACACGTCGCCCGGATACGCTTCGCGGCCCGGCGGGCGGCGCAGCAGCAGCGAGACCTGGCGGTACGCCCATGCCTGCTTGGTCAGGTCGTCATAGATGATCAGGGCGTCCTGGCCGCGGTCGCGGAAGTACTCGCCCATCGTGCAGCCGGAGTACGGGGCGATGTACTGCATCGCCGCTGACTCCGACGCCGAGGCGGCGACGACGATCGTGTACGCCATCGCGCCGGTTTCTTCGAGCTTGCGCACCACGTTCGCGATCGTCGAGGCCTTCTGGCCGATCGCGACGTAGATGCAGATGAGGTCCTTGCCCTTCTGGTTGATGATCGTGTCGACCGCGACGGCAGTCTTGCCGGTCTGGCGGTCGCCGATGATCAGTTCGCGCTGGCCGCGGCCGACCGGCACCATCGCGTCGATCGACTTGAGGCCGGTCTGCACCGGCTGGCTGACCGACTTGCGCTCGATGACGCCCGGGGCCACCTTCTCGATGATGTCGAATTCGGTCGCGTTGACCGGGCCCTTGCCGTCGATCGGCTGGCCGAGCGAGTTGACGACGCGGCCGATCAGGGCCGTGCCGACGGGCACCTCGAGGATGCGGCCGGTGCACTTGACCGTGTCGCCTTCCGAGATGTGCTCGTACTCGCCGAGGATGACCGCGCCGACCGAGTCGCGCTCGAGGTTGAGCGCGAGGCCGTACGTGTTCTTGGGGAATTCGAGCATCTCGCCCTGCATCGCGTCCTGCAGGCCGTGGATGCGGACGATGCCGTCCGTCACCGAGACGACGGAACCGACGCTGCGCGCTTCGGTCGCGGCGGTGAAGTTCTGGATGCGGGCCTTGATCAGGTCGCTGATCTCGGAAGCCTTGATGGACATGTGGGCAATCCTCTGCTGGCCTGCCGCGTAACTTGAGCGGCTCGGCCGTTGAATCGTTGTCGGTCGTCAGCCAGTCGTCAGTTCGGTACCGAGCCGCTCGAGCCTCGAAGCGATCGAGCCATCGATGAGCATGTCACCCGCGCGCACCACCGCGCCGCCGATCAACCGCGGATCGACAGTGCAATGCAACCGCACGTCGCGGCGCAGTCGTGTGCGCAGGGCGCCTGCCAGGCGTTCCCGCTGGGCCTCGCCCAGTGCCACGGCCGAAGTGACCTCGACGTCGGCGACGTTCTGGTCCTCCGCCTTCAGCTCCTCGAAGCGTGCCGCGATCTCGGGCAGGTACCCGATGCGGCCGTTCTCCGCGAGCAGGTCGAGGAACGCACGGCTGTTGCCGTCGAGTGCCTCGCCACAGACGCCGGCGACCAGCTCGAGGAGCTGCTTCGTCTCGACTCCCGGGCTGCTCTGGTAAACGGCGTACTCGTCGCTCAGCACGACCGCGCGCGCGGTCCCGAGCCAGCCCGACCACTGGTCGAGCTTGCCGTGCTCCCGGGCGTAGGCGAAGGCCGCCTTCGCGTAGGGTCTCGCTACCGTGGCTCTCTCAGCCATGCGTCGTCACTCCAGGCTTTTCGCCGCGGCTCACGCCTTGGCGCCTTCGATCTCGCGGGCCAGCTGCTCGATCAGCTCGGCATGCGCCTTGGCGTCGATCTCGCGCTGCAGCAGGCGGGACGCGCCGGCCACTGCCAGCGTGGCCACGTCCTTGCGCAGCTCGTCACGGGCGCGCACCTTTTCCTGCTGCGCGTCGGCCCGCGAACTCTCGACGATGCGCTTGCCTTCCTCGACGGCGGTGTTGCGCGCCTGCTCGACGATCGTGACCTCGCGCTTGTGCGCCTGGTCGACGATCTTCTTGGCCTGCTCGCGCGCCGTGTTGACGATGACCTGGGCCTCGCCATGCGCGCTCTGCAACTCCGTCTGGCCGCGCTCGGCGGCTGCAAGGCCCTCGGCGATCTTCTTCTGCCGGTCCTCGATGGCTTTCACCAGCGGCGGCCAGATGAACTTGACCGAGAACCAGATCAGGATGCCGAAGACGATCGCCTGGCCCAGGAGGGTCGCGTTGATGTTCATTGCGACGTCCTCGCGTGGAGCCGGTTAACCGAAGCGGGCGAGCAGCGGGTTCGCGAACGCGAAGAACATCGCGAGCGCCACGCCGATCAGGAACGCCGCGTCGATGAGGCCGGCGAGCAGGAACATGCGGCCCTGCAGCGTCGGGATCAGTTCGGGCTGGCGAGCCGCGGCTTCGAGGAACTTCGAGCCCATGATGCCGATGCCGATGCAGGCGCCGATGGCGCCGAGGCCGATGATCAGGCCGAGTGCGATCGCGGTGTAACCCTGGACCTGTGCGATGAGCGCGAGGTTTTCCATCTCAATCTCCTGGCGGAAAGTGCGGTTGCAGTAAGAACGGTTGAAGTTGGCTGATCGACGGTCCGTGTCGGTTCAGTGATGCTCGGTGGCCATCGCGCTGTAGACGACGGTCAGCACCATGAAGATGAAGGCTTGCAGCGTGATGATCAGGATGTGGAAGATCGCCCAGGCCGCGCCCATGGCGACCTGGCCGAACATGCCGAGCGTGCTGCCCACCGTGAACGTGAAGAAGCCCGCGCCGAGCAGCGCGATGAGCATGAACACGAGTTCGCCGGCGTACATGTTGCCGAAGAGTCGCATGGCCAGCGAAACGGGCTTCGACAGCAGCTCGACGAGGTTCAGCAGGAAGTTCGGGATCCAGAGCACCGGGTGCGAACCGAACGGCGCGCAGAAGAGCTCGTGGACGTAACCGCCGACGCCCTTCGCCTTGAAGCTGTAGTAAAGGACGACGGCCAGCACGGTCAGCGACATCGCGAACGTCGTGTTGGCGTCGGCCGTGGGCACGACGCGCCAGTAGTGCAGGCCGAAGAGCGCCGCGACCTTGCCCGGCAGGTCGAGCGGCAGCAGGTCCATCGAATTCATCAGGAACACCCACACGAAGATCGTGAGGGCGAGCGGAGCGAGGAAGCTGCGGTCGAGGTGGAAGACTTCCTTGACGGTGGTGTCGATGAACTCGACGACCATCTCGACGAAAGCCTGGCCCTTGCCGGGGACGCCGACGGTGGCCTTGCGCGCGACGGCGTAGAACAGGCCGAGGGTGACCAGTCCGAGCAGGACCGACATGAACAGCGTGTCGACGTGGAAGGTCCAGAACCCTTCGCCGACCTTGAGGTGGGTCAGGTGGTGGGTGATGTACTCGGTGCTGTTCGCAGGACCTGCAGCGTGTTCAGCGGCTGACATGTCTTCTACCCACTCCGGCCGTATCTATCGTTGCTTCGTCGGCCCGCCCGGGCGGGCCGCGCCAATCCAGTAACCGAAAAACGTCGCGACGTACGCGGCGAGCAGCGGCACGGGCTCGATACCCGGCGACCTGAACGCCACCACGAGCAACGCGACGGTGAAACCGATCTTCACCAGCCACCCCAGGAAGAACCCGATGGTGGCCCGCATCAGCGTTGCGCCTTCGCCGTGCCGCAGCATCGCGAAGGCCATCAACGTCGTCGCCGCCACCCCGATCCCGGTACCCAGCAGCGCAGATGCGCCGGCACGAGCACCGCCTATCGCGAGACACGCGGCCGCGACGATCACCCCGAGCAGGACCTGACTCAGCACGACGGCCAGCGCCTGGCGCCGGCCCTTCTGCACGTCGAGGTTGCTCAAGGCCTCATCCCGTTTCCGGACAACAAAAAAGCCACGACATGCCGGCTTCACCGGCCACGGGTGGCGTCGTAATCCGTTACCCGGGCCAGCACACGCCGAGGCGTGGCCCTCCGGAAAGGCGCGGCAGTATAGGGACGTTTTTGCAGTGCTTCAAATCCGGGAAAGCCACGGGAAAGCGGAGAGCGGAGAGCGGAGAGCGGAGAGGAAGAAGCGCAGTGTCCAGCGCGCCCTGGGACGGCCGGCTTTCGGCGCTTGAGACGAAGCGTGCGGAGATCGCGGAAGCGTTCTTGCGAGCGCGAGCTGCGTTAGCAATATTTTCTTACTATCCGCTCTCCGCTCTCCGCTCGTCCGCTTACTACCGTGTCACCAATTGTCTACCGCTGCTTCACTGTATGTGCGCGAGGATTCCGTCCAGCTCGTCGAGGCTGTGGTAGTTGATTACCAGCTTGCCATTGCCCTTCGTCGCGTGCTGCAGCTGGACCTTGGCGCCGAGCCTGTCGGCCAGGTCCTGTTCGAGCTTCGCGATGTTCGGGTCACGGCGCTCCGGCTCGCGGTCGCGGATGTCCTGGCCGGGGGTGAGCATCTTCTTCACGAGCGCCTCGGTTTCACGGACCGAGAGCCCCTTCTTTGCCACCAGGGCACCGACCTCGGACTGCTGTCGGGGCTGGGTCAGGCCGAGCAAGGCGCGGGCATGCCCCATCTCGATCTGGCGCTGCTCGACCAGCTGCTTCACCTCGTCGGTCAGCTCGAGCAGTCGCAGCAGGTTGCTGACGGCCGCGCGCGAGCGGCCGACGGCGTCGGCGGCCTGCTGGTGCGTGACGTTGAACTCGCGCACCAGCCGGTCGAGCGCGCGGGCCTCCTCGAGCGGGTTCAGGTTCTCGCGCTGGATGTTCTCGATCAGCGACATCGCCACGGCGGCCTCGTCGCCGACGATGCGCACGACTGCCGGGATGTCGTGGAGCCCGGCCATCTGGGCCGCACGCCAGCGCCGCTCGCCCGCGATGATTTCGTAGCGGACCGGTTCGCCGGACCTCTGTGCCGCCAGCGGCCGCACGACGATCGGCTGCACGACGCCCTGGGCGCGGATCGAATCGGCCAGCTCCTGCAGGCTTTCGGGACGCATGTCGAGCCGCGGCTGGTAGCGCCCGCGCTGCAGCAGGTCCACCGGCAGGCGGGTCAGTTCCTCGTCGCGCGGTGCGGCAGGCCTTGCAGGCTCCGCGGTCGCAGTCGTGACGGCAGCGGTCGCTTGCGCGGCATTGGCCGGGCTGGCGGGAGTCACTGAGCCGAGCAGGGCTTCGAGGCCCCGCCCCAGGGAGGGTCGCTTGGTTGCCATGGCGGCCATTATGCCGTCCGCGGCGCGAGGGCGCAGAAAACCACCGCGACCCGGCCGTTGTGCCGACCGCTCAGTCCCGTCGTTGCGACGAGTACATCCCGACGAATATCGCGACGACGATCGCGATATAGAACTGGCCGGTCACGGCCTGGAACATCGCCAGCATGCGCGCCGTCGCCGTCGCCGGCAGGATGTCGCCATAGCCGACGGTCGCGAGCGTCACCAGGCTGAAATAGGTCATGTCCGACTGCAGCAGGTAGACAGGCCTGGGGGTGCCGTCGCCCGGCAGCGAGAAGCTCGCCGGGTTCCAGATAATCAGGCAGACGTAGACCTGCGCAAACATGAGCGCCACCAGCAGGTAGGCCGCGACGGTGGCGAAGATGCTGTCGACGGTGAGCGTTCGCTCCCGCACCACGAACGCGAGCATGCCGGCTGCGAGCAGCGCCAGCAGCGGCACCTGGGTCACCAGTTCGAGGAATTTCGACCAGCGCCAGGCAGGGTGCTGGATCAACACGACGGACAGCACCGAGCCGACGACCGACACCAGCCACAGCACCATCAGCACGCTGCGCAACCGGCTCCAGTCCGGATTGGCCCAGACCGTGACCAGTACGGTGGCGAGCAGGAACGCCTCGAGCAGGAGTTGCACCCGCCAGTCGCCCTGGAACAGGGGCGTCACCAGCAGCCAGGCGCAGATCAACAGCGTCAGCATCAGGAAACGCCACTTCGCGAAAACCGACGCGTTTGGCCTGGTCAGTCAGCATTGTTATTTTTCCCTGCGCCGCTGCCCTTGGCGACTGAGCTCGAAGATCGGCGAGGTGGGGAAACGGTCAACCTTCCCCGTCGTCCTCGGGTGGTGGGCCCGCCAGTGCTTCTTCCTCGCGACGGATCATCTCGCCCGCCAGCGCGAGGTACGCCAGCGCACCCCGCGAATCCTTGTCGTGGTACAGCACCGCCTTGCCGAAGCTCGGTGCCTCGGCGAGCCGCACATTGCGCGGAATGACCGTGCGGAACACCTTGTCGCCGAAGTGCAGCAGCAGCTGCCCGGAGACTTCGTTGGAAAGGTTGTTACGCGGGTCGAACATCGTGCGCAGGATCCCCTCGAGCTCGAGGTCCGGGTTCACGCTCGCGCGGATCTGCTCCACCGTGTTCATCAACGCCGACAGGCCTTCGAGCGCGTAATACTCGCACTGCATCGGCACCAGCACGCTGTCGGCCGCGACCAGCGCATTGAGCGTCAGCAGGTTCAGCGCCGGCGGGCAGTCGATCACGATGACGTCGTAGAGCCCGCGCACCGGCTTGAGCGCGTTGCGCAGCCGGACCTCGCGGCCGATCAGCGGCATCAGCTGCACTTCGGCGGCAACCAGGTCCTGGTTGCCGGGCACGACCGTGAAGTTGCCGGGGCTCACCGGCAGCATGGCCGCCGCGAGTTCGCAGTCGCCCAGCAGCACGTCCGTCATCGAATACTGCACGTTGTTCTTGTCGACGCCGCAGCCCATGGTCGCGTTGCCCTGCGGGTCGCAGTCGAGCAGCAGCACCTTGCGCTGGGTCGCGGCGAGCGACGCGGCGAGGTTCACGGCGGTCGTGGTCTTGCCGACCCCGCCTTTCTGGTTTGCGACCGCAATGACGCGCTTCATGGGCCGTCAAGGATACCGGGAAAAGGTGGACGCTACCCTTCTGACACCTTTAAACGGTAACGTCCCCTTTTCAATTTCTTTAAAGGGTAGCGTCCCCTTTCTCCTGTTCCTCGAGCTTCACGTGCGAGTGCGCGAGTTCGACCAGGTGCCGTGCCTCGTCCAGGCCGGGCACGTGCAGCGGATGCACCGCCACCACCTTCCAGCCGTTCAGCCGCTTGGTGAGCTCGTCTTCCGGATAACGGCCCTTCATCGCCAGCAGTCGCCCGCCGCCGGCCACCAGGGCACCGGCATTGCGGGTCAGGTCCGTGAGGGGACCGACCGCACGGGCCAGGACGGTGTCGAACTTGGCCTGCGGGCGGTACGCCTCCGCCCGCGACTGGACGATCTCGACGTTGGTGAGTCCGAGCGTGTCGCGAACGTGCTCGAGGAAGCGACATTTCTTTCCCGTGGACTCGACCAGCGCGAAGTGCAGCTGCGGCAGGACGATGGCGAGCGGAATCCCGGGAAACCCGGCCCCGCTGCCGATGTCGGCAACGCGCTGCCCCCGCAGCCACGGTACGACCGTGAGGCTGTCGAGCAGGTGCTTCGTGATCTGCTGCGACCGCTCGCGGATCGCCGTCAGGTTCATCCGCTGGCCCCATTCATCCAGTAAATCGAGATGAGCGGTGAGCTTCGAGACCTGGGTCTCGTCGAGCTCGAGGCCGAGCGCACGGGCGCCGTCGATGAGAGTAGTCATGCGCGTAAGGATACCGTGCGCGCCCCAGGACGAGAGTCAGTTGCGGACGAGCAACGACACGAACTCGTGGACGGGCGTGGCCATGACTTTGACGCGATCGGCCAGGACCGCATGCAGCTTGTTCGCTTGCGTGGGCGGAAAATGTCCGGCGACGGCACTTTCCAGTTCGCGCAGGGCCTGCGCGCCCGTCTCTCGAACCAGCTCGGGTGGCACCACGCATGGCGAACCCTCCCCGGGGAATTCCGCCATCTCCCACCCTGAGCCAGGCGCAACGTTGTGCTCGGCAGGAGGACCCGCCAGCGCCAGCAAGGCCAGTCGCACACCCTGGCTGACCGCTTCGCCCGCGACCCAGCGCTGCTGCGCACCGCTGGCGTCGTCCCTCGGGCGGGCGCGCTGCCCGGCGAGCGCGACGGCGGCCGCGACATGACCACGAGATGCCCCGAACATCGCCGCCGACACCGCAGCCGCGGCGATCATCACGCAGCTCGCGCGGTCGAAGTCACCGGCGCGGGCCACGCAGCGTTGAATTTCGCGAGCCTTGACCGATACCCGCAGCAGGTCGTGCACGGTCGCGGCAGGCTTCGCGTCCGGCACGGCTTTGCGTGATAGATAGTCCGCCACCGCGAGAACGGCGCCGAGCGTGTCCGCGAAGCAGGCACCTTCCATGCAGAACACCGGCTCCGCTGCGTCGGATGAGCCGAGCAACAGGCCGATGTTGAAGGCCGCCTGGGCCGGGTCGAGTACGTACGACGTCCCGGGGATGCGCGCGCCGAAGGTCATGGTCGCGCCCGGGATGACGGGTCCGAGGTATGGCGTGCAGTCCGGATCCCGCAGCCCCCGCAACACGCGGGCGAGGGCCGCGAGCAGGGCGTCGTACGCCGCGTCGCAGGCAGGCTCCTGGTCGACCCTGCCTGCGCTCGCGTACGCCGCGATGTCGATCAGAATGCGTCCCCCGGCACGCGCACGGCACCTTCCATCAGCACGCGCGCGCTGCGGCTCATGATCGCCTTGGTCACGGTCCACTCGCCGTTGACCTGCGTCGCCTGCGCGCCGACACGCAGCGTTCCGGACGGATGGCCGAAACGCACTGCCTCCCGGGCACCGCCGCCCGCCGCGATGTTGACGAGGGTTCCGGGAATCGCTGCAGCCGTGCCGATGGCCACTGCCGCCGTACCCATCATCGCGTGGTGCAGCTTGCCCATCGACAAGGCACGGACCAGCAGGTCGACGTCACCCGCTGCAACCGTCCTGCCGCTCGATGCGACGTACTCCCGCGGCGGCGCGACGAACGCCACCTTCGGCGTGTGCTGGCGCTTGAGCGCCTCCTCAGGCGCCTTGATCAGCCCCATGCGCAGCGCGCCCGCGACGCGGATCTGCTCAAAGCGCGCGAGCTGCTGCGGATCGCCATTGATGGCTTCGCGCAGCTCGGTGCCCGTGTAGCCGATGTCCGCCGCGTTTACGAACACCGTCGGAATGCCGGCCGTGATCATCGTCGCCTTGAACGTGCCGACGCCCGGCACCTCGAGGTCGTCGACGAGGTGGCCCGTCGGGAACATCGAGCCGCCGCCTTCGCCTTCCTCGGACGGGTTGATGAACTCGAGCACGATCTCCGCGGCCGGGAATGTCACGCCGTCGAGTTCGAAGTCACCCGTCTCCTGGACCTGGCCGTCGGTGACCGGCACGTGCGCGATGATCGTCTTGCCGATGTTTGCCTGCCAGATCCGCACCGTGCAGGTGCCGCTGCGCGGGATGTGGGATGGGTCGACGAAGCCGGCGTGGATCGCGAACGCGCCCGCCGCCGTCGACAGGTTGCCGCAATTGCCGCTCCAGTCGACGAACTCCTTGTCGATCGAGACCTGCCCGTAGAGGTAATCGACGTCGTGTCCGGGCCGCGTGCTCCGCGAGAGGATCACGCACTTGCTCGTGCTCGACGTGGCACCGCCCATGCCGTCGATGTGCGCCGCGTAAGGATCGGGACTGCCGATCACGCGCAGCAGCAGCGCGTCGCGTGCGGCGCCCGGGACCTGCGCACGCTCGGGCAGGTCCTGCAGCCGGAAGAACACGCCCTTGCTGGTGCCGCCGCGCATGTACGTCGCGGGGATGCGGATCTGGGGAAGCGAAGACATTACAGGACCCTCACCCTAACCCTCTCCCGCCGCGGGCGGGAGAGGGGCCGCGGCAACAGGTGAGCGTCCCCTGTTTTCCAGGAAGTCCTTCGCAAAGCGCTGCAGTACGCCGCCGGCTTCGTACACCGAAACCTCCTCCGCCGTATCGAGCCGACACGTGACCGGCACTTCCGCGCGTTCGCCGTTCCTGCGCTGGACGACGAGCGTGAGCGTCGCGCGCGGCCGGAGCTCGCCCGCGACGTCGAAGGTCTCGGTGCCGTCGATGCCGAGCGTCAGGCGCGTCACGCCCGGCTTGAACTCGAGTGGCAGCACGCCCATGCCGATCAGGTTGGTGCGATGGATACGCTCGAACCCCT
Organism: uncultured Gammaproteobacteria bacterium; assembly: GCA_963789375.1. Taxonomy (GTDB): domain Bacteria; phylum Pseudomonadota; class Gammaproteobacteria; order Steroidobacterales; family Steroidobacteraceae; genus RPQJ01. The sequence goes on along the minus strand of CAWBKN010000019.1, from coordinate 493,415 downwards.
CCGCCACGATGACCTCGACCCCCGCGAGCCGCACGCCCTTGGCCGCCCAGTCGCGCGACGAGCCCTGGCCGTAGTCGGCACCCGCGACGATGATCAACGGCTGCTTGCGCTCCATGTAGGTCTCGATCGCTTCCCACATCCGGACGACCTTGCCGTCCGGCTCGATGCGGGCGAGCGAGCCCTTCCTGACCTTGCCGTCCACGACCGCCATTTCGTTGACGAGCGTGGGGTTCGCGAACGTCGCGCGTTGTGCCGTCAGGTGATCGCCGCGATGCGTCGCGTAGGAATTGAAGTCTTCCTCCGGCAATCCCATCTTCGCGAGGTATTCACCCGCGGCGCTGTCGAGCAGGATCGCGTTCGAGGGCGAGAGGTGATCGGTCGTGATGTTGTCGCCGAGCACGGCGAGCGGTCGCAGGTTCCGCAGCGTGCGCTCACCGGCCAGCGCGCCTTCCCAATAGGGTGGACGGCGAATGTAGGTGCTCATCGGGCGCCAGTCGTACAGCGGGCTCACCTTCGCACCCTTGTCGCCGCGCCGGTCGAACATCGGGATGTAGACCTTGCGGAAGTGCTCCGGCTTGACGCTGCGCGCGACGACCGCATCGATTTCCGCGTCGCTCGGCCAGATGTCCTTGAGCGTGACCGGCTGGCCGCTCGCGTCGATGCCGAGCACGTCTTTCTCGATGTCGAAGCGGACGGTACCCGCGATCGCATAGGCGATCACCAGCGGCGGCGAGGCGAGGAACGCCTGCTTCGCGTAGGGATGGATGCGGCCATCGAAGTTGCGGTTGCCGGAAAGCACCGCGGTCGCATACAGGTCGCGCTCGATGATCTCCTGCTGGATTTTCGGGTCCAGCGCACCGCTCATGCCGTTGCACGTGGTGCAGGCAAACGCCACGATGCCGAAGCCGAGCTGCTCGAGCTCGGTGAGCAGCCCGGCGTCTTCGAGGTACAGCTGCACGGCCTTGGAGCCAGGCGCCAGCGAGGTCTTCACCCAGGGCTTGCGCACCAGGCCGCGCGCATTCGCATTGCGCGCGAGCAGGCCCGCGGCGATGACGTTGCGCGGGTTGCTGGTGTTGGTGCAGCTCGTGATCGCGGCGATGATCACCGCGCCGTCGGGCATCCGGCCCGGAACCTCGTCCCACTTGCCGGCGATGCCGCGTGCGGCGAGGTCCGAAGTCGGCAGCCGCTTGTGCGGATTGGAGGGTCCCGCCATGTTGCGGACGACCGTCGACAGGTCGAACTCCAGCACGCGCTCGTACTCTGCCGTCTGCAGCGCGTCCGCCCACAGGCCCGTGTGCTTCGCGTACGTCTCGACGAGCTTCACCTGCTCGTCCTCGCGCCCGGTGAGCTTCAGGTAGTCGATCGTCTGCGAGTCGATGAAGAACATCGCCGCGGTGGCGCCGTACTCCGGTGCCATGTTGGAGATCGTCGCGCGGTCGCCGAGTGTCAGGGCAGCGGCACCGGGGCCGAAGAACTCCAGGTAGGCACCGACGACCTTCTCCTTGCGCAGGAACTCGGTCAACGCGAGGACCACGTCCGTCGCGGTGATGCCGGGCTGTGGCCGGCCCGCGAGCTTCACGCCGATGATGTCCGGCAGCCGCATCCACGAGGCGCGACCGAGCATGACGTTCTCGGCCTCGAGACCGCCGACGCCGACCGCGATCACGCCGAGTGCATCGACGTGCGGCGTGTGACTGTCGGTGCCCACCAGGGTGTCTGGAAAGGCGACGCCGTCCTGCGCATGGATGACGGGCGACATCCGCTCCAGGTTGATCTGGTGCATGATCCCGTTGCCTGCCGGGATCACGTCGACGTTGGCAAAAGCCCGCTTGGTCCACTCGATGAAGTGGAAGCGGTCCTCGTTGCGACGGTCCTCGATCGCGCGGTTCTTCGCGAACGCATCCTTGTCGAAGCCGCCGAATTCGACCGCCAGCGAGTGGTCGACGATCAGCTGCACCGGCACGACCGGGTTCACCTGCGCCGGATCGCCGCCCTGCTCGGCGATCGCATCGCGCAGCCCCGCGAGATCGACGAGCGCCGTCTGCCCCAGGATGTCATGGCACACGACGCGCGCCGGGAACCACGGGAAGTCGAGCTCACGCCTGCGCTCGATCAGCTGGCGCAGGTACGCGGTCAGCTTCCCCGGCTCCGCGCGGCGCACGAGGTTTTCCGCGTGCACCCGCGCGGTGTACGGCAGCTTGTCGTACGCGCCGGCTTCGATCGCATCGACGGCGGCACGCGCGTCGAAGTAGTGCAGCGGGGTTCCGGGCAGCGGCTTGCGGTAGTTGGTGTTCAATGGAATGGCGGTCAGCGCTGGTCGATGGGCACGAACTTGCGGTCTTCCGGTCCCGTGTAGTTCGCGCTCGGGCGGATGATCTTGCCGTCGATGCGCTGCTCGATCACGTGCGCGGCCCAGCCGGTGGTGCGCGAGATCACGAACAGCGGCGTGAACATCGCCGTCGGCACGCCCATCATGTGGTACGACACGGCGCTGAACCAGTCGAGGTTCGGGAACATCTTCTTGATGTCCCACATCACGCTCTCGAGGCGCTCCGCGATCTGGTACATCTTCAGGTCGCCGGCCTCGCGCGACAGGTTGTGCGCGACGTTCTTGATGACCTTGTTGCGCGGGTCGCTGATCGTGTACACCGGGTGGCCGAAGCCGATCACCACTTCCTTGCGCTCGACGCGTGCACGGATGTCGGCCTCCGCCTCGTCGGGCGTCTCGTAGCGCTTCTGCACTTCGAAGGCGACCTCGTTGGCGCCGCCGTGCTTCGGCCCGCGCAGCGCGCCGATCGCGCCGGTGATGCACGAGTACATGTCGGAACCCGTACCCGCGATGACGCGCCCGGTGAAGGTCGAGGCGTTGAACTCGTGCTCGGCGTAGAGGTTCAGCGAGATGTGCATCGCCTTGATCCACGACTCCGGCGGCTGGCGGCGGTGCAGCATGTGCAGGAAGTGCGCGCCGATCGAGTCGTCCTCGGTCTCGACCGAGATCTTCACGCCCGAATGGCTGCAGTGGTACCAGTAGCACAGCATCGAGCCGAGGCTGGCCAGCAGGCGGTCGGCGATGTCGCGGGCGCCCGCGATGTTGTGGTCTTCCTTCTCGGGCAGCGCGCAGCCGAGCACGGACGTGCCCGTGCGCAGCACGTCCATCGGGTGACTCGACGCGGGCAGCGCCTCGAGCGCGGCTCGCACCGGGTTCGGCAGCCCGCGCAGGCTCTTCAGCTTGGCCTTGTAGCCCTCGAGTTCGGCCCGGTTCGGCAGCTTGCCGTGGATCAGCAGGTGCGCGACTTCTTCGAACTCGCACGCCTCGGCGAGGTCGAGGATGTCGTAGCCACGGTAGTGCAGGTCGTTGCCGCTGCGGCCGACGGTGCACAGTGCGGTGTTGCCGGCGGCGACGCCGGACAGTGCGACGGATTTTTTCGCCTTGAAGCCGGCGGCGGGCGCTTCGTTGCTGCTCATGGTTCGCTCTCGTCCTTTGGTTTAGGGTGGCGGCGCGCTACTTGGCTTCGCGCGCGAACAGTTCGTCGAGCTTGCGCTCGTAATCGTGGTAGCCGAGCACCTCGTAGAGCTCGGTGCGCGGCTGCATGCGGTCGATGACGCTCTTCTGGGTGCCCTCCTTGCGCAGGGCGCCGTAGACGATCTCGGCAGCCTTCGCCATGGCGCGGAACGCGGACAGCGGGTACAGCACCAGCTGGGCACCGGCCCCGGCGAGCTCCTGCACCGTGAAGAGCGGTGTCTTGCCGAACTCCGTGATGTTGGCGAGCACGGGTACCTTCACGACCGAGGTGAACTGGCGGTATTCGTCGAGCGTCGTCAGCGCCTCGGCGAAGATCATGTCCGCGCCGGCCTCGACGTAGCGCAGGGCACGGTCGATCGCCGCCTGCTGGCCTTCGACGGCATGCGCGTCGGTGCGCGCCATGATCACGAACTGGTCGTCCGTGCGCCCGTCGACGCCGGCCTTGATGCGATCGACCATCTCGTCCGCGCTGACGAGCGCCTTGCCGGGCCGGTGCCCGCAGCGCTTGGCCTGCACCTGGTCTTCGAGGTGGCAGCCCGCGGCGCCCGACCTGACCAGGTCGGAAATCGTGCGTGAGACGTTGAACGCCGCTCCCCAGCCCGTGTCGGCGTCGACCAGCAGCGGCAGGTCCGTCGCGGAGGTGATGCGGCGGACGTCCTCGCAGACGTCGTTGAGGTTCGTGATGCCGAGATCGGGCAGGCCGAAGGAAGCGTTGGCGACGCCTGCACCGGACAGGTAAAGCGCCTTGAAGCCCGCTCGCTCCGCGAGCAGCGCCGAGTACGCGTTGACGGCCCCGACGACCTGCAGGGGCTTCTCGGCCGCGAGGGCGGCGCGGAACCGGGCTCCGGCGGATGTGGAATTCTTCGCGACTTGTACGGGCATGCTGGTCCGTCCCCGGGCTGATCTGGCGAAAAGTGGCTTCATTCTGCGCTTTCCGGCCCGTGGCGAGCTTGCAAAAATGGGCGTATAAACTTTGCAAAATTCCATCATCTTGCAAAATTGCAAATGCGCGAAAAGTTGTTCGTGGGTCCCAAGGTCCGTTCGCTGCGGGAGCGCCAGGGCCTGACCCTGGATGCCTGTGCCAAGCACCTGGGGCTGTCGACCAGCTACCTGTCGCAGATCGAGACAAACCAGCGGCCAGTCACCGCCCGGGTGCTGATCGCCTTGTCCCGGTATTTCTCGATCACCCCGGGCGATTTCGACAGCGACGAGGAAAGCCGGACGATCGCCGACCTGCGCGAAGCGACCGCGGACCTCGCGCTGGACGCCCCCTCCCCGGCGTTGTCCGAGCTGAAGCTGGCCGCGGCGACGACGCCGTCGCTCGCCCGCCAGTTCCTGGCGCTGCACCGGGCCTACCGGGCCCTGGACGAGCGAATCATGCGGTTCGACGAGACCGTGCGGATGCGGACCGAGGACGCGCCGGACTCCCTGATCCCGTACCAGGAGGTGCGGGATTTCTTCCATTACCGGGACAACTACATCGACGAGCTCGACGTCGCGGCCGAAGCGCTCGCCGCGGAGATCGGCATCGACGGCAGGAGCGACGTGGTCACGGCGCTCGAGACCGCGCTGGCCGATCGCTTCGGGATCCGGGTCGTGCGGGAGAACCCGGCCGACCCGGCGCTGATCCGGCGCTACGATCCGGCCACGAAGGTCGTCACCCTCGCGCGCGATCTCGCCGAGCAGACGCGCGCCTTCCAGCTCGCCACGCAACTCTCGGACCTGCTGTTCGGTGAGTTGTTCTCGTCGGTGGTGGCGACGGCCGGGATCAAGTCACAGACGGCGCGTGACATCGCACGCATCGGCCTCGGCAACTACGCGGCGGGGGCCTTGCTCATGCCGTATCGGCATTTCGCGGCCTCCGCGATCAGCCTGCGTCACGACATCGAGCAGTTGCAACGCCGGTACGCGACGAGCTTCGAGCAGGTGTCGCATCGCCTGAGTACGCTGCAGCGACCCGGTGCGCGAGGCGTGCCGTTCTACTTCGTGCGCGTCGACCAGGCCGGCAACATCACCAAGCGGCACAGCTCGACGCGCTTCCAGTTCGCGCGGTTCGGCGGCGCCTGCCCGCTCTGGAACGTCCACGAGGCGTTCGGCCACCCCGGGCGCATCCTCGTGCAGGTCGCCGAGATGCCGGACGGCGTGCGCTACCTGTGCATCGGACGCAGCATCGTCAAGCGCTCGGGCAACTACCTGCAGCCCAATCGCCATTACGCGATCGGGATCGGGTGCGAGCTCGCGCACGCGGACAAGGTCGTTTACTCCGAGGGCGTGCGCCTCGACGGTGCCGCCGTGCCGGTGGGCGTCAGCTGCCGGATCTGCGAGCGGCCCGACTGCCACCAGCGCGCGTTCCCGCCGCTGGGCCGGCGGCTCACCGTGCAGTCGGATATCAGGCGGATCGTGCCGTACTCGATCGACTGACGCGGAAATAGGAGAGTGTCTCCTATTTCCGCTACTTCAGCGGCCGCGAGACGCCCGCACCGCTGCAGGTATTCGACGATCGCCTCCGCGGCGGACTCGGGCGAGCCCTTCGTGGTGTCGATGTAGATCTCGGGGTGTTCCGGCGCTTCGTACGGCGAGTCGATGCCCGTGAAGTTCTTCAACTCCCCGCGGCGCGCCTTCTTGTAGAGGCCCTTCGGATCGCGCGTCTCCGCGATCGACATCGGGGTATCCACGTGCACTTCGTGGAACTCGCCTTCCTGGAACAGCGCACGCGCCATGCGACGCTCCGCCCGGAACGGCGAGATGAACGACACCAGCACGATCAGGCCCGCATTGGCCATCAGCCGGCTGACTTCCGCCACACGCCGGATGTTCTCGACACGGTCGGCATCGGTAAAACCCAGGTCGCGGTTCAACCCGTGGCGGACGTTGTCGCCGTCGAGCAGATACGTGTGCTTGCCGAGCGCATGCAGCCGCTTCTCGACCAGGTTGGCAATCGTCGACTTGCCGGCGCCCGACAGGCCCGTCAGCCACAGCACCGCCGGCTGCTGGCCCTTGATGGCGGCGCGCGCCTGCGTGTTCACGTCGAGCGCCTGCCAGTGAATGTTCTGCGAGCGACGCAGCGCGAAGTGGATCATGCCCGCGCCGACGGTCGCGTTCGTCAGCCGGTCGATCAGGATGAATGACCCCGTCTCGCGACACTCCTCGTACGGATCGAAGGCAATCGGCTGGTCGAGCGAGATGTTGCAGACGCCGATCTCGTTCAGCGCGAGCTTCTTCGCGGCGAGATGCTCGAGCGTGTTGACGTTGACCTTGTACTTCGGTTCCGTGATCGTCGCCGAGACGCGCTTAGGTCCGATCTTGAGCCAGTAGGGACGGCCGGGCAGCAGCGGCTCGTCGGCCATCCACACGATCACCGTCTCGAACTGGTCCGCCACGCCCGGCAGGTTGTCGGGTGTGGCGATGACGTCGCCGCGACTGATGTCGATCTCGTCGGCGAGCGTCAGCGTGATCGCCTGGCCCGCGCTGGCCTGCCCGAGGTCGCCATCCATCGTCACGATGCGCGTCACCGTGCTCTCGCGCCCCGACGGCAGCACGCGCACGCGGTCGCCCTGGCGGATCACGCCGCTCGCGATGGTGCCGGCGAAGCCGCGGAAGTCGAGGTTCGGCCGGTTCACCCACTGCACCGGCAGCCTGAACGGCTTGTGGCGCGCGTGGTCCTCGATTTCGACCGACTCGAGGTGCCCCATCAGCGTCGGGCCCTGGTACCACGGAGTGCTGCTGCTCTTTGACGTGATGTTGTCGCCGCGCAGGCCCGACACCGGGATCGCGACGAAGTCGTGCAGCCCGATCTGCCCGGCAAATTCGCGGTACTGCGCGACGATGGCGTCGAAGACCTCCTGCGAGCTGTCGACCAGGTCCATCTTGTTGATCGCGAGCACGATCTTGCGGATGCCGAGCAACGACACCAGGTAGCTGTGCCGGCGCGTCTGCGTCAGCACGCCCTTGCGCGCGTCGATCAGGATCACGGCCAGGTCGGCCGTCGAGGCGCCGGTCACCATGTTGCGGGTGTACTGCTCGTGTCCCGGCGTGTCCGCGACGATGAACTTGCGCCTGTCCGTCGAGAAGAACCGGTACGCGACGTCGATCGTGATGCCCTGCTCGCGTTCGGCGGCGAGGCCGTCGACCAGCAGCGCAAAGTCGAGCTCGCCGCCCTGCGTGCCGATCCGCTTCGAGTCGGCCTCCAGCGCCGTGAGCTGGTCCTCGAAGATCATCTTCGAGTCGTACAGCAGGCGGCCGATCAACGTGCTCTTGCCGTCGTCGACGCTGCCGCAGGTGATGAACCGCAGCAGGCTCTTGTGCTCGTGCTGGTGGAGATACGCATGGATGTCGGTGGCGATCAGGTCGCTGACGTGGGACATGGGAACCTCAGATTTACTTCCGCATGAGGCGCGTTACGCGCGCGATGTCGCGCCACGAGGCACGAGCCGCAGCCCCATAGCTCGGTCTATGGGCAAGGCGAGCAACGACGTGGCGCGACGTCTCGCACGTAACCCCTCGGGGACCGGGCGATTGTTCGCCGCGGCCATTGTCGTTTCGTCGGTCGTGGATCGACATCCACTCGGTCCTCACTTCGCGTCCGCGGCGAAAATCGCACGCGGTCGCGCCCCTGCGGGAGTAAATCAGAGGTTCCTAGAAGTACCCCTCCTGCTTCTTCTTCTCCATCGACGCGGACTGGTCGTGGTCGATCATGCGGCCCTGCCGCTCGGACGTCGTCGCGAGCAGCATTTCCTGGATGATCGCGACCAGCGAATCGGCGTCGCTCTCGATCGCGCCCGTCAATGGATAGCAGCCGAGCGTGCGGAAGCGCACCTTCTTCATTTGCGGCACTTCGCCCGGGCGCAGCGGCATGCGGTCGTCATCGACCATGATCAGCGTGCCGTCGCGATCGACCACGGGACGTTCAGCGGCGAAATACAGCGGCACCACGGGTATGTCGTGCAGGTAGATGTACTGCCAGATGTCGAGCTCGGTCCAGTTCGACATGGGGAACACGCGCAGGCTCTCGCCGCGGCGCATGTGCGTGTTGTACAGCGACCAGAGTTCCGGCCGCTGGTTCTTCGGATCCCAGCGATGCTGTTCCGAGCGGAACGAAAACACGCGCTCCTTGGCCCGGCTCTTTTCCTCGTCGCGTCGTGCGCCGCCGAAGGCGGCGTCGAAGCCGTACTTGTCGAGCGCCTGCTTGAGCGCCTGCGTCTTCATGACGTCCGTGTGCACGGCCGAGCCGTGCGTGAACGGGTTGATGCCCCGTGCCACGCCGTCCGGGTTCGTGTGGGTGATCAGCTGCAGGTTGAACTTCTGCGTGATTTCGCTGCGCAGCCGGTACATGTCGCGGAACTTCCACAGGGTGTCGACGTGCAGCAGCGGGAACGGCGGCGGCGCGGGATAGAAGGCCTTCAGCGCGACGTGCAGCATCGCCGCGCTGTCCTTGCCGATCGAATAGAGCATGACCGGCTTGTCACACTCCGCGGCCACCTCGCGCATGATCTGGATGCCCTCGGCCTCGAGGCGCTGCAGGTGCGTCAGGCGCTCGGGCGTGACCAGCGGCTTGTCGGCAGCGGCCGAGGCAAGGGCTTCGCGTTCGAACACGGTTGCGGATGTGGCTGTCATGAGTCTCGAGTCACCGGCTGATGCGCACGACGGTACGGCCGGTGACCCGGCCCTTGATGTAGTCGTCGAACTGGGCGGGCAGTTCGTCGAAGGTCACGAGCTTGGCGGCGATACGGTCGAGCTTGGCGGGGCGCAGGTCGGTGGCGATCCGCTCCCAGACGGCCAGGCGCACCTCGCGCGGCGTGGCGACCGAGTTGATGCCGAGCAGGTTCACGCCGCGCAGGATGAAAGGCATCACCGTGGTCTTGAGCTCGTGGCTGCCCGCGAGCCCGATGCTCGCGATGTTGCCCCAGAAGTCCACCGTGCGCGTGAGCCAGGTCAGCAGCTCCCCGCCCACGTTGTCGATGGCACCGGCCCACTGCACGGCCTCCATCGGCCTGGAGCCGAGGTTGATTTCCTGGCGCCGCAGGATGCGCGCGGCGCCGATGTCGCGCAGGTAGTCGTCGGCGTCGGGCTTGCCGGTGACCGCGACCACTTCGTAGCCGCGTCCCGCCAGCATGTTGATCGCGAGGCTGCCGACGCCTCCGGTGGCACCGGTCACGACGATCGGTCCCTTGGCCGGTGCCTGGCCATTCTGCTCCATCCGGTGGATCGCAAGCGCCGCGGTAAAACCCGCCGTGCCGAGTCGCATCGCATCCTGCTCGGTCAGCCCGGGGGGCAAAGGGATCACCGCGTCGCCGGGCACCCGCGCGTATTCGGCATAGCCGCCGTCCTGCGTTTCGCTGAGGCCGCACCCCGTTACGAGGACCCTCTGGCCGGGCGCGCATCGGGCGTCCGTGGAACTCACGACCTCGCCGGCGAGGTCGATCCCGCCAGCGAGCGGGTACTTGCGCAGGATCGGGGCTGTCCCCGTCGCGGCCAGCGCGTCCTTGTAGTTGATGCCGGAGTAGTTCACCCGCACGACCACGTCGCCCGGCGTGAGGTCGTCGAGCGTGACCTGGTCGAAGCGAGCGGCGATCTTGCCGTCGTCGCGATGGATGCGGTAGGCGCGGAAGGCGGGCATAGGCATGGGAGTTTCCAGAAGTGTCCTATTGACGGGAGAGCCAGACCTCAAGTCCCTGGGTGTTGAGGTCGACGTCATCGTCGAGCAGCGCGTGCCGTCGTGCCAGGTCGCTCTGGTGGCCGTGTGCATCGAGGCGCGCGCTGAAGTAATTGAACATCCCGGTACGGATGCGCTGCGTGCGATCGGCCGCGGTGGCGTGCCGCCGGGCGATGGCGACCAGTGCGTCGACCGAATCGTGCAGGTCGCGCGCAAGGCGTTCGAGGTCGGTGACCGGCCCGAAGTGCGTCTGCACGATGCGGCGCGGGCGGTAGGTGAGCAGGCGGTCGATCGTCCGATGCAGCGCTTCGGGTTCGAACTGGACGGGCGTCGTCGTCGGCAGCATGAACGGCCCGGCCGCAGTATCGAGATCGCGGTAGCAGATGCCGAAGTTGTCGCCCGAATAGACGTCGCGGTGGTCGAGGTCGATCGGGCAGTGGTGGTGCCTGGCGTGGCCCGGTGCGTCGATGAACTCGAAGGTCCGGGCGCCCAGCATGAGGCGCGTGCCATCCTGCGTCGTGACCACGCGCTCGGCGGGGATCGGCAGGATCGTGCCGTAGAGCTTGCGGAACATCTCCTCGCCATAGACCGCGACCGAACCGGCGACCAGCCTGGTCGGGTCGATGAGGTGGGGCGCGCCGCGTGGATGCAGCACCGCCCGCGCGTTCGGCAACGCACGCATCAGCTGTCCGGCGCCACCGGCGTGATCGAGATGCACGTGGGTGAGAAACAGGTAGTCGACCTGTTCCGGGGCGAGGCCCAGTTCAGCGAGCGCAGCGAGCAGTTTCGGCGCCGCGGGTGCCGGCCCGGTGTCGATGAATGCGGCACGGCCGCTGTCGACCACGATGTGGCTGGCAGCGAGGCCGGGCCGCACATAATCGGTGTCGACGAGGTACAGACCGTCGCCCTGGGACTGGGCGATCCGGTCGATGGGTGTCGTAGGCTGGGACGTCATCCGTTGGCTGCGCGGACTGCCGGTCAGGCTGGACCACCAAGCCTGCGGCGGGCCGCGCCCCAAAACAAGAAGGCCGGGTCGAACCCGGCCTTCTTTGCATGAGCTTATGCCGCAGTGCAGCGGCCGGTGGTCAGCGGGCCTTGCACTTGCCGTGCGCGCGCGTCTCGTCGGTCGCGCAGAGTGCCGGACTCTGCGAGGAGTAGTACCTGGCGAGGTCGCGGATGTCCTGCTCCGTCAGCGGGGCGGCCATGCCCGACATGATGGCGTTCTTGCGGATGCCGCTCTTGTACGAACGCAGCGAGTTGGCGATGTAGTCCTCGTGCTGGCCGGCGAGGTTGGGGTACTCCGGCATGATGCCGACGCCGTCGTTGCCGTGGCACGCGATGCAGGTCTGGCCCGCCTTCGGCACGGTCCCCACCGGCCGGCCCGTTGGCTTGAGTTCCTGCCCGCCCAGGTAGGCCGCGACGTCGGCGAGATCGGCGTCCGCGAGGCCGACCGCCTGCGCGTGCATCGTGGCGTGTGCCCGATCGCCGCTCTTGTATTCCTTCAGCGCAGCGACCATGTACGCCACGTGCTGGCCACCGAGCTTCGGGACGCTGTACACCGGGTATGCGTTACGGTAGTTCGGAATGCCGTGGCAGCCGTGACAGGTGTACGCGAGCTTGGCGCCGCGGACGGCGTCGGCCGCCGCCGCCCATCCCGGGGTCAGCAGCGCAAGGGACAGGCTCAACGCGAGCCAGGCCGTTCTCGGGGTCATGGGAACTCCTGCACAGACTGAATCGTTATGTTCGGCCAGCGCGCAGCCGAAGGGTCGGGCATGGTAATAAAAATGATTTCGCTAGTCGAATGGCCCGGCCCGGCCTGCCATCCGGCGCCGGCACCCTCGGGGCTGTTCTAGACTGCACCCCTCATCGCTGGAGGAGTGTGGACATGGAATGGATGACTTGGACCCGCCCCGTGCTGGGAGCGTTCGTGGTAGCAGGCCTGCTCGTGACCGGAACCGCTCGTGCCGCCGATCCGTTGCCGCGCCTGGTCAGCGTCACGGGCGAAGGGGAGGTCAAGGCCCAGCCCGACATGGCCTACGTCACCCTGGGGGTCGAGGCGCGCAAGCCGACGCTCGGCGAGGCGCGGGCGGAAGTGACCGCAGCCGTGGACCGGCTGCTTGCGCTGACCCGCGACCTGCGGATCGACCCGAAATACGTCGACTCGACGCAACTGCAGGTTCAGCCCGAGTACCGCTGGAACGAGAAGGACTCGAAGCGGGTCCTGCTGGGTTACTTCGTGAGCCGGCAGCTCGAGGTCGAGCTCCGTGACCTCGAGCGCCTCGGGCCGCTGCTCGAACGCGCCGTCACCGCAGGTGCGAACCAGGTCGGCGGCGCGCGCCTCGACTCTTCGAGGAGAAAGGACCTGGAGCGCGAGGCGCTGACCCTGGCGGTCGAAGACGCTCGCCTGGATGCCGACGCACTGGCGCGCGCCGCCGGGGTCAAGCTCGGGCCCGTGCAATCACTGAGCGCGTCGATGTCGGTGCCCTTCCAGCCGAAGTACATGGAGCGTGGCATGGTCGCCGCGGCGCCCATGGCGGACGCTGCCGAGCAGAGCTACGCCCCCGGCGAGATGAAGTTCATGGCCACGGTGAGTGCTCAGTACGAGCTCCTGCTCCCGTGACTTTCAGTCAATTGAATATGAGCAATGACAATAGACTTGAAACAACTTTAACCTGATTGTCTTATTAATTTTTCTAAAACGGTTGCAGCCCCCGCATCGCGCACAGGTCGTTCGCCTGCTGGAACTGCGAGGCACGACACACCGCGGACCGCAGCGGACCTTACTCTCGGCGGCCACTGTCGCCGATATCCGGCGCGTCTGGGGGAAGTGTCATGAAGCTACGTTCAGTCTCGTTGGGCCTGCTCGGAATCGGTGTCGTAATGACCGTGTCGGCAGGAACACCGGCCATGTTGGAACTGCCGGCTGCCGACGGTACCCGGGGCACGATCGCGGTCGATTCGTTCTCGTGGGGCGTGCACAAAGCCGGGGCCGCCGCGACCGGCGGCGCGTGGGCAGTCCGGCGGAGGCCCGGCAAGGTCAGCGTCCAGGACCTGTCGCTGACCAAGAAGAATGCTGCGCCGGCCCCGGCGGCCACAGAGGAACCGGCGGCCCGCACCCGCGGTCGCTTCGACGACCGAGGTCTCGTTCCAGGTCGACCCTGGCAGCCAGCCCGGCCGCCGCAGCGCTCGTCGATGACTGTGTCAAGGGCAAGCACTTCGCCGAGGAAGTCGTGATCGTCATGAACGGCCAGAGGCAGGTTGCAAAGGACGCCACGTTCACGTGTGCACCGCCGAGTCCCGCCGCCAAGACCAGGCAACGGGAGTTCACGGGTCACGTGACCCTGATTAAATAAGGCTGAGCACGGGGCGCCGCCGCAATGCGGCGCCTTGCGCCTTTGGCGCTGGGACGAACCCGCGAGGGGTCAACGCCAGGAAGGCAGGGTCAGGATCAGCGGCTGGGCAGCCGGTCCACGATCAGGACCTGACCGTCGACGCCCGTGATACGGACCTTGCCGCCGGACGGAACGTCGGGCCCGCGCAGCGCCCACTTGCGGCTGCCGAGCTTGACCTGCCCCACGCCGTTGGTCAGGCCGTCGGGCAACTCGAGCACCTGGCCGATGAAACGCTCGCCCATGCGCTGCGGCGACGACGCGCTTTCCAGGTCACGCTGCTGGATGCGGTACTCGCGCCAGAACCACAAGCCGAATACGGAGATCGCAAAGACGACGAACCAGGTCATGAATAGCAGCGCTCGTTTTCGAGTATCGGGATGGTCCCCCAGACCGGTGGGCACGCTCAACTGCCAGGGCCGTCCGGCCACCTGGAAATGTGACGCAGCGCTCAACCCGCTGGGTCGAGCCGGAGATCCTTGCTGTAGACCACGTTCATGACGTTGTCCGACCAGCCCCTGACCCACGGTTTGACCAGGTGCTTGTTGACGTAGAAATACAGCGGCAGCAGCGGATGGTCCGCGAGCATCACGCGCTCCGCTTCCTCGAGCAGGGCACGCCGCCGTGCGATGTCCGCCTGCTGTACCGCCTCGGCGAGCAATGCGTCGTAGCGGGGGTTCGAATAGCCGGTCAGGTTGATGCCGAAATCCGTCTGCAGCAGCTGGGCAAACGAGTAGGCGTCGTTGAAGTCCCCGATCCAGCTGGAGCGGAACACCTGCGTGTCCTTGCGCGCCTGGATCGACTGCAGCAGGGCACGGAATTCTTCCGCATACAGGGTCGTCTCGACGCCGAGGGCCTCTTTCCACATCGCCGCGACCGCCACCGCGAGTCGATTGTGCTGGTCACCCGAGTTGTAGCGCAGCTCGATCCTGAGTGGCTTCGCTGCCGAGTAACCCGCCTGCGCGTACAGCTGGCGAGCCTCGGCGACACGCTCGGCATACGGGCGATGCGCGTAGTCGAACTGCTGGGGCGTGTAGTTCCAGATGCCGGGGGCCACCCAGCCGTAGGCGGGCGTCTCGCCGACGCCGGTGACCGCCGTCGCCAGCTTCTCCCGGTCGATGACCAGCGAGAGGGCGCGCCGCAGGCCAGGGTTGTCCTTGAACGGCGGCTGGGTCAGGTTGAAGCCGTAGTAATAGACGCTCAGCTGCGGCGAGACGTGCAGTTCCGCACCGAGGTTGCGCTTGATCCACTGGAACTGCTGGGGCGGCACGACGTAGGTGACGTCGAGCTGGCCGGCGCGGTACTGGCGCAGTTCGGCCCCGGTGTCGGATATGTGCGCGTAGTGCACCTTGCCGACCTTCGTCGCGGCGTCGTTCCAGTAATTCGGGTTGCGGCGCGCGACGACGTGCGAGCCGAGGACCCAGTCTTCCAGCACGAACGCCCCGTTCGAGACGAGCTTGCCGGGGCGAGCGTATTCCGCGCCGTTCGCGGCGAGCGACGGGCCGTGCACCGGGAAGGTGCCGGGTTGGGCGAGCACGCCCAGCAGGTACGGAGCCGGCGTCGCGAGGCGGATCAGCACCGTGCGGTCGTCGGGCGCGCTCACGCCGAGTTCGCTCGCGGGTTTCTCCCCGCGCGTAATCGCACCCGCGTTGACCACCGGGTCGATGAACTGGGCATACGGTGACGCCGTCTTCGGGTCGACGAGGCGACGCATGCCCGCCACGTAATCGGCAGCCCGCAGCGCGTCGCCGTTCGACCAGCGCAGCCCCTGGCGCAGGGTAAAGCGGTATTCGAGGCCGTCGTCCGAAACCGTCCACGACTCGGCGGCGCCCGGCACCGGCGCGCCGTCCTTGCCGATCGCGGTCAGCCCTTCGAACAGGTCGCGCAGGATGTTGAAGGCTGCGTCGGTCCGGGCGACCTGCGGGTCCAGCGTGTCGGGCTCGGGGCCGTTGCCGCGCCGCAGGGTGGTCGGGTCGAAACCGGCCTCCGCAGCGGCAGCGTCACGGCCGTCCTGTGCCGGACCCGTCTCCTTGTCCCCCTTGCCGCAGCCCGCCAGCCCCAGGACGAGTGCGCAGGCCAGCGCTGCCAGCGCGAGATGGCGCGCCGGCCGCAGAGTGCCGGGCGAGGCGACGGACGAGCGCTGCGACATGACGACCTCGGGCGAAAACACGCCCGCGATCTTACCCGGCCCCGCCGGCACGTGCGGCGGCCGGCTCGTCGTAATGACGCTTCAGGTGGATCAGCAGGATCGAAATCGCGGCAGGCGTCAGGCCCGGGATGCGCGCAGCCTGGCCGAGCGTGGCGGGACGATGCTGCGTGAGCTTCTGCCGCACCTCGTTGGACAAGCCCCCGCACCCCGGCGTAGTCGAGCGACTCCGGCAGCCGGGTCTGCTCGTGGCGCCGCTGCCGCTCGATCTCCTCGTGCTGCCGATCGATGTAGCCGGTGTACTTCGCCTGCACGTCGACCTGCAGCGGAACCTGGTCGGCGAGCCGCTCGTCGAGGCGCCAGTCGTCGGTGCCACCGCCCAGCGCGGCATCGAGCGCCTCGTAGGGAACTTCGGGCCGGCGCAGCACTTCGAACGCGCGCTGCTCGCGTGACAAGGGCGCCCCGAGCGTCGGCTCGAGCCGCGTCGCCGCGTCGGTGCCCGGGCGGATCCAGGCGGCATGCAGGCGCTCGAGCTCGGCCTGCACCGCGGCGCGCTTGCGCTCGAACAAGGTCCAGCGCGCGTCGTCGACGAGGCCCACGGCGCGGCCCGTCGGGGTCAGACGCAGGTCCGCGTTGTCCTCGCGCAGCGTGAGCCGGTATTCCGCACGGCTGGTGAACATGCGGTACGGCTCGGGTGCCCCGCGCGTGACCAGGTCGTCGACCAGCACGCCGATGTAGGCATCGCTGCGCTGCGGCCACCACGGTTCGCTGCCGCGCACCTGCAATCCGGCGTTGATGCCGGCGAGCAGGCCCTGCGCCGCGGCTTCCTCGTACCCCGTCGTGCCGTTGATCTGGCCCGCGAAGAACAAGCCCGCGATCGTGCGCGTCTCGAGCGTGGGGCGCAGGTCGCGCGGGTCGAAGAAGTCGTACTCGATCGCGTAACCCGGTCGCGTGATGTGGGCGTGCTCGAATCCCTTGATGCTGCGCACGAACGCCTGCTGCACGTCGAACGGCAGGCTGGTCGAGATGCCGTTCGGATACACCTCGTGGGTATCGAGGCCCTCGGGCTCGATGAAGATCTGGTGCGAAGCCTTGTCGGCGAACCGCACGACCTTGTCTTCGACCGACGGGCAATAGCGTGGGCCGACGCCCTCGATCACGCCGGTGAAGAGCGGCGAGCGATCGCGTGCCGGCACGGATCAGTTCGTGCGTGCGCTCGTTGGTGTTCGTGACGTGGCAGCACACCTGGCGCGGGTGCTCGCTGCGCAGCCCGAGGTAAGAGAACACCGGGCTCGGTTCGTCGCCCGGCTGCACCAGCAGGCTGGAGTAGTCGATCGTGCGGCCGTCGATGCGCGGCGGCGTGCCGGTCTTGAGCCGGCCGACGCGCAACGGCAGTTCGCGCAGCCGCGCCGCGAGCCTGTTGGAGGGCGGATCGCCGGCCCGCCCCCCGGGCGACTGCTCGAGCCCGACGTGGATCTTGCCGCCCAGAAACGTGCCCACGGTCAGCACGACGGTGCGGGCCATGAAGGTGAGCCCGACTGCCGTGACGATGCCCGACGACCCGGCCGTGCTCTAGCCGCCAAGTCGGCGACCTCGGCCTGGAACAACGCCAGGTTCGGCTGGTTCTCGACGATGGTGCGGATCGCTTTCTTGTAGAGCGCACGATCTGCCTGCGCCCGCGTCGCCCGCACCGCCGGGCCCTTGCTCGCGTTCAAGGTGCGGAACTGGATGCCGGCACGGTCGATGGCGCGGGCCATGGCGCCACCGAGCGCATCGATTTCCTTGACCAGGTGACCCTTGCCGATCCCGCCGATCGCGGGGTTGCAGCTCATCTGGCCGAGCGCCTCGATGCTCTGGGTGACGAGCAGCGTCCGGCAGCCCATCCGGGCAGCCGCGAGCGCCGCTTCGGTGCCGGCATGGCCGCCACCGACCACGATGACATCGAAGGATTCGGCGAAACGCATGCGGCTACTCTAGGCAGCCGGGCCGAAACGCGCCAGCGAGCGGGCGTACGCCTGCAGCCGCATCCGTGCGAAGCGCCGGGCCTGTCGCTCGTAACGATTCTGCCAGTAGCCGTTACGCCACCATTCGAGCAGGTAGCGCCACTGGCTCAGGCGGCCGCGATTCCACTGCCGCAGCACGTGGAAGTATTCGTGCAGCACGAGTTCGGGATCGGCGAAAAACTCTTCGAGCGAGCCGCGCAGGTAGATCGTGTTGCGGCGCGTGGTCGCGCGGGCATGGCCGTGCAGACCGACGAACCACGAGTGCTCGCGCAGCACGACGTCGTCGACCGCGTCGCCGAACACTTCCTCCAGGGCCCGCCGCACGCGTGCGGGCATGCGCTCGCCGGTGCGCATCAGTCCGCTGGCGGCCGTCTTCCTGCGGGCGGCGCGTCGCTTGGCCGCGGGTGCCTTGGCCTTCTTCTTGCCGCGCGGCGCGCCGGACCACCTTGCCCTCGATGACCGGCCCCGCGCCCGGCTCGATCGCAGCAGCCTCGGCGACGGTGAAGGCCGCTTCGCGCTCGGCGGCTTCCTGCATCTGGGCAAAGGCCGTACGCAGGCAATCGGCGAAGAAGGCCGGGTCGGGCAGCATCTCGCGGCAGGAAATGCCGCAGATCCACATCTGGCCCGCGTAGGTGAAGCCCGTCACGTTGAGCCCTAAGCCATCGATGGGAATGCTGACCGGAACGTAGTGGACGAGCTGCGCGCCCGCCATGTACAGCGGCACGTCGGGCCCGCGCACGTTCGAGACGATCAGGCCGATGCGCGGCACCTGCACGCTGCGCAGCAGGGGCCCGGCGACCACGCTCGGCAGGTTCTCCATCAGGTCACGTGCGAGTTCCTTGCCGACGGCATTCGTGACTCGCTTGGCGGTTTCGGCGGATTCGACCACCGCGCGCAGTCGCTCGAGCGGATCCTCGATCTCGGTGTGCACGGGCATGACCGTGAAGCCGACCTGGTTGCCCTGGTCGCCCCCCTTCTCGGAGCCTCGCAGCGTCATCGGCACCATCGCGACCATCGTCGCGTCGGGCAGCTCGTTCTTGTCAGAGAGGTACGTGCGCAGTGCCCCGCCGACGATGGCGAGGAACTGTCGTTGATCGTGGCGCGCGGCACCTGCTGGCGGATCTTCCGGAAGTCCGCCAGCGGCAGCGACACCGCCTCGAAGACGCGGTGCGCCGAGACGTCGCCGCTGAAGCGCGTCTGCGGCGGCATCTTCGGCACCAGTGCGCTCAGGTCGCCGGACAGTACCGAACGCACGCCCGCGAGGAAGCCGCGGTCGTCCTTATTGCTGAAATGGGTGATGGCCTCGGCCCCGAGCGTGGCCACCTTGCGGGCCGTATCCAGGGAAAAGCGGGCCAGCGACGGGACGCGCTCGAGATTGTTGAGGACGGCACGCGAGGCGAGTTCGGCGAACGACGGCTCGCTGTCGGCGTGGTAGACCTCGGCGGCAAGGCTCTCTTCCTCGCCGAAATCGAGGGGTTCCGGCGACAGTGAATGCAGCGCCTTCATGAGCTCGGTGCCCGATTCGCCGTCGATGATGGCGTGGTGCAGCTTCGTGTACAGCGCGAAGCTGCCCGGCGGCACGCCGGCCACGTTGTGCAGGCCCTCGATGACGTACGCCTCCCACAGGGGCTTGCTGCGGTCGAGCGGCCGCGAATGCAGTCGCGCCACCTGGATGCACAGCTGCCGCCAGTCGCCGGGGTGCGGCAGGGCGATGTGCCGGACGTGGAACTCGACGTCGATGCTCGCGGCTTCGATCCAGTAGGGGCGGTCGAGGGCGAACGGCAGCGACACGAGCCGGCGGCGGAACTGCGGGAATTGCGCGACCCGCGAGGCGAAGAAGCGCAGGACATCCTTGAAGCGGACGCCACCGCCCGGCGCGGTCGACGGGTCGTAGACCCCGAGCGAGGCCACGTGCATGAAATTGTTCCCGCGCTCGAACTGCAGGAACATCGAATCGGCGCCGGACAATTGCTTCATGTTGGCCTCCGCCGCGTCCCGGCGCAGCGGCCTGTATCTTTACCGTGGGTCGGCCAGACTATCGCCCGGGGGCGGTCGCGTCCATTCGGGGGGCCAGCCCCTCCCAATCGATGGTCTGACCACCTCCGAAGTCCGCCTGCCCGCACGACAAGGATTGTCTTGAAAGAACTTGACGATTCCGCGGAAACGTCTCGCTTTGCGACTCCGCCTTGAATTACAGCCTGACCTTTCCATACCAATATGAGGTTCGGCATCGGGCGTGTCCGGGCAGCCGGTCGAGCGTCTATTTGCCGATGCAGAAGCTGGAGAAGATCTTCCCCAGCAGGTCGTCGCTCGAGACTTCGCCGGTGATTTCGCCGAGGTCGCGGTGCGCATCGCGAAGCTCCTGGGCGACCAGTTCGCCGGCATGGCGCTCGACCAGCAGGCGATGCCCGTACTCGACGTGGGCGCGGGCCCGGCGCAGCGCATCGAGGTGGCGGCCGCGGGCCGATAGCGCGCCCTCCGCCGCCGGATGGAAGCCGATGCAGTCCTTGAGGTGCTGGCGCAGCAGGTCGATGCCCAGCCCGGACGTGGCACACAGTAGACGCGCGCGCGGCTCGCCCGCCGCGTCGAGACGCGCGGCATCACCGCTGCGGTCGACCTTGTTGAACACGACCGTTACCGGGACACCCTGCGGCAGAGCCGCCAGGTCGGCATCGATGCCGGCGACCGCCGCGGGTTCCGCCGCGTCGACGACGAACAGGACACGATCCGCGCGCGAGATTTCGTGATGGGCGCGCCGGATGCCCTCGGCCTCCACGGCGTCCGCCGATTCGCGCAGCCCGGCGGTATCGAGCACGTGCAGCGGCAATCCGTCGATCGCGATGCGCTCGCGCAGCACGTCGCGCGTCGTACCGGGGATAGGCGTGACGATGGCCGCCTCGTAGCCGGCCAGCCGGTTGAGCAGGCTCGACTTGCCGGCATTGGGACGACCCGCGATCACGACGGTCAGGCCGTCGCGCAGCAGCGCGCCCTGCCGGCGCCGTCTCGGCCAGCTCCGCGAAGCGGTGGCGCACGTCGTCCATACGCAAGCCGAGCGTCGCGGTCGCCGAGGAAATCGATCTCCTCCTCGGGGAAGTCGATCGCGGCCTCGATCCACATCCGCAGCTCGAGCACGCGCTCGGCCAGCTCTTGCACGCGCGCCGAGAACTCGCCCTGCAGCGAGCGCAACGCGGCCCGCGCCGCCTGCGCCGAGCCGCTGTCGATCAGGTCGGCGATCGCCTCGGCCTGTGCCAGGTCGAGCTTGTCGTTGAGGAAGGCGCGCTGCGTGAACTCGCCGGCGGCGGCGGGCCGCGCCCCGAGCTCGACAGCACGCGCCGCAGCAGCAGGTCCATCACGACCGGCCCGCCGTGGCCGTGCAGTTCGAGCACGTCCTCGCCGGTGAACGAATGCGGGCGCGGGGAAGAACAGCGCCAGGCCCTGGTCGATCGGCTGCGCCGGCGGCGTCGCGGAACGCGTGCAGCTCGGCGCGGCGCGGCTCCGGCATGCGGCCGAACAACGCCTCCGCGATGGCGCGGGTGCCCGCTCCGGACACGCGCACGATGCCGATGCCGCCACGGCCGGGCGCCGTCGAGATCGCGGCGATCATTGTTGCCGCTGGATGGCTGGGCAGGTTCCGAGGCACCGGTGTCGCTTCCCCCTGGCATCGAATGCGCAGGGGGACTGTATGCCGGCCCCGGGCGACCGGCAACGCCGCGACCGTTACGCCTGCGTCTACTTGCGGCCTGCGCGCAGGTGATGTCGCGACGCGAGCCCCAGCAGCCCAAGCAGGATGAGCCACGCATCCGCGGCACCACCACCATCGTCGTCATTCGACGCGTCGGCCTTGGTGGTCGACGTGAACGTGTCGCTGACACCACCGACGGTCAAGGTCGTGGCCGTCGCCGTGCCTGCCTGGGCCGCGCTCGTGTGACGCACGCAGATCGTCTGGCCGCTGGTCACGGTGCCGGCGGCGGCTGTGAATGTGCCATTGCAGCCGATCGAGTATTCGCCACCGGTCACGGACACCGGTGCCGCGGCGGTGATGCCGGCGACCGGTGATGGCGTTCGAAACGACCGTCGTCGACTGGGCGGCATCCGTGGCATCGGTGAAGCGCGAAGGCGTTCGGTGTCGTATCGGCGTCCGCCAGCGTGGTGCTCGTGAACGTGTCGGTCACGCCACCGATCGTCACGGTGGTGTTGACCGCCGTGCCGCCGGCAGCGGAGCTGGTGTGCCGCGCGCAGATCGTCTGGCCGCTGGTGAGGGTCGATGCCGCGGCGCCGTAGGTGCCGGTGCAACCGATGGAGAATTCCCCGCCCGTCACCGTCACCGAGGTCGCCGCCGTGATCCCGGTGATTGTGACCGGCGCCGATTCGATGACGGTCGATTTGGCCACGCTCGTCTGGTCGACGAAGGCAAATGCGTCCGGCGTCGTGTCGGCCGGCACGACTACGAGCGGCGAGACCCCGAAGCGCACGGCGGCGAACTGATAGTCGAAGCCGCCCGCCGGCCGTTCGCCGCTGCCGACGATCTTGCCGTCGGTCTGTTTGACCAGCTGGGTGACGGCCTGGGTGCCGCCGAGCGTCGAGGTCGACGCGCTCACGGTCGTGCCGTCGGCACTGAACTGCGAGACGCGAATGCCCAGGCCCGCGACGACGATGCTGCCGTCGTCGGCGATGGCGACCCCGTACGCGAGATCCGAGTTCGTGCGGATCGGGACTTCGCGCCAGCCGTCAGTGTCGAAACCTGGCATCGAGTTCGCCCGCCGGCGTGAAGCGTGCGAGCACCGCGCGCAGGTTGCCCGTCGCCGGACGACTGCCGCCTGCGACGACGACGGAACCATCCGTGTCGATCGCCATCGCCTCGATTTCGTCGCCGCTCTTGAGCGTCGCACCACCCACCACCTCGCTTGAAAGATTCGCGCTGGCGATGCCGTCGCCCGCAGTAGGTGGTATCGAGCTGGCCGGCACTGGTCAGTCGCACCAGCAGCAGGTCGTCGTTGGTGCCGGCGACCAGGATCGAAAGCCCCGTCGACAGGATGCGGACGTCGCGGAATTCGACACTGAATGTGTCACGGCGAGCTCATAGGCGCCGGCGGTGCCTAAAGTCGCATCCAGCGTGCCGTTGGTCTCGAGGCGCATCACGAGTCCACGGTTGCCTGCGCCCGGTACGGCCGCGAAGCCCGCGAGCACGATGCGACCGTCGGACTGGATCGCGATCGAATCGGCGCGTCCCGACTGCGCGAACACGACGCTGCCACCCGTGCCGAAGGACGGCATCCAGCGTGCCGTTGGCCAGCAGCCGTATCGCCATGACCTTGGGACCGCTGCCGTCGTTCTGGTTGAAGTAACCCGCAATGACGATCCGGCCATCGGACTGCACGGCGATTGCGCGGGCATCGGCGCCGCCAAAAGTTCGCCGGCGCTGCCGCCGACTGCCGTGAACTTCCCGCCTGTACCGAACGTCGTATCAAGCGTGCCATCCGCGTTCAGGCGCAGGACCGCCAGCCGCATCGACATAGGCCGACGACGGCCCTTGCCGAGCGAGACCGGCCAGCAAGATCTTGTTGCTCGCATCCATGACGACTGCACGGGCTGAGTCCGTGCTGGTCGAGAAATCGATGAAGGCCAGGCCGTCGCTGTCGAATCCAGCGTCCAGTGTCACCGCGGCGTTGGCGGACACCAGTGCTGTCATCACGCCGACAGGCGACGAGGCTGGCAACGACGCACGTTGTTCTTGTAGTTCATGGTCCTTCACTCCGGATGACGGGTAGTTTCGGAAACCGAAGCGTAACAAGTGGCGCGACGCGGCGCAGCATCCCACGAACGTGGGAGGCAGGCACTGAGAGGCGGTCGCCTAAGACCAGTCCGAGACGGCTGGCGGCCAGGGCCGCTTCGGCGCGTGTACCCACCGCGAGCTTGCGATACACCGTGCGCACGTGCGTGTGCACCGTATGCGGACTGATGGCGAGCATGCGCGGCCGCCTCACGGATGCTCAGACCCTTCGCCACGATGCGCAGCACGTCCTGTTCGCGTCCGGTCAACGCGTCCTGCGGCTCCGCGTCGGCCGGTCGTGTCGGCAGAGCTGGCGGCGGGTTCGCAGGCAACGATCCCGAAATGGTGCAGCAGTCGACGGGCGATGGCGGGCGACATCGGTGGCCGGCCCTCGAGCATTTGCCGCAGCAGTTCGCCCAGTTCGTGCTGCGACTGGTCCTTGAGCACGTAACCGGCGGCACCCGCCCGCAGCGCCTTGAACAGGTGCTCGTCGTCGTCGAAAACCGTAGTGATGACGCACGGGCAATCCGGCTGCCGATGCCGCAGCTCCTCCAGGACCTGCAAGCCGCTCCCGTCGGGCAGCCCCAGGTCGAGCAGCACCAGTTCGAAGCGAACCGCCTGCAGTGACTCCAGTGCCTCCGCGCAGCAGGCAGCCTCGACGATGGCGCAATGCGGAAACGCTGCCGCGACGGCGGCGCCGCAGCCAGGCACGCGCCGGGGCATGGTCGTCCACGGTGAGGATGCTGCGCACGGGTAAATCTGTGAGTTCTGGGGGCACGCCGCACGAGGCTAGCAGAACGGGCGCGCGCGGGCATTTCGTGACGATCGAATCTTCGTTAGGCTGCGGCGACGGGCCATAAAAGTAAAAAGGAACTGCAATGCTTGGACCCTGGGCCGTGGCCCTGCTCACGAGTCTGCTTGCCCTGGGTGCCGCGGCGGGATGGCTCCGTACCACGCGTCGCCACGCAACCGCCCTCGCCGAGCACGAGCGTGACAGCCAGGCCCGACTGGCGCGACAGGTCGAGGACGAGAGCGCACGCGCCGTCGTCGTCGAGCGGGAACGTATCTTCCGTAACCTGCACGACGATCTCGGCGCCCAGCTGCTCGAACTCGTCTATCTCGCGCCGACGCCCGAACACGCGGAGCGGGCCCGCAAGGCGCTGCAGCAGATGCGTGCCAGCGTCGCGGACGCGCGACGGCCACCGGCCTTGCTGCTGGACCTGCTCGATGAACTGGGCACTGAAGCGCGAGGCCGCCTGCAAGGCACGGGCGTCGAGCTCGAGTGGGAGCAGGACCCGGCATTGCCGAACGTCCTGGTCGACCAGGGCCGCGTACTGCACGTGCTGCGCATCGTCCGCGAAGCGATCACCAACTCGCTCAAGCACGGCGAGCCGCATCGCCTGCGTATCCGCATGTTCGCGGTCGCGCGGCCAGATGTTGCTCGACGTCACCGACGACGGCCGCTTCGGCGCGGCCCTCGCAGGCAACGGCACTGCACGGCATGCGCGAACGCGCCGCGGAAATGGGTGCAGACATTTCCTGGCGGGCCGGCACCTGGGGCGGCACCAAGGTCGCGCTGCGATTGCCCCTGGGCACCCGCGGGTGTGTCGCCGGCGGGGTGCCGTCATGAGCCGCCTCGACGACACGGTCGCGGATGCCGCCGCTGCACCGGACTCAGACGCTGGGTGCCTATCGCCTGATTCGGGAGATCGGTCGTGGCGGCGTCGGCCAGGTGTTCCTGGCGGAGCGCAACGACGGCCAGTTCCGGCAGAACGTTGCCATCAAGCTGCTGAAGCGCGGCATGGACACCGACGCGGTGCTGCAGCGCTTCCGCAACGAGCGGCAGATCCTCGCCTCGCTGGATCATCCCAACATCGCGCGGGTCATCGACGGCGGTGCGGCCCACGATGGTCGCCCGTACCTGGTGATGGATTACATCGACGGGACGGCCATCACCGAGTACTGCCGCTCTTGCTCGGCGTCGCTCGGCGACACGGCTCGAACTCATGCTGCAGGTGTGCGAGGCCGTGCAGCACGCGCACCAGCGGCTGCTGATCCATCGCGACATCAAGCCCTCGAACGTGCTGGTCACGGCATCCGGGGCGCCGAAGCTGCTCGATTTCGGCATTGCCAAGCTGCTCGCCCCGGGAGCGTTCGACGGCGCGGATGCCGTGCACACCGTCGAGTTCCACCCGGTGCTGACCCCGGCCTACGCGAGCCCGGAGCAGATTCTCGGTGAACCGATCACCACGGCCACCGACGTCTACGGCCTCGGGTTGCTGCTGTTCGAGCTGCTGACCGGTCGCCCGGCCCGGCCCGGCGACGGCGAGACGCGGGCGACGTTGCGGCTGGCCTGCGAGACCGACGTGCCGGCGCCGAGTTTCGTCGTGCGCACGCTGGCACCGGCCGGTCACTCGTTCACTGCCGGGCAACTCGCCGGTGATCTCGACAATATCGTCGGGATGGCAACCGCGCGGGAGCCGTCGCGGCGTTACGCATCGGTGGAGCAGTTCGCCGGCGACCTGCGACGCCATCTGCAGCACCAGCCGGTTGCCGCACGGGCCGCGACGTGGCGCTATACCGCGGATCGGTTCATACGACGCAATCGGGTCGCCGTCGCCGCAGCCGCCGTCGCCATTCTCGGCCTGGCGATCGGCTTAGGGCTAGCGCTGTGGCAGGGCCACGTCGCACAACAGGCCCGCGCAGCCGCCGAGCGACGGTTCGGCGAGTTGCGGACCCTGACCAACGCGCTGGTGTTCGACTACCACGACGCCATCAAGGAACTGCCGGGTTCGACGGAGGTGCGTGCGGCGCTGCTGCGCGATGGCTTGCGGGTCCTCGACTCGCTGGCGGCCGAGGCAGGCGGCGATCGCACGCTGACGCTCGACCTGAGCGACGCCTACGGGCGCATCGCCGTGCTGCAGGGCATGGAGTTCGTCGCCAACACAGGAGACACAGCCGGTGCGATGGCCAGTTCTCGCAAAGGCCTCGCTCTATTGGCCGCGCTCGGCGCGGATTCGTCGCGCGACCCGGACCTGTTGTGGCGCTGGGGCAAATCACTCTCTGAGCAGGGTTCCCTGCACCTGTCCCTCGGGCAGGCCGAACAGGCGCGCGAGGACCTGGCCGCGGCGGCTGACGCACTGGCGCGATCGGTGAAGTTGGCGCCGACGCGGGTCGCGCGCGACGAACTGGCCATGACCCACAAGCGGCTGGCCGAGGTGCTTGGCGGCAGCGCGAACACGGCGAACCTCGGCCGTAAGCAGGAGGCCCTCGACTACCTGCTGCGCGCCCTCGAGATACGCAAGGCGCTGGCCAGCGAATTTCCCGGCGAACCGGAGCTGGTGCACTTGGTCGCCCAGACCTACCACTCGATCGGCGAGTGGTATTACAACGCTGCGGACCTGCCGCGAGCGATCGAGAATGCACAGCAGGCTCTCGCCTTGCGGCGCGAGCTGGTCGTCGCGAACGAGCTGAACCAGCAATATCGTCGTGAGCTGGCCATTGGCATCTCGAGCAACGGCACGTTGCTGCTGACGAATGGCGATGGCGCCGGTGCATTGCGCCTGTACCAGGAAGCGTTGCCGCTCTACGAGAAACTGGCGCAAACCGACGCCACGAACGAAACCGCGCGGCGGGACTAGCACGCTGGGACTGCGGGACGTCGGCACCGCGCTCTACCACGTCCGCCAGCCCGACCTCGGGCGAGCTTACTTCGAGCGCGCGTATCCGCAGCTGCATGCCCTGATCGCGTCGGACCCGTCGAGCTTCTACAACCGGCGCCAGCTGATCAACACGCACCTGAAGCATGCGGCAGGTGCGGCTCCTATGTGACCTGCCCGGCGAACATGCCGAGCACTCGCTGGCAGCGTTGGCAGCTGCCGAAATCGCTGCTCGCCGACTTTCCAGAGAACCCGGTCGCACGCACTTCGCTGGCGACCGCCGGACTGGAGTCGGCGCGTGCGCTCGAGTCGACACGGCCGGCCGAGGCCTTGCGTCTCTATGCAGGCGAGCCTCGCGAACTGGCGGCAGCTGGAACAGGCAGGCACGTTGCGCGGACTCGACCAGGCCCGACCCGCCGAAGCGGAGGCCGCGATCGCGCGACTGGCGTCAAGTAGCGCTGCCCTCACCCGCACTTCGTGCGACCTCTCCCAGCGGTGCTGGGAGAGGTGAGGAAAGATCAATCGTTCGTGCGGCTCGCGCCCTTCTTCGTCTCGGCCTCGACGACGCGGTTGATGTTCCACTGCTGCGCGATCGAGAGCAGCGTGTTGGTGAGCCAGTACAGCACGAGGCCGGCCGGGAACCACGCCATCATCACCGTCATGATCACCGGCATGAAGGCGAACATCTTCGCCTGCATCGGATCGGGCGGGGCCGGGTTCAGCTTGAACTGCGCGAACATGCCGAAACCCATCAGGATCGGCAGGATGAAGAACGGGTCCTTCGACGACAGGTCCTGGATCCAGCCGAAGAACGGTGCCTGGCGCATCTCGACGCTCTCGAGCAGCACCCAGTAGAAAGCGAGGAACACCGGGATCTGCACGAGGATCGGCAGGCAGCCTGCGACCGGGTTGATCTTCTCGCGCTTGTACAGCTCCATCATCTGCTTGGCGAGCTGTTCGCGATCGTCCTTGTAGCGCTCCTGGATGCTCTTGATGCGCGGTGCGATCGCACGCATCTTGGCCATCGAGCGGCCGCTCGTCTCGGTGAGCTTGTAGAACAGCAGCTTGAGCAGGATCGTCACGATGATGATCGCGAGGCCCCAGTTCTGCACGACGCGGTGCACCTGGCGCAGCAGCCAGAACAGCGGATCCGCCAGGATCGTGAGCTTGCCGTAGTCGACCGTGAGCTCGAGCTTCGGGCCGACGGCGCGCAACTGGTCCTGCAGCTTGGGGCCGATGTACAGCTTTTCGCTGAACGTCTGGCTGCTGCCGGCGGGCACCAGCTTCAGCGGTCCGCGGTAGCTCACAGCGAGTGATCCTGCTCCTTCTGGAACGCGAAGTCGTACGCCTCGCCCTGCGGCGGCACCGCCGCCGAGACGAAGTGGTGCTGCATCTCGGCCACCCAGCCGTTCGTGAACGACGTCCGGATCGCGAGGTCGTCGGTATCCTCGACGTCGAGCTTGCGGTACTTCTGCCCGTCGTAGAACGCGGGGCCGCGGAACGCATAGCTCTCGACATCGAACATCGAGCGCTTCTGCGCGTAGACGTGACGCACGAACTGCAGGTACGACGCGGCCTTCCAGTCGGTGGCCGAGGCGTTCTGCACGTCGTACTTCACGTCGATCGAATAGTCGCCAGGCTTGAGGACGTAGGTCTTCATGACCGTGAGCCCCTGCCCGTCCGTCCAGGTGAGCGGCACCCGCAGTTCCTGCTGCCCCTGCGCCAGGCGGTATTCGGTGGCCGGGGCGGTGTACGTCGCGAGGTGGGTGGGCTCGGCACGGCCATCCGCTGCACGCAGGCCGCTGCGCACCACGTCGAAGGTCGCGTCGTCGGTGGTCAGCAGGCGCACGGGCGGGCTGCCGGGCTTCTTGTCCTTCGGGTACTGCAGGATGTCGGCCCGCAACAGGTCGCCGCCCTGCAGGCTGATGTCCAGGTCGAGCACGTCGGTGATGACCCGCACCTTGGGTGCGTCCGGGTTCGCGCCGGCAACGGTTGCCGCCGGCGCAGCTGCGGCAGGAGCGCCTCCGGGCACTGCGTTGGCCGTGGCCGGCAACGACGGCAATTGGGATCCGGCGGGTGCCGCAGGCTGGGCAGCGCGGTCGCTGCCGTTCGTAGCCGTCACGGCTGCGGGAGCAGGCGCACGCGCACCGGAATCGCGGTCCCACTGGATGATGTTCATCCAGACCAGCAACGCGAGGGCGATCCACAGGTAAAGACGCGGGTTGTCCATGTTCGGCATTTTCTTAGTGGCGGAGGACGTGGCCGTGCAATTTTTCGGGCACGGGGTCGTAACCGCCGGGGTTCCAGGGATGGCAGCGTCCGATGCGACGCAGGGCAAGCCACGTGCCGCGCAGCGGTCCGTGGTTGCGGATGGCGTCCTGAGCGTAGCAGGAGCAGGTCGGGTGGAAGCGGCAGTTCGGCCCGAGCAGCGGGCTGACGAACCACCGGTACAGATTGATGAAGCCGATCAGGAGCGAGCGCATCGTCGCACGATCCTATCCCAGTGCGCCGCGAGGCTGGCGCGAATGTCGGGATTGCCGGCCTTGGCCGCAGCGGTACGCGCGTTGATCACCACGTCCACGGGTGGCAGTTCCTGCTGGGCGTGACGAAACGATTCGCGCGCGAGGCGCTTGATGCGATTGCGCTGCACGGCATTGCCCGCAGCCTTGACGCCCACCGCGAGCCCGAGTCGCGCGCGGCCAGCTTCATTGGGACGCGTGATGACCAGGAACAGCGCATCGGAGAAACGCTGGCCCTGGCGGTGGACGACGTCGAATTGTGGCTTGTCGGTCAGTCGGCTCGCACGCGTGAAACGTCGCGGAGCCGACATGTGGTCGGCGGGACGCGCGGGAACGGTCAGACCGCGAGGCGCTTGCGGCCCTTGGCGCGGCGACGGCTCAGGACGAGACGGCCGCCCTTCGTGGCCATGCGCGCGCGAAAGCCATGGACTCGCTTGCGGTGCAGGTTGCTGGGATTGAAAGTGCGCTTCATGTTCGGCTCCGTAGTGCCCGAAACAAGACCAGAAACAACAACATGCACTGGTCGTCAAAGGGTGCCGGAGCATACGCACCCAGCCTCGACGAGTCAACCGAAACCCGAGATATCCACAGGCTTGGGGCCGGTATACACTCCCCGCCCCTTCCGTTCGTCAACAGCTCACCGTCCCTGTCGCAGGTCCGCCGGTCGTGGAGATTTCGCTCTGGCATCAATGCCTCCGCCGCCTCGAAGCGGAGCTCCCGGAACAGGCGTTCAACACCTGGATCCGGCCGCTGCAGGCGGTCGAGGACGGGGGTCGCCTGCGCCTGCTCGCGCCCAACCGGTACGTGGTCGACTGGGTCACCCAGAACTGCGCCACCCGCATCGGTGAACTCGTCGACGAACTCGTGCCGGCCCCGGTTCCGCAGGTCGTGGTGGAAATCGGCTCCCGCCGCCCCGCCGCGCCCACGCCGGCCCCGATGACGGAGGGGATTGCACTGCCGGTCCAGCCCCGCGTCGCCGGCAGGGCCTCGCTCCCGAGCCTCACGGGCCCGGCGGCAGTCGCTGCGCTGCCCCGACGCACCACGGACCCGCTGCCCCAGTTCGGCGGCCGGTTGAACCCTGACTTCACGTTCGCCAATTTCGTCGAGGGCAAGAGCAACCAGCTGGCCCGCGCCGCGGCCGTGCAGGTGGCCGAGAACCCGGGCCGCGCCTACAACCCATTGTTCATCTACGGTGGCGTCGGGCTCGGCAAGACTCACCTGATGCACGCGATCGGCAACCAGGTCCGCGCCAAGAACAAGGATGCGAAGGTTGCCTACGTCCATTCGGAGCGATTCGTCGGCGACATGGTGCGCGCGCTGCAGCACAACACGATCAACGAGTTCAAGCAGGCATATCGCACGCTCGATGCGCTGCTGATCGACGACATCCAGTTCTTCGCCGGCAAGGAACGCTCGCAGGAAGAATTCTTCCACACCTTCAACGCGCTGCTCGAAGGGCAGCAGCAGGTGATCCTCACCTGCGACCGATATCCAAAGGAAGTCGAAGGGCTCGAGGAACGACTCAAGTCCAGGTTCGGATGGGGCTTGACCGTGGCGATCGAGCCGCCGGAACTCGAGACCTGTGTCGCGATCCTGATGAGCAAGGCGGCGGCCAGTGGCGTGGAATTGCCGGAAGAAGTCGCCTTTTTCGTCGCCAAGCGCATCCGCTCGAACGTGCGTGAACTCGAGGGCGCGATGCGTCGCGTGATCGCCAACTCGCAGTTCACCGGCCGGCCGATCACGCTGGACTTTGCCAAGGAAGCGCTCAAGGACCTGCTCGCGCTGCAGGAGCGCCTGGTCACGATCGAGAACATCCAGAAGACGGTCGCGGAGTATTACAAGATCCGCGTCGCGGACCTGCTCTCGCGCCGCCGCAGCCGCTCGATCACGCGCCCGCGGCAGATGGCGATGGCGCTGTCGAAGGAACTCACCAATCACAGCCTGCCAGAGATCGGCGATGCGTTCGGCGGCCGTGACCACACGACGGTGCTGCACGCTTGCCGCGTCGTCAAGGACTTGCGGACGTCCCAGCAACGCCTCAACGAGGACTATTCGAACCTGTTGAGAACCCTTGCAGGTTGAGATGATCAACCTGTGGATGAAACGAACGGGCGAATGCTCCACATTTCGTCCACAGGCTGCGGACAGGTGGCCACGGGGTTGGCGACCCGGTTGACCCGGCCTGCAAAGGCGCGTCGTGATTGGGGAAACTGAGGTTTTGCACAGCTTTGGCGTGTGCTAAAAGTCATAACAATAGAATTCTTATATAAAAGATCCTGAGATTAAGAAGATGAAGATCATCGCGAAGCGTGAAGCGATCCTGAGCCCGTTGCAGGCCGTCATCGGCGTCGTCGAGCGCAAGCAGACGATGCCGATCCTCGCCAACGTGCTGTTGTCAGCGAAGGGCGGCAAGCTGTCGATCACGGCAACGGATCTCGAAGTCGAGCTCGTGGCAACGTCGGACGTCGACGTACAGCGCGGCGGCGATATCACGATCCCAGGCCGCAAGCTGCTCGACATCTGCCGGGCACTGCCCGAGGGCACCGAGATCACGCTGACGCTCGAGGGGGAGCGGATGCTGGTCCGGGCCCGCAAGAGCCGCTTCACGCTGTCGACCCTGCCGGCGGCGGAATTCCCGACGGTGGACGAAATCAATGCCGAGCAGACCCTCGATCTGCCGCAGAAGGATTTCAAGCGCCTGCTCGACAAGACGCATTTTTCGATGGCCCAGCAGGACGTCCGCTACTACCTCAACGGGCTTCTTCTGGAAACGTCGGCGAAATTGCTAAGAGCTGTCGCGACTGACGGCCATCGGCTCGCATTGTGCGAGATCGAGCTGCCCGAGGGTGGTAAGCCGGGCCAGCAGGTGATCGTGCCCCGCAAGGGCGTGCTCGAACTGCAGCGCATCCTGGGCAATGAAGACCAGACCCTGCAGGTGGCGATCGGCTCCAATCATCTTCGCGTCCAGATCGGCGAAATTCGCTTCACTTCGAAGCTGATTGACGGCAGGTTCCCGGAATATGGACGGGTCATCCCCAACAATCCGCCACGTACGGTGGCCGCTGTTCGCGACGACCTGCGTCAGGCGCTGCAGCGCGCCGCGATTCTCTCGAATGAAAAATACCGGGGGATCCGCTTCGCCCTGAAGCCCAATGCCCTGGTGATCCAGGCGCACAACCCGGAGCAGGAAGAAGCCGAGGAAGAAGTCGAGGTCACCTACGACGGTGAAGAGCTCGAGATCGGCTTCAACGTCAACTATCTGCTTGACGCCCTGGCAGCGGTGGACGGGACGGAAGTGCACGTCGGCCTGACGGACGGCAACAGCAGTTGCCTGATCCGGGCGGCGCAGGACGGCTCTGCGCGTTACGTCGTCATGCCGATGCGGCTCTGAGTTGTCTCAGCGCCTGCAGTTTTCCAGACTGGCCAGGCGCTGGTTCCACGTGGAACATCGGGACGACGACGGAGCATGAGCCTGCGACGACTCGAGATCCGAGACTTTCGGTGCATCGAGTCGGCTGAGCTGGAATTCGACGGGCGCTGCAACCTCATCAGCGGCGATAACGCCTCGGGCAAGACCAGCTTGCTCGAGGCGATTTTCTTTCTGGGCCGGGGGCGGTCCTTCCGCACCCCCCGCACCGAGACCCTGATTCGTACCGGCGCCCACGAGCTGCTGCTGGCGGGACGGTTCGAAGCCGGCGGCGGCCTGCGACCCGTGGGCGTTCGATATAGCGCGGAGGGTTTCGAGGCGCGAGCCGCGTGGCTCCCGCGATCGAGCACGCCTGGCCGAGCTGGCGACGATCCTTCCCGTTCAGGCAATCGACCCTGAGGTTCACCGGCTGGTCGAGGAGGGGCCGCAGGAGCGGCGCCGGTACCTGGACTGGGGCGTGTTCCACGTGGAACCAAAGTTCCTCGAGCACTGGAGACGCTATCAGCGCGCCCTGAAGCAACGCAATGCCGCCCTCCGGGCGAGGCGGCGGACGCCGTGGTCCGCGCCTGGGATCCGGAGCTGGTCGAGGCTGGCAAGTCGCTTGCGGCCTCGCGCCGGGCGTATTTCGAACGAGCTGCGGCCACGAGTCCTGGAAATGGGCCAGCGCCTGCTCGGGCTGCCCATCGAGCTGTCGCTCAGCGACGGCTGGGCGGCAGGAACGGACCTGGCAGATGCGCTTGCGCACGCCTGGCCCCGGGACAGGGAGCGGGGCACAACGCACGCCGGGCCGCACCGGGCCGACTTGAGCATCCGCGTGGCGGGCTTGCCGGCGCGCCACCGGGTCTCCCGTGGCCAGCAGAAACTGACGGCTGCCGCGATGCTTCTCGGGCAGCTCCGATGCGACGTCGGAGCTTGGGAGTCCTACAGCGGCGCTGCTTGTGGATGATCCTGCGGCGGAGCTCGACGAATCGAACCTGGACAAGCTGATTTCGATCGTCCTGGAGCTGCCGGGACAGCTGTTCGTGACGGCCCTGAATCCAGCCATGGTGGCTTTCCAGCGCCTGCCCGAACCGCGAAGGTTCCACGTGGAACACGGCAAAATCGGTCGTCTGCTATAATCCCGCGTCCCTCGAAACCAGGTATCCCATGAGCTCCGCGGACGTCTACGACTCCAGTAAAATCAAAGTCTTAAAAGGCCTTGACGCGGTCCGTAAACGCCCCGGAATGTACATCGGCGACACCGATGACGGGACCGGCCTGCACCACATGGTTTTCGAGGTGCTGGACAACTCGATCGACGAAGCCCTGGCCGGCCACTGCACGCACATCAACGTCACCATCCACGCCGATCAGTCCGTGACCGTGGCGGACGACGGCCGTGGAATACCTGTGGATATCCATCCGGAGGAGGGGGTCTCGGCGGCGGAAGTGATCCTCACCGTCCTGCATGCGGGCGGCAAGTTCGATGACTCGTCGTACAAGGTCTCGGGCGGTCTCCACGGCGTCGGCGTGTCCGTGGTCAACGCCCTGTCCGAATCGCTCCACCTGACCATCTTCCGCGACGGCCTGCGGTACGAACAGGAATATCGGCTGGGCGACCCCGTCTCGCCCCTGGCCGTGGCGGGTACCTGCGCTCAAGGGCTGAAGGGCACCACCATCCGCTTCAAGCCCAGCGACACGATCTTCACCAACATCGAGTTCGAGTACGAAATCCTGCAGAAGCGCCTGCGCGAGCTTTCGTTCCTGAATTCCGGTGTGCGCATCGAACTGGTCGACGAGCGCGACGACCGCCGCGAGAGCTTTCACCACGAAGGCGGCATCCGCGAATTCGTCCGCTACCTGAATCGAAGCAAAACTTCTATTCACGAATCAATCTTCTGGTTTCGCGCCGACCGCGACGGCGTGGGCGTCGAGATCGCGCTGCAGTGGAACGACTCCTACGCGGAGACGATGTACTGCTACACGAACAACATCCCGCAGAAGGACGGCGGCACGCACCTCGCGGGATTCCGCGGCGCCCTGACGCGCACGCTGAACGATTACATCGAGGGCGAGCTCGCCAGCAAGAAGGACATCGTGCCGACCACCGGCGACGATTCGCGCGAAGGCCTCACGGCCGTGCTCTCGGTGAAATTGAGCGATCCGAAGTTCTCGTCGCAAACCAAGGAAAAGCTGGTTTCGTCCGAGGTGAAGAGCGTCGTCGAGTCCCTCGTCGGCGAAAAGCTCCGCGAGTTCCTGCTCGAGAACCCGGCGCAGGCGAAAGCCATCGTCAACAAGATGATCGACGCCGCGCGCGCGCGCGAAGCGGCGCGCAAGGCGCGCGAGCTGACGCGGCGCAAGGGAGCGCTCGACATCGCGGGCTTGCCCGGCAAGCTCGCCGATTGCCAGGAGAAGGATCCGGCGAAGTCGGAGCTCTTCATCGTCGAGGGTGATTCCGCAGGCGGCTCGGCCAAGCAGGGCAGGGACCGGCGCACGCAGGCGATCCTGCCGCTCAAGGGCAAGATCCTCAACGTGGAGCGCGCACGCTTCGACAAGATGCTGTCGTCGGCAGAGGTCGGCACGCTGATCACCGCGCTCGGCTGCGGCATCGGCAAGGACGAGCTCGACCTGGCGAAGCTGCGGTATCACCGCATCATCATCATGACGGACGCGGACGTGGACGGCTCGCACATCCGCACGCTGCTGCTCACGTTCTTCTACCGGCAGATCTCGGACCTGATCGAGCGCGGCCACGTCTACATCGCGCAGCCGCCGCTTTACAAGGTGAAGAAGGGCAAGAGCGAGACGTACGTGAAGGACGACGTCGAGCTCAACCAGATCCTGCTGAAGTCCGCGCTCGATGGCGCGACGCTGCAGGTCAGTGCCAGCGCGGAGCCCATGGCCTCCGGCGCCCTGGAGACGCTCGCCCGCAAGTACGTCGATTTCCAGAATGCGGTGCGCCGCTCGCCACGTCGGTACGATTCACACGTGCTCGAGCAGATGCTGCACCTGCCCGAGATCGCGGTCGCCGACCGCGAGGACCCCGACAAGCTCAACACCTGGGGCGCGCAGCTCGAGTTGATGCTCAATGCCGTGCCGGAGGCGGGTCGTCATTACACCGTCACGCTGCAGCCGGGCACGCCGCCGCACCTCGTGGTGACGCGCGTGGAGCACGGCATCGCCGTCGAGAAGCACCTGCACCGCGAGTTCTTCAACTCGAGCGAGTACCGGCGCATCACCGATCTCTCGCGCACGCTGGTCGGCCTGTTCGGACCCGGCGCCAACATCCGCCGTGGCGAGAACAAGCAGGAAGTGGCGACCTTCCGCGACGCGATCAACTGGCTGCTCGACGAGGCCCGCCGCGGGCAGTCGATCCAGCGCTACAAGGGCCTCGGCGAAATGAACCCCGAGCAGCTCTGGGACACGACGATCAACCCGGAGACGCGCCGCCTGGTGCAGGTACGCATCGAGGATGCCCACGCGGCGAACGAGCTGTTCTCGACGCTGATGGGCGACGAGGTCGAGCCGCGCCGCGAGTTCATCGAGCGCAACGCGTTGCTGGTGTCGAACCTCGACGTTTGACCAGGCGAACGACAGGCAGTGATCCCTCCTATGCTTGCGCCGGCGTCAGCCTTCACATCACAGATCGAGGAATAGCCAACATGAATGGAGAATCGGCAGTGCACCTGGGAGGCGTGACGTTCTGGACGTTCCTGTCCGACGTGTTTGTCATCTTCATGTTCGTGGTCTGGATCTGGCTGCTGATCTCGGTGTTCAGCGACCTCTTCCGGCGTCACGACACCTCGGGCGTCGCCAAGGTGGTCTGGGTAATCTTCCTGGTCATCCTTCCCTATCTCGGCGTCTTCGCCTACCTGCTCACCCAGGGCGGCGGCATGGCCGAGCGCAACCAGGCCCAGGCGACGAAGGCGCGTGAGGAGATACGGAACATTGTCGGCTTCAGCGCCGCCGATGAAATCAGGAAGCTCGACGAACTCAAGGCAAAGGGCTCGATCACCGATGCCGAATACCAGAAGCTCCGCGCCAGGCTGATCTGACGGCGCGCCCGCTGGCCCTGGCGCCATTTCCCGATCCACGCTTCAGCGACGGCTTGCCAGCGATCAGGAACCTGTTGCCGTCGACCTCGCGCGGCACCAGGTTCCTGCGTCATTGACCGCCGTCCTGCGACGGGGTACGGTCCGTCAACACCCGGCCAAGACCGATTCAATAACCAGGCCCGGTGCAATGCAAGAACAACAGTGGGCAAGTTCGTCCATGATCACGAGGGAAATAAAACATGCGAAAAATGACCATGCTGGCCGCCCTGGCGATCTTCGGGCTTTCTGCGTCGGCACAGGCCACGGAGATCTACAAGGATTACGTCCCGAGCAAGGCCGTATGGAACGTCACCATGGTGAAGGTGACTCCAAATCGCATCGACGACTATCTCGGCGGCCTCCGGCAGAGCTGGGTGAGCGGCTGCGAGATCAGCAAGAAGCAGGGCGTGATCGAGGACTGCAGCATCTTCGTCAGCGAAACCAGCGCCGGCGGTCCTTTCAACGTCATGCTGGTGCAGAAGTACGCGAACGGCGCGATGCGGGAGCCCGACGAAGCGCGTTACAACGCGTTCATGACGGAATTCCGCAAGGGCCTCGAGAAGGCCAAGCAGGACGCACTCGTGCAGGGCTACGAGGAGTTCCGCAGCTTCTTCGGTGAAATGGACTTCCGCCGCGTCGAATGGAAGTAACTCCGGGCTGACAATCGTCAATACGGGGCAGCCGCGAGGCTGCCCTGTTCATTTCCCGGCCCGTTGACCTTCACTTGCTGCACCGCACGGTTGCGCTCGTGCCGTAAACGACGTATCCCGTGCCGGGAGAAAATCCTTGGGCAGCCATGCAAATGCGCTTGATTGAATCCATCGTGAACGACGCGGCGTCGATCGCCGCGATCCGTCGTGACATCCATGCCCACCCGGAGCTTTGCTTCGAGGAGCAACGGACCTCGGACCTGATCGCCCGCACGCTGGAAGGCTGGGGCATCCCGACGCACCGCGGCCTCGGCCGGACGGGCGTCGTCGGCATCGTGCGCAACGGCAGTTCGACGCGGGCCGTCGGCCTGCGGGCAGACATCGATGCGCTGCCGATGACCGAGCACAACCACTTTGCCCACGCGAGCCGGCACGACGGCCGGATGCATGCCTGCGGACACGACGGCCACACCGCCATGCTGCTCGCGGCCGCGAAGCACCTGGCCAGCCACCGTGACTTCGACGGTACGGTCTACCTCGTGTTCCAGCCAGCCGAGGAAGGCGGTGGCGGCGCGCACGAGATGATCAAGGACGGCCTGTTCGAACGGTTCCCGATGGAGGCGATGTTCGGCGCGCACAACTGGCCCGGACTGGCGGCAGGACAGTTCGCGCTCTGCGCGGGGCCAGCCTTTGCGTCGAGCAACACTTTCAGGATCACGATCCGCGGTCGCGGCGCGCACGCGGCGATGCCTCACAACGGCATCGACCCGGTGCCGGCCGCCTGCCAGATGGTGCAGGGCTTCCAGTACATCCTGACGCGCAACAAGCATCCGCTCGACACGGGCGTCATCTCGGTCACGAAGATCCATGCCGGCGAGGCGGTCAACGTCGTGCCGGACGAATGCGTCGTCGAAGGCACGGTCCGCACGTTCTCGAACGAGGTGCTGGAGTCTGATCGAGCGCCGCATGCAGACCATCGCCGAGGCCACCTGCGCGGCGTTCGAGGCGGAGTGCGACTTCACGTTCCGGCGGCAGTACCCGGCGACCGTCAATCACGCGACCCGAAACGGACTTCGTCCGCCGCACGCTGAGCGGGACTCGCGGGCGCCGGGAACGTGCTCGAGTTCCGGCCCACGATGGGCGCCGAGGACTTCAGCTATTACCTGCTGGAAAAGCCCGGCTGCTATTTCCTGATCGGCAATGGCGACGGTGACCACCGCGACGGCGGGCACGGGCTCGGCCCGTGCATGCTTCATAACCCCAGTTACGATTTCAACGATGCACTGATCCCGCTCGGGCGGCACGATGTGGGTCCGCCTGGCCGAAGCATGGCTCGCGGGCGCCGCGCCGCCCACGGCACGCTGATGACCCGGCCCGCAGCGACCGACGCACCCGCCGTGCGCCGCAGGGCGCGTGTGCGACGGGCGCTCGACTTCGTCGAGCGAGTCGGCAACCGTCTTCCCGACCCGGTGATGATCTTCGTCGTGCTGATCGCCGCAGTCATGGTGCTCAGTGCGATCGGCGCGGCCGCGGGATGGTCTGCGGTCAACCCGGTCACGAAGGAGTCGATACGCGCGGCCAGCCTGTTCTCGAGCAGCAACCTGCAGCGGCTGTTCGTCGAGATGCCCCGGACGCTCACGGGATTCGCGCCGCTCGGCTACGTGCTGCTGGTGATGCTCGGGGCAGGCCTGGCCGAGCGCACGGGACTGGCCGGCGCCGCGATGCGGGCAGCCGTCAAGGGCGCTCCGACGACATGGCTGACCCCGATCGTGATCTTCGTGTCGGTGATGGGCAACCAGGCGGGCGACGCGGCCTTCGTCGTGATGATTCCCCTGGCGGGCGCGCTGTTCGCAGCGGCCGGCCGGCACCCGATCGTCGGTATCGCCGCTTCGTTCGCAGGCGTGGCGGGCGGCTTCTCCGCCAACCTGCTGCCCGGCCAGCTCGACGCGCTGCTGCTCGGGATCACCGAACCCGCCGCCCAGCTGCTCGTGCCCGGCTGGAAAATGAACATCGCGGGCAACTGGTACTTCATCGTCGGCATGACGTGTTTCATGGTGCCGCTGGGCTGGTACGTCACGGAGCGAATCGTCGCCCCGCGCTTCGGCGACTGGACGCCGACACCTGGCGCGCCGGTCGCCGAGGTCGGCACCGACCTGACGGGAGAGCGAGCGACGCGGACTTCGCGCGGCCGGCATCGCGGGCCTCGTGGTCGTGGCCGTGTTTGCGTTGCTCACCTTGCCTGGCGCGTGGTTCGGCGCGAATGGCGACGCGCCGTTGTTCGACGAGGCAGCGGCGGCCAGGGGCCTCTACACGCAGGCGCTGCAGCCACTCCTGCAAAGCATGGTCGCCGGCTTCTTCCTGCTGTTCCTGGTCACGGGCATCGCGTACGGGCGCGCCTGCAGGCGTGACCCGCACGCATCGCGACGAGATCCGCATGGTCAGCGACGGCATGGCGAGCATGTCGTATTACATCGTGATGGCGTTCTTCGCCGCGCACTTCGTCGCGATGTTCAACTGGTCGAACCTCGGCGTGATCATGGCGATCAAGGGCGCCACGTCGATCGGCACGCTGGCGCTGCCTGCCCCGGCGATCGTGAGCGGCGTCGTCGTGCTGGGCGCGACCATCAACCTGTTCATCGGGTCGGCCAGCGCGAAGTGGGGCATGCTCGCCCCGGTGCTGGTGCCGATGCTGATGCTGCTCGGCATTTCACCCGAGATGACGACCGCCGCCTATCGGATGGGCGACAGCGTCACCAATCCGATCACGCCATTGCTCGTCTACTTTCCCCTGGTGCTCGCCTTCTGCCAGCGCTGGGTGCCGAATTTCGGCATCGGCAGCCTCATCGCCGCGATGCTGCCCTATTCGCTCGCCTTCCTCGTGTCCGGCCTGCTGATGACCCTGGCCTGGGTGTTCCTGGACTTGCCGGTCGGTCCCGGGGC
This sequence comes from uncultured Gammaproteobacteria bacterium, assembly GCA_963789375.1. GTDB lineage: Bacteria > Pseudomonadota > Gammaproteobacteria > Steroidobacterales > Steroidobacteraceae > RPQJ01. The sequence continues at coordinate 452,664 of CAWBKN010000019.1, read as the reverse complement.
GACCGTGGATTTCGTTTTCCCGAAATAGCGCGGGCGCTCGCGGAATCCATGGTACCCAACCGGGCAGGGATTCTGAGACACTGCAGCCTGCGCAGGATGCAAAGAACAATGAATACTCATTTTTCGTTTCGGACAATCGGCGTGATCGGCGGAGTCCTGGCTGGCGTCCTGTCGCAGTCGATGATCGCTCGAGCCGAGCCACCGGCGACGATTCCTGCGTACTACATCGGCGCTGGATTTCGCGGTGGCAAGGGAGACGCCACCGCCGCCGTCATCGATTCGAAAATCAAGCTCACGGACCTGGGCGAACGTACCCTCTCGACCCGACCGGCACTGCTCATGGGGGGATACGACACGGAATGGCGCTTGCCAGTCACTGTCGACGGCCAGAAGAACGAACACGGGATCTCGTGGTTCGGCGGGGCTGGCCTGGCTTACAACATGGACGATCTCGGTGAGATCGACGGGATGTTGACGGGTGGCCTGGACATGGCCCTGAACCGGCGGCTGGTCCTGAACCTGACGATCAACTTCATCTGGCAAAGCGACATCTCCGACGACGACACGGAATTCCTGGCAACCCTGAACTACGGGTTTTGAAGGTTCCACTGCTCGCGCGTGTCTCCCCTACCTGATCGTCCGCGCCCAGTCGCGCAGGGATTCCGCCAGATATGCGTCGGCATCCGGATAGGCGGCCCGAAACACGCGCAGTTCAGCTGCCGCCTGGACACGATCTCCAGACTCATAGAGTGCGGCGACACGTGCGGCCCATTCCGCCGCGCTGACTGACTCGGCCGCGGCCGAATCCCGCTTTGCGACTTCCGCTCGGTCGGCTGCCGTCTCCTTGCGGGCGACGGCGTCCGCCGAGGAGCGATTCAACCCCGCGGAGGGCGCCTGCTGGTGCAGGCACACCGCCGGTGCAGGCACCACTGCCGGTGCAGGCACGACTCGCCCGCGGCGCTCCGGGTCCGGGGCATGGGTCGGTCTTGCCGGAGTCGTCGGGCCTCGCGACCCGGCTTCAGCCGGAGGTTGAGCAAGCACTTTCTGCCCCGCCTCGACCGCCGGAGCCTCGACCTGCACCGACGGCGCGGCAACGCGGTCGCGCGGCAACAGCTGCACGAGCACGAATGCGATGCCCGTCACCGCTGCAGCGGCAGCCACCGGTTGCCACCGTGTCAGCCACGATCGCGACCGACGGCGCACGACCTGCGGGTGTGCGACGCGATCCCCGACCGCCTCGTGCGCGGCGGCGAGGATCGCCGCGTCGAGCCGGGCCGAGGGCTGTTCAGCGGACGCCTGATGCCATGCCTGTCGGAGCTCTGCGTCCCGTTGCGGCGAGTCCGGGTCGTTACGGTCAGGAGTGTTCATCCGAGGTCCTCCAGCGTCGCGCGCAAGCGGCGGTACGCGTAACGCAGCCGGCTCTTCACGGTCTCGCCAGTCGTGGACGTAAGGCGCGCGATCTCGTCCAACGAGAGCCCGCCCTCGACGTGCAGCAGGAACGCATCCCGCTGCAGCGTTGGAATGCCGGCCAGCGCCGCCATCAACCGGCAGCGCGCTTGCTCATCGATGGTTGCATGCAATGGGTCGTCGGGTCCGTCGCCCGGTACGGACTCCTCCGCCTGCTCGACGGCTGCCTCGTCCTCGAGGGAAGCCAGCACGATGCCGTGATGCGAGCGCCAATGGTCGACCCATCGATGGCGCGCGACCGTGTACAGCCAGGTCGCGAATCGGGCCTGCGCTTCGTATCGCGCGCGCGCGCCGATCACCTTCAGCCAGAGGTCCTGGTGCAGCTCGTCCGCCGTGGCGGCGTGACCGTTGGCGTGGCGCAGGAAATACCGGTACGTGGGGCCCTTGTGCCTGGCATAGAGCACCTCGAATGCGCGCGTGTCGCCGCGCCCGTAAGCCTGCATCAAGGCCTCGTCGGTCCACAGGTCGAGTTCGGCGTTCGGTGCGGGCATCCGCCGCGGAGTATTGACCGGCGCGGCGGATGCGACAAATGCCTGGCTCACGGGTCAGGCACGAAGCCCATCGCGCCCGGGAACGGGTCCGGCTGACGTCGCGCCAGGCCGTAGCGCGGCGCTGGAATGACCCCCATCGCGACGAGGGTCTCCCTGCGCTCGTAACGGATCGCGATCATCTCGTCCGGTTCGCGAACCCGCACGCTGGAAGTCGACCTGCTGCACCGGCGAGTACTCCCCGCGTCCATGGCCTGTGCCCAGCGAAGGCTGCTGCGGGCCGGGGGCGGACGCGTCAGCTTCGGCAGCACGATTGGACTTGGCCGCCCCGGCAGCCGCGGTCTCGGCCCGTTCCTGCGCAGCGGGCGGCGCAGACCGGCGATCACGGCTCAACCATTGCGGCGGCTCGCTCGGGAGTTCGCGAAACAAGGCGACCCCGATGACGCCAAGGTCGTTCGGGCGACCCGTACGTGCGGCATAGGAATCACGCGGATCCGAGAAGTAGAACGCCGCGGTGCGGTCCAGGTCCTTGCGCCAGCCCTGGATGGTCACGTAGCCGCCGGGCTCCAGGACGTAACCGGCCTGGTCGGGCGAAGCCGATTCGCCGGACACGACATTGACTCCGTCGACACTCAGCACGGCCAGCAGCCGCCCTCCGGAGCAATTGCGAATGCGGATGGCGTATTCATTGCCGGGTTGGCCGACGACGTAGCGCTCGCCACGGTGACGGTATTCGACCAGGGCCTCGCCGGCGCCGCGGTCGAAGACGTCGACGCGTGCGAGTGATTCGGCACGGGAAATGCCCGAGAGGCGCGACGGCGGTCGCGAGGACCGTTGCGGTCGCGATGGCCAGCAACGTACGACGGGTGAGCGGATGACTCATGGCGCGGACTCCGTTGGCAGGGTGTGCATACCTGTAAACGGCGGCCGGCATGTGGCGGGGTTAAACGCTGACGTCGTGAACAGCGTCTCGTGGCGATGGACGACCGTCGACCCCCGTAACGATCCGACGCGCGAGCGGAGCAACTCATCGCAAGTCGCCCGCCGCGTGGTTGACGGCCTGAGAATGATCGTTCACTCTCGCCTTCCGTATTTATCCGTGCACCCCTGGCTGCGCGGTCCATGTGCATTCGAGGTTTTCCGCATGTCATCCCCTAAGGCCGTGCGTCCGTTGGCTTTTTTCGCCGTCCTGGCCACGGCGGCCATCCTCGCGGCCTGCAGCAAGCAGACACCCCCGATGCAGGGCAACCAGGCGATCCCGGTCACCGTCGTCACCCTCAAGCCACAGCCCGTCACGCTGACGCGCGAGCTCCCAGGCCGCTCGACCGCGTTCCTGGTGGCCGAAGTGCGACCCCAGGTCAACGGGATCATCGCGAAGCGGCTCTTCACCGAGGGCGGGCTCGTCAAGGAAGGCCAGCCGCTGTATCAGCTCGACGATGCGACCTACCGCGCGGACCTGAACAGCGCCGAAGCCAACCTCGCCCGGGCACGGGCGACGCTGCACACGGCGGACCTGAACGCGAAGCGCAGCGCGCAGCTGGTCAAGATCGACGCGGTCAGCCAGCAGGACGACGAGAACGCCGCCGCGGCGCTGCGCCAGGCGGACGCCGACGTCAAGGCGGCCGAGGCAGCCGTGGACCGCGCGCGAGTCGTGCTCGGCTATGCGCGGATCACTGCGCCGATCACCGGCCGCACGGGTAAGTCGATGGTCACGCCCGGCGCGCTGGTCACCGCCAACCAGGAAGCGGCGCTCACGACCGTGCAGCAGCTCGATCCGATGTACATCGACCTGACGCAGTCGAGCGCCGAGCTGCTCAGCCTGCGCAAGGCCCTCGCCCGAGGCGCGCTCAAGGCGTCGCACGACCTGCCCGTGACCATCCTGCTCGAGGACGGCACGCGCTACGAGCACCCGGGCAAGCTCGCGTTCTCGGACGTGACCGTCGACCCGACGACCGGCAGCTTCGGCCTGCGCATCGTGGTGCCGAACCCCGACAACCTGCTGCTGCCCGGCATGTACGTGCGCGCGGTCGTCGGCGACGGCGAACGCCAGGACGCGCTGCTGGTACCGCAGCAGGGCATCACGCGCGACCAGAAGGGGCACAGCGTGGCGATGGTCGTCGAGCAAGCGACAACACGGTCGAGCCGCGGCCGGTCACGGTCAGCCGCGCGATCGGCGACAAGTGGCTGGTCGAGGAGGGGCTCGCGGCAGGCGATCGAGTCATCGTCGAAGGCCTGCAGAAGATCCGCCCGAACGCGCCGGTGCAGCCGACCGAGGCGGGTGCGGCGCCAGCCGCCGGTCGCCCAGCCGCAGCAGCAGAAGCAGTAGCGCGGATCCGCCATGGCACGCTTCTTCATCGACCGACCCATCTTCGCGTGGGTCATCGCGATCATCATCATGCTGTTCGGCGCGCTGTCGATCACGCAGTTGCCGGTCTCGATGTACCCGAACATCGCGCCGCCTTCCGTCAACATCAGCGCGACCTACCCGGGCGCCTCCGCCAGGGTGGTCGAGAACTCGGTGACGCAGATCATCGAGCAGAACATGAAGGGCCTCGACGGCCTGATCTACATGTCGGCCACGAGCCAGGCGAGCGGACGCGCCAACATCACGCTGACGTTCGACAACGCGATCGATCCGGACATCGCGCAGGTGCAGGTGCAGAACAAGCTGCAGCTCGCCATGCCGTTGCTGCCGCAGGCCGTGCAGCGCCAGGGCGTCAACGTCACCAAGTCGCGGTCGGGGTTCCTGCAGGTCGTGGCGTTCGTCTCCGAAGACGGCAGCATGGACCGCAACGACATCTCCGACTACATCATCAGCAACATGGTGGACCCGCTGAGCCGCGTGACGGGCGTCGGCAGCATCCAGGTGTTCGGCGCGCCGTATGCCATGCGCATCTGGCTGGACCCGAACAAGCTGCACACCTACCAGATCGCGACGAGCGACATCGTGGCGGCGGTGCAGGCCCAGAACGCCCAGGTGACCGTCGGCCAGCTCGGCGGCACGCCCTCGGTCGCAGGGCAGCAGCTCAACGCCACGGTCAGTGCCCAGGAGCGGCTGCAGACGGCCGAGCAGTTCCGGGAAATCGTCGTGCGCAGCAATCCGGACGGCTCGGTGCTGAAGCTCGGCGACGTCGCGCGCGTCGAACTCGGCGCCGAGACCTATGAATACCTGAGCCGCTACAACGGCCAGCCGTCGGCCGGCATGGCCATCTCGCTCGCGACGGGCGCCAACGCACTGCAGACCGCCAAGGCCATCGAGGCGGCACTGGAGCAGATGCGGCCGTACTTCCCGGCCGGCCTGAAGGCGGTGGTGCCGTTCGACACGACGCCGTTCGTCCGGGCATCCGTCGTCGAGGTGGTCAAGACGCTCGCGGAAGCCATCCTGCTCGTCTTCCTCGTGATGTTCCTGTTCCTGCAGAACCTGCGCGCCACCCTGATCCCGACGATCGCCGTCCCCGTCGTGCTGCTGGGCACGCTCGGCGTGCTTGCCGTACTCGGCTACTCGATCAACATGCTGACGATGTTCGCGATGGTGCTGGCGATCGGCCTGCTCGTCGACGACGCCATCGTCGTGGTCGAGAACGTCGAGCGCCTGATGAGCGAGGAGGGCTTGTCGCCGCTCGAGGCCACGCGCAAGTCGATGGACCAGATCACTGGCGCACTGGTCGGCATCGGCATCGTGCTCGCCGCCGTCTTCGTGCCGATGGCCTTCCTCTCGGGATCGACCGGCATCATCTACCGCCAGTTCTCCGTGACGATCGTCTCGGCGATGGCGCTGTCCGTGCTCGTGGCGATCGTGCTCACTCCGGCCTTGTGCGCGACGATCCTGACGCCGCTGGAGAAAGGCCACCACCACGGCGAGAAGGGCTTCTTCCGCTGGTTCAACACCCATTTCGACCGCACCAGTGCGCGGTACCGGCAGGGCGTGCTCGGCATCCTCGATCGTCGCGGCCGTTTCATGGCGGTCTACGCGGCGTTGCTGGTCGTGCTCGTGCTGCTGTTCCTGCGGCTGCCCAGCGCGTTCCTGCCGGCGGAAGACCAGGGCACGCTGTTCGCCATGGTCTCGGCGCCGGCAGGCGCGACGCAGGCACGCACCCTGAAGTCCGTCGAGGCGATCGAGAAGCACTTCCTCGAGAACGAGAAGGACGCGGTCGAGTCCGTGCTGAGCGTGCTGGGCTTCAGCTTCGGCGGTTCCGGCCAGAACGCGGCCATCGCCTTCGTGAAGCTGAAGGACTGGAGCGAGCGGCATGCCGCCGGAGCTGCATTCCGGGGCCGTCGCCGGACGGGCGATGGGGGCGCTGATGCAGATCAAGGACGCGATGGCGTTTGCGTTCTCGCCGCCCCCCATGCCGGAGCTGGGCATCGCCGGCGGCTTCGATTTCTTCCTGAAGGACAACGGCGGCCTCGGCCACGATGCCCTCGTCGCCGCGCAGGGCCAGCTGCTGGGCCTGGCGTCGCAGAGCAAGCTGCTCGCCAACGTCCGTCCGAACGGGCAGGAAGACACGCCGCAGTTCCACATCGACGTGGACACGCAGCGGGCAGCCGCGCTCGGCCTCTCGATCGCCGACATCAATTCCACGCTGTCCGCGGCGTGGGGCGGCCAGTACATCGACGACTTCGTCGACCGCGGCCGCGTCAAGCGCGTCTACCTGCAGGCGGATGCGCCGTACCGCATGTCGCCGGACGACTTCAGGCTCTGGTCGGTGCGCAACGAGAAGGGCGAGATGGTGCCCTTCACCTCGTTCGCGACTTCGTCACTGGGATTTCGGCTCACCGCGACTGGAGCGCTACAACGGCGTGGCGGCCCTGGAGATCCAGGGCGAGGCCGCTCCGGGCGTCAGCACCGGCCAGGCGATGGCCGAGATCGAGCGGCTCGTCGCGCAACTGCCGAAGGGGCTCGGGGTGGAGTGGACGGCGCTCTCCTACCAGGAGCGGCAGGCCGGCGCGCAGACGCCGATGCTGTACGCGCTGTCGCTGCTGGTCGTGTTCCTGTGTCTCGCCGCGCTCTACGAGAGCTGGACGATCCCGACGGCGGTGCTGCTGGTGGCACCACTCGGCATCCTCGGCGCGACGCTCGCCAATACGCTGCGCGGCATGGAGCGTGACGTGTACTTCCAGGTCGCGATGCTCACGACCGTCGGCCTGACCAGCAAGAACGCGATCCTGATCATCGCGTTCGCGACCGACAACCTGAAGCAGGGCATGGAGCTGATCCCGGCGACCATGCAGGCCGTGCGCGACCGCCTGCGGCCGATCCTGATGACGTCGCTCGCCTTTGGCCTCGGCGTCCTGCCGCTCGCGGTGGCGAGCGGTGCGGGCTCCGGCGCGCAACGCGCGATCGGCACCGGCGTGCTCGGGGGCATGCTGGCCGGCACGCTGCTCGGCCTGTTCTTCGTCCCGCTGTTCTTCGTCGTGATCGAACAGCTGTTCGTGCAAAGGAAGCCGCGCCGGGACGAGGCGATCGCCGGAGGCAGCCATGAATAGGTTCCTGCACGCGGCGCTTGCCTTAGGCGTGGGCGCGGTTGCCGGCGGCTGCGCGATGCTCGAGCCGGCGCTGCCCGACGCGCAGCCGGCGATTCCAGCGCAGTGGCCGCTGCCCGCCACGACGCCAGCCGCGGAGCTCGCCAGCCCGGAAGTGAAACCGGTGACTGCGGCGGACATCGGCTGGCGCGATTTCTTCGTCGACCCGAAGCTCGAGGAGCTGATCGCGCAGGCCCTGGTCAACAACCGCGACCTCCGCGTCGCCGTGCTCAACGTCCAGCGGGCGCGCGAGCAATACCGGATCCAGCGCGCGGACCGCGTGCCCACGATCTCCGCCAACGGTGCCCTGCTCCGCCAGGGCGGCGATGACGTCCCGGTCACCGAGTCGTACACGGCGAACCTCGCCGTGACCCAGTTCGAGCTCGACCTCTGGGGCCGGGTGCGCAACCAGAGCGAGTCCGCCCTGCAGCGCTATTTCGCCGAGGAAGAGGCGCGACGCAGCACGCAGCTCGCCCTGATCGCCGAGGTCGCCTATGCCTACCTGACGCTGGCGGCCGACCAGGAACAGGTGCGCCTCGCGCAGGCGACCCTGCAGACCCGCGAAGAGGCACTGGGCCTCACGCAGAAGCGCCACGAATTCGGCGCCGTGTCCGCACTCGACGTCTACCAGGCTCGCACGCTGGCCGAGGGCGCCCGCGCCGATGCCGCCCGGTACGCCGGGCAGGTTGCACGGGACCTGAACGCCCTGAACCTGCTCATCGGCGGACAGGCGCCGGCGCAACTGCTGCCGGCCAGCTTCGACGGCCAGGCGTCGGGTCTCGACCCACTGCCGTCCGGACTGCCGTCGGAAGTGCTGCTGCGACGACCCGACATCCAGGAGGCGGAGCGGCTGCTGCGCGCGGCGAACGCGAATATCGGTGCGGCGCGCGCTGCGTTCTTTCCGTCCATCACGCTGACGGGTTCGGTCGGGGCGGCCAGCGACGAGATGTCGACGCTGTTCGATGCGGGCACCGGCACCTGGAGCTTCCTGCCGCAGGTGAGGGTACCGATCTTCGAGGGCGGTCGCCTGCGTGCCAACCTCGGGGTGGCCACCGCCGATCGCGACATTGCCCTCGCCCGGTACGAGGGCGCGATCCAGCAGGGGTTCCGCGAAGTGGCAGACGCGCTGGCCCTGACGGCAACGCTCGCGCAGCAACGCATGGCCCTCGAGCAGCTGGTCGATGCGGCCAAGCGTGCCGAGGAGCTCTCGATCGCCCGATTCGAGGCGGGACGCGACAGCTACCTGGTCCGGCTCGAGACGCAACGCACGCTGTACGTGGCCCAGCAGGCCCTGATCACGACCCGGCTGGCCGAGCAGAACAACCGCATCACCCTGTACAAGGTGCTGGGCGGCGGCTGGCAGGAGCACACGCCATGAACGAGCCGGTGACGGTGCCTGGCAAAGCCGGCAGTCGCGCCGATGCGCAGCGGGACCGCATCCTGTGCGCGGCGCTCAAGTGTTTCATCGAGCAGGGTTTCCATGCGGCGAGCATGGCGAACATCGCCGACGTCGCGCAGATGAGCGTCGGCCTCATCTATCGCTATTTCGCGAACAAGCAGGCGATCGTGCTCGCGATCGTCGAACGGCAGCTCGAGGAAAAGCGCACGCTGATCCGCCAGTTGCAGTCGTCCGCGCAGCTGACCGACGACCTGGTCAGGGCCTTTGCCTCGTGGTGCGTGCCGGGTCCCGGGTCGATGAGCGTCGCACTGTTCCTGGAGATGAGCGCCGAGGCCACGCGCAATCCGGAAATCGCCGCTGCACTGCTGCGATCCGACGCGTTGACGCGGGCCGAATTCCAGGACTGGCTGTGCCGCAGCCGCGAGCAGGGTGGCATGCAGATGTCCCGGGATGTCGCCGCCACGCGAGCCCTGTCGATGCGGCTTCTCGTCGACGGGCTCACCTTGCGAGCAGCCCGCGAGCCCGGCCTGGACCTCGAGCACCTGCGCCAGGCACTCAACGACCACCTCGAGCGCCTGTTGTCCTGACCGGCAGCCGGAACACGACAGTTGACGGCGGTACCCGGCGGGGGGAAAGATTTCCGCATGCCGAAGACGACGCCGATCCCGATGCTGGACCTGATGTTCTTCCTCACGGAGAGCGTCGACAACCCGCGGCACGTCGGTTCCGTGCTGATCTTCCGCAAGCCGCGCCGCAACCGCGCGAAGGTCGTGCAGGAAATCGTCGATGCGTACCGACGCGTCGTACCGGAGGCGCCGTTCAACCGGATTCCGCTCTTCCGCAAGACCGGCATGCCGCTGTGGCAGGACGTCGAGCACATCGAGACGAGTCACCACGTCCGCCACCTGGCCCTGCCGGCGCCCGGTTCGAACCAGCAGCTGCACGAACTCATCGCGGACCTGCACGCACCGATCCTCGAGCGGCATCGCCCCGGCTGGAAGCTCTACGTCATCGACGGCCTCGCCGGCGATCGGTTCGCCGTCTATCACAAGTGTCACCACGCGCTCGTCGACGGCGAATCGGGCATGGCGGTGCTGCGCCAGTCGCTGTCCGAAAGCCCCGGCGATCGCACCATTCGCACGACCGTCGGGCTCAAGCGCCCCCTGCGTCCGCGGCCGGCGCCGCACGGGCTGCAGCAGGTCCTCGAGCGCGAGGCGCGACGCCTGGCCAGGCGCACGTACTCGATCGGCTTCAGCTCGCTGTACCTCGCCGAGCAGACGCTGGCCGCGTTCCGCGGTTACAGTCCGAGGAAACATCGTGCGTTCACGGCGCCGCTGACGCCGATGAACGAACCCATTTTCAACTCGCGCGCGATCACGCACACGTCGCTGCCGCTCGCCGGGATCAAGTCCATCGCACATGCGTGGGACGCGACCGTCAACGACGTGATGCTATGCGTCGTCGATGCGGCCGTGATCCGGTACCTGCGGGCGAGGGGGCGCACGCCCGAGCATCCGCTCGTCGCGCTGTGTCCCGTCTCACTGCGCGACGGTGAAGCGGCACAGGCGACGACCAACGTCTCCGCGATCTGGCCGCCGCTCGGCCCCGTGACTGCGCCGATCGCGCGGCGCCTGCAGACGATCGCCGCCAATACCCGGGCAGCGAAGGCGGAACTGAAGGGCCTCGGCAAGGACGGCGCCTACGCCTATGCCGTGATGGCCTTCGCGATGTCCGAGACGCTGACCATTGCGCGGCCCGAATCCTGGGGCCTGCTGCCTGCAAACATGCTCGTGTCGAACGTGCGTGGTCCCGAGCAGCCGATGTACCTGAACGGCGCGCGACTGGAGGCGCTGTTCCCGGTCTCGACCCTGATCGTCGGTGTCGGGCTCAACGTCACGTTCATGTCGTATGCCGGCCAGATGGTCCTCGGCGTCACGGCCAACGGCTCGTCCATGCCCGAGGTGGAGACCCTCGGGCGCTTCATCGACGAGGCGTACGCTGCCCTGGAAGCCGCTACGCTGCGTCGCAGCAAGCGACGCGCAGGCAACCGCAAGGCCCCCGCGCGCCGTCGCGCCGCTCTGGCACAATGAACCTTCCACCACCGGAGGGAACCACAACGATGACGTATCACAGCAGCTGCGCCTGCGGGGCCGTGCAGGTCGAGATCACGGGTGAGCCGGCGGTGCAGGTGTACTGCCACTGCAATTCCTGCCGCAGCTGGCTCAGCGCGCCGGTGCACTCGGCGACGTTGTGGCCGACGCCGAACGTCAAGGTCGTGCAGGGAGCGGACAACCTCGGCATGTACAAGCGGACCGAGAACAGCCACCGGCAGTTCTGCAAGAGCTGCGGCGCGGCGGTCCTGGTCGGCCATCCCGGGATGGGCATGACCGACCTGCCCGCGGGCACGGTCAAGGACCTGCATCTTCAAGCCGACGCTGCACGTGAATTACGGCGAGAAAGTGATGGCGGTGCGCGACGGACTGCCGAAGTTCAAGGACTTCCCGAAGGAGTTCGGCGGCTCGGGCGAGATGCTGCCGGAGTAAGCGCTTCTGCACCTCGTATCTCACCTCTCCCACGTCCCGTGGGAGAGGTCGGCCGTAAGGCCGGGTGAGGGCTTCTCCCACGTCCCCGTGGGAGAGGTCGGCCGCAAGGCCGGGAGAGGGGAATTCAGCGCGGCTGGCCGCCCGGCTGCGCGACGATCTCCGCGATCTTCGCCTCGATCCATTGCTGCGCCCGCTCGTTGACTTCGCGCGGCGTGAGGCCCGCCGGGTCGATCGGCGGCCCGATCACGACGCGGATCGTGCCGGCCTTCTTCATCAGGCTGCGCCGGCGCCAGAAGTAGCCCGAATTGTGGGCGATCGGCACGACCGGCGCGCCGGTCTCGCAGGCGAGCAGCGCACCGCTGATGCCGTACTTTCGCGTCTGCCCCGGCGCCACGCGCGTGCCTTCCGGATAGACGACGACGCCCATCCCCGACGCGAGACGTTCACGCCCCTGTGACACGACCTGGTTGACGGCAGAGTGCCCGGCCTTGCGGTTGATCGCGATCGGCCGGTAGGTCCTGACCGCCCAGCCGACGATCGGGATCCAGATGACCTCGCGTTTCAGCGACCACGAGGCGGGCGGCACCACGAACATCTGCGCCATCGTTTCCCAGGCGGAGGAGTGCTTCCACAGCGAGATGAACGGGCGCTGCGGCAGGTTCTCCTGGCCTTCGATGCTGTACCTGAGCCCGCAGACCACGCCGGCCAGCCAGGTCAGGAACAGGCCCCACGTCCGCGGGATCGCATAGCGCTGCTCCAGGGTGAGCGGCAGGCACGCGCCGATCAGCACCACGACGCCGAAGAACCCCGTCGCGAGGAACAACAGCAGGGTGTAGATGATCGAGCGCGCCCACTGCAGCATGCTGGTGTCAGCCCGGCAGGCGCGACAGGTCCGCGGCCCGCATGAACAGGCCACGCATGCGCTTGAGCAGCGCGAGGCGGTTGGCCCGCAGTGCGGCGTCGTCCGCCATCACCATCACCGAATCGAAGAAGTCGTCGACGGCCTTGCGCAACGCCGCGAGTTCCTGCAGCGCCGGCGTGTAATCGCGCGCGGCAAACCGGGGCTCGACATCCCGCGCGATCGCGGTGACCTGCTCGGCCAGCACCTGCTCGGCCGGGTCCATCAGCAGGGCCGCATCGACCAGGTCGCCGACCGGCTCGCTGGTCTTGCGCAGGATGTTGGCGATGCGCTTGTTGGCGGCCGCCAGGCTCGCTGCATCGGGCAGCTGCAGGAACTGCACCAGCGCCCGCAGGCGCGCGTCGAAGTCGAGCGGTGAGGCGGGACGGGTGGCGAGCACGGCATCGAACATCTCCGGGGTCACGATGATGCCGGCGCCGCCCTCGACGTAGTACGCGCGCAAACGCTCGATGATGTAGTCGTACACCTCGACCGGCGCGGTCGGCGGCGCCGGGAACGGCAACGCTGCGAGCGACTGCGCGATCAGCTGCTGCAGGTCGAGGTCGAGCCCACGCTCGATCGATATGCGCAGCAGGCCGAGGGCCGCACGGCGCAACCCGAACGGGTCACGGGTCCCCGTGGGCTTCTGTCCGGTTGCGTAGATGCCGCAGATCGTGTCGAGCTTGTCGGCGATCGCGACCGCCATGCCCGTGCGCGTCCCGGGCAGCTCGTCGCCGGCGAAGCGTGGCAGGTACTGCTCGCGCAGTGCTTCGGCCACTTCGGCGTGCTCGCCGTCGTGCTGCGCGTAATAACGCCCCATCAGCCCCTGCAGCTCGGGGAACTCGCCGACCATGAGCGTGATCAGGTCGCACTTGCTGAGCTGCGCGGCACGATCGGCGAGGGCCGGATCGCCGCCGATGGCCTGCGCAACGGCCCGTGCCAGGCCGCGCACCCGCTCGGCCTTGTCGAACAACGAGCCGAGCTGCGTCTGGAAGGTGACGCGCCGCAGGGCCTCGCAGCGTGCATCGAGACGTTGCTGCCGGTCGGTCGTATAGAAAAAAGCTGCATCGGACAGGCGCGGACGCACGACACGCTCGTTGCCGGCGACCACCTGCGCCGGATCGCGGCTTTCGATGTTCGAAACCGTGATGAACCAGGGCATGAGCCGGCCCTCGGCGTCCCGCACCGGGAAATACCGCTGGTGGTCCTGCATGGTGGCGATCGGCACTTCGGCCGGCAGCTCGAGGAACTTCGCGTCGAAGCGGCCCGCGAGCGGCACCGGCCACTCGACCAGGCCGGTCACCTCGTCGAGCAGCGCGTCGGCGATGACCGCGGTGCCGCCGAGCTGGGTGGCCGCCGCCATCACGCCCTGGCGGATGGCTTCGCGACGCTCGTGCACGTCGGCCAGCACGCGGCCACGCTTGTGCAGCTGGCGCACGTACGCGAGGGGGGTCGACAGCCGGATCGGCCTGGGGGCCATGAAGCGATGGCCGTAAGTCACGTTCGACGGCCGGATGCCGAGGATCTCCTGCTCGATCACCTCGCGCCCGAACAGCATCACGACCCAGTGCACCGGGCGCACGAACTGCGCCTCGCCGTCGCCCCAGCGCATGCGCTTGGCGATCGGCAGGGCGTCGAGCGACGCCACCACGATGCCGGGCAGCAGGTCGGCGGTTCGCGCGCCGGTCTCGGTGCCGCGGAACACGAGCCACTCGCCCTTCGGGGTCGCCACGCGCTCGAGCGCGCTCACTTCGACGCCGCAGCCACGCGCGAAGGCGCTGGCGGCCTGCGTCGGCGCGCCGCTCGGGTCGAAGGCCGCCTTCACCGGCGGGCCGCGCTTTTCGAGCGGACGATCCGGCTGCCGTTCGGCCAGGCGCCGCACCCGCACCGCGAGACGTCGTGGCGTCGCGAAGCGTTCGACGGCCTGGAATTTCAGTCCCGCGTCGTTGAGTCCCTTGGCCACGCCGTCGGCAAACGCGGCGGACAACGCCAGCAGCGACTTCGGCGGCAGTTCCTCGGTGCCGATCTCGACCAGGAAATCGCGGGAGGCGGTCATGCCAGGCCTCCCCTGAAGATTCCGGGCAACGGCGGGTCCACTTTGTTCCGGCAACGGCGGGTCGCACATGTTCATTGGAAACAGGTGCACGTCCCCTGTTTCCCAGCATCGGGAAGCCGAGCGCTTCGCGGCTCGCGTAGTACGCCTCGGCGACGCCGCGCGCGAGGGTGCGAACCCGCAGGATGAAGCGCTGGCGTTCGGTGACCGAGATCGCCTTGCGTGCGTCGAGCAGGTTGAACGTGTGCGACGACTTGAGCATGCGTTCGTAGGCCGGCAACGGCAGCCTGGCCTCGAGCAGCCGCAGGCACTCGGCCTCGTAGGCATCGAACTGCCGGAACAGTTCGGCGACGTCGGCATGCTCGAAGTTGAACTTCGACTGCTCGACCTCGTTCTGGTGATAGACATCGCCATAGGTGACGCGGCCGAGCGGTCCGTCCGTCCAGACGAGGTCGAACACGCTTTCGACGCCCTGCAGGTACATCGCCAGCCGCTCGAGGCCGTAGGTGATCTCTCCCATGACCGGGCGGCAGTCGAGTCCGCCCACCTGCTGGAAGTAGGTGAACTGCGTCACCTCCATGCCGTTCAGCCAGATCTCCCAGCCGAGCCCCCAGGCGCCGAGCGTCGGCGACTCCCAGTTGTCCTCGACCAGGCGGATGTCGTGCACCAGCGGGTCTAGCCCCAACGCGCGCAGCGAACCGAGGTAGAGCTCGATGATGTCCGGCGGCGACGGTTTGATGACCACCTGGTACTGGTAGTAATGCTGCAGCCGGAACGGGTTGTCGCCGTAGCGCCCGTCGGTCGGGCGGCGCGAAGGCTGGACGTACGCAGCACTCCACGGCTCCGGCCCCATCGCGCGCAGGAAGGTCGCGGTGTGAAACGTGCCCGCCCCCATCTCCATGTCGTACGGCTGGATGATCACGCAGCCGCGTTCCGCCCAATAGCGTTGCAGCGTCAGGATCAGGTCTTGGAACGTGCGGGGGGTCGGATAGGCCGCTTTGGGCATGGGGGAGTCGACTCGCGGGTCGCGCAAAAGAGGGCAGTATAACAACGACCAATGCTCGGGCCGCTGGTGTCTCGTCCTTAAAGGAAGCTACGCAAAATGCTGTGTTGCGAGATACCCCGCCAGCGATATTACCCAGCCGGCCTTGTCAATCGCTCGGGCCGCATGCCTCGGCCCGCCGTCCCCGGGACACCCTGGACCGGCGCGCGGGGGCGCCGCTCGTGCTCAATCGCGGCCATGTGTTCGGCATGGGCGGCAGGGATAATGAGCGCCCCGAACGAGAGCTGACACCATGACCGAAGTCTCCGCCGTCGTTGCCTCCGGCCGCATCCGCCCGTCCCGGTCCACGGCCCGAATCTCACGCCAGTTGCCGGGCCGGCGCTCCCCGGTCAACCAGCACCAGGCGCGTCACCTGGTTCAGCTCGTGCGGATGCTCGAGCGGGACGCGCTGCAGCATTTCCGGGTACCGGTCACCTCGCGCCTGCCGCTGGATCGCCACGTCGATTTCTTCAAGCTCGAGTCGTACCGCGTGTTCATCGAGGGCGCGTACGCGTGCGGCTTCGTCTGCGCCGACCTCAAGCCCGACAACCCGCTCGAGCGTGCGAGGGGCAGCGAGGCCGAGGCCATCGGTCGCTGGCCGTTCGGCCAGTTGCGCCAGTACCTGCATTACCTGCTCCGGCACGAACGCTGGGCGGACGGCTATTCGAGCCCGATCCTCGAGTCGCTGACGAACGGGTACCTGCAGCAAGTCGCTGACCGACTCGAAAAGGACGATACCCTGTACGAGCCGGCGTGAATCGAGCGCACACCGCACAGCTTCCTGTAGGACTTTATCCCCTGACGGCCCGTCGGCTGCCCGTCCATAATCGGCGGTGGCCTGACGCGTACCCGCTGGAAGCGAACCACAGTTTAATTGGAGCGAAAAAGAGATGACAGCCAGCCCCGCGAAGCGGTCCCGCCGGCAGACTCGTGCGGCCTCGCGTGCGACGCTCGTCACTCGCAAGCGACGCACGAAGGCAACGGAGCTGGGCCTCCGTCGCACGCCGATGCAGGCCCGCGGGCAGGCGACATTCGAGCGGATTCTCGATGCCACCGCGGCGGTACTCGAAAAGGTCGGGACGGATGCGCTGACCACGAACCTGATTGCGCGCACGGCCAACGTCAACGTCGCGACGCTGTACCAGTATTTCCCCAACAAGCAGGCCGTGCTGCTCGCGCTGTTCAAGCGTCAGAACGGGGCGCGGATAGAGATCAGCATGCGCATGCTCGGTGGCATGAGCCAGAGCGGTGACTGGAGGAATCGAGTCGCCAGGGGGATCCGGGCCGCTGCCGACGCACGCCGCAACATGGGCGGAGTCGCTGCGCTGCGCCTGGCAATGCGCTCGTCGCCGGACCTGCTCGAACACGATCGTGACCAGCTGGACCAGCTTGCAGGGACCGCTGGCGCGGGAACTCGTCGACTCGGGCGTCCGCGAAGACAAGGCCCGCCTCGTTGGCGCGCTGTGCAGTCGAAGCGCTGACATCGCTGCTGGACCTCGGAGCCACCGACGACGGCGATGGACGCATCGTCGAGCAGGCGACGGCCATGGTGACCGCCTACCTGGCGCCGTACCTGGACAGGACGGGCGTCGCCGGCCGGGCGAAGTCCCGACACAAATAGGCCGCTCAGCGACGCTCGCGAACCACGACAGTGCCGGCCAGCTTGTCGTGCCAGCCCTGCTTGCGCCGGTCGAACGCGACCCAGGCAAAGCCGAGAAAGAATCCGAAGATCGAAACGTAGTAGCCGAGGTACCGGCCCAACGACTGGCGGACCGAAAGCGGACCCCCGGTGTCGGCGTCGACGATCCGCGCGCCAAAGGCCATCTTGCCGGGCGTGGCCTGCCGGGCGACCCAGAACCAGACGATGGCCGCCGCGGGCAGGACGTAGTTCACCAGCACGCCTGTCGGCGAAAAATCAGGTTGCAGCCCGAACGCCTTGTCCTTGCCGAGGAGCAATGCCGCGACCGGCGTGACGATGAGCAACGCGAGCACCGTGTCGATCAACGACGCGGCGGTTCGCACCCAGAAGCCGACGTACTCGTACTTGCTCTCGTCGATCGGCACGGCGCGCCTCGTCAGTGACGAAACCAGTAGAGCGATGCGCAGATGGCAGCGCCAGCGGCATACAGGGCCAGCGCGTCCTCGATCATGTACGGCAAGAGGACCAACGCGACCCCCGACAGCATGATGCGCAGTTCCGCCTGGCGCTTGCCATAGAGGAATGCGCCCGAGCCAATCGCCCCGAAGAGCAGGCCCGCGAACAGGGAAGCAGGGGTCAGCACCCCCGGCTTATATCCCAATACGGCTCGTCGTGCCCGAGCTGCAGGTGATCGTCTGCCCGCCGCCTGCTTCGATCACGTGTAGGCCTTGTACTTGTCGAGGTACCGGACCGGCTTCGAGAGTGCGTCGCGCCGGAACGGGTCGCCCAGCTCCTGGGTGACCATCATTTCGAGCACGGTGCACTTGCCGTCCGCCTGTGCCTTGACCGCGGCCTGCAGGGCCGGGCCGACGTCCGACAGCTTCTCCACCGTCACGCCCTCGCAACCGAAGGCCTGCGCCACCTTCGCCCAGCTCGGGCTCTCGAGGTTTACCGCCTGGAAGCGCTGCGAGTAGAAGTCGACGTGGTTCTTCTTCTCGGCGCCCCACTGGCCGTTGTTGAACACGACGACCGTGACGCCGATCTTCTCGCGCGCGCAGGTCAGCAGCTCATTGAGGCTGATGCCCCACGCGCCGTCACCGACGTAGGCGATCGCGGGGCGTCCCGGCGACGCGATCTTGGCACCGCAGGCGACGGGGAACGCGTAGCCGCAGTTGCCGAAGCTCATCGCGGCGAACATCGACCGCGGCTGTTCGAAGCGCAGGTACGAGTTCGACACGGAACAGATGTTGCCGATATCCGTCGAGACCATCGCGCCCTTCGGCATGGCCTTCTCGAGCTCGCGCAGCATCTGGCGCGGGTGCATGGCGCGCGAGCGCTGCGCGACCTCGAGCGAGAAGGGATCCCGCTCGTGCGTCCACTCGGTCAGTTCCTTCTCCCAGGCGGCCTTTTCGTCGGCGATGCGTTGCGACCGTTCCGCCCTGTTGGCGATGCAGGCGAGCTCGCGCCCCTGCAGGCGCGCGGTCAGCGCGGCCGCCGCGGCCCTGGCATCGCCGTGGATGCCGAC
This sequence comes from uncultured Gammaproteobacteria bacterium, assembly GCA_963789375.1. Lineage (GTDB taxonomy): Bacteria > Pseudomonadota > Gammaproteobacteria > Steroidobacterales > Steroidobacteraceae > RPQJ01. Next base: position 434,090 of record CAWBKN010000019.1, on the reverse strand, counting down.
CGAGATCGGCTTGACGAGGCCGAGCACCTTCGCATCGGCATCGACCTGGATGATCTTCGCCCCGGCCGGCCAGTAGTCGAGCCCGTGCTGGGGCAGCGTGCCGAACGGCCCGAGGCGCGTCCCGAGGGCGAGCACGACGTCCGCCTGCGCGATCAGTTTCATCGCGGCCTTGGAGCCCTGGTAGCCGAGCGGGCCGCACCACAGCGGATGCGAGGCCGGGAACGTGTCGTTGTGCAGGTAGCTGTTGGCAACCGGCGCGTGCAGCAGTTCGGCCAGCTCGATCGCTGCGTCGCAGCCGTCGGCCATGATCACGCCGCCGCCGGCGAGAATCACCGGGAATTTCGCCGCTGCCAGCAAGCCGGCCGCCGCGTCGAGCGCGCCCGCATCGCCCGCGCCGCGGCCGATGCGCATCGGCTGGGCGATCGCCGCGTGGCATTCGCCGTAGAAATAGTCGCGCGGGATGTTGAGCTGCGCCGGGCCCATCTCCAGCATCGCGCGGTCGAAGCAGCGCGCCGCAATCTCAGCCATGCGCTTCGGGTTGTTCACGTGACCCTGGAACCGGGTGATCTTCGAGAAGATCGGCAGCTGGTCGGTCTCCTGGAAACCGCCGAGCCCGACGGACATCGAACCGGTCTCCGGCGTGATGAAGACCACCGGGGAATGCGCCCAGTACGCGGCGGCGATCGCCGTGACGAAGTTCGTGATCCCCGGGCCGTTCTGCGCGATGCAGACGCCGTGGCGGCCGGACGCCCGCGCATAGCCGTCGGCCATGTGCGCGGCGCCCTGCTCGTGCGCGACGGGAATGAAGCGGATGCCCGCCGCGGGGAAGATGTCGAGCGCGTCCATGTAGGCGGAGCCGACGATGCCGAACACGTCGGTGACGCCGTTCGCCGCCATCGTTTCGACGAGGGCCTCGGAGGGCGTCATGCGTTGGGGCTGGGTTCTGCCGCTCACTGTGTATGCTCCCGCGGCACGGCCGTGGTCAGGCCGGGTGATCGCTTCACTCAAACTGGATACGAGCCCGGCAATGGTCCGCCCGTGGTGGCCGCACGTCGATCGTGGTCTGCCGTGATCAGCCCGGGCGTCGCGACGGGGCTCGGCTCGCGCTCGAACCTTCCAGGTCCCCCAGGAAAAAAAGAAGGGCGGCCGCGGCCGCCCTTCTTCGAGCATCGCCTGGATGAAACTCAGCCCGTCGGCGCCGTTGCGGCCGCATCGGCCGCAGGCGGCGTGAGCGCCGTCCACGACGCATCGGGATCGAACAGCTTGATCGTCGCGACGACGCTGGCCGTGTCCTCGCCGAGGTCTTTCTGGAAGACCACGCCGTCCTGGTTGACGATGAAGGTCTGCACGCCGCTCGAGCCGTATTCCGCGGGCCAGGCGACCAACGCGAAGCCCTCGGTCAGCAGCCCGTCCTTGAAGTAGTCACGCTCGCCGCCGTTGGCATTCGGCGCCCTGCGCGTACAGCATGCGGTAGTAATAGCCGTGGTACGGCTGGCGATCTGCGCTGCGGCGATAACCTTCGCCGGCGGCTGCCGCAACGAACGGACCCGCCGGGCTCGGAGTCTCGTCCTCGGCGGTGGGCCAGTACAGCCCGTTGTGCAGGCCTGCGTCGCTCAAGCAGCTTCAGTGCGTAGATGCCGGGAGGATCGCCGTCACGACCTTCGGCCGCGTAGTCGAACTGCGCCTGCACGTAGCCGCGACAGACGTCGATGGCGCCCAGCTCGTTGCGGCCCGACTCGGCGATAGACGAGTTCGTCCGCGCCGGCGGCACTGTCCCAGGCCCATCGCCCGTCACGCTGCACCAGCGGCACAGGCATCGGCCAGTCGTTCGCGCCAATGACGAGCGTCGTGCCTGCGCCTTCCTGGACGCAGCGAGTTCTTCGCCTTGTATGTCGGCGACGAAGGTCGCGCGCGCGTTCCTGTCGGCGACCGCGTCGCCGGACGAGACCAGCGCTTCGCTGCCGGGCCCGAGCACCTTTGCGAGCGCCGCCGTATCGTCCTTCTCCATGGCGGCAACGAGCGCCGCGACGGCCTCTTCGGGTGTCGCGTACGTGCCCTCTGCAAGCTTGGGGGCGCATGCCCCGAGCACCAGCAATGCGCAGGTCACGATGGACATCGTGAGGAGACCGCGCGCGCTCATCATCAGTTGGTTCTTCATGTCGTTCTCCTGCTCAGCGCGCCTTGCCGGCCGCCGCTCTCTGCTGGCGGCGCCCTTGCTCTTCGCGCCCTGCGGCATGCTCTGCTTGCCGCGCTGGCTCGCCGTACGATCGGCACTGCCGCGGTTCGCACCCGACATGGCCGTATCACGGCTGCCGCTTCCCGTCGAAGGGGCCCGAGAGCCGGGCATCGTCTGCGGCTTGGAGGTCGGCTTGTTCACGTCGCGCGTGGCTGGAGCCGAACCGTAACCCCGATCGGCCGAGCCGCCGCCGCTGGGACGCTGCACGTCGCGCGTCGAGGGCTTTGGCTTCTGCAGGTCCTTGCTGCCCGACGCCGGACGCTGTGTGCTCGGCGCGGGGCGGGCCTTGTCCATGCCGGCGTACGAGCCCTGCACCTTGGGTGCGGGGCCCTTCGCGTTGCCGCTGGCGGGCGCGCGCGAGTAACCCGGGTTGGCCTCGGCGATGCGGGTCGCGGGATCGGTTGCGGCACCGGCGGGGCGCTTGGCCTTACCCGCATACGTCGATTGCCCCTTCCAGTTGGCCGCCGTCGCCGTCGCTGACGGCGGCTTGACGTTCGCGGGCATCGGCCGCGGCTGGCGCTGGTTGAGGGTATTCAGGTCCGATCGATTCGGCTTCGCCGTCGTGATCGGGCTGTTCGGCTTGCGGTAGGCAGTGCTGGTCGCACCGGCCCGGTTGTTGTCGTAGCGATCCCAGTAGCCCCCGCCACCGCCGCCGCCCGGGTTGTTGATGACGATCGTGCCGTTGTTCTGCCAGCCGTTGTTGTAGTTGGGCGGTCGGTTGTAACCGTTGCTCGGGTAATAACCGCCGCCGTACGTCGGGCGGTAGGGGTACGGCGGGTAATAGGGCATGCCGCCGTAGCCGTAGTTCGGGTAGTAATAGTCGTCATCGTCGTCGTCGAAGATCTCGCTGACGAGGATGCCGGCGCCGAATGCAAGCACGCCGGTCGCGATCATCGAGCCCGTGCTGTGGCCCTTGTCTTCGGTCGTGGTCGCTGCTGTCGTCGTCGTCGTCGCCGGCGGCGGCACATAGGCCGCCTGCGGGTCGTACGTGGGCACGTACACGACCTCCGGCTGCGCTGGCTTCAGCACGACGACTTCCTTGCCCTCCTGCTCGGTCGTCTCGACCAGCATCGCGTCGGAACTCTTCAGGTTGCCGACGTCCATCGCCTGCCTGCGCAGGCGCTGGATGGCGTCGAGCACGCCCGCCTGGTCGGCGACGAAGGCCTGCCCGAGTTCCGTGGTCCAGCCCATTTCCATGCACATCATGTCGATGGTCTGGGGAAACTGGACGAGCGCCCGGACGGGCGGCGTGAAGCCGATCTGGGCCGCGGCCGCATCGAGCTCCTTGCCCTTCAGGCCTTCGTTGGCGATGAGCCAGTTGCCCGCGTCGAGCACTTCCTGCGGGTTGGTCGAGGCGATCAGCAGTTGCGACAGCACCGGGTCCGGGTACAACGCGACCGGCGCGAGGAGCTCTTCGAGGGCCTCGGGCGACCAGGTGGCTGGCGCGACGGCCGCGGTCGTCTCGGCCGCCGGGGGTTGTCGCAGGTGCGGCCACCGGCGGCGCCGCAGTCGCGGCAGTGGTCGGTGCGGTGGCGGGAGCGGCGGGCGGCTCCTTGGAACCGCAGGCCGCGAGCGCCGCGGCGAGGGAGACGGCGAGGACGATCGCCAATGCACGGCGATCGGGGACGCAGACGGACATCGGTGCCCTCCCCCGCTCAACGCGGGATGGTTGTTTTGTCCGGGCACGCGACGCCGGGCGCATGGCCCGCGTCGTGAAACCGGAAATGGCACCCCCCTCGACGAAATGGACTTTACCACGCAGCACGGTGTCGCGGAACTCGCTCAAGAAGGTCGTTGCGAACGCCTGGCGCCGCGCGATCCGAGGTCCAGACACAACGCCCATGAATGGTGCGCGACATTGCAGTTATGCACCGAAATAAGGCGTCGCTCGCTTCGGATTCCGGACAAAATCTATAATTCGCGTGCCAGCTTGCGCGTTTATTGTGCGCTGGCATAATTGCTGCATTCCAGCAAGGTTCACAGACAACGCTTCGGGGCCGTCGCGGCGAAAGCCCCGCAGCAATCTACTCGCTGCATTCCATCAGGAGACCCCATGAGCACCGGTGCCGACGTCCTCAAGCTGATCGAGGAAAAGGGAATCAAGTACGTTGACCTGCGCTTCACCGACACGAAGGGCAAGGAACAGCACGTGACCGTTCCGACCCGCGTCGTCGATGACGCTTTCTTCGAGGACGGCAAGGGTTTCGACGGCTCGTCGATCGCCGGCTGGAAGGGCATCCAGGAGTCCGACATGATCCTCATGCCGGACCCGGGCACCGCCGTCGTCGATCCTTTCTTCGAGGAGCCGACGCTCAACCTGCGCTGCGACATCGTCGAGCCTTCGACGATGCAGGGCTATGAGCGCGACCCGCGCTCGATCGCCAAGCGCGCCGAGGCGTATCTCAAGTCCACCGGCATCGCCGATGCGTCGCGCTGGGGACCGGAAAACGAATTCTTCATCTTCGACAACGTGCGCCACGGCAACTCGATCAACGGCTGCTTCTACGAGGTCGATTCCGCGCAGGGCGCGTGGAATTCCGGCGCCGACCTGGAAGGCGGCAACCTCGGCCACCGTCCGGGCATCAAGGGCGGTTATTTCCCGGTGCCGCCGGTCGACACCTACCAGGACCTGCGCACGGCGATGTGCGGCGCCATGGAGCAGCTGGGCCTCGAGGTCGAAGTGCACCACGCCGAAGTCGCCACGGGCGGCCAGGCCGAGATCAACGTCTCGTCGAACACGCTGGTCAAGAAGGCCGACGAGGTGCAGATCCTCAAGTACGCGATCCACAACGTCGCGGCGGCCTACGGCAAAACGGCCACTTTCATGCCGAAGCCGATCGTCGGCGACAACGGCAACGGCATGCACGTCAACCAGTCGCTGTCGAAGGACGGCAAGAACATCTTCGCCGGCGACAAGTACGGCGGCCTGTCCGAGGTGGCGATCTACTACATCGGCGGCATCATCAAGCACGCCAAGGCGCTCAACGCGATCTGCAACGCCAGCACCAACAGCTACAAGCGGCTGGTGCCGGGCTTCGAGGCGCCCGTGATGCTCGCGTACTCCGCGCGCAACCGCTCGGCGTCGATCCGCATCCCGCACGTGATCAACCCGAAGGGTCGGCGCATCGAAGTCCGCTTCCCGGACAGCACGGCGAACCCGTACCTGTGCTTCGCGGCGATGCTGATGGCCGGCCTCGACGGCGTCAGGAACAAGATCCACCCGGGCGACCCGGCGGACAAGGATCTCTACGACCTCGAGCCCGAGGAAGCGAAGAACATCCCGACGGTCTGCCACTCGCTCGACATGGCGCTCGAGGCGCTCGACAAGGATCGCGCGTTCCTCAAGGAGGGTGGCGTGTTCACGGACGACGTCATCGACGCCTACATCGCGCTGAAGATGCAGGAAGTCACCAGGCTGCGCATGTCGACGCACCCGGTGGAGCTCGAGCTCTACTACAGCGTCTGATCCGCGCTCCGGGCAGGACGTCGGGCGGCCCACCGGCCGCCCGGCGCTCCACCCATCCCTTGACGCACTTCGCGGAACCGCCGGAGTCGCTTTGTCAGCGGAAACGCCAGTCGCTATGCTCTGTCCCCATGAAACCCTGGGTACTGCTGCTCGGATGCCTGCTCGCTGCCGCGAGCCTGGCCCAGACCACGACCACGCGCCGCGAAGTGTGGGAATGGCGGGATGCGAACGGCGTGATGCACTATTCGGACGCCCCGGCGCCCGGCGCCCGCAAGATCGTCATCTACGGCCAGACGACCTCGGCACCGCCGCCGAACGTCGCGCCGAGAACCGGCACGTCCGCAGCGGCGGCCGCTGCGCGACCGGCGCCGGCGCCGGTGCCGTACACGCGCCTCGAAATCTGGCAGCCGGAGAACGGCGCCGCGTTTTTCGGGCTCGATTCGGCGGTCAACGTGCGCATTCGCTCGGAACCGGAACTGCAGCCGGGCGACCGGCTGCTGACGTACCTGGACGGCAAGCTCATAAGCGACCAGAGCCTGACCGAGCACGTGCTGACGGGGGTCGAGCGCGGTGCGCACTCGGTGGCGAGCGTGATCCTCGACGGCCGGGGCAACGAGAAGATCCGCAGCCAGCCGGTCGTGTTCCACATCAAGCAGGTTCCCGCCAACAACCCGGCGAACCGGGGGCCGGCGCTCAGGCCGCCGCCGCCGCCCTCGCCGAGGCCCGAGAACGCCCTGACGTTGCGCGCAGCCGTGCGCCCCGGGAGGGCGTGACGTGGCTGCCGAGCTGTCCCCGACGCCTAAGCCGAGCGCGGCCGAACTCGTCGCGCTGCTCGATGGCATCGCCACGTCGCTGATCTGGGTCGACGCCGACGGCGCCGTCGTCCACCTCAACGAACCCGCCGAAGACCTGTTCGGCCTGAGCCGCAACCAGGCGCACGGCCGTGCCCTGCACGACCTGCTCAAGTCGAACGCCGAGCTCGAGGGCGTCGTGACGCGGGCGCGAGCCGCGGGGGCGCAGTACTCGCGCCGCGAGATTCCCTTCGAGGCCGGGCCCGGCGCGCCGCTGCGGGTGCTCGACGTCACGGTGACGCCGTTCGATTTCCCGGGCCGCCCCGCGGGTGCCCTGGTCGAGCTGGCCGACACCACGCACCACCAGCGCATCACGCGCGAGAACAACCTGCTGACGCAGCTCGGCGGCAGCCGCGCGATGGTCCGGCAGCTCGCGCACGAGATCAAGAACCCCCTGGGCGGCCTGCGCGGTGCCGCGCAGTTGCTGGAGCGCCAGCTCAAGGAGCCGGCGCTGCACGAATACACGGCGGTCATCATCGCCGAGGCCGACCGGCTGGCGGCGCTCGTCGATGCGCTCCTCGGACCGGGCCAGCCGCCCCACAAGGAGTCGGTCAACATCCACGAGATCGTGCAGCACGTCGGGCACCTGCTGGCCGCGGAAGCGCCGACCGGCGTGCAGATCGAGCGCGATTACGACCCGAGCCTGCCGCGCATGCGGCTCGACCGGAACCAGATCATCCAGGCGCTGCTCAACCTGGGGCGCAACGCCATCCAGGCCGTGGGCGAGCGCGGCCGCATCGTGCTGCGGACCCGTGCGCTGACCAACGCGAGCATCGGCAGCCGCCGCTATCGCGTCGTCGTCGGCATCCAGGTCGAGGACGACGGACCGGGCGTCCCGGCCGAACTCAAGGACACGGTGTTCTACCCGCTGGTGACCGGCCGCAAGACCGGCACCGGGCTCGGGCTGGCCGTGGCCCAGGACCTGATCGGGCGCCACGATGGCCTGATCGAATTCGACAGTCGCCCGGGTCGAACTGTCTTCACGATCCTTCTCCCCTTCGACGCCAATGAATCAACCACAGGCTCTTGAGGTCTGGATCGTCGACGACGACGCCTCCATCCGCTGGGTGCTCGAGCGTGCACTCAAGCAGGCGGGCATGACACCCACGGCGTTCGAGGACGCCGACAGCGCGCTCGCGGCGCTGCGCCGCGGCGAGCCCGACGTGCTCGTCACCGACGTGCGCATGCCGGGCAAGTCCGGCCTCGACCTGCTCGATGAGGTTCGCACGCGGCGACCGAAGCTGCCGGTGATCGTCATGACCGCGCATTCGGACCTCGAGAGCGCCGTCGCAGCCTACCAGGGCGGCGCGTTCGAGTACCTGCCGAAGCCGTTCGACATCGACCAGGCGGTCGAGCTCGTGCGGCGTGCCGCCACGCAGCAGCACCGCTCGGACACCACCGCTGCAGAATCGCGCCGCATCCCTGAGATGCTCGGCCACGCGCCCGCGATGCAGGACATGTTCCGCGCCATCGGCCGGCTCTCGCGCTCGAGCATGACGGTGCTGGTCACGGGCGAGTCGGGCACGGGCAAGGAACTCGTGGCCCGCGCGCTGCACCGGCACAGTCCGCGCGCCAGCAAGCCGTTCATCGCGTTGAACACCTCGGCGTTCACGGCCGACCTGCTCGAGTCCGAACTGTTCGGGCACGAAAAAGGCGCGTTTACCGGCGCCACCGAGTTGCGTCGTGGCCGCTTCGAGCAGGCGGACGGCGGCACGCTGTTCCTCGACGAGATCGGCGACATGTCGCCGCAGCTGCAGACACGCCTGCTGCGCGTGCTGGCCGAGGGCGAGTTCTACCGGGTCGGCGGCCAGCTGCCGGTCCGGGTGGACGTGCGCGTCATCGCCGCCACGCACCAGGACCTCGAGGCCCGCGTCCGTGAGAACCTGTTCCGCGAGGACCTGCTGCACCGGCTCAACGTGATCCGGATCGAAGTGCCACCGCTGCGCAATCGGCGCGAGGACATCCCGGATCTGCTGCAGCACTACCTCGACGTGGCGGCCCTGGAACTCGGCGTGGCACCGAAGGTGCTGAGCGAAGAAGCGGCGCGTGCACTCACGGCCTTCGAATGGCCAGGCAACGTACGCCAGCTCGTCAACGCCTGCCGCCGCCTGACCGTGCTCGCGGCGGGCCGCGAGATCACGCTCGGCGACATCCCTGCCGATCTCGGCGGTGCCGGCGCAGCCGCCGGGGGCAATGGGCTGGACTGGTCCGCCTCACTCGCGGGCTGGGCCCGGGGACGATTACTGGCCGGCGGCAAGCCGCTGCTCGACGATGCCATGCCGGAGTTCGAGCGCACGCTGCTGCGCGAAGCGCTCAAGGTCACCCGGGGTGGCCGGCAGGATGCAGCGAAGCTGCTGGGCTGGGGCCGCAATACCCTGACGCGGAAGCTGAAGGAACTGGGGCTGGACGACCTGTGAGGAAGTGACTAGTGGTAGTCTAGTGACGATAGTGACTAGTGAGGAGGTGCAGCTGCAGCGATCGCTGCAACTCGCGCCTCCTACTAGTCACTAGTCACTGTTCACTAGTCACTTCTTTTCAGCAGCTGCACGCTTCCACGACCCGCCGCGGCGCATCGAGGCTGCCGATCAGGGACGATACGGACTGCATCCCGTTGGCCGCCAGGTAGTCCGCAATGCCTGCGTTGATGCGTTTGCAGGACATCGGCTCGTAGAACAGCGACGTGCCGACACCCACCGTGGTGGCGCCTGCGATGATGAATTCGAGCGCGTCGGTCGCGCTGCAGATACCACCCTGGCCAATGATCGGGATGCCGAGCGGTCGCGCCACTTCGGCGACCTGCATCACCTTGAGCAGGGCGATCGGCTTGATCGCGGGACCCGACAGCCCGCCCTGGATATTGCCGATGACCGGCTTGCGCGTCTTCACGTCGATGGCCATCCCCATCACCGTGTTGATAACGGCCAGCGCGTTGCTGCCCGACTCGATGCAGCGGCGGGCGTTTTCCCTGATGTCGGTCTGGTTCGGCGAGAGCTTCGTAATAAGCGGCTTCGACGTCACCCGGCGGCAGGCCTCCACGACCCGCGCGGACATCTCCGGCGAGTTGCCGAACTGCACGCCGCCTTCCTTGATGTTCGGGCAGGAGATGTTCAGCTCGATCGCGTCGATGGGCGAATCGTCGAAGCGGCGCGTCACCGCGACGTAGTCGTCGATCGTCGAGCCGCAGACGTTGGCGAAGAAGCAGGTCTCGGTGAAGTCGAGCGTCGGCAGGATCCGGTCGACGACCTGATCGACGCCCGGGTTCTGCAGGCCGATCGCATTGAGCATGCCCATCGGCGTCTCGTACACGCGATGCGCGGGGTTGCCGAGGCGAGGCTCGCGCGTGGTGCCCTTGAGCACGATCGCACCGACGTCGCGGTTCGAGAATCCCTCGACGCGCGTGTATTCCTCGCCGAAGCCGACGCAGCCGGAGAGCAGCACGATCGGCGAGGCGAGCCGCAGGCCGCAGAAGTCGACGGCGAGGGACGGGGGCAGCGGGGCGGACATGCCGGTATTGTAGGAGGGAGCAGCGGATAGCGGATAGCGGTTAGCAGGACAGAAGAAGTGCGGCATCAGCGCCGGCCTTCTTACCTATCCGCTATCCGCTATCCGCTCTCGCTATCCGGCAATGAACCGCTCGAGCTGCTCGATCGTGTACTCCTGTTCCTCGATCACGGCGCGCACGAGGTCGCCGATCGAGATGACGCCGATCATGCGGCCGCTGTCGACCACGGGCAGGTGCCGGATCCGCTTGTCCGTCATGAGCTGCATGCACTTGCGGACGTCTTCGCTCGGCGAGACCGTGACGACCGGCGAACTCATGATCTGCCAGACCGGCGTCTCGGCGGACGAACGACCGAGCAGGATCACCTTGCGGGCGTAGTCGCGCTCGGAGACCACGCCGACGAGCTCGCCGTTGCGCGTCACCGGCAGGGCGCCGACGCGCCTGTCGGCCATCACCTGGATCGCTTCGAGGACCGGTTGCTCGGCGTCGATCGACCAGACCTCGGGGGCTTTACTGGACAGCAGCTGCCTGACGCTCACCATGCGAGAATCCCTCCACTGTGCACGCGAGCCCGTCCCGCGAGCGTCCGCCCCGATTCTATGCCACTGAACGTCGTGCTGTTCCAGCCCGAGATCCCGCCCAACACCGGGAACGTGATCCGGCTGTGCGCGAACACCGGGGCGCGGCTGCACCTGGTCAAGCCGCTGGGGTTCCGCCTCGACGCCCGCGCCGTACGCCGTGCCGGGCTCGACTATGCCGAGCTGGCCGAAGTCCGGGTGCACGAGGATTTCGCGGCCTGTCTCGCCGCGCTCGGTCGCGACGGCCTGCGCTGGCACGCACTGACGACGAAGGGGGCAGTGGGCCACGACAGCATCGCGTATGCGCCCGGCGACGTCGTCGTGTTCGGTCCCGAGACGCGCGGACTGCCTGAGGACGTCCTCCAGGCGTGCCCGCCGGAGCGCCGGCTGCGCATCCCGATGCAGCCCCAGGCGCGCAGCCTCAACCTGTCGAATGCCGTGGCCGTCGTCGTCTACGAGGCCTGGCGCCAGCTCGGCTGGCGCGGCGCAACGCCCGGCCTGCCGCCTACTGGTTTTCGGACTTGATCGCGCGCCCCATCAGCGCGGCGACTGCTTCCCGGGCGGGCGCGCCTTCGTAGATCACCCGGCAGATCTGTTCCGCGATCGGCATCTCGACGCCGTGGCTGCGCGCGACGCTGGTCACGGCACGGGCCGCGAGCACGCCTTCGACGACCTGGCCGATTTCACGCTGCGCCTGTTCCGAGCTCTTGCCGGCCGCCAGGGCGAGGCCGAAGCGGCGGTTACGGGACTGGTCGTCGGTGCAGGTCAGGACCAGGTCGCCGAGCCCGGCGAGACCCATGAACGTGTTCTTGTCGGCGCCGAGCGCCACGCCGAGCCGCATCATCTCGGCCAGGCCGCGCGTGATCAGGGCCACGCGCGTGTTGGCACCGAACCCGAGCCCGTCGGAAATGCCCGCACCGATGGCGAGGACGTTCTTGGTCGCGCCGCCGACCTCGACGCCAACCATGTCGGTCGAGGCGTAGGCGCGGAAGCTGTCGGACGAGATGCCCTGTGCCAGGGCCATCGCGTAGGCCTGGTCACGCGAGGCGACCGTCATCGCCGTCGGCAGGCCGAGGCCGACTTCGCGCGCAAACGTCGGGCCCGAGAGGACCGCCGTCGGTACCGCAGGCCCGAGGACCTCGGCCGCGACCTGGTGGGGCAGCTTGCCGGTCTCGAGCTCGAAGCCCTTGGTGGCCCAGCAGACGCGCACGCCAGGGCGCAGCAGTGGCTGCACCTGCAGCAGGCAGGATCGGAACGCGTGGCTGGGGACGGCGATCAGGACGTCCTGCGCACCCCGGAGCGCCTCCTCGAGCGTCAGCGCGACGACCAGCGCGTCGGGGAACGGGGCCTCGGGCAGATAGCGCCGGTTGCAGCGGTCGCGGGCAAGGTCGGGCATTCCGGGGGGGCAAGCCCCCAGAGCGCCGTCGGGTGACCCGTGCGCGCGAGATGCACCGCGAGCGCGGTGCCCCATGATCCTGCGCCAATGACGGCCATGGCTGATGGCCGTGCAGTGGCGTGGACCTCGGCATCCTTCGAGGTCACGCGGCTCCCCTTGTTCGTATTGGTCGTGGCTGCGACTGTAGCGCGATCTCAGTTGACCGTCGTGGGCGCCGCGGCAGCCGGCTGACCCGGCTGGGCGCGCCGTGCCTGCAGCCCCTCGAACGTCACCAGCGGCAGCAGGAACGGCGGGAAGCCACCCTTCGTGACCAGCTCGGCCACGGTCGAACGCGCGAACGTCAGCAGGTAGTTCGGCGCCATGACGTTCAGGACCTGCATGAGGTCGGCCGAGCCGAGGTTCCTGATCACGAACGCGCCGGCCTGCTGCAGCTCGCAGAGCCATACGACCTTGTCGCCGCCCTTGGCCTCGAGGCGCAGGTTCAAGACGACTTCGTACGCGTCCTGGCCGAGTACGCTGTTGCTCGCGCGCATGGTCATGTTGACCTGCGGCTGGCCCTCGATGCCGCCGATGAACGGGCCGCTCGGCGCCTCGAACGAGCAGTCCTTGATGTACACGCCCTGCGGCGTGACGCTCGGTGCGTTGGGGTCGGCGGCAGGCTGCTGGATGGGCGTCTGGTCGTTCTGGTCGGTCATCGGCATGGATTCCTGTGGTTGGATCGGGTCAGGCGCGGCCGAGCAGCTTGTCGAGCTCGCCGGCCTTGTCGAGCGCATAGAGATCGTCGAAGCCGCCGACGTGGCGGTCGCCGATGAAAATCTGGGGGACCGTGCGCCGGCCACCGCTGCGCTTCAGCATGGCATCGCGCTGCGCCGGATCCTCGTCGACCTTGACCTCGCTGAAGGCTCACTCCCTTGCGCTGCAGCAGGCCGCGCGCACGGTCGCAATACGGGCACCATCCCGTCGAATACATGGTCACGTCAGGTGCGATGGTGTCGGTCATGGCACTCTCAGGTTCGCTGCTTCGCTTTGCCCTGGCCGTCCTTGACCACCGGCAGGTTCTCCGCGCGCCACGCCTGCAGCCCGCCGCGGAGGTTGACGACCTTGGTGAAACCCTGCGACTGCAGCACGCGCGCCGCGGCCTGCGACCGCATGCCGGTTTCGCAGCAGGTGATCACGACCTTTTCCTTGAAACGCTTCAGGGCGTCCGCCGCCTGGGCGGCCACCTGGTCCTGCGGCACGTGCCTGGCATCGAGGATGTGGCCGCCATCGAACTCCGCCTGCGAGCGGACGTCGACCAGCACGGCGCCCTGGTTCAGCAGTCGCACGGCCTCGGCCGGCCCGACCGCCTGGCCCCCCGACCGGGCCTTGCTGATCTCGTACGCGACCACCGCGAGCGCGAGCACGACCGTACCCCCGAACAGGAGCGGGTGCCGGGCGGCATATTCGAGGAAACGCTCCATCATGATTCCGGGGAAAAAAAGGGTCGCGAATTATAGCAGTACGCGCCGACACGCTAGACTTGCGCGGTTTTGCATCGATCTGCCCTGCCGCCCAGGAGCCCGCTCCGCTTCATGTCCGCCGAACCCCGTCCATCCAGTACCCGGGCGCCACGCCCTCCGGCCGCATCGAGCCGGCGGGCTGGCGTGGCGCTGGTCCTGGCCGTGTTGATCGCGGGGCTGGGACTGGGCTTCCCCGCCGATGCAGCCAAGCAGCAGACCCCGGCCCAGAAGGAAGCGGAGCTGCGCAAGCTCAACGAGCGCATCGAAAAGGTGCGCAAGTCGGTCAATGCCGACGTGGCGAGGCGCGACAAGCTGTCCGTGCAGCTGCGCGAGGCCGAACTGGGCGTGGCGTCGGCGCGCAAGGACCTCGACGACATCCGCGCCCAGCGGCTCGCCACGGAAGCGCAGTTGCGCACCCTCGAGCAGGAGCAGGCGAAGCGGGAGCGCGACCTCGACGCCGAGCGGTCGGCGCTGGCCGGCGAACTCCGGGCCGCCTATGTGAACGGCCGCGGCGAACAGCTCAAGCTGCTCCTCAACCAGGAAGACCCGGCGACCTTCGGCCGCATGCTCGCGTATTACGGTTATTTCGGCCGCGCCCGTGCCAGCCGCATCCAGGGCATCCAGGACCAGCTGGAGCACCTCGCCCTGGTCCGGGAAAAGATCGCGGCCGAGCGGGCACGGCTCGACTCGCTCGAGCAGCAGCGCCAGCAGAAGGTCGCGTCGCTGCAGGCGTCGCAGCAGCAGCGCGCCCGGGCCGTCGGCGCGATCGACCAGCAGATCAAGACGCGGGCCGGGGAAATCAAGCGGCTGCAGTCGCAGGCCCAGTCCCTCGAGAAGCTGATTGCCGAGCTGCGGCGCGCCATCGAGCGCGCTGCCGCGGCTGCCACGGCCAAGGGCGGCTCCGCCAGCAGGCCGCAGCAGGCACCCTTCGAGCCGCTCAAGGGCAAGCTGCCCTGGCCGGTGCAGGACGGCAAGGTCATCGCGAAGTTCGGCGATCCTCGGGCCGGCGGATCGATGCGCTGGCAGGGCATGCTGATCGGGACGGAGCGGGGCGCGCGCGTACGCGCGCCGTTCGCCGGCCGGGTGGTCTACGCCGACTGGCTGCCCGGCATGGGCCTGATGCTCGTCATCGACCACGGCGGCACGTACATGAGCCTGTACGGCCACAACGAAGAGCTGTTCCGCAAGGTCGGCGACGCCGTCGCGTCCGGGGACGCGATCGGCTCGGTCGGCGACTCCGGCGGCCACAGCCAGCCGGCGCTGTATTTCGAGGTGCGCCGGGGCAAGACCCCGGTCGATCCGCAGCTGTGGCTCACCCGGAAGTGAGGCACGGGTCAAGGTTTCGGCACCCCCGGTACGGGATGATCCGCTTCAGTTCGGAGTGAACCTTTCACCGGGGTGGTATTTGACGAAACGAGCCGCAGTCGCTTTGGAGCAGCCGGAGACGCCGGAGCTGCTCAGCGCCACCTCGTTGGACCCGTACGGACAGCTCGTGAAGCTGCTCGTGCCCGACGCACTCTCGATTGTCTTCTTCGACCGGATGGGCGTCGCGCTCTGGAACTCGGACAGCGTCGACGACCCCGACCTCCATGACGCCGCTCGCGAGCGTTCATGCCGTCGATTTCATCGCGGCCGGCGATGCCGCAGACGGCGGCGTCGAACCGCTCCCGGGCGAGCAGACCGGCTACACGCTGGCCCTGCGGGACGCCGCCAGGGCCAGGCTGGGGAGCATCTGGCTCGTGTGCCGCAATCCGTCCGGCGCGCAGCGCTCACTGGCAGACCTGCAGGCGATGTTGCGGCCCGTCCTGCAGTGCCTGGAGCGCGAGCTCTCCTCGCAGACCAGCATAGGCGACCTGCAGCGCAGCCTGGTCACGCGCGACCGCGACTTCGAGCTGCTGCTCGGCGCCGCGCACGACGAGGCGATCGACGCCGATACGCCCGCCGACTTCGAGCGGCTGGTCCAGGCCTGCATCGAGCATCTCGGCTGCTCGGTCGGCGCGCTCCTGATCCCTGACAAGAACATCGCCATCTGTCGCGCCGCAGAAGGCACGGCGCCACGCGAAGCCTCGGAGGTCCTCGGCCGTACCCACCGGCACCTGATCGGCTGGGCGCAGTTGCACCGGCAGACGATGACTGCCAACCACCTGCTGCGGCAGGGTGCGATTGCCGACGTACCGTACAAGATCCTGTCGTGTCCCGTCATGCACGGTGGCCAGAGCGTGCTTGGCGTGCTGGCGCTGTTCAAGGCACCGCGGGAGCCGGATTTCGACCTGCGCCAGGTGCGCATCATCGAGCTGCTCGGTCGCCGCATCGCCCACATCCTGCTGAACGCCTACGACCCGGGCACCGGCCTGCTGTCGCGACCCGCGTTCGAGAAACGCGCCCAGGCGCTGCTCACGCCCGAGGCACTGCGCGGCAACACCTCGGTGATCTACGTCGACCTCGATCGCGTGCACGTGCTCAACGAAAACTTCGGCATGCACATCGGCGACGAGATCATCGTCCGGGCCGCCGATGCGATCCGCCGCAAGCTGTCACCGCAGATGCTCGGCGCGCAGGATTTCAGGAGACCGGTTCGCCCTGCTCGTGCCGGATGCGCGGCCCGAGCAGGCCCAGGAAATCGCCGAGGTACTGCGCGACGCGCTGACGCAGATCGGCTTCGTCAAGGATCGGCATACCGTCGAGGTGACGGCGAGTTTCGGCGTCGCGGCCGTCGTCGCGGGCCATCACCCGCTGTCGCACGCGCTCGCCTCGGCCGAGATCGCCTGCAAGGCCGCGAAGGATCGCGGCCGCAACCGCGTCGAGGTCTACGCCGAGGGCGACCAGAGCATCGTCCGCCGCTACACCGATATCGCGCTCGTCGGTACCGTGCGCGCCGCACTGCTCGACCAGCGGTTCCGCCTGGAGGCGCAACCCGTCGTGCCGCTGAACGGGGGCTCGGCCCGCCCGAAGTTCGAGTTGTTGCTGCGCATGAACGACGATGCGGGTACCAGCGTCCCGCCGGACAAGTTCCTTTCTGCGGCCGAGCGTTACCAGCTGGCCCCGGCGATCGACCGCTGGGTCCTGCAGCGCGTCATCGCGATGCTCAAGCCGCACGCGGTGGCGCTCGAGCAGATGCAGGCCTGCTTCGCCGTCAACATTTCCGGGCAATCGCTCGGGGACGCGGATTTCGCCCTGTTCATGGAAAGCGCGCTGCGCGAGTGCGGCCTGCCGCTCAGCCTGCTGTCGTTCGAGGTCACCGAGACGGCTGCCGTGGCGAACATCGTCCGTGCCGAGGCGCTGATCCGCCGCTTGCGCGATTTCGGTTGCGCCGTCGCGCTCGACGACTTCGGCCGCGGTCTCAGCTCGCTCACCTACCTGCGGACGCTGCCGGTCACCCACCTCAAGATCGACGGCAGCTTCGTGCGCGACGTCCTCGAGGACGAACGCTCGCAGGCCATGTTGAGCGCGATCGTCCAGCTGGCGAAGGCCATGAAGCTCGAAACGGTCGCGGAATGCGTCGAGAGCGACGCGATCCGGCAGGCGGTGCGGTCGCTGGGCGTCGGCTTTGGCCAGGGGTTCTCGATCGGCCGGCCCGTTCCGCTCGAAAAGGTGCTAGGTGCGCTGGTTGCCGCTAACATGACGCGTCAATCGCTTTCGGTCTCTGCAACCCGTTGATCCGATTACCTTCCCTCCTGCTGGCCATCGCGGTCGGCGCAGGCCTCGGCTACGGCGCCGCCCAGGTGCCGGCCCGGCTGCGCTCGCAACCCGTCGTCGCTGCCCCCGCGGCCGGCGCGCAGCCGGCTGCCGAAACGCACCGGCTCCTCGACGAAGTCGTCGGCCGCATCCGGCGCGAATACGTCGAGCCCGTGCCCGAAAACGCATTCGACGAGGCAGCCGTGAAGGGCGTGGTCGCCAATCTCGACCCGCATTCCGCCTTTCTCGATGCCCAGGCCTATGACGAGATGCGCGCCACGACGACCGGTAGCTACTCGGGCGTCGGCATCGAGGTCTCGGCGGACGCAGGCCACGTCATCGTCGTGACCCCGATCGAGGGGTCGCCGGCGGCCCGCGCCGGCGTCCATGCCGGCGACGTGGTGCTGGCAGTCGATGATCGTCCCGTCACGCCGGACCGGCTCGAGGACACCATCGCACGGATGCGCGGCGTCGCGGGCACGCAGGTCAGGCTCGCGGTCAGCCGCAGCGGTGAACCGGAACCCCTGCTGTTCACGCTCGAGCGCGGCGAAGTGCACGTGCACACGGTGCGCGCGGCACCGCTGCCCGGGGACTATGGCTACGTCCGCATCAGCCAGTTCAGCGACTCGACCCCCGACGACCTGGTCAACGCCCTGGCGAGCCTGATGCATGGCGGCCCGCACGCCGCGATGCACCCGCTGCGCGGACTGGTGCTCGACCTGCGGGGAAATCCCGGTGGAGTGCTTGAATCCGCGGTCAGCGTGGCCGATGCGTTCCTCGACGAAGGCTTGATCGTGCGTGCCGACGGCCGCACGCCCGAGGCGCGTTTCGAGATGTCCGCGACGCGCGGGGATGCGCTCGACGGCCAGCCGCTGGTCGTGCTCGTCGACGGCGGGTCGGCATCGGGCTCGGAAATCGTCGCAGGCGCGCTGCGCGACCACGGTCGCGCCACGCTGATGGGCGAGCGCACGTTCGGCAAGGGCTCCGTGCAGACCGTGATCCCGTTGCGCGACGGCCAGGCCTTGAAGCTGACGACGTCGCGCTATTACACGCCCGCGGGCATCTCGATCCACGAGCGCGGGCTCGAGCCGGACATCGTCATCGAACGGCTCGACGAGGAGGGTGCGCCTGCCGTGACGCAGCCTGCGTCACCCGTGAAGGACACCGCCGTGCTGACCGCGCTGCAGTACCTGCGCGACCGCAGCCTCGGCGCCCATTACGCCGCAGCCAAGGCGGCCTCAGCCCCGCGCTAGGGGCAGCAGCACGCCGACCAGCGCGCCGATCACGAGGGCCAGGATCGGCAGGAAGCTGAGGCCAAAGCCCGATCCCGCGCTTCGACGGGATCCGCGACGTAGCCGCGCAGGTAGACCACCCTCCCGACCAGGTAGGCCGCGCCGAGCAGTGCGGCCCAGGTCGCGCTCACGTACAGCGCGAACAGCCACAGGGCCGGCAGGAACACGACCAGCAGCTCGAGCGTGTTCTGCTGCACGCGGAAGTAGCGCTCGAACACCTCGTGGCCGGTGATGGCCGGCGCCTTCACGCCGTACTTGCCCCGGGCACGGCCCACGAGCATCGCGAACACCATGTACTGCAGCAGGGCGAGCAGGCCGACGAGGGCGACGAAATGCATCATGGGCTTCTTCTTCCGGCGCGGCCGGGTGGCTGTGGGGATCGGGAGATTCCTTTACCATCGTCCCCACGTCAATCTCCCGCCCGTCGCGCGGGCCGCCGAAGGAGCTCAAGCAATGGTCGGATTACTGCTGCGCGCCGCCATCACCGCGCTGTCACTCTGGGTCGCAAGCCAGCTGCTGCCCGGCCTCCAGTTCAGTTCCGGGGCCAAGCTTGCGATCGCGGCGATCCTGCTCGGCCTCGTCAACGCCGTCGTGCGTCCGATCGCATTCATCCTGACCCTGCCGATCACGGTGATCACGCTGGGCCTGTTCCTGCTGGTGCTCAACGCCGCGATGATCGGGCTGGTGGCCTGGATCGTGCCGGGATTCACGATCTCCGGGTTCTGGACGGCAGTCGGCGGCGCCATCATCGTCAGCCTCGTCTCGTGGGCTGCTTCGACGGTGATCGGCAACTCGGGTCGCGTCGAGCGCTTCGACCACCAGCGGTAATCGGCACCCCACCCGCGTCGCGGGAAATCGGCGTCAGCCAGGCGAGGGCAGCGAGCGTGGGGATCCGGTCCTCTCGGCGCTCCGGGGTCTACCGCGCATCGTGATTCGCGCGGAGGAACCGCACGAATCACGGCGAGCCTTGCTCGAGCGGGCGTTCGGCGATGGTGCCAGCATCGCAGCGACGCGGCTTCAGTGCCGCCTCACGCCTGCGCTCGAGCTGCGGCGTCCGACACGGAGCGCCGAGAGGACCGGATCCCCACGCTCGCTGCCCTCGCCTGGCCTTCGCTGATTTCTCTCCTCGCAACGCGAGAAGTGTCAGGCGTTCGCGCTACGACGCGGCAGCGTCACGAGTGCCACGCCCGCCAGGATCACGAGCATGCCGAGCGACTGCTGCGGCGAGAGAGTCTCGCCGAGCACCACCCACCCCAGGAGCGTCGCGATCGCCGGGTTGACGTACGCGAACGTCGCCACGCGGTCGGTGCGCACGTTCTTGACCAGCCAGCCGTAGGCCGTATAGGTCAACGCCGAACCGACGACCGACAGATAGAGCATCGCCCACAGCCCACGCGGCTGCCACTCCCACCGTGGGAGGTCACCGGCGACGATCCCGCCGAACAACAGCCCGAAACCGCCGAACCACATCAGCAGCGCATTGAATGACATGGGCCCGGCCGTGAGCGTGGTCATGTTGCGGAAGACGATCGTCGCGGCCGCCCAGACCATGCAGCCACCGACGCTGAGCATCTGCCAGCCGAAGTGAGCATCGAACGTGATGCCGCCCCGCACGACCAGCAGCGCCACGCCGGCGAAGCCGAGCAGCAGGCCGAGCACGCTGCGCGCGTGCAGCGACTGTCCCTTCGGGCCGAGCGTGCCGAAGCCGGCCAGCCACAGTGCAAGGCTCGAGTTCAGCAGCGCGACCTCGTTCGACGGCAGGTGCTTCAGCGCGTAGGTCGATGCGCCGTTGCTCAGCGTGATCATGACCAGCCCGAACAGGCCCACGACGAGCCATTCGCGTCGCGTGGCGGGCATCTGCTCGCGTCGATAAAGCGCGAGTGCCAGCAGCAGCACTCCCGCCAGCAACGACCGGCCCGCTGCAAACAACAGCGGCGGCAGGTCCTGCACCCCTAGGCGGATCGCGAGGAACGTCGAGCCCCACGCGACGTACACGATCGCAAAGCTCACGTAGAGCTTCGCCTTGAAGGCCGGGTCGGTCACCGGCGCGCCGGGTGCGAGACTGCCGAGCCGCGACCCTGCGCGTCAGCGCCGGTCGATGCCCACGCGATACAGCCAGAGGGCCAGCGCGCCGACCACGGCGAGCCCGAGCCATTCGCCGAACTGCAGCGACGAGCCGCAGTGCGAGCACGTCGGCGCGGCCGGACATCACGATCGGAATGGCGATGAAGATTCCCATCAGCGCTTCACCGGTGATCAGGCCGGCGGCGAACAGGATGCCGTTGCGCTTGGCACGTTCGGCCTCCGGCGTCTCGTCGCGAACGCCGAGCCTGCGCTCGACGAGGTGCGCGATGAGACCGCCGACGAAGATCGGCACCGACAGTTCGAGCGGCAGGTAGATGCCGACCGCCACGGCCAGGACCGGCGCGCGGAACGGCGCATTGCGGCGCTTGAGCCATTCGTCCGTCAGGATGATGCCGACGCCGATCAGCGCGCCGATGGCGATCATGCCCCACGGCAGGTCGCCACCGAACATGCCCTTGGCGACCGAGGCCATCAGCGTCGCCTGCGGAGCGATCAGCGGGTTCGGGTGCTCCGCGGTCGGAACGCCGATGCCGTACGCCTTGAGCAGCAGGTTCAGCACGGGTGCCATCACCAGCGCGCAACTCGCCGCGCCAATTGCCAGCATGACCTGCTGGCGCCAGGGCGTGGCGCCGACGAGCTGGCCGGCCTTGAGGTCCTGCAGGTTGTCGCCACCGATGCACGCCGCGCAGCAGACCACCGAGCCGATCATGATCGCGGCGACGGGGCCGAGCGCCGCGCTGCGTCCCATCAGCAGCATCAGCAGCAGCGACGCGAACAGGATCGTGCAGATCGTGATGCCGGAGACGGGGTTGTTCGACGAGCCGACGAGGCCGGCCATGTACGCCGAGACCGACGTGAACACGAACCCGGCGACGATCATGATCACGGTCATCAGCAGGCTCACGCCGAGGTTGTCGACGATCAGCTGGTAGAGGATTGCGAGCGGGATCGTGAACAGCACGAGGCCGACCAGGATCGCCTTCATCGGCAGGTCCTGCTCGGTGTGCGCCACTGCACGCCCGCCCCCGGCGCGCGTCGCGTCCAGTCCACTGCGGATGCCCGACGCGAGCGAGCTGCGGATCGAGACCAGCGCCCACAGGCCGCCGACCAGCATGGCACCGACGCCCAGGTACCGGACTTCGGCGGACCAGATCGCGCCGGCGATCGTCTCGGCATCGGCGCCCGCGAGACTCTGCGCGAGCTCGACGTTGTCGGCGAGGAAGTGTGCGGCGTAGATCGGGATGGCGATGTTCCAGGAAATCATGCCGCCGATCAGCGCGAGCGCGCCGATGTTGAGACCGACGATGTAGCCGACGCCGAGCAGCGCGGGCGACAGGTTGGTGCCGTAATAGGCGAGCCATTTGCCGAAGAACCCACCCGTGGCCGCCGTGTCCGGGATCAAGCCGCAGGCCACTGCCCGCAGCCAGCTTGGCCAGTCCGCCGCCGAGTGCCGAAAGGCCGAGCAGCTTGACGCCCTGTGCGGGGTTGTCGCCTGCCTTGAGGACCTCTGCCGCCGCGACGCCTTCGGGAAACTTGAGGTTCTGCTCGACGATCAGCGAGCGACGCAGCGGGACGGAGAAGAACACGCCGAGGATGCCGCCGAGCCCGGCGATCGCCAGCACCCACGAGTACCGGAAGTCGGTCCAGTGCCCCAGGATCACCAGAGCGGGGATCGTGAAGATCACGCCGGAGGCGATCGACGACCCCGCCGAGGCCCCGGTCTGCACGATGTTGTTCTCGAGGATCGTGCTGCCGCCCAGCACGCGGAGCACGGCCATCGAGACGACCGCTGCAGGAATCGCCGAGGCGATCGTCATGCCGGCGAACAGCCCGAGATACGTGTTCGCGGCAGCGAGCAATACGGCGAGCAGGATCGCGAGGACGATGGCGCGGACCGTCAGCTGCGCGGGAGCCTGGGACTCGATCATGTGGCGTCAATCCCGACGTGAAGTTGGCGCATTAGAGGTTGCGCCCATGGCAATTGCAATGCTGCCGCTGGCCGCTGCGGCTCGAAAGACCGGAAAGGGCGGAGCTCGCGTCCGCCCTTGGGTGCTGGAAACCCTGTGATCGGCGGACTGCTACTTGCCCTTGCCGGGCTTGGTCCCGGCACCACCCGAACTGCCGTGTTCTCCTGCAGACAAGCCGTGATTTTGGAAAGTATGCTTCGGTCGTGACCAACCGAGGGGAGAACATGGCGGACCACAAGACGATCTTCATCACCGGCGCCGGTGCTGGCATCGGCGCAGCAACGGCACGGTTGTTCGCGAGCCGCGGCTGGCTCGTCGGCGCGTCCGACATCCACCCGGCTCACCTCGAGGCACTGCAGAAGGAACTCGGCGCGGAGCGCTGCGAGACTTTCGTGGCCGACGTGCGGGACCGCGACGCGATGCAGGCCGTGATCGGCGAGTTCGCGGCGCGTCACGGCGGCCGGCTCGACGCTGTGTTCGCCAACGCCGGCGTGCTCTTCACCGGCCCGGACGAGACGCTGTCGCGCGAGCAGAAGCGTTTGCTGGTCGACGTCAACGTCAACGGCGTCGTGCACACGTTCGATGCCGCACTGCCGTTCCTGCGGCAGGCGGCGCCGGGCGCGCACGCGGTGGCGATGGCTTCGACGTCGGCGGAATACGGTTCGCCGCACTTTGCGCTCTATGGCGCCACCAAGTTCTTCGTGCGCGGCTACACCGAGGCGCTCGCCATCGAGCACCGCGCAGTCCGGGCGTGACTTTCAGCGGCATCTACGTCGCGTTCGTCGACACGCCGATGGTGCGGGAGGTCAATTACCGCGCGAAGTCCATCGACCGGCTGGGGGTGAAGGCGACCGCGGACCACGTCGCTGCGACCGTGTGGCGGGCGGTGCATGGCCGGCGTTCGCATTGGCGCGTCGGCGCCGACGCGAAGATGACCCATTACGCGGTGCGCCTGCTCGGGGCCTGGGTGGCACCGGTGTACGCGCGCCTGACGGGCCTCTGAGGGAAACCGGTGACACTCTCCTGTTTCCAGAAATAGGTGAGCGTCCCCTACTTCGGGCTGGCGTCACCAGCCGCAGGTCTGTCCCTTGTTCTGCTGCTTCAGCCAGCCCTGCAGGGGCGCGAAGTAGTCGAGGATCGCCGACGCGTCCATCTCGCGCGTGCCGGTGAGCTCGTACAGCGTGTCCTGCCACGGCTGGGACTGGCCCTTCGCGAGCATCGCGCCGAACTTCCGTCCCGCCGCCTCGTTGCCGTAGATCGAGCACTCCGACAACGGGCCCTTGAACCCGGCCGCGTCGCAGAGCGCCCTCTGGAACTGGAACTGCAGGATGAACGACAGGAAGTAGCGCGTGTACGGCGTGTTGCCGGGGATGTGGTACTTCGCGCCCGGGTCGAAGTCGGCTTCCGTGCGCGCGACCGGCGGCCGGATGCCCTGGTACTTCTCGCGCAGTGCCCACCACGCAGCGTTGTAGTTCGCCGGCGTCACCTGGCCTGAGAACACCTGCCAGCGCCACTCGTCGATCATCTTGCCGAAGGGCAGGAAGGCGATCTTCTCGAGCGCCATCTTCATCTGCCGGTTGATCAGCGCTTCACGGCTGCTCTTGCCCTCGGGCACCAGCCCGATCTGCGCGAGGTAGGCAGGCGTCATCGACAGCGTGATGGTGTCGCCCACGGCTTCGTGGAAGCCATCGTGGGCGCCGTTCTTGAAGATGGTGGGCTGGTCCTTGTACCAGAGGTAGTAATAGACGTGGCCGAGCTCGTGATAGATCGTGCGCAGCTCCTCGTAGGTCGGCCGGATGCACATCTTGATGCGCACGTCGTCGTCGCCGTTCATCTCCCAGGCGCTCGCGTGGCATTGCACCTCGCGGTCGCGCGGCTGGGTCAGCATCGAGCGCTCCCAGAACTTCCCGGGCAGCGCCGGGAACGCGATCGACTTGTAGAAGGCCTCGGCGGAGCGAGTCATCTTCACGGCGTCGTAATTCTGCCTGACGAGGGCCGCGTCGACGTCCAGGTCGCTCACACCCGGGTACGGCTCGAAGATGTCGTAGGCGGCATCCCATTGCTGCGCCCACATGTTGCCGAACAGGTGCGCGGGGATCGGCTTGCCCGCCGGCACCTTGTCCTCGCCGTACTTCTGCGCGAGCCGCGTGCGCGCGTAGCAGTGCAGGTCCCGGTAGAGCGGCTCGACCTGCTTGAAGAGCCGCGCCGCCTCCCTGGTGAAGTCGTCGGCCGGCATGTCGTAGTTCGAACGCCACATGGCGCCAAGGTCGGCGTAGCCGAGTGTGCGCGCACCCTCGTTGGCGAGCTCGGTGAAGCGCGCGTAGTCGCCCCGCAGGCCGCGTGCCTGGTCGTGCCAGCCCTCGCCACGCGTCGAGCAGCTCGTCGTAGTCGCGACTCTTCTCGAGCACGGTCTTCAGCTGCACCTCGTCGCGACAGTCCTTGCCGCCCTCCTTGCAGTACTTCAGCCGTGCCGTACTTGGCCTCCATGCCCGCGAGCAGCGTCGCAAGTTCCGCGCGCTTGGCGGGGTCGTCGGGTGCCGGGGCAGACACCCCCAGCTTGAGCAGCTCGAGGGAGCGCTTCGACGCAGGGCTCATCGGCTGGCCCGCGAACTTCTTCGCGTCCTCGACCGTCCTGCCGAAGAACTCGAGGTAGCGCTCGTAGGCCTTCGCGCTCATCAGCTGCGTGTCGGCGGTGATGTAGGTTGCCTGCGTCCACTGCGCCGCATTGACCTCGAGCAGCAGGGCCGCGAGCTCGGCATTGGTCCGCGCGACGAACTCGTCGGCAGTCTCCGCGGCAGCGATGGCCGCCGGCAGGGTCGTCAGCAGGGAAACGCCGACTGCGGCGGCGATGCGCGCGCGGCGGAAGGTGTCACGGGCCATGGCTACTCCAGGAAGAATGGCAGCGGACGCAGGATCCGCCCGCTGCCGCACAGGATCATGCGTGCTTCACGTCCTCGGCGCCGTGCATCCAGCGCACGAGCGTGCCGGACAGCAGCCACAGGACGACGGCGAAGACGAACAGCGTGGCAGCGAGGCCGCCGAAGATGCTCAGCTCGCCGAAGTGCTCCGCATACGAGCCGATGATGCCCGCGAGCCAGTTGGCCACGAAGTTGATCATGAACCAGACGCCCATCATCAGCGAGGCGAGGCGCAGCGGCGCCAGCTTCGTGACCATCGACAGGCCGACCGGCGAGATGCAGAGCTCGCCCGTGGTGTGGAAGAAGTAGGCGATCACCAGCCACGACATCGCGGCCTTGCCGCCGCCCGCGGACTCGAGCGCCGCGGCGACCATCGCCAGGAAGCCGATGCCGGTGAGGACCAGGCCGAGCACCATCTTGCGCGGCGTCGCCGGGTTGCGCCCCGCCTGGCCGAGC
The DNA here is from genome assembly GCA_963789375.1 of uncultured Gammaproteobacteria bacterium. GTDB lineage: Bacteria > Pseudomonadota > Gammaproteobacteria > Steroidobacterales > Steroidobacteraceae > RPQJ01. Next base: position 408,169 of record CAWBKN010000019.1, on the reverse strand, counting down.
TTGCCCCACACGGCGGAGAAGATCGGTGCGAGCACCACGATGAACAACGGGTTCAGCGACTGGAACCAGCCGGCCGGCACTTCGAAGCCTCCGATCATGCGGTCGGTCTTCTCGTTCGCGTAGATGTTCATCAGTCCGCCGGCCTGCTCGAAGGCAGCCCAGAACAGCACGACGAAGACGAACAGCATGAAGATCACGCGCAGCCGGTCGACTTCGTCGGGCGTGAGTGCCGCGTGCTTGCCGCCGGACTGCGCGAGCGAGCGCTTGGCCGCGGGCACGGTGCCGATGTCGGCCAGGTAGCGCCGCGCAAGAAGCAGCTGGATGATCACCGACAGCACCATGCCGACGCCCGCAGCGAAGTAACCGTAAGCCCAGCCGCGGGCTGGATCCTCGCCCAGCGTCGAGCAGACGAGCGGCGCGAGGAACGCGCCCGCGTTGATGCCCATGTAGAAGATGGTGAACGCGCCGTCACGGCGGGCGTCGCCTTCCTCGTACAGGTCGCCGACCATCGTCGAGATGTTCGGCTTGAAGAAGCCGTTGCCCAGCACCAGGATCACGAGCCCGACGTAGAACAGGTTCAGGTTCCCTGGAATGGCGGACGCCAGCGTGAACTGGCCGGCGGCCATGAGCAGGCCGCCGATGATCACCGACTTGCGCTGGCCGAGGTAGTTGTCGGCGAGCCAGCCGCCGATCAGCGGCGTGAAGTAGACGAAGCCGGTGAACAGGCCGTAGAGCTTGAGCGCTTCCGACTGCGACCAGCCGAAGCCGGGATTCGCGGTTTCGACGCCGGCGATCAGCGACAGCACCAGCAGTGCACGCATGCCGTAATAGCTGAAGCGCTCCCACATCTCCGTGGCGAAGAGCAGGAACAGGCCTTTCGGGTGGCCGAGCCACGTTTCTCGCGCGACCGAGGGGACCGCTGTGCTGGTCATGTCTTTACGGCACTGCCAAAGGTGTGCGCCGGTGGCGCGATGGGTCCGAAGTCTGGTTGAAATGGCCCCACCGGCGCAAGGACCCGCCGACCGACATCTGCCCTTTCAGGGCGCCGTTTCGATGGCCGCCACGGTGCGGTGGCCCGAGGCGCAAGCCAGGCCCGGCTCGGTCGTCACTGCTTGTAGACGACGCCCTGCTTCATGACGAACTCGACCGCGCCGAGCGACTCGACGTTCGCCAGGGGATCGGCCGTGACGGCGATGATGTCGGCCGCGAATCCCGGCGCGATCTGGCCGGTCTCCCGCTCGATGCCGAGGGCCTCGGACCCGACGCGCGTCGCGGCCTGGATCGCCTGCATCGGCGTCATGCCATACCTCACCATCCACGCCAGTTGCTTCGGCGCATCGGCGTGACGATGCACCCCCGTGTCGGTGCCCATCGTGAGCTTGATGCCCTTCTGCACGGCCTTGCGGAAGTTGTCGCGCTGGACCTGCGCGACCTCGCGATCCTTGCGCAGGAATTCCTCGAGCTCGCCCCGCTTCGGTCCCTCGGACTGCGTGTATTCCGTGTTGTAGATGTCCATGGACAGGAACGCGCCATTCTTCTTCGCGAGCTCGAGACCCTCGTCGTCGATCAGGCTCGCGTGCTCGATCGTGTCGACGCCGGCACGCAACGCCACGTTGATGCCGCTGGCGCCGTGCGCGTGCACCGCGACCTTGCGGCCGTGCATGTGGGCTTCGTCGACGAGGGCCGCCACTTCCTCGGCCGTGTACTGCTGTCCACCGACCCGCGTGCCCTTGGAAAACACGCCGCCCGTTCCGCAGTACTTGATCACGTCCGCCCCGTACTTGACGTTCCTGCGCACCATTGCGCGCACCGCAACCGGCCCGTCGGCGACGCCTTCTGCCGTCTCGTGGTACTCCGGGGCCAGCATGTTTTCATCACAGTGCCCGCCGGTGATGCCCAGCGCCGGCCCGGACGCCAGGATGCGCGGGCCGATCACGTCGCCGTCGTTGATCGCATCACGCAGCGCGATGTCCGTGTAGCCGGGGGCGCCGACGTCGCGGATCGTCGTCACGCCGGAGAGCAGCGTCTCGCGCGCGAAGCGTGCGCCCTGGAGGGCCCGACGCGGATTGGAGACGCCGTAATCGTAGTAGGGCGGCGTGGTCGGATCGGACGTGATGTGCGTGTGCGTGTCGATGAGGCCGGGCAGGACGGTCTTGCCGGAGAGGTCGACGACCGTGGCGCCTGCCGGGATCACGATCGAGCCTCGGGGACCGACGGCCATCACCTTGCCGTCCTGCACCAGGATCACCTGGTCATCCAGCACGCGCCCCGCCGCGACGTCGATCATGCGTCCGGCTTTCACGGCCGTGACCGGGTGCGGGGCCGCTTCGTTCGTCCCGGCTGGCAGTGCCGGCGCAAACAGCAGGGCGCCGCCAGCGATTGCGGCATGGACGGTGTGGACGGCGGCGGGAAGGGTCGATCGCATCGGCAGGTCTCCAGTGTCGTCCGGTCGCAGGCAGGAGGTATCGTCCAGGCTCAGCGCACGCCGCCCATGCTTCGCGCCAGGGGCCGGCTGACCAGCAGCAGCACGATGCCGACGCCGCAGGCGAAGAGCACGATGTCCATGAAGCGGCCCGGCATCGCGGCGAGGTTGTTCGCATCGAACGTGCCGGCGATGAGGCCGGCCATCAGCTTGCCGAGCGAACTGCCCAGGAACCAGACGCCCATCATCTGGCCGACGAGCCGCGCGGGTGCGAGCTTGGTGACCGTCGAGAGGCCGACGGGGCTGACGCAGAGTTCGCCGAACACCGTGAGCAGGTAGGTGAGGACCAGCAGGTACGCCGGCGCGCTGGCGCCGCCGACCACGATGTTCGCGGCGGCGACCATGAACAGGAAGCCGAGGCCCATCAGCAGCAGGCCGAAGGCGAACTTGAGCGGCGCCGCCGGGTCGAGCTGGCGTTGCGCGAGCTTCACCCACAGCATCGAGAACAACGGCGCGAAGAGGATCACGAAGGCAGGCTGGACCGACTGGAACCAGCCCGCGGGAACCTCGAACCCGCCGACCGTGCGGTCGATGTAGCGCTTGGCGAAGAGGTTCAGCGAGGAGCCTGCCTGCTCGTAGCCCGACCAGAACGAGGCGACCGCCAGGAACATCACCAGCACGACGACCATGCGCTTGCGTTCGACCGGGTCGAGCCCCGCGCCGAAGAACAGGTAGAGGAAATACAAGGCGGCCATGCCGACGAGCACGTAGGCAGCGCCCTGCGCGAGCCGCGCCGGCTGGAGATCCACGGCCCCCGAGAACAACAGCAGCGCCACCAGCCCGAAGACGGCGAGCGCGAGACGGAAGCGACGCCAGTCGCGCGCCATCCCCGCACCATCGTCGTTGCGATGCGCCCTGGCGCCCGCGCCGTTGAACAGGTGGCGCGACAGCCAGAACTGCAGCAGGCCGAACGGCAGGCCGATGGCCGCGGCGAGGAATCCCATGCGCCAGCCATAGCGCTGCGCGAGCCAGCCGGCGATCAGCGGGCCGATGAACGCGCCGAGGTTGATCCCCATGTAGAAGATCGTGAAACCCGCGTCGCGGCGCCCGCCACCCTCCGGGTAGAGGTCGGCCACGAGCGTGGAGATGTTGGGCTTGAGCAGGCCGACGCCGAGGATGATCACGACGAGCCCGCCGAAGAACAGCTCCTTCGGTCCCGGGATCGCCAGCATCAGGTTGCCGAGCGTCATCAGGATGCCGCCGGCCATCACGGCGCGCTGCGCGCCGATCAGCCGGTCTGCGATCCATCCGCCGGGCAGGGCGGCCATGAACACGGCCGCCGTGTACAGGCCGTAGATGGCGGTGGCCGTCCTGTCGTCGAGGCCGTAGCCGCCGCTCTCGACCGCATCGACGAGGAACAGCACGAGCAGGGCGCGCATGCCGTAGAACGTGAAGCGTTCCCACATCTCGGTGAAGAACAGCGTCGAAAGGGCGCGAGGGTGTCCACCGAGCATGCGGCTACCTGCGTGTCGCGTTCAGGTGTCGACCGCGGGGACCGCGCCGCGCCGCTTTCCTGCAAGGCGCGCGAAGACGATGCCGAGCTCGTAGAGCAGGTACATCGGTACGGCCATGAAGCACTGCGAGACCGCATCGGGTGGCGTCAGGAATGCGGCGATGATGAAGATGCCGAGCACCACGTAGCCGCGATTCTTCGTGAGCGACTCGACCTTGACCAGCCCCGTCGCGACGAGCAGCACGACCGCCACCGGCATCTCGAAGGCGACGCCGAACGCCAGGAACAGCAGCATCACGAAATCGAGATAGTTGGCGATGTCCGTCATCATCTTCACGCCCACCGGCGTCGTCGAGGCGAGGAACTGGAACATCAGCGGGAACACGACGAAGTACGCGAAGGCGATGCCGGCGTAGAAGAGCACGACGCTCGAGGCGAGCATCGGCAACGCGAAGCGGCGTTCGTGCTTGTAGAGGCCCGGCGCGACGAACGCCCAGATCTGCGCGAGCACGTAGGGCATCGCGATGAACACCGCGACGATCAGCGACAGCTTGAGCGGCGCCATGAACGGCGAGACGACGCTGGTCGCGATCAGCGACGTGCCTTCCGGCAGCTTGTCGATCAACGGGCGCGCGACGAGCGTGAACAGCTCGTTCTGGAAGAACGCCAGCGGCACGAAGCAGATGGCCACTGCAATCACGGCGCGCAGGAGCCGGGTGCGCAGCTCGAGCAGGTGCGTGATCAGCGTCGCTTCAGCGAGATTTTCCCCTTCACCCGGGCTTTGGCTCATCGGTGACCGTCTGTTCTGGGCCCGAGGCTTGCGCCTGGGCCGGTAGCGGTTCGGTGGCCGGCGCGTCCTGCGGGGCGCTCACCGGGTCGGTATGCGCGACGCCGACGCCTGTTGCGGCGCCGATGGCGGCTGTCGTGTTCGGATGAATCGTCGGTGCAGCGGTGTGTGCGGCTGCCGGTCCTTGGCTGCGTGTCGGCGAGCGGATCGAAGTGTGTTTCCTGTTCGAGCTGGGTGCGCAGCTGGCGGGCCATCGCACGCGCCCTGCCGGCCCAGCGCCCGAGGTCCGCGGCGAGCTTCGGCAGGCGCGCCGGCCCGAGGACCAGCAGCGCCAGGCCGAAGATCAGGATGATCTCGGTGAAGCCGACCTCGAACATCCGGTCAGCCCGGCTTGCTGTCCGACTTGGTCGAGCTGCTCTCCTGGAAGTCCGCGTCCTTGGCGGCCGGATTCTGGTCGGTGAGTTGTTTCGCCTGCTCGTCCTCGCCCTCGCTCATGGCTTTCTTGAAGCCACGCACGGCCGAGCCGAGGTCCGACCCGACGTTCTTGAGCTTCTTCGCCCCGAACAGCACGAGCGCGATGACCAGGATGATGAGCAGTTCACGAAAGCCAATACCCATGGAGATCTCCGGGGCCCGCAGCAAAGGGCCGCCATCATACGACAATCGTTCCGCTCACTCGTTTGCGCGCTGGGTAGGGATTTGCAACCAGAACGTGACGGGGCCGTCGTTAACCAGCGCGACCTTCATGTCGGCACCGAAGCGACCCGTGGCGACCTTGCCGGGCAGGGCGGCTCTGCGCGTACGCAAGGGCCCCCTCGAAAAGCTGCCGTCCCAGCTCCGGCGCGGCCGCCGAAGTAAAGCTTGGCCGCAGGCCCTTGCGGGTGTCGGCAGCGAGGGTGAACTGCGAAACGAGCAGCAGTGAGCCGCCGTGTCGCGCAGGCTCAGGTTCATCCGGCCCTCCGCGTCACCAAACACGCGGTAGGCCAGGATCCGGTCGATCAGTCGGCGACCGGTCTCGGCGGAATCGCCGGGTTCGACCGCGAGCAACGCCAGCAGGCCCGGGCCGATCGCGCCGACGAGTCTCCCCCGTCCACGTGGACACTCGCTTCTGCCACTCTCTGAATCAATCCGATCATCGTTGTTATCAGTTGTCCCACTTGTTGAGAAAAGAACAGACTTGTTCAAGAATTCGCGGTTGGAATTTTGTTCTATAAATTGCAGGACCGTGAAACCGGCATAAGAATGAAAAGTGGCACATAAACCATCTAAATGACCTGTCTCTGCTGACAAGTGGGAAAAATCGTCAGTTCTGCACGAGCTCTCTGGACTTATCGAGTGCTTCCTGCGCCTCTGGGTTCTTGCCGCGAGCCTTGAGCGAGTCGGCGATCAGTACCCACGCCGAGGACTGGGTGCGCGCGTCGCCGACCGCCAGGCCCAAGGCCTTTCGCCCCATCGCCTCCGCCTGTGCGTAGTTCCGCTGGTCCATCCTCAGCCGGCCCATCTCGATCCAGAGCAGCGGATTGCTCGGCTCGATGCGCAGGGCGCGCTCGAGGGAGACCGTGGCGCCGGGCAGGTCCCCCCGCTTGCGCTGGGCCTGGGCCTGCGTGACCAGGGCCTGGCTGGCCGGGCCGAGCCGCGCGGGCGCCACCTTCGGCCGCTCCCTGGGCAGCGGCGCGGGCAGCGGCGCCTCGATGACGGGCTCGGCCTGGCCGGGTGGCGGCACGGTCGGTGGCGGGCTGATGACCGGGCCCTGCCCGCCCGGGGGGGTGGTCGCCGGTTGCGGCGGCGGCTCGGTCTTGAACGGTTGCATGCTGCAGCCGGCGCAGACGAGGAGGAGGGCGGCGACGGTCAGTCGCGTCGATCGACGCATGGGCAAGTTACCTCGGCCTAAGATTGTCTGGCCCGTCCGCGGGCCAGATCAAGGTGCCGGCGGGTTGGTAGCGCCGTCAGCGGGCGCCGTGACGGTACCAGACTCCCCGGCGGCCGGGTCGGTGGTCATCATGATCAGTGCCGCCTCTGCCTCGGTGGTTCCAGGCGGGCAGGTGGGGCTGGGGGCGAGGGCGATCCCGTTGGCGAAAGGCAGGGCCAGCCCGCGGCAGTACGGCGAAGTCTCGAGGCCCGTGTAGTAATCGATCCAGCGATCCTCGACGCCCTCCGGCATCAGCGGCTCGAACGAATTCGTGCTGATCGACCCCATGAGCCGCGTCCATGCCTGCAGCGCGCCCGTCGTACCGGTGAGGCCGGTCGGCGCATTGTCGTCGTGGCCCATCCAGACGACGATCAGGTGACCGCCCGAGAACCCGGCAAACCAGCTGTCGCGGTAATCGTTCGACGTCCCCGTCTTGCCCGCGACGACGAGGCCGGGCGGCAAGGATCGCAGGGCGGGCCGCGCCGTGCCGCGATTGAAGACCTCGATCAGCATCCGGTTGAGCGTGTACACCGCTTCGGCCGGCGCCGCTTCGGTGACCTCGAGCTCGGGCGCCTTCAGTGGCTTGCCTTCCTCGTCGACGACCGCGCGCACCGCGCGCAGCGGCGAGCGGAAGCCGCCGTTGGCGAGCGTGTTGTACATCTGCGCCACCTCGACGGGGTTGAGCTGCGCGGCGCCGAGCAGGATCGACGGGTATTGCGGCGGTGCCTCGTCGAGTCCGAGCTGCACGTATGTCCTGGTCACCGGCCCGAGACCGACGTCCAGCCCCAGGTTGACCGTCGCGAGGTTGTACGACTGGGTCAGCGCACGGACCATCGTCACGTTGCCGTGGATCTTCCGGTCGTAGTTGCCGGGCTTCCACAGGTCGCCATTCTCGAGCTTCAGTGCGACCGGCTCGTCGATGACGGTCGAGGCCGGCGTGTAGCGCCCCGACTCGAGCGCGGCGAGGTGCACCAGCGGCTTCGCCAGGGAGCCGATCGGCCGCTTCATGTCGAGCGCCCGGTTGAAGCCGTCGAACGCAGCGCGGCGCCCGCCGACCACGGCGATGATCTCGCCCGTCTGTGGCGTCGTGACGACCAGGGACCCTTCGAGGCCGCGTGCGCCCTTGCGGCCCGACTTGTCCTGCTGCTCGAGCTCGGCACTCAGCGCGCTCTCGGCCTTTTCCTGCAGCAGCGGATCGAGCGTGCTGAAGACGACGAGGCCCTGCTCGGTCAGCTCGCTCTCGGGATAGTCCTCGCGCAGCTGGCGCCGCACCAGGTCGAGGAAGGCGGGAAAGTAATTGGCGGACCGGCCGGCGTTGTCGGTGATGCCGAGTGGTGCCTGCGCCGCGCGATCGGCGTCGGCCTGTTCGACGACGCCCTGGTCGACCAGCACCTTGAGGACGAGGTTGCGCCGCTCGAGCGCACGGTCGGGGTGCCGGCGCGGGTCGTAGTACGACGGGCCCCGTACGATCGCGACCATCAGCGCGACTTCCGGCAGGTTCAGCTCGCCGAGCGGCTTGCCGAAGTAGAACTGGCTCGCGAGGCCGAAGCCGTGGACGGCACGGCGTCCGTCCTGGCCCAGGTAAATCTCGTTGATGTAGGCGTTCATGATGTCCGCCTTCTCGAACCGCGATTCGAGGATGAACGCCATGATCGCCTCCTCGACCTTGCGACGGATCGTCCGCCGGCTGTCGAGGAAATAGCTCTTCACCAGCTGCTGCGTCAGCGTGCTGCCGCCCTGCTCCACCTGCCCCGCGCGCACGTTCACGAACAGGGCGCGCAGGATCGCGAGCGGATTGACGCCGTGGTGCGTATCGAACTTGCGATCCTCGACCGCCTTGAGTGCCGCCGGCAGCAGCGGCGGCACCTGGTCGGGCGAGACGACGATCCGGTCCTCGCCGTGGATCGGGAAGATACTGCCGATCAGCAGCGGATCGAGCCGGTACACGGGCACGTCCACGCCCTGGTCCGTTGCCAGGGCCGTGATCGTGTCGCCAGAGAAGCCGATTCGCAGTCGTTGCGCGGCCTGCTGCTCGTCCGAGAACCTGAACGCGCGGACGAAAACGTCGACGCGGTCACCCTTGCGCTTGAACGTGCCCGGCCGCTCGACGGGTGTCTGGGGAATGTAGCCGAGGCGTGCCAGCTCCTGGGCGAACCGCGCGGATGACAACGCCTGCCCCACGTACAACTCGAGCGGCTGCGCATAGACGCGCGCCGGCAGCGTCCAGCGCCGACCCTCGAACTGCGCCGTGACGCGACGGTCGAGGATGCCCACGACGACGATTGCGACGAGCAGGCCGAGCAGCGCAAGGACCGCGAAGCCGCGTTGCAGCTTCTTCCTCGTCCCTGCGGAGAGCTTGCGCGCCATGAGCGGAGCTTACTTGCGCCAGAAGGCCGGCGTCAGCAGCACCAGCACCGAAAAGATCTCGAGGCGCCCGAGCAGCATGGCCAGCGCACACACCCACGTCTGGAAATCCGTGAGTACCTGGAAGTTGCTGGACGGTCCGACGATGCCCAGGCCCGGCCCGGCGTTGTTGATGCAGGCGATGATCGCCGAGAACGAGCTGACGAAATCGAGGCCGCTCGCCAGCAGCAGGAAGGTGAGCGTGACGACGGTTCCGAAATACAGCACGACGAACGCCAGCACCGCGAACACGATCCTGTTGGCGACGACCTGCCCGCGCAATCTTCACGGGCGTGACCGCCTGCGGGTGGACCAGCAGGAACAGCTCGCGCGCTGCCTGCCGGAACAGCACGAGCGTGCGGAACATCTTGATGCCGCCGCCCGTCGATCCCGTGTTGGCGCAATAGCACGACAGCATCAGGATGAAAATCGGCGCGAACATGGGCCACGCCGCATAGTCCTGGCTGACGAACCCGCAGTCGGTCGCGATCGAGACGAGGTTGAAGGCGGTATGCCGCAGCGCCGTCCAGAAACTCGGATACACGCCGTGCAGCCAGATGTAGAGCGCCACCCCGACGATGCTGATGCCGATGATCGCGAGCATCGCCCTGGCTTCGACGTCCGTCGCATAGGTGCGCAGGCTCTTCTGCTGCCACGCGATGAAGTGCCTGGCGAAATTCATGGCGGCGATCAGCATGAACACGATCAGCACCGCTTCGATCGCCGGCGAATCGAAATGGCCGACGCTGGCGTCGTAGGTCGAGAAGCCGCCGAGCCCCATGGCTGCGAACGAGTGGCAGACGGCGTCGAACCAGCCCATGCCGGCCAGCCTGAGCGAAAGGACGCAGGCCACCGTGATCAGGAAGTAGACGAACCAGAGCGCCCGGGCGGTCTGCGTGATGCGCGGCGTGAGCTTCTCGTCCTTGATCGGTCCCGGCGTCTCGGCCTTGTAGAGCTGCATGCCGCCGACGCCCAGCATCGGCAGGATGGCCACCACGAGGACGATGATGCCCATGCCGCCATACCAGATCAGCGCGTGCCGCCAGAGGTTCAGCGACGGCGCCATCGTGTCGAGTCCCGTCAGGACCGTCGCGCCGGTCGTGCTCAGCCCCGACATCGTCTCGAAGAAGGCATCGGTGAAGCTGAGGCCGGGCAGCGCGAGCAGCAGCGGCACCGTGGCGATGGCCGACATGAAGATCCAGCTCAGCGTGACGAGCAGGAAGCCGTCACGGGAACGCAGTTCGCGCTTGTGCCTGCGGGTCGCCAGCGACGATGGCGGCACCGGCGGCGAGGCACCCGAGTGCGGCATAGACGAAGTCGACCAGCAGGCCGTCGGCATAGAGCAGCGAGGTGAGGATCGGCAACAGGTAGGTGATGCTGAACAGCATCAGCATCGACCCGAGGACGTTGAGTACGGCGAGCACGGGAAAGCCTGCGCAGCCGGGTCAGGTCTGGAACAGGCGCTCGACCTGCTCCACGTGCCGCTTGTCCGAGAGGAACAGGATCACGTGATCGCCGTTCTCGATCACCGTGTCATGGTGCGCCATGATCACCTTGTCCCCGCGGACGATCGTGACGATCTTCACGCCGTCCGGCAGGCGGATCTCCTGGATCGGGCGACCGACGACCTTGCCACCGCGGAGACCGTGGGCGATCGTTTCCATCGCCTCGGCAGAGCCCCGCCGCAGTGAATGCACCTGCACGACGTCGCCACGCCGCACGTAAGCGAGCAGCGAGCCGATCGTGACCGTCTGCGGTGAAATCGCGACGTCGATCGAGCCGATCTGCGTGAGGTCGGCATAGGCCGGGCGGCTGATCAGGGCCATGACGCGGTGTGCGCCGAGCCGCTTCGCCAGCATCGCCGAGAGGATGTTGGCTTCCTCGGAATTCGTCAGCGAGCAGAAGACGTCGACGCTGTCGATGTTCTCCTCGACCAGCAGTTCCTCGTCCGCGGCATCGCCGACCAGCACGATGGAATTGCGCAGGTGCTCGGAGATGTAGCGCGCACGCTTGGTGTCGCGCTCGATGACCTTGACCTGGTTCTCGGTCTCGAGCGTCTGTGCGAGCCGGTAACCGATGTTGCCGCCGCCCGCGATCACCACGCGCTTGACCGGGTCCTCGAGCTTCTGCATCTCCTTCATGACGTCGCGGATGTCCTGCGTCGCCGCGACGAAGAACACCTCGTCGCCGTCGAGGATCTCGGTGTCACCTTCGGGCTCGATGCTCTCGCCCTTGCGGTACATCGCCGCGACGCGCGCCTCGCCGCTGCGCATGTGCGAGCGCAGTTCGCGGATCGGGCGGCCGACGAGCGCGCCGCCCTTGAGGGCCTTGAGGCCGACGAGACGGACCTTGTTGTCGGCGAAGTCGACCACCTGCAACGCGCCCGGGGTAACGGATCAGGCGCTCGATGTAAGCCGTGACGGCTTCCTCGGGACTCAGGTACATGTCGACGGCGAAGCCGGGAAAGGCCGGGGGCTCCGGGCCTTCCGTCGACACGAACAGTTTCGAATTCTTCGTGTAGTCGCGCTCGCGGATGCGCGCGATCTTGGTCCGGGTGCCGAACAGGCTCCACGCGACGTGGCACGCCACCATGTTCGTCTCGTCGCTGTTGGTGAGCGCCACGATCATGTCGGCGTCGCGGGCGCCAGCGGTCTCGAGCGTCTTCGGGCTCGCGGCGTTGCCGCGGACCGTGCGGATGTCGATCCGGTCCTGCAAATCGCGCAGCAGGCTCTCGTCGGTGTCGACGACCGTGACGTCGTTCGCCTCTTCGCGGGCCAGGTGGTAGGCCGCAGTCCGGCCCACTTGGCCGGCCCCCAGGATGATGATTTTCAAGCTTCTTGACCTTCGGGGCAGCGCGACATTCTAGCGCGGTTCAGACCGCCTCCAGGTTGGCGTACCCCAGCATCAGCCACTTGGTACCCTGGCGCTCGAAGTTGACCTGCACCCGGGCATTGGCGCCCTGGCCCTCCAGGTTCAGGACCACGCCGTCCCCGAACTTGCCGTGACGCACCCGCTGGCCCAGTTTCAGGCCACCCGGGGCCTCGTCCTGGAAGCGTCGTCCGCTCATCGAGGAAAAGCTCCCCGACGGCCGCGCCGGCTGGCCCACTGGCCGGGACTGGGGCACGTACGTCGGCCGGGAGACCTGCACCTTGGGCCGGACTTCCTCGACCAGCTGGGCGGGGATCTCGGCGATGAAGCGCGAAGGGGCACCGTAGTTGTCGATGCCGTGCATCCGCCGCTGCTCCGCATACGTCAGGTAGAGCTGGCGCATCGCGCGCGTGCAGCCGACGTAGCAGAGGCGGCGCTCTTCCTCGAGCCCGTGCATGTCCGTCACGGAGCGCTGGTGCGGGAAGAGGCCGTCCTCCAGGCCGCACAGGAAGACGACCGGGAACTCCAGGCCCTTGGCCGAGTGCAGCGTCATCATCTGCACGCAGTCTTCCCACTCCTCGGCCTGGCCCTCGCCGGACTCGAGCACCGCGTGCGACAGGAACGCCATCAGCGGTGGCATGTCGTCGCCCTCGGGCGCGAACCCGCGCGCGGCGCTGACGAGTTCCTCGAGGTTCTCGAGCCGCGCCTCGCCCTTGTCGGCCTTGTCCTTCTGGTAGTGACCCGCGAGCCCGCTCGCCTGGATCACGTGGTCGACCTGCTCGTGCAGCGGCAGGCTGGCCGTCTCGGCATCGAGCTTCTCGACCAGGGCCAGGAACGCCTGCAGGCACGACGACGGCCTTGGTGCCGAGATCCTCGTTGCACTCGAACGCGGACTGCCACATCGACTTCTGCTGTGCGCGCGAGTGGGCCCGCAGCACTTCGAGCGTGCGGGCGCCGATGCCTCGCGTGGGCAGGTTGACGACGCGCTCGAACGAGGCGTCGTCGTCGCGGTTGGAGATCAACCGCAGGTAGGCGAGCGCATCCTTGATTTCCTGGCGCTCGAAGAAGCGCAAGCCGCCGTACACGCGGTACGGAATGCGCGCCGCGAGCAGGTATTCCTCGAACACGCGCGACTGCGCATTGGAGCGATAGAGGATCGCGTTGTCGCTGCGCTTGCCGCCGTGCGCGATCCATTCGCGGATCCTGTTGATGACGAACTCGGCTTCGTCGCGCTCGTTGTAGGCGCGGAACAGCCGGATCAGCGAGCCCTTGCCTTCGCTCGTCCACAGCTTCTTGCCGAGGCGGCCGCTGTTGTTGCCGATGATCGCATTGGCGGCGTCGAGGATGTTGCCGGTCGAGCGGTAGTTCTGCTCCAGCCGGAACAACTGCACGCCGTCGAAGTCCCGGCGGTACTGCTGCAGGTTCTCGACGCGCGCGCCGCGCCAGCGGTAGATCGACTGGTCGTCGTCGCCGACGACGTAGGGGACGCCCGTGGTGCCCACGAGCACCTTCATCCAGTTGTACTGGATCGTGTTCGTGTCCTGGAACTCGTCGACGAGGACGTGCCTGAAGCGCGAGCGGTAGTGATCGACGAGGCCCGGCACGTCGCGCAGGATCTCGTAGCTCAGCAGCAGCAACTCGGCGAAGTCGACCACGCCGTTGCGCCGGCAGGCTTCTTCGTACGCCTCGTAGAGCCTGATCATCTGGCGCCGCGTCGGGTCGCCGTCGTCCTTCAGGTGCTTCGGCCGCACCCCTTCGTCCTTCTGGGCATTGATGAACCACGCCACTTCGCGCGGCACCCAGCGCGTGTCGTCGAGGTTGAGCCCGCGGATGATCTTCTTCACCAGCCGCTGCTGGTCCTCGCCGTCGAGGATCTGGAAGCCCTGCGGCAGGCCGGCCTCGCGCCAGTGCATGCGCAGCAGGCGGTGGCAGATGCCGTGGAACGTGCCGATCCAGAGCGGAGCGGACGGCAGGCCGAGTTGCGTCTCGATGCGGTGCCGCATCTCCGCCGCGGCCTTGTTGGTGAACGTGACCGCGAGGATGCCGTGCGGTGAGACGCCCTCGACGGAGACGAGCCACTCGACCCGGTGCGTGAGCACGCGCGTCTTGCCACTGCCCGCGCCCGCCAGCACGAGCGTCGGCAGCAGCGGGGCGGTCACGGCCTGCCGCTGCGCGTCGTTGAGCGGCGCAAGGATGTGGGAAACGTCCATCGGAAGGGCGCGGATTCTACAGGAGTCGATGCCTGCTCGCGTAAAGTAACGCCCCGGCCCCCCGGCCATTGCTCCTCAGCCGCAAGGACCCATCGATGTACCGACAGACTCCCCGCAAGCTGCGCTGGCTGCCGCTCCTGCTGCTGGTGCTCGTCACGACGCCCCTGGCCGCGGCCGAGGCCGACGACCCGGGCGCAGATGCGGCCTGGACGGCCAGCGTTGCGCGCTTCCTCGAGGCGCAATTTGCCGCCCAGCCGGTCAGCGCGGTCAATGCAGGCCGCCACGAGTTCGATGGCCAGCTGCCGGACCTGAGTGCCCCCGCCCTCGAGCGGGAGGTCGCCCGGCTCGAGGCCGAGCGCGCCCGCGTGCTCGCCGTCGACCCTGCACGGCTTTCCGCCGCGAACCAGCGCGAGCGGCAATACCTGCTCGCGGCACTCGATGTCGAGCTGTTCTGGCGCAAGGAGGCGCAGTGGCCGTACCGGAACCCCGCCTGGTACCTCGGGTTCGTCGATCCGGAGGTCTACCTGAGCAAGCCTTACGCGCCGCTCGAGCAGCGCCTGCGCGCATACATCGCTTATGCGCGCGCCATCCCGGCCGCGACCCGGCAGATCCGCGCCAACCTGCGCACGCCGATGCCGGCACCCTGGATCGAATACGGCGTCAACGCGTTCGGCGGCTTCGCCCAGTTCTACGCGAAGGACGTGGAACGCGTCTTTGCGGAGGTCAAGGACACGGGCCTGCAGCAGCAGCTGCAGGCGGCGAACGCCGAGGCGGCGCTGGCGATGCAGTCGCTGGCCGACTGGCTCGCCTCCGAGCGGCCGCGGGCCACCCAGGATTTCGCCCTGGGGCCGCAACTGTTCGCGCGCATGGTCAAGGCCACGGAACAGGTCGACGTGCCGCTCGCTCGCCTGCACGAGATCGGGGAGACGGACCTCGGCCGCAACCTCGTCGCGCTGCGCAAGGTGTGCGATACGTACGCACCGGGCAGGACGCTCCGGGAGTGTGCCGACAAGGCCAACAGCGTGAAGCCGCAGGGCGGCGCGGTCGCGACGGCGCGACGCCAGCTGCCTGAGCTGCGTGAATTCGTCACTTCGCGCAATCTCGTGACGATTCCGGGTCCGGAGCAGGCGCTGGTGGACCAGGCTCCGCCGTACAACGCGCAGAACTTCGCGTACATCAACATTCCGGGCCCTTACGAGAGCAAGGACGTCCCGGCGGTGTACTACATCGCGCCCCCGGACCCACGCTGGAGCCCGGAGGAGCAGGCGCAGTACGTGACGGGCGAGGGTACGTTGCTCGCGACCTCGGCCCACGAGGTGTGGCCCGGTCACTTCCTGCATTTCCTGCACGCGAATCGCAACGCTTCGAAGGTTGCCCAGCTGTTCCAGAGCTATGCGTACACCGAAGGCTGGGCGCACTACACCGAGGAAATGATGAAGGACGCCGGGCTGCGTGCCGGCAACCCGGAATGGCAGATTGGCCAGTTGCTGTCGGCGCTGAAGCGCAATGCCCGCTACATGTGCGCGATCGGGCTGCACACGCAGGGCATGAGCGTCGCGGAGTGTGAAAAGGTGTTCCGCGAAGGCGCCCTGTCCGATCCGGGCAACGCGCGGCAGCAGGCGCTGCGTGGCACCTATGACCCCGCGTACCTCAACTACACGCTCGGCAAGCTGATGATCCTGAAGCTGCGCCGGGACTGGATGGCCGCGAACCCGGGGGCGTCGCTGCACGACTTCCACGACCAGTTCCTGTCGTTCAGCGGCCCGCTGCCGCTGGTGCGGCAGCTGATGCTCGGCGACGCTTCGCCACCGCTGTGAGGGGCACCTGAGCATGGCGAAACCCACCCGCACGCATCTCTCCGACCTGCGTGGCGTCGCCCGCATGGCCATCGATGCCAGCACCGGCATCGTGGACATCGTGGAAACGATGCATCGCACGGTGCAGCGCGTGCCGGGCCCCCTGGGACGGAAGCCGACGGACAAGACCCGCGGCATCACCGGCCTCGTCTATCGCACCGTGCGCGGCAGCATGCAGCTCGTCGGCACGGGGCTCGACCGTGCGCTCGCACCGCTGGCGCGACCTGCTGCCCGAAGGCGAGTCCACGCCGACGCGCGATGCTTACCTCTCTGTCGTGAACGGCGTCTACGGCGACTACCTCGTCCGGACCGGCAATCCGCTGGCACTGGACATGGTGCTGCGCTATCGCGGCCGGCAGGTCGACGTGACCGACCCGGCAGGGTCGCTGGCTGCGGCGGGATTCCCGTCCGTCACCGGCAAGGTCCTGCTGCTCGTGCACGGCCTGTGCATGAGCGACCTGCAGTGGCTGCGCGACGGTCACGATCACGGCGAGGCGCTCGCGCGCGAACTTGGGTTTACGCCCGCTGTACCTGCGCTACAACACCGGGCTGAACGTCGCCGACAACGGTGTGGCGCTCTCCGCGCTGCTCGAATCGCTGCTCGAGCGCTGGCCCGTCGCCCTCGAGGAGGTCGCAATCATCGGGCACAGCATGGGCGGCCTGGTCGCGAGGAGCGCGCTGCACCACGCGGTCGGGTCAGGTCGTCGCTGGCCTGCGCAACTCGGACCGGTGGTATGCCTCGGCACGCCGCATCACGGCGCGCCGCTGGAGCGCGGCGGCCACGGGCTCGATTTCCTCCTCGACATCAGCCCGTACTCGGCGCCGTTCACGCGGATCGGCGGGCAGCGCAGCGCGGGCATCAAGGACCTGCGCCACGGCAACGTCACGGCCGGCGAACACCAGTTCGTGCAGTTGCCGGAGGGCGTGCAGTGCTATGCGATCGCAGGAATGCTCGCAACGGGCCGGGCCTCGGCCGCCGATCGCCTGGTCGGCGACGGCCTGGTGCCGCTCGACAGCGCGCTGGGGCGGCACAAGAGCGTCGGCAAGACGTTGGCCGTGCCGCCCGAGCGGCAATGGGTGGCGCGCGGGACGGGCCACCTCGACCTGCTGGGCCGCGCGGAGGTCTACCGCCAGCTGCACAAGTGGTTCGCGGGTAAGATAGGGGACGCTCACCTATTTCCCGCTCGCTCCCGGGCTGGAGCCCGGGAGCGAACACGAGGTTTATGAACCCGACTTGGACTTGGCCGGCTTTGTCGCGACCGGCGGGGCGACGCCGCTCTTGCCCGGACTCGCCGGCTTGAACATCTGCTGGTTGTAGATGCTCTGCATGATCACCCTGTTGGTGCGCAGCTGCCGTGGCCAAAGCGCCGGGAGCGTCGCGCAAGATATCCTGCACTGCGTCAAGCGAGGCTGTTGACATCATCACTCAGCGGCGCGGCATCCAGCGTGCAACGACCCAGCCGGCGAGACCGGCAATGACGAGGTCGACCCAGCCATACGCAGGGACCGCTGCGCCGACCTGCAGCAGCGTCAGCAGCAGCACGAACACGATGGTGATGCCGGCTGCGACGTGCGGAATCACGCCCGCACCGACGAGCAGCCAGCCGAGCGACATGTAGCTGAACGCCTTGTTGGCCAGCAGCGGCGGCGGCGGCAGGTTGCGCATCAGCAGCTCGCGCCACTCCGGCAGAGTCGAGATTACCGGCATCGACGCCGCCGAGCAGCGGGCGCACCGACGACCACGCCAGCCAGACGCCCAGCAGCATCGCGACGAGCGTCGAGCGCATGCCGTCCTCGAGCCTGCTGAACAGCACCAGGACCGGCAGCAGCAGCGCGATCGCCGCGATCTCCGCGATGTCGAGCGCGTTGCCGGCCACGAACGCGCGTCCGACCAGCACGATCGCGATGAGGATCAGGTAGACGTCCACCGCACGCTGCCGCTTCGACAGGTGGAACACGGCCTGTGCGACGACCAGCCAGCCGACGAAGAAGCCGGCGAGCGCCGTCCACTCGAGCGTGCGGCGTCAGCAGCGGCCGTACGGCGCGCTTGAGCTGGCGCAGGCCCGGGTCGGGAATCAACGGCCAGAGGCGCTCGAGCAGCCACAGCGTCAGGATGGCCATGGCGACGAAGGCGGAGCGACTGCGTGGCGCACCCTGCGGCGAGATCCTGCTGCCGAGCGCGTGAAAACCCGAACCCAGCACGGCGCCGAGCAGCGAACCCGCGGCTGTTGAGCGACAGGTCCCGCAGGCTCGAAACGCGCGATGCGACCGAAGCCTGCAGCAGTTCCAGTCCCAGCGACAGCGTGGCCCCGAGCAGCACGCCAGCCACGATGCCGGCCAGTCGGCCCCAGCGCGGCTCCACCAGCAGGGCCACGCAGAACCCGAACGGCACGTAGAGCAACACGTTGTTGAACATGTCGCCGCGACCGGCCCGGGCCCACGACAGGGTGCGCAACGCCTCGGTGAGCGTCGGACCGTGCTCGACGAAGCGAAACGGATACAGCGAGACGTAGACGATCAGCCCGACGATCACGGCGAGCAGCAGGGGCGCGGCGAAATGCGAGCGGCTCGCCATGCGCCGGTCAGGGCCCGATCAGGACGTAGTGATCGACCAGCAGCGCCGCGAACAGCAGCATGAGGTAGTTGATCGAGTACCGGAACACCTGCATCGGCAACTGCTCCGGAGCATCCGGCCGCCGCAGCCGGACGGCGTGCCTGAGGAAGATGACGCCGAGCACGATCGCGACGACGAGGTACAGCAGTCCGCTCATGCCCGTGAGATACGGCAGCAACGTCACGATGAACAGCAGGATCGTGTACAGCAGGATGTGCAGCTGCGTGAACTCGACGCCGTAGGCGACCGGCAGCATCGGGATGCCGGCCTTCGCGTAGTCACGGCGGCGCGCGATCGCCAGCGCCCAGAAGTGCGGCGGCGTCCACGCGAAGATGATCAGGAAGAGCAGGAGCGCATGCGGATCGGCGGACCCGGTCACGGCAGTCCAGCCGAGCACGGGCGGCGCGGCGCCCGCGGCCCCGCCGATCACGATGTTCTGCGGCGTCACGTGCTTGAGCCACACCGTGTACAGGACCGCGTAACCGATCAGCGACAAGAACGTCAGGACCGCCGTCAGCGGGTTGACCAGCCACACGAGGATCGCCATCGATGCGACGCCGATGATGCCGGCGTACGTGAGCGCCTGCCGCGTGGTCACGTGGCCGGTCGGGATCGGCCGGTTCATCGTGCGCGCCATCTTCTCGTCGAAGCGCCGGTCGACGACGTGATTGATGGCAGCGGCGCTCGATGCCGCGAGACCGATGCCGATCGTGCCGTAGAGCAGGGCGTGCCAGGGCGGCATCCCCGGTACGGCGAGGAACATGCCGACGATCGCCGTGAAAACGATCAGCGCGACGACCTTCGGCTTGCCGAGCTCGTAGTAGTCCCGCCAGGTCGCCATGTCGCCCGGCGCGTGTCTGGGCCGGCAGTGTTCATGAGATCGCGATTGTACCGCCCCGGCCGGCCGCCTTGTCCGATCAGGGCAGAAGTAGCCGCCACCCCGGGGGGTGCAGGAATCGCAGCAGTGCCACCATCGCGAGCACCAGCAGCGCCGCGACCGCGTTGTGCGCCGTGGCGAGCGGCAGCGGGAAGGTGTGCAGGACCATGGTCGGACCGAGCAGCAGCTGGGCAGCCAGGGCCGCGGCCAGCGCTCCCCCGGCCATGCGCACGCCGCGCGACTGGCCCGAGCGCATCGCCTTCCAGGCCACGAAGCCGAGCACCAGCGCGGCGACGATGGCACCGAGCCGGTGGGTGTAATGAATCGCGACCCGCGCCGGATGGTCGAGCACGCCGCCCTCGTAGTCGATGCCGAGGCCGCGCCACAGCACGAACGCATCCTTGAAATCCATGTCCGGCCAGAACGAGCGCTGGCAGGTCGGGAAATCGGGGCACGCCACGGCTGCATAGTTGGTGCTCACCCAGCCGCCGAGCAGGATCTGCAGCGCCAGCACGACCAGGCCCGCGACCGCCCATTGCCGCAGCGAGCGTTCACCGTGCGGCCGCGTACGACGCGTCGTCTGCAACGCCATCCACCAGAGCAGCGACATCGTGGCGAGGCCGCCCACCAGGTGCGCCGAAACGATCAGCGGCTTCAGCAGCAGCGTGACCGTCCACATGCCGAGGAGTCCCTGGAAGACCACGAGCGCAACCAGTGCGAAGGGCAGTTTCACCGGCTGGTGCGAATCGCGGCGATTGGTCCAGGCGACGGCGGCGATGGCGATGATCAGGAGGCCCAGGCTCGCGGCGAGGTAGCGATGCACCATCTCCTTGAGCGCCTTGTCGGCCTCGAGGGGCCGCTCGGGATACTGCTGGTTGACGACGTGCTGGTTGTCCACGGCCTGGCCCACCGTGAGATGGCCGTAGCAGCCGGGCCAGTCCGGGCAACCGAGCCCGGCGTGGCTCAAGCGCACGTAGGCGCCGAGCACGATGACGCAGAAAGCGACGAGCGTGCCGATCAGGCACAGCCGGCGAAACGTGGCGACGCGCATGATGTTGTTCTGACCCGCCTAACCGATGTGGGAGAGCCGCAGCAGTTTCCGCACGTCCGTGAGCAGTGCCTTGTCAGGGGCACCCGCAGGATAGCTCAGCACGAGGTTGCCGAGGGGATCGATCAGGTAGAGCCGCCCCGCCCGTTCGACCGGTACACCGTCGTATACGGGGATCGCTGCGAGCAGCGCCCGCGACGCGGCATCCGTACCCAGCGTGACGACGGCCAGGTCCGGGTGCTCGGCGGCGAGGAAGGCCCCGTCGCAACACGACCCGGTGGCGAGGAAGACCCGCTGCACGCGATCCATGTCCTTGTTGAGCGCTATGCGCGACTGCCGCGACAGGTACAGCGCCTTGCGGCAGCGATCGTCGCAGGCGCCGTCACCGATGAAGGCAATGGTCCACTTGCCGCGCAGGAGGTCCGGGGCCGCCGGTGTACCGTCGTGACGCGTCAGCGCAGCCGCGGGCAGCGGCACGGCCGGGTTCACCAGGTCGCCCTGGTTGGTGCTGCCGTGCGGGGACCAGCCCCCGGCGCCGTAGTACAGCCAGAAGGCGACCGCGAGCGGCACGAAGAAAATCGAGGCGAGGACCAGCAGCTGGCGACGACCGCGGCGCTGCCGGGTCAGATCGTCGATCGGTGCGTTCATGACTCGGTCCCGGTGGACTGGCCGGCATCGGGATCGACCCGCTGCAGGCTCAGCGCGATGAAGATGACGACCGCGACGAGCGCGAACGCGAACCACTGGATCGCGTAACCCAGGTGCCGTTCCGGTCCGAAGCCGAGCGCGGGTCGCCACACGCGTTCATAGCCGTCGGGCGCTGCGGGATCGAGCAGCAGGATGCGCGACTCGACTGGACCGCCGAGGGCCCGTTCGAGGTCCTGCTGACGGGGGAAATTCATCACTCGCGGCCAGTGTTCGTCGCCAGGTGCCGTCGCCTCGCCGACCCGTACCCCGGGCATGGGCAACTGGTCGAGTCGGCCCGAGACGGCGCGATTTTCCGCGGTCACGCCGACGGCGGGCAATGCCTCGCGGGAGGGGCCGAGCGGTACCCAGCCGCGGTCGACGAGCAGCAGGCGGTCGCTGCCGTGCCGCCGAAACGGCGTGAGGACCCGGTATCCGGGCTGGCCGGACTGCGACGGCATGTTGTCGAGCAGCACCTGGTAGGCGGGCTCGTAATGGCCCTCGGCGCGCAGGTGCTGGTAGCGGGGCAGCTCGTCGACCGTCACGTCCGCAGCCAGTTCGACGCTGGTCAGGGTCCCCCGTGCGAAAGACTCCACGAGCGCCTGCTTTTCGCGCGCCCGGCCGATCTGCCACCAGCCGAGCGAGACGAACGCCGCCAGCGCGACGGCCGTGAGCAACGCGGCCCAGGCCTGCGGCGCGAACACGCGGTTGCCGACGAGCACCCTCATTTATACTGGATTCCCGCCACGGAATTCACGGCCATGCTCATCAAGATTCTCATCGTCGCCGTCCTCTGCGCGATCGTCGTGAGCCTCGGTTCGGGCCTGTTCCACCTGGTCAAGGACGAGGGCCAGAGCAAACGCATGGTCAACGCCCTGACGGTGCGCGTCGTGCTGTCGGTGCTGCTGTTCATTCTACTTTTTATCGCCTGGTCGCAGGGACTGATCACGCCGCACCACGTGAGGTGAGTGGACTAGTGATTAGTGGACTAGCGGATAGTGACTAGTAAGAGGCGCTGTCGCGCCGCCAGAGTCCGCTAAGAAAGAAGGCCGGCATCATGCCGGCCTTCTTCATTTGCCGGCCCGGGACGCAGGTCCGGACTGCGTTCCGACTAGCCGCTATCCGCTAGTCACTAGTCACTTCTTCCTCAGAGCCAGTACACGAAGATGAACAGGCCCAGCCACACCACGTCGACGAAGTGCCAGTACCAGGCGACCCCCTCGAAGGCGAAGTGATGCTGTGGCGTGAAGTGACCCTTCATCACGCGCAGCCAGATCACCACGAGCATGATCGCGCCGAGGGTCACGTGCAGGCCGTGGAAGCCGGTCAGCATGAAGAACGTCGAACCGTAGATGCCGCTGCCGAGCGTGAGGTTCAGCTCCTCGTAGGCGTGCATGTATTCCTCGGCCTGGAAGCCGACGAACAGGAAGCCGAGGAGGAACGTCGCCGCCAGCGCGATCTTGAGCAGCGTCCGGTTGCCGGCCTTGAGGGCGTGATGCGCGATCGTGATCGTGACGCCCGAGGTGAGCAGGATCGCCGTATTCAGCGCAGGCAGGCCGAACGCCGGGATGGTTTCGAACGCGCCACCGACGGTCGCCGGGCCATTGGTCGGCCACGCCGGTTCGTACTCCTTCCACAGGAACATGTTGGTGAGGTACTTGGTGCCCTCGCCGCCGAGCCACGGCACGGACAGCTGGCGCGCGTAGTACAGCGCCCCGAAGAACGCGGCGAAGAACATGACCTCCGAGAAGATGAACCACATCATCCCCATGCGGAACGACCGGTCGACGCCCTCGTTGTAGAGGCCGGCCTGGTTCTCGCCGATCACCGTGCTGAACCAGCCGTAGAACATGAACAGCACGGCCGCGAAGCCTGCCCAGAAGATGTACGGCGCGATGCCGACGCCGTTCAGCAGCGCCGCCGCGCCGAGCATCATCGTGAACAGCGAGACCGCACCGACGATCGGCCACTTGCTGCCGTGCGGGATGTAGTACTTACCCGCGTCGTGCGCGGCGTGAGCGTGAGCCATGGGCATTTGCCTCTGTACGTTATCAGTCGTCAGTCAAGAAAGTGACTAGTGATCAGTGACTAGTGACTAGTCGGAAGCTTCATTCTTACTGATTCACTAGTCACTGACTCACTAGTCACTTCCTCTAGCCTTGCGGCAGCGTGTAGATCGAGTACGCCAGCGTCATGCGGTCCACCTGCCGCGGCAGGTCGGGTGCGATGATGAAGCGCACGGTGAATTCACGTTCCTCCGACGCCGCGAACTTCTGCGGCGTGAAGCAGAAACATTCGGTCTTCTGCAGGTACCTGGCTGCGGTCGAGGGCGCCACGCTCGGCACGGCCTGCGCGACGACCGGGACGCCCGCGTTGCTGCGGATGCGGAACTGCGCTTCGTAGAGCTTGCCCGGCTGCAGCTTCATCGTGCGTGTCTCGGGCGTGAGTTCGTACGCGCTGCCCTCGGGCAGCATCGACAGGAACTCGAGCGTCACCTCGCGGCCCGCGCCGACTTCCGACGCCTGGACCGACGCAGGGCTGGCGTTGACCCGGATGCCCGCCGCCTCGCAGATCACGTCGTACAGGGGCACCAGCGCAAACCCGAAAGCGAAGCTGCCCGCGACCATCAGCAGCAGGCTGCGGGTCAGCGTGCGATTCGCCAGGCGCGACTCGGCGGTACCCATGGTCAGGGCTGGGCCTTCAGCACGCTCGAAGCGATGAAGGCCACGTAGATGCCGAGCGCGACCAGTGCCAGGACAATCGTCGTCCGGCGGATGTTCCGGCGACGCCTTTCGTCGAGCTGGTCGTGCTGGCTCATGTCGTGCAGTCCCTCGGGCCCGGTCACTTGACGACCGGGGCCTCGTCGAACGTGTGGTACGGGGCCGGCGACGGCACCGTCCACTCGAGCCCGTGGTTGTACGCGCCTTCCCAGACCTTGTCGGTCGCCGGGACGCCGCCCCGCACGCACTTGAAGATCACGTAGACGAACAGCAGCTGCGAGAGGCCGAAGCCGAAGCCGCCGATCGACGAGACCATGTTCCAGTCCGCAAACTGCGTCGAGTAGTCGGGGATGCGGCGCGGCATGCCCGCCAGCCCCAGGAAGTGCTGCGGGAAGAACAGCACGTTGACGAAGATCGCCGACATCCAGAAGTGGATCTTCGCCAGCTTCTCGTCGTACATGTGGCCGGTCCACTTCGGCATCCAGTAGTACACCGCCGCCATGATCGCGAACACGGCGCCCGGGACCAGCACGTAATGGAAGTGCGCGACGATGAAGTACGTGTCGTGGTACTGGAAGTCGGCCGGGGCGATGGCCATCATCAGGCCGGAGAAGCCGCCGATCGTGAACAGGAACAGGAACGCGAGCGCGAACAGCATCGGCGTCTCGAAGGTCAGCGAGCCCTTCCACATCGTCGCCGTCCAGTTGAAGACTTTCACGCCCGTCGGCACCGCGATCAGCATCGTCGACAGCATGAAGAACATGGTGCCCGCGAGCGGCATGCCGACCGTGAACATGTGGTGCGCCCAGACGATGAACGACAGGAACGCGATCGAGGCGGTCGCGTAGACCATCGCGTCGTAGCCGAACAGCTTCTTGCGGGAGAACGTCGGGATGATCTCGGACACGATCCCGAACGCCGGCAGGATCATGATGTAGACCTCCGGGTGCCCGAAGAACCAGAAGATGTGCTGGTAGAGCACCGGGTCGCCACCGCCGGAGGCGGCGAAGAACGTCGTGCCGAAGAAATGGTCGGTGAGCAGCATCGTCACGGCGCCCGCGAACACGGGCATCACGGCGATCAGCAGGTAGGCGGTGATCAACCACGTCCAGACGAAGAGCGGCATCTTCAGCAGGGTCATGCCCGGCGCACGCATGTTCATGATCGTGACGATGATGTTGATCGCGCCCATGATCGAGGAGGCGCCCGCGAGGTGGATCGCGAAGATCGCGAGCGGCAGCGCGTCGCCGGTCTGCAGCACCAGCGGCGGATAGAGCGTCCAGCCGGCCGCGGGGCCGCCGCCCGGCATGAACAGCGACAGGATCAGCAGCGAGAACGCCGCGACCAGCAGCCAGAAGCTGAAGTTGTTCATGCGCGGCAGCGCCATGTCCGGCGCGCCGATCTGCAGCGGGATCATCCAGTTGCCGAGGCCGACCGTCGCGGGCATCACGGCGCCGAACACCATGATCAGCGCGTGCACGGTCGTCATGGTGTTGAAGAACTGCGGGTCGACGAGCTGCATGCCCGGCATGAACAGCTCGGCGCGGATGACCAGCGCCATGGAGCCGCCGACCAGGAACATGATCAGGCTGAACACGAGGTACATCGTGCCGATGTCCTTGTGATTCGTGGTCGTCAGCCAGCGCATGATGCCCTTCGCAGGGCCGTGGCTCGCGGCGTGGTCGTGCGCGACGACGGGGCCGTCAATCTGGGTGACGCTCATTCTCATTTCTCCGCGTTCGCGACCAGCAGCGTGGTCGTCTCGTTGGCATTCGGGGCGGTCGCCTGCGCGGCCTGCGCCGCCGGGGTGGCCGCCGCCTGGCGCGCAGCCTTCTGCCCGGCGAGCCAGGCGTCGTACTCGGCCTGCTCGACGACGCGCACGACGACCGGCATGAAGCCGTGGTCGCGGCCGCAGAGTTCCGCGCACTGGCCGCGGTAGGTGCCGACCTTGTCGGCCCTGAACCAGAGCTCGTTGATGTAGCCGGGGATCGCGTCCTTCTTCATGCCGAAGTCCGGCACCCACCAGGCGTGGATGACGTCGGCCCCGGTGATGAGCACGCGCACCTTCTTGTTCACCGGCACGACCAGCGGGTTGTCGACGTCGAGCAGGTAGTTGTCGACCTGGCGGACGTTGACGCCCGAATCGAGCTGGCGTGCTTCGTTGCTGGCCGCCGCGAGCGTCGAGTAGAACGACACGCCTTCGTCGACGTAATCGTACTGCCACTTCCACTGGTAACCCGTCGCCTTCACCGTGAGGTCGGTGTTGCGCGTGTCGTCGATCTTCACCAGCGTCCGCGCGGCGGGGATCGCCAGTGCGACGAGGATCATCACCGGGATCACCGTCCAGATCACCTCGGCCTTGGTGTTGTGGTCGAAGCTGGCCGGTACGGCACCCTTCGACTTACGGAACGTGGCGATCGAATAGATCATCACGCTGAACACCGCCACGGCGATCGCCACGCAGACCCAGAGGACCAGCATGTGCAGGCCGTAGATCTCGCGGCTCAGTTCGGTGACGCCCTCGCGCAGGTTCAGCGTCCAGGCCGCCATGGCCGGGCTCGTGCCCGCCAGTGTCAGGCCGATCAACGCAATGGCCGCGAGGGCCGGCTTCATCTTCGTTGGCACTACGAAAACTCCCGTGTGAAACCGGCGCCGCCCTCTTTCCCGGGGCGACTGCCAGACCCGCGCTGGAGCCAGTCATGCCGACCGGCACCGGGCGCGGGGAATACGCATCCCGCGTCGCAGGCCCGGCCGGACGGCTCGAGATGAGCCGGCCCGGTTGGAGCGCCGCGCGAGGGTCGGGCAGTTTAACCGTCGCCCGGTGGCGTGCAAATAGAATGCGGCCGATTCTCGCCCACACTCCGGCTCCGTCTGACAACCGTATCTTCCACGAGTCGTTCCGGCGCTAGCCGTTCGATCGCACGGCCAGGGCCGCCTGCAGTGACGCGGTCCAGTCGAATGCGACTTGGACGCAGTCTCTGAGACGACCGGGTTGCCTCGTCCAGGCGGCCGACCTGCGCCAGCGGGGCTGCGCCGAGCAGATCCGCCAGCGTCTGCAGGTTCTCTGCAACGCGCTCGAACCCGGGGTCGATGGCGTTGGCCACCCAGCCCGCCAGCCGGCAACGACCCGAACTGGCGATCGCCTCGGCCGTGAGCCGGGCATGGTTCAGGCAGCCCAGCGTCAGGCCGACGACCAGGATGACGTCCAGTCTGCAAGGCCTCGGGCAGGTCGCTCAGGAAGCCGCGCCGGATGCAGGGGAACCCGCCACCCGCCTGCTCCTTCGACCACTGCAACGTCCGCACCGGCGGTGACCCGCCGGTACCAGTCCACCATCTCGGGCAGCCGAATCTCCCGGCCGGCCTCGCGCGCGGCGATGTGCGGAGCGATGGCGGGTTCGAACACCCAGGGGTTCACGTCCTCGTAGCGCAGCCGCAGTGGGGCGGCTGCCTGCAGTTCGAGTGCGTCCGCATTGCGCAGCGGCCCCTGCGGGCCGAGGTGCGCACTGCCGCTCGCGACCGGTTTCAGTCCCACGGCACGGACTCCCTGCCGGGCCAGCAGGCGCAGCAGCCCGGCGCTCACGACGGTCTTGCCGACGCCGGTGTTGGTTCCCGTGATGAAGATTCCGTGAGTCATCGACTTGTCTGCTTTAATTGACAAAGCCGCAGAGATTTAATACCCAGTGAACATATCTATTAACAATAATCGCATGATCACTGACGCCGTCCGAGCGTCGACAACGGCACCGTAACCTCGGCGGGGGTGGGCTGGCCCTTGTGGCGGACCGGGCCGCCAGGATGCCAGGCCTGGGCGAACACGACTTCGTAAGTGGCCGGCAGCCTGTCCTCGCGGCGGTACGATTCGTACGCTGCGAGCATCCGTGAAAACGTGGCCTTGCCGGTCAGGCCCCGCGCGCGGCCGGCGGTCGCATTGTGGGCACCGATGGCCTTGAGGTCGCGCATCAGGCTGCGGGCGTCGCCGTAGGTCAGGGTGTACCGCTCGACGTCCAGCACCGGCTCGGCGAAGCCCGCCCGCACCAGCGCATCGCCCATGTCGTGCATGTCGAGGAACCGGCTCACGTGCGCATGCCCGGGGTCCGCCAGCTGCCAGGACCGCCGCAACTCGCAGAGCGTGTCCGGACCCAGCGTCGTGAAGTGCAGTACGCCCCCCGGCCGGAGGACCCGCCGGCATTCGCGCAGCACGTGGTCCGGGTCGTTGCACCACTGCAGCATCAGGTTCGAGAAGACCATGTCGACCGACGCGTCCCGGAGCGGCAGCGCCGCGGCATCGCCGACCACCCGGCCGAAGCGCCGCAGCAGCGTCTGCCGGCGGCCCGCCTCGAGCAGCATCCGGAAGGCCACGTCGATGGCGACGACCCGGCTCGCGGGATACCGACGCTTCAGCGCGATCGCGCCATGGCCGGTCCCCGCCCCGAGGTCGACCACGGCCTGGGGCTTGATGCGCAGGACTTCGAGCCGGTCGAGCAGCTCCGTCCGGACCCGCGACTGGAACACGGCCGCGGCATCGTAGGTCCGGGCAGCCGTCGAAAACGAGCCGCGAACCCGGCCGAGGTCCAGGGCGTACTCGTCGCCGGGGCTGCCGGACGACGGTGCCGGCCGTTGGACAGGTCGGGCAGGACCCGGTGTCGCCGGCACGATGGGCGGATCGCGGAAAGACAGGAACTGCTGGACGTGGCGCAGCACCTCGTCGCCGTGCGAGAGGAACGGCGCGTGGCCGGCCTTGGCGATTTCCACGAAACGCGCCGCGGGCAACCGGGCGGCAAGCTCGCGACCGGCCGCGACCGGCGTGATGCGATCGTGTTCCCCCGCAATCACCAGCGTCGGCGTCGCGATGGCCGGCAGTGCATCGCGCAGGTCCGTTTCGCGCAGGATCTTCAGGCCCGCCTGCAGCGCCTGGGGCACGGGTTCGCCGTGGCTCGCCAGGTGGGCGCGCAACGAACGCAGGGCTTCGGTGGCACGTTCGTCGCCCCACGCCTGCAGCGCGAGAAAATTGGCGATCGTGCGCCGATAGTCGCTGGACAGGCCCGCCGCGAATCCCTCCAGCACCTCGGGTTGCATGCCGCCGGCCCATTCGTCGCGCGCCAGGAAACACGGCGTCGTCGCGATCAGGACGAGGGCCGCAAGGTCACCGGGACGTGAGCGGGCGATCTCGAGCGCCACCATGCCGCCGAACGACCACCCGAGCAACGCCGCGCCCCCGGGGACGACCGCCGACACCTCGCGGGCCACGCGCGGCAGGTCCGTGAGGTCGTCATTCCACGGACTCCGGCCATGACCCGGCAAGTCGACGATGTGCAGTCGCGCGCGCTGCGCCAGCGCGTCGAGCCACGGGCCCCACATGCCGCCGTGCAGTGCCCAACCGTGCAGCAGGACGAGATCCGGGCCGGTGCCACGCGTTTCCACGTGAAGTCCGGGTGCGGCGGTGCTCATGCGCCCTGCTCCGTGGCGCAGAGGCCGCGTTGCACGAGGCCGGACAGGGCTTCGAGCAACCGGTCGACGTCGTCCGTGGTGTGTGCGGCCGAGAACGTGAAGCGCAGGCGTGAACTGCCCGCGGGCACGGTCGGCGGACGGATCGCGGGAACCCACAACCCACGTTCGTACAGCGCCGAGCTCGCCGCGCTGGCCGCGGCTTCCGAGCCGAGCACGATCGGCTGGATGGGCGTGTCCGATGGCATCGGTTGCAGCCCGAGCGCGATCGCTCCTGCACGGAAGCGTCGCGCGTGCTCCAGCACCTGCTGCCGACGCCACGGTTCTTCGCGCATGACCCGCAGCGAGGCCCGCGTCGCGGCGGCCACCGCGGGGGGCAAGGCCGTCGTATAGATGTAGGTGCGCGCGCGCTGCAGCAGGTTTTCGATGCAGGGCGCAGGGCCGGCGACGAAGGCGCCGAACGTGCCCGCCGCCTTGCCCAGCGTGCACATCAGCAGCGGCACGGCGTCCGGACCGAGGCCGGCTGCCGCGACGGAGCCTGCACCGTTCGGTCCGAGCACCCCGAACCCGTGGGCGTCGTCGATGCACAGGTCGGCCCCGGCCGTCGCGCACGCCGCCGCGAGTTCGCGCACTGGCGCCACGGCGCCATCCATGCTGAATACGCCATCGCTCATGACGAGGGCGGCGGCGCCTGCGGGCCGACGACCCAGGCGGTCGCGCAAGGCCGCAACGTCCGCATGCGGGTACCGGACAAAGCGTGCGCCGGACGCGAGACCCGCATCGAGCAGCGATGCGTGGTTGAGCCGGTCCTCGAGCACCCAGGCGCCGCGCCCCGCGAAGGTCGCGCCGATCGCGAGGTTGGCCATGTAACCCGTCGAAAAAAGCAGCGCGCGCGGCCGTCCGACGCAATCGGCGAGCTCCTCCTCGAGCGCATGGTGCTCGGCGGTGTGCCCGCTGACCAGGTGGGACGCGCCACTGCCGACGCCCCAGGTGCGCGCCGCCTGGCAGAACGCGTCGACGACGGCGGGATGATCGGCGAGACCCAGGTAATCATTGCTGCAGAAGGCCAGGCAGTCGCGTCCGGCGACCTGCAGGCGCACGCCTCCCGGCGCACGGACCTCGGTGACGCGGCGGCTGCGCGCGCGCCCCTGTTGCGCGAGCAGCGCGAGCTTCGCAGCGAGTCTGTCGCTGGCGTCCGGCATGGCGACGCGCGCGACGGGTCAGGCGTCGGCGTGGGCGTGCACCGACGCCTCGGTTTCGATGCCCAGTCGCTCGAAGAGCCGCTCGTCGTGGCTGCGGCCGGGGTTCGGCGTCGTCAGCAGGCGTTCGCCGTAGAAAATCGAATTGGCGCCTGCGAGGAAGCAAAGCGCCTGGACGGCGTCGTCCATTTCCGTGCGACCCGCCGACAGGCGGACATAAGAGTGCGGCAGCAACAGGCGCGCCGTGGCGATTGCCCGCACCAGATCGAGCGGATCGAGCGGCGGCAGCCCATGCAGCGGCGTGCCCGGCACCTGCACCAGCTGGTTGATCGGCACGCTCTCGGGGTGTTGCGGCAGAGTCGCGAGCGTATGCAGCAGCGAGATGCGGTCCTGCTCCGACTCGCCCATGCCGAGGATGCCGCCGCAGCACACGTTGATGCCGGCGTCACGGACGGCCTGCAGCGTGTCGAGCCGGTCACCGTACGTCCGGGTCGTGATGATCTCGCCGTAGAACTCCGGCGACGTGTCCAGGTTGTGGTTGTAATAGTCGAGGCCGGCGTCCTTGAGCTCGTGCGCCTGGGCCGGTGAGAGCATCCCCAGGGTCGCGCAGGTCTCGAGGCCCAGCGCGTGGACCTCACGGACCATGAGCTTGATCTGCTCGAGCTGCTTCGCCTTCGGGCTCCGGTAGGCGGCGCCCATGCAGAAGCGGGTGGCGCCGTGGGCCTTCGCGGCTCGTGCTGCCGCGACCACCTCGTCGACCTGCAGCAGTTCTTCGCGGTCGAGCCCCGTGTCGTAGCGGACGCTCTGCGGGCAGTACTTGCAGTCCTCCGGGCAGGCACCGGTCTTCACCGAGAGCAGCGTGCTGACCTGGACGCGGTTGGCCTTGAAGTGGGCCCGGTGCACGCGCTGGGCGTGGTACATGAGGTCGCTGAACGGGGCGGTGAAGATCGCGCGCACCTCGCCGAGCGTCCAGTCGGTGCGGACGGTGCCGAGGCTGCTCAGGTCGAGGGCGTTCATGACGAATCTCTGGTTCCTGCAGGCAAATCCGGCGTGCGCCCCGGCGGCGTTGGCGGCAGGTTGGGGCCGCGGCGGCAGTATTCGGACCGCTTCGCAGGGTGTCAACCAAACATGCCGCTGCAGGTTTACAGCTGGCTCGATCGGCTCTCCGGCTGCCTCTTTCCACCCCGCTGCGCGTTGTGCCGCGGGCGCGGGCAGCGGCCCGGCTTCGACCTGTGTCGAGAATGCGCGGACGACCTGCCGTGGCTGTCGCTGCCGTGCCTGCGTTGCGGGCTGCCGCTGCAGGACCCGTCCGGCGCGGGAGCGCCCGACGACGGATGCCCGCACTGCGCAGGGGTGACCCTCGTGTTACCGCCGCTGCTTCGCCCCGTGCCTGTACGAGTTCCCGCTGTCGCAGATGATCCTCGACCTGAAATACGAAGCCGCGCTCGCCAACGCGCGCGTGCTGGGGACGCTGCTCGGGGATTCGATTGCGCGGCTGCAGCTGCAGCAGGCCGTGGACGTGATCGTGCCGATGCCTCTGCACGTGGATCGGCTGGTCGAACGGGGCTTCAACCAGTCGCACGAAATCGCGCGCTTTGCGGCGCGACCACTCGGGCTGGACTGCGAGCCCCGCCTGCTGCGCAGGTCTCGCCCCACGCGGCCGCAGGTAGGACTCGCGCGAGAAGAGCGCATCGCCAACGTGCGCGGGGCATTCTGCGCGGGACCCGCGAGCATTGCCGGACGGCGGGTCGCGCTGGTCGACGACGTCGTCACGACCGCAAGCACCGTGGCCGAGGCCGCGCAGGTGCTGCGGGCGGCCGGCGCGGCCGCCGTCGATGTCTGGGCAGTAGCGCGCGCGCCCGGATGACGCGGATGCCGGCGGCGGTCCGCTACACTTGGCGAACCCGCAACTGCCGAAGGGCCGCGCCTTGCCCCGACCACCTTTCGACCCGCTGACCGCGATGCGCGACTTCCTCAAGCTCGAATCCGCGAGCGGCATCGTGCTGGTGATGGCGGGCCTGGTCGCCATGGTCGCGGCCAACACGCCGCTGGCCGACGCCTACCAGTCGCTGCTGCAACTGCCGATCAAGGTGCAGGTCGGCACCTTCAAGCTCGATAAGTCGCTGCTGATCTGGATCAACGACCTGCTGATGGCGATCTTTTTCCTGCTGGTCGGCCTCGAAATCAAGCGCGAGGTCGTGGCAGGCGAACTGTCGGACCGGCACAAGGTGGCGCTGCCCGCTCTGGCGGCGCTGGGCGGCATGATCGTGCCGGCAGCGATCTACGCGGCCGTCAACTGGCACGATCCCGTGGGCATCCGCGGCTGGGCGATCCCGTCCGCCACCGACATTGCGTTTGCGCTCGGCGTGCTGTCACTGTTCGGGGAACGTGTCCCGGTGGGGCTCAAGATCTTCCTGATGACGCTCGCGGTGCTCGACGACCTCGGCGCCATCGTCGTCATCGCGCTGTTCTACACGAGCGACCTCTCGGTGCACGCGCTGGCGCTGGCTGCGATCGCCCTCGGCGTGTTGTTCGCGCTCAACCGCTCCGGCGTCATGCGCATTGCCCCGTACGTCCTGGTCGGCACGGCCCTCTGGATCTTCGTGCTGAAGTCAGGGGTGCACGCCACGCTCGCCGGAGTCGTCACCGCCTTGTTCGTGCCGGCCCGCGATCCCGCCGCTCCGTCGCATCCCCCCGCGAGCCGGCTCGAGCACTCGCTGCACCCGTGGGTGGCGTTCGGCATCCTGCCGTTCTTTGCGTTCGCCAATGCCGGCATAAACCTCGCAGGGTTCAGCCTGCAGGCGCTGCTCGAGCCGATCCCGCTGGGAATCCTGCTCGGGCTTTTCGTCGGCAAACAGGTGGGGGTGTTCGGGTTCGCGTGGGTCGCGGTGAAGGCCGGCCTCGCGCGGCTCCCGGAAGGCGTCACGTTCGTGCAGATCTACGGTGCGGCGATCCTCTGCGGCATCGGCTTCACGATGAGCTTCTTCATCGGCATGCTCGCGTTCGAGAACACGGCGACCGGTGAGGTGATCGTGAGCGACCAGCTCGGCATCCTCGCCGGGACGCTGCTTTCGGCGATCTTCGGCTCGCTCGTTCTTTATCGAGTCCTGCCGCGCGCTGCACGTTGAGGCAGACGTTGGCGTCTGGAGTCCGTCTTCGGTTTCGGGGACCGTCGAATCGTCCGGCATGGACGGCGCGCGCGAGCCGTCCATGGACGCTTCACGGCGTGTCCCCGTAACCGAAGACGGACCCCAGACGCGTTCGGCTGACTCAGCTGAACAGGTAGTCGAGCAGGATGCCGCCGAAGACGGCGAGCCCGAACAGGTTGTTGTTCAGGAACGCGCGGAAGCATTCCTCCGGATCGCGGTGCCGGATCAGCCGCTGCTGGTGCATGCAGGCGCCCGCCGCAATGGCCAGCCCCATCCAGTACCAGCGCCCCAGATCCTGCAGGTAGCCCGCGTAAGCGAGCAGCGCCACCGTGGCGAGTTGCAGCATCCCGACGATGAAGCGGTCGGCACTGCCGAAGAGTATGGCGGAGGAGCGGATGCCGATGACCAGGTCGTCCTCGCGGTCGACCATCGCGTAGATCGTGTCGTACGCAGTGGTCCACAGCACGCCGGCAACGAACAGCACCCACGCAACGAGGGGCAGTTCGCCCGTCTGCGCGGCGAAGGCCATCGGCACCGACCACGCGAAGGCGAGGCCGAGGTAGGCCTGCGGCAAGGCGAAAAAGCGCTTCAGGAACGGGTAGGTCACCGCGAGCACGCCGCCGATCAGCGCCAGCACCTGCGTTTCGCGATTGAGCGGTATCAGCAGCGCCAGCGCGATGAGCCCGAGCACGGCGAACACTGCCAGCGCTTCCGCGGGCGAGACCGCGCCCCGGGCGAGGGGACGGCTGGCCGTGCGCCGCACGTGCGGATCGAACTCACGGTCCGCGAAGTCGTTGATGACACATCCCGCGGAGCGCATGACGAACGTGCCGATCAGGAAGATCACGAAGATCTTCTCGTCCGGACGGCCCTGCGCCGAGATCCACAGGGCCCAGAGGCAGGGCCAGAGCAGCAGCCAGATGCCGATCGGGCGGTCGAGCCGCATCAGGCGCATGTACTCGGCGAAGCGGCTGCGTACGGTGCCCGTACCGCTGTGACCGGCAGTCTTGTCGAGATCGGTGAAGTCGCTCATCGGTGAACGCTCAGGCATTGCGGAAACGCTCGCCCGCGCCCACCCAGCGCCCGACGAGACCCGCTATGTTGTGCTCTGGACCGGCCAGCATCAATGCCGCGGCTCGCTGTACGTCGGGAAGGAGGTCCGCATCCCGCACCAGGTCGGCGACGCGTAACTGCATCAGGCCCGTCTGACGCGTACCCAGGAGCTCGCCGGGCCCGCGTAATTCGAGGTCCCGGCGCGCCACCTCGAACCCGTCGTTCGTTTCGCGCAGCACGGCCAGCCGTTCGCGCGCGATCGGCGACAGCGGCGCCTGGTAGAGCAGGATGCAGCTGCTTTCGATCGATCCGCGCCCGACCCGGCCGCGCAGCTGGTGCAGTTGTGCCAGCCCCATGCGCTCGGCGTTCTCGATGACCATGAGGCTGGCATTCGGGACGTCCACGCCGACCTCGATCACCGTGGTGGCGACCAGCAGGTCGAGCTTGCCCTGCTTGAAGGAGGTCATGACCGCATCCTTCTGCCGGCCGGCCATGCGGCCGTGCACGAGCCCGATCCGCACACCCGGCAGGGCCTCGGCCAGTTGCGCGGCCGTCTTTTCCGCGGCCTCGTAGCGGACCAGATCGGACTCGTCGATGAGCGGGCAGACCCAGTACGCCTGCCGGCCCGACCGGCACGCGGTGTCGATGCGCTCGACGACCTCGCTGCGGCGCGAGTCGCGCAGGACGACCGTCTTGATCGGCGTCCGCCCCGGCGGCAGTTCGTCGATGATCGAGACGTCGAGGTCCGCGTAGGCAGTCATCGCGAGCGTGCGCGGGATGGGTGTCGCAGTCATCACGAGCTGGTGCGGGTACCGCCCGTCGCTCAACCCCTTCTCGCGCAACTGCAGGCGCTGGTGGACGCCGAATCGATGCTGTTCGTCCACGATCACCAGCGCGAGCCGCTGGAACGCGATCCCTTCCTGGAACAATGCGTGCGTGCCCACGGCAACCCGGATGTCGCCGGACGCCAGGTCGGCCTCGAGCGCTGCGCGGGCCTTGCCCGTCTGGCGGCCGGTGAACAACGCCACGCGTACGTCGAGGGGCTCGAGCCAGGCGTTGAAGTTGCGCGCATGCTGCTCCGAGAGCAGTTCGGTCGGCGCCATCACGGCGGCCTGGGCGCCGTGTTCGACGGCGCGCAACGCGGCCAGTGCGGCGACGACCGTCTTGCCCGAACCGACGTCACCCTGCACGAGGCGCATCATCGGGTGCGCAGCCGCCAGGTCCCGTTCGATCTCGGCCCAGACCCTCTGCTGGGCGCCGGTCAGGCGGAACGGCAGGTTCGCCAGGCAGCGGTCGGCGAGATCGCTGCGGCGGGGCAGTTCCCAGGCATGATCCTTGTCGGCGGCCTGCCGCAGCAGGCGCAGCGAGAGCTGATGCGCCAGCAGTTCCTCGAAGGCGAGCCGGCGTTGCGCGGGATGGCGCCCTTCGGTCAGCCGTGCGACGTCCGCATCGGGCGGCGGGCGGTGCACGAAGCGCACGGCCTCGTCGAGCGGAGGCAAGTCGAACGCGTCGAGCACGCCGGCGGGAACGTAGTCGACGATCGCCCCGCGCGAGAGCAGTGTCAGCGCCAGGTCCGTCAAGGCGCGCAGTCGCCCTTGCTGCACGCCTTCGGTCGTCGGATAGATCGGCGTCAGCGTATCGGACGTGGCGCCGCCGCTGTCCGGCAGGACGCGCCGGTATTCGGGGTGCACGATCTCGAGGCCGCCCGGCCCCGGGCGAACTTCACCGAAGCAGCGGAGCCGCGTACCCCTCGTGAGCTGGGCCTGCTGCGCGGCGGAGAAATGAAAAAAGCGCAGCGTCACGAAGCCCGTGCCGTCGGTCAGGCGGACCAGCAGCGTGCGCCGCCTGCGGAACACGACCTCCGCCAGCTGGACTTCGCCCTCGATGACGGCCCGATCGCCAGGGCGCAGGCTGCCGACCGGGACCACGTGAGTGCGGTCTTCGTAGCGCAGCGGCAAATGGAAGAGCACGTCCTGCACGGAATGCAGGCCGAGTCGCGCCAGTGCCTCGGCCAGCGCAGGCCCGATGCCGCGCAGGGCCGTGACCGGTCGTTCGGCGAGCGTCGCGGCGGTCATGCGCGGCAGGAGGTCAGACGACGAGGACGGCGTCCACTTCGACGACGGCGCCGCGCGGCAGCGAGGCAACGCCGATCGCGGCCCGGGCCGGGTAGGGCTGGGCGAAGTACTCCGCCATCACCTTGTTCACGGTCTGGAAGTTGGCGAGATCCGTCAGGTACACGTTGACCTTCACGACGTTGGCCAGGTCGCCACCTGCCGCTCGCGCCACGGCACGGAGGTTGTCGAAGACGCGCCGCACGTGTGTCTCGACGTCGCCCGTGACGATTTCCATCGTCTGCGGGTCGAGCGGGATCTGCCCCGAAAGGTAAACGGTATTGCCGGACTTGACGGCCTGCGAGTAGGTGCCGATGGCGCCCGGGGCGTCGGGGGTAGCGATGGGAGTGAAGGGCACGGGGGACTCCAGGGGATAGCGGATAGCGGATAGCGGATAGCGGATAGTAAGACGTCGCGCTGGCCGGCGGTGACAACGGCAAAGTCTAAGAGAGCAGCCGGCGGCGCGACGAGCGGCGCGGTCATTCTTACTATCCGCTATCCGCTATCCGCTATCCGCTACGCAAGTGTCCGCGCGACCTTCAGCACTTCCGGCATCGCGCGGGCGGCGCGAATCACCCGCGCGAGCTGCTTCCGGTCCTGCACGAGCAGTTCGAAGATCAGCGTCGAGGTATCGCTGTCGCGTTCGACGATCGACACCCGGTCGATGTTGGTCTGCGTGCCGGAGATGGCAGCGGCGATCGACGCCAGCACGCCCATGCGGTTGACGACGTCGACGCGGATCTCGACGTGGAACAGGCGGTCGACCGCAGGTTGCCAGGCGACCGGGATCCATTTCTCCGGCTGCTTGCGGAACGACGCGAGGTTGCCGCAGGCCTCGCGGTGGATCACGACGCCGCGCCCGCTCGAGAGGCTCGCGAGGATGGGGTCGTTCGGAATCGGGAAACAGCAGCGCGCATACGACACGACGAGGCCTTCCGTGCCGGCGATGGCGAGCGGTTCCGCAGTGCCTTCCACGGCGGCTTCGGCATCCGGCGGCAGCAGGCGCCGCGCAATGAACGGGGCGACGCGTTCGCCGAGGCCGATCTTCTCGAACAGCTCGTCCTGCGTCCGCATCCCGAGTTCGTTCAGTACCGCTTTGATCGACTCGTTCGGGATCTTGCGCAGCGTCAGCGAGAACTCCTCGAGCGCCTGGTTCAGCAGGCGCTTGCCGAGCTCGATCGCTTCACCGCGCTTCAGGTTCTTGAGGTACTGGCGGATCGACGCGCGCGCCTTCGCCGTGACCACGAAATTGACCCAGGCCGGATTCGGCGTGGCGCCCTTCGCCGTGATGATCTCGACGGACTGGCCGTTGCGCAGCGCCGTGCGCAGGGGCACGAGCCGCCGGTCGACCTTGGCGGCGACACAGCGGTTGCCGACGTCCGTGTGGACGGCGTAGGCGAAGTCGACGCAGGTCGAGCCGCGGGGCAGGCGCCGGATCTCGCCCTTGGGGGTGAACACGTAGACCTTGTCGGGGTACAGGTCGACCTTGACGCTCTCGAGGAATTCCTCGGAATTGCCGCCCTGCTGGATCTCGACGAGCTGCTGCAGCCACTCGCGCGCGCGGTCGCCCTGCAGGCCGCCTTCGCTGCCGCCGCCTTCCTTGTATTGCCAGTGGGCGGCGATCCCCGATTCCGCGACGCTGTGCATGTCCACGGTGCGGATCTGCACCTCGATCGGGGTGCCGTTCGGGCCGAACAGCGTCGTGTGCAGCGACTGGTAGCCGTTCACGCGCGGGATCGCGATGTAGTCCTTGAAGCGCCCGGGCATCGGCTTGAACACCGAGTGCACGACGCCGAGCGTGCGGTAGCAGGTGTCCGGCTTGTCGACGATCAGGCGGAAGCCGTAGACATCGACGATCTCGCCCAGGGACAGGTGCTTGCGCCGCATCTTGTCGTAGATGCTGTAGACGTCCTTTTCGCGGCCCTCGATGCGTGCCGCGATGCCGGCGTGCTCGAGCGCGTCCTTGAGCGAGGTGGCGATGCGCCCCACGAACTGCTTCTGGTTGCCCTTGGCGGCCTTCACCGCGGTCTCGATGACCTTGTAGCGCTTCGGGTAGAGCGCGCGGAAGCCGAGGTCCTCGAGTTCGCTCTTGATCGCGTGCATGCCGAGCCGGTTGGCGATCGGCGCGTAGATGTCGAGCGTCTCGCGCGCGATCGTGCGCCGCTTGGCCGGCGGCATCGCCCCGAGGGTGCGCATGTTGTGCGTGCGGTCGGCGAGCTTGACCATGATCACGCGGATGTCGCGGACCATCGCGAGCAGCATCTTGCGGAAGCTCTCGGCCTGCGCCTCGGCACGGCTGCGGAACTGGATCTGGTCGAGCTTGCTGACGCCGTCGACGAGATCCGCGACTTCCTTGCCGAACCGCTCCGTGATCTCTTCCTTGGTGTTCGGCGTGTCCTCCATGACGTCGTGGAGGATCGCGGCGATCATCGTCTGCGCGTCGAGCTTGAGGTCGGCGAGCAGATCCGCAACCGCGACCGGATGCGTGATGTAGGGCTCGCCCGAGCGGCGGCGCTGGCCATCGTGGGCCTGGAACGCGAAGTCATAGGCGGCCTGGACCAGCTCGACCTGGTCGGGCGGCAGGTAGGCCTCGAGCTTCGAGACGAGCTGGTTGATCCCGATGGAGCGTCTTCCGTAGGGCAGCAGGCTGCGCAGGGAAGACGTGACGTCCATGGGTTCAGCTCAGCGGGCGGATGTCAGTCTCCCAGCCCGATCTGCGGCGCGCGGAACTCGCCCATGAATTCCGGCTCCGGCATCAGTTCCGGCGGCGGAGGCGGGGGCAGGTCCGGTTCCTCGAGGATCTCGACCCCGACGTGGCCGGCCGCGATCTCGCGGAGCGCCAGCACCGTCGGCTTGTCATTTTCCCACTCGAGCGTCGCCTCCGAGCCATTCGCGAGCTTGCGCGCGCGGCGCGAAGCGACGAGCACGAGCTGGAACAGGTTGGGGACGTTCTGCAGGCAGTCTTCGACGGTAATGCGGGCCATGGGCTGGAAACTGATCACAAGGGGAAAGGGGCGAAAGCATAACAAAAGGAAGGGGTTAGGGGGTAGGAGTTGGGAAGGAGTTAGGAGTTAGGAGTTAGGGGATAGGAGTTAGTGCGGAGGGCGCTGGGCGCCGCCTCTTCACTATCTCCTAACCCCTAACCACTATCTCCTAACCCCTAGCTGCGCGTCAGCGCTGCGGCCAGCTCGGCCAGCCCCGGCCGGTTCCGGGCGGACCGGCGTGCCGCCTCGCCGCCCCTGACCACGCCGAGCAGGTCATCGAGCGCCAGCGCGAAGTCGTCGTTGACCACGACGTGGTCGAATTCCCGCCAGTGGGCCATGTCCGCCGCGGCATCGCGCAGCCGGCGCTGGATCACGTCGTCCGCGTCGGTGCCGCGCCCGCGCAGCCGGCGCTCGAGCTCGGCACGCGATGGGGGCAGGATGAAGATCGAGACGCACTCCGGCAGGGCCCGCCGGATCTGCTGCGCACCCTGCCAGTCGATTTCGAGGATGAGGTCCTGCCCGGCCGCGAGCGCCGCTTCGACCTGGCGGCGGGCCGTGCCGTACTGGTTGTCGAAGACGCGCGCGTGCTCGAGGAACTGGCCCTGCTCGACCATCGCCTGGAATTCTTCGCGCGTGACGAAGAAATAGTCGCGGCCGTGCGTCTCCGTCGGGCGCTGCTGGCGCGTCGTGTACGAAATCGAAAACCGCAGCGACGGCTCCCGTTCCATCAGTGCCCTGACCAGCGAGGTCTTGCCGGCACCCGAAGGTGCAGCGATCACGAAAAGCCGGCCGCGCGGCAACGGGCCATGAGTGGTGGTCGCTGGCATTGCCCATTCTAGCCGCTCGCGACGCTCGCAGGCCCACCGGGCCAGCCGACCGCGCTCATCAGTCCAGCACGTAAACGTCGTAGCTTTCGTCGTTGCAGCAGACCGGATCGAAACTCGCGATGCGGCGCGTCGACGCCAGGAACGCGCGCACCTGTTCCGGGCTGGTCCAGAGCTGCCAGTTGTAGCTTTCGGGAATGACGCGAACGGGTCCGGACGGATCGAGCCGCTCGTGCAGCAGGATCACGACCGGCTGCCCGGTCATGCGGCGCAGGTGTCGTGCGTCCTCGAGGATGTCCTGGAGGAACAGCGCCAGTCGCGCATTGCGCGTGAAATGGACGACGTTGCCGAACCGTTGCTCGCGCGGCAGGTACGTGCGATTGGGCAGGTAGTAGGGCAGCGCTTCGACGAGGTAATCGGGATCGGCCAGGATCGTCGCTTCCCGCAGTTGCGGGCTTTGCTCGATCAGCCGGGCGAGTTCCCGGCTGCGGCTTTCGGGGGCGGCACCGGAGGCGATCGGCAGGACTTTCTGCAGCCCGACCGCGACCTGCAGCAACAGCAGGAGTGCGAAGCACGCCATGCCGGCGCCACGCAGTATCCGCACTGCGGGCGACGCACTACCCGGCCCGTCACGCCCGACGATCCAGTACAGGCTGACGAGGAAGACCAGCCAGAGCCCCTGGTGCCGGTAGAACCCGGGATAGAAGGCTGCAAAGAAGACGGAGAATCCGAACAGCGCGGCCCAGGCCGCCAGCATTGCGGCCGGCCGGTGCGCCAGTCCGGCAGCACTGCCGACCAGCACTGCCGACATCAGCAACTGGGATACGGGCAGGTAGTGCGACGGCCAGAGCGCGATACATGCGCGTGGCGGCCGGCAGGCCGTTGCCGACGAGTTCCCAGAACGACGCCGCCGGCAGCAACAGGGCCTGCGCGAGTCGACTCGCCGAATCACCGGCAGGAATGAAGTCCCGTGCTGCATCGTTGAACGGCGGGTAGACCGTCATCGCGCACAGGAGCACGCCGACCGATGCCAGCAGTGCGTTGATCGCGTAGACGCGCAGCGCG
Source organism: uncultured Gammaproteobacteria bacterium (assembly GCA_963789375.1). Taxonomy (GTDB): domain Bacteria; phylum Pseudomonadota; class Gammaproteobacteria; order Steroidobacterales; family Steroidobacteraceae; genus RPQJ01. Next base: position 366,428 of record CAWBKN010000019.1, on the reverse strand, counting down.
GCAGGTCGATCGGCCTGCCTGTCGAACAGCAGATCCAGCAACCAGAAGAGCGCAAAGGCACCCGCCAGGATCACCGAATGCACATTGGTGTTGGCGAGCGCCAGCAGCACCAGTCCCAGGGCGATGCCGCGCTGCCGGTGCCCCTGGTAGAGCGTCGCGAACAGGAACATCAGCAGCATGCTGATGCCGTAGTTGCGCGCCATCACCGAGTATTCGTAGAGGCCGAGGCGCCCCAGCAGCAGCGCCGCGACCACGAACCAGCCGAAGGGTGACCGCCAGGCCAGCAGGAGAGCGGCAGCCAGCGCCACCGCGACCGAGACGAGTGGCAGCACCGCGGGCGTGGGCAGCAGCGTATGCGCGCCCCTGAGGAGCAGGTACCAGATCGCCGGGTGGCCGTCGCCGTGGACCGCGCGCAGCATCTCGACGAGGGTGTCGCCTTGCAGGGCGAGCGACAGCGCACGCACTTCATCGCGCCAGAACACGTGATGCAGCAGCAGGAAACCGACCAGCAGCGCCCAGGCGCAGACGATGCAGATCGCCGGCCAGCGGCGGCCGGCGGAGTTTTCCGCGCCATAGATCAGGCTGACGAGCCGCATGGTCTTGCCGCCATATTCCGCCATTTGCGCAGTCGCAGGCGCCACGCTCGAGCGGTTCCCCGGGCCTTGAGATTCAAGAAACCGGTCGCTACGCAATCATTCGACGTTCTGCACCTGTTCCCGCATCTGCTCGATCAGCACCTTCATGTCGACCGCGGTCCGGGTCGTGTCCGCGTCCTGCGACTTGGACGACAGGGTATTCGCCTCGCGATTGAGTTCCTGCATCAGGAAATCGAGCCGCCGGCCGGCCGGTTCCTTCGCGTCGAGGACCTGCAGCGTCTCGGTCACGTGGCTGCCGAGGCGGTCGAGTTCCTCGTCGAAATCCATCTTGTAGGCGAGCAGCGCGAGTTCCTGCTCGAGCCGCGTCGGGTCGACCTGCGCGCCCAGTTGCGCGACGCGCTCGGCCACCCGCGCCTTGATGCGGGACGCGATCTCGGGCAGCCGCGCCCGCAGCTGGCCGACGCTCTGCCGCAATTGCTCGCAGCGACCGACCAGCATCTCGCGGATGCGCGCGCCTTCGCGGGCGCGCGAATCGTTGAGTTCCTGCGCCGTTTCACGCACGAGCTCGAGCGCGGTGGCCAGGACGGGCTGCAGGTCCTTCTCGGTGTCCCGGATCACGCCGGGCCAGCGCAGCAACTCGAGCGGGCTGACGGCAGCGAGCGATCCACCGGCCAGGCCGGCCAGGTCGGACGCCGTGCGCGCCAGCTGCTCCACGAGCGGCCGGTTGATCTCGATCGAGGCGGCTTGCGCGGGCGCGCTTCGGAGATACAGGCCTGCGTCCACCTTGCCGCGGCGCAGCGCGGCCGACAACGCCTGGCGGGCATCGTTTTCGAGCGCGCGGAGGTCCTCGGGCATCCGCAGGGAAAGCTCCAGGTAGCGATGATTCACCGCGCGAATCTCGCAGACGAGCGTGCCCCAGGGGCCCTGGCGCTCGCGTCGCGCGAAGCCGGTCATGCTGCGAATCATGTGCTTTCCCGGGGAGGCGGCCGTTGTGCAAAGAAACCCGACAGCGGCGGCCGCTGTATGTCAGCGGCGCCAGATGCTATAAATCGCGGATAATTTATCACACGACGACGGGCGTGCCGGAGCGGCACTTGCAGATCGAGCACGCGGACCTCAGCCTCATCGGGCACCGGGAAGAAAACCAGGACCGTGTCGCCCTCGTCGACGCGGAGGGCACCGTCTTGCTCGCCGTCGTGGACGGCATGGGCGGGCACGCCGATGGCGCGCGCGCCGCGGAAGTCGGCGATCCGCTCGATGGTCAACGGGTTCTGGGAGGCAAGCCGTCCGATCTTCGACCCCGACGGTCTCCTGCACCTGACCATCGGCCGTGCGCACGACGCGGTCGTCGCACTGGGCCAGGGCCTGCCGCCGGAGATCCGGCCGCGTGCCACCTGTGCGCTCTGCCTGGTGCAGGGCTCGAGTGCCTACTGGGCCCACGTCGGCGACAGTCGCATCTACCACTTGCGCGGGGGCAAGGTGTTCGAGCGCACCCGCGACCACAGCCACGTCGAACTGCTGCTGCGCGCCGGCCGCATCACCGAACGGCAGGCCCAGGATCATCCGATGCGCAACTACGTGGAGTGCTGCATCGGCGGCGACCCCGCGCTGCCCGAGATGACCCTGAGCGGACGGCGCGCCTTGCAGCCCGGCGACGTGCTGATGCTCTGCTCCGACGGCCTGTGGTCCGGCGTGCGCGACGAACAGCTCGCTACGCTCAGCACCGGCAGCGGCGACCTGCGCGCCAGGCTGCACGAACTCGGCGAACTCGCCGTGACGAACTCCGCCCCTTACGCGGACAATACGTCGGCTGCGGCCATCCGCTGGCTCGGGCCCTGAGCCGCGGGCCCGCCCGGCCCGCTACGTTGCCTGGAGATGACTATCTTGAGACCGAGTGGCCGCACGGCCGAACAGTTGCGCGCCGTCCGCATCACGCGCGGATTCACGCGCCATGCGGAGGGTTCCGTCCTCGTCGAATTCGGTGACACGCGCGTGCTCGTCACCGCCACCATCGAGGACGGCGTGCCGTCCTTCCTGCGTGGCAAGGGCGAAGGCTGGATCACGGCCGAATACGGCATGCTGCCGCGGGCCACGCACACGCGCAGCGCCCGGGAGGCGGCACGCGGCAAGCAGGGCGGCCGTACCCTGGAGATCCAGCGGCTGATCGGCCGGTCGCTGCGGGCGATCGTCGACCTGCGTGCACTCGGCGAGCGCACGGTCACGCTCGATTGCGACGTGCTGCAAGCCGATGGCGGAACCCGCACGGCGTCGATCACCGGCGCTTACGTCGCCCTGGCCGATGCCATGTCGACGCTCGTGCGTCGCCGGCAGCTGGCCAGCAGCCCGCTCCACGGCCAGGTGGCCGCCGTCTCGGTCGGGATCTGCAGGGGCGAGCCGGTCGTCGACCTCGACTATGCCGAGGACTCCTCGGCCGAGACGGACATGAACGTCGTCATGAACAACGGCGGCGGCTTCGTCGAGGTCCAGGGCACCGCCGAGGGCCATGCGTTCCGTCGCCACGAGCTCGATCGGCTGCTCGACCTCGCCGGCGGCGCGTGCGAGCAGCTGTTCGCGGTCCAGCTCGAAGCGCTGCAGGCGCCCCTGGTCGTGAACGACAGCGTCGCCCCCCGCAAGGCCCGATGAAGCCGGCGGTCCCGGCGCGGCTCGTGCTCGCCACGGGGAATGCGGGCAAGTTGCGCGAAATGCGCGCCATCCTCGCGCCCTGGCACGTGGAGGTCCGTCCGCTGGCGGAGTTCACGGCCGCGAGTGCCGACGAGACCGGGCTCACCTTCGTCGAGAATGCGCTGCTCAAGGCCAGGTTTGCCGCTGCCGCCGCCGGGCTCCCGGCCATCGCCGACGACTCGGGCCTCGAAGTCGATGCTTTGCACGGCGCGCCGGGGATCTACTCCGCCCGCTATGCGGGTCGCGCGACGCCGGCGACGAGGCGAACAACGCGCGGCTGCTGCGGGAACTCGCTGCCGTGCCTGGCGCGACGCGAACGGCGCGCTACCGTTGCGCGATGGTGTTCCTGCGCTGGCCGGAAGACCCCGCGCCCGTCATTGCACAAGCCGCCTGGGAAGGGACCATCGGCCACGCTCCGCGTGGCACCGGCGGCTTCGGCTACGACCCGTTGTTCCTGGTCGACGACGGAGCGCGCACCGCGGCGGAGCTCGCCCCGGCCGACAAGAACGAGCGCAGCCATCGCGGCCAGGCATTGCGGCGGCTGGTCGCCGCGCTCGCGTCCGGCGCGGCTTGACCGGCGTGGACTCGATCCCGCTGGCGCTCTATGTGCACCTGCCCTGGTGCGTGCGCAAGTGCCCGTATTGCGATTTCAACTCGCACGCAGTGCCCACGGCGGGCTTGCCCGAACAGCCCTACCTCGCCGCGCTGCTCGACGACCTCGAGCATGCAGCCGCACCGGTCGCGGGTCGCGAAATCGTCTCGGTCTTCTTCGGCGGCGGGACGCCGAGCCTGTTCTCCGCGCGGTCGATCGCCAGCGTCCTTGCGCGCGCGCGCACGCTGCTGCCGTTCGCGCCTGACGTCGAGGTCACGCTCGAGGCCAATCCGGGCACGGTCGAGCACGGCCGTTTCGCCGATTACGCGGCGGCCGGCGTCAACCGGATCTCCCTCGGGGCGCAGAGTTTTTCGGACAGCCGGCTCGAGGCGCTCGGGCGCATTCACGCCTCCGCCGACATCGAGCGCGCCGTCCGTGAAGTCCGCCAGGCCGGCATCGCCAATTTCAATCTCGACCTGATGTATGCGCTGCCGGGGCAGGACGTTGCCGGCGCACTGGCGGACCTCGAGCGGGCACTCGAGCTCGAGCCCACCCACGTCTCGCACTACCAGCTCACGCTCGAGCCGGAGACCCCGTTCGCGAAACGCCCGCCGCCCGGACTGCCGGACGACGACGTGGCCTGGTCGATGCAGGAGGCCTGCCAGGAACGCCTCGCTGCCGCCGGGTTCGAGCAGTACGAAGTGTCGGGCTACGCACGGGCCGGACGTCGTTGTCGCCACAACCTCGTCTACTGGCAGTTCGGCGATTACCTCGGCATCGGTGCCGGCGCGCACGGCAAGGTCACCGCGCAGGAAGCCGGTTGGGCCATCAACCGCACGGTCCGTGTCCGCCATCCCGCGGCGTACCTCGCCGCGACGGACCCTGCGTCGCGTGTCGCCGAGACGCGCTCGGTCGCGGCCGAGGAGCGCCCGTTCGAGTTCGCGCTGAATGCCCTGCGGCTCAATGAGGGTTTCGCGTGGCGCGGATTTCGAGCGCCGCACCGGGCTTGCCCTGGCAGGCGCTGACCGAGCCGTTGCAGCAGGCGGTGCAGCGGGGGTTGCTGGAAGGAGATGACGCCGGCTGGCGTCCCACCGCCCTTGGGGCGCCGGTTCCTCAACGACCTGCAAGCGCTGTTTTTGCCCGTCCGACAATGATTTGGCTCGGTTCGGTGTGGGCAGGGACCTACAAGGAGCGCGCGCACGGGCCCAGATTGCCTGCACTGCAGCAAAAACGGTCGCGCGGGTCAGCCAGTTATGCACACCGAAAATCGGTGGACGGACTATCCTCGGGTTACGGACCGTAGCGGAAGTGAAACCTGAGCCGACATTCTTAACCTACTGATTTAATAATGCGAAAAGTAGGGTGATCAAAATTTAACCAATGCAGAAATTGCCGTGTGCACTCGCGGATGTCGGGCACATTACAGCCCGTTCATCCACAAAGTTATCCACAGCTTTTGTGGATAACCCGGTCGCCCAGGCCCGGTGCGCCGGCATTTTGCGGGTCGGCGCGGCAGCCCGGCGGCCCGACGCATTTGATCGCTTGTTTCACCGGGGGGGCTCCCTATAATTCGCGCCCCACTTTTGAAGCTTGCCCGGACGCTGCGGCCATGAAAGAAGCTATCCACCCGAACTACAAGCAGATCACCGTGACCTGCAGCTGCGGCAACACCTTCGAGACCCGCTCGACGCTGGGCCAGGACCTGCAGATCGAAGTCTGCTCGAGCTGCCACCCGTTCTATACCGGCAAGCAGAAGATCGTCGACACGGGCGGCCGCGTCGATCGCTTCCGCAAGAAGTACGCTGCCAAGGCCTGATCGACCCGGGCCCGGCGGCTGACGCGACAGGGCGCCTGCGGGCGCCCTGTTCGTTTGTGGGCGCCCGCCTGCAGGGCCGGAACTTTCTGCCCGGCGAGGCGCACTCTAGACTGAGGATCCTCGACTTTTCCGGAGTGCGCCGATGACCCACGGCTCCCGCCTGACGCTCTTTGCAGCACTGGCCCTCGCCGCGGGGTGGCTCGCCGGCTGTGCGACGAACCCGGTGACGGGGAACAAAGACGTCGTCATGGTCAGCGAAGCGCAGGAAATCGAGATGGGCCGCAAGGCGCATCCGCAGGTGCTGCAGCAGTACGGCCGGTACGACGACGAGGGCCTGCAGCAGTACGTCAACGCCATCGGCCAGCGCATCGCCGCGCAGAGCCATCGCCCGAACCTGCAGTACACGTTCACCGTGCTCGACAGCGCCGACGTCAACGCCTTCGCGCTGCCTGGCGGGTACGTCTACGTCACGCGCGGCATCATGGCGTACCTCAATTCCGAGGCCGAGCTCGCCGCCGTGATCGGCCACGAGATCGGGCACGTGACGGCCCGGCACTCGGTGCGGCAGCAGACCGGCGCCACCGCTGCGGGCGTCGGCGCCATGGTCGTCGGCATCCTGACGGGCAGCCCGGACCTCGCCAACGTCGCGAACATGGCCGGCAGCGCGCTCGTCAGCGGCTACGGCCGCGACATGGAACTGGAGGCGGACCAGCTCGGTGCCGAATACCTGAATCGGGTGGGGTTCGAGCCGGAGGCGATGATCGACGTCGTGCGCCTGCTCAAGAACCAGGAAATGCTCGAGGTCCAGATGGCGCGGCAGGAGAACCGCAAGCCGCGCGTCTATCACGGCGTCTTCGCATCGCACCCCGACAACGACACACGCCTGCAGGAGGTCGTGCGCGCGGCGGCGAAGGTGCATAACAACGAAGACCGGCCGGACAATCGCGACGGCTACCTCGCGCAGATCGATGGCCTGCCGCTCGGCGACAGCCGCGCGCAGGGCGTCGTTCGCGGCTCGCGCTTCTACCACGCCGACATGGGATTCACGCTCGCATTTCCGAGCGGCTGGGTCGTGGAAAACCAGCCGGCCCAGGTAGTCGCGTACCCCGAGAACAAGGAAGCGATGATGCTGGTCCGTGCCCAGGCGCCGCCGCAGGGCGTGGGGCCGAAGGAATTCCTGGGGCGGCTCCTGCAGGGATCCGCGACGAGCGAGGCCGAGCCGATCAGGGTCAACGGGCTCGACGGCTATCGCGCCGTGGTCCGCAGCGCGAAGCTGCCGTGGGGCACGAACGGTCCGGCCGAAGTGGACGTGGTCTATTTCAACGGACTGGCGTACATCTTCCAGGGGGCGCCGCGCCAGGCGGCGGGCATGGCTGCCTTCGAGCCGGTGTTCGCCTCGTCCGTGCAGACCTTCCGGCGCCTGCGCGACAACGAGTTCCAGCAGGCCGAGCCCGACCGCCTGCAGGTCATACAGGCCCGCACCGGCACGACCATCGAGCAACTGGCCCGCAGTTCACCGATCAAGAAGTACCCGACCGAGCGGTTGCGGCTGCTGAACGACCTCTATCCCGACAAGGAACCGGTGCCCGGACAGCGTCTCAAGATCGTCAAATAGTCCGGTATTGTCCCAACTTGATCAAACCGCGCCACCGTGCAAAGGTGCGGCGCCGACCCCGGATTGCCCGGGCGAGATGGTCAGTGGGGAATGCACGATGAGCAGCACGAAGTACGAACTGGTCAACACCGAAACCGGCAAGAAATCCATCCTCGAAGCCCGCAGCGGGACGGTGGGTCCGGATTGCGTCAACATCGCGAGCATCAACAAGGACCACGGCGTTTTCACCTTCGACCCGGGCTTCATGGCCACGGCGTCCTGCGAAAGCAAGATCACCTACATCGACGGCGATGCCGGCGTGCTGCTCTACCGCGGTTACCCGATCGAGCAGATCGCGACCAAGTCCAACTTCCTCGAGACGGCCTACCTGCTGATCAACGGCGAACTGCCGGCCAGCAGCCAGCTCGAGACGTTCGACCGCTCGATCCGCTACCACACGATGATCAACGAAACGCTGCTGCGTTTCTTCAACGGGTTCCACTACGACGCGCACCCGATGGCGATGGTGTCCGCGGTCGTCTCGTCGATGGCGGCGTTCTACCACGACTCCATGGACAACCATAACCCGCGGCACCGCGAGATCTTCGCCCATCGCATCCTCGCGAAGATCCCGACGGTCTCGGCTGCCGCGTACAAGCACATGCTCGGCCAGCCGTTCGTCTACCCGCGCAACGACATGGATTACACGGCGAACATGCTCAACATGTTCTTCGCCGTGCCTGCCGAGGACTACGTCGTCGACCCCGTCGCGGCGCAGGCGCTCGACCTGCTGCTGATCCTGCATGCCGACCACGAGCAGAACGCCAGCACGTCCACGGTGCGCCTCGCCGGCAGCACGGGCACCAACCCGTATGCGGCGATCTCCGCCGGCGTCTCGGCGCTGTGGGGCCCTGCGCACGGCGGCGCGAACGAAGCCGTCCTCGAGATGCTCGAGGAGATCGGCACGGTCGACAACATCCAGAAGTTCCTCGCCCGCGTGAAGGACAAGGACGGCAACGCGCGCCTGATGGGCTTCGGCCACCGCGTCTACAAGAACTTCGACCCGCGCGCGCGGATCATCCGCGAGATGTGCCACAAGGTGCTGTCGCGCCTGGGCCAGAACGACAACCCGCTGTTCGAGCTCGCGCTGCGCCTCGAGGAGATCGCGCTCAAGGACGAGTACTTCATCGCCCGCAAGCTCTACCCGAACGTCGACTTCTACTCGGGCGTGATCTACAGCGCCCTCGGCATCCCGCGCTCGATGTTCACGGTCATGTTTGCCATCGCGCGCACCGCGGGCTGGGTGGCGCACTGGCTCGAGATGATCGGCGACCCGGCGATGAAGATCGGCCGTCCGCGCCAGCTCTACACCGGCCCGACGCAGCGCGACTACGTGGAGCTCGAAAAGCGCGGCTGAGCGGGCGAAAGTGACTAGTGGACTAGTGAACAGTGACTAGTCAGAGGGGCCGGCGCAAGCCGGCCTCTTTTTTCCTACTAGTCACTAACCACTAGTCACTGTTCACTAGCCACTTTCCGGCGCCTGCACTTTCACGAATTGTCGTTGCGCCGGACCGGGTGCACAGTGGCCGTAGGCTCCCAGCAAAGGAGGGATGCCATGAGCCGGATACGCATTGTCGTAGCGGATCAGGCCGAAGCGGTGTTCTACGATGCCGCTTCGCTCGGGATGCCGCTCAAGGAAGTGGCGAAATTCACCGACGCCGCCGCTCACCAGCACGACCGCGACTTCTGCAGCGACCGCCCGGGGCGCACGCACGCGAGTGTCGGAAGTGCCAGGACGCCTACACGCGCGAAACGAATTCCCGCCAGCTCGAAGCCGTGCGCTTCGCACGCCGGATCGCGCGCAGGCTGGACGCAGCCAGGCGCAAGGAGGAATACGAGCGGTTGATCATCGTCGCCGGCCCGCAGTTCCTCGGCTTGATGCGTGAGGAACTTTCGCGACCGACCCGGGCCAGGGTGGTTCACGAGGTGCGTAAGGACTTGGTGCACAGCCCGGTTGACGCCGTGCGCCGGCACCTGCCCGAATCGGACGCTGACATCGGGTTGAAGTGAAAAGCCCGGCCGGTGGGGCCGGACGAAGTCTTGCGCACCGAGCCACGGCTGGCCGACCCCGGTCAGAGCAGCGCTTCGACTTCCGCGACGTTCGCGCGCCGCATCGGCTTGCCGTCGACGGGGCTGCAGGGCGACTGGCGGATTCCGTCGAGCGGGAATACGACCGCGTCGACGGCCTGCCGGCCCGCGACGAAGCGAAACGCCGGGTAGGTCACCGTACGATCGCGCTCGAACCGCAGGCGCCGCTCGAGCGCCTCGTGCGGCACGCCGCGTTCCTCGAGCCGGATCGACACGGCTTCGGGCGTATCCGAGAAGAGGTGCAGGCTGATATCCGAGTGTGCGGAGGCGGTGCCCGTGAGCACCGGCCCGACGAGCCGCGGCTCGAAATCTGCCATGAGCCGCATCGCCTGCAGGGCGGCGCGCCGCAGGTCGGCGATCTCAATCTCGTGCCGGCCCCCGGAGAACAGGCGCCGACGCGCAAAAAGCGCGGCCTCGATTTCGGTGTTGCGCGGCAGGATCGACGCATCCATGACGCCGAGCCTCTCGGCCGCCTTGCGCTTGGCCAGCAGGAAGTCGTCGATGCCCTGCTCGGCCATGACGCGTGCCGCCTCGTCGGCGACAGCCTGGCGCAGCATTTCTGCGCGCGGGTTCGGTCTCTGTCGGCTCATCGTTCGCGCGTCCGTTCTACGGGCGAGCCGTACCGCTCGGGGCGGTTCGCCTGTGGGTCAAGCCATCAGAACAGCGAGTCGTCCGTCGTGGCGGGTTCTACGGTCTCCGCGCCGACACCTTCGTCACTGTAATCGATCATGCCCGGCCGGGGAGCATATTGCTCGATGAACGCTTCGAACAATGCGCCGGGCGCACCTGCACGCGTCGGTGCGCCGGTCTCGCGCGACACCCACATGCGCACCACGCCGGGCGGTTCGGGCTGTCGGTGCTCCGGCAGGCCGCGCAACGCTTCCTCCATGAAGTAGATCCACATGGGCAGGGCCGTCTTGCCGCCTTCTTCCTGCTCACCGAGCGAGCGTTCCTGGTCGAAGCCGAGCCAGACCGCGGCGGCCAGGTCGGCGTTGAAGCCGACGAACCACGTGTCGCGGCGGTCGCTGGTCGTGCCGGTCTTGCCGGCGATGTCGCGCCGGCCGAGCGACTTCGCACGAGTCGCGGTGCCGCGCTGGATGACGTCGAGCATCATGTCCGTCATCACGAATGCGTTGGCTGGCGTGATTGCCTGGGGTGCGCGCCGGTCGTCCGGCACCGGCGCCTCTGCCGGCGGTGTCCGAGCGGGCAGGGTTGCGTCCAGCGACTCGTTCGACGAGGGCACCACCGTGCCAGCCGCCGCGCTGGCCGGGTCCGCAGGGATCGACGCATCGAGCGGAGCCGCAGTCGACCCGCACAGGCTGCAGGCGAGCAGCGGCGTGGCCCGGAAAACCTCACGGCCTGAACCATCCCGCACCGAGTCGATGAAGTAAGGCGCGACCAGCGCCCCGCCGTTGGCGAAGACCGAGAACCCGCGAGCCATCTCGAGCGGCGTCACCTGGCCCGTGCCCAGGGCCAGGGTCAGGTTGGCGGGCAGCGCGGCCGGGCTGAAGCCGAACCCGGCGATGTGACGCGTTGCGAAGCCGATGCCGGTGCCGCGCAGCAGGCGGATCGACACCAGGTTGCGCGAACGCACGAGTCCTTCGCGGACCGGCGTCGGGCCGTAGAACTTGCGCGTGATGTTCTGCGGCCGCCATTCCTCGTCGCCTTCGGTGCCGCCACTGCCAGGCAGCACGATGGGCGCGTCGTTGACGAGGGTCGCCGGCGTAAAGCCGCGCTCGAGCGCGGCCGAGTACAGGAACGGCTTGAATGCGGACCCGGGCTGCCGCCGAGCCTGCGTGACGCGGTTGTACTTGCTGGCGCCGAAGTCGAAGCCACCGACCAGCGAGACGATCGCACCGTCGTCGGGGTCGAGTGCCACGAGGGCGCCAGCGACTGCGGGGATCTGCGCCAGCCGGAAGCGACCCTCGGGCAGCGGCTCCAGGTAGATTACGTGTCCCGGTGCCAGGACGTCCCGCGCCGTCTTCGGCGCCGGCCCCATTGCGTCCTTGAGTGGGTCGAGCGCCGGACGTGCCCAGGAGATCCCGTCCCAGTCGAGCGCGATCCGTTTGCCGTCGCGTCGAACGGCGTCGGCACCGCGGTCCGCGACGCTCGTGACGACCGCCGGGATGAGGCTGCCGCGATTGGCATGGCGGCGGAATGCCTGTCCCAGTGCGCCCGCATCGCCGAGGATCGCCGGGTCCAGCCGTTCGGCGGGGCCGCGATAGCCGTGGCGCCGGTCGTACTCGAGGACCGCGCGCCACGTCGCGAGGTTCGCGGCCCGTTGCAGCCGGCTGTCCACCGTCGTGTAGACCGAGTAGCCGGCGGTCAGGGCTTCGGGCCCGTGCTGGCGCACCATCTCGGCGCGCGCCATTTCGGCGACATAGGGGGCCTCGAGCTTCGATGATCGGGCCGTACATGCGGTTCGAGATGGGCACGCTGTTGGCCGCGTCGTGCGCCGCCTGGTCGATCTCGCCGAGCTCGAGCATGCGCCGCAGCACGTAACTGCGCCGCTCGCGCGCCCGCTCGACGCTGGCCACCGGGTTGTCATGCGACGGAGCCCGCGGCAATCCGGCGAGCAGGGCGGCTTCGGCGAGGGTGAGGTCGCGCGCCTGCTTGTCGAAGTAGACCTCGGCCGCTGCGCCCACGCCGTAGGCGCGCTGGCCGAGGAATATCCGGTTCAGGTAGAGCGTCAGGATCTCCTGCTTCGTGAAGGCGCGCTCGAGCCGCAGTGCGAGGAACACTTCCTTCAGCTTGCGTCGCAGCGTTCGCTCGGAGGTCAGCACGGTATTGCGTGCGAGCTGCATCGTGATCGTCCCGCCGCCCTGCAGGCGGGCGCCCGGCGTGACGTTCGCCGCCATGGCCCGCACCAGCCCCTGCCAGTCCACGCCGGGATGCTCGAAAAAGCGGTCGTCCTCCGCGGCCAGGAACGCAGCGACGACGACGGGAGGGATCTCCTCCCATTGCAGCGGGATGCGCCGCTGCTCGCCGATCTGCGCGATCAGCCGGGCGTCGCGCGAATACACGCGCAGCGGCACCTGTGTCCTGATCGCGCGCAATGCATCTGCCTCCGGAATTTCGGGGGCGAGGTATTGATAAGCGCCGGCGAGGCCCATCAGCACCAGCAGTGCGATGGACGCCAGCACGCCCGCCACTGTCGCCGCGAGTCTGGTCACCACTTGCTGCTCGTCATTGCCAAATCTGCGACCTGTTCCTTGCTGCCATCTGTCCCCCTGTGCATAGTAGCCGCCGACTCAAGGGCAGGCCCGCCGCAAGGCGGGAACGCAAAGCCGCCGGTCTGGGGGGTTGGACCCATGACGGTAGCCCATCGATCGCAGCATGCGTCGTCCTTGGTGCTCCAGGCCCCGTTTTCAAAACAATGCCGGGATGCGAGCGACACGGATGGCGGATTTTGTTAGCCCACTCACAATTCTATTGGGCGCGACCCTGATATATAGTGGCGCGGGGGCTTGGAAACTGCCACACAATCGCGGCGCAACCGTTTGAACGATAAGGATCAACCGTGCTGTTCCAGCGCAGGTTTCGACCGGTCATAGGACTCGACATCACGACGTCTTCGATCAAGCTGATCGAACTGACGAAGAGTGGCGATACCTATCGTGTGGAGTCGTACGCGGCCGAGCCGTCGCCGCCGAATGCCATCAACGAAAAGGCGATCGTCGACGCGCAGGCCGTCGGCGAAGCCGTGCGACGCGCGGTGAAGCGTGCGGGCGCACGCAGCAAGGAATGCGCGATCGCCGTGAGCGGCGACGCCGCGATCACCAAGATCATCCAGATGCCGAGGAACCTGCGCGAGCAGGAACTCGAGTCCCAGGTCGAGATGCAGGCCGACCAGTACATCCCCTTCCCGATGGAAGAGGTGAGCTACGACTTCGAGGTGATCGGGCCCTCCGAGAAGGACCCCGACATGCATCGACGTGCTGCTGGTGGCGACGCGCTCCGAGAACGTCGAGCAGCGCCAGGCCGCCGTGCAGTCCGCCGGGCTCACGGCCCGCATCGTCGACGTCGAGGCGTTCGCCCTCGAAAACGCCTGCCGCCTGCTCACGCACCAGATGCCGGACGGCGGCATGGAGCGCAATATCGCCGTCATCGACTTCGGTGCGAGCAGCACGACGTTCTCGGTGCTGCGCGACCTCAAGGTCTCCTATACGCGCGACTTCTCCTTCGGCGGCCAGCAGTTGACCGAGGAAGTCATGCGGACGTACGGCCTCAGCATGGAGGAGGCCGGACGCGCCAAGAAGGAAGGCGGGCTGCCGGCCAACTACCAGGCCGAGGTGCTCGACCCGTTCATCGACGACATGTGCCAGCAGGTGAGCCGCTCGCTGCAGTTCTACCTGGCCGCGGGCGCGGGACGCGAGGCACCCGAGCAGATCCTGATCTGCGGCGGCTGCGCCAACATCCCCGGCGTGGCCGACGTGATCGCGAGCCGCGTGGGCATCCCTGCCGAGCGCGGCGATCCGCTGGGCCAGATGAAGATTTCGACGCGCGCCCTGGCGCAGGGCGTGAAGAAGGACGCCACGGCGCTGCTGACGGCGTGCGGCCTGGCGCTCAGGAGCTTCGACTGATATGCCAAGAATCAACCTGCTGCCGTGGCGTGAGGCAGAGCGCAAGCGCAAGCGCCAGGAGTTCTACCTCTCGCTCGGCGCCGCCGTCGCGACGGCAGCGCTCGTCATCCTGCTGGGCCAGTGGCAGATGAGCTCGGCCATCAAGCACCAGCAGGCGCGCAACGACTACCTGACCGGCGAGATCGCGTTGCTCGACAAGCAGATCGAGGAGATCAACGGCCTCGACGCCCAGAAGCAGCGGTTGCTCGCGCGCATGGAGATCATCGAGACGCTGCAGCGCAGCCGTCCGGAGATCGTGCACGTCTTCGACGAGATCGTCCGCGTCCTGCCGGAGGGCGTGTACCTGACCTACCTGAAGCAGTCCGGCACGCGGTTCGAGGTGCGGGGCGTCGCCCAGTCGAGCACGCGCGTGTCCTCGTTCATGCGCAACATCGACGCGTCGGAGTGGCTCGCCGAGCCGACGCTGCAGATCGTGCAGACGAACAGCAAGGGCACCGGCTCCGAATTCACGCTCTTCGCCAACCAGCGCAGCCACGCCGCGCCGGAAGACGAGGCGGCACAGGTGGCTGCCAAATGAAGAAGCTGCAGATGCTGCTCGAACAGCTTCGCAACCTGGACCCGAACGACCCGGGCCGCTGGCCGCTGGGCGTCCGCGTCGGCACCGTCGCGCTGCTGTTCCTGATCGCCGCCTCGGCGGGCTATTACTTCTTCGTCTGGAAGCCGGACCGCCCGCTGCTGCTCGAGGCACGCGCGAAGGAAGGCGATCTCAAGGTGTCCCTCGAGACCAAGGCCAGGCGAGCCGCGAACCTCGAGGCGTACCGCTCGCAACTCGCCGAGATGGAGAAGTCCTTCGGCGCCATGCTGCGCCAGCTGCCGAACAAGACCGAGGTGCCGAACCTGCTGGTCGACATCTCGCAGACCGGCCTCGCCGCCGGGCTCGAGGAAAAGCTCTTCCAGCCGCAGGGCGAGAGTCGCAGCGACTTCTACGCCGAGCTGCCGATCACGATCCGGCTCACGGGCGGCTACCACGAGATGGGCAAGTTCGCGAGCGGCATCGCCGCGCTGCCCCGCATCGTGACGCTGCACGACATCGAGATCACCCCGCAGGGCGGCAACAACCTGGCGGCCGGCGACCTCACGCTGAACGTGACCGCCAAGACCTACCGCTACCTCGATGACGAGGAGAGCGGCGAGAAGAAGGCAGGGCAGCCATGAAGCACCCGGGCAACATGAAGCGCGTCGCCCTGATCGCACCCGTGCTGGCGCTGCTCGCCGGCTGTGGCAGCGACATGGACGAGCTGCAGGGATGGGTCGCGGAGACCAAGGCGAAGCCCGGGCAGGGCATCGAGCCGCTGCCCGAAGTGAAGCCGTACGAGACCTTCGACTACGCGGCGTTCGACCAGCGCTCGCCGTTCGAGCCCGGCTCGTCGGTGACCGCCAGCTCGACCACGGGCGTACGCCCCGACGCGCAGCGTCCGCGCGAGTTCCTCGAGCAGTTTTCGCTCGACACGCTGCGCATGGTCGGCACCGTGAAACTCAAGGGCATGCTCTACGGCCTGGTGCAGACGCGCGACGGGCTCGTCCACCGCGTGCTGCCGGGCCACCACCTGGGACAGGCCGACGGCCGGATCACGGCCATCGACGAAGGCAAGATCTCGCTCATCGAGATCGTTCCCGACGGCATGGGCGGATTCATCGAACGCCCCGCCGCACTCGCGCTGAGCGAATGATCTGCAAGGAGATCCGAGAATGACCGCTGCATCTTCGCACGTGAACCTTCGCCGCCCGGAGGCAGGCCGCAGCCGGCCCTTCCGCCCCGCGGCGCTCGTCGCGTTGGCCGGGGCGCTCGTGTTCGTCGCGCAGGCAGCGCTCGCGCAGGCGACCACGCACCTCACGAAGGTCGAACTCCAGCCGCAGCCCGGCGACCAGCTCGAGGTGAAACTCGTGCTGGACGGCCCCGCGCCGCAGCCGGTCTCCTTCACCATCGACAACCCCGCGCGTCTTGCCGTGGACCTGCCCGGCACGTCCGTCGCGCTCGAATCGCGGCGCATCGACGTCAAGGCAGGCGGCGTCGACACGATCGTTGCGGCCGAGGCCTCCGGGCGCACGCGCGTCGTGTTCAACCTCGATTCGCTGCAGCCGTATACGACGCGGGTCGACGGCAACAACGTCTACGTCACGCTCGGCCGGGCCCTCTCGGGCAACCCCGCCGTGCTCGCCACTGCGCCGACCGCAGCGGGCGGTGCGGCGGCTGCGCCCACCGGCTGGTCGATCGACAAGGTCGACTTCCGTCGCGGCGAAGACGGCTCCGGCCGCATCATGGTGCGGACGAGCGATCCGCACGTGCAGGCGAGCCTCAAGCAGGAAGGCGGACGCCTGGTGGTCGATTTCCCGCGTACCGGCCTCACGGGCGACATCGGCAAGAGATACGACGTCGTCGATTTCGCGACGCCGGTCAGCGCGTTCGACGTCACCCGCACTCCGCTCGGTGCCCGGATCATCGTCAACGCCACCGGCGACTACGACCAGCTCGCCTACCAGAGCGACCGGGACTACGTGCTCGAGATCCGGCCGAAGCCGAAGACCGCGTACGTCGACCCGAGCAAGCGTGAATACAAAGGCGAGCGGCTGACGCTCAACTTCCAGGACATCGAGACCCGCGCCGTGCTGCAGCTGCTCGCGGAGACGAGCGGCCAGAACATCGTGGTGAGCGACAGCGTGCAGGGCAACGTCACGCTGCGCCTGCAGAACGTGCCGTGGGACCAGGCGCTCGACATCGTCCTGCGCACCAAGGGCCTCGACAAGCGGCAGGAAGGCAACGTCATCTACGTGGCGCCGGCCGAAGAACTCGCCACCCGCGAACGCCAGCAGGCGGAGTCGCGCAAGGCACTGACGGAGCTGGCCCCGGTCCGCACCGAGTACCTGCAGGTCAACTACGCGAAAGCCTCCGACCTTGCGGCGCTGATCCAGTCGCAGGGCAAGACCTCGCTGCTCTCCGAGCGCGGCAGCGTGTCGATCGACGACCGCACCAACACGCTGCTGCTCGCGGATACGGCCGAACGGCTGGCCGACGTCCGCCGCCTCGTGCAGACGCTGGACATCCCCGTGAAGCAGGTGCTGATCGAGGCGCGCATCGTCATCGTCAACGACGACTTCAGCCGCGAGCTCGGCGTGCGCTTCGGTGGCGCGTACGTCGGCACCAATGGCAACGACGGCCTCCTGTACGTCGGCAACAGCGGCCTCGACGCCGTCCCCGGCGAGTCCGGCCCGATCATCAGCCCGAGGGGCACGGGCCTGAACGGCGACCAGGTGCAGACCCCTCCGGCCAACGACCGCTACCTGGTCAACCTGCCGATCGCGAACCCGGCCGGCAAGATCGCGATGACGCTGCTGGGTTCCGATTACCTGGTCGACCTCGAGATCACGGCCGCGCAGCGCGAAGGCCGCGGCGAGGTGGTCTCCTCGCCGCGCGTGATCACCGCGAACGGCAAGGAAGCCGTGATCGAGCAGGGCACCGAGATCCCGTACCAGGAGTCGGCCTCGAGCGGCGCCACGACCACCCAGTTCAAGAAGGCCGTGCTGTCGCTGAAGGTCACGCCGCAGATCACGCCGGACGACCGCATCATCCTCGACCTGACCGTCTCCAAGGACAGCGTCGGGCAGATCCTGCCGAGCGCAACCGGCGGCGCCGTGCCGAGCATCGACACCCGCAACGTGACGACCCAGGTTCTCGTCAACGACGGCCAGACGGTCGTGCTCGGCGGCATCCTCGAGACCGAGCAGCGCGATACGGTGAGCAAGGTGCCGTTCCTGGGCGACATCCCGGGCCTGGGCTACCTGTTCCGGAGCAAGACCAAGACCGACAACAAGGACGAGCTGCTGATCTTCGTCACGCCGAAGATCCTGCGCGAGGGTGCGAACGTTTTCTGACGCACCGTCGTTCCTGGTGAGAAAATGCGCGGCCGCAGGGTGACCCTGCGGCCGCGCCTGTTTCGGGGTCCTGCTGCCAGCCAGCCCAAGCGATGACCAACGTTTTCCTAGTCGGGCCGATGGGATCGGGCAAGAGCGCCGTCGGGCGCCAGCTCGCACGCCGCCTCGGCCTGCGCTTCATCGACAGCGACGAGGAGATCCGGGCCCGGACCGGCGTCGACATCCCCTACATCTTCGAGCGCGAGGGCGAGGCCGGCTTCCGCCAGCGCGAGGCGGAGATCATCGACGCGCTGACCCGCGAGGACGCCGTCCTCATCGCCACCGGTGGCGGCGCGATCCTCGATCCGGGCAGCCGCGCCCGACTGCGCGAGCGTGGCCGCGTCGTGTATCTTCGGACGTCCGTGGACCAGCAACTCGCCCGTACCCGCCGCAGCAACGACCGGCCGCTGCTCGACAACCCCGATCCGCGCGGCACGCTCGCGCGGCTCTTCGAGCAGCGGGCGCCGCTTTATCTCGAGGTCGCCGAGATCGTCGTCGACACGGACGGCCGCAAGGTCAAGTCCGTGGTCGAGCAGGTCTGCCGCGAGCTCGAAAGACCCCCGGGCGCCCCCGCGTGACCGGCTCGGCGCCCGACGTCCTGCGGATCGATCTCGGGGAACGCAGCTACCCGATCGTCATCGGCGCGGGCCTGCTGCACGACGGGGAGCTGGTTGCATCCCATGTCACCGCGCGCGACGTGCTGGTCGTGACCAACGCGACCGTCGGCCCGCTTTACCTGGAAGCCCTGGCGAACGGCCTGCAGGGCAAGCGCGTCCTGTCCGTCACCCTGCCGGACGGGGAAAAGTTCAAGACGCTCGCGGTCCTCGACCGGGTCTTCGACGCATTGATCGAGGGCCGGCTCAACCGTGACGCCTGCATCGTCGCGCTCGGCGGCGGCGTCGTCGGCGACATGGCCGGGTTCGCGGCGGCCTGTTACCAGCGCGGCATCGACTTCGTGCAGGTGCCCACGACCCTGCTCGCCCAGGTCGATTCATCCGTCGGTGGCAAGACGGGGGTCAACCATCCGCGCGGCAAGAACATGATCGGTGCGTTCCACCAGCCGCGCGCCGTGCTGTCGGACCTCGCCACGCTGCGCACGTTGCCGCCCCGCGAGCTGCGGGCCGGGCTCGCTGAAGTGATCAAGTACGGCCTGATCGACGACCTGCAGTTCCTCGGGTGGATCGAAAGCCACCTCGACGACCTGCTGGCGCTGGACGTGCCGGCGCTCGCGTACGCCGTGCGCAGGTCCTGCGAAATCAAGGCCCGCATCGTCGCGGCCGACGAGCGCGAGCAGGGCCAGCGGGCCTTGCTGAACCTCGGCCACACCTTCGGGCACGCGATCGAGACCGCGGCCGGCTACGGCGCGTGGTTGCACGGCGAGGCTGTCGGCCTCGGGATGCTGCTCGCCGCGGATCTCTCGCAGCGGCTCGGCTGGCTGGACGCCGCGTCGGTCGACCGCGTCCGCGTGCTGCTGGCGCGCTCGGGCCTGCCAGTCGTCGCGCCGCGCATCGGCGCCGCGCGGGCGCTCGAACTCATGGGAATGGACAAGAAGGTCCTGCAGGGCCGGATCCGCCTGGTGCTGCTGCGCCGGCTCGGGGAAGGCGTGGTCAGTGGCGACTACCCCGCGGAATCGTTGCAGCAGACATTGCGGGAACATTTCGAGGCCGCTGCATGAACATCCCGGCGAATCCGGTCGTCGCGCCCGAAGAAGCACATCTCGCTCCGTATGCGCAGCGCGATTCGTCATCGCGAGGTCGGCGCGTCACCGAGCCGCCACCGCGGCACCGGACCGAATACCAGCGCGACCGCGACCGCATCGTGCATTCGACTGCCTTCCGGCGGCTCGTCTACAAGACGCAGGTCTTCGTCAACCACGAGGGCGACCTGTACCGCACGCGGCTCACGCATTCGCTCGAAGTCGCCCAGATTGCGCGCAGCGTTGCCCGCGCCCTGTCGCTCAACGAGCCGCTCGCCGAAGCGATCTGCCTCGCCCATGACCTCGGCCACACGCCCTTCGGGCACGCCGGCCAGGACGCGCTGAACCACTGCATGCGCGATTTCGGCGGGTTCGAGCACAACCTGCAGTCGCTGCGCGTGGTCGACGAACTCGAGGAGCGCTACGCGGAGTTTGCCGGCCTCAACCTGACGTTCGAAGTCAGGGAAGGCATCCTCAAGCACTGCTCAGCCGCGAATGCCCGCGAGCTCGGCGAGCTCGGCGAGCGCTTCCTGCAGCGCCGCTCACCGGGTCTCGAGGCGCAGCTCGCCAACCTGGCGGACGAGATCGCCTACAACAATCACGACGTCGACGACGGGATCCGGGCGGGCCTGGTCGACGTCGACGACCTGTGCGGTTGCCGCATGTTCGGCCGCCAGTACGCACAGGTCCGGTCCCAGTATCCACAGCTCGCCGGCCGCAGGCTCGTGCACGAAGTCGTGCGGCGCATGATCGATTACACCGTCAACGACCTGATCGATGCTTCGGCTGCAGCCCTGGCCGAGGCCGCGCCGCGCGACGTGGAAGACGTCCGCTCCCGCCCGGCCGCCGCTGCTCGCGTTCAGCGAGGCCGTCCGCGAGGAGCACCTGGAGCTCAAGCGCTACCTGCGCGAACACCTCTACAAGCATTACCGGGTCCTGCGCATGACCACCAAGGCCCAGCGCGTCGTGCGCGAACTCTTCGAGGCCATGCTCGGCGACGTGCACCTGATGCCCACCGAGCACCAGGAGGCGGCGCGGCGCATGGAAGCCGCGGAGGGCCAGGCCGGGCGGGCCCGGGCCGTGGCCGATTACATCGCCGGCATGACCGACCGGTTCGCCATCCTCGAGCATCGGCGGCTGTTCGAGCCGTCCGAGCGGACGTGAAGGATAGGAATAGGGGATAGGGGTTAGTACGGAGGCCGGCGTTACGGCCGTCCTCATCTGGCCTAACCCCTGACCCTATCCCCTAGCCCTTCCGCCCTCGTTATCATTCACGGCTGCCTTCCTCCCGAGCCGCCCATGCCCTTCGTGCCCAAGCCGATCCCGGTCCGTGAACGCCTGATCTTCGCCATGGACGTCGCCGACCCGGCCGCCGCCCGCCAGCTGGCGGAAAAGCTGGGCGACTCCGTGCAGTTCTACAAGCTGGGGCTCGAGCTGTTCATGTCGGGGGGCTATTACGAGCTGCTCGACTGGATGGTGGCGCAAGGCAAGAAGGTCTTCGTCGACCTCAAGTTCTTCGACGTGCCGGCCACGGTTGCCGCGGCGGTGAAGCAGTTGCGCAACCGCGGCGTCACGCTGACGACCGTCCACGGCAACCAGGCCATCATGGAGGCGGCCGCGGCGGCGAAGGGCGACGTCAAGGTGCTCGCGGTCACGGTGCTGACGAGCCTCGATCGCGGCGACCTCGACGACCTCGGCTTCACCGTGGACGTCGAGAAGCTGGTGCTGTCGCGGGCGCGGCGTGCGCTCGAGGCGGGTTGCGACGGTGTCGTCTCGTCCGGCCTCGAGGCTCCGATGCTGCGGGAATTCATCGATCACCGGCTGCTGGTCGTGACACCCGGCATCCGCCCGGTCGAGAACAAGCCGGTCGACGACCAGAAGCGCACGGTGGACGTGGCACAGGCGTTCGCGAACGGCGCCGACTACATCGTCGTGGGCCGCCCGATCCGCGACGCCGCCGATCCGCGGGCCGCGGCCGAAGCGATCCAGCGCACGATTGCGCAGGTCTTCGCGGGAGCAGCCCAGTGAGCGCGCCGCTGCAGAACGACCTGCTGTTGCGCGCCCTGCTGCGCCAGCCGACGCCGCGCACTCCGTTGTGGATGATGCGGCAGGCGGGCCGCTACCTGCCCGAGTACCGCGCGACGCGCGGCAAGGCCGGCAGCTTCCTCAACCTCTGCATGAACCCGGACCTGGCCTGCGAAGTCACGTTGCAGCCGCTCGAGCGCTATCGGCTCGACGCCGCAATCCTGTTCTCGGACATCCTGACCGTGCCGCACGCGATGAACGTCGGCCTCAGCTTCGAGACGGGCGAAGGACCGAAAATCGCACGCCCCGTGCGCACGACGGCCGACATCGACCGGCTGCCGATCCCGGATCCGGAAGGCGAGCTGCGTTACGTGATGGACGCCGTGCGCACGATCCGCCGTGAACTCAAGGGTCGCGTGCCGCTGATCGGGTTCGCCGGCAGCCCGTGGACCGTCGGCACGTACATGGTGGAAGGCGGTGGCAGCCGCAACTTCGAGCACATCAAGGGCATGCTCTACGGCGCGCCGCGCGAACTGCACCGGCTGCTCGACGTGATCACGCGCGCCACGACGCTCTATCTCAATGCGCAGGTCGCCGCCGGCGCACAGGCCGTCATGGTGTTCGACACCTGGGGCGGCTCACTGACGCCGGCGGACTATCGCGAGTTCTCGCTGCGCTACATGCAGCAGATCGTCGCAGGGCGTCACGCGCGAGGCGGAAGGCCGCAAGGTGCCGGTCATCCTGTTCACCAAGGGCGGCGGCCAGTGGCTGGCCGAGATGGCGAACAGCGGTTGCGATGCCCTCGGCGTCGACTGGACCACGGACCTCGCCGATGCGCGCCGTGCCGTGCAGGATCGCGTCGCCCTGCAGGGCAACCTCGATCCCAGCGTGCTCTATGCGCCGCCGGAGCAGATCCGCGAGCAGGTGGGCCGGGTGCTCGCGAGCTACGGCAAGGGCCACGGCCACGTCTTCAACCTGGGCCACGGCATCCACCCGGAGGTGAAGCCCGAGCATGCACTGGCGATGGTCGAGGCCGTGCACGAGCTTTCGCCGCAGTTACCACGCGGATGAAGTGGACTAGCGGATAGTGATAGCGGATAGTCGGAGGGCGCCCGGGCGCTCCTGACACTATGATCGCATGTGCTCCTGCTTCCTCCTACTATCCACTATTCACTAGTCACTGACCACTTCCCATGGACATCAGCAAAATCGGCATCGGCGCGGACCCACCGCGTGACGTCAACGTGCTCATCGAGATTCCGCAGGGCGGCGTCCCGGTCAAGTACGAACTCGACAAGGAATCGGGCGCGCTGCGCGTCGACCGCTTCCTCAACACGGCGATGTTCTACCCCGGCAACTACGGCTTCATTCCGCACACGCTGTCGGGCGACGGCGACCCGGTGGACGTCATCGTCGTCGTGCCGAGCCCGGTCGTGGCGGGCGCGATCGTGCGCGTGCGGCCCGGTGGGTGCGCTGCTGATGAAGGACGAAGCGGGCGACGACGAAAAAGTCATCGCGGTGCCGGTCGACAAGCTGCACCCGTTCTACGAGGGCGTGAAGTCGTACAAGGACCTGCCCGACGACACTCACGGACCAGATCGCGCACTTCTTCCAGCACTACAAGGACCTGGAAAAGGGCAAGTGGGTGACGATCGTGAACTGGGTCGGCACCGAGCGTGCCGAGAAGATGATCGTCGAGGGCATCCATCGCGCGGCCAGCGCCGGCGATGACGTCGCGGCGCACTACGTGGCGCAATCGTCGATGGCCGCGGCGTCGCGGCGGGGCAAAAAGAAGCAGTAAGCCGACTCGGTGCGACTGAGGTCACTCGACTGGAGCAATTGACGTTTCCGCGGAACCGTCAAGCGGCGCTGAACAATGCGGTCGGCATGACGGTGCCGTTCCGGCCATGTCATGCGAAGCGCGCCGCACGCTCGGGAGACCAGGATGCAGCACGATGAATATCAGCAGCAGCTGCGGAGTGCCGAATACGCGGCTGAGTGCCCAGTCCGCCGCGTCACGGCTTGTCAAGGGATTCGCTGACGACAGCGCCGAGGGGCCGCGTCAGCAGAAGCGCCCAGAACAACAGAGATGCGTTCGAGACGTTGCTCCAGAAATACGCAGCCACGGATGCCGGTAGCGCTTCCGAAAAGATTGCACGCGATAGCCGAGCCTGCCGTGTCCGCGGTCCAGTCTGCGCAGGGCCGTGCAAGCGTCTGCGAGAACATGATCGTCACCCAGTAGAAGATCTCGGACTTCGGGCGGACTCACGGTCTCGATCGATATCGAGCCAAGGGTTCGATGCCAGACGTACAGCGAGACCATGAGCAGCGTGAACAGCAGCGACGTCCCGCCGGCGTAGCTGGCCAAGGAGCGACTGCGAAGTCGGCCAGCGTCGTGCCAACCGTCGTCGAGGCATGATGCGCCCGTACGAATGGCCGGAACTCCCTGGCCGCCATCTGGGCCAGGACTGCGCCGACGAAGAGCACTGCGAAAATAGGGTTCGACCAGGTACCGAGAGCCGGGACTCGACACCGCATGGCCCGCCGTCCGCCAAAGTGGGACTGGGCTTCGATCTCGATTGCCCAGCAGAGGAGCGTGACCCCGGAACCTTCGCTCAGACGCTCGGCCACGCGGGTGCCGGCATTCAAGTTCGTGCGACACCGCCGGTGCGGCGGCCGGGCAGCAGGCTTCTCCGCCGCTGGCTTCAGCTCGTCCTTCAGTTCGCGCCGCAGGATCTTGCCGACGTTGGTCTTCGGCAGCTCGTCGCGGAAGTACACGCGCTTCGGCACCTTGTAGCCGGTCAGCTGCGCGCGGCAATACTCGATCAGGGCTTCCTGGGTCAGCGACGGATCCTTGCGCACGACGAACAGCGCGACGACTTCGCCGGCGCGCTCGTCCGGCTGCGCGACCGCCGCGACTTCGAGCACGCCCGGGGTGCGTCACGGCCACGCCCTCGACCTCGTTCGGGTAAACGTTGAAGCCCGAGACGAGGATCATGTCCTTCTTGCGATCCTCGATGAACACGAAGCCCTGCGGGTCGATGTAGCCGATGTCGCCCGTGCGCAGCACCTGGCCGGGCAGCATCACCTTCTCGGTTTCGTCCGGGCGGTTCCAGTACCCGCGCATGACCTGCGGCCCCTCGACGCAGATCTCGCCGGACTGCCCCTGCGGCAGTTCCTTGCCGTCGTCGTCGCGGATCGAGATGACCGTCGACGAAATCGGCAGGCCGATCGAGCCGTTGAAATCGTCGCCGGGCCGGTTGATGCACGCGGCGGGCGAGGTCTCGGTCAGGCCCCAGGCCTGGGTGAGCACGTTGCCGGTGA
This sequence comes from uncultured Gammaproteobacteria bacterium, assembly GCA_963789375.1. Classification (GTDB taxonomy): domain Bacteria; phylum Pseudomonadota; class Gammaproteobacteria; order Steroidobacterales; family Steroidobacteraceae; genus RPQJ01. The sequence goes on along the minus strand of CAWBKN010000019.1, from coordinate 341,403 downwards.
CGCGCTTCCAGTGCTCGGCCACCGCGCGCTGCACGGCCATGCCGCCGCCGAGGCTGCAGCGCAGGCCGCTGAAGTCGATGCTGTCGAAGCCCGGGCGTGTGCAGCAAGGCATTGAACAACGTGTTGACGCCGGCGAAGAAGCTGAAGCGGTGCCTGGCCAGCTCCCTGACGAAGCCCGGGAAATCGCGCGGGTTCGGGATCATGAGGTTGTGCGCGCCGAGCTTCATCATCGTCAGCGCGTTCGCCGTCAGCGCGAAGATGTGGTACAGCGGCAGCGCGGTGATCGCGACGAGTGGCTCGTCCAGTTTCAGGCTCGGCCGGATCCAGGCTTCCGACTGCAGCACGTTCGCGACGAGGTTGCGGTGCGTCAGCACGGCGCCCTTCGAAACGCCGGTCGTGCCGCCCGTGTACTGCAGGAACGCGATGTCCTCGTGACCGAGTGACACGGGCTCGAGGTTTTCGTAGCGGCCCTTGCTCAGGGCTTCCGTGAACGACGACCGATCCCGGCAGGCTCCATTCCGGCACCTGCTTGCGCACGTGACGCAGCGCGAAATTGACCAGCGCGGACTTCGGGAAGCCGAGCAGGTCGCCGACGCCCGTGACGATCACGGTGTCGATCTCGACGTGGTCGCGGACCTCGGTGAGCGTGTGGGCGAAGTTCTCCAGGATCAGGATGGCGCGCGCGCCCGAGTCGTGCAGCTGGTGCTGCAGCTCGCGCGGCGTGTACATCGGGTTGACGTTGACGACCGTGAGGCCGGCCCGGAATGCGCCGATGATCGCCACGGGGTACTGCAGGACGTTCGGCAGCATGACCGCGATCCGGTCGCCCTGGCGCAGCCGCGCCACCTTCTGCAGGTAAGCGGCGAACCGGCCGGCGAGCAGGTCGAGGTCGCCGTAAGTCAGCGTCCGTTCCATGCAGGTGAAGCAGGGCCTGTCCCGGAACCGGGCGATGCTCTGCTCGATCAGTGCGAGCAGCGAGCCGTATTCGGACGGATTGATTTCGGCAGGCACGCCGGCCTGGTACTGCGGCAACCAGATCTTATCCACGACAAATCCCCTGTCTGTGGCCCGCCCTGCCGGGCCGGCCTGCAAAAGCTATATAACAGCGTCGCCGGTCGAATACACCGGGACGCGCCTCAGCAGAAATCGCGTCGACCGCCTCAGCGTGGCCGCAGCATGGGCTCGAGGGGCTTCCAGACCGCCTCGAGCAGGCGCGGCTGGGCCGCCGCATTCGGATGGAGACCGTCGTCCTGCATCAGGTTGTCGTCCAGCGCGACGTCGGCCAGCAGGAACGGCACGTGGGGCAGGGCATGGCTCCTGGCCAGTTGCGAATACATCCGCTCGAAGTCGCGCGTGTAGGACGGCCCGTAGTTGGGCGGGATCCGCATGCCGACCAGCAGAATCCTGGCCCCCGCCTGCTGCGAAAGGGTAACGATGGATTCGAGGTTCGCGCGCACATCCTTGACCGGCAAGCCCCGCAGGCCGTCGTTGCCGCCGAGTTCGACGATGACGATGGCCGGCTTGTGCGTGGCCAGCGCCCGGGGCAACCGGGCGAGCGCGCCGCCCGTGGTCTCGCCACTCGAACTGGCGTTGACCACGCGGTGACCGTAGCCTTGCGCTCGCAGCCGGGCCTGCAGCAGGGCGACCCAGCCCTGGTCGACGCGTATCCCGTACGCTGCGCTCAGGCTGTCGCCCAGCACGAGGATCGAGGGAGCCGCCGGGGCCGCCGGCCAGGCGGGCGCCGCGCCGAACCAGCCGACGCAAAGGAACAGGATGACGGTGAACGAACGAACGAATGCGGACACGGTGCTGGAGGCCCAGGGACTCGGCCGTCAGGTTAGCAGCCCGGAGGGAACGCTCGCCATTCTCGCCGATGTCGACCTGACGATCGGGCGTGGCGAGTCGGTGGCGATCGTCGGCGCGTCGGGGGCAGGCAAGTCGACCTTGCTCGCCCTGCTGGCCGGCCTCGACGAACCGAGCTCCGGGCGCGTCTGGCTTGCGGGTCACGAACTGTCCGCACTCGACGAGGATGGCCGCGCGGCCGTGCGGGCACGCCACGTCGGCTTCGTCTTCCAGTCGTTTCACCTGCTGCCGTCCCTGACCGCGCTCGAGAACGTCATGTTGCCGCTCGAACTCGCGCGACGACCCGATGCGCGGTCCACGGCGCGCGAGGTCCTCGGTCGCGTCGGGCCTGGGCGAGCGGCTGGGCCACTATCCGCGGCAGCTCTCCGGCGGCGAACAGCAGCGCGTCGCCATCGCACGGGCGTTCGTCACCTCACCGGCCGTCCTGTTCGCCGACGAGCCGACCGGCAATCTCGACGCGACGACCGGCGAGAAGATCATGGACCTGCTGTTCGGCCTGAATGCCTCGACCCGGACGACGCTCGTCCTGGTGACCCACGACGCGGCACTGGCCGGGCGTTGCCAGCGGGTGATCCGGCTCGATGCCGGCCGCGTCGCGCACTGAACCCACGAGCACGGCATGACCTGGCTCACGCTCGCGCTGCGCAACCTGTTCCGTGACCTGAAGTCCGGTGAACTCGCCGTCCTGGTGCTGGCGCTGCTCGTCGCCGTCGCCTCGCTGACGGCCGTGGGGTTCTTCACGAGCCGCATCGGTCGGGCGGTCGAGCAGCAGGCAGGCGAGGTCCTCGCCGCGGACCTCCGCCTCGAGTCGGCGCGTCCATCGCCGACGGTTACGAGAGGGAAGCACGCCGGAGGGGACTGCAGGTCGCGCGCATCGAGTCGATGCCGAGCGTCGTGTTCTTCGGCGAGGAATCATCGCTGGTCGCACTGCGCGCGGTCGGCGCGGGTTATCCGCTGCGCGGCCAGCTCAAGGTGGCAGACGAGCCGTTCGGTGCGGGGCGGCCCACGCGACGAGATTCCGCAGCCCGGCCAGGCGTGGGCCGATTCGCGCCTGCTCGCCAAGCTCGGTGCGGCGGTGGGAGCGGAACTCGCCGTCGGCGCGCATCGCGTGCGGGTCACGCGCGTGCTGGATTACCGGCCGGACCAGGGCAGCGGCTTTGCCGACCTGTCGGCCACGCTGATGATCAACCGCGCGGACCTGCCGGCCACGCAGCTGATCCAGCCCGGAAGTCGCGTCACTCGTGCGGTTCTGTTTGCGGGCGATCCGGCGTCGATCGCCGGGTTCAGCGACTGGCTGCAGGGCAGCCGGCAGCGCGGCGAGCGCGTGCAGTCGGTGGCCGATGCGAGCCCGCAGATCCGGGCCTCGGCCGATCGTGCCGGACGCTTCCTGTCGCTCGCGAGCCTCGTCAGCGTGCTGCTGTCCGCGATCGCGGTGGCCATGGCCGCGCAACGGTATGCACGCCGCCATCTCGACACGGTCGCGCTGCTCAAGTGCATGGGCGCGTCGCAGCGAGTCGTCGTCGCCAACACGATACTGCAGCTGGTCGTCATCGCCGTGGTCACCGCGCTGCTCGGTACCGCGCTCGGCTACGTGGCGCAATCGGGCATCGCGTGGCTGCTGCGCGACTTGTTGCGCGGTGATTTGCCACCGCCCGCGCCCGACGCATTCGCGCTCGGCATCGTCACGGCGGTCGTGGTGCTGGTGGGCTTTGCACTGCCGCCCTTGCTGCGACTGAAGAACGTGCCGCCGGGCCGGGTGCTGAGGCGCGACCTGCAACCGCCGCCGCTGCGCTACTCGGTCGTATACGGGCTGGCGCTCGCCTCCGTCCTCGCGTTGCTCTACTGGATCGTGCGTGATGCAAAGCTCGTCGGCTACGTGGCAGGTGGGCTCGGCGCCACGTTCCTGGCGCTGGCGCTCGCGGGGTGGGGGCTGATCCGCGCGCTCGCACCGCTGCGGCGCGGTGTCGGCGTTGCGTGGCGCTACGGACTGGCGAACATCGTGCGGCGCGATCGCGACAGCATCGTGCAGATCGTCGCCTTCGGGCTCGGGATCACCGTGCTGCTGTTGCTGGCCCTGGTGCGTGACGACCTGCTGCGTGACTGGCGGGCGAGCCTGCCCGCCGATGCGCCGAATTACTTCTTGATCAACATCCGGCCCGACGAGGGGCGGGGCGTGCAGGAGTTCTTCGCCGCCGCGGGCTTTGCCTCGACCGAGCTGGCACCGATGCTGCGCGCGCGCCTGGTCGCGATCAACGAGGTGCCCGTCGAGAAGCTCAGCTTCACCTCCGACCGCGCCACCGGCTTCATCGAGCGCGAGGCGAACCTCACCTGGTCCGAGGATCCCGGCCCGGGCAACAAGATCGTCGCGGGCCGCTGGTGGCAGCGGGGGGAACGGTCGGGAGCGCAGGTGTCCGTCGAGTCCGAGTACGCGGAACTGCTCGGCCTGAAGCTCGGCGACACGCTCACCTACGACATTGCAGGCGAGCTGGTGTCCGGTCGCATCACCAGCCTGCGCGAGGTGCGCTGGGACACGTTCAAGCCGAACTTCTTCGTCGTCTTCTCGCCCGGCGTGCTCGAGAACGTGACCGGCACGCTGATCACGAGCGTGCACGTGGAGCCGGCGCAGCGGCCGGCGCTGGCGGAACTCGTGCGGCAGTTCCCCGAGGTGACGATCATCGACATCGAGGCGCTGCTCGGTCAGGTCCGCGACGTGATGAACAAGGCGAGCCTCGCCGTGCAGTACGTGTTCCTGTTCACGCTGGCGGCGGGACTCATGGTGCTGCTCGCGGCCGTGCAGTCGACGCGCGACGAGCGCCGCTATGAAAGCGCGATGCTGCGTACGCTGGGCGCGACACGCAGCGTCGTGTTCCAGGGCGTGGCCGCGGAATTCATCGTGCTGGGGGCGCTCGCGGGGCTGCTGGCGGCGGCGGGTGCCACGGCTGTCGGCTACGTGCTCGCGCGACAGGTCTTCGACCTGAAATATTCGCCGGATCCATGGATCTGGGTCATCGGCGTGCTGGGCGGCGCCGCGCTCGTCGGCATTGCCGGGCTGCTGGCCGCCCGTTCGGTCGTGACCCGGCCACCCTTGCAGGCGCTGCGCGCCGACGGCTAGGGAAAACAGGTGGACGCTCGCCTGTTTCCCGAGCGGGTAGCAGGAGAATGTCACCTGATTCCCGACGGACAAAGGGTGCGCTGCGGGCAAATGCCGTGCTAGCTTGCAGCCGACAGTGCGACCGCCTGCGAATGGCGAGAACCCGTGCGTCCTGGGGGAAACATGGCCGAGACGAGCCCGCGCCGGACGCTGTCCTGGATGGCCTTCCTGCTCATCGCCGTCGTCTACTTCAGCAACTTCTACGTCTACGATTCGATCGGCCCCATCGCGGACCTGCTGCAGCGGCAACGCGGGTTTTCCGACACGCAGATCGGGATGCTCAATGCGATCTACAGCCTGCCGAACGTGGTTCTGATCCTCGTCGGCGGGATGCTCGTCGATCGCTTCGGGGCAGGGCGCATGCTGGTCTGGAGCACGGCGGTCTGCCTGCTCGGCGCCGTGTTGACCGCGCTCGGACCGGACTTCACCGCGATGGCCGCCGGCCGGTTGTTCTTCGGCATCGGCGCGGAGACCCAGAACATCGCGATGACGGTCGCGATCGTCGATTGGTTCGCCGGTGGCCGGATCGCTTTCGCCATGGGCCTCTCGCTCGCGATCGGCCGCTCAGGGTCGTTCTCGGCCGACATGTCGCCGGCGTGGTTCTCCGCTGCGTACGCCGCCGGCTGGCAGCCGCCGCTCGTCATCGCCGCGTCGATCGCCGCGGTCGGGCTGGTGGCGGCGCTCGCCTATCATGGCCTGGACAGGAGGTATCGCGTCGCGACGAGCGGCCCGCGCGAGACGCAGCCGCGCCTCACGCCGGGCGACCTGTTGCGCTTCGGGCGCGCCTACTGGTACCTGCTCGTGCTTTGCGTGCTGTGGTACGCGGCCATCCTCGCGTTCCGCAGCACGTTCTCGATCAAGTATTTCCAGCACGCACACGGCCTCGACCTCGCCACGGCGGGCGCCATGAACAGCTACGTCTTCCTGGCAGCGATGTTTACGACGCCGGCGTTCGGCTGGCTCTGCGACCGGACCGGGCGGTACGCCCCGCTGCTCGCCTTTGGCGCGCTGCTGCTGCCCATCGCCATTTTCATCATGGCGTACACGCCGTGGAACCTGTGGATCGCGACGGCCCTGATCGGCATCAGCTATTCGCTCGTGCCCGCCGTCATGTGGCCGCTGCTCAGCAAGCTGGTGGCGCCCGAACGGTTCGGCTCCGCGATCGGGCTGATGTGGGTCGTGCAGAACGCGGGCATCGCCGGGGCCAACCTCGTCGCCGGCTGGCTCAACGACCAGGCCGGCGCGAGTGCGCTCAACCCGGCCGGCTACGAGCCGATGATGCTGTTCTTCGGTGTCTCGAGTGCGCTGGGCTTCGTGTTCGCGATCCTGCTGTGGCTGAGCGCTGGCCGTCGCCGGCACGAGGTCGGGCTCGGAAAATAGGGGACGGAAACAGGTGAGCGTCCCCTGTGTCCCGTCACCTGCTGCCGATCACCAGCCGCACCCAGCCGACGTCGACGCGATCGCCGCGCCACGTATAACCCTGCACGCGCAGGCGATATTCACCCGGTCCGAACGCGGAGCTGTTCAGTGAAATGCGCAGGTCCCGGTTCGAGTCCGGGGCCATGCGCTCGACCACCATGACGCGGCCGTGGTCGACCTTGTCGATGACGAGCGCGTAATTGAGGTATTCGACGTAGCCCACCGGCAGGTACAGCAGCAGCAGTTGCGGCGGCTCTGGCCAGCGCAGCGTGGCGTCGGGGGCCGCCGACCAGCTGCGCGGATTCGGTGCGACACGCAGCTTCTGCTCGCCGCTGATCGCCCGCAGCGTCAGGGTCCGTGCGCGCGCTTCGGCGGCCTGTGCTGCCGCGCGGTCATGCATGCCCGATCGCACCACCAGCAGCGTGGCGAGCAGCAGCAGCGCGCAGAGCGCGGCCAGCCCCAGCACGACGGGACGCTCCTGCCACCAGGGCAACTCCACCAGGGTTGCTTCATCATCGAAGTCATCGGCGGATCCGGACGACGGTGGTTCGGTTGCGCCGGGCGTCGGTGGCGGCAGCTCGAGCTCGGCCTGGACCAGGAACTTGCGCCAGTGCGGCGGCGGTTTGCGGATGTGCTTGCGCCTTTTTTTCGTCCGGCCTGGGTGGCTCATCCGATCTCTGCCTTTCCCCGGGTGTCGGGAGCGTCGAATTCGAACGGGTCTGCGGTGCCTGCGAACAGTCGCTCCATGGCGCGCATCTCTCGCGCCCGGATCGTGCCCAGGAACTCACTCGCACCGTGCATCGCCTCGAAGGCCGTCAACCCACGCTCGAGGAATTCCTGCAGCAGGCCGAATCCTGCCGCGTGAGCAGGTCGTCGCGCCAGTCGAACGAGGCCGCGGACGATCGGCTTGCGCACGACGCCGTCGAGGTAGGCACCCACCTCGTCCAGCAACTCGATCTGCCGCCGGCGATCGGCGCGGCGGCCGACGTGGCGGTAGGCGGTGGCGTAGCGCTCGACCGTGACCGGTCCAGGGGGCAGCGCCCGGGTGACGTCGGCGTCGAGCTCCTGTGACAAGGTCTCGAGGCTGATCGCCAGGCACAAGGCGACGAGCCCTTCGCGTGGCAGCAGCCGCTCCATCGCCGTCTGGACCTTGATCAGGTCGGAGTCGCGGCGCCGGGCGTCCGTCCCGTACAGCTCGTTGAAGAAGAACTCCACTGCGAGCCGGTAACGGGCGCTCCGGTGCAGGTCGTCGTGGGAACGCATCAGCCGTTCCGACTGCCATTTCTGCAGGCGCAGCAGCTGCTTCTCGAGCGCAGGCTCCTGCGCAAAGACGTCGCGCAACGCGGCGTTGCGCTCGAGCAGGCGACCGAGGTTACCCCGCTCGGCGGGAGGCACGCCGATTTCGACCCCGAGCAGCTTCATGGTTCAGCCCCGGGCCACGATGTGTTCGAGGCGGTCGAGGGCATGGTGCAGCGGGCCCACCATGGGGATCTGGCGACGCTTGCGCTCGCCGACCGCGCGGGCGTAGGTCCGCCGCCGGTCGTCGAGGACGTCGAGGCGCAACTTGATGCCGTGCCGTCGCAGCAGTTGCTGCAGGGCCGGGGCCTGGCTGCGCAGGTCGCGTCGGGTGCGCTGGTAGGCATGTTCGGCGAGCTGCTCGCGGTCGCGGTAGCTGAAGACATTCTGGAAGAACAGGCCCGCATCGCCGCGGTCCGGTTCGAACAGCAGGACGTCCGCGGCCGGGAAGCGTTGCTTGTAGCCCTTCATGCCGGCCTGCATGCGTGACTGGATCAGCGCGCGGAACGTCTGGCTGAGGACGGTCGGCAGGCCCCCGTGCGTCAGGTCGTGCTCCTGCTTCGGGTAGCCGTCGGCATGGCGGGGCGCGCTCGACGCGTCGAAGGCGACGAGCGGATTCACGCACACCACGAAGTCGGCGCCCGCCTCGAGCAGCACGGAGGCATTCATGGTTCGCAGCAGGGCGCCGTCGGCGTACACATGGCCGTCGATGGTGACCGGCGGATAGAGCCCTGGCAATGCCGTGCTGGCCTGGATCGCGCGCGAGATCGGGATGTCGTCGTATGCCGGCTCGCCGAAGCGAACCGAATGCCCGGTGTTGAGTTCGGTCGCCACGATGTAGAGGCGTCGCTCGAGCTGCCTGAAGTCATTGGTCCGGCCGGGAGCGGAGAACAGCTTGCCCAGCAACCTTTCGAGTGGACGGTTGTCGCAGATTCCCGTCGGCAGCAGGCTGCCGACCGGGTAGAGCGCCTCGGCCCAGGACTTGCCCGGGTCGCGCAGGTACTCGCGCGCGATGCTCGCGAGCATGCCCGGCATGCTGGCCAGGCGCCGCGCATATTCGCGGAAAGCGGGCAGCAGGAACCACGACGGCGAGAACTGCAGCTCGCTCGACTCGTTGTGGATGAAGACCAGCCCCATGTCGGCCGTGTCGAAGCCGTTGGCGAGACCGGCCGCGACCATGGCGCCGGAGCTCACGCCGACGTACATCTCCAGGCTCGGTGAGCTCGAAACCGTCGAAGGCCTCGTCGATCGCGTGCAGGCAGCCGATTTCGTAGAACGCACCGAGCGGACCGCCGCCCGCGAGGGCGAGGCCGAAATGACGCGTACTGCCCCTGGGTCGTCCCGTTGCAGGTTGCAGGTCGAGCACGGCTGGACCTCCGCGCGCTGCTGCGCGCTCGCCGCCTTACTTTTTCGCGCGCTGGCGCGGCCGCGCTGCGTTCGCGCTGCGCTGCGCCGGCTTGGCGGACTTGCCGGTACGCGCGCGCGCGTCGATGCGCTTGACGTTCTCGTTCAGCTCGGCCACGCGCCGAGTCAGGACGCGGATCTCCTCCGCAGTCGGCACGCCGAGCTGGTGCATCGCACGCTGGACGCGGTTCTGGAACAGTGCCTCGAGGTTATCCAGGGTTTCCTGGGCCTGCTCCCTGGCCCCTCCCACCCGGGTCTGCACGGTGTCCTGCGCGCTCTCGAAGGCGTCGCGCACCATGCGCTGGGCGGCGGAGCGTGACTGGCCCAACAGGCGCAGCCCTTCGGCCACCGCGTCCTGGAAAGCGGTCGGGCCGTCTTTCTGGGCCCGGGAGATGGCCCCCATGCCGGCGAGCCACACCTGCTGCACGCCTTGCAGCACCTGGGCTTGAGCCGCCTGCGCGGTTGCGCGCACTTTGCCTGGACGGCCTCGTGGCGGCGCTCGCTTCGCAGCGCGGGCCCGCGGTCGCTGGCCCTTGCGTGGGCGATCACTGCCCGTGTGACGGGTGGCCATGGCAAATCCTCCTATCGCGGGCCCGGTTCGCGGGTCTCAAGCCGTATTGTGCGGGATAGCGGGTGCATGCTGCAGTGTGTCAATCCGAGCCCTAGGTATTTTCCACGGGCTTCCTGGTCCGGCGCGACGCCGCCGGGGCGCGCGGCTTGGCCGACTGCCGCGGCCGCTTCGGCTTTTTTTTCGCAAGTGCCTGCTCGCGCTGGCGCAGCCCGAGCACGCCGACCGTCGCCGCCAGCAACAGGCGCTCGAATCCGGGGCCGATCCGGCCCACGACCTGCCCCGGGTCCGGGATGAGGGCACGGTCCGCGATCATCCCGACGAACACCTTGCCGGCATACGACAGGAGGCTCACGCCGACGCCCATCGAGCCGCTCTGCGGCACCCAGAAATACATCTCGTCGATGCGTTGCCCGCACAGGTACAACGGCGCCTGCGGCCCGGGCACGTTCGAGGCCACCACCGTCCCCTTGCGGCTGAACAGCTCGATGGCTGGCGCCTGCAGTGCGGCGGGCAGCATGCCCATCATGCCGAGCACCATCAGCGTCATGGGCGGCTGCAGCGAGCCCTTCAGCGCACGCATCGTGTCGTGCATGGTGTAGACGCGCTGCAGCGGATTGCGCTGGCCCACTGGCAGGTCCACGAACACGAGCCCGAACTTGTTGCCGAGCGTCAGCGGCTCCTCCGCTGCCCGCAGGTTGACCGGCATGGACGCGCGCAGGACGAGCTCGCGCGTGTCGAAGCCGTGCGCTTCGCGCAGGTGGGCGCCGAACGCGCCGGCCACGGTCGCCATCAGCACGTCGTTGACCGTGCAGTCGAGTGCCTTGCCAACCGACTTCACCTCGCCGAGGTCGAGCGGATCGGACCACGCGACGCGCTTGATCCCGCTGAGCTCGCCGCGCAGCGGCGTGGGCGGATCGTCCGGCAATGCCAGCACCCTGGCGAACTCGCCCACCATGCTGCCCGCCTGGGACGCGAGCGCAGCCGCATGTCCCGGATGGAAGACCCGGTGCACGCCGCTTTCGAGCAGGCGCGCACCCTCGGCCAGGGCGTTCTCGAGGATGTCGCCCGCGGGTTGTGACACCTGGTCGAGCCAATCGAGCAAGGGCAGTGCGCCCGCACCCTCCGGCCGCCATCCGCGCACGCGTCGCGTCGCCGATTCCTGGGCGCCGGCCAGCGCCGGCCCCGAGTCCTGCTCGGTCAGCGAGAGCAGCACGCGGACCATCGCGATGCCGTCCGCGTAGCAGTGGTGCAGCCGCATGATCCATGCGCTGCCGGCGCCGTACCGCGGCACGAAGTGCACCTGCCACCAGGGTCGCGAGGGATCGAGCCGCTCGCTGGCGAGCTTGGCCGTGAGTGCCTCGAGCTCGGCCTTGCCGGCGGGGTCCGGCAAGACGGTCTCGACCAGGTGTGCGTCGAGGTCGAAGTCGACGGACTCGTGCCAGGAGGCGCCCAGGGCGTCCGCCACCGGCCGTTGGCGAAAGCGGTGGAAGCACAGCAGCCGTGACCGCAGCATGCCGCGGATGTCTGCCGTGCGGACGGGCGTTGCGGTCGTCATCACGCTGACGATCATCATCGCGTTGGCCGGGCCGTCCATGCGCAACCACGCCGTGTCGATGGCCGACATGCGCTCGTGATGCTCCGACGCTGCGCTGCGCCGGGCCTGCTGCTGGCTGCGGGGCCCGGGCCGCCGCTTGCTGTTCGCCATGGTGGACGCCCCCGCCGAGCTCGGTTGCCCGGCTTCCGCCGCACCCGTCATCTTAGCCAAAACTTCGCACGCGCCACGTTGACGTGAGTACCTACGACCCCTAACGTAGCCCGCAAAGAACGGGGGAGTGTTCCATGACGTATTTCGTGACGGGCGCGACGGGCTTCATCGGTCGATTCCTGGTGCAGTCCCTGCTGCAGCGCGGCAAGGGGACCGTCTACGTGCTGGTGCGGCCGAAGTCGCTCGGCAAGCTCGACGAGCTGCGCGAGTTCTGGGGCAAGGACAGCGTCAAGCGCGTCGTCCCGATCAAGGGCGATCTCGGCCAGGCCAGGCTCGGGATCTCCAGGAGCGACCTCGCCCGGCTCAAGGGCAAGGTGAAGCACTTCTACCACCTGGGCGCGGTGTATGACATCGACGCCTCGGCCGAGGAAATGCGCAAGGCCAATATCGTCGGTACCGAAGGCGCGCTCGCCGTGGCCGCCGCGATCGGCGCCGGCTGCTTCCACCACGTGAGCTCGATCGCCGCGGCCGGCCTGTACCGCGGCACGTTCAGCGAGGACATGTTCGAGGAGGCCGAGGAACTCGACCATCCTTACCACAGCACCAAGCACGATTCCGAGGCGCAGGTGCGCGCCAACGGCAAGGTGCCGTTCCGCATCTACCGGCCCGGCATCGTGCTCGGGCATTCGCAGACCGGCGTCATCGACAAGATCGACGGCCCCTACTATTTCTTCAAGGCGCTGCAGAAGCTGCGCGAGTCGTGGCCGCGCTGGGTCCCGCTCGTGGGCATCGAGGGCGGCTACGTCAATGCCGTGCCCGTCGATTTCGTCGTCGACGCGCTGGTGTACCTCTCGCACCTGCCGAAGCACGACGGCGAGTGCTTCCACCTGACCGACCCGAAGACGCGCCGGATGGGCGAAATCCTCAACGTGTTCGCGCGCGCGGCGCACGCACCGGAGATGGCATTCCGCTTCGACCCGAAGATCTTCGACATGGTGCCGGAGCCCGTCACCCAGTCGGTGGAACGCAGCAAGCCGCTGCAGAACGTCTTCAACCAGGTGCTGCGCGACCTGCAGGTCCCGCGCTCGGTGCTGCAGTTCGTCAATTACCCGACGCGCTTCGATTCGGCCGCAACGTCGAAGCTGCTCGAGAAGGCGAAGATCCGCGTACCCCCGCTCGAGGATTACGCCTGGCGCCTCTGGGACTACTGGGAGCGCCACCTCGATCCCGACCTCTCGATCGACCGCAGCCTGAAGGGCGCAGTCAAGGGCAAGGTCGTCGTGATCACCGGCGGCTCGTCGGGCATCGGCGAGGCCGCGGCGATCCGCATCGCCGAGGCCGGCGGCAAGGTGCTCATCGTTGCGCGCGACGAAGACAAGCTGGCCGAGGTCCGCAAGCGGATCGTCGCTGGCGGTGGCTTCGTGAAGACGTATTCGTGCGACATCACCGAGTACGCCGCGAACGACAAGCTGGCGAAGGACATCCTCAAGGAGTTCGGCCAGGTCGACGTGCTGATCAACAATGCCGGCCGCTCGATCCGCCGCTCGCTCGCGCTGTCCTACGACCGCTTCCACGACTTCGAGCGCACGATGCAGCTCAACTACTTCGCGTGCGTGCGCCTGACGATGAACCTGCTGCCGTCGATGACGGCACGCAAGCAGGGGCACGTCATCAACGTCTCGTCGATCGGCGTGCTGACCAACGCGCCGCGGTTCTCCGCGTACGTGGTCTCGAAGGCGGCGCTCGAATCGTTCGCGCGCTGCGCCGCGTCGGAGTTCCACGACGAGAACGTGCACTTCACGATCATCAACATGCCGCTCGTGCGCACGCCGATGATCGCGCCGACCAAGCTCTACGAGGAAATGCCGACGGTCATCTCGCCGGACGAGGCCGCCGACATGATCGCCGACGCGATCATCCGCAAGCCGCAGCGCATCGCGACGCGCCTCGGCGTCGTTGCCGAGATCATGCACCTCGTCATGCCGAAGCTGTCCGAGGTCGTCATGAACTCGGCCTACCGCATGTTCCCGGATTCGGCGGCGGCACAGGGCAAGCGCGACGGCGAGGAGCAACGGCCGGCCACGCGCGAGGCCATGATCTTCGCCTCGCTGATGCGGGGCATCCACTGGTAGTGCCTTCGCTCCCTCTCCCGTCTGGCGGGAGAAGGCCTGGGTGCGGGGCCAGCCCTGCGCCCGGCCTCCCAACTCACCCGAACAGGTGATGCGAGGCGTGCATGCGTCACGCTACGAGGGCGCTGCGTCGGCGTCGGCGGATTCTGACGCGAAACACTCGTTATTCGACTACCGCCGCGCCCGGGCATTGGTGATACTGCCGTCCCGCGTACCGGTTCCGGCATGCGGAGTACGACGCCGGCATCGCGCCGGCGCGCGCTTGCCACGGAAGGATCCATGAAAATTGTGTCACTGCTCGTCCTGTTGATGCTGGTAACCGCCCGTCGTCGCGATCTCGCGCCGCCGCGTGGCTCGCGAGGAGGCAGCCGCGGCGCTCGCACGGGCGCGGGCGCAGCGCAAGAGCCGCATCCCGGCCGTGTCGAACAACCTGAAAGGCGTCACCGCCACGCAGACGATCAAGCCCTATCCAGCGCAGGGACCGGACGATTTCGGCAGCGCGGGGACGAGCGCGCCGCCTGAGCCGCTTTCGGACGGCCCGCGCCGGCTCCGGGTTATTCCAGGCTCAAGTGCCGCAGGGACCCTGCGGACTGTTCCCATTGCTGCCCGTCGAACGGCTCGACGACGACGCGCTCGATCGTCGCCGGATCCAGGCAGCGCGCATTGACGCTGAATCCGTCGGGGTTCGATCGCGGAACGTAGAACGACTTGATGCCGCAGTGGCGGCAGAACAGGTGCCGGGCAGTACCGGTGTTGAACCTGTATTCCGTCAGCGCGTCCTTGCCGCGCAGCAAGCGGAACCGGCTGGCGGGCACGATCAGGTGCTGGAATCCGGTCATCGAGCAGACCGAGCAATTGCAGTCCTGCACGCGAAGCTCGGCAGGCGCATCGACTTCGAAAGCGACGGCACCGCAATGGCAGCCGCCGCGGTGGGTGACGAGGGTCGGTGCCGGCATGCGCGGACCTTACACCCCGTCGACCCGACTCGTCGCGAGGCTGAGCTCAGAGCTTGTTGCCGTTCAGTTCCTCGGCAAACCAGAGCGCGACCGAACCGAAAATGACCAGGGCAGCGACTTCCATCTCGACCTCCTGCGCACGGCGGCGCTTGGAATGGCGAGGAGTATGGGCGTCGTCGTCCCGAAAAACCGTGATGAAAGTACGGTTTCGACCGAGTAATTGACGAATTACGCCATAACGGTTCTAGATATAGCTATAAAGGGAACCGAATATGCCATCGAGTAGATTCCTGCCAGGCAGATTCTTGCGGGCGACGGCTCACCTGTTTCGGTGATTCATTACAATGCCTTTCTGTGGTCTAGTAGGACCACGGAGTGGCAAGGAACAGCGTGGTACAGCCTCCACGGTGCGGTCCAATGGGGGTCGCGTGGTGCCAGGGACGGTGCCGCGCGGCTCCTTCCCCGACCCGCCCAGGCGGACGACTTCAGTCGCCGACGATCACGCGCAGCGCCCGTCGCTGCAGCGAGAACACCGCGGGCGTGCGCCCGACCAGCTGGCCGTCCGCTTCCACGGCCACGTCGGGCTCCGCATCGATGCGCACCGTGGCGACCGTGCGGTGCCCGATCAGCGGATCCGACAGGATGCTGCCGCGATAGAGCTTCAGCAGCTTGGGCAGCGCGCGCAGCAAGCCCACCTCCTCGATCGTGACGACGTCGAGTCGACCGTCGTCGAGCAGGGCCACGGGTGCCACGTGCATGCGATGACCGCAGTACTGTCCATTGGCGACGAACGCGAGCAGGAAGCGTCCCTCGAGGCGCAGGACCGCCGTCGCACCCGAGTCGGAATCGGGGTGAGCGGTAACGGCTGAGTTCCAGCAGGGCGGACGCGAGGTAGGCCAGCGCGGAGGGCGTCTGCGGCGGGCAGGCGCTCGATCACGTGCGCATCGAATCCTGCGCCCGCGACGTTGATGAACCAGCGCACCGCGTCCTGCCGCGCGGGAAACGTGATCCTGCCGACGTCGTGGAGGAGGGTCCGGCCGCGTCGCACGCATTCGGCGAGCGCGGCAGGATCGTGAGGCAGGCGCAGCGAGCGCGCCCAGTCGTTGCCCGTGCCGAGCGGCAGCGGGACCAGCGTCGGACGGTCGTCGGCCGTCGCCTGCGGATTGCGGCACATCAGGCCGTTGACGACCTCGTGCACCGTGCCGTCGCCGCCGGCCACCATGATGCGTCGGCGGCCTTCGCCCACTGCCCTGGCAGCGATGTCGGCAGCGTCGCCGGCGGCCTGTGTCGTCGCGACATCGAAACGCAGGCCGGCACGACGCAGCTCGCCTTCGACCCGCAACCAGGCGCGCGAGCGTCGCGACCGACCTGCCGACGGGTTGTAGATGGCGAGCCACCGGGTGTCGGTGCTCGCCTGGCTGCCGTGGCGAGCAGCGGCTGCGGAAGTGTCGCGTGCAACCTGGGGCGCCGCGGCATCCACGAGCATGGTCTCAGCGCACCGGCGCCTTGCAGTGTGCTTCGATGAATTCCTGCTGGTTCTTCAGTTGTTCGCGCGACGGGCGCCTGCCCGGTTCCAGCATGTCGGCGAGCTTGTTGCGCGCATCGACGCAGACGTCGCCCTTGGCGACGCGCAGTTTCGCAGCCATCTGCTCCTGTTCGCGCCGTTTGTCGGGATCCTTGCTGCAGGTCTGGTCCGCCGTCTGCTGCAACCGGTGGAAGTCGGCCTCGTCGACGGCCTGCCCGCCGCGTGCGATTCGATCGATCGACTCCAGCGCCACGACGCATTCGCGGTTCTGCAGCTCGGAAACGACCGCATTGCGACTGGCGATCTGCTCGGAAGAGGCGGCGAGCAGGCGATTGCTGCCCGGCGACCGCGGCAGGCGAGCGCTTGCTGGACGCATTCCCGGTCGACGTCCAGGCCATGCGTTCGTACTGGACGCCGCGCGGCGGCTTGTCGGTCGAGAGGTGCACGACCCCGCTCGCATCGACCCACTTGTAGACGGTGTTGCCTGCCTCGGCCGGGGCGACCCCCAGGCCGAGGGCCAGGCACGCCGCGATCACAGCCGCGCAGAGGCGGCCGGCGCCGGCGGAGGTCCGGTGATGGCGGGTGCGGTGCGACATTCCCTGGATTCTAGAGCTCCGGCGTGCGCGGCAGAGTGACCTGCGTCAAGTTACCACGCCCGTCGCCGTCACCCGTAGCGCTTGAGGATGCTGGCAAGCCCCGCCGCGCCCGGCTGCAGCTGTTCATAGGGCAGCTGGTTCAGCGGCACGTCGGTCGTGTTCATCATCTCGTGCATGTCGTGTGACGACTGTTCGGACACGAAGATCAGGCCGGTGACGTGCTCGCCCTGGCGCAGCTTCGTGCGCAGGTACTCGAACGCCTTGCCGCGGTGCGTCGGGTCGTAGTCCTTGTCGAGCTTGCGCAGCAGGATGCTGGCTGCCGTCGTGCATCTGCACCGGCAGCAGCTCGCCTTCGCCGTAAGTGGCCGTGATTTCCTGGCGCGCCGGGATGAAGTCGGCGTGCACGGCTTCCTGGTAGTGCTCGCGCGTGAACTGGTAGCTCTTGGTCGAACCGACGTGGTCGTTGAAGGTGACGCACGGCGAGATCACGTCGATCAGCGCGAACCCCTTGTGCCGCAAACCCGCCTTGATCAGCGTCACGAGCTGCTCCTTGTCGCCGGAGAAACTGCGCGCGATGAACGAGCCGCCGAGGCTCAGTGCCGCGAGGCACGGGTCGACGGGCGCCTGCTGGTTCTCCTCGCCCTTCTTGGACCTGGTGCCGATGTCGGCGGACGCCGAGAACTGGCCCTTGGTCAGGCCGTACACGCCGTTGTTCTCGCAGATGTAGAGCATGTTCACGTTGCGACGGATCGCGTGCGCGAACTGGCCGAAGCCGATCGACAGCGAATCGCCGTCGCCCGAGATGCCGATGTAGTGCAGGTCGCGGTTGGCGGCGTTCGCGCCCGCCGCGATCGAGGGCATGCGGCCGTGCACGGCATTGAAGCCATGCGCGCCGCTCGCGAAATACGCGGTCGTCTTCGAGGAGCAGCCGATGCCAGAGAGCTTGGCCAGCTGCTCGGGGCGAATGCTCAGCTCCCAGATCGACTGGATGATCGACGCGGTGACCGAGTCGTGACCGCAGCCGGCGCACAGCGTCGACATCGCGCCTTCGTAGTCGCGGCGCGTCAGGCCGAGTTCGTTCTTCGGCAGGTCCGGATGGCGGACTTTCGGCTTGTTGATGAAGGACATGTTTTGGGAAGGGGGTAGGGGTAGGGGGTAGAGGTCGGCAAGGCGGCTAACGCCGCCGCTGCCTGTTCCTGCTATTCACTAGTCACTGTTCACTAGTCACTGGCTCGCCGCGGCCAGCGCCGCACGCCTGGCATCGCCGAGCTCCGCCAGGACCGACTCGACGATCTCCTTGGAGGTCATCGGCAGGCCGCTGTAATGCAGGATCGAGTACAGCTTCGACTTCGGCACGTCGGTCTCGAGCGTCAGCAGCGACCTGAGCTGGGCATCGCGGTTCTGCTCGACGACGAAGATCTTCTCGTGCGACGCCATGAAGGCTTCCACTTCCTTGGTGAAGGGAAATGCCTTGATGCGCATGTAGTCGACCGGGATGCCGCGCTTCGCCAGGATGTCGCGCGCCTCGTTGACGGCGCCGCGGCTGCTGCCGATCGCGACCAGTCCGATCGAGCTCGTGCCCGTCGCCTCGATGACCGGCTGCGGCACCAGGGCCTTCGCGCGCTTGAACTTGCGCAGCAGGCGGTCCAGCACGACCTGGTATTCGGTCGAGTCCTCGGTGTAAGCCCCGTACTGGTTGTGTCCCGAGCCGCGGGTGAAATACGCGCCTTTCGCGGTGACGCCCGGCAGCGTGCGGTACGGGATGCCGTCGTCGTCCTTGTCGAGGTAGCGGTGGAACCTCGGCAGTGCCTCGATCTCTTCCTTGTTCAGCACCTTGCCGCGGTCGGGACGGTAGCTGTCGTCCCACTTGAGTTCGGGGCACATCCAGTCGTTCATGCCGATGTCGAGGTCCGACATGACGAACACCGGAGTCTGCAGGCGCTCGGCGAGGTCGAACGCCTGGATCATCATGTAGAAGCACTCTTCCGGGTTCGACGGGAACAGCAGGACGTGCTTGGTGTCGCCGTGCGAGGCGTAGGCGCAGAGCATCAGGTCGCACTGCTGCGTGCGCGTCGGCATGCCCGTCGACGGACCGACGCGCTGCACGTTGACGATGACGGCCGGGACCTCGGCGTAGTAGGCGAGGCCGATGAACTCGCTCATCAGCGAGATGCCGGGACCGCTCGTCGCCGTGAAGGCACGCGCGCCGTTCCAGTTGGCACCGAGCACCATGCCGATGGCGGACAGCTCGTCCTCCGCCTGGATCACGGCGAAGTTGTTCTTGCCGGTCACCGGATCGACGCGCAGCTTCTGGCAGAAGCCCTTGAAGGCATCCATCAGCGACGTGGACGGCGTGATCGGGTACCACGGCCCGACGGTCGCGCCGGCGAACACCGCGCCGAGGCCGGCGGCGGTGTTGCCATCGATCATGATGTGGCCCTTCGTCTTGTCCATGCGCTGCGACCCGCAGGGGCAGCGGGCACGGCAGGTGCGCCTTCGCGTAGTCGTAGCCGAGCTGCACGGCCTTCATGTTGGCTTCGACCAGCGCCGGCTTCTTCGCGTAGCTCTCGGTGAGCAGCTGGCGGATGACCTCGACGTCGATCTCGAGCAGGGCGGCGAGCAGGCCGGCATACATGATGTTCTTCATCAGGATGCGGTTGCGCACGCCGACGAAGTTCTCGTTGCAGATCCGGGCGAGCGGGGCGCCCAGGATCGTCACGTCGTCGCGCGACAGCACGGCCGACCGCGGCCACGTCGAGTCGTAGATCAGGTAGCCGCCCGCGCTCACCTCGCGGACGTCCTTCGCGTAGGTCTCGGCGTTCATCGCGACCATCAGGTCGACACGGCCGGAGCGCGCGACGTAGCCGTCCTTCGTGACGCGGATCTCATACCAGGTCGGCAGGCCCTGGATGTTGGACGGGAAGTAGTTCTTGCCCATGACGGGCACGCCCATCCGGAAGATGGCCTTCATCAGCAGCGTGTTGGCACTGGCGGAGCCGGTGCCGTTCACGTTCGCGAGCTTGATGACGAAGTCGTTTACGCGGTCTTGATTCGTTGCGGGCTGGGCCATTGGTGGTCGTGCGCGTGGGGCAGGTTGATCGTGGACTTCTGCATGTCCCAGGCCGCCGTCGGGCAGCGCTCGGCGCAGAGTCCGCAGTGAACGCAGAGGTCTTCGTCCTTGACCATGACGCGGGCGGTGTGCATGAGCGGCCCGGACACGAAGAGCGGCTGGTGCGGGTGCTTGCGCGGCGCCTTGAGGCGCTTCGACAGCTCCGCCTCGTCGCCGTTGTGCGTGATGGTGAGGCAGTCCGTCGGGCAGATGTCGACGCAGGCGTCGCATTCGATGCAGGTCTTCACGTCGAAGACCGTCTGGATGTCGCAATTGAGGCAGCGCTGGACTTCCTGCGCCGTCTGCTCGGCGTCGAAGCCGAGCTCGACCTCGATGCTGATCTTCTTGAAGCGCTCGGCGAGGCTGACGTGCGGCACGAGCCGCCGCTCGACGGGGTTGTAGTCGTTCTTGTACGACCACTCGTGCAGGCCCATCTTGCGCGACGACAGGTTCAGCGTCGGCGGCAGCCGGTTCGTGACCGGCTGGTCGCAGCAGTAATTGTGGATCGAGATCGCCGCCTGGTGCCCGTGCTCGACCGCCCAGATGATGTTCTTCGGCCCGAACGCGGCGTCACCGCCGAAGAACACGCCGGCGCGCGTCGACTGGTGCGTCTTCCCGTCGACGACCGGCACGTGCCACTTGTCGAACTCGATGCCGAGGTCGTTCTCGATCCACGGGAACGCGTTCTCCTGGCCGATCGCCAGGATCACGTCGTCCGCCGGGAAGAACTCCTCGCCGACCACGCGCTCGGCCAGGATGCGGCCACGCGCGTCGACGTCGTACTCCATCCGGTCGAACGTCATGCCGGTGAGCTTGCCGTGCTCGACCACGAACGCCCGTCGGCGCGTGGTTGACGACGATCTCGACGTTCTCGCTCTCGGCGTCCTCGAGCTCCCACTCCGAGGCCTTGAAGAACTGCCGCGGCTTGCGCGCCATGACCTTCACGCTGCTTGCGCCGAGGCGCAACGACGAGCGGCAGCAGTCCATCGCGGTGTTGCCGACGCCGATGATCAGCACACGGTCGCCGATCCGGTCGATGTGCTTGAAGGCGACCGATTCGAGCCACTGGATGCCGATGTGGATGTTGGCAGCGCCGGCCTCGCGACCCGGCAGCTTGAGTTCCTTGCCCTTCGGCGCACCGCTGCCGACGAACAGCGCGTCGAAGCCCCCGGTCTCGAGCAGTTTTCGCATGCTGTCGACGCGCGAGTTGTAGCGGATCTCGGCACCCATCCCCTCGATGTAGCCGATCTCCTCGGCCAGCACGGCCTCGGGCAGGCGGAACGACGGGATGTTCGTGCGCATCAGCCCGCCCGGCTTGTCCCACTGCTCGAAGATCACGACTTCGTAGCCGAGCGGCAGCAGGTCGTTGGCGACGGTGAGCGAGGCAGGGCCTGCACCGATGCAGGCGACGCGCTTGCCGTTCTTCCGGGCCGGGATCACCGGCAACCGCGCCGAGATGTCTTCCTTGTGGTCCGCTGCGACGCGCTTCAGGCGGCAGATCGCGACCGGCTTGTCCTCGACCCGCCCGCGCCGGCAGGCCGGCTCGCACGGACGATCGCACACGCGCCCGAGGATGCCCGGGAACACGTTGGATTCGCGGTTGACCATGTACGCGTCGCCGAACTGCCCGAGCGCGATGAGGCGGATGTATTCGGGGACATCGGTGTGGGCAGGGCAGGCCCACTGGCAGTCGACCACCCGGTGGAAATAGTCCGGATGGGACGTGTCGGTCGGGGGGACGGTCACGGAATATCCCTGATTTTCGAGAGGCGGATCGCGACTTTAGCGGTTCTGCGAGGGGCTGCAACCCGGATTATTGCGGCGTTGCAGCACCGGGTCGGGTGCAACCTTCGCCTAGCCGTCTTGCAGGGTCCGGTGCAAGAGTTTAGCTTCGAACTGCGACGCCGATCACACAGGGTTGCGGACAACGCCGATGACTGCAGGGCCGCACAGGAGGCTAGATGGGCCCGGGATGGCGGACCCGGCCGCGCCGCTGGCGCGACGGTTCGTCGGGGTGCATGGCTTGCGGTGCGTTGCGGTACTGCTCTCGGGCCTGCTGGTCTTCCCTCTGGGAAGCGCAGGGGCCGACGTTGCCTCGGTTCCGCTCCTGTCTCGGCGCAGGTGCTGCCACACGCCCGCCTGCTGGCGGCCGATGCCGACGCCGCGCTTCCTCGTCACGTCGACCGACATCGAACGAGGCTATGTCGACGTCCGGCAGGCTCTACCAGTTGCAGACGAATGCGCCCGACCGGGTGGCGGTACAGATCCATCCGCGCGTCGGCCTGGCAGAGGCGGTCGACGTCGCGGGGTTCGGCGGGCCGCTGCGGCTCGTCGATACGAGCCTGGAAGTGATCGCGCCGCAAGGGCGCGAACTCGACCTCTCGTTCCGCCTCTGGCTCACCACGGGCGTCACGCCGGGTGAATACCCGCTGCCCCTGCAGCTCGCGGCCATCGTGCGCTGATCGCGTCGCCGGCCTCGCGCGACCTCGTCAGTACGTCAGCGTCAGGACCAGCGTGTCGTTGTACGCACCGGGCACCGGATCGAGCGCCTGCGGCACCGCGCCCATAGAACGTGTGCGTCACGCTGCGGCTGGCTGTTGCCATTGCCCGGGCCGACGGACATCGAACCCCGCGCCACGACGGTGCCGCCCGTACCCGTCCCGAGCACCTGCGAGCGGCCGGCATCGTTGAAGACGTTGTAACCGAGCCGTGCCGCACCCGACGCCATCTCCCGCGTCGTCGCACTGCTGGCGTTCGTGCCGTTCGACACGGCAACCGTGTACGAGACCGTCGTGTTGCCGGGCGGGACGTAATTGCACGTCACGGTGACGCTCGACGTCGAGTCGTCCGGTTGCGCCAGCAGCGGATCGTACGTGCCGAAGTTCACGCCCGCGGCCGAGAGCGTGCAATTGGCCCCCGCCAGGGCCGTGCCGGCCGACAGGCACAGCGACAGGAGCACGCCCGCGCAGAGGACAATTCGACCGTTCCGGCTCATGGAGGTCATGCGCTCAGTTGCACCGCAGCGTGCCGAGGTCCGGCAGCGCGTCATTGCCGGCTGGGCGCTGCGCAACGACGGCACAGTGGCCACCCTGCCACTGCAGGTTCACGCGTGAGGCGGTCGCCAGCCCTTCGACGTAAAGCAGTCCGTCGAGCGCTATCGGGAACTCGCGGTCGCCGACCGTCGCCATGGCGCCGGCGGGCACCGGGGTGCCGTCCTTCTGCACGAGGCGCATGGTCGCCGCATAGGCGCGGCTGACGCGGGAAGCGCACGACGGCGCCGCTGCGGTAGGCCGGCGTCACCTGCATCGACGCCTGGGACAGCGCGCCATCCATCGGCACCTCGGTCGGGTCGACGCTGATCTCGTTCGATTCGTAGGCACGCAGCGAGTCGACGAGCACACGGCCGTGCTCGTCGGTGCGTCCGACGGGCTGGTTGTCCAGGAACACCGTGAGTCCGGGATAGTCCGCGACCTGGACGACCGCAAAGCTCTGGTCGAGCCGGCGCGCGGTCATCACTCCTGCGCTGGTGAGGGCAACGGCACCCGTGCCGCCGACCCGCACGCCGGTCGTGCCGTCGCGGCTCGCGTAGTCCACCGTCGCCGTCCCGGCGCGGCCCTGGTAGGCCAGGTTCGCGTCCTGGTCCTGCGACGACGACAGCGAGAGGCGGTAACCCAGCCCCTGGTCAGTCGGCAGGTCCTGCTGGAGTGAAGTGTAAGCCTCGAAGCCACCACCGGCGTCCGCCGGCTGGGACGACTGCTGCAGCGCCGAGCTGACGGTGCGCCGCTCGCCGAGCGGCAGCGTCCACGTCAGCAGCACGGTCGTCGCGGCCTCGTCCGCCGTCGCATGCGTGGCAAACAGCCCTAGATAGCCGAGGCGGCCGAGCGTCAGGGAATAGTTGAGGCCGAGCGTCTGGACGCTCGCGGCGTCGTAGAAGCTCTGCAGGCCATAGGCCAGTTGCACGGTGCCGTAACGCAGGAAGTCGAACCCGAGGCCGGCGAAGATCCGCTGCCGCGGCGTGCGCTCCAGGGCGCTCGTGCCCAGCTGGCGAAATTCACGCGTCGCGTATTCCGTCTGCGCGTAGGCACTGACGTAACGGCCGTTGTGCTCGAGGCCGATGCCGCCGAGAAAGCCGGACTGGTCGCCGTCGCCGCCAGCTGCGATGTGCGTGGTGACGACTCCCAGCCCGCCGGCCTGCCAGGCCGAGTCCGCGCCGGCAGCGAACGTGCCATTGCCCTGCGCCTCGATGCGTGCGCCTGCGGTCAAGGTGTTCGTGAGGCCGCGACGGTAGGTCGCCGAACCGACCAGGTCGCCGTAGGCGAAGCTGTCGGCGCCATAGTTCTCGCGCAGGCTGCCGAGTTCGACCGAGTATTCAGCGAGGCTGGGACGCAACAGCGCAGTGCCGGAATAATACGGCTGCGACAGCACCTGTTGCCGGCCGAGCACGTCCGTCACGACGACTTGCAGCTGGCCGGCACCCGTCAGCGCGGGAACGTTGTCGATGTTGAACGGGCCAGGCGGCACGGCTTCGCTCGCGACCGGACGCCCGTTGACGAACACATCCACGGTGGAGGGCACGAGTGCCTCGCCTTGTGCGGCAAGCAGCGGCGTGGTGACCAGCGACGGCTGCGTGCTGAAGTTGGTGCCGTACTGCACGCCGCCGAAACGCACGGCACGACTCCAGGCCCCCGGCGTCGAAATCGAGTCGCCGAGGCGCAGTGTCGCAAGCTGCTCCGGGAAGTCCCGAACCCACGTCGTGTCGAGCCGGGCCAGCGACCGCCGGCCGCTCTCCACGCGCGCAACCATCGTCGCCGTGCCCACTCCCTGCGTGCCGAACAGCCCCAGCTCGAAGAACCCGCCGCCCTGGCGGGTCTTTCCGGACTGCTCCACGGAGACGTCGTAATTGACGAAAGCGCCCGGCGCGCCACGTTGCACCCCAGGCGCATCGGCGGCGGAAACCTGCTTGCGCGTGGGCAGGAACGCCCGCGTCGGCAGCGTGACCCGCGCTGCCTGCGTCGCTTCGTCGAAGGCCACGACGGCGCCGAGCTCGGCGCCGATGCGGTAATAGCGTTCGCCATTGACCTGCACGGCACCGCGCGCCGGCGTACGCAGGCGCAGTGCAGCGAGGTCCGCGGCGCGTACGAGCAGGGTGCCATCGGCATCCCGGCGCACGAGCAGCGTCACCGGCGTGTCCTGCTGGTTGATCGTGAGCTCGACGATGGCCTCGGCGAAGGGCTCGACCGTGCCCTGGACGGGCTGCGCGGCGTGTGCCGAGGCAACGGCGGCAAGCCAGAGCGTCGCGGCAATGGCAGAGCGCAGGCGCACGAGTCAGTCTGCCGCCACCATCAGCCCTGTCGCGAAAGCGCCCCGATCGGTTTTTCCCTCCAATCGATACGTGCCGGGCCCGATGGCCACGGCCGCATTCGCCTGAGCCGGTTCGTTCTTGTTGTCGATGATCCACTGGCGACTCGCGCCCGGCAGCACGTACGCGAGGCCGGGCTGCTCGAACAGCGTCGTCTTGCCGTCCGCAGCCTGCAACGCAAAGCGATGGATCCGCGCGTTGGCGGCACCCGCGTTGCGCACGGCGAGGGTCGTCCGCCCGTCGGTTCCGGTCCGGGCGCTCCAGTCGAGGTCCGGTGCGGACGGCGCGAGCGACGCCACGAACACCGGGATGCTCAGGCGCAGTGCCACCTGCAGTCCGGTAAATTCAGGGCTGGCCGCCTGCGGCACTTCCTGCAGCACCATTCGATAGGAAAGTTCGCGCGTCGCATCCGGGCCGCGGCGCAGCGCGATCCGGACCAGCTGCGAGCCGCCCGGCGCGAGCGTGAAGACCGCGGGCGAGACCAGCAGGTCGCGAGTCGGCTGCAAGGCGTCCTGCCCTTCGTCCTGCGACCACGCCAGGCCCTCGGCCTGGACGACGACGGGCGTTGCCTCCTCGTTGCGAACGGTGAGGGCAGCCGTGCCCGTCGCGCCGGTGAAGTCCACGCGCAGCGGCGAGATCGTGAACGTGCCCGCCCCGGCGCTCGACAGCGCGAGGAGCGCTGCGAGGCCGGCGACGGCTGCGATGGCGTGGCGCGACTGCATGCCGGTCAGTACTCGACGGTGACCGTGATCGTGTCGCTGTAGTTGCCGGCCGGCGCGTTCTGGTTGCTGACGCTGTTCGGCACCTGGCCGTAGACCGTGTGGGTGATCGCGCTGCCAATGGCGAGCCCGGCACCCGTGCCGCCCGGCGTGGCCGTGCTGCCGGAGCCGTCACCCCACACGCTCGACAATGCCGGCGACGTGAAGAGGTTGTACTCGAGCGAGTTGCTGCCGCTCGTGAGCAGGCGCTGCGTGAAGCTCCCGGTGGTGCCGGCGCTCAGTTTCAGCGTGTAGGGCGTGCCGTTCGAGCAGCGCACCGTCAGGTCGGACGAGCCCGACTTCGCGGCGCTCGCGTCATAGCTGCCGAAGCTCAACGCCTGGGCGGCGATGATGCAGTTGGAAGCGACGTTGGCGCTCACGGCCATCGTCGTCTGCTTGGTTGCCGCGAGGGCCGGGACGGACGCAGCGAGGAGGGCGCCCGCGACGGGCACCAGGATGATCGAACGCATGAAGACTCCTTATCGTTGATTGGCACGACCGAGGTCGTGTAGGCGGAGTCTTACGACGGAGCGGAAACCGAGGCGTGACCGGCGTCCCGGTTTAGCCCGTCCCATTCGAAATGGTGGCGCTTTCATGCGACGGACCGCACACTTTTCGGGTCAGGATGGCGTAAGCCAGCGAAACTCGGGGCTGCCGTAGTGAACGTAATCTGCCCAGTCGATGGACGGCAGCGCTTCCACGCGTCGCCTGGCGATCAGCACGGCCTCGCCCAGGTTCGCTCCGCCGAGCAGTGCCGCATAGAGTTCCTGCGAAAATGCAGCCGCGGAGTCGTCGCCGACGGCCCAGTGCGTGCCGAGGAAATTCGCCACGCCGCCGGTGAGGAAGCCTTCGGCGACGCCCGCCAGGGTCCGCCGCATCCCAAACCAGCGCGCCGCGGACGATTTTGCCGTCGCAGTCCGCCCGCGCTTGCGGACGCGCGCCGCCTCGCACGCGTTGCAGAACACGAGCGCCGGCAGGTGCCCGAGGTCGTGCAGGTCGCTCCCGCGGAGGACGTCTTCACCGGCGCAGACCAGGCCTCCGCGACCTGGCTCCACTGGATCGAAGAATGCATGTCCCGCGAAGTGCAGCACGTCGAAGCTGCCGGCCGAAAGTTCGGCGAGCAACCTTGCCCGCGTCGCGTCGCGACCTTCGAGGACATCCATCACGACGTTGGCGTCGCGGAACAATGACTGCAGCTGCACGCCTTCCGCCGCTGCTCCCGGCAGGTCCAGTGTCGGGTTGACGACGAGCAGCATGCGCAGCGGCGAACCCGCGTGGGGTTCGTCACGCCAGCGCGCGACCGTCAGGGCATCGGTGACGTAGCGGCGGCTCAGCCCGCCCGCGAGGGCGGGATGCGCGTCCCCGATCCGCAGCACTTCCCACGGAATGCGCGAGGCCTCCCGGTCGTGCACGACGACCAGCATGCGCGAGCGCACCGAGACCAGTCCCTCGCGTACCGCCGGCGCGAGCAACGCACGCGCCAGCCCATCGCCGATTCGAGCCAGGTCGCGCGGGCCGGCCCGGCCGGATTCGAGTGCCGCCAGTTGCCGCTGCAGGCTGGCGCGGGACAGCGACTTCGTGCCGCTCAGGACGGCGGCCTTGGCGCCGGCCGTCAGCAACGACGTGCGGCAACGATAATCGCTGCTGCCGTCCTCCTCCAGGCTGACCAGCAGGTAGGCAGGGTCGTGCCGCGGTGCGCGGGCCTGCCGCACACGCTTCGGCGCAGCGTCATCGGCCTCATCGACGACGAGCTCGAGGGTGGCGTCGGCGAGGGTCGGGGCGAGCCGCCGCAAGGCACGCGCCAGCGCTGCGTACTTGCGCGCGTCGATTTCGCAGAAGGTGATGCGGCGGACGATGCGGTCGGGATCGGCGTCGCGCACGCCGGCGACGAAGCCGCGCAGCTGCTGCTCGGCCGCCATCGCGACGGGGACGCCCGAACCCGCGCCGAACAGCACCGTCGCAAAATCCTCGACGTGCATCTGCGCGAAGGTCCGCACGACGTTGGCCGCCACGTAGGCCTGGGCGTCCGCACCGAAGTCGTCGAAGTCGCCGAGACCTGCAAACAGCACGAGCTCGGCGGGCAGCGTGCCGCGGGCAGCGGGCAGGGCGAACACCTGTCCGAGCTGGCCGCCGAACATGCGTCGCAGCGTGAAATCGCGGATCGCGCCGCCGAGCGCGACGTCGAGCGCTGCCGCGGGACCCGATGGGGCCACGTTGCGGAACATGCCGAGCACGATGGCGCGCGCATTGGCGTGCGCGATGCTCGTGCGATTCAGGCGCAGTTCGAGCACGCGGCGCGGCGCGGCGGCGGCACCGGTCCGTCTCGTCTCGAACGCGCCTGCCAGCGCCGCAGGCGCCACGGTCCCGTGAAACTCGGGGGACACGACCGGCTCGAGCAGGCGGCGCCGTGCGTCCGGCGAGAGGTGTTGCCACCGGACCTTGTGCGGTGCGACCCGCCGCAGGGCCGCCTCGCTCAGCGAGCGGCGGGCGCGCAGCCGGGCGAGGCTCGCGGTCTGGGGCAGTCGGCGGGTATTGCCGGTCCGCAGCAGGTCGACGGTTGCGGCGATCACGCGACCGTTGTTCGGCAGGCCGCCGTGCTTTTCGCCGACGTACCAGGCGCGCTGTCCCGGCGGCGCCGCGAGCGCCAGGGGCACGGTGGCATCCCCCATGGGAGCGAGGGTGTATTCGAACTCCGTGCCCCGCAGCTGCAGGCCGACCACGGTCTCCTGGCGGACGCCGGCGATGTGCAGGCAGCGCTCGTCGAACGGCGGCCAGGCCGCCTGCGCCGCCGCAGCATTCGCCAGCAGCGCAGCGTCCGGTCGCAGGGCGTCCGCCGGCCACTCGGCGGCATCGAACAGATTCGGCCCGCCGGCCAGGCGCGGGTCCGGCAGCAGTTCGTGCAGTGCGGGCAGCGTTCGAAAAATGATGCGCGCCAGGTCCTCGGCGGTGTGACGCCGGTCGATCGCTGCCAGCTTGCGAACCGTCGGGTAGACGCCGCGCAACGCGAGCACCGGTGCGAACGACCCGTGGTTCGGTGCGCCGAGCTGGACGACGCGCCGGATGACCTCGCGCGACTGCTGGCCCAGCGCGACCCGTGCGACGACGCCTCCCATGCTGTGCCCGACGAGGGCGACGGAACGTCCCTTGGCCTCCGCGGCGATCCGCTGGTTGAGCGCCGCCGCGAGCTCGGCGATGCTGCGGCGCCAGTCGAACGCATGCAGGTGCGTGTCGAAACCGGCCACCTTGAGGGACAGCTTGAGCTTCAGGCTGTTGAGCAGCATCGCGCCCAGCGCGACGAGGTGCTGTCCGCCGGGCAGGGCGAGCCGTGTCAGGTGTCCGGCGGCGATCTCGACCAGGTCGACCCACAGCACGTCGTCGAGCACCATGCCGCGCGATCCGATCCGGGAACCCATCAGGCCGGGCAGCACGTACACGCGGGGCCCGTCCCCGGGGGTCCGCCTGGCGGCGGCCCGCCGGGCGAGCGCGCTGAGCTCGCGATAGCCGCGTTCACCGAACAGTGCCACGAGCTCGCGGCGGCGCTGGCCGGACGCGAGCAACCGCTCGATCTCCTCGTCGTGCAGGCGATGAACGGGCAGGGTGGGGGCGGCCTGGGTCATGGGCGACGTCCTGTCTGCCGCAGCGCGGCGTCTCAGTGCGCCGGCGGACCGGACTCGGGAGACCGGACCTCGACCTCGACTTCGACCTTGCCTGCCTGCGCAAAGACGAGCGTCAGCTTGAAGCGCTCACCGGCCACGAGCGGCTGGGCCAGGTCCATCAGCATGACGTGCAGTCCCTGCGGTGCCAGCATCACCGTCTGGTGCGCGGGTATCTCGACCCCGTCGACGGGACGCATGCGCGCCATGCCTTCCGCTGCGGTGACCACGTGGATCTGTGTCATCCCGGCGCGCGCGGTCGTCGCACTGACGAGCCGGTCTGCCTGCGCGCCACCGACGATCGTCAGGTAGGCCGCAGCAACCGACGCTCCCGGAGGCGTGGCCCGGGCCCAGGCGTCGCGGACGGATAGACCGGAATCGGCGGCGACGACGCTGCCGAACGCCAGCAGGGAGAACAGCAGTCGACGGCTCAGCGTGATCATTTTTTCGCGTGCTCCTTTACGCCGGCGCGAATCGCCGCCGCGATCGCCTCGATCGCGGGAGTGCGGGTCGTCGAGCGGCGCCAGACTGCACCGATCGTGCGTCCCGGAGCCGGTCGAGCGAATGGCTTGATCTTCAGGCCGCGTGCCGTCCCGATCGGCGTTTCCGCGGCGAGCTCCGGCAGCAGCGTGATGCCGTGCCCGGCGGCCACCATCTGCCGCAGCGTCTCGAGGCTCGTCGCGCGATAGTCCTGCGCCTCGTTGACGTGGAACCGACCGCAGACTTCGAGCGCCTGGTCACGCAGGCAATGGCCGTCCTCGAGCAGCAGCAGCGTCTCGTCACGCAGGTCGTCGAGCCTGATGCGCTCACGGTCGGCGAGGGGGTGAGCGGCGGGAACGGCCAGCATGAACGGCTCGTCGTAGAGTTCGGTGGTATCGAGCCCGTCGGGTTCGACCGGCAGCGCGAGGATCCCGACGTCGATCTCGCCGGCCCGCAGTCGCTCGAGCAGCTGCTGCGTCTGGTACTCGTAGAGCATCAGCTTGAGGCGCGGCAGGTCCTTGCGGAGCCGGCCGACGACGTGTGGCAGCAGGTAGGGACCGACGGTCGGGATCAGGGCGAGCTTGAGGGGGCCCGCGAGCGGATCGCGGTCGCTCTTCGCCAGGTCGACGATCGCATCGGCTTCCTGCAGCAGCGCGCGAGCACGCTGCACGACCTTTTCGCCGGTGGCGGTCAGCGCGACCCGCTTGGGCTGGCGCTCGACGAGCGGCACGCCGAGGTATTCCTCGAGCTTGCGCACCTGCGCCGACAGGGTCGGCTGGCTGACGTAGCAGCGCTCCGCCGCCTTGCCGAAATGCCGCTCGTCGGCAAGGGCGACGAGATAGCGGAGGTCGCGCAGGTTCATGGTTCGATAATAGCCCTCGCCTATCGCGAGGCGCAAAGATCGGTCGAATGGCCTATACTTGCGCGATGACGGTCCGTTCCCCGCGGCTTTCCGCCGGCGTCGTCGTGGTTCGCCGCCAGGACGGCGATTGGCGCTACCTGCTGCTGCGCGCCTTCAATCACTGGGACTTCCCGAAGGGCATGGTCGAGGAGGGCGAAGAGCCCCTCGCGGCGGCCGTGCGCGAAGTCAAGGAAGAGTCGACGATCGACGATCTCGACTTTGCCTGGGGCGACGGTTCGACCCAGACGGGACCGTACAGTGGCGGCAAGGTCGCCCGCTATTACATTGCCGAGACCCGGCGCGAAGACGTCGCGCTGCCGTTCAATCCGCTGATCGGCCGCGCCGAGCACAGCGAATACCGCTGGGTCGACCTCGACGAGGCCCTGCGGCTCGTCTCGCCGCGCGTCAAGACGGTCCTGCGCTGGGCTGCGCAGCAGCTCGCAAGACGTCACGTGATCTGGAGGTCCGTCGCGTCGGGGGTCGAGCGAGCCTCCATGGACGGATCACCGTCGCGACCAGGGCCGCGCGTCGGCGCACACGGCCCGCCCGACCAGATCCGCGTACCCGTACGCAGCGCCTCAACCACGCGCCCGCGGTGCCCGCCGCGCAGGAAGTCCGCGACATTCGCCGCCATCTCGTCGATGCAGCGCTGCCGTGCCTCGTGCGCGGCCCACGCGATGTGCGGCGTCACGATCAGGTTGGGGATGTCCGGCGCGAGCAGTGGATTGCCGTGCGTCGGCGGCTCCTGCGGCAGCACGTCGATGGCCGCACCGCCGAGTCGCCGGGCGCGCAGTGCATCCGCAAGGGCCTGGGAATCGACGAGCGCTCCGCGCGCCGTGTTGATCAGCACCGCATCCCGCTTCATGCGTGACAACTGCGGCGCCCCGAGCATGCCCTCGGTGTGCGGCGTCAGCGGGCAATGCAGGCTGAGGACGTCGACCTGCGGCAGCAGTTCATCCAGGTCGTGGCGACCGGCGACCCGTGTGCCGCCCGGACGGTTCGCCACCAGCACCTCCATGCCGAGCGCGAACTGGGCGGCGCGCGCAAAGCCTCGGCCCAGCACGCCGTAGCCGACGACGCCCAGGCGGCGGCCGGTGAGTTCACGGATCGGGTAATCGAGCAGGCAGAACTGTTCGCCGCGCTGCCACGCGCCGCCACGCACCAGGGCCTCGTATTCGCGCAGGCGCTGCGTGAGCGCGAGCAGCATGCGCGAGCGCGTGCTGTACGACCGATGCCGTGCAGTAATCACGCAGGTTGCAGACGCCGACGCCGTGTTCGCGCGCCGCTTCGAGATCGACGTTGTTGGTTCCGGTCGCCGCGAGCACGATCAACTTCAGCGTCGGCGTGGCGGCGATCGTCGCGCGCGTCACGCGCAGCTTGTTGAGCAGGACGACGGTTGCCCCCGCGACGGCGTCGGCCACTGCGGACTGCTCGGTGCTGGCGCGCAGTTCGAGCCCGGGCAACACCCGCTGCAGGGCGGCGGGATCGAGGTCGCCGTCGCAGCTGACGGTCCCGTAATCGAGGAATACCGCCTTCGCAGCCGGAGCCGCCTGGGTCATGTCTGTCTCCGCGCCTGCTCGTTGCGGCTAGGTTAACAGGGGCCCGCTGCGCGCTGCAGCGCCGGCGCGACGCTGCCACCCCTGGCTGCAATCGGTTGCAGTACGCATCGGTGCCGCAACCGCTGCGTTTGCGGTAGCGCGCGTCCGGCTTTTCCGAAATTGTGGCGCGGCGACCCGGCGCGCACTCTTGCGCCTTCTTCAGGCAACGACGGACGCCCCCGCCGAGTGGACGACATACAGACGGATGCTGCCGGCGTCGAAGCCTGCGTCGACGCGACAGTGGCACGCTGGGGGAGCGCGTCGACGAACCTGCTGCAGGTCCTGCGGGAAGTCCAGGAGCGTTACAACCACGTGCCGCCCGCGGCGCTGGACCGCGTCGCGGCCCGCCTCGGCCTGTCCATCGCCAGGGTGCGCGGCGTCGCGCGTTTCTACGACTTCCTCGCCACGGAACCACGCGGCGTCTACCACGTCCTGTTTTCCGACAACGTCACGGACCGCATGCGCGGCTCGACCGAACTGCTGCAGCGCATGTGCGAACGCTTGTGGGCCGAGCCCGGCAAGCCCGCGGAAGACGGCCTCGTCTGTGTGGAACGCACGTCCTTCCTCGGCTTCTGCGACCAGGCACCGTCGCTGCTGGTCAACCAGCGGCCGATTACGCGGCTCGACGCCGCCCGCATCGACGCGATCTGTGACTTGATCCTCGCGCGCACGCCGCTCGATGCGTGGCCCGCAGGACTGTTCGGCGTCGAGGAGCAGGTCCGGCGCGCCGGACCGGTGCTGTCCGACCCGTTGCAGCCCGGCGAGGCGATCCGTGCGGCGCTCGCACGCGCCGACCGTGGCCCCGCCGGAACCCAGGCCGTGCTCGAGGAGATCAAGGACGCCCGGCTGCTCGGGCGCGGCGGAGCGGGCTTCACGACCGGGGTGAAGTGGGAAAGCTGTCGCAGGCAGCCGGCGCAGCAGCGCGTCGTCATCTGCAATGCGGACGAGGGCGAACCGGGCACGTTCAAGGACCGGCTGCTGCTCACGCGTCATGCCGACCTCGTCGTCGAAGGCATGACCGTGGCCGCACTCGGCATCGACGCCAGGCTCGGCTTCATCTACCTGCGCGGCGAATACCGGTACCTGCTCGAGTCGATCGAGGCCGTGCTCGCCCGTCGTCGCAACCTCGGCTTGCTCGGGGCCGGCGATTGCCGGACGCCAGGGCTTCGACTTCGACATCCAGGTGCACGTCGGCGCCGGTTCCTACGTCTGTGGCGAGGCGTCCGCGCTCGTCGAGTCGCTCGAAGGCAAGCGCGGGATTCCGCGCAACCGGCCGCCGCGGCTGGCAGAGAAGGGTTACCTCGGCTGGCCGACGATCGTGAACAACGTCGAAACCTACTGCGCCGCGGCGCTGATCCAGTTGCGGGGCGCGCAGTGGTTCTGCCGGCTCGGCACGCCACGCTCGTCGGGCACCAAGCTGCTGTCGGTCGCGGGCGATTGCGCGCGCCCGGGTGTGTACGAGTTTCCGTTCGGCGTCACGGTGCGCGAGGTGCTGCAGGAATGCGGCGCCGGCCGCACGATCGCCGTGCAGTGCGGCGGACCGTCGGGAACGTGCATCGGCCAGGAAGAGTTCGACCGGCGCATCGCCTTCGAGGACCTCGAGACGGGTGGCGCGCTCACCGTGTTCGACGAAGGTCGCGACATGTTCGAGGTCGCCCGGCACTTCGCGCACTTCTTCGCCCGCGAAAGTTGCGGATTCTGCACGCCCTGCAGGGTCGGCACGTCCCTGCTCAGCCGGCTGATGGACAAGATCAGTGAAGGCCGCGGCTCGGACCGCGACCTGCAGACCATCGAAGAACTGCAACAGCTGCTGCACGGCGCGAGTCACTGCGGACTGGGTGAGTCTGCAGGCAATCCGCTCGCGGACACCCTGCAGCGCTTTCGTCCCGCCTACGAACGGCGGCTGATCGCCCACGGCGTCGAGCCCGCCTTCGATCTCGATGGCGCGCTGGCACGGGCGCGACGCATGACGGGGCGCGACGACCCGGGCGCGCATCTTCACCCGATCGCGCATCCTGGAGACCCGGCATGAGCGAGCCGGCGGCGGACACATTCCTGCTGGACGGCGCCGAGGTCCCGTTCGAGCGCGGCCAGACGATCCTGCAGGCGGCGCTCGCGGCCGGGCGGCACATCCCGCATCTCTGCTACCACCCCGAGTTCCGGCCGCACGGCAGCTGCAAGCTGTGCACGGTCACGGTGAACGGTTCGCACGTGACTTCCTGCACCACTCCGGCGCGCGCCGGCATCGAGGTGGCCAGCGAAACCCGTGAGCTCAATGACCAGCGCCGCATGATGGTGCAGCTGCTGTTCGTCGAGGGCAATCACTTCTGTCCGTCGTGCGAAAAGAGCGGCCAGTGCAAGTTGCAGGCGGCGGCCTACGACCTGCGCATGGTTTCGCCGCGGTTCGACCATTTCTTTCCGGATCGGCCCGTCGACGCGTCGCACGCGGAGATCCTGCTCGATTTCAATCGCTGCATCCTCTGCGAACTCTGCGTGCGGGCCTCGGCCGAAGTCGACGGCAAGCACGTGTTCGCGCTCGGCGGGCGCGGCCGGGACAAGCACCTGCAGGTCAATTCATCCTCCGGCCTGCTCCGCGACAGTGCGGCGGCGGCGCCGACAAGGCAATGGACGTCTGCCCGGTCGGAGCCATCCTGCACAAACGGATCGGCTTTGCCACGCCGATCGGCCAGCGCCGCTTCGACCAGGCGCCGCTCAGCGACCTGGCCGGCGAGTACGCGCCCAGGCCGCAGGACTAGGTGACAACCGTGACTGCAATCGTGCCGTCGCGCATGGGATTCAGTCCTGCGGGGGCGCAGACTTTGCGCCTTGAGACACAGTCTGGATCGGACGGCACGCCGCCGCCTAAGCACCTGATTTGACCGAGAATACGCAAGCCTACGAATCGAGCGTCCGGCGCAGCGTCGCGCGCTGGAACCACGATGCGCACAACCTGCTGCAGGTGCTGCGCGAGGTCCAGGAGGACTGCGGTCACGTGCCGCCGCGCGCGATCGCGATGATCGCGCGGCTGCTGCGCCTCTCGTTTGCGCGGGTGAGCGGCGTGGCGAGCTTCTACTCCTTCCTCACGACCGAGCCGCATGGCGACTATCGGATCCTGTTCTCCGACAACGTGACCGACCGCATGCAGGGCAGTGCGGCCCTCATGGAGGCGCTGTGTCATCGACTCTGGGTCGAGCCCGGCAAGATGTCCGAGGACGGGCTGGTCAGCATCGATACGACATCGTGCACCGGCATGTGCGACCAGGGCCCGGCGCTCCTGGTCAATGGCCGCGCGATACCGGCATTGACCGCCGAACGCATACAACAGATCGGTGACCTGGTCCTGGACCGCACGCCGCTGGCCGACTGGCCGGCCGCGATTCTTCCAGGTGCAGGACAACGTGCAACGGGCCGACCTCCTGCTCGACGCGCCGTTCGTTGCCGGCGACGCGATCCGTGCCGCGCTCCAGCGCGGTACGCGCGGCTGGTCCGAACGTGCCGCCAACGAGCGCTCGTGGCGCGAATCGTACGTCGGCGCTGCGCTCGGCCCCGTCGCGACGCTCGAGGAGATCAAGCGCTCCAACCTGCGCGGCCGGGGTGGCGCGGGCTTCACGACGGGCATCAAGTGGGAAGCCTGCCGCCACGCCACCGGAATGTCGCGGTATGTCGTGTGCAACGCCGACGAGGGCGAGCCCGGTACGTTCAAGGACCGCGTGCTGCTGTCGCGTCATGCGGACCTCCTCTTCGACGGCATGACGGTGGCCGCGTACGCGGTCGGCGCGGGCCAGGGCTTCGTGTACCTGCGAGGCGAATACCGCTACCTGCTCGAGTCGCTCGAGGCCACGCTCGAACGCCGGCGCCGCGAGCAGCTCCTCGGCAACGGCATCTGCGGCCAGCCCGGATTCGACTTCGACATCCGCATCCACGTCGGGGCCGGCTCGTACGTGTGTGGCGAGGAATCGGCGCTGATCGAGTCGCTGGAAGGCAAGCGTGGCGTGCCGCGCAACCGTCCCCCGTATCCCGTGACGCACGGTTACCGGCAGCAGCCCACCATCGTCAACAACGTCGAGACGCTGTGCGCGGCGGCGCTCGTCGCGATCCACGGCGGCGACTGGTACCGCGGCATCGGCACGCTCAAGTCGTCCGGCACCAAGCTGCTGGCCGTCTCCGGCGACGTCGCGCGCCCCGGAATCTACGAATATCCCTTCGGCGTCCCGGTACGCCAGGTGCTCGCGGACTGCGGCGCCGTCGACACCCAGGCGGTGCAGATCAGCGGGCCTTCGGGGTTCTGCATCGACGCGCACGAGTTCGATCGTCGCATCGCCTTCGAGGACCTGCCGACCGCCGGCGCATTCACGGTCTTCGACGGCAGGCGCGACATGTTCCAGGTGGCGCGCAACTACGCGCACTTCTTCGCGCACGAAAGCTGCGGGTTCTGCACGCCGTGCCGCGTGGGCACGTCGATGCTGGTCGCGGCCATGGACAAGATCGAGGCCGGCTACGGCACCCAGGCTGACCTGGACGAGATGAACCGGTTGAACAAGGTACTGCTGATGTCCGCGCATTGCGGGCTCGGGCACACCGCGTGCAACCCGATCCTCGACACGCTGCAGCGGTTCAGGCCGGCTTACGCGCGCAAGCTGCAGACGCTCGACTTTGCGCCGGCGTTCGACCTCGACGAGTCGCTGGCCCGGGCGCGGCAGATGACCGGCCGCAACGACGCCGGCGCGCACCTGGAGAACCTGCCGTGACCGGTCCCGACACCTTCCTGCTCGACGGCGAGGAAGTCCCGTTCAGCCCGGGCCAGTCGGTGCTGCAGGCGGCGCTCGCGGCGGACCGCTACATCCCGCACCTGTGCTACCACCCCGAATTCACGTCGCACGGCAGCTGCAAGGTCTGCACCTGCAAGGTCAACGGCCGGACGGTCGCCTCGTGCACGACGCCCGCCGAGGCGGCGATCGAGGTGGAGAGCGAGACCGACGAACTCAACGAACTGCGCCGCACGCTCGTGCAGATGCTGTTCGCGGAGGGCAATCACTTCTGCCCTTCGTGCGAAAGGAGCGGCAACTGCGGGCTGCAGGCGCTCGGCTACGACCTCGGGGTGATGACCGCGGGCTTCCGGCACCTGTTTCCGGAGCGGCCCGTCGATGCCTCTCACCCCGAGATCTGGCTCGACTTCAATCGCTGCATCCTGTGCGAACTGTGCGTGCGCGCGTCGCGGGACGTCGACCGCAAGAACGTCTTCTCGCTGGGCGGCCGCGGCCTCGGCAAGCACCTCATCGTCAATGCGGAGAGCGGGCGGCTGGCCGATACGGACGCCGCGGTCGACGACAAGGCGATGAGCGTCTGCCCGGTGGGCGTCATCCTGCGCAAGCGCGAGGGGTTCGCCGTGCCGATCGGCCGCCGCCGTTACGACTCGAGCCCGGTGAGCGCCCAGGCGTTGCAGGACGCACCGCGCATCCCGGAGAATCGCTGATGACCGAAGTCACTCCGCCGCAAGCTGCGCGTCGCGACCACGTCGCTGGCGGGCTGCTTCGGCTGCCACATGTCGTTCCTCGACATCGACGAGCGGCTGTTCGCGCTGCTCGAGCGCGTCGAGTTCGACCGCTCGCCGCTCACCGACATCAAGCACTGCGGGCCCTGCGACATCGGCATCGTCGAGGGCGGCATCTGCAATGCCGAGAACGTCCACGTGCTGCGCGAGTTCCGCGGCCAACTGCAAGATCCTCGTCGCGATCGGTGCGTGCGCGGT
Organism: uncultured Gammaproteobacteria bacterium; assembly: GCA_963789375.1. GTDB lineage: Bacteria > Pseudomonadota > Gammaproteobacteria > Steroidobacterales > Steroidobacteraceae > RPQJ01. Next base: position 303,181 of record CAWBKN010000019.1, on the reverse strand, counting down.
CAACGGCGGCCTGCCGGCCCAGCGCAACCACCTCGATCTCGGCCAGTGCCTGCAGGAGGTCTACCTCACCGAGCCCAGCGTCACGCACGGCATGATCCCGAACGATCCGGAGCTGCCGCTGCCGCTCGACAAGGTCCATCCGCTCCACGAAGTGGTCAAGGTGGACTATTACCTCCCCGGTTGCCCGCCCTCCGGCGACGCCATCTGGAAATTCCTCACCGACCTGATCGACGGCCGCACGCCGACGCTCGGGCCGGACCTGATACGGTACGACTGACATGACCGAAGCCTCGCTCGAGACCGCCGCCCACCCCGAACGACTGCGCCGCGTGGTGATCGAGCCGCTGTCGCGCGTCGAAGGCCACGGCAAGGTCACGCTGCTGCTCGACGAGGACGGCCACGTCGAGCAGGCGCGCCTGCACATCGTCGAGTTCCGTGCGTTCGAGAAGTTCATCCAGGGCCGGCCGTACTGGGAAGTGCCGGTCATGGTGCAGCGGCTCTGCGGCATCTGCCCGGTCAGCCACCACCTCGCGGCATGCAAGGCGCTCGACCAGGTCGTCGGTGCGACCCTGACCCCGACCGCGGAGAAGATCCGCCGCCTGATGCATTACGGGCAGATCCTGCAGTCGCACGCGCTGCATTTCTTCCACCTGTCGTCGCCGGACCTGCTGTTCGGGTTCGACTCCGATGCCGCGCGGCGCAACATCGTCGGCGTTGCGGCCGAGTATCCGGACGTTGCCCGCCAGGGCGTGCTGCTGCGCAAGTACGGCCAGGAAGTGATCCGGCACACGGCCGGCAAGCGCATCCACGGCACCGGGTCGGTGCCCGGCGGCGTGAACAAGAGCCTGGCGCGGGAGGAGCGCGACGAACTGCTGCAGGACATCTACCAGATGGTCGCGTGGAGCCGCGACGCGGTGCGCCTCGTCAGGCGGCTGTTCGAACAGAACCTCGAACTGTATCGCTCGTTTGCGACCTTCCGGGCCCATACGCTCAGCCTGGTCCGTGCCGACGGCGCGCTCGACCTGTACGACGGCGGCTTGCGGGCGATGGACGCCTCCGGACAGATCATCTTCGACCACGCCGACGGCAACCGCTACTGGGAGCGCATCGCGGAGGACGTGAAGGCCTGGTCGTACATGAAGTTCCCGTACCTCAGGCAACTCGGCACCGAGGACGGCTGGTACCGGGTCGGGCCGCTGACGCGCGTGACACGCTGCGATTTCATCCCGACGCCGCTCGCCGACCGCGAGCGCAGGGAGTTCCTGGCCTTCGACGACGGGCGCGCCGCTGCTTCGACGCTGGGCTTCCACTGGGCGCGCATGATCGAAATGCTGCATGCCGCGGAGTCGATCAAGGACCTGCTGCACGACGACGACCTGCTCGGCCAGGACCTGATGTCGACCGGCAAGCGCGAGGCCCGCGGCGTTGGCGTGATCGAAGCACCGCGCGGCACGCTGATCCATCACTACCGTGTCGACGAGAACGACCAGGTCGTGCGTGCCAACCTGATCGTGTCCACCACGCACAACAACCAGGCGATGAACGTCGCCATCCGCGAGGTCGCGCGGAAGTTCCTCGACGGCCGCGAGCTGACCGAGGGCCTGCTCAATCACATCGAGGTCGCAGTGCGCGCCTTCGACCCGTGCCTGTCCTGCGCGACGCACGCGGTCGGCAAGATGCCGCTGTCCGTGCAGCTGGTCGAGCGTGACGGCACCGTCGTCCACAGCCTGGATCGCGGGGGATGACGGCGCCCTCACTCGCGCCGTCGCGCGACCTCGTCCCGCGCAGGCGGGAGAGGTGCGGTCGCACCGACGCTGGTCTTCGCCGTCGGCAACCTGAGCCGCGGCGACGACGCCGTCGGCCCGCTGCTGGCGGAGCGGCTCGATGCGCTGGCACTGGAGGGAGTCGAGGTGCTGGTCGACTTCCAGCTGCAGGTCGAGCACGCGCTGGACCTCGAGCAACGCGAGCAGGTGATCTTCATCGACGCGTGCGTCGACACGGACGCGCCCTGTGTCGAGCGCGAACTGCGCCCCGACCGGGGGCTCCCGCACACGAGTCATGCGCTCGATCCACGGCACGTCCTCGAGACCTATCGCAGGCTCACGGGCCGCGAGCCGCCGCCGGCGACCTTGCTGGGCGTACGCGGCCTGCAGTTTCGAACTGGGCGAAGGCCTGTCGCCGGTCGCGGTCGAGGCCTGCGCGGCCGCCTGGCCCCGATTGCTGGCGCTGTGCGGCGCCGCCGGCGTCCAGCACGCCCGACCCCACGCTCTGGAATGAGTCTGGCGGCAGCGCCGCCGCACCCGGATCACGCTGCGGGCGGGTCCGAAAATCTCTTACAGATCAAGTCAATTGAAAGTATCCATGCGGCTGTGGGTAGCGCGGGCTAAACTGCTGACCGCCTGACACTTTTTTCGTCCCCCTGCCCACGGAAGTGCTGATGCAAACCGAATCGTCCGCCGCCACGCCCGCTGCCGAGCACGCGCCCGATCAACTGGGTCACCACGATCGTCTTCACCGCCACCCCGCTGGCGGCGGCGATCCTCGTGCCCTGGTACGGCATCGCGCACGGCTACAGCGCTGGCCGCGTGGCTGATCGCGCTCGCCTGCCTCTGGGCCGGCGGCCTCTCGATCACGGCGGGCTACCACCGCCTCTGGTCGCACCGCGCCTACAACGCGCACTGGTCGGTGCGGCTGTTCTTCATGGTGTTCGGCGCGATGGCGCTGCAGAACAGCATCCTGATCTGGGCCTCGCAGCACCGCACCCACCATCGGTTCGTCGACGACTGGGACAAGGACCCGTACAGCGCGAAGCGCGGCTTCTGGTTCTCGCACATGGGCTGGATCCTGCGCGACTACCCGAGCGGCCGGAACGACTTCAGCAATGCCCGCGACCTCGAGCGTGACCCGCTGGTCATGTTCCAGCACCGCTATTACCTGCCGCTCGCGCTGTTCATGAACATTGCGTTCCCGTTGCTGCTCGGCTGGGCGATCGGCGAGGTCTGGGGCGTGTTCCTGCTCGCGGGCCTGCTGCGCCTGGTCGTGAACCACCACTTCACCTGGTTCATCAATTCGCTGGCGCACATGTGGGGCACGCAGCCCTACACCGACGAGAACTCGGCGCGCGACAACCCCGCGCTCGCCTTCGTCACCTACGGCGAGGGCTATCACAACTTCCACCACATCTTCCAGAACGACTACCGCAACGGCGTGCGCTGGTGGCAGTGGGACCCGACCAAGTGGCTGATCGCTGCGCTGTCGTGGCTGCGACTGCCGGCAACCTCAAGCGCGTGCCCGACCTGCAGATCCAGCGCGCGCAGCTGGCCATGCAGTTCAAGCGCGTCGAGCGGGCCCTCGCAAGGCGCCGCACGAGCGACGAGCACGTCGAGCGCCTCAAGGCCCGCGTCGCCGCCGAGTACGCCAGCTTCCGCAAGGCGGTCGACGAGTGGTCGAAGGTCCGCGAGGAATGGGTCGCCGACCGCAAGCAGCGCCTGCTGCAGCGCTGGGAAGAGACCAGCTTCCGCCTGCGCTTGCAGCAGATCGAGCAGGACCTGCGCATGCAGCGCCGGCGCCTGCGGGCGATGAGCAAGGCGTACGCCGCATGAGGAAGGTGACTAGTGAATAGTGACTAGTGACTAGTAGGAAAGAAGAGGCCGGCGTTGCCGGCCTTTTCTTGCCCGATGATTTCGCAGCGGCGTCGGTAGGCGCTCTGACTAGTCACTAGTCACTAGCTCACTAGTCACTTCTTCCCGTCGCTTCAGAACTTCACCGCAACACCCGCCTGCACCAGCCGCGGCATGCCGGGGATCAGGCCGCGGCTCATGTCGGCGACGTACAGTTCGTCGGTCAGGTTCTTCGCGGCTGCAAACACCGTGCACTCGCACGCCTGCAGCGCAAATTCGCGGTCAGGTTCCAGACCGTGTAGCCCGGCATTTCACCGCGCTGGCCGTCCGCCGTCACGGCTTCGGTGTTGAGGTCGTCCGTGAACGACGAGCTGGTATAGACGGCTTCGAGGCCGACCTCGAGACCCATCGGCATGCGGACACCGACCGTCCCGCTGAACAGGTGCTCGGGCGCGTAGGGCAGCCGGTTGCCTGTCACGCTGACCGTGGCATAGCCCGCCACGTTGCTGAATCGCGCGCCCTCGTATTCCGCGTCCGCGAGCCAGGTGTAGGCGGCATGGGCGAACACCTCGACGGGCCACTCGACGAACGCCGAGCTCACGGCCTGTCCCGATAATTCCAACCCCTGCTGCAGGGTTTCGCCCGCGCTGGTCAGCGTCGCGCCGGACCCGCCCGCCACGCTGGCAGGCACGATCTGGTTTTCGAAGTCCATGCGGAACACCGTCGCTTCGTAACTCAGGCCGTCGCGAATGTTGCCGCGCACGCCGAGCTCGTAGTTCCACGACAGCTCCGCATCGAGGTCGACGCTGCCCCCGCTGGAGGAGACGATGTCCGCCACGCCCGGAGGGGCGAAGCCACGATGCACGCCGGCAAACACGATCGTGCCCGGTGCCGCCTCGAACGTCCCGCCGAGTCCCGGAATCCATTCCTCCACGGTGCTGGTGCCGGCTTCGCCCGTGAGGTTGTTGATGCGCTCGTAATCGACGTGTTCGAAGCGCAGGCCGGGCGTGAGGGTCCAGCGGCCGAAGTCGAACTGGTTCTGCACGAAACCGGACATCGCCTCGACGTGGCGATCGCTGTTTTCCTTGATGCCTGCGTTGGGGCCGGCGCCGGCACTGCGTGACCAGGGGAAGTCGCCGTTCGCCTGGATGCGGCGCTGGTCCTCGTAGTGATAGCGAATGCCGGCGTCGGCGACGTTGTCGACACCGAACAGCCCGTGCTGGATGCTGACGCGCGGCTCGAGCCCCGCGGTCCAGTAGTCACGCAGGCGGCCTTCGTTGCCGCACGTGCTGTCCAGGTTCGTCATGCCGTTGCAGGCCGGGTCGCTCTTGTCGTTCGGTCGCTGCGTGGAATTGCTCGACTGGCGCCACCAGTCGCGGCTGAAGTTCGTGTAGTACGCGTTGGTCGTGAAGGCCACGGCGGGGCTCAGGTCGAAGCGGTGCGTGGCCGACGTGCCCCAGCGTGACGCATACATGTGATCGTCGGCGAAGGGGTTCTGGAAGGGGTCCGCCTGCCACTCGGCGAGGGTCAGGCCCGAGTACGTCACCTGCGACGACTCGTCGTAGTAGCTGCCGCGGAAGGTCAGGGCCTGCCGGTCGCTCAATTCGTGCACGACCTTGAGGTTCACGTCGCCGACGCGGAAGTGCATGTTGTCGCGCGCGCCGTCCGCCTCCTTGTAGGTGCCGTGCGCGACGAAGCCGGTATCGCCGAAGCTGTCGCCATAGGAGCCGTGCAGCTCGCGGAAGCCGTGATCGCCCAGCGAGGCAACCAGCTTGCCGGTGGACTCTTCCGGTACGGCGGGCGTGATGTAGTTGATGACGCCGCCGACCGTATGCGGCCCGAACAGGATCTGGCCGGAACCCTTGAGCACCTCGATGCGGTCGAAGCGTTCGACCGGCGGGTGATAGTAGGTGGCGTTGTCGCCATACGGCGCGTACGTGATGCGGGATGCCGTCCTCGAGCAGCAGCACCTTGCTCGAGCGCGTCGGGTTCAGGCCGCGGATCCCGAGGTTCGGCCGCAGTCCGAATCCCTCCTCGTCTCGGGCAAAGACACCCGGGACCTTGCGCAGCGCCTCGTTGACCGTAAAGACGCGCGCCTCCTCGAGCACGTCCGAACTCAACACCACGGCCGAGCCGGGGATCGTGTCCAGCTTGATGCGCTCGCCGATGACCGTGATGGCGGGCTCCAGCGGCGCCTCGTCCTCGGCGGCGGCGATGCCCGCATTCGACAACAGCAGGATGGTCGCGACCGCGAGCCGGTGCGAGCGCGGCGCCAGGGGAAGGGAAGCAGCGACAGGCGACATAGGGGGCCCTCGTGGGCGGTGCGGTCCAATGACGACGCACTCTGATGACCCGTGTCCTTTATGTCAACGCGAATCATTCGTATTCGTATTAAGTGATACTACCTACCGGGGCGGGCCTTGGGAGAAGGACGGCTTCAACCCGGACCCGCGCCCGGCTAGTCTTGACGCTCGCCCACCGGTCCGAGGACTTCATGCCGTCTTTCGATATCGTTTCCGAGGTCGATGCCCACGAGATCACCAACGCGGTGGACCAGGCCTCGAAGGAAGTCAGCCAGCGCTTCGACTTCAAGGGTACGAATGCCAAGTTTGAGTTGAAAGACAGCGTCATCACGTTGTCCGCACCGTCGGATTTTCAACTGAAACAGATGCTGGAAATCCTGCGCCTCAAGCTTTCCAAGCGCGGCATCGACGTGGCGTGCCTCAAGGTGGAAGAACCGGTGGTGACCGGCCAGGTCGCGCGCCAGGTCGTCACGCTTGCGGCAAGGCGTGGAATCCGAGCTCGGCAAGAAGATCCAGCGCCAGATCAAGGATTCGAAGCTCAAGGTCCAGGCGGCACTGCAGGACAAGCAGGTGCGGGTCACGGGCAAGAACCGGGACGACCTGCAGGAGGCGATTGCGCTGGTGAAGAAGGGCGGCTACGACCTGCCGCTGCAGTTCACTAATTTCCGGGATTGACCGGGGCGGTCGCTCCGTCCGGCGCAGCGGCGGGGGTCGCGTCCGTGCCCGCGGGCGCGCTCGCGGCTTCACCCTCGGCGAGCAGTTGCTCGATCGTCTGCTCGAAGTCGTGCACGAGCAGCTCGTGGGCGACACCGGTCGCCGGACCCGCGAAGCCCGTGTGGATCTTGCGGACGCGACCGGTGCGGTCGATGAAGATCGCCGTCGGGTACGCGCGCACAGCGTCGAGCTGCGGCAACGCCTGCGACGCTTCCCGCTTGTCCATGCGGCCCGCGATGGGCGTGGGATAGTCGATCCGGTAGTTGGCGCGGAACCGCTTTACCGCTGCGGCCGAGCGCGCGAACTCCGCGTGCTGTTCGAACATCAGCGTGACGATCTCGAGGCCCCGGGCCCGGTACTTGCGGCTCAGTGCGGCCAGCACGGCGGCCTCGTCGTGGCTGTTGGGGCACCAGCTGCCTGCCAGCGTCACCAGCAGGACCTTGCCCGTGAACCGCGGGTCGCGTGACGACACGACCTGGCCCTCGGGATCCTTGAACGAAAACGCGAGACCCGCTTCCGGGTCGCGCAACTGCGTGGCGACGGCCGCCGCATCCAGGCCGGCATCGGGATTGCGGCGTGCCACGAACCGCTGGTGGCCGCCGCGATCCGACCAGAAGTCGCCCACGAGTTCGCCCTGGGCATTGAGCTTTGCCTCGTACAGCAGCACGGCGCCGCCGTCGAAACGCGAGAGGCGCAGTTCCTCGTCGTGGACCTCGCCGGCCAGGAAGCGCTGGTCGGTCGCGGCGAGCATGACCGTGCCATTGACCTGCGCGAAGCGCTGCTCGAAGGTCGCCACCGCGGCCGTCCGGCCCCCCGCAGCGTTCGTGAAAGTCACGTCCCAGCGGCCCGACATGTCGGCGTTGTCGTCGAGCAGCTTGGGATGGAAACGCCACGTCTCACCGAGCCGGGCCGTGAACGGCAGCCTGAGCACCCGGTCGTCACCGTGCACGAGCGCAAGTTCGCCCCGCAGCTCCTCGCCCGACACCCGGGCACTCAACGTGTTCTCGTAGCCCGGGCATGCGAGCCGTGAATTTTCCCCGCTCGGTCGCGACCTCCGGCACCCGGACCCGCTCGGGACCATTGACCAGGTAGAGCACCGTCCCGGTCTCTTCGCGCGCCACGTCGAGCCCGAACGGCACGGTCTTGCCGCCCGGCAGCTCCAGCGTGGCGCGGTAGCTGCCGGGTTGCAGCTCACGGTTGTCCTGCCTGGAGCACCCCGCGAGTGCCAGGGTGCACAGCGCGAGGGCAGTCAGCGTGCGCAGGCCAGCGAGCGCGGATCGGGTGCGATTCATGGGGCTGGAGAGCAGGAAAAAGCGACGGTCACACCTTGAGGGCAACCCGCATTTTTTCAACGAGATCCTCGCCGCCGTGCTCGCGCACGTACTCGATGACGATCGGGCCGAATTTCCGGGCCGTCTCGAGATCGACCCCGATCTCCGTGAACGAGGCCGCGAGCCCCGCCCAGCGGCCGGGCCCGGTGCGCCCGCCGAGCAGCGATCCGAGCCCGCCCGCGAATGAACTGAGTGCGCTGGGGGGCGGGGCGTTCTTCAGCAGCTTGTCCGCGCCCGGGACGTCGGCCACGAACTGCTCGAAATCCTTGCGGCTCAGGTTCTGCTGCCCGGCGCGCAGCAATGCGACCAGGCCACCGCGCGCCTGGTCCTTGCTGACGCCCAGGTCCTTCGTGAGTCTGCGGATGAGGTCGTCCATCGCGGGTCCTGGTGATTGCGCCGAACGCCGAAGATTCTACGTCAAGCGGGCCGCCAGACCAGCGCCACGTCGGACACCGCGATGTCGGCCTTGCGCGGCTTGATGGGCACGGCCTCGATCGCGACCGTGGCCGGGTTGAAATCCGGATTCCAGTGCCGCGACTTCCGTCGCGAGCTCGGCCTCCAGCGCCGCGTATTGTTCGCGGAGCGCCGTCAGGTCGGCTTCCGCCTGCGCGACGTCCGTGCGTTCCTTGCCGATGCGGCCGACGCCACGTGCGGCCGTTGCAGCCTTGCCGAACGAGCTGGCGCGTCGGCCGCCGCCGAACAGGGCTCCCAGCAGGCTGCCGCCGACGCTCAGGGCCGAAGCCATCGTCGTGCTGGTGGCCTGTTCCTTCTCCCGCGTCACCTTCTGCTCGGCGCGACGCTGGCGATCTTCGAGGGCCGCGAGCCGCGTCGCGTACTTGCGGCGCAGCGCGTCCACGCTCGCATCGCGCTTCTCGCGCAGGATCTGCGCGAGATGGGCGCGGAAGTCGGCTTCGGACCCGCCCGGCGCGGCATTCGCCTTCAGCGCGGGGCACCGATACACCGTCACCGCGACGGATCGGTACACATGGTCCGCCAGCGCCTTGGCAAACTGTGCATGCGCCTTCGCCGCGAGGGCACTGCCCGGCACCGCCGCAAAGCGGGCGCCCGCCGCCGGCGCATCGCGCAGGTCGATGGCCGCCGCGTTGCAGGTCTCCGCCGCATCCCAGTCGGGGCCGGCGGCCGTGAGCGGCGCCAGGTAGTACCAGTCTTCCCACGCGTCCATGCCGGCGCCGGCATCGACGAAATGCGCGCGCACGCGGGCCCCGATACAGGGATCGTAGGTGGCGTCCGCCGCAGCGGTCGCCAGGAACTGCTCGTGCACGCCGGCGGGAACGACCGGACGTTCGCCCGCGCCCGAGCCGCCCGCGGCTGATCGCGCCGACGCGGCAGGAGGCGCCGCAGTCTCCGGCTCGGCCACGCCGGCACTCGCGGTGAGACGGGAAATCTCCGCCGTGGTCAGCGGCCCGCGCAGGTAGGACAGGGCCCAGCGGGTGCGCAGCAGCACGGGCGCATCGTCGTGCACGTTGCGCATCAGGAACGTGCGCTGCGGCAGCGTCGACATCGCCGCCTCGAGCTGTGCGCGGTCCATGCCGCCCGCGGCGTCGCTGCCGAGCAGGCCCTCGATGACCCGGAGCTTGTCGCGCTCGGTCTGGAGCCGGCCGATGAACCACGTGCCTGCGTTGCCGAGGCCCTTGTAATCGAGATCGACGGGGTTCTGCGTGGCGAGCACGACGCCGAGGCCGAAGGCACGCGCCTGCTTCATCAGCGTGAGCAGCGGCATCTTCGACGGCGGCATCGCCGACGGCGGGAAGTAGCCGAAGATCTCGTCCATGTAGAAGAGCGCGCGCAGGCTCGTGGTCCCGGGCTGCCTGCGCATCCAGGCGACCAGTTCGTTGGCGAGCAGCGTGACGACGAACATGCGCTCGGCGTCGTTCAGGTGCGCGATCGACACGATCGCGATGCGTGGCTTGCCGTCCGGGCCGTAGAGCATCGACTGCACGTCGAGCGCGTCGCCCTCGAGCCAGGCCTCGAAGCCCGGCGACGCGAGCAGGCCGTTGATGCGCAGGGCCAGTTCCGTGCGGTCCTTCGCCGGGAAGAAACTCTCGAGGTCGAACACCCCGACCTTGTCGAAGGGCGGCTTCTGGACCGAGCGGATCAGTGCGGCGAGATCGAGCCCTTCGCCGCGGCGCCACGCTGCGTCGAGCAACGCGGAGAGCAGGATGAACTCGCGGCTGCGGATCGGGTCTGCATCGACGCCCAGCAAGCCGAGCAGGCCCGCGACCGCGGAGCCGACGCGTTCCTTCAGTGCCGTCGCATCGCCCGCCACCGCGGGGTCCGGTGCGGAAAAGGAGCGCAGGATCGACAGCGGCCGCCCGGCACGGGAACCGGGCGTGTAAATGGTGACGCTCGCTGCATCGCGCAGGCGCTGGATCCGCGCCCCGTCCTGGCCCCATTCGCCGAGGCCCTTGCGCCACTGCTCGGCCGTCGCGGCGGCGAACTCGTCGACGGTCTGGCCCTTGCGCGCCGCCTCGCCCGCATCGACCCAGGGCTTGAAGTCCGCGGGAAGCAGCCCTGGAAAGGTCAACGCGAGATTGGCGATGTCGCCCTTCGGATCGATGGCAATGGCCGGGATGCCGTCGATCGCTGCCTCCTCGAGCAGCGACAGGCACAGGCCGGTCTTGCCGCTTCCGGTCATGCCGATGCAGACGGCGTGCGTCGTCAGGTCGCGCGAGTCGTAGAGCAGCTCCTGCCCGAGCTGCTGCGTGGCGGCGTCGTACTCGCGCCCGAGGTAGAACGCGCCGAGTTTTTCGTAGCTGGGGAGCGTCATCCGTGCATCCTTCGGGGCCGTGACGACATGGTCGGAGGAGATACTGACGAGGAGACCGTACCGCTGGCAAGGAGGCGCGCCCGATCGGCGGACGGGAATCGGTCGCGCAGGCATGACCTCATGCCGTCGGCGCCCGCGCGTCACCGTTTTGTCACCGCGGGGCGACTGACGGCGTAACCTCGCCCGCCCTACGATCGCGTACAGAGCAGCCGAGAACCCGTAGCGCGCGCATGTCCATCGCCCTCGACCAGGTGACCAAACGGTACCAGGGAGTACCGGTCGTCAACGACGTCTCGCTCAGCGTCAGGCAGGGCGAATTCCTCGTGCTGCTCGGGCCGAGCGGCAGCGGCAAGAGCACGCTGCTGCGGGCGATCGCGGGCCTCACCGAAATCGACCACGGACGGGTCTCGCTGCATGGCCGCGACGTCACGCACCTGACCGCGCGGCAACGCGAAATCGGCTTCGTGTTCCAGCACTACGCGCTGTTCCGCCACATGACGATCGGCGACAACATCGAGTTCGCGCTGCGCGTGCGCGGCGTGAAGACGAGCGAGCGTCGCGCCCGGCGCCGGGAGCTGCTCAAGCTCGTGGCACTCGAAGGCATGGACGACCGGCTGCCCGCACAGCTTTCCGGCGGCCAGCAGCAGCGCGTCGCCGTGGCCCGGGCGCTCGCGCACCGGCCCGAAGTGCTGCTGATGGACGAGCCCTTCGGTGCGCTCGACGCGAAGATCCGCGAGGAACTGCGCCGCACGATCCGCCAGATCCAGCGCGAGCTGCAGATCACCACCATCCTGGTCACGCACGACCAGGAGGAGGCTTTCGCGCTCGCGGACCGCCTCGGGGTGATGCACCAGGGCCGCCTGCTCGAATGCGGCACCCCCGACAGCCTGTACATGCGTCCGGCCACGCGGTTCGTCGCCACCTTCCTCGGTGCCGCCAACCTGTTGCTCGGCTACCGCACGCGCGCGCGGCGTGCGCTTCGATCCGACCAGTTCGGGCATGCAAGTGCCGCGCGAAGTCGTTGCAGTGCTCCGACCCGAAGAAGTCCAGCTCAGTGCCGACGAAAACCACACGCAGTCCAACTACGTCGGTCACGGCACGGTCGAGGAGGTGCTGTTCGCGGGTGCGGTCGAGCGGCTGCGCGTGCGCATGGCCGCAGACGGTCCGGTGCCCGTCGCACCCGGCAGGGCGGGTGACCCGGAGCTCGGTTCGCTGCTGGAGGTCTCGCGCACCTTGCCCGAGCAACGTGATCTGCCCGTGAGCGTCGGCCAGAGCGTGGCCGTCGGTGCGCGCCGCATCCACGTCCTGCCCACGCCGATCTCCAGCTTTACCGCCGTGGCCGCCACTGCCGAGGCGGCGCAGGAGCTGCGGGATTCGCCGCTGCTCGCGACGCTGGGGTCGCGCATGCAGACGCGCGTCGCCGTGCGGGTCGGCAGCGGCGACCGGGCGCCGCCCGGCATGCCGGTCATCGCGACCGGTCCCGGCAGTACCGACGCGGCGCGCTGGCACCTGCAGCATGGCGCGGTGCAGTTGATGTGCGTGCCGCCCGCGGAAGTCGTGCCGCACCACGTCGTGATCCATACGCTCGATGCCGAATCGCGCCGCGCGACGCTGGCCGTCGCGGCGAGCCTGTTGCGCCACGTGCCGGCCGAAGCGATCTACCTGGGGATTCCCGCGGCAACGTCGCCGGAGACCGAGCGTGCCGCGCAGATGCGTGACTTGCTCGACGTACGCTCGGCCGCACTCTCCGAGCACGGACTCGACATGCGCACCGAGCTGCGCCCCGGCGAGGTCGCCGAGGAACTGCAGCGCGAGTTGTCGGCGCATGCGCACGGCATGGTCGTGTTCGGCACGGCCGATCCCGCCAGGATTCCGTGGGACTGGCTGGCCACCGTGCTCGAGGGACCGACGCCGCGGGCCGTGCTGATCGTGAACGCCGCGCGCCACGAGCCGGCAGCGGAGGGCTGAGATGTCCTGGCTGCGGCAGCCGAGCATCCTGCCGGGCTTCGGCCTGACGCTCGGCTTCACCGTCTTCTTCCTGAGCGGCCTGGTGCTGTTGCCGCTGGCCGCACTGATCTTCAAGACCACCGCGCTGACCTGGCCCGAGTTCGTGCACACCGTGCTCGACGAACGTGCCATCGCTTCCTATCGCCTGAGTTTCGGTGCGGCGCTGATCGCCGCGACGATCAACGCGATCTTCGGCTTCATCGTCGCGTGGTCGCTGGTGCGTTACGACTTTCCGGGACGACGCCTGGTCGACGCGCTGATCGACCTGCCGTTCGCGCTGCCGACGGCCGTGTCGGGTATCGCGCTGGCCACCGTGTTCGCACCGACGGGCTGGCTCGGGATGCGGCTGCAGGAACTCGCGGGCGTGCAGGTCGCCTATACGTGGCTCGGCGTCGTCGTCGCGCTGATCCTGATCGGCCTGCCGTTCGTCGTGCGCTCGGTGCAGCCGGCCCTGGTCGAAGCCCAGCGTGACCTCGAGGAAGCCGCCGAGATGCTTGGCGCGGGGCCCTTCTACGTGTTCCGGCGCATCATCTTCCCGGCCGTGCTGCCGGCGCTGGTGACCGGCTTCACCATGGCCTTCGCGCGCGGCATCGGCGAATACGGTTCGGTCGTCTTCATCTCCGGCAACCTGCCGCTCAAGACCGAGATCACGCCGCTGCTGATCGTCATCAAGCTCGAGCAGTTCGATTACAACGGTGCCGCGGCGCTCGGCTTCGTCATGCTGCTCGCATCCTTCGTCATGCTGCTGACGATCAATCTCGCGCAGGGCTGGAGCCGGCGCCGGCACGTCGGGGCGGGGCGCTGACATGGCGGGCGCCGCACCCCGGTCCGAGCCACGCAAGCACGTATCGCTGGGTCGACGCTGCGCGCGGCTGGCGCTGATCGGTATCGCGATCGGGTTCCTGGCACTGCTGCTGCTCGCGCCGCTCGGCGCGGTGCTCGCCCAGGCGCTCGCGCAGGGCTGGCAGGTCTACCTGGAGTCGTTCGATGATCCGGACACCCTGGCCGCGATCAAGCTGACGCTGATCACCGCGGCCATCGTCGTGCCGGCCAATACGCTGTTCGGGATTGCCGCCGCCTGGGCGATCGCCAAGTTCGAGTTCAAGGGCAAGAGCCTGCTGATCACGCTGATCGACCTGCCCTTCGCGATCTCCCCGGTCATCGCCGGCCTCATCTTCGTCATGCTCTTCGGCGCGCACGGCTGGTTCGGCCCGCCGCTCGCCGATCGCGACATCCAGGTCATTTTCGCCGTGCCCGGCATCGTGCTGGCGACGCTGTTCGTGACCTTCCCCTACGTGGCACGCGAGCTGATCCCGTTGATGCAGCAGCAGGGCAGCGAGGAGGAAGAGGCCGCGATCACGCTGGGCGCCGGGGCCTGGGTGACGTTCCTGCGGGTCACGCTGCCGAAGATCCGCTGGGGCCTGCTGTACGGCATCATTCTCTGCAACGCCCGCGCGATGGGCGAGTTCGGTGCGGTCTCGGTCGTCTCGGGCCACATCCGCGGGCTGACGACGACCATGCCCCTGCAGGTCGAGATCCTCTACAACGAATACAACTTCGTCGCGGCCTTCGCCGTGGCATCCTTGCTGGCCATGCTCGCGATCGTGACACTGGTCATCAAGACGTTCGTGGAATGGCGGGCCGATCGCCGTACGGGCTGATGGAAGAATTCAAGGCACTGTTGCGTGAAGGTCTGGCCGCGTTCCGGCGCCTGTTCAAGGGACCGGCGACGCTCGAGCGCACGCTCGCGCTCACGCTCGGCGGCCTCGTGCTGGCCTCGATCCTGATCCTCGCGATCAATGCCGTCGGGCTGCTGCACAAGCAGGCCGAGCAGCATGCGCTCGCCCGCATCGAACTCGCCGGCGCGGCAGCCCGCGAGGAAATCCGTCGCCTCAGTGAGGACACGCTGACGTCGGCCCGCGTCGTTGCCTCGCGCCCGACGCTGCATCGCTTGATCCGGGCCGGTAACCGGGAGCAGGTCGAGTTGTTCCTGCGCCGCACCTGCACGGCCCTGAACCTGCAGGCCTGCGCGGTGATGGTCGGCGATACCGTGCTGGCCAGCACGCGCCCGGTCGGCTGGCTCGATGTCCATGAAGCCGCCGCCGACCAGGGCGAACGGTTCATGCTCGCGCCCATCTGGCAACCGGATGGCCTGCTCGGCGCCACGGCCGGGGTGCCGAATTTCGTCGATACGCACGTCATCGTGCTCCGTTACTTCGACGCGGCGCTCGCGAAGTCCCTGACCGAGGAGACCGGGGTCCAGGTCCGGCTGGTACGGCTGTCGAACTGGCTCGACAACGTCGAGCCCGACTTCAAGGAACTGCACTCGACGGCGCTGTCGCGCGGCGCCCGGTATGCGAGCCGCATCGCGGCGCGCGACCTGTTCGCCTCCAGCACCCCGATCTTCGCGTCGACCGGCGAAGGCATCGCGCTGCTCGAGGCACGGTTGCCCGCGTCGGAGAGCGATGCCGAGGTCGCCCGCTTCGTCCGTCGTCTCGGCTGGACCGCGTTCCTGCTCGGCGTGGTCGCCGTCGGGGCGGCGCTGGTGCTCGCCCGTCGCATCGTCCGTCCGTTGCAGGCGGTGGCGGATTCGGCGACCCGGCTCGGACGGGGCGACTTTTCCACGTCGATCCCGATGGCGGGCGGCGGGCCGGAGATCGACGCGCTCGCCCGCACGCTCGAGGACATGCGCCAGCACCTCGTCGACGCGACCACGACGCTGCGCAGGCGCGAGGCCGATGCCGAGGCCCTGTTGCGCGGCGTCGTCGAGGGCGTCTTCGCCGTGGACGGCGAACGCAACCTGCGTTATCTCAATCCACAGGCCGAGCGCATGCTCGGGATCGATGCGAAGGCGGCGCTCGGTCGATTCTGCGGCGACGTGCTGCGCCCGTGCGCCGGTGAGGATGGCACGCGTCCCTGCGAGACGGCGTGCCCCATCGTCGCCGCGCGCGACCGGGGCCAGGCGCAGGCGACGGAGTTCCTGCAGCGTGACGCGGGTCCGCGGCGGACCACGATCATCACCAGCGCAGGCATGGTCGACGGCCTGCAGGTGCAGGTCATGCGCGACGAGACCGATCTCGAGGCGGCGCGTCGTGCGCGCGATTCGATCCTCGCCAACATTTCGCACGAATTCCGCACGCCGCTCGCGGCGCAACTGGCGTCGATCGAATTGCTGCAGGAGAACCTGCACGAGCTGCCGCGCGAGCAGCTCGAGGAACTCGTCAACTCGTTGCGCCGGGGCTCGCTGCGACTGACCCGGTTGATCGACAACCTGCTGGAGAGCGTGCGCATCGAGTCGGGCCAGCTCGCGATCCGGCAGCAGGACCTGCAGCTGGCCGACATCGTCAACGACGCCGTCGAGCTCGTGGGCAGCCTGTTCGTGCAGCGTCGTCAGGAACTGCAGGTCGAGGTCGCCGACGACCTGCCCGGCCTGGTCGGTGACGGGCCGCGCCTGGTGCAGGTGTTCGTGAACCTGCTCGCCAACGCGAACAAGTTCGGCCCCGAAGGCAGCACCGTGCGCGTTTCGGCGCAGGCTATCGACGGTGCCGTTCAGGCGACCGTGGACGACGAGGGGCCGGGCGTCCTCGAGAACGACCAGGGTTCGATCTTCGAGCGCTTCTATCGCGCTGCCGACCAGGAGCCGGAGCCGCGCGGGCTCGGCCTCGGCCTGTGGATCGTGAAATCCATCGTCGAACGCCATGGCGGCCAGGTCGCGGCGACGCGCACGCCCGGAAGGACTCACGCGCTTCGTCGTCACGCTGCCGGTCAAAGGCACGCGCGCATGAAGATCCTCGTCGTCGACGACGATCCGGACCTGCTGTCGCTCGTCGGCTTCGCGCTGTCGCAGTCCGGACTGGCGGTGGTCAAGGCGACCGACGTGGCCTCGGCCAACCGTGCCTTTGCGCAGGAAGCGCCGGACCTCGCGATCCTGGACATCAACCTGCCCGACGGCACTGGTTTCGAGATCTGCGAGGCGATCCGCAGGCAGTCGCGCATCCCGGTGATGATGCTGACCGCGCGCGGCGAGGAGGAAGACCTGGTGCGCGCGCTCGATCTCGGCGCCGACGACTACCTGACCAAGCCGTTCAGCCCGCGGACGCTGCTCGCGCGCGTCCGTGCGCTGCTGCGCCGTGCCGGGCTCGAAGCGGGCGGCGCCATGACGGCGGGCGACCTGCGCCTCGACCTCGAGGCCCACGCGCTGCAGATACGGCAACGCGGCGGCCGTCAAGCTGACCAAGCTCGAGACCCGCCTGCTGCAGATCCTGATGGCCAACGTCGGTCACGTCGTCGCCACCGAGCGACTGCTGACCCACGTGTGGGGCCACCGGGGCAGCGGCGATCGCCAGCTGCTGAAGCAGCTGGTGCACCGGTTGCGCCAGAAGATCGAAGAAGATCCGGCGGCGCCCCGGTACCTGAAGACCGAGTCAGGGGCGGGGTACATGCTGGAGAAAGTGGACTAGTGGATAGCGGACTAGTGACTAGTAGAGCGCTCGGCAGCCGCGCCGCGTGCAGGCTTCCTACTAGTCCTATTCACTATCCACTATCCACTTCCCTACCGGTAGCCCTTCGCCTGCAACTTGAACAGCCCCGCATAGTGCCCGCCGAGCTGCATCAGCGCCTCGTGACTGCCACGCTCGAGGATCCGGCCGCTCTCGATGACGAGGATCTGGTCGGCCATGCGCACCGTCGAGAAGCGGTGCGAGATCAGGATGACCATGCGATCGCGCGCGATTTCCTGGAACTGTTCGAAGATCTGCGCTTCCGCGCGCGCGTCCATCGCCGCCGTCGGCTCGTCGAGCACGAGGATGTCGGCACCCTCGCGCATGAACGCCCGTGACAACGCGATCTTCTGCCACTGGCCGCCCGACAGTTCGCGCCCGTCCTTGAACCACTTGCCCAGTTGCGTCGAGTACCCGGCCGGCAGTTCCTCGATGAACGGCGCGGCCATGCCGAGTTGCGCGGCCTCGCGCCAGCGCGCCTCGTCCTCGAAGTGCGTGACGTCGCCGGCGCCGATGTTCTCGCCGACCTTGAGCTGGTAGCGCGCGAAGTCCTGGAAGATGACGCCGACGCGCCGGCGCAGGGTGCCGGGCTCCCAGCTCGACGAGGTCGAGCCCGTCGAGGGTGATGCGGCCGCTGTCGGGCTTGTACAGGCGCGTCAGCAGCTTGATCAGCGTCGTCTTGCCCGAGCCGTTCTCGCCGACCAGCGCCAGGCTTTCCCCCGGCCGCAGGCTGAAGCTGACGTCGCGCACGGCCGGCGCAGCTGGCTTCCGGGTAAGTGAAGCTGACGTTCTCGAACTGCAGTCCCGCGCCGGGCGCGGGTCCCGCCGTGGCGGTGCCGGTGGCCGGATCGACCGGCGTCTCGAGGTAGTCGTACAGCGTCGAGAGATAGAGGTTGTCCTCGTACATGCCGCCGATCGCGGAGAAGACTCGCGGACACCGCCGCCTGGCCCTGCCGGAACAGCAGGACGTACATCGTCATCTGGCCGAGCGTGATCTGGCCGCGCACGGCGCTGATGGCGACCCACGCATATGCGGCGTAGAAGGCGCCGGTGCTGACGAGCCCGAGGAAGAAGCCCCAGGTGTCGCGGCGGATCGTGAGTGCGCGGTCTTCCTTGAAGACCTTGCGGAAGATGGCGCGATAGCGCTCGAGCAGCCGCGGCCCGAGGTCGAAGAGCTTCACCTCCTTGGCGTGGTCCTCGCGCGCGATGACCGTCTCCAGGTACATCTGCATGCGCGTCTCGGGCGAACGCCAGCGGAACAGCCGGAACGCGTCGCCGGAGAACTTGGCCTCGGCGATGAACGACGGCAGGCCGGCGAGCAGCAGCACGGCCACGGCCCAGGGCGAGAACTGCGCGAGCAGCGTGCCGAAGCTCAGCAGCGCGATCGCGTTCTGCACCAGGCCGAAGCTGCTCATGACCAGCGACAGCGGGCGGCTCGAGGCTTCGCGGCGCGCACGCGTGAGCTTGTCGTAGAACTCGGAGTCCTCGAAGTGGCGCAGGTCGAGCGTCAGCGCCTTCTCGAGGATCATCTCGTTGACGCGCTGGCCGAGCTGCGCGCGCAGCAGCGACTGGCAGGTGGAGAGTCCGCGCTGCCCCGCGGCCAGTGCCGCCACCAGCAGGCCCTCGAGTGCGACGAAGCCGAGGACGTGCGCCGAGGTCCTGCACGCCGGTCGCCTGGCGCGACGAGATGGCCGCGACCACCGCGTCGACGATGTGCGCGCCGACGTACGCGATCGCCGCCGGCAGCACGCCCGCGAGCAGGGTCAGCAGTGCCAGGGCAAACGTGAGTCGATGGCTGGTCGACCAGACCAGGTCGAGCGCGTGCCGCGTGTAACGGAAGACCTCGCCGAGCCCTTTCAGGCCGGCGAGGCCGCCGTCACCCGGCGGGGTCCCGGGCCGTGCCCCCGGGCTTGATTCAGCGTTCGAGTCTGCGACCGGCTACCATCAGGGCCGCAGCTTGACACAGGTGCCGTGCGACGACTCCTCCCTGAGTCGCCGCCGGCGAAACCTGCGCCCGTCAGCGCGCGTAAATGCGGTCGAAGGTACCGCCGTCGGCGAAGTGGGTGGCCTGTGCCTTGGCCCAGCCGCCGAAGTCCGCGATCGTGACGAGGTTGAGCTTGGGGAACACGTTCGCATACTTGGCCGCGACCTCCGGCGTCACGTGGCCGGTACCAGTGCCTGGCGACGATTTCCTGGGCCGGCTTCGAATACAGGTATTCGAGGTAGGCGCGGGCGACGTCCGCGTGCCACGGCGGATCGCAACCTTGTCCACGACCGCGACCGGGGGCTCCGCGAGGATGCTGACCGAGGGCGCCACGATCTCGAACTGGCCCTTGCCGAGCTGTTTCGTCGCGAGGAAGGCCTCGTTCTCCCAGGAGATGAGTACGTCGCCGATGCCGCGCTGCGCGAAGGTCGTCAGCGAACCGCGGGCACCCGTGTCGAGCACCGGCACGTTCTTGTAGAGCTTGCCGACGTACTGCTCGGCCGTCGCCGGGCTGCCGCCGGGTTGCTTGAGTGCCCAGGCCCAGGCGGCGAGGTAGTTCCAGCGCGCACCGCCCGAGGTCTTGGGATTCGGCGTGATGACCGAAACCCCGGGCCGCACGAGGTCGCCCCAGTCCTTGATCTTCTTCGGGTTGCCCTTGCGCACCAGGAACACGATCGTCGACGTGTAGGGCGAGCTGTTGTGCGGCAGCCGCGACTGCCAGTTCGCCGGCAGCAGCTTGCCCTGCGTCGCCAGCGCATCGATGTCGTAGGCGAGGGCGAGCGTGACCACGTCGGCGGGCAGGCCATCGATCACGGTCCGCGCCTGCTTGCCCGAGCCGCCGTGCGACTGCCGGATCGAGACGTCCTTGCCGGTCTGCTGCTTCCAGTGCTGCGACGAACACCTTGTTGTAGTCGTCGTAGAGCTCGCGGGTCGGGTCGTACGACACGTTGAGCAGGGTCGTCGTCGCGGCCGGCACCTGTGGCGCCCCATCAGTGCGGCCGCCAGCAATGCCCCGGCGAGGAAAGGTTTCACGAATCGGTCGAATGCCATGGTCGAAGTCTCCGTTCAGAAGCCGAGGGCACGCGTGGATGGCGAGTGCATGCGGTCGATCGCAGTTCTCTCGGTCCAGATAGGAGAGCGATACTAGGGCGGCGGGTTAGGGTCAGTCGTGCACCGGTGATAAAGCGGTGACCCTGCGTCCATTGCCTCGGGCGATAGCCCGGCGCCGCGCGCGGGCGAATCCGCACGGAATCGCCGCTACTTCAGCGGCAGTTCCAGGCCCCGGGTGAGTTCCTCGACGTCGGCCTGCGTCGAGGCGCCCGCCGCGCGCTCGATCAGCCGGCGCGTCAGGTGCGGCGCGAACAGCTGGATGAAGTCGAGCTGGTACTTGCGCAGCAGCCCGCCGCGGCGGAACCCGATCCAGGTCGTGTGCGCCGGGAAGAGGTCCGAGGTGTCGATGTGCACGAGGTCAGCATCGCCCTGCGCCTCGACGGCCATGCTCGCCACGATGCCGACGCCGAGTCCGAGCCGCACGTAGGTCTTGATCACGTCGGCGTCGCGCGCCGTCAGCACGACGTTGGGCACGAGCCCTTCCTTCGCAAAAATGTCGTGCAGCGAAGACGGCCCGCTGAAGCTGAAGACGTAGGTGATGATCGGGTACGAGGCGAGCTGCTTGAGCGTGAGCTTGCCCTTCGCGCGCGCCAGCGGATGGTTGCGCGGCACGACGACGTGACGGTGCCAGCGGTAGCACGGCAGCAGCGAAAACCCGTCGAACGTCTCCTGCGCGCCGGTCGCGATCGCAAAGTCGATGCGGTCCAGGGCAGCCATCTCCGCGATCTGCTCGGACGTACCCTGGTGCAGGTGCAGTCGCACCTCGGGGTACTGCTCGCGGAACTTCTTGATGACCTCGGGCAGCACGTAGCGCGCCTGGGTGTGCGTCGTCGCAATCGAGAGCGAGCCGCGCTCCTCGTCCTTGAGGTCGTCGGACAGGCGCTTGATGTTCTGCACCTCGCGCAGGATCTTGATCGCGCGGTCGATGACCTGCTGTCCGGGCGGCGTGACGCGCGTGAGGTTGCGGCCGTCGCGCACGAAGATCTGGAAGCCGAGTTCGTCCTCGAGCAGCTTGATCTGCTTGCTGACGCCCGGTTGTGACGTGTGCAGCTTCTCGGCGGCCGCAGTGATGTTGAGGCCCGTCTGGGCGACAGCGGCGAGGTAGCGGAGCTGGTGCAGCTTCATGGCCGGCATTCTAAGCGAATCCGGCTGTTTCGCGATTTGCGGGCCCCGCCGCCGTGGGCGATACCGGTCGCGGACCCGACGGGAGCCCGCATGACCCTTGCCACGCTGCTGAGCCGCACGCCCCAGGGCCTCGAGGCGCCGCTGGTGCGCGTGGAAGTGGACGTCGGCAGCGGCCTGCCGGCGTTCTCGGTGGTGGGGCTGCTCGAAACGGCCGTCAAGGAAAGCAGGGACCGCGTGCGGGCGGCGCTCGTCAACTGCGGTTACGACTTCCCCGCGGGCCACGTCGTCGTCAACCTCGCGCCAGCGGACCTGCCGAAGGAGGGGGGCCGCTTCGACCTGGCCATCGCGGTCGGCATCCTGATCGCGTCCGATCAGCTGCCGCCCGGCGCCTTCGACCGCGTGGAACTGTACGGCGAACTCTCGCTGGGCGGCGAGCTGCACGCGACGCGCGGCCTGCTGCCGAGCGCGCTGCAGGCCGCGCGGCTGGGGCACGGCGTGATCGTGCCGACGATCAACGCCGGCGAGGCGGCGCTGGCGCGCAATGCGCGCGTCTATGTTGCCAGCCACCTGCGCGAGGTCTGCCAGCACGCGGCGGGGCAGCGGGCCTTGCCTCGCGCTTCCACGGCGACTCGCGCCTGCTGCGGCAGCCATCGCGCCCGGCGCACTCGACCTGGCCGATGTCCGCGGCCAGCCTGGAGCTCGACGCGCACTGGAGATTGCCGCGGCGGGGCAGCACAGCCTGCTGCTGATCGGTCCGCCAGGCAGTGGCAAGAGCATGCTCGCGCAACGATTGCCCGGCCTGCTGCCCGAGCTCGACGAAGACGAGGCACTCGAGACCGCGGCGATCCGCTCGCTGTCGCTGCAGGGGCTGCGGGTGGACGAATGGCGGCGACGGCCGTTTCGCGCGCCACACCACACGGCATCGGCGATCGCGCTGGTCGGTGGCGGGGGCCGGCCGCGGCCCGGCGAGATATCACTCGCGCACAACGGGGTCTTGTTTCTCGACGAGCTGCCGGAGTTCGATCGCCGCGTGCTCGAGGTGCTGCGCGAGCCGCTCGAGAGCGGTCACATCGTGCTGTCCCGCGCCGCGCGCCAGGCGGAGTTCCCGGCGCGCTTCCAGCTGGTGGCCGCGATGAATCCTTGCCCCTGCGGCCATTTCGGCGACACGCGCGGACGTTGCCGCTGCCCGCAGGAGAGGATCGCGGCCTATCGCAGCCGCATCTCCGGGCCGCTGCTCGACCGCATCGACCTGCACGTCGAAGTCGGTCGCGTCGCGCTCGACGACATCGCGGGGGAGGTGAAACCGGAAAGCACCGCGGCGGTGGCGCGCGCGTGTGGCAGCGGCGCACGAGGCGCAGCGCTCGCGGCAGGGCACGACGAACGCGAGCCTCGCTGCCGACGAACTGGTCCGATGGTGCGCGCTGGACGCGCCGAGCGCACGCGCTGCTGGCACGTGCGATGCGACAGCTCGGGCTGTCGGCACGCGCCTACCATCGCGTGCTGCGCGTGGCACGGACGATTGCAGACCTTGCAGGCAGCCCCGCAGTGACGACGCAGCACGTGGCCGAAGCGATCACGTTGCGGCAGCTCGATCGCCGGGCGGCGCTCGAGAGTGCGTCGCGTTTCGGGCTCTTCGCCGCAGTAATCGCGCGCGACCCGGTGGTCGCGGATCGCGACGATGCCGGACAGGAGCCGGCGTCGGTCTCGCAGGCACGGAGCCGCTGCCGCCGAAGCAAGGATGCGACGCGAGGCCGTCGCCGGCTCCCTCGCGCCGCGTTCCTAGGGCAACGGCGCCTCTTCGGCGGGCGTGACTGCAGGCGCACTGATCTCGGCTTCGCGCAGCTTCGCCTGGATCACGCGCAGGTCTTCGACGGTCTCGATCGGGCCGATCCGCACGCGATACCAGGTCTCGTCGTCCACCGAGGCGCGCTGGATCTTGGAGGAGATGCCGAGCAGTGCGAGCTGCGCCTGCATCTTCTCGGCTTCGGTCGACTGCTTGAATGAGCCCGCCTGCAGGACCGCGTCGCCCGTAGGCAGCGGCGTGCGGGTCGCGGAGCCCGCAGCGGTCACCTGCTCGGGTACCTCGACCTCCTGCTTCGGCAGCACGTCGTAGAACTCGAGGTCAGACCCGGACGTGCCCGGGGCGCTTGACGCGCTCACCGTGGCGTCGTCGCTGACGACCTCCGAGGCCGGCGCCTGGGCCTTGGCTGGCACCGGCTCGGTCGCCGCCGTCGTGACTTGCTGCCGGTCGTACAGATGGACGGCGAGGGCCACCGACAGCCCCAGCGTCAGCCCCAGCCCCAGGCCGACCCAGCCAGTGAAGCCGTGCCCCACCGCCACCGGCGTGTGCCGACGAACGTCCTTGAAGTCACGACTGAGCGTGCGCCCGCCGGTCGAGCCCGCCATTACATGGCCTCCGGAGCAGAGACGCCGAGCAGGCCAAGGCCGTTGCAGACGACCTGGCGGACGCCGCGGATCAGCACGATGCGGGCATCGCGCAGCTCGGCCTCGGGCACGAGGAACTGGTGCGCGTTGTAGTACGCGTGGAAGTCCGTGGCCAGTTCGCGCAGGTAATAGACCAGCGCATGCGGCGCACGCAGCTGCGCCGCACTTTCGAGGACTTCCGGGAAGCGGCTCATCGTCGCGAGCAGCGCCAGCTCGTGCGGTTCGACCAGCGTGGCGAGGCTCGCCCGGCCGCGCGCCTCGTCGTGCTCGAAGCCCTTTTCGCGCATCTGGCGCAGCACGCTGCACACGCGGGCATGCGCGTACTGGATGTAGTACACCGGGTTTTCGTTCGACCGCGAGGTGGCGAGCTGCATGTCGAAATCGAGATGCTGCTCGTTGCTGCGCATCACGTAGAAGAAGCGCGCAGCATCGTTGCCGACCTCGCGGCGCAGCTCGCGCAACGTGATGAACTCGCCGGAGCGCGTCGACATCTGCACCTTTTCGCCGCCGCGATACAGCGTGACGAACTGCATCAGTCGCACGTCCAGGCAGGCGCCCGGCTGGCCCATGGCCACGAGTCCGGCGCGCACGCGCGCGATGTAGCCGTGGTGATCCGAGCCGAGCACGTCGACCAACTGTTCGAACCCGCGCTCGCACTTGTTCAGGTGGTAGGCGATGTCCGAGGCGAAATACGTCTTCAGGCCGTTCTCGCGCACGACCACGCGGTCCTTTTCGTCGCCGAAATCGGTGGCGCGGAACCACTGCGCCCCGTCCTTCTCGTAGACGACGTCGTTCCGGCGCAGCAGGTCGAGGGCGTGGTCGATGGCGCCGTCGTCGGCGAGGCTGCGCTCGCTGAACCAGCAGTCGTAGCGGACACCGAACTCCTCGAGGTCGTCGCGGATGTCGGCGAGGATGTCGCCGAGGGCGAGATCGAAGGCCTGCCGGAAGCCATCCCCGCCGAGGAGGGACCTGGCCCGCTCGATCACGGCGTCGATGTAGAGGTCCTTGTCACCCGCCGGTGCGTCCTGCGGGAGGTCGGCGAAGATGGTCGCCGCGGGGCGCACCAGGGAACGTCCCGCGCGCTCGACGAGCTTGTCGGCGATCGGGCGGAGGTAGTCGCCGCGGTAGCCGTTGCTCGGGAAGGGGAACTGTTCGCCGAAGCTTTCGAGATAGCGCAGCCAGACGCTGGCCGCGAGGATGTCCATCTGCCGGCCGGCGTCGTTGATGTAGTACTCGCGATGCACGCTGTAGCCGACAGCGTCGAGCAGGTTCGCGAGCGTCGCGCCGAAGGCAGCGTGGCGACCGTGACCGACGTGCAGCGGACCCGTCGGGTTCGCCGAGACGAACTCGACGATGACGCGCTTGCCGGCGCCGAGTCGGCTGCGGCCATAGGCGCGGCCCTGGTCGATGACGCGCACCAGCTCGGCCTGGCAGGCGGCGGGCGCGAGGAAGAAATTGATGAAGCCGGGCCCCGCGATCTCGACGCGGGCAACCATGTCGTCCGCCGGCAGCGCTGCGACGATGGCCTGGGCCAGGTCACGCGGCTTGCGCTGCGCCGCCTTGGCGAGCTGCAACGCGATATTCGATGCGAAATCGCCGTGACTGGCGTCACGCGTGCGCTCCACGGCCGGGACGGCCGGCGCGCCGGCGCCGCGCAGCTCTTCTGGCAGGGCGCTCACCGCATCCTGCAGGATCTTTTCTATCAGGTATTTCAAGGCTTTGCCGTCCACGCCGGGGCAGGCGAGAGTCTATGGAATTCCCCGCTGTGATGCGAGTCAAACAATTGCAGGCGCGCACTGACGGTCCCGGCCACTTTGACTAGGCTCGATGCCGTCACTGCGCCCTGGCGACGGTCACTCACATGGAAGGTTCAACGATGCATACATCGAGACTCGTTCTCGTCGGGGCGCTCACGGCCCTCCTGGCTGCCTGCGGTGGCAGCAACGGCGATTCCAGCAACACCGGCACCTTGAAGCTCGGTGTGACCGACGCGCCAGTCGACGTCGCAGCCGAAGGTCGTCGTCCAGTTCACGGGCGTCGAACTGAAGCCCGTCGGCGGCCAGGCGTTCTCGATCGACTTCACCCACTCGATCGACCTGCTCGACCAGCAGGGCACGAAGCGCGCGATGCTGCTCGACGGCGCGACGGTGCCTGCCGGCAACTACGAGTGGATGCGACTCAAGGTCAATGCCGAGCCGAACGTCGACGATTCGTACATCGCGTTCAACGCCGGCGAACGCTGCGAATTGCGCGTTCCGAGCGGGGCCGAATCGGGCCTCAAGCTCATCCGTGGCTTCACGGTCGGCGTCGGCGGCGTCACGGACATGACGATCGACTTCAACCTGCGCAAGTCCATCGTCCAGCCACCCGGGCAGCGCTCGGACGCAGACCACGTGCGGCGGGCAGGCGTACCTGCTCAAGCCCGTGCTGCGGGTCGTGAACAACCTGCAGGTCGGCACGATCAGCGGCAATGTCGAGTCGAACCTGTCGCGGCCGCGTGCCCGACATCGACGGCCACGCCAGGCAAGGTCTATCTCTACGGGCCCTACAGCTGCGACCGACACCGTGCCGCCGCCCGACGACCTGACGACGAACACGGCGGCGGCCGGACCCCATCACGACAGCCAGCGTCGATGCCGCGACCAACTACGCCTATACGATCGGCTTCGTCCCTCCTGGCAATTACGTGGTCGCCTACACGTGCACGCCGACGATGCGACGGCTGGATGCCGACGCCGCGGCGGGTGCGACGGAAGTCGTGACGTTCGAGCCGGCGGCAGGCAAGCCGGTCACGGTGACCGCCAATGCAACCGAAACCGTCGAATTTCCCCTGAGGTCGCCACGCTGCTAGTGACCAGTGCGCTCATTCGCGAGCGCATTCACGCCCGACGACGGGGCAGTAAACGCGCCCGCCACCACCGCGGGAGCTAGAACAGCTCCAGCGGGTCGACGTCCAGCGCCCATCGCACCTTGCGTGCGATGGGCGTTTCTTCGAGCAGCGGTACCCAGCGCGCGAGCAGGCGCTGCAGCGGTGCATGTGACGGCGCGTGCAGAAGCAGTTGCGCGCGGTAATGCCCGGCACGGCGCTCCATCGGCGCCGCGGCCGGCCCCAGCACCTCGACGCCGCTCACTGCGCATCCTTCCGCCAGTTCCCGGGCCTGCTCGAGGAATGCGATCGGCGCGTCCCGCCCGGCTGCCTCGGCACGCAACACGCCACGCGGGCGAACGGCGGCCAGTGGGCCTGCTCGCGCTCAGCGAGCGCGGCGGCGGCAAACGCGTCATAGCCACCGGTGATCAGCTGTTGCAGCAGCGGATGTGCCGGGTACTCCGTCTGGATCAGCACTTCGCCGGGGCGCTCCGCGCGGCCCGCGCGACCTGCGACCTGCACGATCGTCTGCGCAAGGCGTTCGGCGGCACGGAAGTCGGTGCCGAACAGCCCCTGGTCCGCATTGAGGACGACGACGAGGCTGACCTCCGGGAAATGGTGGCCCTTGGTCAGCATCTGCGTCCCGACGAGCAGGCGGACTGCTCCGCTCTGCACGCGCTGCAGCGTCTCCTCGAGCGCGCCGCGACGCCGCACTGCGTCGCGATCGATGCGCGCCAGCGGCACGTCCGGAAACAGCGCCGCCAGCGTCTCCTCGATGCGCTCCGTGCCCTGCCCGACCGGTTTCACGTCGGTGCCGCAGTCCGGGCACAGGTCCGGGATCGCGCGATGCGTGCCGCAGTGATGGCATTCGAGTGAACGGCTGCGCTGGTGCACGGTCAGCCGTGCGTCGCAGCGGGGACAAGGCGCCACCCAGCCGCAGCTCGGACAGAACAGGCTCGGCGCATAGCCGCGCCGGTTGAGGTACACGAGCACCTGGCCGCCGAGGTCGAGGTGCCGACGGATCGCGAGCACCGTCGGCGTCGCGATGCCCTGCGTCGTCGCGTGCGCGCGCAGGTCGATGAGATGCAGGCTAGGCGGCCTGGCGCCCGCCGTCCGATTCGGCAGGTCCAGTCGGCGCGCGCGTCCCGCACGCACGCGCTCGAGGCTTTCGAGGGACGGCGTCGCCGAGCCCAGCACGATCGGGATGCCGTGACGCTGCGCGCGCGCCAGCGCGAGGTCGCGCGCCGAGTAGCGGAACCCTTCCTGCTGCTTGTAGGAAGCGTCGTGCTCCTCGTCGACGACGATCAGGCCGGGCCGCGCCATCGGCGCGAACACGGCGGAGCGCGTGCCGATGATGACCGGGGCGTCGCCTGTTCGTGCGGCACGCCACGCCTGCAGCCGATCGGTGTCGGTCAGGCCGGAATGGAGCACGGCGAGCGGCCCGGAGAACCGCGCGGCGAAGCGCGCGACCAGTTGCGGCGTCAGGGAAATTTCCGGCACCAGCACGAGCGCCTGCTCGCCACGTGCGACGACCTCCGCAATGGCTCGCAGATAGACCTCCGTCTTGCCGCTGCCCGTCACGCCGTGCAGGACGAACGGTGCGAACGTGCCTCGCGCCGCTTCGATCGCGGCGACGGCGGTCCGCTGCTCGGGCGTCAGCTCGAGCACGTGCGGGCTGATGCGGGTCGCTCCGGCCAGCGAGTCGACTTCGTGCTGCGCGCGAGTCACCCAGCCGCGCTTTTCCAGTTCGCGGACGTGATCGCGCCAGCGCGGCGAGACCGCTGCCAGCTCCGCCGCGCCCGACGGCCCGTGCGTCTCGAGCCATGTCGCGAGCTCGCGCAATTTTCCGGCGCGTGCGCTCAAGGGCGTGGCGCTGCCTGTGCGAGCCGCCGCCGAGAGCACCCAGCGCTCGGTCGTCGCGGCCGCGTCCGCGCCGTTGCGGATCGCCAGGGGCAGCGCGGCCGCGATGACTTCGCCGGGCGCGTGCCGGTAGTAGTCGGCGGCCCAGCGCAGCAGGCCGAGCAGCGTCTCGTCGATCACCGGCTGCTCGTCGATCAGGGCGATCGCGCTCTTGAGCCTGGCCGCCGGGACGTCCGAGCGCTCGCGCAGTTCGACGATCACGCCGACGGCCTTGCGGCGCCCGAAAGGCACCCAGACGCGCTGTCCGGGCCGCAACCGTGCCGGGTCGACCGAGGGCGGCGCGCGGTAATCAAAAAGCCGCCGCAACGGCGCGTCGATGGCGACGGCGAGGAGCGTGCCCGTCATGCCGGGGCGCCGCGTGCGATTGTCCACAGAGGCTGTGGATAACTGTGTGGATGACTTGCGTGAATGTCGCCCAAGTGCCGAATCCGCCGGGGAGTTTTACGAAATGATTACAAAATCGCCGCGACGGCGAATATGCTTGTTTTTCAGTAACTTAAATATTCTGGCGCAGTTTTCTCTGGACTCTGTCCAATCGTTCCGGGGGTCTTGACAGCGCGCGCGAAACTTCGCCTGAGCGGCATGAACATCTTTTGTCGACCCCGCGGTCAACCCCCTGCACCGCAACCGCGTTGTAGTGTCAATAGGGTCATCCCGGCCCCCGTGGGAACCGAGTTTACGGCATGACGGGTTTTGCTAGTCTCGATCGGGCCTTACGCCGCGTGGGGCGGGACGGCGCCGGGCCCGCTCGGGGAGATCCGCCTGGACGCAAAGACCGCCGACCTTGATCGCTTCCTGGCAGGCGTCGAGCGCCGTGCGCTGCGAATCGCACAGATCGCGCTGCGCAGCACCGATGACGCGCACGACGTCGTGCAGACGGCGATGCTGCGGCTGGCGCAGCACTATTCGCGCCGGCCGAGCGAGCAGTGGGCGCCCGCTTTTTTCCGCATCCTGCACAACGCCATCCGCGACCAGCAGCGGCGGCAGGGAGTGCGGCGGCGCTTCTTCGGCCTGCTGCCGGGCAGTCCCCGTGACGGCGACGAGGCACCCGCCTCGGACCCGCTGGAGCAGGTGCCCGACCCGCAGCCCGAGCCCGGCGAACGCCTGGCCAACGCCGAAGCGATGGTCCGCCTCGAGGTCGCGCTGCGCGGGTTGCCGGCACGGCAGTTCGAGGCATTCTCGCTGCGCTGCCTCGAAGGTCTTGACGTCGCGGCCACGGCCACCGCCATGGGCTGCTCCGAAGGCAGCGTGAAGACCCATTACTTCCGGGCGCTGCAGGCCCTGCGCGCACGACTGGGCGAGGTGTATCCATGAGCAACGACGATCGCAGTGCCGCCGACCGCGAGTTCGAGCGTCGTGCGCACGAGCTGTTCGATGCGAGCGTCGCCGGGCTCGATGCGCAATCACGTTCGCGCCTGAACCGTTCGCGGCAGCGTGCACTGGACATCGCGACGGGTGAGCGACGCATCTTCAGCGTGTGGCGAACCGGGTTCGCTGCCGGTGCCGTCGCGGCAACGGTCCTGGTCGCACGTGCTGCTGTGGCGCGGACCGGACGAATCGACGGTGCCAGCGCCTGACGCAATGGCCAGTGCTGCAGAGACGACGAGCCCGGCGCTCGAGCTGCTCGCAGCGAATGAGGACGAACTGCAGCTTGCTGCAGCGGATGAAGAACTCGAGTTCTACGCGTGGGTCGAGGCAGTTGCCGCGGATACCGGTGGAGCAGGCGAGTCGTGACAGGAGTGAAGCCGATGACGAAGCGACAACGGATACTGCGCATTCTTGCAGTCTCGGGTGCCCTGCTTGGCGCCGGAACAGTGCCGGTTCATGCGGATGAGACACCGCCTCCCTTCAATACGCGGTCCGGCCTCGACTGGTCGCAGCTCACCGCCGAGCAGCAGGAACTGCTCAAGCCCTATCGCGAGCGCTGGAATTCGCTGCCGCCCGGCCGCCAGCAGGCCATGGCCCGCGGTGCCGAGCGCTGGGACGACATGACGCCCGAGCAACGGGCGAAGGCGCGCGAGCGCCTGGACCAGTGGCGCGACCTGCCGCCCGAGGAACGCGAGCGTGCGCGTGAACGCTACGAACGGTTCCGCAGCCTGTCGCCCGAGGAGCAGCAGCGCCTGCGCGAGGGCTTCCACAAGTACCGGGACATGCCGCCCGAACGCCGCGAGGAATTCCGCGAACGCTGGCGTGAAATGACGCCCGAGCAGCGCGAGCAGGCGAAGGAACGCTGGCGCAACGCGACGCCCGAGCAGCGCGAGCAGATGAAGCAGAAGCACGGGAAGGACAAGGGCGGAAGGCGATGCGGCTGATGCGCGAGCCCTCACCCGGCCCTGCGGGCCGACCTCTCCCACTGACGTGGGAGAGGTGAAGAAGGTCAGGCCTTCAGCGCGACGAGCACCTCGTCGAGCATCTTCTTCGCGTCGCCGAACAGCATCCGGTTGTTCTCCTTGTAGAACAGCGGATTGTCGACGCCCGCGTAACCCGAGGCCATCGAGCGCTTCATCACGATCGAAGTCTTCGACTTCCAGACCTGCAGCACCGGCATGCCGGCGATCGGGCTCGCCGGGTCGTCCTCGGCGGCCGGGTTCACGATGTCGTTCGCACCGATCACCATCGAGACGTCGGTGGTCGGGAAGTCGTCGTTGAGCTCGTCCATCTCGAGCACGATGTCGTAGGGCACCTTGGCCTCGGCGAGCAGCACGTTCATGTGCCCCGGCATGCGGCCCGCGACCGGGTGGATGCCGAAACGCACGTTGACGCCTTTCTCGCGGAGCAACTTGGTGATTTCGTACACCGTGTGCTGTGCCTGCGCGACCGCCATGCCGTAGCCCGGCACGATGATGACGTTCTTCGCGTCGCGCAGCAGTTCCGCCGTCTCGACCGCGCTGATGGGCGTCACTTCGCCTGCCGGCTGCGCGCCGCCAGCGGCAGGAGCGGCGCCTTCGCCGGTGCCGAAGCCGCCGGCGATCACGCTGAGGAAATTGCGGTTCATCGCGCGGCACATGATGTACGACAGGATCGCACCCGAGGAGCCGACGAGCGCGCCCGTGACGATGAGCAGGTCGTTGGACAGCATGAAACCGGTGGCCGCGGCGGCCCACCCGGAGTAGCTGTTGAGCATCGACACCACGACCGGCATGTCCGCACCGCCGATCGCCATCACCATGTGCACGCCGAAGAGCAGCGCGATCACGGTCATCAGCGCGAGCGGCAGCATCCCGGTCTGGATGTCGTGGGCATTCAGGAACTGCACGCCGAACCAGATCACCGCCGAGCAACCCGGCGAGGTTGAGCCAGTGGCGCGCAGGCAGCAGCATCGGCTTGCCGCCGATCTTGCCGGAGAGCTTGCCGAAGGCGATGACCGAGCCGGAGAACGTCACGGCGCCGATCAGGATGCCGATGTAGATCTCGACTTCATGGATGGCCTTCTCGGCACCCTCGAACACGATCGAGGTGTCGACGTAGCTCGCGAAGCCGACGAGGCAGGCGGCGAGACCCACGAGGCTGTGCATCAGCGCGACCAGCTCGGGCATCTGGGTCATCTGCACTTTCTTCGCCGCGTACAGGCCGACCGAACCGCCGACCACCAGCGCGCCCACGATGTACGGGATGCCGGCAAGCGTGACGCGCGGGCCGAACACGGTGGCGAGCACGGCAATGCGCCATGCCGATGATGCCGAACAGGTTGCCGCGTCGTGAGGTCTCGGGATTGGACAGGCCGCCGAGGCTCAGGATGAACAGGATGGTGGCCGCGATGTAGGCCATCGTCGCGATATTGGCTGACATGCCTGCGTCCTCTTACTTACGGAACATCGCAAGCATGCGACGGGTGACGGCGAAGCCGCCGAACATGTTGACGGCGGTGAGCGTCAACCCGACGACGGCGAGGCCGAGGATCAGCGCATCGGGCCGATCGGTCGCGCCGTCACCGAGCGGCGGCGCCACCTGGATCAGTGCACCGACGGCGATGATGCTCGAGATCGCGTTGGTCACGCTCATCAGCGGCGTGTGCAGCGCCGGCGTGACGTTCCAGATCACCATGTAGCCGATGAAGCAGGCCAGCACGAACACCGTGAAGTGCGCGAGGAACGAAGCCGGTGCGAACGCCCCCACGAGCCAGAACAGCAGTGCACCGACGCCGAAGGTGATGGCGAGACTCTTTGCCGAAGCCGGTTCACCCGCGCCGTGGCCGTGGCCGGACTTCTTCGCAGGCGTGGCCGCCGCAGGCTTCGGCGGCGGCGCGGCCGCGACCTTGAGCGGCGGCGGCGGCCAGGTGACGCTGCCTTCCTTGACGACCGTCAGGCCGCGGATGGCGTCGTCTTCCATGTTGACGTCGATCGAGCCGTCCTTAGGTCTGCAGAGCTCCTCGGTGAGCCGCAGCAGGTTGTTCGCATAGAGCGTGGAAGCCTGCTTGGCGAGGCGGCTCGGCAGGTCCGTGTAGCCGATGATCGTGACGCCGTGCCGCACCACCGCCTGGCCGGGTTCGGTGAGCTCGCAGTTGCCGCCCTGCTCGGCCGCCATGTCGACGATGACGCTGCCCGGCTTCATGCTCCGCACCATCTCGGCGGTGATGAGCTTCGGCGCCGGCTTGCCCGGGATCAGCGCGGTCGTGATGATGATGTCCGCGTCCCTGGCCTGCTTCGCGTACATGTCGCGCTGGGCCTGCTGGAAGCCCTCGCTCATCACCTTGGCGTAACCGCCACCGCCGGAGCCTTCTTCCTCGTAGTCGACCTTGACGAATTCGCCGCCCAGCGACACGACCTGGTCGGCGACTTCGGCGCGCGTGTCGTTGGCGCGCACGATCGCACCCAGGTTGGCGGCCGTGCCGATCGCGGCGAGACCGGCGACACCGGCGCCCGCGATGAAGACCTTGGCCGGCGGCACCTTGCCCGCGGCCGTGATCTGGCCGTTGAAGAAGCGGCCGAAGGCGTTGGCGGCCTCGATCACTGCGCGGTAACCGCTGATGCCGGCCATGGACGTGAGCGCGTCCATCTTCTGGGCGCGCGACAGCTGGCGTGGCAGGGAGTCGATGGCGAGCACGGTCAGCCTGGCGCTCGCGAGCTGCTGCATCAGCTCCGGGTTCTGCGCCGGCCAGACGAAGCCGATCAGCGTGGTGCCCGGCTTCATCAGCGCGACTTCCTCGGGCGTCGGGGGGCGCACCTTGAAGACGATGTCGGAGCTGCCCATGAGCTCGGCGGCGCTGCCTGCGATCTGCGCACCGACGGCCTGGTACGTCTCGTCGCTGAAGTTGGCGGCGGCACCAGCACCGGACTCGATGCGGACGGCGAAGCCCAGCTTGATCAGCTTCTCGACGACCTCGGGCACCGTGGCGACGCGTTTTTCGCCCGGGAAGGTTTCGCGGGGCACTCCGATCGTCAGTGGCATGTGGACCTCGTCAATCGCTTGGTATAGGGCGGCCGCAGCTAAGGCACTGCCGGGCATGGAAATATTTCTTGGCATTCCAGCAAAATCGACCGTGGATTATTGCACAGCAGTAACGTATCTTCACCGCATGCACGCACTTTCGCAGGAAGTCCTGCGGACGGACGTCTCGGGGATGCCCCTGGAGTGGATCGACTACAGGGATGCGGTCCGTCTGCATTTCATGGGCCAGGTGGCGTACGCCTTCGGCCAGACCCTGTTTTCGCTACGGGGTGGGATCAACGCGCGCTCGGGAAACCGCACGACCGTGAAGGTCAGCTCGATGGTCGCGACCGTCGGTCACAGCCACAACCCCGGCAATCGCCATCACGGCTACGTGCCGCCGCTCAACAACGAGACCCTGTTCCGTCGCGACGCGCACCTGTGCCTCTACTGCGGCGAGCGTTTTCCGACGAGCCAGCTCTCTCGCGACCACGTCACGCCGATCTCGCGCGGCGGGGCCGACACATGGACCAACGTCGTCACGGCCTGCCGGCGCTGCAACAACCTCAAGGCATGGCGCACGCCGGAGCAGGCGAAGCTGCAGCTGATCGCCGTGCCCTTCACGCCGAGTTACGCCGAGTACATCTACCTGAAGGGCCGGCGGGTCCTCGCCGACCAGATGGAATACCTGCTCGCGCACTTCCCGCGCTCGAGCCCGCTGCACGAGCGGCTGGCGAGGAAGCGGATAGCGGAGGCGGATAAGCGGATAGCGGATAGCGGATAGCGGATAGGAAGAGGGCTCGCCGGAGCCGCGCACCGCGTCCGCGACCAAGAAGAAAGGCGCCAGTGGCGCCTTTTGCTTTGCGGGAGCCGCCAGTCGGGGCTCACCCTCTTACTAACCGCTATCCGCTCACCACTATCCGCTTCCAAACAATAACCTGCCGAGACGGGCTGGACCGCAGGGGGAGTGCATCCAGACCGTCCCGGCAAGTTCCACCGGGGAGAAGTGCCTGGAGCCGCAGGGGGAGTGCACCCCAGGCCACTTCGCAGATCCGACGGACGAGAATGAATCTACGGATTATGCTGCAGTGCGACAAACGATATCTCGTCACACGATGCCTGACGCCACGTCACGCTCAGGACGATCTGGGCGGGACCTGGAACCGCTCGATCATCCAGTGCGTGAAGGCGCTGACCTCCGTTCGCTCCATGTCGCCGCGGCGCGCAACGAGGTAGTAGGCCTCGTTGGAGTCCGACCTCGAGGCCCTCGATGCGGACCAGCGAGCCGCGCTCGAACCAGGGCCCGCAGACCAGCTCCGGCATCAGCGCGATCCCGCCGCCCCGCTCGGTCGCTCGACCCACGGCGGTCATGTTGTCGAACTCGACGACGTTCTTGAGCCGTTGCAGTTCCAGGCCCACCTTGCCCGCCCAGCTGTCCCAGATATCCGTCCGGAAATGACGGTGCATGATCAGGGTCTGGTTGTCGAAGGCGCGCCCGCCGCGCCTGCCGGCCATCGACTCGACGACCTGCGGTGCGGCGACGGCCACCAGTTGCAGCGGCATCAGGCGTACCGCATCGAGGCTCGGGTCGTCCGGGACCTGCTGCGCCAGGATCACCGACAGGTCGCTGAACTGCGGGTGCTGCTCGGGGCGCGGGTTGCTGGTGTCGATGTGCAGGTCGATGTGCGGGTGACGCTCGTGGAAGTCCGGCAGCAGCGGCGCAAAGAGCTCGCTCGCGAAGAACGGCGGCATGACGACGGACAACTGGCGCCGGGCGCCGGCACCGCGTGCCGTCCGGGCGATGGCCGCGGACAGTGCGTCCAGCGCGGGCTCGAGGTCCTCGAGCAGTTGCCTGCCCGACGGCGTCAGGACGACTGCCCGCGTGCGACGTTCGAACAGGTTGACCCCGAGCTGCTCCTCGAGCTCCTTGACCTGGTGGCTGACGGCCGACGGCGTCAAGGACAGCCGGTCGGCCGCATCCTTGAAGCTCGAGTGTCGTGCGGCGAGGCAAAAGGCTCGCAGCAGACGCAGGGGGGGCGTCTTCTGTTGGGCAACCATGGCTTCCTTCCGTTCCGGTCGGAGCGGCAACTGTCGTGCCAGCGTGGACGGAGTGGGTGAGTCGTTCTAAAACAAAGAGTTGCAATTCGGACGCCGAGGCGAACCAGTGCCTGGCCCGGCCGCGCTGCCCCATTATAGCGCCGTGCGCCGCTTTTGTTGCACTGCAGCGGACGGCCCGCTCAGGTGAGCCGGGCCATCAGCAGGGCGTCGTGGTCGACGCCGTCGATGCTCAGGTACCGGCGGCAGGTGCCCTCCGACCTCGAAGCCGAAGCGGCGATAGAGCGCGATGGCCGGAGCATTGTCGGCGCGGACGACGAGCTCGGCGCGACGGATGCCGCGGGCGTCGCCCATCTCGAGGGTCATGGCCAGCATCCGGGTGCCCACGCCCTGGCCGCGGTATTCCGCGACGACACCGAGTCCCAGCACCGCGCTGTGGCGCTGGGTCGCGGCGGATTTCGGCCGCAGGTCGCACCAGCCGACGACGTCCCGGCCGGCCAGCGCCACGACGTGGACGGCGCCCTGGCGCAGGCTGTCGAGGACGAAACGCCGGGTTCGAACCAGCGGCGGCGCCTGCAGCATCGCGAGGTAGCGG
This sequence comes from uncultured Gammaproteobacteria bacterium, assembly GCA_963789375.1. Classification (GTDB taxonomy): domain Bacteria; phylum Pseudomonadota; class Gammaproteobacteria; order Steroidobacterales; family Steroidobacteraceae; genus RPQJ01. The sequence continues at coordinate 266,452 of CAWBKN010000019.1, read as the reverse complement.
CCTTCGCGCGCGATCCGGTCCAGCGCAGCATGGAAGCCGCGCAGGTGCTCCTTGCCGATCGGCACGATGTGGCTGACCGCGTCGAAAACCATGCTGATATCCTCGCACGGACGCCGTGCCGACGTCGTCGGCCGGTCGGCTGTCGACCTGTCACCCGATCACTTGATTCCAGGCCGGTCCGCCGGCCCGCCCGCACAGGAACGCCGCGCACCGCGCCATGCTCTATCTCGTCGACGCCAGCGTCTTCATCTTCCGTGCGTACTACGCGGTGCCGATCGAGGTGGCCGACCGCGACGGCAATCCGGTCAACGCGGTGCTCGGCTTCGCGCGCTTCCTCGGCGAGCTGCTCGAGCGCGAGTCCCCGCGGCACATCGCCGTCGCCTTCGACGAGAGCCTCGAGCAGGGCTACCGCAACGAGATCTACCCGGCGTACAAGGCCAACCGTGAGCCCGCGCCGCTGGAACTCAAGCGCCAGTTCGCGCTGTGCCGGGAAATCTGCACGGCGCTCGGCCTGCCGCAATACGGCAGCTCGCGCTACGAAGCGGACGACATCATCGGCACGCTGGCGACGCGTGCACGTGCCGCAGGAATTCCCGTGACGATCGTCAGCCGCGACAAGGACCTGACGCAGTTGCTGTCGCCCGTGGATACCTACTGGGACGCGATTGCGGACGTGCGCTACGCCTACGACGACATCGAGGAGCGCTTCGGCGTGATCCCGGAGCGCATGGCCGACTTCCTCGCGCTGATGGGTGACGCCGTCGACAACATTCCCGGCGTCCCTGGCGTGGGTCGCAAGACCGCGCAGAAACTGCTCAAGCACTTCGACACGTTGCAGGGCGTGTTCGAGAACCTCGAGGAAGTGAAGAAGCTCAAGTTCCGCAACGCGAGCTTCGTCGCCGACAGCCTGCGCGAGCATCGTGAGACCGCGTTTCTTTCGCGCCAGCTGACCGGGATTGCGTGCGACATGCCACTGCCCGTGTCGCGGGTCACCGAGCTGCGGCGCCTCGCACCCGATCTCGCCACCGTCGACACGTTCTGCGAGGCGCAGGGCCTCGGCCGCATGCTGCGTGAGCAGGCGCGTCGGATCCACGCCCGGCACCCGGGCTGAAGCCGAAGCGACGCGCGACCGGTGAAGCGCGAACACGAACCCGGCATTGCACTCTGGCTCAGCACCCAGGTCGGGCGGGTTTTCGCGGCCCACCCGGCCGAGGCCGTGCACGGCGGCAGCATCAATGACTGTGTCAGGTGGCCCGCCGCGGGCGGCGATGCCTTCGTCAAGCTGGCGAACGCGGACTGGCTGTCCGACGTATGCAGCCGAAGCCGAGGGACTGCGCGAACTCGCCGGAGCTCAAGCGCTGCGCGTGCCCGCGGTACTGGCCGTCGGCGAGGTCGAGGGGCGCGCAGTCCTGGCGCTCGAATGGCTCGAGCTGTCCGTTGGCGGCGAGGGCGATGCACGCTGCCAGGCACGGCTGGGCGAGGGCCTGGCCATGCAGCACCGTTGCCTGGCGGCACGCCATGGCTGGCACCGCGACAACACGATCGGTGCGACGCCGCAGCGCAACGCGTGGGACGACGACTGGGTACGCTTTTTCCAGCAGCATCGGCTCGGGGTCCAGCTCGATCGCGCCGCACGCAATGGCCTGGAGCCCGGCATCGTCGAGCGTGGGCGTGAATTGTGCGAACGCTGCGGCGCATTCTTCTCGAGCTACCACCCGCGGCCGTCGCTGCTGCACGGCGATCTCTGGGGCGGCAATGCCGGGCGCCTGGCGGCGACCGGCGAGCCTGTGGTGTTCGACCCGGCGGTCTACTACGGTGACCGCGAGGCCGACCTCGCCATGACGCGATTGTTCGGCGGCTTCAGCCCGGCGTTCTACGCCGCGTACCAGTCAGCCTGGCCGCTCGACCCGGCCGCGGGCACGCGGCGCACGCTCTACAACCTGTATCACGTGCTCAACCACTTCAACCTGTTCGGCGGCGGTTACGGCCGGCAGGCAGCCGGCATGATCGACCGGCTGCTGGCCGAATTCGGCTGACCGTAGGCTCAGCGCATCAGAGCTTGGCCATCACGTGGCGGACAGCCGAATAGTCCTCGAGCGCGTACGCCGAGAGATCCTTGCCATAGCCCGAGCGCTTGAGGCCCGCCGTGCGGCATTTCGCTGACCAGCATGAAATGCGTGTTGATCCAGGTGCAGCCGTACTGCAGCCGCGACGCGACGTTCAGCGCCCTGCCGACGTCCTGCGTCCAGACCGAAGAGGCGAGTCCGTACTCGGAGTCGTTCGCCCAGCGCACGGCGTCGTCCGGGTCCTTGAAGCGCGTGACCGAGACGACGGGGCCGAACACCTCGCGCTGCACGATCTCATCCGACTGCTTCGCGTTGGCGATCACGGTCGGCTCGAAGAAGAAGCCGCCGCCGGAGCCCGCATTACCGCCCGCGGTGATCTCGATGTGCTTCTGCTTTCTCGCGCGCGCGACGAAGCCTGCGACGCGGTCGCGCTGCTCCGCGCTGACGAGCGGACCCATCTCGACGTCCTTGGCCGTCTGCAAACCCGTCTTGATGGTGCTGACCGCCGCCGACAGGTCCGCGACCAGCCGGTCGTAGATCTTTGCGCCGGCGTAGATGCGGCAGGCCGCGGTGCAATCCTGGCCCGCGTTGTAATAGCCGAAAGTGCGCACGCCCGACACGACGCTCTCGATGTCGGCGTCGTCGAACACGATCACGGGCGCCTTGCCGCCGAGCTCGAGGTGCGTGCGCTTGATGCCGTCCGCCGCCTGCGCGAGGATCTTCCCGCCGGTCGCGACGTCGCCGGTCAGGGAGATCATGCGTACCTTGGGGTGCCGGGTGAGCGGCGCGCCGACGCTGCCGCCGCGACCGCACACGATGTTGACGACGCCGGCCGGGAACAGTTCGGCCAGCAGTTCACCGAGCTTGAGCGCCGTGAGCGGCGTCTGCTCCGAGGGCTTGAGCACCACGGTATTGCCGGCCGCCAGTGCCGGGCCGAGCTTCCACGCCGCCATCATCAGCGGGTAATTCCACGGGGCGATCGAGGCGACCACGCCGACGGGATCGCGGCGGATCATGCTCGTGTAGCCCGCCAGGTACTCGCCCGCGACGGCGCCGGTCATGGTGCGGCACGCGCCCGCGAAAAAGCGGAACACGTCGGCAATGGCCGGGATCTCGTCATTGAGCGCTGCGTGCAGAGGCTTGCCGCAATTCAGCGATTCGAGTTTCGCAAACGCCGGCCCGTCGGCTTCGATGCGATCGGCGAGCTTGAGCAACAGGCTCGCGCGGTCCTTCGGCGCGGTGCGCGCCCAGCCGTCGAACGCCGCATCCGCCGCCTTCACGGCCGCGTCGACCTGCGCGCGTGACGCCTCCGGCACCTTGGCCAGCACCTTGCCCGTGGCCGGGTTCAGCACGTCCTCGACCTTGCCTGCGCCTGCGACCAGTTGGCCGTTGATCAGAAGTTTCGTCTGCATGAACTGCGCCTCTGAATGTTTGGAAGTGAACAGTGACTAGTGACTAGTGATCTAGTAGGAACAGGAGACGTCTGACGACCTTCTTACTAGTCACTAGTTCACTAGTCACTATTCACTAGTCACTTCCTCGCCTCGTCCGGCTTCGTCAGGTAATACGCCAGCAGGATCGGCAGCAGGGTCACGAGGATCACGACCACGGCGACCACGTTGGTGACGGGCCGTTCGCGCGGCCGGAACAGCTCGCTGTAAAACCAGATCGGCAGCGTCTGTTCGTGGCCCGCAGTGAACAGGGTCACGATGATTTCGTCGAACGAAAGCGCGAACGCCAGCATGCCGCCGGCGAGCAGCGCGCTGCCGATCTGCGGCAGCAGCACGTAGAGGAACGTCTGGTGGCCGCGCGCGCCCGAGGTCGCCGGACGCCTCGACCCAGCTTGGCGGAATCCGGCGCAGCCGGGCGACGACGTTGTTGTAGACGATCACCAGGCAGAACGTGGCGTGGCCGGCGACGATGGTCCAGAAGCCGGGCTCCAGCCCCACCGTGCGGATGCCGGCAAGCAGCGCGAGTCCCGTCAGGATGCCGGGCAGGGCGATCGGCAACACGAACAGCAGCGTGATCGATTCCTTGCCGCGGAACGGGCGTCGCGCCAGCGCAAAAGCCGCGAGCGTGCCGAGCAAGATCGCGAACAACGTCGCGACGGCCGCGACGAGCAGCGACAGCCGCATCGCCGCCCAGATATCGCTGCGCGCGAAGGCGACCTCGAACCAGTGCAGCGTCAGGCCCGGCGGCGGGAACTGGTAGGTGCGGTCCTCGGTCGTGAACGCATACAGCGTGATGACCCACACGGGCGCATGGAGGAACACGAGGCCAGCCGCCGCGGCGAACTTCGTGAACAGCGAAGCACGCTCCCACGACGGGCGCTTGCGCTCAGAGCGCATCGAACGCCCCGAGGCGCTTCGCCAGCGCCAGGTACAGGCCGATCAGCACGATCGGCACGACGGAGAACGCCGCGGCGAGCGGCAGGTTTCCCGGCCGTGCCCTGCTGCTGGTAGACCATCATGCCGATGAAGTAGCCCGGCGCACCGACGACGCTCGGGATGATGTAGTCGCCGAGCGTCAGCGAGAACGTGAAGATCGAGCCCGCCGCGAGCCCCGGCAGCGCGAGCGGCAACACGACGTGACGGAACGTCTGGCCGGGCCGCGCCCCGAGGTCCGCCGATGCCTGCAGCAGTGTGCCGGGGACGCGCTCCAGCGCCGCGGCGAGCGGCAGGATCATGAACGGCAGCCACATGTAGACGAACACGACGAACATGCCGAGGTAGGACGAAGCGAGCGACGGACCGCCGACGACCGGCACGGCCAGCGCGCGGTCGAGCGCGCCCATGAGGCCGAACTGCTCGAAGCCCCAGCTGGCGATGCCCTGCTTGGCCAGGATCAGGCGCCACGCGTAGACCTTGACCAGGTAGCTGGTCCACATCGGCAGCATGACACCGACATAGAAAAACGCCTTCATCCGCGGGCCGGCGTAGCGCGCCATGTAGAGCGCAACGGGAAAGGCGATGACGGCTGCGGCGATCGTCACCGCCACCGCCATCAGCAGCGTCCTGCCGATGATGTCGAGGTGCGCGGGCTGGGTCAGCAGTTGCCGGTACGTTGCCAGCGTGAATTCAGGGACGACACGGGCCGTGAAGTCGTCGATCGCGTAGAAGCTCTGCAGCAGCAGCGTGAACAGCGACCCGAGGTAGACGATCCCGAGCCACAGCAGTGGCGGCGCGAGCAGCAGCGCAAAGTAGAACGCGTTGCGGCCTTGCAGGGTGAACACGCCGCGGGAAGCCATCGTCAGCCCTGCAGCGTCACGGCGTGTTCCGGATGCCACGCCAGCTGCACCGTGGCGCCGGCCGCGAGCGGCGCTGCGTCGCCGTGCACCGACTCCGCCAGCGCGACCGACAGCGTGGTGCGCTCGTCGACGCGCACGCGGCAGCGACTGCTGGCGCCGTGGTACAAGACGTCGACGATGGTGCCTGTGCACCGCACCGAACCATCGTGCACCGACGCGCCGGGGCGAACGACCTCGATCAGTTCCGGCCGGATGGCGAAGGCGTGCGGGCGGCCGGTCAGCGCCGTGGCGGCCTCGGCATCGACGACGTTGGCGCTGCCGACGAAATTCGCGACGAACGCCGTCCGCGGCCGGTTGTAGAGTTCGCGCGGCGTGTCGAGCTGCTCGATCCGGCCCTCGTTGAACACGGCGACGCGGTCCGCCATGCTCAGCGCTTCACCCTGGTCGTGCGTGACGAACACGAAGGTGATGCCCAGCCTCTGTTGCAGGCCCTTGAGCTCCGCCTGCATTTCCTCGCGCAGCTTCAGGTCGAGCGCGCCCAGCGGCTCGTCGAGCAGCAGCACCTTGGGATGATTGATGAGGGCGCGCGCCAGGGCGACGCGCTGCTTCTGGCCGCCCGAGAGCTGGTGCGGGCGGCGGTCGCCGAAGTGGCCGAGCCGCATGACCTCGAGCATTTCCCGGGCCTGGGCCAGTCGCTTCGCGCTGCCGACGCCACGCACCTTCAGCCCGTAAGCGACGTTCTCCGCCACCGACATGTGCGGAAACAGCGCGTAGTCCTGGAACACCGTGTTGACGTTACGTGCGAAAGGCGGTGCATCCGTGACGTCCACGCCGTCGAGCAGGATGCGGCCCGCGTCGGGCTGGTCGAACCCCGCGATCAGCCGCAGGCACGTGGTCTTGCCCGAGCCCGAAGGACCGAGCAGGGCGAAGAATTCGCCCGGGGCGATCTCGAGCGAAACGCCGTCGAGTGCCACGACGGTGCCGAAGGCACGACGGGTCTCGCGCAATTCGATGGCGGCGGTCATGGTGCGGTCGGATGGCCCGGCGCCGCCTGGCGGCGCCGGGCGCGGTCGAACCCGGCGATCAGCGACCGCCCATCACGGCGACGTAATCCGTGGCCCAGCGGCTGTACGGCACGCACGTGCCCCCGGGGCAGGCTGCTTCAGGCGTGCGCCAGAAGTGGATCTTGTCGAAATTGTCGAAGCCGTTGGTCGCGCAGCCCGCATCGGTCAGCAGCGCGTTGCCCTTGCACGCCGCGGGCACGGCCGGCACGGAGCCGAACCAGGCGGCGACGTCACCCTGCACCTTCGCGTTGAGCGACCACTCCATCCACTTGTAGGCGCAGTTGGGATGCTTCGCGTTGGCTGCGAGCATCGTCGTGTCGGCCCAGCCCGTGGCACCTTCCTCGGGCACGACGCTGGCGACGGCCTGCTTGTTGGCGACGAGCGTGTTGACCTGGAACGGCCACGAGCCCGAAGCGACGACGCCCTCGTTGGTGAAGTCCTGGACCTGCACGTTCGCGTCGTGCCAGTAGCGGTGCACGAGCGGGTGCTGCTGCCGCAGCAGCTCGAGCGCCGCGGCATACTGCTGCTCGTTGAGTTCGTACGGGTTCTTGATGCCGAGCTCGGGCTTCTTCGCCATCAGGTAGACCGCGGCGTCGGCGATGTAGATCGGGCCGTCGTAGGCCTGCACGCGACCCTTGTTGCTCTTGCCGTCGCCGAGCTTCTGCTCCTCGAACACGACCGACCACGACTTCGGCGCCGTCGGGAACGCCTTGGTGTTGTACATGAGCACGTTCGGGCCCCACTGGTATGGGGTACCGTAATTCTTGCCGTCGACGAAGTGCCACGGCGCCTGCTTCAGTCGCTCGTCGACGTTGGCGAAGCTCGGTACGCGATTGACGTCGATCGGCTGCACGGTGCCGCCACGGATCAGGCGCAGCGAGGCATCGCCCGAAGCCGTCACCAGGTCGTAGCCGCCCTGGGTCATCAGCGAGACCATCTCGTCAGACGTACCGGCGGTCTTGACGTTGACCTTGCAGCCCGTGTCCTTCTCGAACGCGGTCACCCAGTCGTAGCCCTTGTCGGTCTCGCCACGCTCGATGTAGCCCGGCCAGGCGACGATGTCGACCTGGCCTTCCAGGGCCTCGGAGGCCGCGGCGACGGGCGCTGCTTCCGGGGCAGCGGCCTGTTCTTCAGGCTTCTTCTGGCAACCCGCCAGGGTGAGCGCCACGGCGATGGCGAGTACGCAACGCGATTCGACCGTCAGTGAATGCAAGGACATCTGCTGAACTCCCTTCTGTGTGTTGGTGGCGATGCGGCCCTGCCCGCAGCGAGGAGATTTTATGCCCGATCGGCTGGCTTCGTGGCGTTAAAGCGTGCAAACGGCAGCATGCGCCGCAGCGTCTCGTCCTTGAGCACCCAGTGGTGGAACAGCGCCGCGGCCACATGGACGGCGGCCACGGCCACCATCAGCCAGAACAGGACCTCGTGGACCTCTTCCATGGTCTCGTGGAGGTCCTCGCCGGGACCGACGAGGGCCGGGAAGGACACCCAGCCGAACAGGCTGACCGGGGAATCCCCCGCAGACGCCATGATCCATCCCGTCAGGGGCTGCAGCAGGATCAGCAGGTAGAGCATGCCGTGGCCGGCCGCTGCCGCCTTGCGCTGCCAGGCGACGTCGCCGATGGGCGCGGGCTGTGACCGGTTGACGATCTTCCAGGCAATCCGCACGACCGCGAGGATCAGCACGAGCATCCCGATCGACTTGTGCAGGTCGAGCAGCTGCGCCGCCTGCTGGCTGCCCTCGGGCAGTTCCTCGGCCCCTTCGTACAGGAAATACTGCGGCAGGATCAGCAGCACGATGGCTCCAGTGCAGGAATTTGGCGAAGCTGCCGTAGGCTTCGGCGGTGTTGCGGAAGGGCATGGAGAACCTCGGGACGCGCTGGGAATCTGCAATTCTAGCCTGACGCGGTGCACCCGTTGGTGCATGCGAATGCGATGCACTGGCTCGCCACTATTCTGCCGCCGTGAGCAGGATCTGCACGCCGTCCGGAGCCTGCAACAGGGCGGTCGCCTGCGGATCGAAGCCCTGCGGCACGCGGCGCGCAAAGACATGTCCCTTGTCACGCAGGGCGGCAATGCGGTCAGCCATGTCCACCGCCGTGAAGCACAGCAGCGGGGCTGGCAGGGCGCAGTCGAGCAGCCCTAAGTTCAGGTCGGTGCTCGAGGCAACGACCTTGGGGCACGGCTCCGCCACCGGTTCGAAGGCGACGAACCCGAGCGACTCCCAGAAGCGGCTGGCGGTCGCGAGGTCGGCGTTGCCGACGGCGATTTCCTCGAAGTAGCCGAGCTCGCTTTCATAGCCGGTCGCGAGTGCCGGCGGTGAAAACGTGCGTGCCTCGAGCAGCCGCAACGCCTGGCCTGAAGTGTCGCGGATCACGGCCTGGTGCAGCGAAACCTCGTCGAGCCGGACCTGCTCGGCATCGATGCCGAGTGCGCGCAATGTCTCGAGGCGTCCGCGCAGGTTCGGTGCGGCCCACGTCGGCAAGGGGCTTTCGATGTCGGCTGGCGTGCAGGCCGAGACTGATGCGGCCGTCGGTGACCACGGCGTACGCGTGCGACCAGGCTTCACCGACGTCGGCCTGCGCGAACCCGAGCGATTCGTAAAACGCCAGTGCGGCGCCGACGTCCTGGGTCGCGATCCCGATCTCGAGGAAACGTCCCAGGGGCACGGGGGTCGCGCTGGATCAGCGCTGGGCGCCGAGCGCGAGCGCACGCTGGCGTGCCGCCTGGCGCTGGGCCGGCTCGTCCGCGGCCGTGAGTTCCGGCCAGCCGCGCGTGTGCTCGAGGACGACTTCCTCGATGACGCCGACGTGGGCCTCGCTCGAGTTGAGGCAGGGGACGTAATCGAACGCCTCGCCGCCCTGGGCGAGGAACGCATCGCGGTTCTGCATGCTGATTTCCTCGAGCGTCTCGAGGCAATCCGTCGCAAAGCCCGGGCAGACCACCGTCACGCGCTTCGGGCCCCGCGCGGCGTATTCGCCGAGCAGCTTGTCGACGTACGGCTTCAGCCATTCCTCGCGGCCGAACCGCGACTGGAAGCCGATCGACCAGTCCGCCTCGGCGAGGCCGAGCTTCTGCGCAACCGCGCGCGCCGTGCCGTGGCAGAAGCAGTGATACGGATCGCCGGCGAGGAAATAGCGCTTCGGGATCGAGTGGAACGAGAACAGCAGGTGCTTGCGACCGTGGACCTGCCAGTGGCTGGCAATGCTCCCGGCCAGCGCGGACAGGTAGCGATCGCCCTGCCAGTACTGGTTGACGAAGCGCAGTTCGGGCATCCAGCGCCAGCGGCTGAGTTCGCGGGTGACCAGTTCGAAAATGCTGCCCGTCGTCGTCGAGGAGTACTGCGGGTAGAGCGGCAGCACCAGCAGCCGCTGCACGTTCTGCGCACGGAATCGCTCCAGGACGGACTTGATCGACGGCTCGCCGTAGCTCATCGCGAGATCGACGGCCACCGACTCACCGAACTGCTGCTGCAGTCGCGCCGCCACGCCTTCGGTCAGGCGACGCGACTCGACCATCAGGGGCGAACCTGCGGGCGTCCAGATCTTCTGGTAGGCGTGCGCGCTCTTGCGCGGCCGGAAACGCAGGATGATGCCGTGCAGGACCAGCCACCAGAGTGCGCGCGGCGCCTCGATGACGCGCGGGTCCCACAGGAACTCGGCGAGGTACCTGCGCACCGAGGCGGGCGACGGGTCCGTCGGCGTGCCGAGGTTGACCAGCAACACGCCGACGCGGGCCCGTCCGCCGTGGACGTAATCGGGGCTTCCGAGGAATTTACTCATCGTCGCAGCATGCACGGGACCGGGATGGAAACGATATCACGATGATCCCATTCGCCGCGGGGACGGCTGCAGTTTCCGGGCGTGCCGGATTCATGCAGGACGGGCAGCCGGCGCCATCGGCGGCGACAGGCGCAGCAGCCCGAACTGCAGGGCCGCGGCACCGAGGCAGAACAGCAGCATCGGCATCGACGACACGCTCTCGCCCAGTCCCATCAGCTGCACGCAGAGCGCCGCGATCACCTGGTTGAGGAAACCGAGCGTGCTGGCGCCCACGCCGGTGGCGCGCGGCGGCGCAAGGCTCACGGCAATGGCGGTCAGGTGCGGCATGAACAGGCCCTGGCCGAAGAACAGCAGGCCCATCGGCGCGAAGATCGCGAGCGGGTGTGCGAAACCCAGCCAGGCCAGCGCCACGGCGACCAGCGCGCTGCCGAGCTGCAAGGCGCTGCCGAAGCCGATGGCCCAGCGCTGGCCGCGCCCGCCGAAACGGCTGACACCCCAGTTGCCGAGCAGGTAGCCGATCGAGATGAACAGGTAGTAGAAGCCGTACTCGGTCGCCGGCCGTCCCAGCGCGTTGATCATGATGTACGGCGCGAGCGAGATCAGCACGACGAAGATCGCGTACGCGGCGGAGACCTGCAGCACGCAGCTCACGTACAGCGGCGTGCGCAGCAGCGTCACCGCCGCATGGACCATCTCGCGCGGGGGTGGCGGATGGGAGGTGGGTGGCCGCGTTTCGGGCAGGTGCCGCCAGGTGAACCAGCCGACCGTCGCCGCGACCAGCAGCAGGACCACGAACACCGAGCGCCAGCCGAACGCCGCGGTCAGCAATCCCCCGAAGACCGGCGCGGTCCCGCTGGCGATCACGGCCACGACGCCGAGCTGCGCGAGTGTGCGGGCCATGCGCTCGGTCGGGAAACCGGTCGCTGATCACGGCGCGGGCCACGACGATGCCGGTCGCCGTACCGAAGGCCTGCACGGCGCGCCCGGCGATCAGCCAGTGGATCGACGGCGACAGCAGGCCGATCGCGGAGCCGACCGACATGACCGCGACGCCCGCGAGGATCGCGTTGCGCCGGCCGTAACGATCCGAGATCGGTCCCCAGCAGAGCATGCCGATCGCGAACGTCAGCAGCGCCACGGCGAAGGTCGCCTGCGCCTCGGCCACGCTGACGCCGAAATCCGCGCGCACCGCCGGCAGCGCGGGGATGTAGATGTTCGTCGCGACCGAACCGATCGTGACGATGACCGCCAGCAGGACGATCAGCGCGCGATCGCTCAACCCTCGATGCCGCCGATGCAGAGGTACTTGAGTTCGGTGTAGTCGAGGATGCCGTACTTGGAGCCTTCGCGGCCCGTGCCGGATTCCTTGACCCCGCCGAACGGCGCGACCTCGGTCGAAATGATGCCGGTGTTGAGGCCGACGATGCCGTACTCGAGCTTCTCGGCGACGCGCAGCGCGCGGGCGAGGTCCTTCGTATAGAAGTACGAGGCGAGGCCGAACTCCGTGTCGTTGGACATGCGGATTGCCTGGGCCTCGTCCTTGAACGCGAAGATCGGCGCGACCGGGCCGAAGGTTTCCTCGCGCGCGACCATCATGTCGGCCTTCACGCCGGTGATGATCGTGGGCTCGAAGAACGTGCCGCCGAGCGCGTGGCGCTTGCCGCCGAGCGCGATCCTGCCGCCCTTGGCCAGCGCGTCGGCAATGTGCTCCTCGACCTTGGCGACGGCCTTGGCGTCGATCAGCGGACCTTGTTCGGTCGGGCCCGCGAGGCCGTCGCCGACGCGCAGGCTGCGCACGGCTTCGACGAGCTTGGCGACGAATGCGTCGTAGACGCCTTCCTGGACCAGCAGGCGGTTGGCGCAGACGCAGGTCTGCCCCGTGTTGCGGTACTTGCTGGCGATGGCGCCCTGCACGGCTGCGTCGAGGTCCGCGTCGTCGAAGACGATGAACGGCGCATTGCCGCCGAGTTCGAGCGAGACCTTCTTCAGCGTCGGTACGCATTGCGCGGCGAGCTTCTTGCCGATCTCGGTCGAACCCGTGAACGTCAGCTTGCGCACGATCGGGTTGGAGGTGAGTTCGCCGCCGAGCACGGTCGACGGGCCGGTGATGACGTTGAAGACACCCTTGGGGATGCCCGCGCGATGCGCGAGCTCGGCCATCGCCAGCGCCGAGTAGGGCGTCTGCGTGGCGGGCTTGCACACGAACGTGCAGCCGGCCGCGAGCGCGGGCCCGGCCTTGCGCGTGATCATCGCGGCCGGGAAATTCCACGGCGTGATCGCCGCCACGACGCCCACGGGCTGGCGCAGCACGAAGATGCGCTTGTCCGGCTGGTGGCCCGGGATGACGTCGCCGTAGAGGCGCTTGCCTTCCTCGGCGAACCACTCGATGAACGAGGCGGCGTACGCGACCTCGCCCCGGGATTCGGCCAGCGGCTTGCCCTGTTCGGCCGTCATCAGTGCGGCCAGGTCGTCGACGTTCTGCATCATCAGGTCGTGCCAGCGACGCAGCAGGTTGGCGCGATCCTTGGCGGTGCGCGCGGCCCAGGCCGGGAACGCGGCGGAGGCGGCTTCGATCGCGGCCCGTGTCTCACCGACGCCGAGGCTCGGCACCGTACCCAGCATGTCGCCGCTCGCGGGGTTCGTGACGTTGACCGTTCCGCCAGCCTCTGCGTCGAGCCACTGGCCGTCCACGTAGCACTGCTGGCGCAGCAGGGTCGGATCCTTGAGTTTCAGTGTCATGGTGGGTTCGCGGCGCTAGCCGAGGTGCTTGCCGAAAAACTCCAGCGTCCGCTGCAACGCCTGGTAGGCAGCGGCTGCGTCGTAGCTGCCGCGATCCGTGCAGTTGAAGCCGTGGCCCGCCGCATAGAGGTGATACTCGCCCTGCGGGAACGCGGCGCGGATCTTCTGCACGTCGGCAGGCAGGATGTGCGTGTCATGCTCGCCGAAGTGGAACTGCATCGGGCAGCGCGGCACCGGGTCGAGCACGTCGACGATGCCGCCGCCGTAATACGCCACACCCGCCGCGATGTTCGTGCGGCTGCCGGCCAGGTAGACGACGCGGCCGCCCCAGCAATACCCGACCATGCCGACGGCGCCCGCGTGGTTCACGGCATCGACCGCGGCGTTGAGGTCGGCCATCAGGCCGGCCGTGCTGGCCCCGCGCGCGAGGGCGAAGCCGTGGGCGACGCCGGTGTCGTCGTAGGGCAGGTTCACGCCGCGCTCCTGGCGGTCGAACAGGGCGGGAGCGATGGCCAGGTAGCCCTGCGCGGCGAACTGGTCGGCGACGCGCTCGATGTGGCCGGTGATGCCGAAGATCTCCTGCACGACGACGATTGCGCCGCGCGTCGTGCCCTCGGGCTTGGCCAGGTAGGCTGACAAGGTGTGGCCGTCTTCGGCTCGCAACTGCAAATGGCTCATGGGGCCTCCACGCCGCTCCGGGCAGGGCTTTGCATTACCGGGGATGCGTCCAAGGATATCAGGCCGGTCCGGCGGCCGGGATGAGGAACTCCCGGCCAAACGGCGGTAATCTGGGCGTTCACGCAGCCCTCCAGGACCAGACATGCTCGTTGGAAATGCCATGCGCCGGGTCGCCATCGTCGGCGGCGCCCGGATCCCGTTCGCCCGCTCGATGGGCGCCTATGCCGAGTGCAGCAACCAGCAGATGCTGACGGCTGCGTTGCAGGCACTGGCCGACAAGTACGCCCTGTCGGGTGCCCGGATCGGCGACGTCGGTGCCGGAGCGGTCCTCAAGAGCCCGCGCGACTTCAACCTGGCGCGGGAGTCCGTGCTCGGCACGACGCTCGATCCGCACACGCCGGCCTTCGACCTGCAGCGCGCCTGTGGAACCAGTCTCGAGACGGCCATCGCGCTGGGCCTGAAGATCGCGGCCGGCCAGATCGACAGCGCCATCGCGGCCGGCGTCGATACGGCCAGCGACGCGCCGATCGGCATCAACGAGAACCTGCGGCGCATCCTGCTGCGCAGTGCGCGGGGCCGCTCGTTCGGTGAGCGCCTGTCGCCCTGGGCCTCGCTGCGACCGGGCCACTGGAAGCCGGATTTCCCCGCCGTCGTCGAACCACGCACCGGGCTGACCATGGGCCAGAGCTGCGAGCTCATGGCGCAGCGGTGGGGCATCACGCGGCAGGCGCAGGACGAGCTGGCGCTGGCGAGCCACCAGCACGCCGCGTCGGCCTACGAGGCGGGTTTTTTCAACGACCTCGTCTTCGAGTTCCAGGGCGTGCGCCAGGACAACAACCTGCGGCGCGACACCACGCTGGAAAAACTCGCGAAGCTCAAGCCGGCCTTTCCGATGGAAGGCAGCGGCACGCTGACGGCGGGCAACTCGACGCCGATGACCGACGGCGCCGCCGCCGTGCTGCTCGCGAGCGAGGACTGGGCGCGGGCGCGCGGCCTGGCCGTGCAGGCGTACCTGACCTTCGGCAAGGTCGCGGCCGTGGACTTCGTCCGGCGGCGAAGGCCTGCTGATGGCGCCCGGCCTATGCCGTGAGCCGCGATGCTGCAGGATGCCGGCCTCGCGCTGCAGGACTTCGACTTCTACGAGATCCACGAAGCGTTTGCGGCACAGGTGCTGTGCACGCTCAAGGCCTGGGAGTCGCCGGAGTTCTGCCGCGACAGGCTCGGGCTCGACCGTCCGCTCGGGTCGATCGACCGTGCGAAGCTCAACGTGAACGGCAGCAGCCTTGCCGTCGGCCATCCGTTCGCCGCCACCGGGCGCCCGGATCCTCGGCACGCTCGCCAAGCTGATCGACCAGCGCGGCGGCGGGCGCGGGCTGATCTCGATCTGCACCGCCGGCGGCATGGGCGTCACCGCCATCGTCGAACGCTAGCATACCGGGAGGCGGCCCCTATAATCGCCGCCTGCCCGTCGCAGGATCCCGTCATGTTCACTCGCGCCAAGTCGCTGCGTCGGTATCGCCGTCGCCCTCGCCCTGCAGGGCTGCGCTACGCGCCGACTGGGCCGGCCACGGCCACCGCCTCCGCGGTCGCAACGCCCGCCGCGCATTGCCGCGACGCACCGACGACGAAGCAGCGGCTCGATGCGCTGTTCGAGCAGTATTTCGAGGACACGCTGCAGCTCAACCCGCTGCTCGCGACCTTCATCGGCGACCACCGCTACGACGACCAGCTGCCGAACTCGATCGGGCCGGAATACCTCGCCGCGTCGCGCGCGCGCTGAACCAGCGCTACCTCGCCGACGATTCGTGCGATCGATCCCGCGACAGCTCGGCGCCGGCCGACCGCATCTCGTACGAGCATCTTCCTGCGCGAGCGCGAACGCGAAGCGCCGTGGCGAGCGCTTTCCGTACCACCTGCTGCCGATCAACCAGGCCGGCAGCCTGCTGACGCTGATGCCGGCGCTCGGCTCCGGCACGAACGCGCAGCCGTTCAAGACCGTGCAGGACTACGAGAACTGGCTGAAGCGCCTCGACGGCCTCGTCGTCTGGATGGACCAGGCGATCGTGAACATGCGCGAGGGCGCGGCGCATCGGCGTCGTGCAGCCGCGGCCGCTGATGGAGAAGGTGCTGCCGCAGCTCGACGCGATGATCGTCGCCGAGCCGCGAGACAGCCAGTACTTCGCGCCGGTGACGCAGTTCCCGGACGAGCTTCACCGCGGCCGATCGCGACGTCTGACGGCCGCGTACACCGCGCCGATCGAGACAAGCTGGTCCCCGCCTACCGGCGGCTGCGCGACTTCGTGCGCGACGAGTACCTGCCGCAGACGCGCAGCACCGTCGCATGGACGGCGCTGCCGGACGGGCAGGCCTGGTACGCGTACTACGTGCAGGAGCACACGACGACGACATGACGCCGGACGAGATCCACGAGCTGGGCTTGAGCGAAGTGGCGCGGATCCTCGGCGAGATGGACCAGGTGCGGCAGCAGGTGGGCTTCAAGGGCGACCTGCAGGCGTTCTTCACGTTCCTCGAGACCGACCCGCAGTTCTATTTCACGAACGGCGCGGACCTGCTCGCACGGCTACCGCGAACTCAAGAAGCGCATCGACGCCGCGCTGCCGAAGCTGTTCTCGGTGTTCCCGAAGGCGGACTACGAAGTGCGCGAGGTCGAGGCTTTCCGCGCGCAGTCGGCGGCCGGCGGCGTCCTACCAGCAGCCGTCGGCGGACGGCTCGCGGCCCGGGATCTTCTACGTCAACACGTTCAACCTGAAGGCGCAGCCGAAGTTCGGCATGGAGACGCTGTCGCTGCACGAAGCGTCGCCGGGGCACCACTTCCAGATCTCGATCCAGCAGGAACTCGAGGACGTGCCGCGCTTCCGCCGCTTCGGCGGCGACTACACGGCCTACGTCGAAGGCTGGGCGCTCTACGCCGAGTCCCTCGGCAAGGAGCTCGGGCTCTTCACCGATCCGTACCAGTGGTTCGGCCGCCTCAACGACGAGCAGCTGCGCGCGATGCGCCTGGTGGTCGACACCGGCCTGCACGCCAAGGGCTGGACGCGCGAGCAGGCGATCCAGTTCATGCTCGACAACTCGACGCTGGCCGAGTCCGACGTCGTCTCCGAGGTCGAGCGCTACATCGCGTGGCCGGGCCAGGCGCTCGGCTACAAGGTCGGCGACCTGCGCATCCAGGGCCTGCGGCGCAAGGCCGAGGCAGGCGCTCGGGCCGAAGTTCGACGTGCGTGATTTCCACCGCGAGGTGCTGAGCGACGGCGCCGTGCCGCATCGACGTGCTCGAGGCGAAGATCGATCGCTGGATCGCGGCGCGGCGGTGAACGAGATGCGGCAGCTGACGCTCGCAGCGCTGGCGGTCGCGCTGGCCGTCGCGCTCGGGGTTGCGAGTTTGCGCCGCGAGCCGCCGCCGCGCGCCGAGGACACGCCGTCGCCGCTCATCGCCCCGCTGAAGGCCAGAACGCCGAGGCGGCGCAGCTCTATCGCGTCGTCGAGTCCTACTTCGACGCATTACCTCGCGCTGAATCCGATCGAGGCGACGGAGCTCGGCGATCATCGCTTCGACGACCGCTTCGGCGACTACGCCAGCGCGAGCTGGATGGCGGACTCGCTCGGCATCGAGCAGGAGGCACTCGAAAAGCTCGCCGCGGTCGACCCGAAGCAGCTCTCCGGCGAAGACCTGGTCACGTACGAGGCGTTCAAGCAGCAGCGCGAGCTGAACATCGGCGGCTACCGCTACCCGAGCGAGCTGCTCGCGATCAACCAGTTCGACAACTGGCGAGCGTCTTCGCGCAGCTCGGGTCGGGCAAGGGCGCGCATCCGTTCCGCACACGCGCGACTACGACAACTTCCTCGCGCGCATGGACGGGTTCGTCGTCGTGGGAGGAGCAGGCGATCAACAACCTGCGCGCCGGCGTGAGCAAGGGCGTCGTGCTGCCGAAGGTCGTCGTCGAGCGCACGCTGCCGCAGCTCGAGGCGTTTGCGAAGATCGAGAACCCGCGCGACACGGTGTTCTGGCAGCCGCTGCTCGAATTTCCCTGCGGGGCCCACGGTCGATGATCGTCGCCGGCTGCTGCAGGCATACGACGAAAAGATCCGCACGCAGGTGCTGCCCGCCTATCGCCGGCTGCACGATTACCTGGCCAAGAATACCTGCCGCAGGCGCGCGAGATCGGTCGCGTGGTCGGATCTGCCGGGCGGCGACTACTGGTATGCGTACCTCGTGCGTTACCACACGTCGACGGACATGACGCCCGACGAGGTGCACGAGCTGGGGCTGCGCGAGGTTGCTCGCTTGCGCGCCGAGCTGGGCGGACTGCAGGGCGCGCTCGGGGTGCAGGGCGAGCCGCACGCAGTCTTCGACGCGATGCGTGCCGATCCGAAGTTCCATTTCACTGATCCGCAGCAGCTGCTGGCGGGCTACCAGGCATTGCGTGCCGCGTCGATGCGAACATGCCGCTCGCTGTTCCAGCGCAAGCCCAAGGCGGATTCGAGATCCGCGCAGTCGAGCCGTTTCGAGCCGGCGTCGGCTGCGTCTGCTGAATACCAGGTGCCGAGCGCGGATGGCTCGCGCCCGCGGGATCTTCTACGTCAACACGCTACGACCTGGCGTCCCGTCCCTCGTACCTGATGGAAGCGCTGTACCTGCACGAGGCCGTGCCGGGCCACCACTACCAGGTCGCGCTTGCGCAGGAGAGCGACGAACCTGCCGCGCTTCCGGCGCTTCGGCTGGGATACCGCGTATGGCGAAGGCTGGGCGCTTTATGCCGAGTCGCTCGGGCAGCCAGCTCGGCCTGTACGCGGACCCGTACAGCCGGTTCGGCGCGCTGACGCTGGAGTTGGAGCGTGCCGCCCGGCTCGTCGTCGACACCGGCCTGCACTGCGAAGGGCTGGAGTCGAGCAGAAGGCCGTCGATTACCTGCGCGCGAACACCGCGCTTGGCGACGCGGACATCAACGCCGAGGTCGACCGGTACATCGCCTTGCCGGGCAGGCGCTGGCGTACAAGGTCGGGGAGCTCAAGATCCTGGAGTTGCGGCGCAGGGCGCAGCAGAAGCTCGGCGCCGCGCTTCGACATCCGCGAGTTCCACGAGCAGGTTGTGGGCGGCGGCTCGCTGCCGCTGTCGGTGCTCGAGACGAAGATCGATCGCTGGATCCAAACGTCAGAAGTAATCTGCTCCCTCTCCCACGTCTGTCGGGAGAGGGTCGGGGCGTAGCGCTCTGCTCACCTCTCCAGCGTTTGCCACAGGGATGGGGTGCGGGCTCCGCAAGCGAAGCGCACCCGACCCCTTTCTCCAAAACCCCTATAAAACAAGCGCAGCGAGCTTGTCGCCATATTGCGACAGCTGTAGCCGATACGGTTTAATCACGCCTACACGGCGTGGGACTTCGTGATGCACTTGGCCCTGTCCGACCGAACGCGCACTGCGCGTCGGTGCGCCGCTGGAGCGGAGACTTCATGGGCCAGTTCGCTCGCTACCACCTGCGCTGGATCGTGCCTGCGCGCTTCTGCATCGCCAGCATGGTCGGTTCGACCGAAGCGAACATCCCGAAGCACGGCCGGACGAAGCCGCGCTCGATGCGACCCGTCGCGTACAGGACGAAGGCCTGCCGCCGCAAGCGCGTCGTGGCACCGGCATGCTCGGCGTGCTGAGCCCGCGGGCGCTCGACGCGGTGGTGCTGACGTTCAACCTGTCCGACGGGCGCACCCTGCGCGCCCAGCGGCAGCAGACCATCGACGATCGCAAGGGTGAGTTCAAGTCTTGGGTCGGCACGTTCGAAGAGCAGCCGGGCAGCCTGGCCGTGCTCGGGACGTACCGCGGCTCGACCACCGGCTTCATCTCGTACGGTGCCGAGCTCTGGGAAATCCGGCCGGCGCCGAACGATCCCCGGCAGCTCGTGCTCTATCGCTTCGACGACCGCAACATGCCCGCGGCGGAAGCTTCGCTCGTGACGCGCAAGCCGCCGGCGGCCATGTCGACTCCCATCGACTACGGCTCGACCGAACCGACGCCCGAAATGCTCGAGGCGGGGTACGTGCACGACCTGCTCGTCGTCTACACGCCCGCCGCAAGGAAGCGTTACGGCCAAGGCACGCTCGAGAGCATGATCCAGAACGCGGTGCAGGCCGCCAACCAGGCGTATCGCAACAGCGGCGTGGCCATTTCGCTCGACCTCGTCGGCCTGCAGGAAGTCGAATACGTCGAGAGCGGCGACATGAAGGGGTCGCTGAAGGCGCTGCAGTCGCACAAGGACGGCCAGATGGATGCGGTGCATTCGCTGCGCAACCGACTCGGTGCCGACGTGGTGACCCTGATCGCCGAGGATTCCGACTCGTGCGGCATCGCCTGGTCGATGCGCGGTGAAACCCCGAGCGGGGCCAGCACGGCGTTCAACGTCGTGAACGCCGGCTGTCTCAGCAACCAGTCGCTCGCGCATGAGGTCGGGCACAACCAGGGCAACATGCACGATCGCGACAGCACGTCGAACACCGGCGCGTTCGCGTATTCGTACGGCTATCGGAACTGCTCGGCGGACGGCAATGGCTTCCGCACCGTCATGGCGTATGCCTGCAAGGGCGGGGCGCGCGTTGCGCGGTTCTCGAGTCCGGCGCTCACGTTCAACGGCCAGCCGATGGGCATCGCCTACGAAACGGATCCGGACAACTCGGCGGACAACGTGCGTTCCATGAATGCCACCGCCGATACGGTCGCGGCGTTCCGGGTAAAGCCGGGGCTCAGCCCGGCACGCGTCCCGGCCCAGCTGTCGGCGTGGACCAGTGCGCCCGGCACCGTCGTGCTGCACTGGTTCGACGCTGCGGCCAACGAGGCGGGGTTCAAGGTCGAGCGATCGAGCAACGGCATCGACTTCGCGCAGGTGGCGGTGCTCGGCGCCAATGCGACCAGCTACGTCGACAACGACGCGGGCGCGGCGACCTGGTACTACTACCGCGTGCGGGCCTTCAACGGGCGGGGCAATTCGGGATTCACTCGCGTCAGCGAAGTCGCGATGTGGTGAGCCGGCGGGTCAGTAGCCGTAGCCGTTGGTTTCGATGCCTTCGAGTTCGTCACCGACGAACCGAAGTTTCCTGAGCAACTTGCTCGACCCGAAGTTGTAGGTCCAGATCTCGACAGGCATGTCGACCCAGCCCGGGCCGTAGTACTCGTACCGGTTGTAGCCCCAGCCGTACTCATGGACCGGCGCACGTCGGACGTAGCCCCTGATCGAGACATCCGTGGGTTCGCCGCAAAGGTGCCGGACCTTGTCCTTGCCGTCGCCCTGGCTGATCAGCTTGCTGCCGCAGCGCATGGACTCTTCGGCGTGGGCGATTTGCGCAATGCCAACCGCGAGCCCGATGCCCGCGCTGGCAAACAACAAAATCACGTTATGTCGCATCCAAATTGGACCTTAACAATATCGAGATGCTTCAATAGTTTATACCGCAATGACGCAACGCTCGGAGGTAATGTCGCCACATTGCGACATTTCGAGGGTAGTCATCGTGCGCCGCGATACCTAGCCTCCACTCCGCTCGAGAAGACCTCCACTCGGAGGTAAATCCCGGGCAATCCCTCGGGCCGATTTGTGACGCAGTCCCGCTGAAAATCAGGGCTCCGGTCCCACAATGCGCACCAAGGGCAAACCCATCGAAAGATGGGGACGCAAAGCCTCCGGGCTAATGGCCTATCAGGGCCAACGCTAGCGGGGCTACCGGCAGAGAGCCGTAAACGGACGCTGCATCCAGCGTCCAGCGCGACACCTGCCGTCAGTGCGTCCAGCGCGCATTTCTGCGCGCTCCCGGCTGCGCCGGGCCATCCCTTCGCTGAGTTTTCCCCGGGCGCGGTCGAGGCTATGCACGACCAGCAAAAGGAAACCAGCTGGAAAGTGATGAGTTCAAAAATGAAGACCTCACTGCACCCATCGCTTCGCTATCCATCGCCAGCCGCGATCCGTCTGCAGCCAGCGCGTCCGCCTTCGCGGCGGGCAACGCGCCGACGAAGCTATCCAGGCAGCGGCGCGGGCGAGCGATTCGGTGCTACCGCCGCAGGCGATGCGCGGCACCGGGATCTCCGGACAGTTCAATGCGACAGCGCTCGATGCGGCAACGGTCGCGTTGACGTTGTCGGATGGGACGAGTGTCGAGGCGCGACTGCAGCGAAAGGCCAATCGACGCAGCGCAAGGGCAGCAAGACCTGGGTGGGCACATTTACCGACCAGCCCGGCAGTCTGCTGTGATGACGACCTTTCGCGGCGTGACGACCGGGTTCTGCAAGCTATGGCAGCGAGACTTGGGAAATCCTGCCGGCAAGGACCGGCGGTCACGTCATGTACCGCGTCGACGAGAGCAAGTTCCCCGACCAGGAGAAGATGCTCTATACGACGGAAACGTCCGGCCGACGTCCTCTCGAGCACCTCGACGGACACGTCCACGACGACGGCAACATCCGGAGGGTACGTGCACGATGTGCTGGTCGTATACTACGCCGGCTCCAGGCCGCGTGGGGCCAAGCCACGCTCGAAGGCATGATCCAGAACGCCGTGCAGGCTGCGAACCAGGCTTACCTGAACAGCAAGGTCGGGATCACGCTCAACCTCGTCGGTATGCAGGAGATCCAGTTATTCCGAAACGGGCGACCTCTCCGACGTCGGTCTACGACCTCAGGGCACCACCGACGGCAAGATGGACGACGTGCATCCGTTGCGCGACAAGCTCGGCGCGGACCTCGTGTCGCTGATCTCCGAGGACACCAGTGCCTGCGGCATCGCCTTCACGATGCGCACGAGAGTCCACGTCTCACGCGTCCGTCCGCTTTCAGCGTGGTGCAATCGGGCTGCATGAGCCAGCACTCGCTGGCCCACGAGCTGGGCCACATCCAGGGCACCAGCACGACCGGGCAAGCTCGAGCAACGTCGGCGTCGCTGCCGTACTCGTACGGCTATCGAATCTGCGATGCGACCGACGGCATCCGGTTGGCGCGACGTCATGTGCTATCCGTGCACGGGCGCGCCGCGAGTCCTGCAGTTCTCGAATCCGTACGTCTATTACAATGGATACGAGACCGGCATCGCGTACGAGACCGATCCGGCCAACTCTGCGGACACGTCGCGCTCGATGAACGAGACGGCCGATACGGTCTCCGCGTTCCGTGGCGACATCGACGTCGATCCACCACGCCGGCGTCTACCGCGCCGACCGCACCTCCTCACTCGCAGCCAAGGCGACTTCGTCGACCAGTGTGACGCGCGCCTGGGCGGACAACTCGAGTAACGAGACGGGCTTCAAGCTCGACGTTCCGGCGACGGCGTGGCTTCGCCGAAATCGCGAGCCTCGGAGCCGGGACCACCGAGCTACGCGGACGGCGGTCGCGACGGCCAAGACCAATTACTACTACCGCGTCCGCGCGTACAACAGCGGCGGCAACTCTGGTACTCTCAATGCCGCATCGGTGACGACGCCGGACGTTGCCGCCGGCGGCCCCGAGCTTCCGTCGCGGCGATAATGACGCTGGACGGCAGCGCGACCGTGAACTGGGTCGACGCGTCGAGCAACGAACGGGCTTCGAAGTTCGTCGCGAGACCTGGGACAGCCGTAAGTCCGCATGGACCGCAGCGACGACCGTCGCGAGCCGTGCCTTCGGGCTATCAGCAGTATCGTCGACGTTTCCGGCAACGGCACGTATCGCTATAGCGTGCGGGCGTGAATACCGGCAACGCCTCCGCATACGCTGGCCCTGCGCAGACCACCGTGACGGGCGGACAGACCAAGGGCAAGAGGCGCTAAAGTCGATCGACTCCTGTGAGTCCAGGAACGCCCCGCGCATGCGGGGCGTTCTTTTTTGGAGCGGCAGTTATCGAATCGCAGTCTTACGTTCCGGTAGCATGCCGGTCGTGTCCACTTCCGGTGCCACATGAACCGACGCAAAGCCAGCTCCGTAATTGCCGCAGCCGTTGCCACCGCACTCGTGCGCGGCCGGAGCCTATTACGCCCATCAGACGCGCGAGCCGCGTCTCGACACGGCACGGTAGCCGCGTACTACAAGACACTAAGGGCGCGCGAATCGACACCCGTGCGACGGAGGCGGTCCGAGCCGGCATCTCGTCCGGCCTTGGCTACGTCAAGAACCACACCCTGCCGTCTGGACAGTTCGTCTACGCCGTGAATCTGAACCCAGCAGTTGTCGTCGAGCCGGGCTACAACATGCTGCGACATGCCGGCGCGATCTATGCAATCCGCCTGGCTAGCGCAGTGGTTCCGGATCCTGCTGCGGTCGAGGTGATGCAGCGATCGACTCGTTTCATGCGGAACTGTTGCTTTGCGAAGGTCGACGAGCTGGGGACCGGTCTGTGGGAGCCACCGGCACTGACGCATCGGGAAGCTCCACAATCATTCAAGCTCGGTGGGGTCGGCCTCGCGATCGTCGCGCTGGCGAGCACCGAGGCCTGAGGCCCGGAACCACGACGCGGGCCGAGATGCGGGACTTTGCGAGGTTCGGCCGCGAGTTCATGCGCTGGAACGGCGAATTCGGGCCTCGTTACATCCCGAGCAAGGGCGGACGGCAGACGTCGGGCGACGTGCTGTACTACCCCGGCGAAATGGTGCTGGGCTGGATGGCGTTGTACGAGCGACATCCGGAGCCACAGTTGATGGATTGGTCCGTAGATGCGCTGGAAGCACTGGCCCGCGATCGGGCAGCCGCCGGCGAAGCTCCCGCCGATCACTGGTCCTTGCTTGCCACGGCTGACCTGTTTCGGCTAGCCGATCGGGGAGAAGGTAGAGATTCCACGCGACATGCTCATCGACCATGCCGTGATGATCTGTCACAAAATCCTCGAGGACGCGTACGCCCCGGCGGAACTTCCGAACTCGAAGGTGCTCTGGTAAGACAGGCGATGCCGTCACGACTTCCGCTCGTCTGGAGGGCTTGTTGGCCGCCCTTACCTTCCTGCCGAGCGACCATCCGATCGTTCCGCACATCAGAGCAGCGGTGAATCGCGGAATAGACTTCGTGTTGCGAGCGCAGGTCAAGGACGGCCCACACGCTGGCGGGGTGCCTTATGCGATTTCGACGCTACCGTCGAATCTTGGCGGCGATGCGAAGTTCAACCAGAACGCAAAACAAAAATCCAGATCGATCACTTCCAGCACTCGGTGAGCGCCCTGTCTCGTTACCTCGCGCTTCGTAACGCTGGCACGAGCCTCAAGAAGAAAACGCGACCAAAAAAAAATGCCCCGCGCGAGCGGGGCATTTTTCGTCGACTTGAGCGTCGGATCAGGCGCGGCGGCGGCGCGCTGCACCCAGACCCATCAGGCCGAAACCGAGGAGGACAAGCGTGCCCGGCTCCGGCACGTCATATCCGGCTGTCCGTAACGGTGATGTCGCGCCGGCAATTCATTCGAAAGACCAGCGAACCAACTTGCCGCCGTTAGCACCGACGAAGTTATCTTGCACGCGCCGCCCCAGAGTGCCAATCGCTGCAACTTATCGAAAAATAACGATGCAAATACGTCCTATCTTTCAACCAGAGTCGCGGAATGATGCCGAATCAGACAGTACCTCGCCAGCTATAGTCGAAGCTACGTAGTCTCCGACCGTACTATCGACGGCCGCGGCGATTGAAGGTGTGCCGCTCAAACCGCCCGATGGACCATCCTCGGTCAGCTATGGAACTCGGATTGTTCGGGAACCATATGTTGCGTTCGCCGTATCGATTGGGAAATCCACGCTCTAGGTTATTTTCTTTCCACAACACCATAGCATTAATGGAGTTGCCATGAATGGTCCGTCGCGGACGCTGCGTCCTCGATGCTGAAGGTCAGCGTTCCGAATCCATCACGTCGATGGTAAACGGACGGACCATGAAATTCAGAGGCTGTAGGCATGGGCAAACGCCAGCGCTCGAGCTGCACCACGGCCGATGCTCCAACGATAATTTCCGCGAATCACTTCCATACGTCCCTTGTGATGGCTCCTCTACGGAACACTTTACTTCTCTGCCACGTGGAGCAGCCCAAACGGAGTTGCTGCCATGGTTGCCTGACGTGAAGCAAAGCCGTGCCAAATATTTAATTAGTTGATTTTATTGATTTACGTCTGACGATCCGATGCGCCTTCTGCGAGATCCTGATGTAGACAGATGTCAACTTATCCGACAGTCGAGGGTCTCATGAAGGCCCCCCCCAATTATGTGATACCAGGAAACGTACGACTTCTTCGGAGCCAAGCAACATGCACTAGGCGCCTAACAGCGCGACATGAGGGAATCGAGCTCTGCTACCCTTACCGCCCCCCGGCGGGCCGACAAGCTTCGAAGCAACGACCATGCCCCTCGACCGCACCTTCGAGCGCCGCCTCGCCGGCGTGATCAACAGCCGCGCCCCCAGGGTGCTGCAGGACGGTCTCAAGGGGGTCGAGCGGGAATCCCTCCGGGTCACGCCCAAGGGCCAGATCTGCAAGGCCCCCCACCCCAAGGCCCTGGGCTCGGCCCTGACCAACGAGCACATCACCACGGACTACTCCGAGGCGCTGGTCGAGCTGGTCACCCCGCCGTTCCCGCACACCTGGGAGCTGGTCCAGTACCTGGTCGACCTGCACCAGTTTGTCTATGTAAACCTTCCCGACGACGAGACGCTCTGGGCGACCAGCATGCCCTGCGCCATCAAGGGCGACGAAAGCATCCCGATCGCCCAGTACGGCACCTCGAACGTCGGGCGCATGAAAACCGTTTACCGTCAAGGACTTGGCCACCGGTACGGCCGGGTCATGCAGGCCATCTCGGGCGTGCACTTCAATTACTCGTTCCCGGACGCGTTCTGGCCGGTCCTGGCAGACGTGGCCCAGTCCAAGGACGCCGGCCAGGCCTTCCGGTCGGACGCCTACTTCGGCCTGCTCCGCAACTACCGCCGCCACGGCTGGATCGTCCTGTACCTGTTCGGCAACTCGCCGGCGATCTGCCCGTCGTTCCTGCAGGGCCGCAAGGTCGACGGCCTGGAGCCGCTCGAGCCGGGCAGCCTCTACGCGCCGTATGCCACGTCGCTGCGGATGAGCGACCTCGGCTATCGCAACAGCGCCCAGGCGGACCTGAACGTCTCGGTCAACAGCCTCGAGCACTACGTGCGCGACCTGAGCGCCGCGATCACGACGCCGCACCCCGACTACCAGAAGATCGGCGTGAAGGTCGACGGCGAGTACCGGCAGCTCAACGCCAACGTGCTGCAGATCGAGAACGAGTACTACAGCTTCATCCGCCCCAAGCGCGTCACGATGAGCGGCGAGCGCCCGACCAAGGCGCTGCAGCGGGGCGGCGTGCAGTACGTCGAGATGCGCTCGCTCGACTGCAGCATCTTCGACCCGGTCGGCGTGAACCAGAACAAGCTGCGGTTCCTCGAGGCCTTTGCGGCGTTCTGCGTGCTGCGCGAAAGCCGGCCGATCCAGAACTCCGAGCAGTCCGAACTCGACGGCAACCACGCCGTCGTCGCCCGCGAAGGCCGCCGCCCGGGCCTGATGCTGAAGCGCGACGGGCGCGACGTCTCGCTGCGCGACTGGGCGCTCGAGATCATCGACTCGATGCGCGGCGTCTGCGAGTTGCTCGACGAGGGCGACGCGCAGAAGCCGTACTCGACTGCGCTCGAGCTGCAGGAAGAGAAAGTGCGCGACGTCGCGCTGACGCCGTCCGCCCGGTCGCTCGAGGAGATGCGCACGAACGAGGAGTCGTTCTTCAACTTCGCGCTGCGCATGTCCAAGGTGCACCAGTCCTACTTCCGCGATCTTTTCTCGCCGAACGTCGCGCGCCAGGAAGAATTTGCCGCCGAGGCGGCCGAATCGATCGAAAAGCAGGCGCATGTCGAGGCGGCCGACAAGATTTCGTTCGACGAATACCTCGCGCGGTATTTTTCAGGCTGAACCATTCCAGCGGGTCGCGCACGACCGCGCATGCTGTTCTTCCTTCTGGTCTACCATTGCCGCTAAGCTAGCGGCCGCTCCGGGGTATCGGTGCCGGCTTCAGTCAGGACGTCATCGTCCTGTCATCGACCTTGCGCAGACTGTGGGTGGAGCGACAGTCAGTAAAGAAAGAGGTGGCGCGATGAGCGTCGCCGCGCAAGGAGTGAGAGCGATGAACACCCCCAGCCCGGCATCCAGAAATTGCTGGACGCGATGGCCGCGAGCCAGGCGACCGATCCCACGTCGAAGACAGAGCCGCGCACGTTTGCCACGGCGATCCACAAGGCCCGCGCACCGGCCTGGGATCCGCACGAGGTGTGGCTGACGCGCGTGAAGCAGCCGAGGGATTTGAAGAGGTGGGTGAGCCGAAGAGCCACCCTGACCCTCTCCCGCAGCGGAGAGGGCGACTAGAAGATGGCGGTGATCAGCTGCCCGGTCGCATCGATCGACCCGCGCAGCATGCCCTTCGAGTTGAACGGCATCGCGATCTGGCCATCGCGGCCGACCGCGATGATGCCGCCTTCGCCGCCCATGCGGCGCAACTGTTCCTGCACGACGATGTCGGCCGCCTCCACGACGCTCTTGCCGGCATAGCGGACCAGCGCAGCGATCTCGTGGGCGACGGTCGCGCGGATGAAGAACTCGCCGTGCCCGGTCGCCGAGACCGCGCAGCAATCATTCGCGGCATACGTGCCCGCACCGATGATCGGCGAATCGCCGACGCGACCCCAGCGCTTGGCCGTCATGCCACCCGTCGAGGTCGCGGCAGCGAGATTGCCTTCCTCGTCGAGCGCGACGGCACCCGACGGTGCCCTTCACGACCGGCTCGTGGCCGGCGGCAGATCGCCGTGCAACTCGGCTTCCAGTTCGCGCTGCCGGCGCTCCGTCACGAAATAGGAGTTGGGCACGGGCTCGAGGCCCTGCTCCAGCGCAAACTCCTCCGCGCCGGGCCCCGACAGCATGACGTGCGGCGAGTTATCCATGACGAGCCGCGCCAGCAGGATCGGGACTGCGCACGTGACGCAGCCCCGTCACCGCGCCGGCGCGCAGCTCCTTGCCTTCCATCAGCGACGCATCGAGCTCGCACTTGCCGTTCGCGGCGATCACGGCACCGCGCCCCGCGTTGAACAGCGGATCGTCTTCCAGCACCTGGACGGCCGCGACGACGGCATCGAGGCTCGATCCGCCTCGCGCCAGGATCGCCTGCCCGGCGCGCAGCGCACGCTCGAGCCCCGCGTGGTACGCGGCCTCGCGCTCCGGCGTCAGCCAGTGCGGCGGAATGTCCCCGGCGCCCCCATGGACGGCAATGGCATGCATGTGCGGTTCCCCGTGTCGACGGCGCGCACGATACCAGAGCCGGCAGCGAACTCCGCGGGCGATTGACACGCGTCGGCGCGTCCCTCCAAATGCGCGCGACATGACGACGCTCCCGGTCGCAGAACTCACATCGCTGTATCCCGGCGCTCGCAGGGCTTGCAGCCGAGGACCTGGCCGGCCTGCTCGCGCACGCACAAATCGTCGAAGTGCCCGCCGGCACCGCCCTGTTCGGCGCAGGCTCGCCATGCCGGCAGTTTCCGTTCGTGCTCTCGGGCTCGATCCGCGTGGCGAAGGTCGGTGAAGGGCGCGAGCTGCAGCTGTATCGCGTCGGTCCGGGCGAGAGCTGCGTGCTGACCAGCAGCTGCCTCGTCGGCAGCAGTGACTATCCCGCGTCCGGCATCGTGGAGAGCGATGCGAAGCTGGTCGTCCTGCCGCGAGAGGCCTTCGATGCACTCATGGCGCGCCATGCGCCGTTCCGGCAGTACGTCTTCGGCTTGTTCGCCGAACGACTGGCCGATCTCATGGGCCTCGTCGAGGCCGTCGCGTTCCACAAGCTCGACCGGCGTGTCGCGGGGGCATTGCTGGGTCGCGGCAAGGTCGTCGCGATCACGCACCAGCAGCTCGCCGATGAACTCGGCAGCGTCCGCGAAATCGTCACCCGCGTGCTCAAGGGATTTGCCGACGACGGCTGGGTGCGCCTGGCCCGTGGCTCGATCGAAATCCTCGATGCGGCGGCACTGCGTCGGATGGCCGCAGGGAATTGAGCGAGCCGCCGCCGAGGGCTCGGTGACTTTGGTTACAGACGGCGCGCGGCACCAGTCGTACGATGCACGCAAATCCGGGCAGTCGCCCGGGCACGCCGTGGCTACAACGAGGAGACCACCATGAACGCCAACGTCGGGGGAATGGACCGCATCCTGCGCATCGTCGTAGGGATTGCGCTGCTGTCGCTGTTCTTCATTCTCGAGGGCAACGCGCGCTACGTCGGCCTGCTCGGCATCGTGGCGATCGCGACGGGCGTTTTCCGCTTCTGCCCGGCGTACACGCTGCTGGGTGTGAATACCTGCCCGACGAAGAAGGGTTGAGAGCTAGACGTCTGTAATCGGCCGTCACGGCCCCTCTCCCGCAGAATCGGGGGAGGGCGCCGGCACCCATTTCCACCGGTACTGACCGCCGGAAATCCCGTCCGAAACCGCAGGGTAAACGGCCTGTATTGGCTGGTTAACCCGTTGACATTGCTATCATAAATTCGTATGATACTGTATATATAAACAGTATCGTCGGGAGCATGTCATGGACGACGTGCAAACTCCCTGTTCTGGACCAGGCTCGGGCGGTGGCGCTGGCGACGATCCGCCCGTGGCCGGCCTCTCCACCCGCGACCTCGCGGCCCAGATCACCGAGCTCGCCGGCCACCTCAACGCGGCCAACCATCGCTGGCTGGTGCTGATCGCCGAGTTCGACCGCCGCCAGGCCTGGTCGGACGGCTTCACGCGGTCCTGCGCCCACTGGCTCAGCTGGAAGTGCGGCCTCGACCTGGGCGCCGCCCGCGAGAAGGTGCGCGTGGCGCGGGCGCTGGAGGCGCTGCCGAAGATCTCGGCGGCGATGGGCCGCGGCGAACTCAGCTACTCCAAGGTGCGCGCCGTGACGCGGGTCGCGACACCGGCGACGGAGGACGTGCTGCTCAACGTCGCGCTGCATGGCACGGCGCATCACGTCGAGATGCTGGTGCGGCAGTTTCGCCGCGTGCAGGAAGTCGAGGAGCTCTCGCGCGAGGCGCGCCAGCAGGCGCAACGGGGCCTCACCTACTTCCACGACAGCGACGGTTCGCTCGTCGTCAGGTTGCAGCTGCCGGCCGAAACCGGCGCGCTGCTGCTGCGGGCGCTTGAAGCCGCGCTGCCCGAGATTCCGCTGCCGGATCATTGTAAAGATGCGCTACACGTTTCCGCGGAAACGTCGCAGGTCTCACACGCGGCACGACGTGCGGATGCGCTCGTCGTCGTCGCGGAGAGTTTCCTGAAGCAGGGGCCCGCCGCGCTGAACGGCGGTGAGCGCCACCAGGTCGTCGTGCACGTCGACCTCGAGACGCTGCACGCCCGTGAGCCGGGCCGTTGCGAGCTGGAGCACGGTCCGGCACTGCCCGTCGAGACGGCCCGGCGCCTCGCCTGTGACTGCAGCATCGTGCGCATCCTCGAGGATGCGCAGGGCGAGCCGCTCGACGTGGCCCGCAAGACCCGCAGCATCCCGCCGGCGCTGCGCCGCGCGCTGCGCGCACGCGATCGCGGTTGCGTGTTCCCGGGCTGCACCCACAGCGCTACGTCGACGGCCACCACATCCAGCACTGGGCCGAGGGCGGCGCCACCAAGTTGTCCAACCTCGTCTCGCTGTGCCGCTTCCATCACCGCGCCGTGCACGAAGGCGGCTTGCGCGTCGAGCGCTGCGACGACGGGGCCTGGCGTTTCATCGGCCCGCGTGGCCAGGCATTCGAGTCGGTGCTGCCCGATCGCACGCGGCCGCTGTCGCACTGGACCGTGCTGCCGCGCCAGCATGAACAGGCCGGGCCTCCGCATCGACGCACGCACGGCCGCGACGCGCTGGCGCGGCGAGCGGATGGACTATGGCATTGCGGTGGATGCGATGCTTTATCGAGAGCGCGGACGGCCTTTACTCAGCCTCACGAAGAGCCCTCTCCCTAACCCTCTCCCGCGAGGCCGCGGGAGAGGGAACAGAGCAAGATCAGCGAGATCGCGGCTGCGAGCCAGCGCCGCAGCGTCGCCGGGTCCATCGCGCCGGCCTGGCGGGCGATTTCCTTGCCGTCCTTGAAGACCATCAGCGTCGGAATGCTGCGAATCCCGTAACGGCCCGCGATCGCCTGCGCCTCGTCCGTATTGAGCTTGGCGAACCGGGCTGCGGGCTCCGTCGTGGCCGTCGACCTGCTCGAACACGGGCGCCATCGAGCGGCAGGGGGCGCACCACGGCGCCCAGAAATCGACCACCACCGGCACGCTGGTCTTGCCGACGTGCCGGTCGAAATTCGCATCGGTCAGCTCGAGCGGCTTGCCCTCGAACAGCGGTGCATGGCAGCGCGGGCACTTGGGATGGTCCTGCACCCGCCCAGCCGGGACGCGGATCACCGCCTCGCAGCCGCGGCAGACGACCTGGGTCTGTAAATCGTTCGCAGTCGCCATCGCGCGTGACCCTCCGGGTTCGCCCGTCTTGATGGGGACCGGTCAGGACGAAAACAAGCCAGCCGCACCGTCGGCCGCCGGGCGTACCCTTGCATCGACGCGAACCCGCCACCACATCGTGGGGCACGGAGGCACGCAGGCCATGCGATTCAAGGACTACTACGAAGTCATGGGCGTCCCGCGTGGCGCAACCCAGGACGAGATCAAGCGCGCTTATCGCAAGCTTGCGCGCAAGTTCCACCCGGACGTCAGCAAGGAAAAAAACGCGGAGGAGCGCTTCAAGGAACTGCAGGAGGCGCACGAGGTCCTGAAGGACCCGGAAAAGCGCGCCGCCTACGACCAGCTCGGCGCCAACTGGCAGCAAGGACAGGAGTTCCGGCCGCCGCCCGACTGGGGCAAGGGCTTCGAGTTTTCGAAGGGACGTGGCGGTCCGCAGGGTCCACAGGCGGGGGCCGGCGCGGACTACAGCGATTTCTTCAGCGAGCTGTTCGGTGCCCGGAGCCCGTTCGGCGGGTACGCAGGGCTTCGAAACCGGAGCGCGTGGTTTCCACACGGGTAGCCGCGGTGGACGCACGTTCACCGCCGCGGGCCAGGACCACGTCGCGCGCGTCGAGATCGACCTCGAGGATGCCTATCGCGGCGGCGCCCGCACCATCGAGCTGCGCACACCCGAGATGACGCCCGACGGCCACGTGACCTCGAAGCCGCGCACGTTGCGCGTGTCGATTCCCGCCGGCGTCGTGGAAGGCCAGCAGATCCGCCTGGCGGGGCAGGGCAGCGCCGGCATCGGCGGCGGTCCGCCCGGCGACCTCTACCTCGAGGTCAATTTCCGTCCGCACCCGTTGTTCAAGCTCGACGGGCGCGACATCACCGTGCAGTTGCCGGTGGCGCCGTGGGAGGCCGCGCTCGGCGAGACGGTCTCCGTCCCGACGCTCGGCGGTGCCGTGGACATGAAGCTGCCCGCGGGCGCGCGGGCCGGCCAGAAACTGCGACTGCGCGGCCGTGGCCTGCCCGGTCCTTCACCGGGTGACCAGTACGTGGTGCTCAAGATCGTGCTGCCGCCCGACAGCCCGCAGTCGCGCGAGTTCTTCGCGCGCATGAAGCAGGAACTGCCCTTTGACCCGCGTGCCGACCTCGCGTCGACGGCATCGTGACGGAGCACGACCATGACCAACGGTGACATGATCCTGCAGGCGCACGTGCTCGACGCAACGATCGGGTTGCGCGTCGACGAACTGTGCGCACGCGTCCACATCGATGCCGAGTGGATCGTCGAGCTCGTCGAACTCGGTGCGCTCGAGCCACGGGGTGGCAGCGATCCGGACGAATGGAGCTTCGCGCTGAGTGAAGTGCCGCGCCTGTGCGCGATGGCGCGGCTGGTCGAAGACCTGGGCGTCAACCTGCCCGGTGCAGCAATCATCCTGGAGCTGGTCGAGGAACGGCGCAGGCTGCTGGCGCAGCTAAGGCAAGTGACTAGTGAATAGTGACTAGTGACTAGTGAATAGTGACTAGTAGGAACGTGCCACTGCGCACCTCTTACTAGTCACTAGTCACTGATCACTAGTCACTAGCTGCCGGCCGGTCCCGCTGCGTCAGGCATTCAGCGTGCCGCCGCCCTGGTTGAGCAGCAGCTTCTGCACCTGCTTCAGCACCGCGACATTGACGTAGGGCTTCTCGATGAAATCGGTGGCGCCTTCGCGCATGGCTGCGACGGCCGTCGGCACGTCGGACTCGTCGGCGAGCAGGATGACCGGCACGTCGTTGCCGTTGCTGCGCAGGCGTCGCAGCAGTTCGAGGCCGCTCATGCCGGGCAGCAGCAGGTCGACGATCAGGCAGGCGAGGTGCTTGCCCGTCCCCGACAGCAGGTAAGTCTCCGCACTCTCGTACGGAATCACGTCGACGCCCACGGGCTGCAGCAACGTCTTCAGGCCGGCCCTGGCGACAGGGTCGGCGTCGATGACGCCGATGGCGTGCGGCGCGTCCTGCAGTGCAGAGATTGCGGGTGTCATGGGGAAGGTCGCGACCACAAAGCGGTCAGCTCAAGCTGAGCCGCAGGGAGGATCAGAAGCGGTAAACTGTGCTGCGCAATGTGGTCGCATGAGCGCAGTGTTCCGGCGCTGGACGTGCCGGCAAATGGGGATTTATACCTAAATACAAGCCATTCGCAGCGTGTTTGGTGCGCCGCAGCAGAGGCTTATTCCTCGGCGCGTTCGACCTCGAGCACCATGCGGACGAGGTGTGCCAACGAATGCGCTTCCATTTTCTCCATCACGCGGGCGCGGTGGATTTCCACAGTGCGTTGGCTCAGGTTGAGGTCGCCCGCGATGACTTTGTTCGCCTTGCCGGCGACCACGAGGTCGAGCACTTCGCGCTCGCGCGGCGTCAGCGACTCGAGCCGCTTCCGGATCATGTTGCGTTCGGCGAGCATGCGCCGGCTGCCCGCGTCCTTCTCGAGCGCCTGGTTGATGCGGTCGAGCAGGTCCTGGTCGCGGAACGGCTTCTGGATGAAGTCGACGGCGCCGGCCTGCATCGCTTCGACGGCCATGGGCACGTCGCCGTGGCCCGTGATGAAGATGATCGGCAGGATCGAGTGACGCTCGTTGAGCTTGACCTGCAGTTCGAGGCCGCTCATCCCGGGCATGCGGATGTCGAGCACGAGGCAACCCGGCCGGTCGTCGCGCTCGGCGTCGAGGAATTCCTGTCCGGACTCGAACACCTCGACGGGCAATCCGACCGACTTGAGCAGCATGCGCAGCGAATCGCGCACCGCAGCGTCGTCGTCGACGACGAACACCGTTGGCCTGATTTCCTTGATCACTCTGACCTACTCCCCTTTGGGCGCCGGGGACACCGGCAACGTGAAATGAAAGCGGGCGCCCGTTCCCTCGTTGGGAGTGTGCCATAGGCGCCCGCCGTGGGCGCGCACGATCGACAGGCTGATGGCCAGGCCGAGGCCCGTGCCGCCCGATTTCGTCGTGAAAAACGGGTTGAAGAGGTGCTGGGTCGCCTCGGCAGCCAGGCCCGTGCCGTGGTCGGCCACGACGATCTCGATCTCGGCTTCGGAGGTCGTGCGCGAGCTGAGCACGACCTCGCGCCGCGTCTCGGGCGCCTCGGACATCGCGTCGATCGCGTTGCGGACGAGGTTCAGCACGACCTGCTGCAGCTGGATCGGGTCGGCGTAGACCGTCGGCAGGTTGGATTCCGCCTCGATGCGCAGCCGGACGTTGTGCAGGCGCGCGTCGGTCTCCGCGAGCGTGCGCAGGTCGTCGAGCAGCCGGTTGCAGTCGACCGGTTCGCGCTTGACCTCGCGGTTCTTGACGAAGTTGCGCAGCCGCCGGATCACCTCGCCCGCGCGCAGCGCCTGCGCGTTGATCTGCTGCAGTGCCTCGACGACGTCCGCGTCGTCACGCTCCGGCAGCTTCAGGAACCGCTGGCACGCCTGCGCGTACGTGGCGATGGCCGAGAGCGGCTGGTTGATCTCGTGGGCGAGGCCCGCGGCCATCTCGCCCATGGTCGAGAGGCGGCTGAAATGCGTGAGGCGCTCCTGCAGCTGCCGGGCCTCGTCCTCGGTCTGGCGGCGGTCGGTCACGTCGTGGATCGTGCCCACGTGCTTGAGCGTGCCGCTGTGCGGATCCTGCGTGAGCTGCGCGATGTGGTGCAGGTACCGGGTCGAGCCGTCCTGCAGCAACACGCGATACTCGACGTCGCACGACGCGCCGGCCGAGTGAAACTCGCCGAAGGCGTCTTCGAGCTTTTCCCGGTCTGAAGGGTGCACCCAGCGGTCGAGCAGGGTCATGAAGGGCTCGTCCTCGTCCGCGACGCGGATGCCGAGGACGCGGCACAGTTGCGGCGAGTAGTAATCCGGCTCGGAACGATCCGGATGGACGACGTAATTGCCCAGGTTCGCGAGCTCCTGCGCGAGGCGCAGCTCCGACTCGCTGCGGCGCAGGCGCTCGTCGGCCTGCTTGCGCAACGTGATGTCGCGGATGAAACCGATGAAGCGCGGCGGCTCGGCCCCGGCCACCTGTCCCGACGGCGAGTTCGCACGGGAAGATCGCGCCGTCCTTGCGCCGCGCACGGACCTCGCGACCGATGCCGATGATGCGGGCCTCGCGCGTGGCGCTGTAGCGCGCGAGGTAGCCGTCGTGCTCGCCCCGGTAGGGCTCGGGCATCAGCATGCTGACGTTGCGCCCGACCACTTCCTCGGCGGCGTAGCCGAAGATCCGCTCGGCCGACAGGCTGAATTGCTCGACCTGCCCGCGATGGTCGATCACGATGATGGCGTCCACCGCCGCATCGAGCAGCGACCGGAACTCGAGTTCCGCCTGGCTCGACCGGGCCGGGCGGTCGGCGTTGGCGGGAGCTGCGGAGGTTGTCGCGCGGACTTCGGACAAGATTTCCTGCGGCGTGGCACGAAAGATGCGAATCGTAAGTGAACGCGCGCCGCGGCACTAGGTATTACTGGAAGCGGCCTTAGGCAGCGGTGCGAATCGTCCGTGCCGTCGGTACGGCGGAGAATGTACCCGAGGCCGGGAGGGAGGCCGGCCCCGTGGCTGATACACGTTGGGAAGACACCCAAGGAGGGCGCCATGAGACTGATGCGTTGGGAACCGTTCCGTGAGATGGACGACCTGCTCCGTGGCTTCGGCCCGCTGCTCGACCGGATGCCCGGCCGGCCGCTCGTCGAGGGCAAATACGACTTCATCCCGCCGGCCGACATCGTCGAGCGGGAGAAGGAATACCTGGTCAAGATGGACCTGCCGGACGTCAAGAAGGAGGACGTGAAGGTCCTGTTCGATGCCGGGCGTGCTCACCGTCAGCGGTGAGCGCAAGGTCGAGAAGGAAGTGAAAGGCGAGACGATGCACCGGACCGAGCGCTTCTACGGCACGTTCGAGCGCAGTTTTGCGCTGCCGGAGGACATCGATGCCAAGGGCATCCATGCCGAGTGCAAGGACGGGGTGCTGATGGTCCGCCTGCCGCGCGTGGCCATCGATAAACCGCGTCCGCTGGCGATCACGATCCAGTAACGATCGATCGTTACGAGGTTGCCCTGGCGGGTGGCGCCGCTGCGAGTCCGGCGGGTCCGCGCCCGGACCGTGCCGCTCGTCGGTCCGCGCCGCTCGCGCGTGCCGGGTCGATTCTGCGGGCGGCTCCATGACTGTCCCGCATGTCCCGCAGGCATTTCCATGCCGGCAGCTGGCGCGGGCATGACGTGACCCGCGGGAGCGGGCATGACGTGACCCTCGTGCCCGGCGTGGCTGCCTTGCCCTGGACGTGCCAGGCCGTGATAGAGGGCATTGCCCGCCGTCCAGCCGCCGAACGCCAGCAGCAGCGTGCCGGCCACCGCGCGCAGCGAACCCCGGGTGGCGAGCGCCCGGGCAGCGCGCTCGAACGCGACCGTCGCCGAAACCATGGCCGGCAGCGTACCCAGCCCGAACGCGGCCATGACGAGCGCGCCCGACACTCCGCTCGCGGTCGTCGCCGCCAGCAGCAGCATCGAGTAGGTCATGCCGCAGGGCAGCCAGCCCCAGGCGAGCCCGAGGCTGATGGCGCCGGCGATCCCGTCGCGCCGTGCGCCGCGACCGGCACCGGGCGCGATACGACGCCACAGTCCGGCACCGGCTGCCTCCAGGGGGTCGAGCAGCCGCCAGCCGAACAACAGCCGACCCGCCGCGGCGATCATCACCAGGCCCGCGACGACGCGCAGCGCGATCGACAGCGGAGCCACGTCCACGGCGCGGAGCAGGGCCCGGCCGAGCAGCCCGGCCAGCGCACCTGCGATCGCGTAACTCGCCACGCGCGACACGTTGTAAGCGAGGGCGAGTGTCAGCCGCGAGCCGAAAGTCGGCCGCGCGGCACCGGCCGTGCCGCGCATCGCCAGCGCGCCGGCGATTCCGCCGCACATCCCGAGACAGTGGCCGCTGCTCGCGAGTCCCGCGACCAGTGCCGCGCCGAGGGTGATCGAACCTGCATCGATATTCATGTGTCGTCCGTCTCCCGTTCCTTGCTGTCCCCCTGCGCTCCTGTCTCGTCCTTGCGCGGCTGCGCGTCGTCCGAGAGCACCGACCAGCCCGGGCTGTCGAGATCGTCGAACTGCCCGCTGCCCACCGCCCAGAAGAATGCCCAGATGCCGACGCCCACGAGGACCAGGCCGAGCGGGACCATCAGGTACAGGATTTCCATCAGGCCGCTCCGGCGGGAGTGGGATCGGTCCAGCGGGGCCGCGCAGTGCGGCCCGGGCCGCGCGCGACGCGGGTGGCGTTCAGCACGACGAGGACCGAACTCAGCGACATGCCGATCGCCGCCAGCCACGCGGGCACGAGACCCAGCGCGGCGAGGGGCAGGGCGGCGAGGTTGTAGCCGATCGACCAGGCCAGGTTCTGCCGGATGATCATCTGCGCGCGTCGGGCCAGTTGCACGACGCCGGGCAGCTGGTCGAGCGAATCGCGCACGAGGATCAGGTCGGCGCTGGTCTGCGCGAGTGCGGAGCCGCGACCCATCGCGACGGCAACGTCCGCGCCTTTCAGCAGCGGCGCGTCATTGATGCCATCGCCGATGGCGATCACGACCTGGCCCTGTGCCTGCAGTTGCTGCAGGCGCGCGACCTTCGATTGCGGCGTCAGGCGCGACGCGTACTGCTCGATGCCGCTGCGCCGGGCGACACCCGCGACAGGCGCCTCGGCGTCGCCACTGACGATCGCGGAGGGCAGGCCGAGCGCGGCGAGTGCGCGGACGCACCCTGCGGCTTCCGCGCGCAAAGGATCCGTCAGCCGGAAGGCCGCGAGCAGGCCGCCCGCGTCGCCCAGGAACACGCAGCTTGCGGCCTGCTCGTCCATTGCAATGCCGCTCGCGGGTGCTGCGGGCGCGAGCCCGCGGGCGTAGTCGAGCGTGCCGATGCGCAGCCGCTGGCCCTGCACGGTGCCTTCGAGCCCGGCGCCGGCGACGACCTCGACGTCGCTCGCCGTCACGCCCGCCACGTCGCCTGCAAGAAAGGCCTTGGCGATCGGGTGTTCCGACATGCGCTCGAGCGCAGCCGCGCTCGCGAGACAGTCCTCCGCAGCAATGTCGCGCAGCGGCCGGACTTCCTCGACCCGGACGAGGCCATGCGTGAGCGTGCCCGTCTTGTCCCAGAGCACATGGGTCGCCTTCGCCAGCGCCTCGAACGCATCGGAATGGGCGACCAGCACGCCGCGGCGCGCGAGGTCGGCGGTGGCCGCGGCGAGCACCGCGGGCGTGGCGAGCGAGAGCGCGCACGGACAGGTGACGACGAGCACGGCGAGCGTCGCGGGGAAGGCTTTCGACGGATCGACGAACCACCACACCACGAACACGATCGCGGAGCCGATCAGGATGCGGCCCAGGAACCAGGCGGCCGCGCGGTCGGCGGCCCGCGCCAGCCGCGGCCGTTCGGCCTGGGCCCGTTCCAGCAGGGCCACGATCCCCGCGAGCACGGTATTGCCGGCGACCGCCGTCACGCGCACACGCAGGGGCGCGCCGAGGTTCTGCGTGCCCGCGTGCACGGCCGACCCCAGGGTCTTGGGCATGGCGGTCGACTCGCCGGTGAGCATCGACTCGTCGACCCGGCCCTCGGCCGGTTCGGCGACCGCCCCGTCGGCGGGGAAGATTTCGCCGGTCCGCACCAGGATCTCGTCGCGCACGGCCAGCTCGATGGCCTGGACGTCCTCGACGTGGTCGCCGCGCAGGCGGCGCGCAGTCACCGGCGCCAGGCGCGCCAGGGCGTCGGCAACGCTGCCGGCGCGGTGCCTCGCCACCATCTCGACGTAACGGCCGACCGCGAGGAAGAACACGAACATCGTGACCGAATCGAAGTACACCTCGCCATGACCCGTCATGGCGTTCCAGACGCTGGCGACGAACGCCGCGACGATG
This sequence comes from uncultured Gammaproteobacteria bacterium, assembly GCA_963789375.1. Lineage (GTDB taxonomy): Bacteria > Pseudomonadota > Gammaproteobacteria > Steroidobacterales > Steroidobacteraceae > RPQJ01. Next base: position 226,532 of record CAWBKN010000019.1, on the reverse strand, counting down.
CCGAGGCTGACCGGCACGTCCATGCTGACGCTGCGTGCCTTGAGCGCGTGCCAGGCCCCGACGTAGAACGGCCAGCCTGAATACAGCGCCACCGGGATCGAGATCAGCATGCTGACCAGCCGGAAGAACTCGCGCATGCCCTGTTCCATGCCGCCGACGTACATCGGCAGCGCGAACATCATCACCTGCATCATGCCGACGCCGGCGACCGCCAGGCGCTTCAGCGCCGTACGCCGCTCGAGGATCGCGAGCTGCTCGGCGGGCTCGCCGGCCAGCGGGTGCGGCCGCAGGCCGACGTGCTCGAGCACGCGCAGCAGGTCGCCGAGCTGCACCCTGGACGGGTCCCACACGAGCCGGGCCCGTGCGGTGGCCGGGTTGACGCTGACGTCGAGCACGCCGCCCTGCTGGTGCAGGGCCTTGTCCGCGAGCCAGCTGCACGCCGAGCAGCGCAGCCCTTCGAGCAGCACCGTGATCGAGCGCGCCCCGTTCGCCTCCGGCCGGGTCAGTCGCTCGACGAGTTCGGGCCGGTCGTACGCGGACCAGCGGTCCGCGCGCGGCGGCTCGTCCGCCCGGGCGGCGCTGGCGTCACGGTACTTGTAGTAGTCGTCGAGACCCGGCGCCGCTGATGAATTCCGCCACCGCCTTGCAGCCGTGGCAGCAGACGGGTTCCTCGCGGTTGTCGATGCGCGCGTGGACGCGCAGGCCGGCCGGGATGGGCTCGCCGCAATGGAAGCAAGCTGAGCCCGCGGCAACGCTCATGGACGCCGCGGTGCGTCCTCGCCGCAGACCATGGTCGCGCCGTCACGCACGCAGTCCTTGCGCACGAGGATGTCGGGCCGCGTGATGGCGAGGTACAGCGTGAGCATGCCGCCGATGACCGCCGCGGCCGGCGGGATGATCAGCAGCCACGGCCAGAGTTGGGCGTACCAGGGGCGTGTGTGCTCGGCATTCATGGGCGGCGCAGCCTGTCAGTTCGTGGGCGCGAGGAACCGGGCCTTGCCGGTCGCCTCGAGGACGGGCTCGTCGTCCGTCCGGATGGTGAATTGGATGTCCGCCCCGCCCCGCAGTTCCCCGCGCGGCACGCGAACCCTGACCGGAATGCTGCGGACGTCGCCCGGGCCGACTTCGACCTCGTCGTCGCCGTAGTCGAGCTGCAGGCCCGGGAGCCCCGATGCCACGATCACGAACTCGTGTTCCTGCGCGTCCTTGTTGAGGATCTTGACGTTGTAGACGTTCTCGATGAGCCCGTCGGCGCGCTCGCGGAACAACGCATTGCGGTCGCGCAGCACGTCGAGGCCCACGACGTTGCGGTGGGTGATCGTGTACGCGAAACCCGCGGCCAGCAACGTGAGCAGCGAGGCGTAGACGATCGTGCGGGGGCGCAACACCCGCTTGGCCTTGCCCTCGATGCCGTGCTGCGTGTCGTAGCGGATCAGTCCCCGCGGGTAACCGACCTTGTCCATGACCTCGTCGCAGGCGTCGATGCAGGCGGCGCAGGCGATGCACTCGTACTGCAGCCCCTTGCGGATGTCGATGCCCGTCGGGCAGACCTGCACGCACAGCGTGCAGTCGACGCAATCGCCGAGGCCCTTCGCCCTGGCATCGGTGCCTTTCTTGCGCGCACCGCGCGGCTCGCCGCGCTGGTCGTCGTAGGTGATGACCAGCGTGTCCTTGTCGAACATCGCGCTCTGGAAGCGCGCGTACGGGCACATGTACTTGCAGACCTGCTCGCGCATGAAGCCGGCGTTGAAGTACGTGGCGCCGCCGTAGAACAGGACCCAGAACGTCTCCCAGGGGCCCGTCGAGAGCGAGGCGACCTTGCCCGCGAGTTCGGTGACCGGCGTGAAATAACCAACGAACGTGAATCCCGTCCACAGCGCGAACGTGATCCAGAGGAACTGCTTGGCCGCCTTGCGCAGGATCTTCTCGCGCGTCCACGGCGATCTTGCGAGCTTCATCTGCTGCGAGCGGCTGCCTTCGGCGAAGCGCTCCATCCAGAGGAAGACTTCGGTCCACACCGTCTGCGGGCAGGCGTAGCCGCAGAACAGCCTTCCCGCCAGCGCGGTGAAGAAGAACAGCGCCAGCGCCGCCATCACCAGCAGCCAGGTCAGGAAGTAGAAGTCCTGCGGCCAGAGCGTCAGCGCGAAGATGTGGAACTTGCGCGCCGGCAGGTCGAACAGCACGGCCTGGCGGCCGTTCCAGGTGATCCAGGGCAGCACGTAGTAGAGGCCGAGCAGCGCCCACACGGCGTAGACGCGCAGCCGCTGGAAACGGCCCTGGATTTCGCGGGGATAGATCTTCTGGCGGGCCGCGTACAGCTCGCCTTCAGCGGGGGCCTGGACTTCGCTCATTCGCGACTCCGCGTCCCGTCGTCAGTCCCCTCATCTGTCGGTTCGGGATGTGCTGTTCTGATCAGGTACAAGGTCATCAGGCTGGACAGCGACGCCACCAGCCAGAAAAAGAAGAAGCCCACCGCATAGCCGGTCATGCGCGTGGCGAAGGCGGGCGGCGGATAGTCGTCGTTGCCGACGAGGACCGGGTCGAGGAAGGCGAAACACACCATCGTCGCCACGCTGGCGACGAGGAACGACGGCCAGGCGACGATGGCCACGTCCTGTCCCAGGCGTGGCCACCGCAACTTACCCGTGTATTCGCCGGAGGCGTTCCACACTACCTGGAGCCGTCCTGGGCGAGCTTCGTGACATACGCGGCCAGCAGCTTGATGCGCTGTTCGCCGAGCTTGTCGCCCCACGCGGGCATCTGCCCGGCGCGGCCGTTCGTGACGGTTTCCTTGAGCGTCGCGGCGTCGCCGCCGTACAGCCACACGGCGTCCGTCAGGTTCGGCGCCCCGAGCAGGGGATTGCCCTTGCCGTCGACGCCGTGGCAGCCGATGCAGCCCGTGGTCTGGAAGCGGCCGGCGCCGGCGGCGGCGAGCGCCGCGTCGTGCGGCTGGCCGCTCAACTGCTGGAGGTAGGCGACCACTTCATTGACGCCCTGTTCGCCGAGCACCGGGCCCCAGGCCATCATGCCCGCCGCGACGCGACCGTTGGTGATCGTCGCGACCACCGTGTCGGCGTCGCCGCCCCACTGCCAGTCGGCATTGGCGAGGTTCGGGAAGCCCTTGGCGCCGCCGCCGTCCGAGCCGTGGCACTGCGCGCAATTCTGCAGGTACAGGTTGCGCGCGGTCTGCATCGCCTGCTCGTTGTTGACGAGGTCGGCCACCGGCATCGCGGCGAGCGGTCCGAGGATCGCCTGCGCCCTCGCCTCGACCGCGGCCCGCTCCGCCTGGTACTGGTTCGCCTGCGTCCAGCCCTTCACGCCGGCGAAGTTGCCGAGCCCGGGATAGAGGGCGAGGTACAGCAGGCCGAACGCGATCGTGATGTAGAACAGCCACAGCCACCACTTCGGCAGCGGGTTGTTGTACTCGCGCAGGTCCTTGTCCCAGACGTGGCCCGTGTCGGCGCCGCCGCCGATCTTTTCATTGGCCGTCCGCGGCTTCGACGTCCAGCGCAACAGCCAGAAGCACGCGAGGATGTTGACGATCGTCAGGATGACGATCCAGAGGCTCCAACCAGTAGTCATTGGGTCTTGCTCCCTTGATCTTTTGCCGGCGGGTCTTCTTCGAGCGGCATGCGTGCCAGCTTGTCGAAGTCCGCTTTACGACGCTTGCTCCAGGCCCAGGCCACCAGCGCGATGAACGCGACGAACAACGCGAGCGTGATCAGTCCGCGCACCGTGCCGATGTCCATGCCGTCAGCTGCCCGTCTTGAGGTTCGTGCCGAGGCCCTGCAGGTACGCGACGAGCGCGTCGAGCTCGGACTTGCCCTCGACCGCGGCGGCCGCGCCCGCGATGTCGGCATCCGAGTACGGCACGCCGATCGCGCGCAGGGCTTCCATCTTCCGGGTCGTCAGCGCGCCGTCGACCTTGCCGTCGGCCAGCCACGGGAACCGCGGCATGTTCGACTCCGGCACGACGTCGCGCGGGTTCAGCAGGTGCACGCGGTGCCAGTCGTCCGAGTAGCGGCCGCCGACGCGCGCGAGGTCGGGCCCCGTGCGCTTCGAGCCGAACTGGAACGGATGGTCGTACACCGACTCGCCCGGGAGCGAGTACGGGCCGTAGCGCTCGGTCTCCGACCGGAAGGGCCGGATCATCTGCGAGTGGCAGAGGTAGCACCCTTCGCGGATGTAGACGTCGCGACCTGCGAGCCGCAGCGCCTCGTAGGGCTTGATGCCCGGCGCCGGCTGCGTCACCGAGGCCTGGAAGTACAGCGGGACGATCTCGACGAGGCCGCCGACGCTGATCACCAGCGCGATCAGCACGCCGAGCAGGCCAACTTTCTTTTCTACTGCTTCATGGTTCATTTGGGTTGACCTCTCAGGCGGGCTGCACGACCGGGGCGTCCGCGGTGCTGGTGCGCGCCGCGACCGTCTTCCAGACGTTCCAGGCCATGATCAACATGCCGCCGAGGACCAGCACGCCACCGGCGAGCCGGACCGCGTAGTACGGATACGTCGACTTGATCGACTCGATGAAGGCGTAGGTCAGCGTGCCGTCCGCATTCGTCGCGCGCCACATCAGGCCCTGCATCACGCCGGCGATCCACATCGAGGTGATGTAGAGCACCACGCCGATGGTCGTCGATCCAGAAGTGCACGTCGATCAGCTTCGTGCTGTACATCTGCTCGCGCCCGAACAGCTTCGGGATCAGCGCGTACATCGTGCCGATCGAGATCATCGCCACCCAGCCGAGGGCGCCGGAGTGGACGTGGCCGATGGTCCAGTCGGTGTAGTGCGAGAGCGAGTTGACCGTCTTGATCGACATCATCGGCCCTTCGAAGGTCGACATGCCGTAGAACGACAGCGAGACGATCATGAACTTGAGGATCGGGTCCGTGCGCAGCTTATGCCACGCGCCCGAGAGCGTCATGATGCCGTTGATCATGCCGCCCCACGACGGCGCCAGCAGGATCAGCGAGAACACCATGCCGAGCGACTGCGCCCAGTCCGGCAGCGTCGTGTAGTGCAGGTGGTGCGGGCCGGCCCACATGTACGTGGAGATCAGCGCCCAGAAGTGCACCACCGAGAGCCGGTAGGAATAGACCGGGCGGCCGGCCTGCTTCGGGACGAAGTAATACATCATGCCGAGGAACGCGGCGGTCAGGAAGAAGCCGACCGCGTTGTGGCCGTACCACCACTGCACCATCGCGTCGACGACGCCCGGGTAGATGCTGTACGACTTGGTCAGCGTCACCGGCACCGCCAGGCTGTTGACGATGTGCAGCACGGCGATCGTGATGATGTACGCGGCGAAGAACCAGTTGGCCACGTAGATGTGCTTCACCTTGCGCAGCGCGATGGTGCCGAAGAACACGACGGCGTACGAGACCCAGACGACCGCGATCAGCAGGTCGATCGGCCACTCGAGCTCGGCGTATTCCTTGCTCGTCGTGATGCCGAGCGGCAGCGTGATGGCCGCGAGCAGGATGACCAGCTGCCAGCCCCAGAACGTGAACGCCGCCAGCTTGTCCAGGAACAGCCGCGTGTGGCAGGTGCGCTGCACGATGTAATACGACGTCGCGAACAGCGCCGAGCCGCCGAAGGCGAAGATCACCGCGTTGGTGTGCAGCGGCCGCAGGCGGCCGTAGGACAGGAAGGACCAGGCAGGCAGCAGGTCGGGCCACAGCAGCTGTGCCGCGATCAGGACGCCGACCAGCATGCCGACGATGCCCCAGACCACGGTCATGATCGCAAACTGCCGGACCACCTTGTCGTTGTAATGAGTGGCCGTCGTATTCATCGGTCGCCTCGAAGATGAGAATTATTGCTGTTTGCACGGCTCTTCAGGACGCAGTGCACAACACGCAGATGCTAAAGATCGGGCTTGTTGCGGGGCAGTAGGAGACGCGGGAAAAAGCCTACGTAATTTCCGAAGTGGCATCCCCGGATTGCAGCCGAGCCGCCCGCGCACGCACATTGAAGGTGCGGCAACTGCCGCGCCGACCGGAGGCACATCATGCAACGCCTCGACCGCATCCTGGCCGTCATCGATCCCACAGTGGAGGTACAGGACGGCGCCGCCAAGGCAGCGCGCCTCGCTCGGGCCTGCGGGGCGGCACTCGAACTGTTCGTCTGCGACTTCGATCCCGCCCTGTCCGGCGAGCCTTTCTTCGACACGGATACGCTGCACCGGCTGCGCGAGAAATTCGTCGCCGAGCGGCAGGGGGACCTGGAGAAGCTGGCCGCGGAACTGCGCATCGGCGGGCTCGAGGTCACGACGCACGTGCACTGGGACAACCCGCTGCACGCCGGCATCCTGCGCAGGGTCGACGAATTCGCGCCCGACCTCGTCGTCAAGGACACGCACCACCACTCGGTTCTGCGTCGCACGCTGTTCACGAACACCGACTGGACGCTGATCCGCAAGTGTCCGGTGCCGCTGCTGCTCGCCAAGCGCGAGTGGGGTGCGCAGTCCCGCATCGTCGCGGCGCTCGATCCGGGCCATCACGGGGACAAGCCCGCGGCGCTCGACGGCGACATACTCGACACGGCCGGGCTGCTGGCGCAGGCGCTGCAGGGATCCGTCGAGGCCGTCCACGCATTCTTCCCGGCCGCACTGCTTGCGGCAACGACCGGCATGGCGGGCATGCCGCTGCCGCCGGACGTGGCGTGGCAGGAATTCATCGACGCCGAATGCGCGCGGGTCACGGCGGCCGTGCTCGAACTGGCTGCCGCGCACGGCCTGGGCCGGTCTGCGGTGCACGTACTGCATGGCAGCCCGGTCGAGTCGCTGCCGCGGTACGCCGAGGAGTCGCGGCGCAGACATCGTCGTCATGGGCGCGATCTCGCGGACGCGGCTGCAGGAAATCTTCATCGGCAGCACCGCCGAGCGCGTGCTCGACCGATTGCCCTGCGACGTGCTGGTCGTCAAGCCGGGTGATTTCCGCGAGCGGTTGCCGTTCTAGGCAGTGCGTCGCAGATCGGCGGCCCGGCCCGCCGCCGGGAGCGGGTGTCGATCACACATTTGGCCTGCGCAGCGGCCGTATACTTCAGCGAGCATGCCTGCCGCCACTGTCCTGCTGATCAGTGCCCAGTCCGCCGACAAGGCGCGGGTCGCCGACGCGCTCGCTGCCATCCGCGGCCAGCCCTATCGGCTCGAGGTCGCCTCGACCCTGGCCGACGGCCTCGCACGCATCAAGCACGGGCGGATCGACGCGGTCCTGCTCGACCTGAACCTGCCCGACAGCGCCGGGCTCACGACTTTCCTCCGCACCCAGCCCAAGGCGACCCAGATCCCGATCATCGTGCTGGTCGGCCAGGCCGAGCAGGACATGGGGCCGGATGCGGTCGCGCGCGGCGCGCTCGACTTCCTCGTGCGCGAGCAGCTGTCCGCCCAGCTGGTCGAGCGCGTGCTGCGCTACGCCACCGAGCGCACGCACACGCTGCTCGCCCTGAAGGCGTCGGAACAACGGTATCGCGAGCTGTTCCAGAACGTGACGGCCGGTGTCTTCCAGACGACCGCCGACGGCAAGTTCATGGCCGCCAATCCGGCGCTGGTGCGCATGCTCGGGTACGACTCCGAGGACGAGTTGCTCGAACTCGACGTCGCGCGCGACGTCTACATGGACCCCGACCACCGCGACAACTGGGTCAAGACCATGCAGGAAGGCGGCGAGGTGCGCAACGCGGAACTGGTGCTGAAGCGCAAGGACGGCGGCAAGATCGTCGTGCTCGAGAACTCGCGCGCGGTGCGCGATGCGGAAGGCAACACCCTGTTCTTCGAGGGCACGCTCACCGACATCACCGCGGCCCACGAGCTTTCGCAGCAGCTTTCGTACGACGCGAGCCACGACGCGCTGACGGGCCTGGCCAACCGCCGTGAATTCGAGATGCGCCTGCAGAAGGCACTCGAGATGACGCAGGCGACCGGCGCCGCCCACGCCGTGCTGTTCCTGGACCTCGATCGCTTCAAGGCGGTGAACGACACGTGCGGCCACGTCGCGGGCGACGAGCTGCTGCGCCAGCTCGGCGAGGTGCTGCAGAACAAGGTCCGTGCGGCCGACGTCGTGGCGCGCCTGGGTGGCGACGAATTCGCGGTGCTGCTGCACAACTGCAGCCAGAACGACGCGCTGCAGGTCGCCGGCACCCTGCTCAAGACGGTGCAGGCCTTCGAATTCATCTGGGGCACGAACAAGTTCACGCTCGGCGTCAGCATCGGCCTGGTCGCGATGGGTACGCAGTTCAAGCGTATCGGCCAGGTCCTGAACGCCGCCGATTCGGCCTGCTATGCCGCGAAGGACGCGGGTCGCAATCGCGTCTCGGTCTACCAGGAGGACGCGCTGCTGCTGCAGGAGCGTCACGGCGAGATGGGCTGGGTCGCGCGCGCCAAGCGCGCCCTCGTCGAAAACCGGCTGTTCCTCGAGGCGCAGCTGATCGAGCCGCTGACGCTGGCGGACCAGGGCGAGCCGCGCCTGCCGCACTACGAGCTGTTCGTCCGCATGCACGACGAGTCGGGTCGGGCGGTGCCGCCCGGCGCCTTCCTGCCGGCGGTCGAGCGGTACAACCTCTCGGTGCGTTACGACCGCTGGATCATCGATGCCGCGCTGCGCTGGGCGCGCGATCACGCCGCCGTGTTCGACCGGATCGGGCGCCTGTACATCAACCTGTCCCGCGACAGCGTCATCGACCCGGAAACCGGCGAGTTCGTGCGCCAGAGCCTCGCCGCGAGCGGCATCGACCCGCGGCACTTCGGCTTCGAGACGTCCGAGCAGATCGCGATCGGCAACCTCGGCAAGGCGAACCAGCTGATCAGCACGCTGCGCCGGTTCGGTTGCTCGTTTGCGCTCGACGATTTCGGCAGCGGCGTCTCGTCGTTCGCCTACGTCAAGGCGCTCGGCGCCGACCTACTGAAGATCGACGGCATGTTCGTCGGCAACCTCTCGCAGGACCGCGTCGATTACGCGATGGTCCGCTCGATCAAGGAAATCGGCCACGTCATGGGCAAGCTCGTGATCGCCAAGTCGGTCGAGAGCGAGGCCGTGCTGCAGAAGCTGCGGGAAATCGGTGTCGACTACGCCCAGGGCTTTGCCGTCGGGCACCCACGGCCGCTCGACGAGATCGCGTCCGTCACCGTCGAGGAGCTCCTGCACTGAGCCTTGCTTTGCCTTTAATTAACCATTTGGTTAATATTGGCCGATGAACCGGGGCAAGGACTCACCGCAAGGCAAGGCGGTACGCGGACCCGGGCGGCCCGCGGGAGGCGACGCCGCCGTGCGCGCCGCGTTGCTGCAGAACGCGCGCTCCCTGTTCCTCAGGCATGGCTTCGCCGCAGTCAGCACCCGCCGCATCGCCGCCGCGGCCGGCACGACGCCGGCCATGATCCATTACTACTTCGACGACAAGCTCGGGCTCTATCGCGCGATGCTCGAGGAGGCGATGGCGCCGCTGCTCGAGACGCTGCGGCGGATGGAGCAGTCCGATGCGCCGCCGGACCTCGAGGTGCTGATGAGGCAATACATGCGCATGCTGGCGCAGAATCGCTGGCTGCCGGCGATGATCGTCAAGGAAGTCCTGGGCGAAGGCGGCCAGTTGCGCGAACAGTTCATCGAGCAGTGGGCCAGTCGACTCGCGCCGGCCTTCGTCGCGCGTCCTGCAGCGCGAGCGCGCCCGGGGCAGCGCTGCGTGCCGACGTCGACCCGCAACTCGCGGCCGTCTCCGCGTTGAGCCTGTGCATCTTTCCATTCGTCTCGCTGCCGATCACGAGCCGGGTGCTCGGGTTGGCCGTCGACGGCCCGGGCTTCGAACGACTGGCGCAGCATACGGTGCAACTGTTCCGCGATGGCGTCGCGGCGCGAGGATCGACCTCATGAACCGAACCCTGGCATTGCTGACGTTCTGCGTCCTGCTGGTCGGCTGCGCCCGGGATCGACCGCAGGAGGTGCTCGGCACCGTGGAGCGCGACCGCCTCGAACTGATCGCCGAGTCCAACGAGCGCATCGTCCGCATCGCGGTGCGGGAAGGCGACCACGTCGTCGCCGGCGCCGTGCTCGTCGAGCAGGAAGCCGGGCCTGGCCGAGCCGCGAATCAACCAGGCACGCGCCGCGCAGGCGGAGGCGCAGCGCCGCCTGGCCGACCTCGAAGCGGGGCCGCGCCAGCGCGAAGTCGACGAGGCCCGTGCCACCCTGGCGGGAGCGGAAGGTTCGCTGCGAACGGACCAGGCGGAATACGAGCGCGTGCAGTCGCTGGTCGAGCGCCAGCTGTTGAGCGTGTCGAACCTCGACCAGGCGCGCGCCCGGCGGGATGCGTCGCTCGCGGCGCGCGACGCCGCCCGGGCACGCCTGGCCCTGCTGCGGGAAGGGACGCGCACGGAGCAGATCGCCGAGGCACGGTCCGCAGTGGAGCGGGCGACCGCCGCGCTGGCCGAAGTCGAGACCGGCGCTGCGCGTTACACGATCCGTGCGCCCCGCGCCGGCCTGGTCGAAGCGCTGCCCTACAAGCTCGGGGAACGCCCGCCGGCCGGTCGGCCGGTGGCCGTGCTGCTCGCGGACGGCGACGCCGTACGCACGCGTGTACGTCCCGGAGCCGCTGCGCGCGAAGTTCAAGGCCGGGCACGAAAGTCGAAGTCCGCGCCGACGGTGTGCCGGGCCCGGTCGCGGGCGTCGTTCGCTACGTCTCGGCCGAGGCGGCCTTCACGCCCTACTACTCGCTGACGCAGAAGGACCGCTCGCGACTGGCGTACGTCGCCGAGATCACGCTCGACGGCGCGACGGCCGGCGAATTGCCGGCGGGCCTGCCGGTGCAGGTGCGGGTCCCTGCGGACGGTCGATGACGGTGGCCGCCCGCAGCGACGCGACGCCAGGCGAGCCCGCCATCAGGGCGCGCGGGCTCACGCGGCGCTTCGGCAAGGTGACCGCGGTCGACGACGTCGACCTCGACATCCCGCGCGCGCGAATCTATGGCTTCCTCGGGCCGAACGGCTCCGGCAAATCGACGACGATCCGCATGCTGTGCGGCCTGCTGCGGCCCGAGTGCCGGCAACGTGACGGTGCTCGGGTACGAAATGCCGCGCGACGCGGAGCTGCTGCGTCCCCGCCTCGGTTACATGACCCAGAAATTCTCGCTCTGGGACGACCTCACGGTCCGCGAAAACCTCGGCTTCATGGCGCAGGTCTACGGACCTGGAGCAGCCGCGACGCACGTGCCCGCATCGAGGCAGCGGTCGAGGTTTACGACCTCGACGACCTGCTCGCGCAGCGCGCGGGCACCTTGAGCGGCGGCCAGCGCCAGCGGCTGGCACTGGCTGCCGCGACGCTTGCACGAGCCCGAGCTGCTGCTGCTCGACGAGCCGACGAGCGCCGTCGATCCGCAGAGCCGTCGCGATTTCTGGGAGAGCCTGTTCGCGCTGGTCGACCGCGGCGTGACCATCCTGGTCTCGACGCACTACATGGACGAGGCCGAGCGCTGCCACCAGCTCGCCATCCTCGCCGACGGCAAGCTCGTCGCGCAGGGCGTGCCGCGGCAGCTTGATGGCTGACATCGCGGCGCGCGTCGTCGAGGTCGACGCCGAAGACACGGTGGCGGCGCGCCGGGCACTGCTCGAGGATGCTGCGGTGCTCAGCGTCGCGCAGCTCGGCACGCGGCTGCACGTGCTGCTCGATCCCGCGACCGCGCACGCCCGCCGAGCGTTGTGCCGAGCCGCCTGCGTCACGCCGGCGTGGCCGGCGCAGGCCATCGTCGTCGCCGCAAGCCTCGAGGACGTCTTCGTCGCCGCGACGGGCTTCCGGCGCACGCAGCCACGTGGCGGCGCAGGACGAGCGTAGCCCGCGATGCTGCAACGCGTACTCGCCATCATGGGCAAGGAACTGCGGCAGCTGTCGCGTGACCGGCTGACGTTCGGCATGATCGTCGGCATTCCGCTGCTGCAGATCCTGCTGTTCGGGTACGCGATCAACTTCGACGTGCGCCACGTCCGCGCGGCCGTCGCCGACGAGGCGAAGACGAGCTATTCACGCGCGCTGGTGGCCGACCTGCAGGCGAGCGGCGTCGTCGATTTCGTCGCGCCGAGCCCGAACGTGCCCGACCTGCGCCGGCGCCTCGATGCCGGCGAGATCAGCGTCGGCGTCGTGATTCCGGCGGATTTCGAACGGCGGCGGCTCGGCAGCGACCGGGCCGTGGCGCAGATTCTCGTCGACGGCTCCGAGCCGATGATCGACAGCGTCGCGCGCGGCCTCACCCAGGCGCCGTTGCCGGGGCGCGCAGCCGAGTACCGATCGCGCGTGCCCGACGTTCGAGGTGCTCACCGAGTACAACCCGGAGCGGCGCACCGCGGTGCAGATCGTGCCCGCGCTGATCGGCGTGATCCTGAACATGACGATGGTGATCTTCACGGCCGCGGCGATCGTCCGCGAGCGCGAACGCGGCAACCTCGAGCTGCTGATCACGACGCCGATCCGCTCCTGGGAGCTGATGGCCGGCAAGCTCTTCCCTTACGTGCTGATCGGCCTGGTCCAGACCACGCTGGTCCTGGCCGTCGGGGCGCGGGTATTCGACGTGCCGATCAACGGCAGTCTCGTCGACCTTTACCTGGCCGCGGCGCTGTTCATCGCAGCGACGCTGACCCTGGGGCTCGTGATCTCGACGTTCGTCAAGACGCAGATGCAGGCCTTCCAGCTGTCGTTCATGACCCTGCTGCCTTCGATCCTGCTCTCGGGGTTCGTGTTCCCGTTCGACGGCATGCCGCCGCTCGCGCAGTGGATCGCGCAGGTGCTGCCGCTCACCCACTTCGTCGAGATGATCCGCGGCATCCTGCTGCGCGGCGCACCGCTCTCCGCCATGCAATTGCCTGCGGCCAAGCTCGGCGTGTTCTTCGTCGTGACGCTCGCGATCGCGACGCTGCAGGTTCCGCAAGACGCTCGACTGACCCTGCCGGGTCCGAAGTCGTTCAGAGGGAGAGTGCAGGGCGCTCGTTCCGGTGTCTTTTCCGGCGAGCGGGAAGAAGACACGCTCGCCGGAAAAGACACCGGAACGCACGCTTGACACGCCGCGCCTGAGCGCTCCGATCGGCGCGGAAGCGGTCAGCAGAGGCGTCGACGGAGAGCGAGCGCCGATCGGAAGCGCACGGCGCAAGTAACGTCAACCCGCAGCCCGCGGATGTCGCGGTGATAGCGTGACGATTGAGAACAGCCCGAACTTGTTCAGCTCGTACCCGGCATCACGAGCGAGTGACTTTTACCGCCGCGTTTGGTTGCCGCGCGCTCAGTCCTGCAGCCGGTAACGTTGCTGCGCCGTGCGGATCGCTCGGGCTCGCCGAGCGATTCGCTCAGGCGCCGGGTGTCAGGCCTCGGTTCGGTACATCCTCCGCGCGCATGTTTCCGGGCGCGCAGGAGGATGTACCGAACCGAAGGCCCTGGAAGCCCATCGTCCTGAGGGCAGCCGCTCAGCGAGCCAGCACGTACTCACCCGGCGCATCGCACACCGGCTTCAAGCCCTTCTGCGCGGCGCCCATTTTCGGCGGCGCGACCTTCGTCTTGCTCGAATGCGCCTCGAGCCACGCCGCGAACGTCGGCCACCACGAACCCTGCGTCGGCTCCACCTTCTTCAGGTACTGCGCCGCCGACGGCAGCCGCGACCCCGCCTTCACGGTCAGCACGCGGTGCCGGCGCTTCGGATGCACCGGGCCGCTGATGATGCCCGCGTTGTGGCCGCCGCTCGTGAGGCAGAACGTGTAGTCCTTCGAGCGAACGAGCCTGCCGACCTTGTAGACCGACTTCCACGGCGCGACGTGATCGGTCTCGGTACCCGACGACGAACATCGGCACCTCGACCGCGGCGAGGTCGAGCGTCTCGCCGAGCGCGACGTAGCGGCCTTCGGCGAGGTCGTTGTTGAGGTACAGCTGGTGCAGGTAGTCCGTGTGCATGCGGTACGCCATGCGCGTGCCGTCCGCATTCCACGACATGAGGTCGTTGACGCCGCTGCGCTCGCCCTTGACGTAGGTCGCGATCGACGGGCTCCACAGCAGGTCGTAGGTGCGCAGCAACTGGAAGGCGCCGCCCATCTGGCTGCTCTCGAGCACGCCTTTCTTCCACATCAGCGCCTCGAGCATTGCGAGCTGCGCCGGGCTGATGAAGACCGACAGCTCGCCCGGTTCGCTGAAGTCGGTCTGCGCCGCGAACATGGTCACGGTCGCGAGACGATCGTCTTCCTTGCTGTGCCAGCGCCGCTGCGGCGATCGACGAGCAGCGTGCCGCCGATGCAGTAGCCGACGCCGTGGATCTTCCTCTTCGGCACGACCAGGTTGATCGCATCGAGCGCCGCGAGCACGCCGAGCGACAGGTAGTCGTCCATCGTCAGGTCGCGGTCTTCGGCCGTCGGGTTCTTCCAGGAGATCATGAAGACCGTGTGACCCATGTCGGTCAGGTACTTCACCAGCGAATTCCTCGGCGACAGGTCGAGGATGTAGTACTTCATGATCCACGCCGGCACGATCAGGACCGGCTCGGCGTAGACCTTGGCGTCGTCGGTGAGTACTGGATCAGCTCCATCAGCGAGTTGCGCAGGATCGACCTTGCCCTTGCTCGCGGCGACGTGCTCGCCGACGACGTAGTTCTCGACACCGACCGGCCCGAGGCCCTTGAAGTTGCGCTGCACGTCCTCGGCCAGGTGCTTGATGCCGCGCACGAGGTTCCTGCCGTGCTCGGCACGCGTCAGCTCGAGCAGTTGCGGGTTGGTCGGCAGGTAGTTGTCCGGTGCGACGAGTTCGAGGCCTTCACGCAGCGTGAAACCGACGATGTTGCCGGCGGCGGGGTCGGCTCCCGGCACGTCCTTCACGGCTCGCGCGCGCAATCTCCGCAGCGGTGATGAACGATTGCGCCAGGACGTTGAAAGGAAACTTCGACCAGGCCGGATCGGCGAAGCGCTGGGCATACGGCGTCCCCTCGGCCTGCGGCGCGGCCTGCTCGCCGCCTTTCACGGCAGTGCCGGCGAACTGCGCCAGCGCGATCGACTTCTGCAGCATCGACAACGCGAGTTGTGCCTGGCGGCCCGGCGAGAGCGCGAGGCGCGACGCCACGTTGAGCCACGCGCCGCCGAAAGCCTGCGGGGACAGGCCGCCGGTCGCGCGACCGAGCGCGGCGAGCAGCTGTCGCGAGGCGTCGTCAGTGATGATCGGCTGGCGCGGCTCGCGCTTGTCTTGATCCGTCATCGTGCAACCGTCCTTATAAGGTCTTGAGGTCGACAGCGAGATCGGCGAGCCTGGCCGCGTCGGGGTGCTTGCGCTCGCCGATCCACTTCTTGCCGGTCATGAAATCCTTCGGGCTGTTCACCGCGTCGACCGCGAGCAGTTCGCCCTGGCCCAGGTAGTACAGCGCGAATTTGCCCGAATCCGGGTCGCCGCGCAGCACGGTCTGGTCGTAGCCGGTCGATACCCCGGCGATCTGCAGCTTCAGGTCGTACTGGTCCGACCAGAACCAGGGCACGTGCGCGTGCTGGGCGGGCTTGCCGCAGATGTTCATGGCGGCGGTCTTTGCCTGCTCGACGGCGTTGTCCACCGATTCGAGGCGCATGCGGCGGCCGTAACGCAGGCTCGGGTGGCAGGTGCAGTCGCCGGCGGCGTAGACGTTCGGATCGGAGGTCCGGCACTGCTCGTCGACGTAGATGCCGTTCTCGCAGCGCAGCCCGCAAGCGGCCGCCAGCGCCGTCTCGGGCACGACGCCCACGCCCACGATGACGAAGTCGGCCGCAAACTCCTGCGACCCGCACGCCACGGCGCTGACGCGGCCCGCCGCGTTGCCCACGAAGCCGGTCACGGACATGTTGCAGAGGACGCGCACGCCCTCGCGCTCGTGGCGTCGCAGGTAGAAGTCCGACATTTCGGGCGCGACCACCCGGTTCAGCGGACGCTCGGCCATCTCGAGCACCGTCACGTCGAGCCCCAGGTGCCGTGCCGAGGCCGCGGCCTCGAGACCGATGTAACCGGCGCCGACGACGACCAGGCGGCGCGCGCCGGGGAGGCTGGTGCGGATGCCGTCGACGTCGGCGATGGTCCGCAGGTAATGGATGCCTCGCCAGGTCGCTGCCCGGCACCTCGAGCAGGCGGTTGCGGCTGCCGAGGCACAGCAGCAGGCGGTCGTACTGCAATTCGTCGCCGTCGCTCAGGCGCAGGCGCTGGAGGGTCCGGTCAATCGCCGTGACACGCACCCCGAGCCGGACCTCGGCGCGGGCCTGCTCGTAGAACTGGGCGCTGCGCAGGTACAGGCGCTCGCGTTCCATTTCACCCGACAGGTATTTCTTGGAAAGCGGCGGCCGGTTGTAGGGCAGGTGGGGCTCGTCGCCGACCAGTACGATGCGGCCGTCGTGACCCTCCCGCCGCAGCGTATCGATCGCCTGCACGGCCGCGTGGCTCGCGCCGACGATCACGACTGTTCCTGCACCCATGCCCGGTCACTCCGGCGACGACAAAGCCCGTATGATGCCGGAACGCCACAAGATCGTCGCACCAGCCACGGGCAGGCGCGAAACCGGGCGCTCCATCAT
The DNA here is from genome assembly GCA_963789375.1 of uncultured Gammaproteobacteria bacterium. Lineage (GTDB taxonomy): Bacteria > Pseudomonadota > Gammaproteobacteria > Steroidobacterales > Steroidobacteraceae > RPQJ01. The sequence continues at coordinate 210,003 of CAWBKN010000019.1, read as the reverse complement.
GGTGCGCCGCGTGTGCCCGGGCATTGGAAATGCAGGTCCGGGAGGTCGGCACGGATTCTGCATTGATCAGCCGAAGCCCCCGACGGGGGAGGCGGTGCGGTGACAGTCGTTTCGGTTTCCACTAGCGTGGGATCACGGCCGGCCGCCTGACAATGATTTCGAAGAGAACGAGGAGCCTTAAGCCCATGAAGCTGATCAGCGCAATCATCAAGCCCTTCAAGCTGGACGACGTCCGCGCCGCACTGTCCGAACTCGGCGTCTCCGGCATGACGGTGACGGAAGTGAAGGGCTTCGGGCGCCAGCGCGGCCACACCGAGCTCTACCGGGGGGCCGAGTACGTCGTCGATTTCGTGCCGAAGACCCGGATCGAGGTGGCGGTCAAGGAATCGCTGGTCGACCAGGTCATCGAAGCGATCGTCGGCGCGGCCCGCACGGGCAAGGTCGGCGACGGCAAGATCTTCGTCTCGAACCTCGAGCGCGCGATCCGTATCCGCACCGGCGAAGCCGACGACCAGGCGCTCTGACGCGGGCGGCGGTATCGGCTAGGATCGGTTCCGGTCCACCGGAACCGAGGTCCCATGCCTGAGCCGACTGTCCAGCAGGCGCTCGAGAGCGCCGTCGCCAGGTTGCACCTGGGTCGCCAGCGCCGCCACATCTTCCTGTGCGTGGCGGGGGGCAAGTGCGCGGCCGTCGTGAAATCGGAAGAAAGCTGGGCCTACCTCAAGCGTCGCCTCAAGGAACTGGGGCTGCACGAAGCCGACGGGGGCGTGCTGCGCACCAAGGCGAACTGCCTCAAGGTCTGCGTCGGCGGACCGATTGCCGTCGTCTACCCGGACGGCACCTGGTACCGGAAGTGCACGCCCGATAACCTCGAACGGATCATCCAGGGCCACCTGATCGACGGGCACCCCGTCGCCGACCTCCTGATCGCCGACGCGCCGCTGGCTCCGCGGTAGGCCATCCGGAAGCTCGATCACCGCATCTTCCGACGTCGGGAACGTACTAGTCCGTAGGCGGTCCACTATCTGGATTGCCGCCCCGGGTCGCCATCATTCTCGTTCATCATCGACCTGCGGGCGCGCCATGCCACATGCCATTCGAGTCCATGAATACGGCGGTCCCGAAGTGATGCGCTGGGAAGAGGTCGAGCCGGGGGTCCCGGGGCCCGGCGAGGCGCTCGTGCGCCAGACGGCGGTGGGCCTCAATTTCATCGACGTCTATGAGCGCACGGGTCTTTACGCGGGCAAACTGCCCGACCGGGCTCGGCCACGAGGCGGCCGGTGTCGTCGAGGCACTGGGCCCGGGCGTGCGTGGCGTGAAGGTCGGCGAGCGGGTCGCCTATGCCGTCACTGCGGCCGGTGCCTATGCGGACGCGTGGATCGTTCCGGCCGACCGACTCGTGCCGATCCCGGAAGACGTCACCGACCGGCTCGCAGCGGCCGCACTGCTCAAGGGCCTGACTGCGCAGGTGCTGCTGCGGCGCACATACCGCGTCCGCAAGGGCACGGTTGCTGTGGTCCATGCGGCCGTGGGCGGCGTCGGCAGCATCCTGGTGCAGTGGGCGCGTCACCTCGGCGCCACGGTGATCGGCGTGGTCGGCAGCGAGGCCAAGGCGACCCTGGCGCGCGGACTGGGCTGCCACGACGTGCTGGTGCTCGGACGTGACGACATCGCCGCGCGCGTCAGGGAATTGACCGGCGGTCTCGGTGCCCACGTCGTCTACGACTCGGTCGGCAAGGACACTTTCTTCGCATCGCTCGACGCGCTGCGGCCCCTCGGCCTGATGGTGAGCTATGGCAATGCCTCGGGGCCGGTGCCGCCGCTCGCGCCGCTCGAACTCGCACGCCGCGGCTCGCTGTTCCTGACGCGGCCCGTACTGTTCAGCTACATCGCGCGGCGCGCCGACCTGCTGCGCTCCGCCGAGGATCTCTTCGACGTGATCGGGCGCGGCATCGTCCGCATCGAGATCGGCCAGACTTACGCGCTGCGTGACGTGCAGCAGGCCCATCGCGACCTGCAGGAGCGTCGCACGGTCGGTTCGACCGTGCTGCTGCCTTGATGCCGCGAGCGTCCTGGCCGGTCCTCGCGCTGGCGCTGCTGTCGCAGGTGAGCTGGGCGACCCAGGTCGACCTGGTGCGCGAGTGGCCGGCCGGCATTCCGCCGGGACCGGAACTCGAGGCCGCCGGCGCCGTCATCGGCAAGATCGACGTGATCCCGAGGCGACATCTTCGATCCCTCGATCCCGGGCGAAGACGGCTGGCTGTACCGGACCGCCAACAAGCTGCACATGAACACGCGTGACGTCGATCCTGCGGGACCAGCTGCTGTTCAAGCCGGGCGACCGTTACGTGCACCGCATCGTGGAGGAGACCGAGCGGATCATGCGCACGAACGATTACCTCTACGACGCCGTGATCGTGCCGACGGCCTGGGACGGCCACACGGTCGACCTCGAGGTCCGCACGCGCGACACCTGGACGCTCAACCCGGGCATCAATTTCTCGCGGCAGGGCGGCGCCAACGAGATGTCGATGCAGCTCGAGGAAAAGAACCTGCTCGGGCGTGGCAAGAAACTCGCGTTCGGATGGTCGAACGATGTCGACCGCGAATCGCTCGATTTCGATTACTTCGACCCGCACTTCAACAGCAGCTGGACGCGGCTCGGCATCACCTACAGCGACGCCGATGACGGCTCCACCAAGGCGCTCCGCCTCGACCGTCCGTTCTATGCGCTCGACACGCACCACGCGGGGGGCCTGCACCTCTTCGACAGCGAGCGCGACGAGCCGCGCTATGTGCAGGGTCACGAAGTCGGCGAAATTCGAGCACGACCAGCAGTTCTACGAAATCTTCGGCGGCTGGTCGCCCGGCTGGCAGGCGGGCTGGGTCAGGCGCTGGACGGCGGGCATCACCCATGACGAAGACGCCTTCCTTCCCGTTGTCGGCGAACCCCTGGGCGGACCGCTGCCCGAGGACCGCAAACTCGTCTACCCGTGGCTGGGTTTCGACCTGCTGCAGGACGAGTTACCAGCGTCGGACGAACCTCGACCAGATCGCCCGCACCGAGGACGTGCTGCTCGGGCTGCGCGCCGGTGGCCGCATCGGCATTGCGACCGAAGCCATTGGCTCCGATCGCGATGCACTGATGCTCAGTGCGTATGTGCGCGACGGTTGGGACCTGAGTCCCGGTGACTCGTTCTTCGTCGGCGCAACGGCCTCGGGCCGGATCGAAACGGACGGGCTGCGCAACGGGGTCCTTGCGGCCGAGGCGCGCTACTACAACCAGACGTCGCAGCGGACCAAGTTCTTCGCCACGGTGAACGGCACGGTCACCGAGCAACTGGACCAGGAGCAGCAACTGCTGCTGGGGGGTGACAACGGGCTGCGTGGTTATCCGTTGCGTTACCAGGCCGGCACGTCGCTCGGCGCTGCTGACGCTCGAGCAGCGTTACTACACCGACTGGTATCCGTGGCGCCTGTTCCACGTCGCCGGTGCCGTGTTCTTCGACGCGGGGCGGACGTGGGGCACCGACGTGACCGGTGCGACCAGTGACGGACTGCTCAAGGATGTCGGCCTGGGAGTGCGCCTGGGCTCGAGCCGCTCCGCCTTCGGCAACGTGATCCACATCGATCTCGCTTTCCCGCTCGACGGCGGCGACGACATCGACAGCGTGCAGTTCGTCATCGAGACCAAGGCCAGGTTCTGAGCTTCAGCCTGCGGCGACGCCGATCCAGTCGATCAGCAACTCGAACGGACCGGCCTGCTTGTCGCTGACCATCAGGCCGAGCCGCCGGATTTGCTCGGGGCGCAGCGGCGCCGGCGCCGTCGACCTGCCGTCCACGGAACGTCGCGACGAACGCGCCGACGGCCAAGCGCACGATCTCCCATGTCCCCGCGTGCGGGCGTGAACCGCACCTGGTACTGGACCCCGTCAGGGTGGTCGTCGCTGCGCACGGTGAACTTGTAGGTGCGACCATCGCCGAGGCAGCGCAGCACGAGTGCAGTCGCGCCGGCCGTCTGCCATGCGCCCGGTTCGGTGCGTACCGAGGCGAAGCCGCCGCCGTGCTCGAGCGAGACCTCGCCGCCGAAGCGCGCGATGCCCGGCGCAGCCGGTTGCAGGAAACTGCGCGATACGCCGCCCATGACGCCATCGTCGACGGAGCGCCACCGGCGGCAATCGGCGTCGTCGTCGAAGTCGACGAGCACCTTGATCGAGGGATCTGCCTCACCCAAGCTCGATCACCTGGCGGATCGACGCGCCCGCCGCGAGCCGGTCGAACGCGGCGTTGATGTCGTCGAGCCGGATGCGCTCGCTGAGCAGCTGGTCGACCGGCAGGCGCCCGCTGCGATACCAGTCGATGTACTGCGGGATGTCGCGCTCCGGCACGCAACTGCCGAGATAACTGCCCTTGAGCGTGCGCTCCTCGGCGACGAGGCTCACGTGCGACAGCGAGAACTTCTGCTGCGGATGCGGCAGTCCCGCCGAGACGGTGGTGCCGCCGCGGCGCGTGACCTGTACGCGAGTTCGAGCGCCCGCACCGAGCCGGCCATCTCGAAAGCGTAGGCGACGCCGCCGCCGCTCAGTTCGCGCATCTTCTCGGCGCAGTCCGGATCGGCCGCGTTCACCGTGGCGGTAGCACCGAGTTCCCGCGCCTTGGCGAGCTTCGACTCGTTCAGGTCGATCGGCGACGATCGTCGTCGCCTCGAGCATGCGGCCGGCGAGCAGTGCCGCGAGGCCCACGCCGCCCAGCCCGATGACCGCGAGCGAGGAGTAGCTTCGGCATCGCCGCCGTGTTGACCACTGCGCCCACGCCGGTGATGACCGCGCAGCCGAAGAGCGCTGCCTCGGCAAAGGGCAGGCCCGGGTCGATGCGGACCAGTGAACGGCGCGAGACCGTCGCGTACTCCGCAAAGCCGGAGATACCGAGATGGTGGTTGACCGGCAGTCCACGCTTGCTCGAGCCGGCGCGCGCCCGAAAGCAACGTACCGGCGGTATTCGACGCCAGCCCCGGCTCGCACAGCACCGGGCCGCCCCGTCACGCAAGGCGAGCAGACGCCGCAGCTCGGGACGAACGACGCGACCACGTGATCGCCGCGCTGCAGGTCCGTGACGCCGTGCCCGACTTCCTCGACGATGCCGGCCATCTCGTGGCCGAGCACCATCGGCAGCGGACGCGGCCGGTTGCCGTCGATGACGGACAGGTCGGAGTGGCACAGTCCCGCGGCGCGCACCCGCACCAGCACCTCGCCGGGACCGGGCGGGGCCAGCTCGAATTCCTCGATCGCGAGCGGGCGCGAGTCCGCGTACGGCCCCGGGACGCCGAGCTGGCGCAGCACTGCGGCCTTGATCTTCATGGACGGAGCATAGGACAAGCCTGCCGCGCCGCACTACTGCGATAATGCCTGCGCCGACGACGGAACAGGACGACGCGGATGCAAGCACCGGGCGTGGATACCAGCAGCCTGCCGACACGGCGCGACGAATTCCGCGTGCTGCGGGCGATCACGACGCGCTGGATGGACAACGACCAGTACGGCCACGTCAACAACGTCGTCTATTACTCGTACTTCGATACCGCGGTGAACGGCTACCTCATCGAAGCCAGCGGCTGTGACGTGCGCCTGCTGCCTGCGATCGGCATCGTCGCGGAGACCAGCTGCCAGTTCATGAGCGAGCTGAGCTTCCCGGACGTGGTTCACGCCGGGCTTGCGCTCGAGAAGCTGGGCAACTCGAGCGTCGTCTACCGCATCGGCCTGTTCCGCGACCAGGCAGCGGAGCCAGCGGCGATCGGGCGATTCGTGCACGTCTACGTCGACAGTGCGACGCGGCGCCCGGTGGCCATTCCGGCGCCGGTGCGCGCGGCCTTGCAGGCGCTGCAGGACGGCTACGTCGGGTTCAACCCGCTGCCCTAGGGGAAGCGGATAGCGGATAGCGGATAGCGGATAGTAGAAAGCTGGCTATTCCGACCTGCGCGAGCAGGCGAGCGCGCCGCCTCTTTCACTATCCGCTAGTCGCTATCCGCTATCCGCTATCCGCTAGCTTTCCAGGACCTGCCGTCCCTTCTGGATCGCGAGCGCGCCGCTGCGCACCACCTCGAGCACTTCGCCGAAGTTCGCGACTTCGGCCACGAAGCGGTTGAGGTCCGCCTCACTGCTGGTCAGCTCGATCGTGAAGCTGTCGGCGGCGTCCCAGAGCACCCGGCCGCCCGCACGCTGCGTGGCCGCCCAGAGCGATCCCACCTGCGTCGCCTTCGCCTTGATCTTGATCAGCAGCAGTTCGCGCTCGAAGTGCTCTTCGCGCGTGACGTCCTCGACGTCGACCACGTCGACGAGCTTGAGCGACTGCTGCGTGATCTGGTGGATGACCGCGTCGTTGCCCGTCGTGACGAGCGTCAGGCGCGAGACCGTGGGGTCGTCCGTCGGGGCGACGTTCAGCGACTCGATGTTGTAGCCCCGGGTCGAAAACAGGCCCGCGACCCGCGTCAGGGCCCCCGACTCGTTCTGCATGGTGATGGCGATGATGTGGCGCTGGGTGGCCATGGCGGGCTCCGGATCGCGTCGCGGGACGTCGGTATGTAATTGATTTCTATTCAGATTGGCGCAATCGCAGGCGGCCTTGCACCGGTGTCAAGAATAGGGGATCGAACCGGGGCCGCCTAGATGGACGCCCCGCGGACACGCTGCTAGTCTCACTTTGCAGCGCAGCATTCCAGCCGACGTCGACGAGTCAGCCCGTGAACAGCATTCCCGCGAGCAATCAGCCGACCCCCCCGTCCGCGCACCCGCGGGCAGGCCAGACCCTGTCCGGCGCGGAGATCATCGTCCAGGTCCTGGTCGATGAAGGCGTCGACACGATCTTCGGCTACAGCGGCGGGGCCATCCTGCCGACCTACGACGCCATCTTCCGCCACAACAACGCGCAGGCCGCGTTGCCCGGCGGCGGGCACCCGATGCCCCTGATCGTCCCGGCCAACGAGCAGGGCGCCGGATTCATGGCGGCGGGCTATGCGCGTGCGAGCGGCAAGGTCGGCGTGGCCGTCGTCACGTCGGGTCCGGGCGCGACCAACACGGTGACCCCGGTGCGCGACTGCGCGGCCGACTCCATCCCGATCGTGGTGATCTGCGGCCAGGTGGCCACAGGCGCCATCGGCACCGACGCCTTCCAGGAAGCGCCCGTCGCCAACATCATGGGGGCGGTCGCCAAGCATGTCTTCCTCGTGACCGATCCCACGAAGCTCGAGTCCACCGTCCGCACGGCGTTCGAGATCGCTCGATCGGGCCGGCCGGGGCCGGTGGTGATCGACGTGCCGAAGGACGTGCAGAACTGGCAGGGACCCTACCAGGGCCATGGCCTGCTGCCGATCCGCGGCTACCGCCATCGCATGAACGTGCTGCGCGAGCACACGATCGACGACCAGCACGCGGCGAAGTTCTTCCACATGCTCGGCGAAGCCGAGCGTCCGCTGCTCTACGTGGGCGGCGGCGTCATCCACGCGGGCGCGGCCGAAGCCGTGCGGGCCTTCGCCGAGCATTTCCGCATCCCCGTCGTGACGACGCTGATGGGCATCGGGGCGGTCGACACCACGCACCCGCTTGCGCTGCACATGCTGGGCATGCACGGCACGGCTTACGCGAACTATGCGGTCGACGACTGCGATTTCCTGGTCTGCCTCGGCGCGCGCTTCGACGATCGCGTCGCCGGCGTGCCGAAGAAGTTCGCGCGCAACGCGAAGCGCATCGCGCACCTCGACGTGGACGCGTCCGAGATCAACAAGGTCAAGCGCGTGCAGTGGAGTCACGTCGGCCTGCTGCAGCCGGCGCTCGACAAGCTGCGCACGCACGGCATCGACGCGGGCTTCACGCGCGACTGGTCGCCGTGGCACGCGCACCTCGCCGAACTCCGCGCGCGACATGCGATGAACTACGACCGGGGCAGCGAGCTGATCCAGCCCTACTACGTGATCGAGGAAATCAACCGGATCACGCGCGGCGAGGCCGTGATCGTGACGGGCGTCGGCCAGCACCAGATGTGGGCTGCGCAGTACTTCGATTTCCGCGAGCCCAGGCTCTGGCTCACCTCGGGCAGCATGGGCACGATGGGCTTCGGCCTGCCCGCGGCGATCGGCGCCCAGTTCGCGCGCCGTGACAAGCTCGTGATCGACATCGACGGCGACGCGAGCATCCGCATGAACCTCGGTGAGCTCGAGACCGTGACGACCTACGATCTCCCGGTCAAGGTCGTCGTGCTGAACAACTTCGGCGACGGCATGGTCAGGCAGTGGCAGAAGCTGTTCTTCAAGGGCCGCATGGCGGCCAGCGACAAGTCGCTGCACACCAAGGACTTCGTCAAGGCGGCCCAGGCCGACGGGTTCAGGTTCGCGGTGCGGCTCGACCGCAAGGCCGACGTGCCCCGCGTCGTCGCGGAGTTCGTCAGCTTCAAGGGTCCCGCGTTCCTCGAGGTCATCATCGACCCCGACGCGGGCGTCTACCCGATGGTCGGCCCCGGGCAATCGTACGACGAGATGATCACGGGCGACTTCATCGCCTCGCGTTCCCCGCAGCAGCCCGCCGGCGAAGTCGACGCCTCCGAGATGTTCTGACGCGCGGCGTCACGGCGCCGGCCTACTGCTGGGCTCCCTTTAACAGGGCCTCGATCCGCGCCGCGAATTGCTCGAACGGCACAGCTCCCGCCACCACTTCGCCGGTGAACTCGCCGTCGACGACGCGGCCGATCACGAAACTGGGCGTGCCCGTGATGCCCTGCGCGGCCGCGAGTGCCGCATCCTCCTGCACCGATTGCAGCGTCGCCGGATCGGCCCGGCACGACGCGAAGCGGGCGGGGTCGAGGCCCAGCTCGGTCGCCAGTGCCGCATACGGTTCGGACCCCAGGCGCGACTGCACCGCGAACAGCGCTTCGCGGTATTCCCAGTACTTGCCCTGCGCGCCGGCACACCGCGCCGCGACGGCGGCAGGCACTGCAAACTCGTGGAAGCGCAGCGGCAGGTCGCGCGTCGCAAACCGCACCTTGCCGGTATCGACATATTCCTTGCGGACGCGCGGCCACGTTTCGCGCGCAAAGCGCGCGCAGTAGGGGCACTGCAGGTCGGTGAACTCGATGATGGTGACGGGCGCGTTCGCCGCACCGAGCACCCGGCCGTCGGCCTGTGGTCCGCCGGCATCTTCGGCCGTGGCAGGGGCAGACGATCGTGGCTCGGGGTTCGTCGTGGCTGGCTGGCTGGCACAACCGCTGCCGAGCAGCAGCATCAGCACGAGGGCAGGGGAGCGCGTGCAGGGAGAGCGGAAGTCGCGGCGGTTCATGGGCCGCAGACTGCGTCGGATCATGCCTTCCCGCAAGGGGCGCCGCGTGCCCCCGGCCCGTCGGGGCGGTAGGATGGCCTGATGAAATACCTGCATACGATGGTGCGTGTCACCGACCTCGACCAGTCGCTCCGGTTTTACTGCGACGCGCTCGGCCTGCGCGAAGTCCGTCGCAGGGAATATCCCCAGGGCCGTTTCACGCTCGTCTTTCTCGCCGCTCCCGGCGACGAGAGCGCCCAGGTCGAGCTCACGTACAACTGGGATCCCGAGGAGTACGGCATCGGGCGTGCATTCGGCCACCTCGCCTACGAAGTCGACGACATCCATGCCGCCTGCAAGCGACTGCAGGACCACGGCGTGACGATCAATCGCCCGCCGCGTGACGGGCGCATGGCGTTCGTGCGCTCGCCCGACCAGATCTCGGTGGAGCTGTTGCAGAAAGGCGAGCCGCTGGCTCCGTCCGAGCCCTGGACCAGCATGCCCAATACGGGCCACTGGTAGACGGGTTCACGGATGCGACCCGCGCTCCCGAGAACTCACGACTGTAACGAAACGTCTGGTCGATGGACCGCCCTGGCTGTTGGCGCGCTGCTCGGCGGTCCCGCGGCCGGGACTGACTTCGGTGCGCGGTGGGTGGGCGACTTCGCGGCCGTGGTCGACGGGGGGCTGCGGGAGGGAAGTCGGCAACTCGGGCTCGTCGAATTGTCGGTCGAGCACGCCACGACACTCGCCGGGCGCGACGCCACCTTCTATGCATCCCTGCAGCACACCTACGGCGGCGGTTTCTCCGAGCGCTGGGTCGGCGACCTGCAGACGGTAACCAACGTCGATGCCGAAGGCGGCACGCGCGTCCTTGAAGCGTGGGCCGACGTGCCGTTGTCGCCAGCAATGTCGTTGCGGGTGGGCCGCTATGACCTGAATTCCGAGTTCGACGCGATCGATACCGGGGCCCTGTTCCTGGCAAGCGCGCAGGGCATCGGCACGGACTTCTCCCAATCGGGTGCCGCGGGCCCGTCGATCTTCCCGCGGACCGCCTTCGGCGTCCGCACGCGGTTCGATTTTGCCGGGGGCGTTGCCCTGCGCGGCGCCATTGTCGACGTCGAGTCCGAAACGTCCGACGATGGCAGCGACATCCCCTTCACTGGCGGTCCCTTGCTGGCGTTCGAGTACCAGCGCGAGGCCGGCGCGGTCACGCTGAAACTCGGCGCGTGGGGATTCACTGAAACGCGCCCGGCCTTCGAGCCCGACACGGGCCGCGACCGCGAATACGGCGCGTACGTCTCGGTCGAGCAGCACGTCAACGAGCAGTGGGCCTGGTATGCACGCTACGGAGCGGCAAATGCCGAGGTGGCACGCATCGGCCGCTATGCCGGTGCCGGCGTCGTCTTCGCCGGCGGATTGCTGCCGGGACGTGACGATGCGCTGGGCTTCGCGTTCGCGCACGCACGCAACGGCGATCCTTACCGCCGGTCGCTGCAGCTGGCGGGCGAGGCGACGACCGCGGCGGAGACCGTGTACGAGCTGACGTGGCGGATACCCTTCGGGGCGCACTTCGCTCTGCAGCCGGACGTGCAGTACGTCGACGACCCCGACACGAACCCGGCGCGTGAGGACGCGCTGGTCGTGATACTGCGGGTCGAGGCGATGTTCTAGAAACTCGCGCCCACGATCCGCGGTTCCGGTTCGAGTCGCACGCCGAACTTGCGTTCGACCGAATCCGCCACGCGCCGGGCCACACCGAGCAACTGCATTCCGGTCGCAGCGCCGTGATTGACCAGCACCAGGGCGTGCCGGGCAGAGATGCCGGCATCCCCGTCCCGCTGGCCACGCCAGCCCGCACGCTCGATCAGCCAGGCGGCAGAGAGTTTGCGCAGCGCAGCCGAGCTCGCCGGAAAGACCGGCAGGTCGGGAAAGCTCCGGCGCAGGTCCTCGGCGAACGCCTGCGCGACGATCGGGTTCTTGAAAAAACTGCCGGCGTTGCCGATGTCGACAGGGTCCGGCAACTTGCGCCTGCGAATGCGGCGGACGGCCGTCGCGACGTTGCGCGGCGTGGGCGGAGCGTCGCCCATCGCGATGAGCTCCTCCCGCAGGCCTGCGTAGGCGAGGTTCGTGGCGGTGTCGCGCGGCAGCGCCAGCTCGACCGCCGTCACCACGTAGCGATCAGGATCGCGCTTGAAGAGGCTGTCGCGATACCCGAAGGCGCAATCCTGCGCAGTCAAGTGCACCGCCTGCCCGTGGATACGGTCATAGGCTTCGACCGCAGCGACGAATTCGCCGACCTCCACGCCATACGCGCCGATGTTCTGGATCGGCGCGGCCCCGGCCTGGCCCGGTATCAATGCCAGGTTCTCGAGACCGCGCAGGTCCCGTTGCAGCGTCCAGTCGACCAGCGCGTCCCAGTTCGTCCCCGCGGCGACGCGCACGCGTGCGCAGCGCTCGTCCTGGCCCGTGATGCCGACCTCACGGTGAGCAAGCTGCAATACGAGGCCGTCGTAGGACTCGGTGGCGAACAGGACGTTGCTGCCGTCGCCGAGCACGAGCAGCGGCAGGCCCGCGACGGCGGGATCGGCCAGCACGGTCGGCAGGACCGCCGCGTCGTGCACGGTGGCGAGGCAGCGCGCGCGGCAGTCGATGCGGAACGTGTTCCGCTCGCGCAGCGACACGTCCCAGGCGAGCGAATAGGCGGCAGCCATTTGGGTCTTGCGGGAGGAGGGGCGGACGTGAGCGAGCTTGCCACTGCGCGAGTGCTTCCGTCACTATGGTTTCGCCCCGTCCGGGTCTCCCTCCTGGACCACCGACCCCCGGCCTCCCGAGCGTCTCCCATGCATGACAGTTCCAGCGCCCCGATCGGCACCGGCACTCCCGCCGAAGCGCAGGCCTTCCTCGCCGCGAATCCCGACATCGCCGCCGTGCAGCTGGTCATCACCGACGCGAACGGCGTCGGGCGGGGCAAGAACATCGCGCGCGAGGAGCTCGCGGCCCTGTACGGGCCCGGCCGCAACGTCGCCGGCTCGATCCTCGGGCTCGACATCACGGGTGAAGACGTCGAAGGCACGGGGCTGGTCTGGGCCGTGGGTGACGCGGATCAGTGCTGCCGTCCCGTGGCGGGATCGTTGCGCCGGGCGCCGTGGCTCACGCGACCCACGGCGCAGGTGCTTGGCACGATGTTCGAGCTCGACGGGCGCCCGGCCGCCGCCGATCCGCGCCACGTACTGGCCGCGGTCGTGCAGCGTTGCCGCGCTGCCGGCTTCACCCCTGCCGTCGCGGTCGAACTCGAGTTCTACCTGCTCGAGCGGCTCGACGGCCGGCTGGTTCCGTCCGGCGGCATGTTGAGCGGCGAGCGCCGCTCGCGCATCGACGCCTACGGCCTCGGCCGCCTCGACGACATGTCGCCGCTCTTCGACGACCTGTACGCCGCCGCGCGCGAGCAGGGACTGCCGGTGCGCACGCTGATGTCCGAATATGCAGCGGGTCAGTTCGAGATCACGCTCGAGCATCGGGCCGACGCATTGCGTGCCGTCGACGAGGCGATCATGTTCAAGCGCGCCGTGCGCGGCGTCGCTGCCCGGCACGGGCGCATCGCCTGCTTCATGGCGAAGCCCTTCGCCGGCGGGGCCGGTTCGGGCATGCACCTGCATGCGAGCCTGGCGGATGCCGACGGCGCGAACGCGTTCGCCAGCGAAGACCCGGCCGGCAGCCCGCTGTTGCGCCACGCGATCGGCGGCCTGCGGCAGACGCTCGCCGACGGCATGGCCATCCTGGCACCCCATGCCAATTCCTATCGACGCTTCCGCGCGATGAGTTACGCACCGGTTGCGCCGACGTGGGGCATCAACAATCGCTCCGTCAGCTTGCGCGTGCCGTCCGGGCCGGCCCCGAGCCGCCACGTCGAGCATCGCGTGGCCGGCGCCGACGCCAACCCGTACCTGGTCGCCGCGCTCGTGCTGGCAGGCATGCTGCACGGGATCACGCTCGGACTCGATCCGGGGCCACCGGTGCAGGGCAACGGTTACAGCCAGGCCGCGACGGGCGAGCTGCCCACGCAGTGGCACGACGCGATCGAGCGGGCGGCGCGCTCGGTTTTCCTGCGCGACGCGCTCGGCGCGCCCTTCCTCGACGTATTCATCGCGATCAAGCGGCAGGAGTGCGAGAAATTCGGGGCGCTGGTGACCGACCGGGACTACGAGTGGTACCTGGACAATCCCTGAGCGCGATGCGACATAATTTTCGAACCTGTGTGGAGGCGCCTGCCCGTCGCGCATTAAGTCATGCCGAAGGGCATGGGAGTGAGAGCTGAGTCAACGTGAAGCCGGCGCGTGGTGCGGACAATCGCTGCACGTCATCGCCTTCCCGCCGAGGAACACTTCAGTGGCCCGTCTCTCCGCACGCACGATCGCCCGCAGCGCCGCCCTGTCGACCAGGAGCTCGCCCGTGACCATTCATCTGCGCAAGATGTACGTCGATTCCCGCTTCGGGCAGTTGCACCTGCACACCTCGTTTCCCTCGAGCGGCGGCTTCGACGAGCTGACCCCGCTGCTGTGCGCTGCGCCGCCGAGCCAGACCGGCCGCGTGTTCCGCCCGCTGCTGCAGGACCTGGGCCGGGACCGCAGCGTCTACGCTCCGGACCTGCCGGGCGCGGGGGAATCGGACGGGCCCGACCAGGCACCGACGATCACGGACCAGGCCGCGGCGTTCGTCGACCTCGTCGACTCGCTGCGTCTGCGGCAGGTCGACGTCCTCGGCTACCAGGGCGGCTCACTGGCGGCGATCGAGTTCGCACTCGCGCGACCCGAGCAGGTCCGTCGCGTCATGCTGCTCGGCGTGCCGGCCTCGGACGGCGGTTACCAGGTCGGCGAACGCCTGCCGCTGCTGCGCCAGCCCGTGACGATCGTGCGGGCCCGCGACGAATTCTGGGAATCGACGGCCCGTGCCGAGGCGCTGCTGCGCGAGGCCCGCCGCATCGACCTCACTTGTCCGCACGCCCAGGTCCTCGATGCGGGCACCGACGAAGTCCTGCGGATCGTGCGCGACTTCCTCGACCGCTGAACCTGCCTTCCCGGCTTACCGCAGCTCGATCGTGGACTGCGGCAGGCTGTGGAACATGGCCTTCTTGTCGGCACGCTTGCGCGTCGCGAGCCACCGCGCATTGGCCGAGCTGATGCCCGCGTCGGCGCTCGCGGGCACCTTCGGCGGGCCCTGGATCGCCGGCAGGCCGGCCGCCTGCAGCGCCTGGTTGATGCCGGGCAGCTCGCCCGCGAGCAATCCCTCGAACTGCTGCTCGATGTCCGCGAGCTCGGCCTCGAGCACGCCGATGCGCTCGACCTGGTAGGCCGCGGGCGGCCCTCGTAGCCCATGATCGCGCCGTAGAGCAGGTCGGTGTGCTCGCGCAGGCGCTCCTCGCCGGTGATCGCGCCGCCTTCCTTGGTCGCGACGATGCGCTTGCGCACGTCGTCCGCTTTCGCGTCGAAGCCGGCGAGCCGCGCCTTGAGCGCCGCATCACTGGTCGCGCTTCCCGCCGCCGCGATGCCGGCGCGCAGCTGCTGGATGCGGTCCATGACCGCGGTCTCCTCGCCGAACAGGCGATGCACGCGCATCGCCGCGTCGAACTGCGCCTGCGTGCTCGGCGGTGAAGGTCGCGCGCCGGTCGAGGCCGACCTCGAGCTTGTCCTCGTAGACCTTGCCGCCCTTGGTCAGGCGCACGGTGTAGGTGCCCGGCAGCACGCGCGGGCCCTGCGTGCCCGCTGAAGCGCAGCTGCGCGGCCGGCGGCACGCGCGGCGGCTTCACGCGCATCGACCAGACGACGCGGTTGATGCCGCGGCGCTTGCTCGGCGGGCAGCTCGTCGACCACGCTGCCGTCGGCGTCGAGGATCTCGAGCTTGAGCGGGCCGAAGAGGTGGCGGGTGCGCTGGTAGTACGTGATCACCGCGCCGCCCGGCGGATTGTCGCCGACGAACGTCGCGTCGCCGTCGGCCCAGCCGCCGCGGCCCTCGATGCGCTGCTGCACCGGGCGGGCCGGCAGGAACGCCGCCTCGCTCGCGAGCATCGCGTCGCCCAGCGCGCGCAGCGGCGTGATGTCGTCGATGATCCAGATGCCGCGGCCGTGCGTCGCGATCACGAGGTCGTTGTCGCGCGGCTGGATCGCGATGTCGCGCACCGCGACGGCCGGGAAGTCGCCGCCCTTGAACTCCGCCCAGTCGCGGCCGCCGTCGATCGAGATCCACAGGCCGAACTCGGTGCCGACGAACAGCAGGTTCGGCGTCGCAGGTCTTCCTTGATCGACGTGCGCGTAGCCGCGCACGCCGCGTGCGTCCTGCGGCGTCAGCAAGCGGTTCCAGGTCTTGCCGTAGTCGCGCGTCCCGTACACGTACGGCTCATGTCGCCGAACGTGTGGCGGTCGAACGTGGCGTAGGCGGTGGCCGCGTCGTAGCGGCTGGCCTCGACCCAGCTCACCCACGAGGCCTTCGGCAGGCCGGGCATGTTGCCGCGCGACGTTCGTCCAGGTCTTGCCGCCGTCGCGCGTGAGCTGCACGTTGCCGTCGTCGGTGCCGACCCAGATCGTGCCGGCAGCCTGCGGCGACTCGCTGATCGAGTAGATCGTCGTGTGCATCTCGGCCGACGGAGTTGTCGACGGTGACGCCGCCGGACTGCTCCTGCTGCTGCTTCTCCGGATCGTTGGTGGTCAGGTCGGGCGAGATGCGCTCCCAGGTCTGGCCGTGGTCGCGCGTGCGGAACAGGAACTGCGCGCCGATGTAGAGCGTGCCCTTGCTCGTCGGGCGAGAGGTGCATCGGCGTGTTCCAGTTGAAGCGCAGCTTCTCGCCGGAGCGAGCCTTGGGCTGGATGTCGCGCGCCTCGTGCGTCTGCGGTTGACGCGGCCGATGTTGCCGCCCTGCGCTTCGGCGTAGACGTAGTCGGGGTCGGCCGGGTCGGCGAACATCCAGAAGCCGTCGCCGCCGTACATGTTTTCCCAGCGGCCGTTGGTGATGCCGCCGGGGTAGGCGGAATCGCCGACCCAGGAGCTGTTGTCCTGCAGGCCGCCGTAGACGTGGTACGGGTCCTCGTCGTCGACGCTCACGTGGTAGAACTGCGAGATCGGCAGGTTCTCGCCCTTCCACCAGCGGTTGCCGCCGTCGTAGCTGTGCCACAGGCCGCCGTCGTCGCCGGCGATCACGTGCTTCGGGTTCTTCGGGTTGACCCAGACGTCGTGGAAGTCGCCGTGCGTGCCCTCGAAGCCGCCGACGACGCTGAAGCTCGTCCCGCCGTCCTCGGACAGGATCAGCGCGCCGTCGGCCTTGAACACGCGGTCGGCGTTGGTCGGGTCGACCATCAGGCGCGCGAAGTAGAACGGCCGCCAGACCATCTTCTGGCTGCTGTCGCGCGCCTCCCAGGTCGCGCCGCCGTCGCTGCGCACGTACAGCGCGCTCTGCGGCGACTCGATGAAGGCGTAGACGCGCTTCGAGTCGCCGGCGCGACCGCGACCGCGACGCGGCCCCAAGGCTTCCGGCAAAGCCCTTGTTCGCGCTCCGGCGTGAGCTCGGTCCAGGTGCTGCCGCCGTCGCGCGTCACCATCAGCGCGCTGGCCGAGGCTGCGGTCGGCGCCTCGCCGCCGGAGCGGAACGTCCAGCCCTTGCGGCGGAAGTCCCACAGGCCGGCGTAGAGCACGTCCGGGTTCTTCGGGTCCAGGCTCAGGCTCGAGCAGCCGGTCGAGGCGTTCGGCGCCTTGAGCACCTGCTGCCAGGTTGCGCCGCCGTCGGTGGTCTTGTAGACGCCGCGCTCGGGCGATCGCTCCAGAGCTTGCCCGGCACGCAGGCGTAGACGGTGTCGCCGTTGCGCGGGTCGATGCGGACGTCGGCGATGCGCTCCGATTCGGCAGGCCCATGTTCGTCCAGGTCTCGCCGCCGTCGGTCGACTTGTAGATGCCGTCGCCGATCGACGACGCTGTTGCGCGTCCAGGCCTCGCCGGTGCCGACCCAGACCGTCTCGGGTTGCGCCGGTCGATCGCGATCGCGCCGATCGACTGCACCGGCTGGTTGTCGAACACCGGCTTGAACGTGGTGCCGCCGTCGATGCGACTTCCACACGCCGCCGCTCGCGGCGCCGACGTAGAGCAGCAGCTTGCCGTCGGGCATCGGCACGGCGTCGAGCGCCGCGATGCGGCCGCTCATCGCGGCCGAGCCGATGTTGCGGCTGCCGAGGCCGGAGATCGCGGCAGAGTCGAAGGCCGTCGCGGCTGCAGGCTTGGCGGCTGCGGCGGCCAGGCCGGCCGCCGACGGCGCCAGCGCGAGGGCGAGCAGGGAGACGCGTCGTGACTGTCTTCATGGCGGGCCTCCCTTACTTCGCGGCGACCGGGAACGAGAAATAGCCGCGGCGCGATCGCGACGTTGGCCTGGGCCGACTCGTATTCGAACTTGGCCGGGTCGCCGGCGCCCTTGAGGCCGGACTCGATCGAGAACGGCCAGTACACGCCGCCGACCTTCTCGTAATTGCCGAGGTCGGTCACGGAGATGCGCTTGACGCCGCGCACCATGCGCTGGCTTTCGATGCGGATCTCGAGGAAATAGTCGGGATCGAGGTAGACGTACTGCACGCCGCCGTCCTGGCGCGTGACCTTGAGCTTGTGCGCCGGCGGTGCCGTCGATGTCCTCGGTGCCGAGGTATTCGAGCCGTGCGCCCTTGGCGATGCATCGACGAGCGGGCCGTCGATGCTGGCGTCCTCGAGCATTTCCTTGACGTCGTCGGCCGGCATGCGCTCGGGATCCTTGCGGCCGTCGAACGGGTCGATCTGCCAGCCTTCCTTGCCGTCGTAGGCCTGGACCTGGGTCAGGCCCTGCAGGCTGAGCTCCGTGCGGATCGAGTCCGGGCCGCTGCCTGGTCTCGACGACCTGCAGCACGAACTGGCCGCCGTTGACGACGAGGCGGCCTTCACGCCGCAGCGACTTCACGGCTTGCAGCGCCGCGGCGCCGCCCCTGGCCTCGACGTTCTTGGCGACGAGCTCGGCGGCGGTCAGCGCGTGCGCTGCCATGCCCGCGAGCACGAGCGCCAGGCCCAGGCCCGTCCGTAGGGTCTTCTTCATGCATGTCCCCTGAAAAGCTGGCGGATGACCGGAGGGCGAAATCTTACGCTGAGCGATGCCAGGCGTAAGCGCAGAACACGCCGATCGCCACGCTCGCGGCCAGGTATTCGAGCGCGAGCAGGGCGAGAAGCGCACGGGAATGCCGCAATCGCAGCGCCGCAATGCCGGTTGCGGGCAGGGCCGCGATCGACCAGAGCAGCGCGCCGTACAACAGGCCGACCAGCGGCCAGGGCGTGGCGACGAGCGCCGTCAGACCCCAGCCCAGCCAGAACAGGAATCCCGCCAGAGCGCCGCCGATGCCATACAGCAACGCCCCTGCCAGCAGCCGGGGGGCCGTTTCCAGTGACCAGCCGGCGGGTCGCAGCCGCGGTGCCAGGGCGAGCACCGGCCCGGTCACCAGCCCGCTCCAGAGCGCGCCGACGAGCCCGCCCGCGAACCCGGCCAGCAAGGTCATGAACAGTTCCACCCGGGTCATCTCGACATCGACTCCGTCGTCCCATGCGCATCGGCGAAGGATGTTAACTTAGGCGGCGCTACGCAGACCTCCGCCATGCAAGAAAGTTACATCGAACGCATCCTCAAGGCGCGCGTCTACGACGTCGCCATCGAATCGCCGCTCGAGCCCGCCCGCCGCCTGAGCCGTCGCCTCGGCAACGACGTCCTGTTCAAGCGCGAGGACCTCCAGCCGGTCTTCTCGTTCAAGCTCCGTGGCGCCTACAACAAGATCGCCGGACTCGACGACGCCGTCGCGAACCGCGGCGTGATCTGCGCCTCGGCCGGCAACCACGCACAGGGCGTCGCACTTGCTGCGCGCCGTCGCGGGATCACCGCGGTGATCGTGATGCCGCGGACCACGCCGAACATCAAGGTGCAGGCGGTCCTCGACCTCGGCGGCGAGGTCGTGCTGCAGGGCGACGACTTCGACCACGCGTTCGAGCACGCGCTCGGCGTGGCGCAGGAGCGCGGGCTCACGTTCATCCATCCCTTCGACGACCCGGACGTGATCGCGGGACAGGGCACGATCGGCATGGAGATCCTGCGGCAGGTGCCGCGGCTGCCCGATGCGATCTTCGTCCCCATCGGCGGCGGTGGCCTGATCGCCGGCATCGCGACCTACGTCAAGGCCCTCTATCCGCAGGTCCGGATCGTCGGCGTCGAGCCCGAGGACGCGGCCAGCATGCACGACTCGCTGCGCGCAGGCTCGCGCGTCACGCTCGAGCGCGTCGGCATCTTCGCCGACGGCGTGGCCGTGCGCCGCGTCGGCGAAGAGACGTTCCGGCTGGCGCAGAAATACGTCGACGAGGTCGTGCTGGTCAGTACCGACGAAATCTGCGCGGCGATCCAGGACATCTTCGAGGACAACCGCACCATCGCGGAGCCGGCCGGCGCGCTGGCGGTCGCGGGCATCAAGCGCTACGTCGCGCGTGAGCAGTGCCGCGAGCGAACCCTCGTGGCGCTGAACTGCGGCGCGAACGTCAATTTCGATCGGCTCCGCCACATCGCGGAACGGGCCGACATCGGCGCGCAGCGCGAGGCGCTGCTCGCCGTCGAGATTCCCGAGGAGCCTGGCAGTTTCCTGCGGTTCTGCCGCCTGCTCGGGCGGCGCAGCGTCACCGAGTTCAATTACCGTTACGACGACGCGCACTCGGCGCGGATCTTCGCGGGCGTGGCACTCGCCGAAGGCCGCCGTGAGAAGGAAACGCTGCTCGCGCTCGTCGCGGATGCGGGCTACCGCGTCATCGACATGAGCGAAGACGAGATGGCCAAGCTGCACGTGCGCTACATGGTCGGCGGCCACGCGCACGGCCTGCAGCACGAGCGGCTGTTCCGCTTCGAGTTCCCGGAGCGCCCCGGCGCGTTGCTGCGCTTCCTCGAGGCGATCGGTGCGCACTGGAACATCAGCCTGTTCCATTACCGCAACCACGGCTCCGACTACGGTCGCGTGCTCGCGGGCGTCCAGGTGCCACCGGCCGACGCCGCGCGCTTTGCGCAGCATCTCGCGGACCTGCAGTACGTCTACACCGAGGAAACCGACAATCCGGCCTACCGGATGTTCCTCGGCGAGTGATCGATCACCGCGACGGCAGCGTTGCGTAGCGACGCGCAGCGAAGAGGGCGGTGAACTCGCCGAACACCCGCTCGCTCAACGGGCGGGCAACGGGCAGGTGATGGCGAGTCGCTGCCTGGATGTGCGCGATGCGACGGGCATCCCAATGCCGTTCGATTTCGCTGCGCCCGCTCGGCTGTTGCAGCCAGCGCTCGATCAAGGCCGAGTCCGCCTCGAGGTGGAACTGCAGTCCCCAGGCGTGGTCGCCGATCCTGTAGGCCTGCTGGCGACAGCTGCGCGTCCAGGCGAGCGGCACCGCGTCGGGCGGCGGCCGGAACGCGTAGGCGTGCCACTGGAACACGTACCGCGGCGTGCGCTCGAAATGCCGGAACAGCCGGTCTTCGTGCGCGCGCGGGCGGGTGTGCAGCCGGTACCAGCCGATCTCGGGCACGGGGTTGGGGTGCACGTGGCCGCCCATCGCCTGCGCGAGCAACTGGCCCCCGAGGCAGATCCCCAGTACCGGCTTCTGGGCCTGCACGGCCTTGCGAATGACCTCGATCTCGGTGGCGAGGTGGGGAAACAGGCCGACCTGGTCGACGTTCATCGGACCGCCCAGGACGACCAGGCCGTCATAGCGCCGGATGTCGGGCTCGGCACGAGGCTCGCGCCCGAAATTGACGTAGCGGATCCGGAAGCCGGCGCCCCGCAGCAGCGGATCGAGGTGGCCGAGGGGCTCCGACGCCACGTGCTGGAAGACGAGCAGTTTGCGCATTTTCTTTGATCCCGAAGCCACGCCTGCGGTGACTGGCCGACGGACAAAGTCCATTCTGGGGCGAACGGTCCGCTGCGCTCAACCGGCATTGCTGGCATCACCGGACGCCAGACGCCACGGGACGATGGTCCCGACGGCGGGACCGGGACAGCTGCAGGGAGAGTGGGGCACCATGGGGAACCATGAGCTCGCCGTACTTGCCACGCCGGCCGCCCGAGAGCCACGCGCGCGATATCCGCGGACTGCGGCAGCATTGCCACGTCTGGACCGGGTCGGGCAGTCCCCTCGTGCTGCTGCACGGCTTCATGGATTGCGGCGCGACCTTCCAGTTTTTCGTCGACGCGCTCACCGACGGACGCACCCTCGTGGCGCCCGACTGGCGCGGTTTCGGCCGCTCGGCGTGGGCGCGCGACGGGTACTGGTTCCCCGATTACCTTGCCGATCTCGAGGCCTGGCTCGACGAGTGGTGTCCCGGCGAGCCGGCCGACGTGGTCGGGCACAGCATGGGGGGCAACATCGCGCTCATGTTCGCAGGTGTACGGCCGGAGCGCGTGCGGCGGCTCGTCACGCTCGAAGGTTTCGGCCTGCCGGGCGCTCGCGCCGAGATGGCGCCGGCCCGCTATCGCGACTGGCTCGACGGACTTCGTGCGCCGGAGCCTGCCACGACCTTTCCAAGCCTCGAGGTGCTCGCGGCCGTCCTGCGCAAGCGCAACCCGCGGCTCACGCCCGAGCGGGCCGAATTCGTGGCCGCATGCTGGTCCGAGGCGCTGCCGGATGGACGCGTACGCCTGCGCTTCGACCCTGCGCACAAGCGCGTCAACCCGGTGCTCTATCGGCGCGAAGAGGCCGAAGCGTGCTGGCGCGCCATCCGCGCGCCCGTCCTGTACGTCGCCGGGGCCGAATCGGGATTCATGCAACGACTGCAGGGCGCCGCTGACCCGGCGGCGATGCGTGCCCACATCCCGCAACTCGAGCCGCGCGTGGTCGCCGGCTCCGGGCACATGCTGCATCACGACCAGCCGGACGAGGTCGCGCGGCTGATCGCAGACTTCCTCTCGCGCCCGGCCGCATAATTCGCCGGCGCACCGGGGAACAACAATGCCAGCAGGGGGCACGACGCTCGGCCGATGGTTCGGGGAATTGCGGCGACGCAAGGTCTTCCGCGTCGCGGCTGCCTACCTCATCGGTGGCTGGCTGCTGATCCAGGTGGCGGACGCGACGTTCGAGCCGCTGGGCCTGCCCGCCGTCGCGCTCAAGTTCGTCATCGTCGCAGTCGCGCTGGGTTTCCCGCTGGCCTGCTTCCTCGCCTGGGCCTTCGACATCACTCCGCAAGGGATCGAGCGCACGCCGGCTCGTCGCCGACCCCTCGGTCGAACCGCCGGCGGCCGTGCCACCGCGGTCCGCGATTGACGGCCCGCCCTCGGTGGCCGTGCTGCCCTTCGCCGACATGAGTCCCGGCCCGCGACCAGGGATATTTCTGCGAGGGCATTGCCGAGGAGATCATCAATTCGTTGTGCTGCGTCGGCGGACTGCGCGTGGCTTCGCGCACGTCCGCGTTCCAGTTCCGCGACCGCAGTGCGGACGTCCGCGAGATCGGCCGGCTGCTCGGCGTCGGCTCCGTGCTCGAGGGCAGCGTGCGCAAGTCCGGCGAGCGGATCCGCATCACGGCCCAACTGGTCAGCTGCGCGGACGGCTATCACCACTGGTCCGAGAGCTTCGACCGCAAACTCGACGATGTCTTCGCGATCCAGACCGGGATCGCCCGCAGCCTCGTCCAGGCCCTGCGGCTGACGTTGACCCCGCAGGAACTTGCGCTGATCGATCGCGGCGGTACGCGCAGTGCCGAGGCCTACGACCTGTACCTGCGCGGGCAGGCGCTGCTGCGGGACCATTCGGACGCGACCCTGCCGCAGGCGGCCGAATTGTTTGCCCAGGCGATCGCGCACGATCCTGATTTCGCGCAGGCGCACGCGGGTTTCGCCAATGCAATTGCGGTGCGAGGCCAGTGGCAACTGGGCGTGCCGCCAGCAGAGTTCGAGGCGGCGATCCGTGCCAGCCAGCGCGCACTGGACCTGGAGCCGCAGATGCCCGAAGCCTACCTGGCTCGTGCCTGCCTGCTGTCGATGCAGGGACGGGTCGAAGAAGCCGACCGCGCGTTCGAGGCTGCGCTGACACTGAACCCGGCTTCGTACGAGGCGAATTACCTCTATGCGCGGCACGAATTCAGCCTGGGTCGTGCGCAGCACGCGGCCGGACTTTTCGAAGCTGCGCATCGTCTCCGGCCGGACGAGTACCAGCCGCTGTGCATGCTGGAGGGCGCCTTGCAGAGGCTCGGTCGCAGCGATGAACAGCGTCGTGTGCTGGCCCTGGCGATGGCGGCGCTCGAGGCGCGTCTGCGGCTCGATCCGCACGACGGGCGCGCGCTGCACCTGGCCGCGGTCAACGCGGCGAAGCTCGGCGACCGCGCCCGCGTCGAGGATTTCGCCGAACGTGCCTTGCGCTCCCGCGCCGGAGAGTTTTCGACGGCCTATAACCTCGCGTGCGCGTACAGCACGCTCGGCGAGGTTGACCGGGCCGTCGCGCTGCTCGACGAGGCCGTGCGCAGCGGGCGCGGGAACCTCGGCTGGATCGAGCACGACGCCGACCTCGACAACGTGCGCGGTGATCCCCGTTTCGCGGCAATCATCGCCAGGCTGCGGCCCCCCGGCGCGCCGCCGCACTGAGCGAAGGCGCGCCGACGTTTCCGCGGATGCGGAAGGCAAGCGGGACGGGCCATACTTCCTCAGCAAGGAGTTCGTTCCATGGCGGGCTGGACGCGCCGGCAAGTGATCGTCTCGGCACTCGCGCTGGCTGGCTGCGCGGCCATGGACCCGCAGCCGCCGCTGAAAAAGGTCTATGGCGGCGCGCGCTCGGGGGGACCCCGGCCTCCCCTGGTCTTCATTCCGGGCGCGTTCGGTTCCACCCTTCGCGATCGGCACACCGGCCGGGAGGTCTGGCCGGTGTCCGACTCACAATTGCTGTTCGGGAACTATCGCGGGCTCGAGTTGCCGATCGACCCGGTTACGCTGGAGCCCGTCGACGACGGTGTCGAAGCGTACGCGGTGTTTCGTGCCGGCCTGGGCCGTGATTTCTACGGGCACGCGATCGACGCGCTGCAACGCGCCGGCGGCTACCGCCTGTGCGGTGCCGGAGGCAAGGCGTCCGCCACGGACTGCGGCCTGTATCCGTTCCTTTATGACTTCCGCCTGGACAACGTGGCCGCCGTGGCGGGCCTCGAAGCCCTGATCCAGCAGATCAAGCGCGACCACGGTGACCCGGACCTGCGAGTCGACATCGTCGCGCATTCCAACGGCGGCCTGCTGGCGCGTTATTACGCCCGCTACGGTGCCGCGGCGTTGCCGGAGGCGGGGCCGTTCCAGCCCGACTACGCCGGTGCGCGCAACATCCGTCGCCTGCTGCTCGTCGGCACGCCCAACCTCGGCACGGCGCAGCCGATCCTCTCCCTGCTTCGCGGCGAGGAAGTGGGGCTGCGCCGCATCCCGCCCGAAGTCATGGCCACGTGCCCGGGGACCATGCAGCTCATGCCGCACCCGCACGTGCCGTGGCTCGTCGACTTATCCGGTCACCCCGTCGAAGCCGACCTTTACGACATCGAGACGTGGCGCGACTTCGGCTGGAACGTGTTTGACCCGCGCGTAGCCGAGCGTGTCCGCGCCCGTCACGGCGGCGGCGCCGCAGGCGCGCGTTACCTCGCAGTGCTGCGGGAATACTTCGCCAGGCACCTGCAGCGGGGCCGCCGTTTCGCTGAATCGCTGACCGCCCTGCCAGGACCCGGCGAATGGGCGTCACGGTCTTCGGGGCCGACTGCGAGCTGACGCTGGCGCGCCTCGTGCTGGAAAGCGTCGGCGACGTTGCGTACGCGCGCGAACGAGTCGCCGACATCGTCAGTCCCCGGCACGTCGACTACGAGGCGGCCATGTACGAACCGGGCGACACGATCGTGACGCGCTCCTCGTTGCTCGGGAGGGCGCCGGGCAAGTCGACGGCGTCACGCGAGCCCTACGGGTCGCTGCCCGTGACCCACGCCCATTTTCTCTGCGAACGGCACCAGCAGCTGACGGGCAACGCGACCTTCCTCGATAACCTGCTGCACGCGTTGCTCATCGACCCGGCGTAGGGCCGCCCCTGCCGCGGCGCCTCGGCTCAGCGAACCGGCTCGTCGAACAGCAACGCCCGCACGAAACGCACCGGCGGCGAACCGTAGGACAGCACGGCATCGTGGTAGGCCTTGAGGTCGAAACGGTCGCCCAGTCGCCGCTCTGCCTCGGCACGCATGTCGGCGTGCTCCTGGTAACCCACGAAGTACGTGGACAGCTGGGCCGAGCTCAGTTGCGCGCGCACCCACTTGCCGGCAGCCTCGCGCTCCTCCTGGAAGCCCGTCTCGACCATGAGTCGCATCGCCTCGTCACGCGTCATGCCGTCGACGTGGACGCCCGCGTCCATGATCGCGTTGGTGATCGAGCGCAGGTACCACTTGAGCTGGACGAGCTGCATCAGCGGATCGTCGGCACGGAAGCCCTGCTCCTGCATGACGCGTTCCGTGTACACCGCCCAGCCCTCGACGAACGGCCCGGAACCGAGCATCGCGCGCACGACGGACGGGTAGCGGTTCGAGTGCGCGATCTGCAGGTAGTGTCCAGGCATGGCCTCGTGGATCGTCAGGTTGGCGATCGAACGCGTGTTGTATTCCCGCAGGAACGAGTCGACCTGCGCCTGCGTCCAGTCTTCGGGAATCGGCGAGACGGCGAAGAACGTGCGCTGCCCCTTGTCGAGCGGCCCCGGCGAATCGCAGTACGCGACCGCGAAGCCGCGCTGGAACTCGGGCATCAGGATGATCTCGAGAGGTTCGGACGGCACCGTCACGAAATTCTTCGAGCGCACGAAGTCGGTCGTCTCGCGCAGTGCTTCGCGGGCGAGATCGACCACGCCATCGCGCGGCGGGCGTTGCGAACCGGCGATTGCGAGCGCGGCCTGGATCGCCGCCTGCTGCTGTTCCGGTGTCGGCTGCTGCGGGGTCGCCGGTGCGCCTGCACGGCCCGCGAGCACCTTGCGCGAGACCTCGTACATGCGCGCACGGGTCGCGACGACTTCGCTTTCGGCGCGGCGGCGGATCTCGTCGCGGGACAAAGGTGACATCAGCGCAAACGCGAGCTTCTGGTCGTACAGCTCGCGGCCGATGCGGAACTCACCCCTGGCTTTCGGCTGCAGTTCCTTTTCCAGCCAGGCCTGGTGTGCCTGCACCGCCTGCCGCGCCTGCGCGATCGCCGCTTCGAGTCGCAGGCGCTCGGCCGTCGGCAGCTGGCCGAGGTTCGGTACCACCAGCTCGTCGACGAGGCTCAGCACGCCCGGGTTCTGCTTGACCGCCGTTTCGGCGTGGATCGGCGGCACGCGCTCCGGGACCAGGTTGGCGCGGGCCTGTTCCAGCAGGACCGGCAGCTTCTCGAGCCGGCTGGTCAGGGCCCGCAGCCGTTGCGGCATGGGCGCGAACTCGCGCGCGAGCAGCCCGTACAGCGACTGGCCGGCCAGCTGGGTGTACACGGTCGGGTCCCAGGACCAGTCGCGGAACTTCTCCTCTGACCACACGGCATAGCGCAACTGGTTCTCGAGCATCGCGGCGTCGACCTGGTTGGCTCGTGACAGCTGCGCGTGATCGATCCCCTGCAATTCGGCCAGCAATGCCTTGTGCCAGGCGAGCGTCCGCGCCCGACCTGCCGTCCCCAGGTCGTCGAGTTCGCCGTCGAAGCGATGGTCGCCCAGTTGCGTCGCAGAGACCGGCGAGTACTGGCCGAACTCCGCGACGTAGCGCTGGCCGACGGCCGCGAACCGCGCGTCCATGGCATCGGACGCCCCGGCGGCGGCCTGCACCAGCAAGGCCAGGACCAGGACCAGCGCGCGAACCGGACCGGAAACCGTGGTGCGAGGCATGTGGGGACTCCGTTGGATCGGTGAGCGCAGGCCAGGGTGGCGGCGCGAAGCCACCGATTCTCGCCACATCTGCCGACGCTGTCACGGGACCTCCGCCGGCGCTGCGGGAGCAGCTATCCTGCCAGCCTGCATGATGCCCTGCCGCTTCCCGCTCCGAGCCATCCATTGACCGGCGCCCCGTCCCAGTGGCGGATGCTGCTCCGCAACCGTGACTTCGCGCGCTACGTCGCTGCGCGTTTCCTCGGCTCGCTGGCCGTCCAGATGCAGACCGTCGCCGTGGGCTGGCAGGTCTACGAGGTCACGCGTCGGCCGCTCGACCTCGGCCTGATCGGGCTGTCGCAGTTCCTGCCTTTCGTGCTGCTGATCCTGCCCGCAGGGCATTTCGCCGACACGCGCGATCGTCGCTACATCCTCGTCGGCTGCTACGCCCTGATGCTGCTGTGCGCCGCGGCGCTGCTGCTCTTTTCGTGGCATGGCCTGACCAGCGCGCTGCCGGTGTTCGGCGTCATGACGCTGTTCGGCGTGGCGCGCGCCTTTGCGATGCCCACGAGCCAGGCGCTGCTGCCGAACCTCGTGCCGCGCGAGCACTTCGGTTCCGCCGTCGCCTTCAACTCTTCGCTCTGGCAGGTCACGACGATCGCCGGGCCAGCGCTCGGCGGCCTCCTGTACCTGGCAGGCGCGACCGTGGTGTACGCGACGGTCGCCACCCTGCTCGCGACTTCGGTGCTGATGCTCGTCACGCTGCGCCACGGGGGCGAGAAATCCGCCACTCCGGCAGCGCCACTCGATCGTCACGAGCTGCTCGAAGGCTTGCGCTTCGTGCGGCGGCGTCGGCCGGTGCTGGGCGCGATCTCCCTGGACCTGTTCGCCGTGATCTTCGGCGGTGCGACGGCGCTGCTGCCGGTCTACGCGGCCGACGTGCTGCACGTCGGACCGAGCGGGCTCGGGTGGCTGCGCGCCGCCCCGGGGGTCGGCGCCGCGTTGACCGGAGTGCTGCTCGGTGCGCTGCCCGTCACCCGCCACGTCGGCCGCTGGATGTTCGGCGGCGTGGTCGTCTTCGGCATCGCGACGCTGGTGTTCGGCCTCTCGACGAGCCTGTGGGTGTCGATGCTCGCCCTGACCGTGCTCGGGGCCGGCGACATGGTCAGCGTCTACATCCGCCACCTGCTCGTCCAGCTCGAGACCCCCGATGCGATCCGCGGCCGGGTGAGTGCGGTGAACTCCGTGTTCATCGGCGCATCGAACGAGCTCGGCGAATTCGAATCGGGTGTGGCGGCGGCGTGGTTCGGGGTCGTCCCCGCGGTACTGCTCGGTGGCGCGGCGTCGCTGGTCGTGGCGGCGCTGTGGATGCGCCTGTTCCCGGAGCTGTGGAAGATGGACCGATTCCCGGATCCTCCGTGACAACTGTATATCCATACAGTACTCTCTGCCCATGCGTCGCGCAGATCGACACGTCGTGCAGAAGGGTCGCGGGGCCGTCGGCAATCCTGCCGGGCGCTTCGACGGCACGCGGCTCGAGCCCACCGACGATGGCTGGGGCAGCCTCGAGGAGGCGGCGCCGAATCCTGCGACGATCCTGACCGCGGAGTTTCCGCGGCACGCGATCACCCGCAATCGTTCGCCGGACGTGCCGTTCGAACAATCGCTCAACCCGTACCAGGGCTGCGAGCACGGTTGCATCTATTGTTTCGCGCGGCCGGCCCATGCCTACCTCAACCTGAGCCCGGGCCTCGACTTCGAGACCCGGATCTTCCACAAGCCGATGCTCGCCTCGCTGCTGCGCGAGGAGATCTCCCGCCCGACCTACGCGTGCAAGGTGATCCACGTCGGCGGCAACACCGACCCGTACCAGCCCGCAGAGCGTTCCCTGCGGTCGACGCGCGCCGTGCTCGAACTGTTGCTCGAGCGGCGCCATCCGCTCACCGTGATCACCAAGAGCGCGCTGATCCTGCGCGATCTCGACCTGCTCGGCGCGCTGGCCGAGCGGCAGCTGGTCAAGGTGTTCGTGAGCCTCACGAGCCTCGACGACGCGATCAAGCGCACGCTCGAGCCGCGCGCCGCTTCACCCCTGGCCCGCCTGCGCGTCATGCGCGAGCTCACCGCCGCGGGCGTCCCGGTCGGGGCCATGCTCGCGCCCGTGATTCCCGCACTGACCGACCACGAGATCGAGCGGATGCTCGAGGCCGTTGCCGACGCCGGGGTACGCCGCGCGGCGTACCTGATGCTGCGCCTTCCTTTCGAGGTGGCCGGCCTGTTCGAGGCCTGGTTGCGCGAGCACCACCCGCAGCGGGCCGATCGTGTGCTCAACCTGATCCGGGAAATGCGCGGCGGCCGGCTGAACGATCCACGCTTCGGTCACCGCTTGCACGCCGCGGGCGCCTACGCAGGGATGATTGCCTCGCGCTTCGCCGTGGCGTGCAGCCGGCTCGGCCTCAACACCGGCGCCGACGTGGAACTCGACATAACGCAGTTCGTCCGTGATCCCGGCGCACCGCGCCAGGCGGGGCTGTTCGACGAGCTCTGATCGTGCCGGCCGAAGACTTCGCAGGCGGAGTGCTTGTCGTATACTCGGGCCGCCCCGGCTCCAGACGTTCTCCGTGCTTCGCCCAGTGCGCCGCCGGGAGGAGGACCTGCCATGGACGACACGACCAACCCTCGCCGCATTGCGACGGCTGCCTGCGCGGCACTCCGCGCCGGCTGCGGTATCGTGGTGCTCGCGGCGCTGTCCGCGGGTTGCATGACGTCGAAAGTCGACGAGACGCGGCAGGTCGCGGCCTCGATCCAGGCGAACGAGTCGATCGTGCTGCTCAAGAAGCCGCAGATCGAGGGCGTCGGGACCGAAGAAGTCTTCCTCGACTGCGTCCAGGAACACCTCGGCGGCCAGCTCGTGCACCCCGAAGCGGGCCAGAGCGCGAAGGCGAGCACTGCGCGAGTGCCGTTCAAGATCTACGGCGAACAGGAATTCACCGATGCACTGTTCCCGTGGTTCGAGCCGAGCACGGCGCCTGCGAACGCGCAGGGTCTGCGCGTCCTGCTGCAGCGCCCCGGCGTCACCGAGCGGCTGCAGGAAATCGGCGTCCGGTACGTCGTCTGGGTCGACGGCAACACCAGGAAGACCGGCAGCGGCGGCAGCGTCGCGTGCGCGGCTGGCCCCGGCGGCGCAGGCTGCATCGGCCTGGGCTGGTGGGACAAGGAGTCCGGGTACGTGGCCTCGGTCTGGGACATGAACAACGCGACCGAGATCGGTTCGGTCAGTGCCGACGTCACGGGCACGTCCGTGCTGATCGGTGCCGTTGCGCCGATCCCGATCATCACGCCCGTCCGCCGCAAGGCGTGCGACCAGCTCAGCGACCAGCTGCGGTCGTTCCTGCTCGGCAACGACATGCCCGGCGGTGCCGCCGCCACGGCTGGCGTCGCCGGTGGCAGCGGCTGAGTGAACCGCCGGGCACGCTGCGCATCCAAGCAATGTAGGAACGGCCCGACGCCGGCGGAAATCGACAGCGAATGCATCGCACATCAGGATTGACGCTCTGCCTGCTGCTGGCCGCCGCGGCCGCTGCGGGCGGCTGCAAGACGACGAGTTCGGCATCGATGCCGAGCTCCATGCCGTCTTCGTCCCCGTCGAGTTCCGGCAGTCCTTCGTCCGGTTCGAGCGGCAGCTCCGGCTCCCAGTCCCCCGTCGCCGCAAGTCCGCAGACGTCGGGCGGGGCCGGCGGCCAGTCCGGACAGCCTGGCGGCAAGGAGGGCGGCGCTGGATCGACTGGAACTGCATCGAGTTCGAGTTCCGGTGGCAACAGCGGCGCCACGCCGCAACCCCAGGGCTGGCCAACGCCGCCCGCGCCGGGAAGCGCAGGCGGACAGCAGCGACCCGCCGGCGACGGCGGCTCGCCCGGTAGCGGCCCTGGCCCCGCAGGGGCCGACAAGGGTACGGGCGGCACGGCGGCGGCGCGACAGGTTCGCCGCAGGGTTCGACTGGGTCCGGCGGGATCGGGGCAGGCACAAGGTTCGGCCGGACCGGCAGGATCGGCACAGACACAGGGCTCGGCGGCAGCGCGGGCTCGGGCGGCGGCCCGCCCCGGCAGGCTCAAGGCTCGGGGACGACACCCGGTTCTGGCGCTTCCGGCAGTGCGTCAGGGGCCTCCGGCCCGGGGAGCGGGCCCGTTACAGCCGAAGAAAAGCGTGCCGAGATCGATCGTCGCTTCGACGAGACGTTCGCGGTATTCGATGCGCGCATGCGCAAGGAGCAGGAGACGGTCTCGCAGGAACGCGCGAGTCGTGCCGGAACCGGAACCGGAGCGGTGGCCGCGGGCAGTTCCGGCAGCGCCGGCGACACCGCCGCAGGATCGGGCCAGGGCGAGGAAGGCGAGGGCGCCGCAGCGGGTACCCGGCAGAGGCCGTGAGAGGCGCCGGGAACGGCGGCACGGGCGACGGCACCGGCGAAGGCGGCAGCACGGAAGCCGGCCAGCAGGGCGGCGGGGGCGGCGTCGGCGGCGGGGTCAAGGGCGGTTCCGGACCGACTGACGTGCCGGCCGGCATCCCGGACGGCCACGACGACGATATCGTGGCCCGGCAGTTGCGCGAGGCTGCGATGAAGGAAACGGACCCCGAGCTGCGCGAGCGGCTCTGGGAGGAATACCGCAAGTACAAGCAGAGCACGCAGTGAAAACGCATCGCCTCGGATACCGCTGCTGGCGCTACGCGGTCTGCGCAGCCGCCCTGCTCGCGACGGCGAGCGGTTGCGTCGTGGAGCAGCAGCGACCGATGGCCCCTGTCGTGGCGCAGAAGGCGACCGCCGAGATTCCGCAGGAAGAACTGCTCGACGTGGGTATCCGGCTGTTCGACCCGAACATCCCGGCAGACGAGAAGAAGCAGGCGGAGCAACGCATCTATCCGGACGTGCGCAAGGCCGAGTCCCGCTTCATGCCGGTCCTGCTGCGCGACACGCTCGAGGGCACCGGGCAATGGGGCCAGGTGCGGGTGCTGCCCGCCGAGGGCTCGGTGAGCGACGTGACCGTCGACGGCCGGATCCTCAAGTCGGACGGTCGCGAGTTGCAGCTCGAGATCAAGGCCGTCGATGCAACCGGTCGCGTCTGGTTGCAGCAGGAGTACACGGGGGAAGCCGATACGCGCGCCTACAAGGACGTCCCGGTCAAGCCGCGCGATCCCTTCGACAACGTGTACGCGACGATCGCGAACGACCTGCTCGCCGCGCGCAAGAAGCTGACGCGGGACCAGCGCGTGCAGGTCCACCAGGTTGCGGGCCTGCGTTTCGCCGGCGACCTCGCCCCGTACGCGTTCCAGTCTTACCTGGCGCACGACCCACGCCGGGGCACGTACTCGCTGGTGCGCCTGCCGGCCGAGGACGATCCGGTCGTGCAGCGCATGGAGCGCGTGCGTGAGCGTGATTACTCGCTGGTCGACACGCTCAACGAGCACTACACCGCATTTCAGCGAGACCATGGACGACGCCTACGGCAACTGGCGCAAGTACTCGCACGAGGAACTCGAGGCCGAGGCGGACGCCCGGCGCAAGGCGATGACGCGCCAGGTACTCGGCGCCGTCGCGATCATCGGCGGCGTGCTGGCGGGCGCCGAGACCAACAGCAGCGCGGGCTCCGCCGCGTCCACCGCGGCCGTCCTCGGCGGCATCTACGCGTTCAAGAGCGGGCTCGACATGAACGCCGAGGTCAAGATGCACGGCGAGTCGCTCAAGCAGCTCGGCAGCTCGTTCCAGAACGAGGTGCAGCCGATCGTCGTCGACGTCGAGGGCCGCACGCTCGAGCTCAAGGGCTCCGCAGAGCAGCAGTACGCCGAATGGCGCCGCCTGCTGCGCGAACTGTATGAAAATGAAACCGGACTGCCGGCGACGGCAGCGACGGATATTGCGAAGCCGGGTTCGACGCCGCGCTGAGGATTGCCCAAGATGATCCAGCAGCTCGCCGGCGGGCAGGTCATTGCTGCGCGGTACGAACTCGCGCGGCCGCTCGCCCCGGCACCCGGGGCGAAGGCCTGGCTCGCGCGCGACAACGACTCCGGTCGCGAAGTCGTGCTGCGCTTTCGCGCCGGCGCCGAAGTTGCAGCGGAACGCCTGCTGGCACAGGTCCGCCACCCGGCCCTGCTCGCGCCACTCGCGACGTTCGCGGCGGCCGACGCCAGTCGTCGACGTCTTCGAATACCTGCCGGGGGGTGAGATCGGCCGCCTGCGCGGCCGGCCCTGGGCGCTGGTCGCGCGGCGGCTGCTGCCCGTGGCCGAAGCGCTGGCGTGTGTGCACGAGGCTGGCTTCGTGCACGGCGACGTCAAGGCCGCGAACGTGCTGCTCGATGGCGAGGGTCGCGCCCGCCTGGCGGACTTCGGCAGTGCGCGACTCGATCGGCGAATCCCTGCCGGCGGCGGGATCGCCGTATTCGACGAGCCCGGAGCGGCGCGAGGGCGCACCCGCGGCGCCTGCCGACGACATCTATGCGTTCGGCGTCCTGCTGTACGAACTCGTGAGTGGCCACCCTCCGTTCTATCCGGACCTGACGCCGGAGCGTGTGCGCGACGACGTGCCGCCGGCGCTCACCGGCCAGCCCGCACCGCCCGCGGCGCTGCGCGACCTCGTGGCGAGCTCGCTCGCGAAGCGTCCCGCCGAGCGGCCGGCGTCGATGCGTGAGTTCCAGGTCGAGCTCGAGCGTTGCCTCGAGCAGGCCGCGGAGATCCCGCGACGCCACCCCGGTCTCGGCCTGGACGCCGCGACCGCCCGTCCGACGCGGCGCCGCTGCGGCCACAGTGGCAACGTTCGACGCCCGGCGCGCCTACGGCCAGCGAGTTGCGGGGCGAAGGCTTCCGCCGCGGACTGCTGGTCGGCGGTGCGCTGCTGGTCGCTGTCGCGTTCGCTTTCACTTTCTTCGTACTGCCGGGGCTGGTGGCCTCGCGGCAGCCGCGCCGGCGACGGCACCGCCGGCCGTCGCCGCCGCGGCGGCGCCTGAACCGACGGCGCCGGCAGCGAACCTCGAGCAACTCGCGGAGCAGAAGCGGGCTGCCGAGGAGCGGCGCGTCGCCGCTGGTGCCGCGGCTGCAGCAGCTCGAGCAGCGCGACGTGGCCCGGTGGGCGGCGGGCCCGCTCGGCCAGCTCCGCGCCGAACTCGCCGCGGGCGATGCGGCGCTCGAGCAGCGCGACTTTACCCACGGCGCTCAAGCGGTTCGATGCCGTCGCAGGCGAGCTGACCGCGCTCGAGCGTCGCCTGCCGCAAGTCGTGCAGGAACGCCTCGCCGGGGCGCAGGCGGCCTTTGCTGCGGGTCGCTCGGCCGAGGCGGCCGCCGGCTTCAGCGCCGTGCTGGCTGCAGACCCGGGCAACGCGGCAGCCAGGCGCGGCCTGGAGCGCGCCCGCGTACTCGATGCGGTGCTGCGGGAAATGGCGAACGGCGCGCGTGCCGAGCAGTCAGGGGACGCCGCCGCGGCGCTGGCCGCGTATCGGCGTGCACTGCAGCTCGATCCGGCGACCGACGCGGCACGCGCCGGCCTGGCGCGCCTGCAGGCGCAAGCCACTGGCGATGCCTACGCGAGTTCGATCGCGCAGGCACAGGCGGCGCTCGCGAGGCGCGACTACGAGGCCGCACGGGCCGCCTACGATCGAGCGAACCGGATCCGTCCTGGCGGCGCCGAGGTGACCGAGGGCCTGCAGCAGGTGCAGCGCGCCGTGGAGACACGCACGCTGGCATCGACGCTGGAGCGCGCCGCCGCAGCCGAGCGTGCAGAGCGCTGGTCCGAGGCCCTGGGCCTGCACCGGGAAGCGCTCAAGGCCGATCCCACGCTGCGCCCGGCCCAGGAAGGCGTCGCCCGCGCGGAGCCGCGCGCGATGCTCGATGCCGAGTTGCAGTCGTTCCTCGACCGACCGGATCGCTTTTTCAGTGCGGCAGGGCGCGACGTCGCCCGTAACGTGGTGGAACGGGCGGCCGCCGTCCCGGCGCCGGGGCCGCGCCTTGCCTGCCCAGCTGGCGCGCATGCGCGAGTCCATCACGCAGGCAGAGACACCGATCCGCGTCGCACTCGCGTCGGACAACGCCACCGAGGTGCTGATCTACCGGATTGGTAAGCTGGGGCTCTTCCAGCACCGGGACCTCGAACTCATGCCAGGACGCTATACGGTCGTCGGGACCCGACAGGGCTACCGTGACGTGCGCAAGGAACTGAACGTGCTGCCCGGTGCACCGCCGCCGGAACTCGTCGTCCGCTGCGAGGAACCCATTTGACCGCGACCGAACTGATCCTGCGCGATCCGCTCGGCGAACGCGCGCTGACTGCGGCGGACTTCCCGGTCAGCCTCGGCGGTCCCGGGCACACGGTCGTCCTGCCCGGCGCGGCGCCGGGCACGCTGGCGTGGATCGCGCTGCATGACGGGCAGTTGTTCCTGCAGCCGGTCGAGGGACGGGAAGCCCCGCTCTGCAACGGCGCACCCGTCACGCGGCCAACCTGGCTGCGCGAAGGCGACGTCGTCGATGCGGCCCGCGGTCGTGTGCGGGTCGGCGCGCGCGGTGGCGTCCGCGTGCTCGACGTCGAGGACGGCAGCGGCGGCAACCTGACGGTCCCGCCTGAAGCACCGCTCGTGCCGATCGTGACCGGCGCGGGAGACGAATCCGACGAGCAGATCGCGTCCGTGGCATTTCGCCGCGCGGACGACGCACGCGCCACGCGTGGCCCGCGACGGACGCAGGTCATCGTGGCGCTCGGGATGGCGCTGCTGGCGCTGGTGGCCTGGTTCCTGCTCGCGGGCCGCCCCGTGACGATCGAGAGCCAGCCGGCGGCGAGTTCCATCGACCTGCGCGGCGGGCTGGCGCTGCGGGTCGGCGCGCGTTTCTTCGCGCTGCCCGGCGACTACCAGGTGGCGCTCGCCGAGCCAGGCTATGCGACGTTGCGGGCGCCGGTGACGGTTGCCGACGCGCCGAACCAGGTGTTCCGCTTCCGGCTGCAGAAGCTGCCGGGTCGATTGTCGGTGCAGAGCCCGGTGGCGGCGCGCGTCAGCGTGGATGGCCGCGATCTCGGCCGCGCTCCCGGCGAATTCACGCTCGCGCCGGGCAAGCACGAGGTCGTCGTCAGTGCGCCGCGCCACCTGCCGTATGCCGCTCCCGTCGTCATCGCAGGCGGCGGCCAGCTGCAGACCCTTGTCGCCAGGCCGGTCCCGGCCTGGGCCCTCGGTGACGGTCAGCACGGAGCCGGCGGGCGCGCAGGTGCTCGTGGACGGCAAGCCGCGCGGCACGACGCCGGCGAGCCTCGACCTTGACGCCGGTTCGCATCGGCTCGAACTGCGGCAGGCCGGCTTCAAACCGTGGGTCACCGACGTGCAGGTCGTTGCCAACCAGCCGCAGACGGTCGGCCCGGTGCGCCTCGGGCTGCCCGACGGCACGCTGGTCGTGCGGACGGAGCCTGCCGGCGCCAGCGTCAGCGTCGGCGGCGCGTATCGGGGTCGCGCACCTCTCACGATCGAAGTACGTCCCGACGTTCCGTTGGCCCTCGTCGCTACGCGCGAAGGGTACGAGCCCGCCACGAGCCAGCTCACGGTGGCCCCGGGGGAGCGTCGCGAAGTGCAGCTCGCCCTCGCACCGATCTTCGGCGAGGTGACCGTGCATGCGGAACCGGTGGGCGCGGAAGTGTGGGCGAACGGTCGCTCGCTGGGCAAGGCGGGCCCGGCGTTCCGGCTGCCCGCGGCGAGGCAGGAGATCGAAGTGCGCCTGGCCGGGTATCGCCCGTATCGAACAGTCGTCACGCCGCGGCCAGGCTTGCCACAGGTACTCGACGTCCGACTCGAAGCCGGTCGTGATCCCCGGGCGCAGGGGGCGGCCGGCGCCGGTCCGGCTGCAGTGGAAGCTGCGGCTCCTCCTGCCGTTGCGAGCGCGCCCGCCGGCCCGCTGACCGCGACCGTGCGAACGAAGGCCGGCGCAGAACTGCGCCTGCTGGGACCGGCCACCTACACCATGGGCAGCCCGCGGCGGGAATCCGGGCGCCGGGCCAACGAGTCGCAGCGC
Source organism: uncultured Gammaproteobacteria bacterium (assembly GCA_963789375.1). GTDB lineage: Bacteria > Pseudomonadota > Gammaproteobacteria > Steroidobacterales > Steroidobacteraceae > RPQJ01. The sequence continues at coordinate 172,803 of CAWBKN010000019.1, read as the reverse complement.
GCCGTCGAACTGCGCCGTCGCTTCTACCTCGGCACACGTGAAGTGACCAACGCCGAGTACAAGCAGTTCCGCCCGCAGCACCGCTCGGGGTTCGTCGGGCAGCAGACGCTCGAAACCGACCGCCAGCCAGTCGTCAACGTCAGCTGGCAGGAGGCGGCGGAGTACTGCAACTGGCTGAGCCAGCAGGAAGGGTTGCCGCCTGCATACCAGTCGCAGGGCGGCAAGCTCGTCGCGGTCGTCCCGGCGACGACCGGGTACCGTCTGCCGACGGAAGCGGAGTGGGAGTGGGCTGCCCGTGCCAACCGGGACGGCACACTGCGCAAGTACCCGTGGGGGGACGCGCTCCCGATCCCGGCGGGCGCGGGCAACTTCGCCGATCGCCGGGCGCAACCCTTGCTGCAGACGTTCCTCGAGGATCTCGACGACGGGTACGCGGCGACTGCCAACGTCGGGTCGTTTGCGGCGAACGCGCTTGGCTTCCACGACCTCGGTGGCAACGTGGCGGAGTGGACGACGGACCTGTACACGGTGCAGCCTGCGGCCACGGCCGTCGCGGTCGATCCGCTGGCGGGCAGCGCCGGCAACGTCCACGTCATTCGCGGCTCGAGCTGGCGCCACGCCACGGTCACGGAATTGCGCGCGGCGTTCCGTGACTATGGCGACGGCCGGCGCGACGACGTCGGCTTGCGGATCGCGCGCTATGCGGAGTGAGGACGGCCGATGAAGTTGCAGGTGCTGCTGATCGCGTTGCTCTGTGTCGCTCGAGTCGGCTTCGCACAGGCGCCGCCTGTGCCGCCACCCGCGAGTGCAAAGCCCCCGGCCGCAAGCGGGCCGGAGGGCGCGAAGAAAGCCGCGCCCGTGCAGGGCGCAGACGCGCCGCCTCCTTCCAGGCCCGCGTCCGCCAAGGGGTCACCGCAACGCTTCGAGCCCAGCGAACGCGTGCGCCCCGACTTCGACGTGGCCTTTCCCGTGGACATCTGACCAGACGATGCAGGCAATTGCAGCATGAACAAGCTCCGCAACAACGAGTTCCTGTTCGAGGTCTTCGCGCTGATCATCATCGCGATCATCGTGCAGGGGGTGTACGCGACGATCGTCCGGCCGCAGGCGGCGGCCGTGGCCGTCCACGACGCGGCGCAGATGGCGAAGGACCCGAACTACGTGGGCCAGCGGTCGGTGTACGTCATCATCAAGGACTACGAGCAGGAGATCTGCTTCGTGCTCGCGGCCTGGTCGTTCGCGATCATGGGTTACAAGGGGTTTGCGCTGCGCCGGGGGCGCAAGCTGCTCGCGACGGACGTGCTGCGCCTGCCCGAGGGCATGAAGATCCTGCCCGAGGACTCGCGCGACTACGCCCGGCAGGTCGAGGCGCTGCCGGCGGGCATGCGCGGCGAACTGCTGCCGCGCGCGCTGCTCAGCGGGCTGCATCGCTTCGGCGCGACGCGCAACATCCAGGACGTCTCCTCCGCCATCCACGACGTCTGCGAACTGGAGTACGGCCGCCTCGATGCGGAGCTGTCGATGGTGCGCTACGTCGCATGGGCCATCCCGGCGATCGGCTTCCTCGGCACGGTGCGTGGCATCGGCGAGGCGCTGCAGCAGGCGCACAAGGCCGTCGAGGGCGACGTCTCCGGCGTCGTCTCGGGGCTGGGCATCGCCTTCAACTCGACGCTCGTTGCCCTCGGCTTGAGCATCCTCCTGATGTTCATGCTGCACCAGATCCAGCTGCGCCAGGAGCGTGCCGTGCTCGACACCGAGGAATACCTCGACGAGCACGTCGTGCGCCAGATGATGGTGCGGTGAGGCGGGCGGGCACATGACGGATGGCTTGCTCGCAGTCGAACTGAACGATGCCGGCATCGTGCTCGCGCTCGCGGCGACGCCGGAACCGCGCGCTCGTCGGGCCGCCCGAGTCCGGGCATCGCCTTGCTGCTGGACGGCGCAGGTCGTCACCGGCGAGGCGGCGGCGGCGCGTCACCGGGTCGCGCCGCTGCACGTGCAGAACCGCTACTGGTATGCGCTCGGGACCGAGCCGCTGCCATGGACTGCGCGTGGCATCGCCACCGGAGCGGACCTTGCCCATGCCCACTTGTCCGCGCTGCTGGCCGAACCGGTGCGCGACGGTGCCAGCGGGCTGCTGCTGGCCGTGCCCCCTGGCTACTCGCGCGAGCAGCTCGGGCTGCTGATCGGGATCGCGAACGAATGCGGGATCGTCGTGCGCGGCCTCGTGGACCAGGGTCTCGCCGGGTGCGCGACGCTGCCGCCCGTGCCGCACATGCTGCATCTCGACCTGCACCAGCACCAGGCGACCGCGACGCTCGTCGAGGTCGCGCGCACCGAATCGATGTTGCGTCGGGCGCGCTATGAGCTGCTGCCCGGCTGCGGCGTGCTCGCATTCCAGCAGGCGCTCGTGCAGTCGATCGCGACGGCGTTCGTGCGCGAGACGCGCTTCGACCCCCTGTACGAGGCCGGCGCCGAGCAGCGGCTCTACGATCGCCTGCCGCAGTGGCTGCAGGACCTGGCCGAGGCGGACGAGATCCCGGCGGAATTCGACTGGGCCTCGTCGACGCACCGGATCGTCCTGCGCCGTGCGCAGGTCGAACACGCCGTGACGGCGCTGAGTGACGAGGTGCTGCGACTCGTCCAGCTCGCCCGGCCGGCCGGCACGGCGCTGCAGGTCTGCGTGACGCCGCGGATCGCCGCAGTGCCCGGACTGCTCGCGCGGCTGGCCAGCCTGCGCGACTGCGTGATCGTCGAACTGCCGCACGGCGCCGCGGCGCTAGGCGCGCTGCAGTTCGCGTCGGCGATCGTGCGGCCGGCCGATGCGATTGCGCTGGTGCACCGGCTGCCGCTGACGGCCGCCGCGGATGTCGAGTTCGCCGCGGCACCCGCAGGTTCCGTCGTGCCGGCGGAGGACGTGCCGACGCACGTGCTGTTCCAGGGGCGGGCGTGGCCCCTGACCGACGTGCCGCTGGTCCTGGGGTGGTCGGTCACCGCAGGCAGTCGTGCACTGTCGCTGCCCGCAGGAATCGCCGGCGTCTCCCGGTCGCACTGCACGCTGCAGGCGCAGGACGGCCTGGCGTTCGTCACCGACCACAGCACGTACGGCACGTTCGTCAACGACGAGCGCGTCGGTGGCCGCGCTCGCGCTGCGAGTCGGGCGACGTGCTGCGCCTCGGCGCGCCCGGCGTCACGCTCGCAACTCATACGCGTGCTGCCGGACCATGGCGATACGCCGTAGAAAATTCGACATCTTCAGCATGTCCTTCCTGGACACGATCTGCTGCGCGTTCGGCGCGCTCGTGCTGCTGTACATGATCCTCAACGCCGCGGGCAGCACGGCATTCCAGAAAGACACGGCCGCACTGCGCGCCGAGGTCGACAAGCTCGAGGAGGAGGTGCTGCAGGGTTACGCCGACCTCGTGGCTGTGCGCAACAGCCTGAAGACCACCGAGACGGAGGCGGTCCGGCCGAAGGCCTCTCCGACCGCGTGCTCATCGAGACCGAGCAGCTGCAGCAGCAGCTCGCCGAGGCCGACAAGACCACGGTTTCGCGGCGCGAGGCTATCGAGCGGCTCAAGGCCGACCTCAAGCAGATCGAGGAAGAGCCAGCAAGCGCCTGCAGGCCGGCTCGCCGAGTCCCGGCAAGCCCGGCAACCGCGTCAAAGGATTCGTCGGCACCGGCGATCGCCAGTACCTGAGCGGACTCAAGCTCGGCGGCGATCGCATCGTCATCCTCGTCGACGTCTCGGCGAGCATGCTCGACGAGACCGTCGTCAACGTGATCCGGATGCGCAACATGCCCGAGTCGCGTCGGCTGCTGTCCGAGAAGTGGCGGCGCACGGTCGCGACCGTCGACTGGCTGACCACGCAGATTCCTGCCCGGTCGAAATTCCAGGTCATCGCCTTCAACGTCAAGGCGTGGCCGGTCGTGCCGGGCAGCACGGGACGCTGGCTCGACGGCAACGACGCGCAGGCGCTCAACGACGTGGTCACGCAGCTGCGACGCACCGTGCCGACCGACGGCACGAGTCTCGAGAATGCCTTTGCGCTGATGAACACGCTGTCGCCGGCACCCGACAACGTCTTCATCGTCACCGACGGCCTGCCGACGCAGGGCGCCACGCCCCCGGCCGTCAAGAAGACCATCGACGGTGACGGCCGCCTCAAGCTGTTCGAGCGCGCGCTCGGCAAGTACCCGAACCGCGTGCCGGCCAACGTGATCCTGATGCCGATGGAGGGCGATCCCGCGGCGCCGGGCGCCTTCTGGACGCTCGCCCGCCGCACCAACGGCTCGTTCCTGATGCCGGCGAAGGACTGGCCATGAGTCGCCGCCGACGCTCGCGCGACTTCGACATCTTCAGCATGTCCTTCCTGGACACGATCTGCTGCGCGTTCGGCGCCGTCATCCTGCTGTTCATGCTGAGCAAGTTCGGCGAACCGAAGGCGCTGGAGAAATCGCGCCAGGACCTCGAGGGTCGACTGCTCGCGCTGCAGCAGGAGCGCGCCGAGATGCGCGGCCAGACCGAGATCCTCAATCGCGACCTGACCGGGCGCGAGCGCCAGCTCTCGGACGTGAAGCTCAAGCTGGCCCGGCTGCGCGGCGACCTGAGCGACGTGCAAGGCAAGTACCAGGCCAGCGCCGCAGGACGCGGAGGTCAGCCAACAAGCTCGAGGGCCAGCTCGTCGCGGCGCAGCAACAGCTCACCGAGGAGATGAAGAAAGTCCTCGGCTCGGGGTACCGGCGCGCGCCACAGGACGCCGTCGCGGGCCTGCCGGTCGACAGCGAGTACATCATCTTCATCATCGACACCTCGGGCAGCATGGCGAACTACGCGTGGCCGCTGATGCTGCGCAAGATGCAGGAGGTGCTCGACGCCTACCCGACGCGTCAAGGGCTGGCAGGTGATGAGCGACGAAGGCACCTACATGTTTCCTTCGTACCGCGGTCGCTGGCTGCCCGACACGCCCGCCCAGCGCAAGCTCGTGCTCGATCGCCTGCGCGACTGGTTCCCGTTCAGCAATTCCTCGCCGGTGGAAGGCATCGTGGAAGCGATCCGCACGTATCAGGGCAGCGGCCTGAAGATCAGCCTCTACGTCGTCGGCGACGAGTTCACGGGATCCTCGGTCGATTCGGTCGTGCGCACCGTGGACCAGATCAACCGCGAGGACCGCACTGGCGAGCGGCTCGTCCGCATCCACGCGCTGGGATTCCCCGTCAGGCCCGACGCCCCGCAGTACACCAGCGTACGTTTTGCCACGCTGATGCGCGCGCTCTGCGCCCGCAACGGCGGCACGTTCGTCGGGCTCAACGAGCCTGCCAGCTACAAGCGCTAGGGAGTAAGGTTCATGCCATGCGAGAGCCTTCGGCAATGACGGCGCGTTCCGCTGCCGCGGCGAGCCCGACTGCCGCGGCGCCGCTGCGCGCGGTCGCTGCTGGCACTCGCCTGCCTGCTGGTGGCCGCCTGCGCGCCCACCCGGTTCGAAACGGCCACCGACGTGCCGCAGCCGCTGATCGAGAAGATTCCCGTCGTGGTCGGCGTCCACCTGCCGCTCGAGTTCCGCGAAAAGGTCTACGAGGAAAAGCGCGAAAGCGGTGCGCGAGTACAGCATCGGCCTGGGCAAGGCGCAGTCCGCCGGCTTCATGCGCATCCTCGAAGCCATGTTCCTGCGCGTCGTGCCAGTGTCTTCGCCTGCGGATGCGGCGCGGATCGATCCGGAGATCCGTGGCGTGCTCGAGCCCGTGCTCGAGGACTACGCCTTCGTCACGCCGGCGGATTCCGGCACGCAGAGCTACGCCGCCAGCCTGCGCTACACCATCCGGCTCTATTCGCCGCAAGGTGAGCTGGCCGACAGCTGGACCTTCACCGGCTACGGGTCACAGCCGGCCAGCGCCTTCCCGGGCAAGGGCGATGCGGCGCTGCAGGCGGCGACGCGGCTCGCGATGCGGGATGCCGCAGCCAAGCTCGCGGCCGAGTTCCACGAGCAGGCCATTGCGCGCGGGCTCGTGGGTCCAGGCGCGCCGGCTGCGCCCGCCGAGGTCGTGCCCCCGCAGCGGTGACGGTGCGGCGCGCGCGCGATCAGCCGCCACCCTGTGCTGGACTCGCGACCCCCGCGGCCGGTTTTTCTGCGACGGCTTTCGCTGCCTCGGGCGGCTGCTCGATCAGCACGATCCATGGCTGCGCATACGTGACACCGGGGGTCGTGACCGGCCGGCCCTGTTCGAAGCGAGGCCGATAGCGCGCGGTCCGCAGCGCCTCGAGCGTCCTGTCTGCTCGCCTCGCATCGCCGGAATCCTCGACGACCCTGGCCTGCTGCGCGCGGCCCTGGCTGTCCACCGTCAGGTCGACGGCGACGTTGCGCACCTCGACCTGGCTGACGCGGACGCTCTGCGTAGCGATTCCAGTCGCTCGGCCGCACGATCTGCAGCAGCAACGGCTGGCCGAACAGGACCTCGACCAGCGGCTTCCCCTCGATCCGCGCGTCCGCCTTGCTCGCGGCCTGCCACGCGAGCTGGTAGTGGGGCAGCGCTCGCTCCGGCTGGCCGCGGCCCTGGTACCAGTCACCGAGCTGTGTGCGGACGTCGGCGATCTCAACGAGCGAAGCGTCGGGCCGTCCCTCCGCAATGGTCGCCGCGCGGTTCGAGCGACTTCTCGCCTTCGGCCAGCAGGACGGTCGGCGAGTAGTCACCCAGCGCGGGTATCCGCCGGATCGTGGAACAGCGTAGCGCGCCCCGCATCCGGCGCGGCTACGGCGGGCTGCTGCGTCGGGTCGAGCAGCTGCCGGCGGTTGCACGCCGCGATCGCGACCAGCGGCCCGATCAGCTTCGGCGACTGCGCACCCTCGGCGCGCTCGACGATCGTCGACGGCGCGCCGCAACGTCCGCCGCGACTGGTCGTAGGCACCGACCCGTGCGTACCAGGCGCCGATCTGCTCGAGGGTCGGGACGAGACCGATGCCACTCTCGCCGTACTTGCGCGTCTCGATGCGCAGCACGTAACGCTGTGCCTGCAGTGCGTCCTCGTACCGGCCGAGCTGGGTCAGCGAATCGATGTACTTCGCGAGCAGCGACAGCTGCCGCTCGGTGAGCAGGCCTTCGTGGCGGCGCGTCAGCGCGACCGCCTGCTCGAAGTTGACTGCGGCCAGGTCGTGGCGCGCCGGCGTCGTGATACGTGGTCGCGAGCCCCGCGTAAGCACGCGCCAGCCTCTGGTGCAGCGGCCGGCCCGAATCCTGCACGAGCTCGATCGCGCGCAGGAAGCTGGTCTCGGCCGCGACGTAGTCTCCCGCGAGGTACTGCGTGAACGCCAGGTTCATCAGGGCGACCTGCACTTCCTCGGCCGCCGGTTCCCGCGCCTGCTGTTCCGCAAACTGGAGCACGCGCTGCGCCGGTGGCACCGCCTCGGCGTACTTGCCGGCATCGAACGCCTGGCGGAACTCGGTGTACGCGTCCGCGGTGCTCGTCGCAGGCGCAGGCGCCGGCGCTGACGGCGACACTGCGGCGGCCGCAGCCGAGGCGACGGCGCCCGGCGCGCTGCCGCCCCACAGCAAGGCACCGGCGAGCGCGGCCAGCAGGGCCGGCATGCGGCGCGACGGGCGTTGGGGCAGGCAGGGGATATCCACGTCGCGAGAAATACACGCGACGCGCAGCCGTTGCAATCGGCAGCTCAGCGGCGCCGGAACAGGTAATGGGAGACGAGCCACTCCGCGCCGCCGCGGAAGCCCCAGAGCTCGGCGCAGGACATGAAGAAGACGCGCCAGTACACCCACCACTTGCGAGCCGCGGCGGCGCCGTACGTGGCGGCGAAGATCGGCATGATCGCGTCGCGCCGGGCGTCCATGTTGGCGAGCCACGCCTCGGCCGTTTTCTGGTAATGGACGCCGGGCACGTGCCAGTGCCGCTCGACCTCGAGGTCGGACTGGAAATACAGCAGCAGGTCGTCGCTGGGCATGAGGCCGCCCGTGAAGAAGTGGCGCGACATCCAGTTGCCGGGATCGTCGGCCGAGCCGCTCACTTCGAACGGGTAGGCGAACTCACGGTGCGTGAAGATGTGCACGAAGAGGGTCGCGCCAGGCGCCATCCAGCCGGCGATCCGGTGCAGCAGCGTCGCGTAGTTGCGCATGTGCTCGAACATTTCGACGGAGACGACGCGGTCGAAGCGGCGGCCGTCCGGAAAGTCGAGCACGTTCGCATCGCAGGTGATGACTTCGACGTTGGCCAGGCCGCGCGCGGCGGCCTGTGCGTCGATGAACTGCTTCTGGGTGCGTGAATTGGAGACCGCAGTGATGCGCGCGTTGGGAAACTGGCGTGCCATCCACAAGGTGAGCGATCCCCACCCGCAGCCGAGCTCGAGGATCCGCTCGCCGTCACGCAGCCGTGCGCGCTCGCAGGTCAGGGCGAGCATCGCCGCCTCGGCCTCGTCGAGGTTCGACACGCCGGGGCGGTAGTAGCACGACGAGTACTTGAGGTGCTTGCCCAGCACGTGCTGGAAGAACGCGCTGGGAACCTCGTAGTGCTGCTCGTTGGCCTCGCGGGTCGCGATCGCGACCGGGCTCGCGCGCAACTGCTCGACGAACGCCATGAGGTGGGCCTGCTGTGCCTCGGCATCGGCCTTGCGTTCGTCGCGCAGGCGCTCGGCGAGGAGGCGCCGGATGCCGAACCGGATCAGCGCGTCGGGCAGAAGATCGCGTTCGAGCAGGGTCAGTGCGAGGGACATCATGAATCCCGGCGGGCGCCCGCGGGCGCGCGCAGCAGCAGGTGTTCGAGTGGTTCGTCGCGACGCAGTCGCGCCAGCTGCAGCAGCACGTACGTGGCCATCGCGAAATTGCCGAGCAGCATGATCGCGACGAACCAGGCGGTACGTGCAGCCGCGGAGCGTTCCTTGTAGAACACCCACGCGTAGAACGTCAGGAACCCGCAGTAGGCGTCGGCCAGCGTGGCGATCGTCCAGTAGCGGTCGGGTCCTGTGACCAGGCCGCCCCAGTCCCAGACCGCCTGGTGCAGGCTCGCCCGGACCGTGACGACGGTCATGGCGACAAGAATGGCGCTGAACAGCAATGCCAGGGTGGCGCGGCGAGTCATGCGAGCCGGTTCGTCGCCCGGCCCGTCGTGGATTCGGGCGTCGGGCCGCCCGCTCAGCCCGCTTCGAACAGCGCGAAGCTGCCGTAGCCGACGACGCGGGAGTTGTCGCCGGCCGTGTCGCCCGACGTGCGGCGGTCGAGCAGCCGTACCTCGAGGCCCTTGTGGCGGGCGGTCTCCATCAGGCCGTTGACCGCGCCGGCCCCGCAGGCCTGCGTGTCGGAGATGTCGCTGCGCCGCGCCATGATCAAGCGCACCGTCTGCTGGTCCAGCTCCTCGGCTTCGACGTGCGTGTGGTGATGGCTCAGGTCGGTCGTCACCACGACGAGGGTTTCCGGGCCGCCCCAGACGGCCTCGAGTGCGCTTGCGACCTGCTCGGCCGGCGCGATACCCACGGCCACGGGCAGCAGGTCGAAATCGTGCAGCACGGCCTGCAGGAAAGGCACCTGGACCTCGAGCGAATGCTCCAGTGCGTGCGGCGCGTCGGACACCCCCGCGAGACCGAGTTCACGCAGCCGCTGGCGCGCCGTTTCGTAAATCGGCACCTCGCCGCAGGGCGTGGCGAAAAAATCATTCGATGGCATCGCCATGCCGCGTATCGGCACGCGATGGCTGGGGCCGAGCAGGATCACGTGGCGGATGGCGTCCGCGGCAGGGGATTCGAGCATGTGAAACGCCGAGGCCGCGACCTCGCCCGAGTAGGCGTACCCGGCGTGAGGAACGACGATGGCCTTGGGCAGGCGCGGCGCCGGCGCCGTCTCCCTGGCCAGCAGCGTCCGCAGCGCGTGGCGCAGGCCTGCCGCGTCCCTGGGGTAATAGAGTCCGGCGGCCGAAGCTGGCCGGACACTGACGTGATCCTTCGTGGGAGCCAACATCTCGCCGCCGTGCGCGCCGTGTGCGCGACGGGAGGACTATCCCAATCCGCTCCCCGGGTGACCAATCGTATGAATACGCATCCGGGCGAGGAGCAATTCCTACAGCCTGTCGGTACTTGTCCGGCTTCGCACCGCAATTGTGCGTCAGCGGCGTCGCGTTCCCCGAGATCGTGTCCACGCGCCGGGCGGGACGTTCGCGCGCAGTTCCTCGAGCCAGACCGTCGCCGGCGAATCGCTCGGCGCACGCCAGTCGCTGCGGGGCGAAAGCGACCCGCCCGAGCCGACCTTCGGACCGTTCGGCATGGCCGAGCGTTTGAACTGGCTGCCCTGGAAAAAGCGCTTGAGGAACACCTCGAGCCAGTGACAGATCGTCGGCAAGTCGTAAGCGCGGCGCTCCGCCGGCGGGACCGTCTCCGGCCAGGAGCCGGCAGCGGGGTCGCCCCACGCCGCGAGCGCGAGGAACGCCACCTTGCTCGGTCGATAGCCGAACCGGCTCACGTAATAGAGGTGGAAATCCTGCAGCTCATACGGGCCGACCACGGCCTCGGATGACTGCGCCGGCTGGTCGCCTGCGCCGGGGACGAGCTCGGGCGAGATGGGCGTGTCCGCGATGCGCGCCAGCACCTCGAGCGTGCGCTCGTCGAACTGCCGCGAGGAGACCAGCCAGCGGACCAGGTGCCGGATCAGCGTCTTCGGCACTGACGCGTTCACGTTGTAGTGCGACATGTGGTCGCCGACGCCGTAGGTCGTGAAGCCGAGGGCGAGCTCGGAGAGGTCCCCGGTGCCGAGCACGATCGCGTCGTGGAAATTCGCGAGGCGGAACAGGTGTGACGTCCGCTCGCCCGCCTGCACGTTCTCGAACGTGACGTCGTAGACGGGCTCGCCCCGTGCAAAGGGATGGCCGATGTCGGCGAGCATCCGCTCGCACGCGGGCCGGATGTCGATCTCCGCCGCGCTGATGCCGAGCGCCTGCATCAAGGCGTGCGCGTTCTCGAAGGTGTGCCTGCTCGTGCCGAACCCGGGCAGCGTGTAGCCGAGGATGTTGGTGCGGGGCAGGCCGAGGCGGTCGAACGCGCGCACCGCAACCAGCGCCGCTTGCGTCGAGTCGAGCCCGCCCGAGATGCCGAGCACGACGCGCTTGATGCCCGTGGCCGCGAGCCGCTTGCGCAGCGCCTCGACCTGGATGTCGTAGACCTCGGCGCAGCGCTCGTTGCGGCGGGCGGGATCCGCGGGCACGTAGGGAAACCGCTCGACGCGACGGCGCAGCGGCACGTGGGTGAGCGGCAGCTCGAGCTCGATCGGCACGCGCCGGAAGCTGGCCAGCTGCTCGCGATGCTGCTGCACGCAGTCCCCGAACGTGGTCCAGCGCATGCGCTCCTGGCGCAAGTGGTCGAGGTCGAGATCTGCCGTGATCAGCCCGCCCTGCAGCGGGAAGCGCGACGATTCGGCGAGGCGCTCGCCGTTCTCGTAGATCAGCGCATGCCCGTCCCAGGCGAGGTCGGTCGTCGATTCGCCGGGACCGGCGGCCGAGTAGAGGTAGCCCGCGACGCATTTCGCCGATTGCGATGCACAGAGCAGGCGACGGTAGTCGGCCTTGCCGACCGTGACGTCGCTCGCCGACAGGTTCGCGATGACCGTGGCACCCGCGAGCGACGCCAGCGTGCTCGGCGGCAGGGGCACCCAGACGTCCTCGCAGATCTCGAGGTGGAGCACGCAGCCCGGCACGTTGCTCGCCTCGAACAGCAGGCCCGGGCCGAAGGGAACGTCCTGGCCGAGCAGGCGGATCGTCTGCGACATGGCCTGGCTGGCCGGCGCGAACTGGCGGCGCTCGTAGAATTCACGGTAGTTCGGCAGGTAGCTCTTCGGGACGGCGCCCAGCAGCTGGCCGCGATGCAGCAGCACCGCGCAGTTGAACAACCGGTTTTCGACCTGGAGCGGCAAGCCGACGGCGCACGTGATCGGGAGTTCGCGCGACGCTTCCAGCAATTCGCCGAGGCCCGCCAGCGTGGCATCGAGCAGCGCATCCTGCTGGAACAGGTCTTCGTTTGAATAAGCCGAGAGCCCCAGCTCCGGGAAGACTGCCAGCACGGCCAGCTGGGCCGCCGCCTCGCGCGCCAGGCGGATGGTTTCCTTGACGTTCAGTGCGGGCGAGGCCACCTCGACGCGCGGCGTGGCGACGGCTACCCGCAGGAAGCCGTGCCGGTAGATCGACGTAAACGGCGCGTCCGTCGGTTGGGTCGGGCGCAGGCGGCGGGGGGCCGAAGGATCGGGCATTCGGGAGCTCTTGGGTCTCGGACCGGCAGTTTCCGTCGCGGCAGGGGGGCGGGCAAGCGTGCTTTTGTGATCCGGGTCACACCCCGCGGGCGGCAAAAGCGGCTAGCTTGCTCTTTATCTGAAAGTCAGCGGTCGTCACAGCCATGTTTTTGACCAAGGCGCGCGGTTTGCTGCGTCCGGCGGCACCGGAGGCTACCGCGGCGCCCGCATCAGGCGCCAAGAAGCCCAGTACGACGCATCACGCCGTCTCGGTCGTGCCGGGCCCGCGCTGCTGTGACGAGGCGCGCCAGCTGCGCGGCCAGCGCTTTCTTTCGCGGGAGGCCCCGCAACTGCCGCTCACGACCTGCGGGCGCACGGACTGCACCTGCCGCTACGAGCACTACCAGGACCGGCGCGGCAACCCGCGGCGCCTGCGCGACATGGGCGTGGCGGTCGATGGCTGGATCGAAGAAGACAAGCGGACCGGCAGCAAGCGCGGACGGCGCGAGAGCGAACAGAAATAGGAAACAGGGCCACTCTCCTATTTCCACTGGAAATAGGTGAGCGTCCCCTGTTTCCTATTTGCCGACGGCGGCATCCCCCGCAAACGGATTCGAACGCCGCTCATCGCCGAAGGTCGACATCGGTCCGTGACCTGGCACGAAGCGCACCTCGTCGCCCAGCGTAAAGAGCTTTTCCCGGATCGCGCGGATCAGCGTGTCGTAGTCGCCACCCGGAAAATCAGTTCGGCCGATCGAACCCTGGAACAGCACGTCGCCGACGAAGGCGAGCTTGTCCGCCGCCGAGTAGAAGATCACGTGCCCAGGCGTGTGCCCCGGGCAATGCCGTACCTCGAGTTCGACGTCACCGACCCGGACGCGGTCGCCCTCGTCCAGCCACTGGTCCGGCTCGAAGGTCTCGCAGCGCGGCAAGCCGAACATGCGGCCTTGTTCCGCCATGCCGTCGATCCAGAACTTGTCGCCGGGATGCGGCCCGATGATCGGCAACTGCAGGCGTCGCGCGAGTTCGGCCGTGCCGCCCGCGTGATCGATGTGCGCGTGCGTCAGCAGGATCTTGCTGAGCTTCACGCCGTGCTGCTGCACGGCGGCGAGGATCGTGTCGAGGTCGCCGCCCGGGTCGACGACGGCCGCTTCCTTGGTCCGGGTGCACCAGAGCAGCGAGCAGTTCTGCGCGAAAGGCGTGACCGGGATGATGACGGCCTGCATCAGCGCTTCGCCGCGGCTTCGGGGGCGTTTGTTTCGCCGCCAGCCACGCTGCTGCGCACGCCGCCCATCAATGCGATGCGCATGCCTTCCTCGACCGAAAGCGCGGTCGGCTCGACCAGCTCCCGCGGCACGAACAGCGTGTAGCCGCCCACCATGTAACTCATCGGCAGGTAGACGGCGATCGTCTCCGCGTCCTGCCGTTCACGACGCAGCATCCCGTCCGACTCCGCGGTCACGAAGCCGATGACCTTGCCGGGTCCGAACTGGACCAGCACGACCCGGCGCAGGTCACTGCCCTGGCCGGACGACGGGAAGAACCGCGTGAAGTCGCGGATCGCCAGGTAGATCGTCTTGACCACGGGAATGCGCGCAAACAGCTTGTCCGACAGGCGCAGCGCGCGGTTGACGAAGTACGCGTTGACGGCGAGCCCGACGAAATACAGCACGACCAGCCCGGTCAGCAGGCCGAGGCCTGGCCAGTAATATGCCTCGGGCACGAGCGCCTTGATGACGCCGGAGAACAGCCGCTCGGCCGTCACGGCCAGCCAATAGACCACGTAGACGGTCAGGCCGAGCGGCAGGATCGCCACGAGTCCCTTCAAAACGGTGTTCCAGATCCTGCGCATGCGTCACTCGTGCCGGGGGAGGCGCGAGAGTATGTCGCAGCGAAGCCGCGCGCCGCCACCGCATCGCTTATGATTCACGTGTTCGCGCGACGCCGGCCCCGATCGATGCGCTTTTTCATCAACCTCCACCCCGCGCCCTGGCTGCTGCTGGCCGCGCTGCTGTACGGCACCGCACCGGCCGCGGCTGCCCGTGACCGCGACTACCTGCCGCCCGAAGTCGAGCAGGCGCTGCAGCGACACAAGGTTCCCGGAACGAGCCTGAGCGTTTACGTCCGGGAAGTGGGGCGCGAGGAGCCCGTCGTCAGCTACAACTCGGGCGTTGCGCGCAATCCCGCCTCGACGATGAAGGTGCTGACGACTTTCGCGGCGCTCGACTCGCTCGGCCCGGCGTATACGTGGCGCACCCGCGCCTTTGCGACGGGACCGATTCGTGACCAGGTCCTCGACGGCAACCTGGTGCTCGTGGGCGGCGGCGACCCGTTCATGACGGCCGAGCGCTGGTGGGGCTTCGTCGCCGGGTTGCGAGCCGCGGGCGTGCAGCGGGTCACCGGCGACGTGATCATCGACAACTCCCTGTTCAGCGGGCAGGGCGACGACCGTGCCGCGTTCGACAACCGTCCCTATCGCACCTACAACGTGCTGCCGGACGCCCTGCTGGTCAATTTCCAGACCGTGACCGTCACGGCCGTGCCCGATCCGGCGACGAGTTCGGTGCGCGTCAGTGCGAACCCCTGGCCGGCGAACCTGTCGCTCGACAACGAGATCCGGCTCGAGCCAGGCGCGTGCAAGCGCGGGGCGGCGGGCATCCGTGTGGCCATGCCGGAGGGCTCGACGGGCAACCGCATCGCGCTGTCGGGCCGCTATGCCGCTGGCTGCGGGCAGTTCGCCACCGCCCGCGCGGTCATGAAGGCGCCCGACTACGCTTATGGCCTTTTCAAGACGTTGTGGCAGCAGGCCGGGGGTGTCCTGGAAGGCGCCATGAAGCTCGGAGTGCTGCCGGCCGACGCCAGGCTGCTCTACACGTACGAATCGTTGACGCTGGCCGAGGTCATCCGGCTGGTGAACAAGTACTCGAGCAACTCGATGGCCCGCACCTTGTTCCTGACGCTCGGGGCCGAGCGCTATCCGGGGCGCCCCGCCACGCCGGCTGCGGGCCGCGAAGCCGTCCAGGATTTCCTCACGCGGCAGGGCATCTCGATCCCGGACCTCGCGCTCGAAAACGGTTCCGGCCTGTCCCGCAACGAGCGCATCACCGTGGCCGGGCTCGCGGACGTGCTGCTTGCGGCCTACAAGAGCCAGTACATGCCGGAGTTCGCCGCGTCGCTGCCACTCTCGGCGACGGACGGCACACTGAAGCGCCGGTTCCGGTCCCCGGCGATGCAGGGCCGGCTGCGCATGAAGACCGGGACGCTCGAGGACGTCGCGGCGCTGGCCGGCTACGTCAATGCCGCGAGCGGCAAGACCTTCGTCACCGTCGTCATCCTGAACCACCCGGGCGCGTCTTCGGGCGCGGGGGAAGCCATCCAGACGGCGCTGGTGGAGTGGGTTTTCGGCCAGTAGGCCGCCACCTAATCCTTTGGTCGAATGCCTCGGAGCGCGCCGCGGGCCGGCCGCTATACTCGGTCCAGCACGACCCGGGAGCCTGCCGGCGGTTCGCCATGGCCTACGACACCAACAACATCTTCGCGCGCATCCTCCGGGGCGAGATTCCGGCGCACACCGTGTTCGAGGATCAGCACACGCTCGCGTTCATGGACGTCATGCCGCAGGCGGATGGCCATGCGCTGGTGATCCCGAAGGCGGCCGCCGAGAACCTGTTCGAGCTGCCTCCGGACGCCCTGGCTGCAACCATCCTGACCACGCAGCGCGTGGCTCGCGCCGTGAAGCGGGCATTCGACGCGCCGGGCATCATGATCGCGCAATTGAACGGCAGCGCGGCCGGGCAGAGCGTCTTCCACCTCCATTTCCACGTCGTGCCGCGGCACGCGGGAATCGACCTGCGATTCCATGCCCGCGACATGGCCGACCCTGCAGTCCTTGCGGCCCACGCCCGACGGGTACGGGCCGCCCTCGAGCAAATGAACGACCCCGCTTGATCAAGCGGGGCAGGGGAGTCTGACGATGCACAAACACATCTATGAAGCGCCGACGGATTTTGCCGCCCGGGCCCGTTACCGTCGCGACGATTACGAGAAGCTCTATGCCGAATCGGTCGCAGACCCCGAAGCCTTCTGGGGGCGCATGGGCCGGCGCATCGACTGGAGCAAACCGTACACGAAGATCAAGGACGTCAGCTTCGACGCGGCCGACTTCCGTGTCCGCTGGTTCTACGACGGCCAGCTCAACGTCGCCTATAACTGCCTCGACCGCCAGCTCGCCACCCGCGGCGACAAGGTCGCGTTCATCCACGAAGGCGACGACCCCAATGAATCCGCGAAGATCACCTATCGCGAGCTCTATCACCGCGTCTGCAAGCTCGCGAACGCGCTGAAGGGCCTCGGCGTCAAGAAGGGCGATCGCGTCACGATCTACCTGCCGATGATCCCCGAGGCGGCGGTGGCGATGCTCGCCTGTGCACGCATCGGCGCGATCCACTCGGTCGTCTTCGGCGGCTTCTCGCCGGATTCGCTCGCGGGCCGCATCTCCGACTGCGCGTCCACCGTCATCATCACGGCCGACGAAGGCATCCGCGGCGGCAAGAAGGTGGCGCTCAAGGCGAACGTCGACCAGGCGCTGTCGTCGCCCGGCACCGAGACCGTGCAGCACGTGCTCGTGGTCAAGCGCACCGGCGCGACGGTGGCAATGTATCACCGCGACAAATGGTATTCCGAGGTCGTCGACGGTCAGCCGGACGAATGCCCGTGCGAGCCGATGGACGCCGAGGATCCACTGTTCATCCTGTACACGTCGGGTTCCACGGGCAAGCCGAAGGGCGTGCTGCACACGACGGGCGGCTATCTCGTCTACGCGGCGCTCACGCACGAAGCGGTCTTCGACCTCCGTGAAGACGACATCTACTGGTGCACGGCCGACGTGGGCTGGGTCACCGGGCACAGCTACGTGGTCTACGGGCCGCTCGCCAATGGTGCGACGTCGGTCATCTTCGAAGGTGTCCCGAACTACCCCGACCCGGGCCGGTTCTGGCAGGCCTGCGACAAGCACCAGGTCACGATCTTCTACACGGCACCGACGGCGCTGCGTGCCCTGATGCGCGAAGGCGAAGGCCCCGTCAAGAAGCACTCGCGCTCGTCGCTGCGGCTGCTGGGCACCGTGGGTGAACCGATCAACCCGGAAGCCTGGGAGTGGTATCACCGCGTGGTCGGGGATCACCGCTGCCCGATCGTCGACACCTGGTGGCAGACCGAGACCGGCGGCATCCTGATCAGCCCGCTGCCGGGCGCGATCCCGCAGAAGCCGGGCTCGGCGACCAAGCCGTTCTTCGGCGTGAAGCCGGCGATCGTCGACAA
The DNA here is from genome assembly GCA_963789375.1 of uncultured Gammaproteobacteria bacterium. Taxonomy (GTDB): domain Bacteria; phylum Pseudomonadota; class Gammaproteobacteria; order Steroidobacterales; family Steroidobacteraceae; genus RPQJ01. The sequence continues at coordinate 155,280 of CAWBKN010000019.1, read as the reverse complement.
CGACGGCCACACGCTCGAAGGCGCGTGCGAGGGCAACCTCGTGCTGGTCGACAGCTGGCCGGGCCAGATGCGCACGGTGTTCGGCGATCACCAGCGCTTCATCGATACGTACTTCCGGACGTTCCCCGGCCGGTATTTCACGGGCGACGGGGCGAAGCGCGACGAGGACGGCTACTACTGGATCACCGGCCGCGTCGACGATGTCCTCAACGTGGCGGGCCACCGCCTCGGCACGGCGGAGATCGAGAGTGCGCTCGTCGCGCACCACCTCGTCGCCGAAGCCGCCGTGGTCGGCTGCCCGCACGACATCAAGGGCCAGGGCATCTACGCGTACGTGACGCTGGTGCACGACGCCGAGCCGACGGAGGAGCTGCGCAAGGAGCTGCGTGAGTGGGTCCGGCGCGAGATCGGACCCATCGCCACGCCGGACTACATCCAGTGGGCGCCGGGCCTGCCGAAGACGCGCTCGGGCAAGATCATGCGCCGCATCCTGCGCAAGATCGCCGCGAACGAGTCGGACCAGCTGGGCGACATCTCGACGCTGGCGGATCCGAGTGTCGTCGCGCAGCTCGTCGACAACCGCATGGTGCGTAGCTGAGCCGACGTCACCGCGACTGCGACGCTGTCACGCAGTCGAGTGCGCTCGCCCCGACCGGGTCCTGATCCGGTTCGGAGGACACGCCGTGAACCCGTCCCTGGGGGCTCGCGCGCGGCGTCCATGCCGCGCGACGGTCCCCCGAACCGGTCAGGACCCGGTCGGGGTGGCGTAGCGGCAGCGGTCGCAACGGTGAGAGCGGCCTCGGATGGCACGGGATCGTCGAGCGTCGAATCGCGTGGCTGCCCATCGAAACACTCTGGTTCCGTCATGCTGTCGCCGCAGCGTCAGCGGCGCGGACGGTTCCTTGGTTTCGCGGGGGACCGTCGCGCGACATGGACGGCGCGCGCGAGCCTACAGGGACGGACTCGCGGCGTGTCCCCCGCGAAACCCAGGAACTGGCCGCGACGCCGCTACGGTTCTGCGCATTCGTGCGCAGCGTCAGCCGACGAAGTAGGCGAACACGAACACGCCGAGCATCCCGAAGATCAGCGCGATCTTCGCGAGCGTCCCGAACAGCAGTCCCATCCAGGTCGCGACGCCGGCATGCGTGGCCTTGCGCCACTCGCCGTGGGAGAGCATCTCGCCCGCCACGGCACCGACGAACGGCCCGAGGATCAGCCCCGGGATGCCGAGGAAGATGCCGAACAGCGCCCCGAGCGCCGCGCCGATGACCGCGAGCTTCGTCGCGCCCACGCGCTTCGCGCCGAGTGCCGTGGCTGCGAAGTCGATCGCAAACGAGGCCAGCGTCAGCACGCCGAGGAACGTGAGCGTGAGCCAGCCCACGCGTTGAAAGTCGTCGGCCCAGGCGCCGACGCAGAGGCCGGCGAAGACCAGCGCAACGCCCGGCAGGGCCGGCAGGATGACGCCCGCGAGGCCGACCAGGACCAGTAAAGCGGCGAGAATCCACAGCAGGACGTTTCCTTCCATGCGGCAATCATGCACGCTGCGGCCGCCCTCCGTCACACCACCGGTCCCGCGCGTTTGAGCCAGCCCCTGCCCGAACTGCCGATCCGCGACGCGCTGCCCGAGTTGCGCGAGGCATTGCGCAAGCACCGCAACGCGGTGCTCGAGGCACCGCCCGGCGCCGGCAAGAGCACGGTCGTGCCGCTGGCACTGCTCGAGGAACCGTGGCTCGCGGGGCGGCGCATCCTCATGCTGCAGCCGCGCCGCATCGCCGCCCGCGCCGTCGCGCGACGGCTCGCGCAGCTGGCCGGCAGCGAGCCGGGCCAGCTGGTCGGTTATCGAACCCGGCTCGAGACGCGCGTCACCGCGGCGACGCGCATCGAAGTGGTGACCGAGGGCATCCTCACCCGCAGGTTGCAGTCCGATGCCGCGCTCGAGGACGTCGGCTGCGTGATCTTCGACGAGTTCCACGAGCGCAACCTGCAGTCCGACCTCGGGCTGGCCCTCGCGCTCGATGCCCAGAAGCACCTGCGCGACGACCTGCGGCTGCTGGTCATGTCGGCGACGCTGCACGGCGACGCTGTGGCGCAGTTGCTGGGCGACGCGGCTTGCGTGCGATCGGCGGGTCGCATGTTCGACGTGACGACCCATTACGCCGCGCCGCCGCCGGCGTCGGTGAACCGCTGGCCCGAGCCGGTCGAGCAGCGCGCGGCGCGCGTCGTGTTGCGCGCGCTGGCTGCCGATCCCGGCGACGTGCTGGTCTTCCTGCCGGGCGCTGCCGAGATCCGTCGCGCCTGCGACTGCCATCGCCGCTGGAGCGGATGACCCGTCGCTGCTGGTGCTGCCGCTCTACGGCGACCTCGATGCAACGGCGCAGGATGCGGCACTGCAGCCCGCACCCGCGGGTCGACGCAAGGTCGTCGTCGCGACGAACCTCGCCGAAACCAGCCTGACGATCGAGGGGGTGCGCATCGTCGTCGATGCCGGCCTCGAGCGCCGCCAGCGCTTCGATCCGAACTCCGGGATGAGCCGCCTCGAGACGGTTGCGATCTCGCGCGCCTCGGCTGACCAGAGGCGCGGGCGTGCCGGACGCACCGCGCCTGGCGTGTGCTACCGGCTCTGGTCCGAATCTGCACATGCGGCGCTGGCCGCGCATGCCGTGCCCGAGATGCTCGAGGCGGACCTCGCGCCGCTGGCGCTCGAACTCGCCTGCTGGGGCAGCACCGACCCGGCGCAGCTCGACTGGCTCGACCCACCCCCGGCCGCGACGCTCGCGCAGGCGCGCGAACTGCTGACGCTGCTGGAAGCGATCGACGAGCGCGGCCAGGTCACGGCGAGCGGCCGGCGCATGGCAGCCCTCGGCACGCATCCCCGCCTCGCCCACATGATCGACCGCGCCGGCACCCTGGGTCTGAGCCGCCTGGCGTGCGACATCGCGGCACTGCTCAGCGAACGCGATCCGCTGCGCACGCAGCGGGCCCGGCCCGCGCGACCCTGACCTGCGCCACCGCGTCGACGTGCTGTCCGGTGCTGCGGCCCCGCCAGGCATCCAGGTCGACAGCCGGGCGCTCCAGCAGGTCCGGCGCTCCGCCGATCTGTTGGCGCGGCGAGCGGAACGCGAGCTGCCGCGGGCCGCGCGGCAGGAGCCGGCACTGCCGCGCGATGTCGCCGTCGGCGCGCTGCTCGCCTTCGCCTATCCGGACCGCATCGGCATGAGCCGGGGTGGCGACACCGGCCGTTACCTGCTCGCCCAGGGACGTGGCGCGAATCTCACGAGCCCGGCCGCGCTGGCCCGCAGCGAGTTCATCGTCGCCGCCGAACTCGACGCGGGCGAGCGCGAAGCGAAGATCCAGCTCGCGGCACCCCTGACACGCGAGTGGCTCGAACGCTGCTTCGAGCGCCACATCCAGTCGGTCGAGAGGTCGCCTGGGATCCGCGCACGGAATCCGTCGTGGCCCGCCGCGTCCGCCGCCTCGGTGCGCTGGTGCTCGACGAACGCCCCCTGCATGGCAAGGCGGCGACCGGGGCGGCCGGCGCAATGATCGCCGGGCATCCGCTCGCTCGGGTTGGCTTGCTTGCCGTGGACGGCCGACCTGCAGCAATGGCGGGCGCGCGTGGCCCTGCTGCGCGCGCAGTCGCAACCCGGCGAGGTCAACGAAGAGTGGCCCGACGTCTCGGACGACACGTTGCTCGCCACGCTCGAGGATTGGCTGGCTCCGTACCTCGACGGCGTGACGCGCCGCGATCACCTGGCGCGTGTCGACCTGCGCGCAGCGCTGCACGGCCTGCTCGACTGGAATCGCCAGCGCCGTCTCGACGAACTCGCCCCCACCCATCTCAGCGTCCCAAGCGGGTCGCGCATTGCGATCGATTACTCGCAGGCCGCGCCCGCGTTGGCAGTGCGGCTGCAGGAGGTGTTCGGCCTGGCCGCATCGCCGCGCATCGCCGGGGGCCGGATTGCGTTGACGCTGGAACTTCTGTCGCCGGCGCGGCGTCCAGTACAGGTAACGCGCGACCTCGCGAGCTTCTGGGCGCGCGGGTACGCTGAAGTCCGCAAGGAACTGAAGGGCCGGTACCCTAAACATTACTGGCCCGATGACCCGATGACTGCGATCCCGACCCGCAAGGTACGCCCGCCGAACTCATGAACGCCGCCGCTCGCCGAACAGCCGCCCGATCAGTGCGACGCGTCGCGCCCGTCTGGCTGGCGCTGCTGTCGCTGGCCGGCTGTGCTCCGTTCCGCCCGGGCTTGCCGTCCGATCCGGCCGCTCGCGAGCAGACGGCCGAGGCCTTGCGCGGCGCGGGCGCCGTGATCGCCCGCGAAGCCCGCGACCAGATCGGCGTGCCGTACCGGTACGGTGGCGACGAGCCGCGCCGCGGTTTCGACTGCAGCGGCCTCGTGGCGTACGTGCACGCGCAGGAGGGCATCGCCGTGCCACGTACGGCTGCGGCGCAGTACGCCGCGGCGCGCAAGGTTGACCGGGACGACCTGCGGCCGGGCGACCTGGTGTTTTTCCGGCTCGTGGCCGGCAGCCGCGAGATCAGCCACGTCGGCGTCTACACCGGGCAAGGTCGCTTCGTGCACGCGCCACAGCCAGGTCGTGACGTTGCCGAGTCGAGCCTCGACGATCCGTTTTTCCGCGAGCGTTTTGCCGGCTCGGGGCGCTTCTACGAGGCCGGACCCGGGGCCGGGCCGCACCTCAAGTCGTCACCGAAGTAGCACCGGCATGGCGCCCGTCGGCACCCGCGATCGCGGCCTGGACTAGAGACGTAATAAGCGCGGCACTCGGCCTCGCGGCCGCGGACGACGCGCTTGCCAGCCAGCGGTCCGTGAGTCTCGGTGACCACCGTGTGCTGGCCTTCGGAGTTTTCCGAATCGTAATGGAAGATGCGCACCCAGTCGTGGGTACGCTTGAGCTGGTGCGCCTGCGCCGTGTTGGAATACAGCGCGGTGAATTGCCACCCGTCCTGCTCGCTGTGGAGCACCGGCAGCCAGGCCTCATGGGACGGATTGAAGCGGGTCGGGGCAATCAGGGGCAGGTTGCCGGCTGCGGCCTGGTCGCGATACTGGTGGTCGATCGCCAGCAGCAACTTGACCGACGGTACGCTCGCGCCCGTGTTCACCGGCGCATGCGAGCGGCCGCGCACCAGCATCGCATGCAGGCTCGCGCGGATCGCAGCCGCGCGACGCGGCCCCACGCCGGGTACGTTCTCGAGCCGGCCGTCATGCGCCGCGAGTTCCAGCGCTTCGAGCGTGTCGACGTGCAGTTCCTCGTGGATCCGCTCCGCGAGGCGATGGCCCAGCCCGGGCACGACGGTGAACAACTGCACGGGATCGGCCGTGCCTCGCAGGCGTTCGAGCTGCGTCCAGTGTCCCGTGCGCACCATCTCGACGACGGCGGTCGCGATGCCGCGGCCAATGTGCGGCAGGCGGTCGAGACCGTCGACGCCCTCGCGTTCGACGAGCGCGACGATCGCGGAGTGATCGAGCTTGCAGAGGGTGTCCGCCGCCCTGCGGTAGGCCGTGACGCGATAGGGGTTGGCGCCCTGGACGGCGAGGAGATCGGCCGCTTCCCGCAAGCGATCGGCACAGACGCAGGCGGACTCGCCACAAGCAGGCAGGGCCGCGACTCGCGTTGCGACCTCGACCTCGGGTGCGGTGGCTCGTTCCATATTCCGTTCGTCGCCGTGGGCGACCGATACCGGCAGGAATGCTGACGGTCCCGGTCACGTCTCACCATTCGGGTTTTACGAGACGGGCGTATTCGGACATGATCTCGACGGGGACCGGACATGGGGACTGGATAATCGTGCGATCGTTGTTGCGGTGGCTGGCCCGCTCGCTGCTGGCCCTGCTTTCGGCATTGCTGCTCGTCGGCATCGCCTTCTACCTGCACTATCTCTGGTCCGGGCCCGACTTGAAGCCGTGGCACCAGGCGCGGCTGGCCGAGGAATTCACGGCTGCAGACTACGAGCGCGGCAGGGTCACGACGCTGCGCCAGTACCTTGCGCGCGAGCAGCAGGTCTTGGACCAAGTCTCGAAGGAGGTTTACCGGCCCGTTGGGGACCCGGACTGGCACCTGTTCAACCGATACTCCGCAGGCAGCTTGAGCGATCCCGGGGTCTGGGACACCAACTGGAACAGGACCTTCGTCCTCGAGCCGCCCGGGCCACCCGTCGGCGGCGTCCTGCTGCTGCACGGCCTCACGGATTCGCCGTACAGCCTGCGCAGCATCGGCCTGGTGCTCGCGGCGCGCGGACTGCGCGTCGTGGGTCTGCGGCTGCCTGGCCACGGCACCGTTCCCGCTGGGCTGGTCACGTTCGAAGTCGAGGACCTGCAGGCTGCAACGCGGCTTGCCATGAAGGACCTCCGGGCGGGCCTCGGGGGCGGGCAACCCCTGTACGTCGTCGGCTACTCGAACGGTGCCGCGCTGGCAGTGAGCTATGCGCTCGATGCCCGCGAGGACGCGACCCTGCCTCGTCCTGCGGGACTGGTGCTTATTTCTCCGGCGATCGGCATCACGCGTCTCGCCGCGATCGCCCGCATCCGTACCGGGCTCTCCGACCTGCAGGGATTCGGGCGCGCGGCCTGGCAGGTCATCGAGGCGGAGGTCGATCCCTACAAGTACCAGTCCTTCAGCTTCCACGCTGCCGGGCAGACGCAGCGCCTCACCAGTGGGCTCACGAGACGCATCGACCGGCTGGCCCGGCAGGGGCCGCTGCGCGACGTACCGCCCATCCTCGCTTTCATGTCGACGGTGGATTCGACGGTGCGGGCGGGGGCCGTCGTCGACGCGCTGCTCGGCCGCCTGGCCCCGGGGGGGCACGAGCTCGTGCTGTTCGACGTCAATCGCCTGTCAGTCGTGCAAAAGATGCTGGTCGCGGATCCCGCGCCGCTCACGCGCAGGCTGCTGGCGCAGGCGCAACGGCCCTTCGCTCTGTCGCTGATCACGAACGCCAGCCCGCAAACGCTGCAGGTCGAGGAACGCCGCGTGGCAGCGAACGCAACGCAGGCGAGCGAGCGGCAGCTCGGCCTGGCCTGGCCGAGGAACGTCTTCTCCCTGTCGCATGTCGCACTGCCGTTCCCGCCCGACGACCCGCTGTACGGTTACGAAGCTGCCCGGTCCGCCACCCACATCCAACTGGGCAGCATCGAGATCAGGGGCGAGAACGGCGTGCTCAACGTGCCCGGCTGGATGCTGACGCGCCAGCGCAGCAATCCCTTCCATCGCTATCTCGTCGGACGGATCGAGGAGTTCGTGCTGCCCGCGCAGCCCGCCACCGGGCAGCTGCAGGCCGTCCCGGGCGTGCCATGAATCCGTGGCGGCGACTGCTGGTCCTGGCGGCACTGCCGCTGCTGGCGCATTGCGCGAGCGCGCCCCGGCTCGAGGGCGTCGAGCCGTCGCACGCGATCCCGCCCGCGCAGAGCTCGGTCATCGACCGCGCCGTGCTGCGCGAACTCGGCGGCGACCCCGCGGTGTCGAGCGTGCGGCTCGTCGAACAGAACGCGCTGGCGTTCGCATACCGTGCGACCACGGCCGCCGCCGCCGAGCGGACGCTCGACGTGCAGTACTACATCTGGCACCAGGACCTCACGGGCAAGCTGCTCGCCGCGGAACTGGTGCGCGCCGCCGAGCGCGGCGTGCGGGTGCGCATCCTCGTCGACGACTTCGACGCGCGCGACAAGCACGATCGCCTGCGCGATCGCGGACCTGCATCCCAACATCGAAGTGCGGATGTTCAATCCGTTCTACAGCCGCTCCGGCGTGCTGGGCTACTGGACGGAAATACTGCTGCGGGCCAGTCACCTCAATCACCGCATGCACAACAAGGCGTGGATCGCCGACAACCGCATCGCGATCATCGGCGGCCGCAACATCGGCGACGAGTATTTCGGGGCTTCGCCGCATTCCAATTTCAGCGACCTCGACGTCGCACTGACCGGGCCGATCGTGTCCGAGGTAAGCCGGCAGTTCGACGATTACTGGAACAGCCGCCACGCCGTGCCCGTGTCGCGCTTCGACTCGCGCCAGCCCAAGCCCGAGGAGCTGGAGCGGATGATCGAGGCGGCGAACCGGTACCAGGAAGACGTCGCCGACACGCCCTATGTCGCAGCCCTGCGCGACGCGCAGCAGCGGGCTCAGCTGCTGGCAGCGGGGCCACCGCCGCTGCTGGTGAGCGACATGCGGCTGCTCGTGGACGACCCGGCCCAGCTCCGCAACAAGGAAGAACTCAGCGACTCCAAGGTGCTGGCGGGGCTCAACGCGGCCATCGGCCAGGCCAGCCACGAAGTATTGATCGTTTCGTCGTATTTCGTTCCAGGCAAGGAGGGAGCGGGCGCGCTGGTTGCAGACGTGCAACGGGGGCTGCGCGTGGCGGTGCTGACGAACTCGCTTGCGGCCACCGACGTGGCCGCGGTGCACACCGGTTATGCGCGCGTGCGCCGCGAGCTGCTGCGGGGCGGTGTCGAACTCTACGAGATGAAGCGCCGCGCCGGGAGTGAGGCCGGGCGCAGCCAGATCAGCGTCATTGGCTCGTCGCGCGCGAGCCTGCACACCAAGGCGATCCTGATCGACGACCGCTGGGTGTTCGTCGGATCGATGAACCTCGACCCGCGCTCGGCAATCCTCAACACCGAGATGGGCGTGCTGGTGGACAGTCCCGAACTCGCCCGCCAGCTGCGCGCGCAGTGGGACCTGATCACGTCGCCGGACTTGAGCTATCGCGTCGAGCTGGAGAAGGACGGCGAACTCGTCTGGTACGATCACGCCGGTGGCCGGGAGCGACGGTCGCAGCACGAGCCCGACGCGAGCTGGGGACGCCGCACGAGCGTCACGCTGCTGCGCTTGTTGCCGATCGACTCGCAGCTGTGATGCGCCGGCACGAGCACATGAAAAATTCGGGAGCCAGTTCATGAACGTCCAGGGATCCGTCACTTCCCCGCCGCCGCCGGGCGCTTCCTCCGCACCGAAGCCGCCGCGCCGCAGCTTCAAGGCTTACCTGCTGGGCAGCCTCGTCGGTGCGATCCTGCTGATCGCGCTCTACACGGCGTTCATGCTCTGGTGGAGCTACTCCGAAGGCGAGCGCGCCGGCGTGCTGCAGAAATTCTCGAAGCGCGGCTGGATCTGCAAGACGTACGAGGGCGAGCTCGCCCAGTACGTGGTGGGAGGGGTCGCACCGCAGATCTGGCACTTCAGCGTCCGTGACGATGCCGTCGCCGCGCAGCTGCACAAGGCCGTCGGCCAGCAGGTACGGATCCACTACACCGAGCACCCGGGGTTGCCGACGAACTGCTTCGGCGAGACCGATTACTTTGCGGCCAGCTTCGAGATCATGACGCCGCTGCAACCGGCGCCTGCTCCGTCAGGTCTCGCGGTCGAGTCGGCCGCGTTGCCCGCGCCTGCGACGACGGCACCGCCCGGTCGCTAGGGAACTTCTTCAACCTTGACCCAGGCCGAGTACTGCGTCGATTCGGAGCGGGTGCCCCATGTGAGCAGGCCCGTGGTGCCGCCATCGCGACTGCCGACGGCGCCACCGATTTCGATCCACTCACCGAGCCGTCCGCTGACGGTGGTGGTCAATGACTGTGTCGAGATGCTGTCGCGCCGGCCTGGAGTCACCTGCTGCTGCGTCGGCGAAATCTCCAGCGTCACGCGGTCACCAGCGAGGCGCGGCGTCGCGTAGAAGCCCGTCTGCACGTCGCGATAGCCGGTGGACTGGTTCACGACCGGGCCCCCATGCGGCGTCGCAATGACCGACGTCGACGTGAACGGCCGGGACTGTCCCACCGCGACGTACGCCTCGTAGCCTTCGAGTGCACGCGCGCTCGAGACGCTGCGGATCCGCTCCTGCGTGGTGCCGCCTTGCAGCACGACTTGTGCACTCGACTGCGACCGCGGTGGCTGGTTCACGCCGACCTGGACGTTGCCTGAACTCACGGTCCCGGAACCGCGCACGCCGACCTGCCCCGACTCGACGCCCGTGGACTGCCCGACGGTGATGAGCAGCTGGCGCGGTGCCCGGTCGAGCGCCGCCACTGCCTGGCGTACCTGTTCGAGAGTCGCCTCGTCCGCGCGCACCAGCAGGACATTGCCAACGCCGGTGAGCGCGGCGCCCGGGGGAACGAGGGGCTGCAGGACCGGGACGAGGTCTTCGGCGAGCCGGTGCTGCAGCGTGATCGTCTCGAGCTCATCCGCCAGTGCATGCGACTCCGGAAAGCATTGCGACCGTGACGAGCAATGCCCGCGGAAGCTTCGCTCGCGGGCGGGGCATGTTCATGACTGGACCGCAGTGGCTGCAGCGGCCGGGTTGAGGAATTTCTCGCAGTTGCGACGGCCCGGATCGCCGGCCGGCAGCTTGCTGCAGATCGCCCGGGTCCGCGTCCGCAGCGTTTCCACCACCTTCGCGGCCTCGCCGGCCTTGCCCCAGTCGAGCAGCTTCGCATCGAGCTGCTCGAGGCGCATGCGGGTGCGCTGGTAGAAGGCGTCGGGTGAGCCGTCGAGTTCGCCCAGCACGGCGAGCCCGGCACGCTCGATGCCCTGCGTGTCTTCGGGCGTCATCTCCAGCAGGCCGACCAGGTAGTTGTAGCCCCACTGGAAGCGCGTGGCGGGACCCTTGGCGCCGTCATAAGCGCGCGCCAGCCACTGCACCGCCTCCTGCTTGCGACCCGCCTTCTCCGCGAGGTCGGCGAGTTCGAGCATGAAATAGTAGGGCGAGATCGACTTCTCGAGCTCGGCGGTCAGCAGCTGGTTCGATTCCGCATCGAGCCCCGCCTCCCAGTAGAGATTGGCGGCCGCATTGATCGCCGCCTGGCGCGCATAGGCATCGGTGGTCTTCGCATCGGCGTCGGCCACCGCCTTGCGCGCCTGATCGAGCAGTGCAGGCGGTCACCGGGCGTTCCTTCCGGCGCGTCCAGTCGCGCCAGGACGATGCGCACGCGGATGGCATTCAACTGCTCGGGCACGTTGAGTTGCACGGCGCTGCCCGGAGCACCCACTTGATCCAGCGCTGCGTTCCAGGCGCGCGTCAGTTCGTGCCGCTCGCGGGAGCCGTCGGCGGAAAGCGTCGCGATGACCGGCTTCGGCACGTACAGCAGGTGATCGACGTTGGCCGCCTGGACGGCCGGTACCTGCAGCAGCGCCAGCAGCTTGCGGCGGGCATCGGCGCGCTCGAGGCCATCGAAAGCGCCGGCTTGTCGCCCCGGGCGGCATCGGCAGCGGCCAGCACGTAGCTGAAGAAGATCCGCGAGCATTCGGCCGTGAGTTCCGCCGGGCAGCGCTGCACCAGCGTCCGCAGCGTCGCCAGGCGCTGGTCGTCCGCGATGGCGCGACCGCTGTCCGTGCCCCAGGAATAATTGGCGAGCAGCCGCCAGTCGTTGGCGGGCACGTCCGCACCTTGTCGCGCCGCTGCGATGATTTCCTTCACCGGCCTCGCGTCGGCGAGCGCCACGTCGAGGACGGTCGCGTAACGAGTGATGTCGACGTCGCCGGGCAGGCGCGTGATCTCGGTACCGTCCGGGCGGAACAGGATCATCGTCGGATAGCCGATCACGCCGAAGTGCTCGCCGTGCTTCTGCGCGCTGGGTGTGTCGCCGTCGAGATAGACGGGCACGAACAGCCGGGACCGCTCCTGGAACTCGCGCTTGTTGAAGATCGTCGACTTCACGCGTGCGCAGGGCGGGCACCACTCCGCGCCCCAGTACAGGAACACGGGCTTGTTCGCCTTCTGCGCCGACGCGAAGGCTGCATCCACGTCGCCGTCGAACCAGGCGATGCCGGCGGGCAGGTGCCTGTCGTCCGCCTGCGCGGCGGGCTTGGTTCCGGTTCCGGCGGAGGTTCTTCCTTACGCCGGTCGCAAGCGGCGAGCAGGAGGGACAACGCGGCAATGGCGAGGAACGGGGTCGTGGACTTCATGTCGGCGTTTCGCCACGCCGTGAGTCGTCGAGGGACGCGCAGGATACGCCGCCCCCGCGACCGCGGCAAAAACGCGGCGCGGTGCGTCTTGCCGTGTCGATCCCATTACCGGCCGAGGCCGGCCAGTTCGTACACGAGTCGTGCCGCTGCGCGCGCGGTGCGCGCGTCGGCCGCGTCGTGCAGCGGGTTGAATTCGGCGACGTCCGCCATGAGAGCTTGTCGCCGCGTGCCGCCGCGGCATTCGGCCAGCACCAGGCGCAGCAGTTCGATGGCCCGGTGCAGCGGCACGCCCAGGCCCGATGGCGCACTGACGCCGGGTGCAACGGAGGCGGGCAGTACGTCCAGGCAGAAGGTGCAGTAGATCGCGTCACAGTCCGCGACGAATTCCTGCACGGCTGATTCCGTCGCCGCGAACCCGATGTCCACGTCCCTGACGTGCCGGGTGCCGAGCGCGGCGGCGCGATCGAACAGTGCCCGGGTATTGGAGGCCTCGCTGATGCCGAGGCAAAGATAGTGAAACGGCAGGCCGGCCGCGGCGCGCGCTTCGGCGATCTGCAGGAACGGCGTCCCGGAACTGCCGCGATCCGCCGCCTCGGGCTGCCGCAAGTCGAAGTGCGCGTCGAAATTGATCACGCCGAGTCGCTGCAGGCGCGCATCGCCCGCGAGCGCCTGCGGCAATGCCCTGGTAGGAAGCCCAGGCAATCTCGTGTCCACCACCGATGCCGACGACGCGGTGGCCGGCCCGCAGCAGTCCGGCGAGCCGAGCCGCATACGCGGCCTGTGCCGACTTCGAGCTGGTCACCCGCACAGTGCACGTCGCCGGCGTCATAGAGGCCTGCGCGTCGCGGCGCCGTGCCAGGCGAGGTTGGCGAGATGGCGGCGCAGCACCTGCGGTCCGGTCGCCGCACCGGACCGGCCATGGTTGCGCGCGACACCGGCGTCGCAGGCAAACCCGAGCAGGGCGGTTCCGGCATTGCGCGCCGCCGGGTCGATGGCTTGCACGACCTGGTGCCAGCGACGACCGGCAGCGCCATCGACGGTATCGATGCGGCCCTGCCATGCGCTGAGGTCGATGGTGCTCGGCAGTCATGTTCATACGTCACGCTCGAGCACGATCTCGCCGTGGCGCACGACCATGCTGCAGGGGTTGTAGCCGATCCAGTAGCCCAGTTCGTCGAGCGTGGCGACGGACCAGACGGCGAAGTCCGCGGCGAGACCAGGTGCGAGCACGCCGCATCGGCCGTCGCGACCGAGCGCACGCGCCGCGTGTCGCGTCACGCCATGCAGCACTTCGTCGCTGGTCAGCCCGAACAGCCGGCGGGCCATGTTCATCGCGACCAGCAACGAAGCTCCGGGTGCCGAGCCCGGGTTGGCATCGCTCGCGATCGCGATCGGTACGCCGTGACGGCGCAGTTGTTCGATCGGCGGTCGCTGCGGGTCGCCGAGCACGTACCACGCCACCGGCAGCAGTACCGCGACGGTACCCGCCTGTGCGAGCGCCGCGATGTCGGCCTCGGTCGTGTACTCCAGATGATCGCAGGCGAGCGCACGATGCCTCGCAGCGACCTGGCTCGCCCCGACGTTCGCGATCTGTTCGGCGTGCAGGCGAACGGGCCAGCCGAGCTCTGCGGCAGCGGCAAACAGCCGGTCGCACTGGGCCGCGCTGAAGGCGATGTCTTCGCAGTACGCATCGACCATGTCGACGAGCCTCTGCTCCCTTTCCCGCGCCAGGGGGTTGGGGTGAGGGTTGCGCTCCAGGGCGAAGCGCGGCAGCCAGTCGTTGCACACGACGTCGATGTATTCGTCCGCCCGTCCCGCATATTCCGGCGGCACGGCATGGGCCGCGAGCAGGCTGGTGACCACGCTCACCGGCAGCTTCTGCTCCAGCTCGCGCGCGGCGAGCAGCATGCGGCGTTCGGCTTCGAAGTCGAGGCCGTATCCCGACTTGATCTCGACCGTCGTCACGCCCTCCTGCAGCAGGGCACGCAACCGGGCTTCACTGGCCTGTACCAGCGCATCGACCGAGGCAGCACGCGTGGCGCGCACCGTGCTCAGGATGCCGCCGCCTTCGCGCGCGATTGCCGCGTAACTCGTGCCCGCGGTGCGGCGGGCAAACTCCGCCGCTCGCTGGCCCGCAAAGACGAGGTGCGTATGGCAATCGATCAGGCCGGGCGTGAGCCAGCGGCCTGCGAGCTCGATCGTGCGATCGGGATGCAGCCCCGCGGGCAGATCTGCCTCGTCACCGACCCATTCGATGATCCCGTCGCGTGCGACGACGGCGCCGTGCTCATGGACGCTGCCTGCGGCATCGCAGGCAGCCACCGCGGCATGGCGCCAGAGCGTGCGCATCAATCCAGGAAGGGCAGGTTGAGTCCCTGCTCGCGTGCGCAGTCGATCGCGATCGCATAGCCGGCATCCGCATGCCGCATCACGCCGGTCGCGGGATCGTTCCACAGCACCCGCTCGATGCGCCGCGCGGCGGCAGCGGTGCCGTCGCAGACGATGACCACGCCGGCGTGCTGCGAATAGCCGATGCCGACGCCGCCGCCATGATGGATGGAAACCCACGTCGCACCGCTCGCGGTGTTGAGCAGGGCATTGAGCAGGGGCCAGTCGGCGACGGCATCCGAGCCGTCCTGCATCGCCTCGGTTTCGCGGTTCGGGCTCGCGACCGAGCCCGAGTCCAGGTGATCGCGCCCGATCACGACGGGCGCCTTGAGTTCGCCGCGGGCGACCATCTCGTTGAACGCGAGGCCGAGGCGATGCCGCTGTCCCAGTCCCACCCAGCAGATTCGTGCCGGCAGGCCCTGGAACTGGATGCGTTCGCGCGCCATGTCGAGCCAGCGGTGCAGGTGCGGATCGTCCGGGATCAGCTCCTTCACCTTCGCGTCCGTGCGATGGATGTCCTCCGGATCGCCCGACAGTGCAGCCCAGCGGAACGGACCGACGCCGCGGCAGAACAGCGGCCGCACGTAAGCCGGCACGAACCCCGGAAAGTCGAAGGCGTTCTTCACGCCCGCGTCGAACGCCACCTGCCGGATGTTGTTGCCGTAATCGAAGACCGGAATGCCCAGTCGCTGGAAGCCGAGCATCGCTTCGACATGCCTGGCCATGGAGAGGCGCGACGCCTGTTCGACGGCGCGCGGATCGCTGGCGCGAAGCTCGTCCCATTGCGCGAGGGTCCAGCCCTCCGGCAGGTAGCCGTTCACCGGGATCGTGCGCCGAGGTCTGGTCGGTGACGGCATCGGGCCGCACGCCCCGACGCAGCAGCTCGGGCAGGACCTCGGCGGCATTGCCGAGCAGGCCCACGCTGATCGCCCTGCCGCTCGTCTTCGCGTCGTCGATCACGTGCAGCGCCGCGTCCAGCGTCGGCACGGCCACGTCGAGATAACGCGTGTCGAGCCGCTTCTGGATGCGCTCCGGACGACATTCGATGGCGAGCATCGAGGCGCCGGCCATCGTCGCCGCGAGCGGCTGCGCGCCGCCCATGCCACCGAGGCCCGCGGTCAGGATCCACTTGCCCGCTGAGGCTGCCGCCGTAATGCTGGCGACCCATCTCGACGAAGGTTTCGTACGTGCCCTGCACGATGCCCTGGCTGCCGATGTAGATCCACGAGCCGGCCGTCATCTGGCCGTACATCATCAGGCCCTTGCGATCGAGTTCGTGGAAGTGGTCCCACGTCGACCAGCGCCCGACCAGGTTCGAGTTGGCAATCAGCACGCGCGGGGCGTCCGCGTGCGTGCGGAACACGCCCGACGGGCTTTCCCGACTGGACGAGCAGGGTCTCGTCGTCGCCGAGTTCGCGCAGGCAGCGCACGATGCGTTCGTAGCAGTCCCAGTTGCGTGCGGCGCGGCCGATGCCGCCGTAGACGACGAGATCGTCCGGGCGTTCCGCCACCTCCGGGTCGAGGTTGTTCATCAGCATGCGCAGCGGCGCTTCGGTGAGCCAGCTGCGCGCCGAGAGCACGGTTCCTCGCGGCGCGCGGATCGGCCCGCCCGCGCCCCCCGGGCGATGAAGGTCGTTCATGGGGCGGCGTTATACCACCGGCGGGCGGGCGCTATCATCGACGCCCCGCCGCCCATCCCCCCGGAGTCAGCATGATTCGCTGGTTCGCCATCCTCTCGCTGCTGCAGCTCGTCGCGTTCTGGAAGATCTTCGGCCGCATGGGTTTCCCGCCCTGGCTGGCGATCATGGCCTCGATCCCGATCATCAACCTCGCGCTGCTGTACTACGTGGCGCTGTCGCCCTGGCCGCGCGAGGCCGGGCCCCGGACCGGCAGCGGTCCGGCGAAGGCGATGCGAAATTCTGATAACGTGTCGGCCCCGCGAAGACTGCCCGCAGAGGATGACCATGGCCGGCCCCAACGCTCCTGACCCGAATATGGATGCGAACGACCTGTACCGCGAAGACACCTATTCCGACCGGAAGGTGGGCACGATCCGCGTCATGACGCCGGTCAAGCCGGACGGGTCGCCGGACCCTGCGCGAGCGTCGGTCTACGTGGGCCAGGCCCAGATCATGACGCCCGCGGGCGTGCTGCCACTGACTTTCGAGATCGAGGCGACGAATCTCGGCGAGGCCTGTGCGGGCTTTGCGGACGGGGCGAAGGTCGCCTTCGAAGAGACCATGAAGGAACTGCAGGAAATGCGTCGCCAGCAGGCTTCGTCCATCGTCATCCCGGAGGCCGGTGCGGCTGCCGCGCTGGGCCAGGGCGGGCCGCCCCGCGGGAAGATCCAGTTTCCCTGAAGAAGCGGATAGCGGATAGCGGATAGCGGATAGAGCAGAGGGGGGGCGACCCCCCTTTTTCTTAGGCGCGCCGACCACTGAAACCGGTCCCGGGCGGGTGACTCACGTCCCAGTTCGGTTCAATCCCGGGTCCGTACTGCCGCAAAGTGCGACGCAGCTCTGCTGCAAAGCAGCAATCCCCGGCTAGCATCCGCACCGAGTCGAGCGCACGGAGCACGGCCTGGTTTCGCAGCCCCGGCACCGGCACGGCAACTCGCCAGCGCTCGACCAGGAGACGATCATGGAAATGACCTGGCTGGAGACGGCCGACCTGCTCGGCCTCGACCTGTTGGCGGGCATGATCCTGGCACTGGTTGCCCTGGATCTGATCGATCACGCGTTTCGCAGCGCCTGGCAGTCCACCCGTGCGGGCTTTGGCGCCGCCCGGGGACGCGCTCCGGCGCGCCATCCCGTCCGAGTGGGTGCGCCCCGGCACGCCTGAGCGCTGCATCAACGCCCGAGCGCCGCGATGCAGTTCGCGACGGTCTCGTGCGTGTAATCCGTGAAACGCCCCGCGAGGCTCTTGCGCTTGCGCCATTCCCAGGGGGCCACGCGCTGGTCGGCCTGCAGTCGCCACAATCCCCGGCCGAGGTCGCGCGCCGCTTTTTCGTAGGAGCAATAGGCCGGGTCGTCCGCGTATTTTCGATAGGTCCAGGCATTGCCGGTCTTCACCATCTGCGCGTTGACGTCGACGTCGCCGAGCCACACGCGGGCCACCAGTCGATCGTAACGATCCTGTTCGAACGGTTCGATCGCGACGGCCTTGCCATAGATCAGGTCGGACAGCGCGGCCTTCGCTGCCTTGCCGTGCGGCTGGCTGGATTCCGGGGCGTCGATCGCATGGAAGCGGATGCGGATCATGCCCGAGGCGAGGCGTACGTCGGCCGTGTCGCCATCGACAATGCCGACGACGACTCCCGGCAGTACGGCGGTGGTCTGCGCAGCAGGCGCCGGGCGCATCACGACCGGCGTGACCAGGAGGAGCAGCACGAGCCAGGTGCAGGCCCAGGAACGCATGCCCGCATTGTGCACGATGCAGTGATTCCGGCAGTACTGAGCAGAAAATCCGGCGAATCACGATCGGCAGTCGCGCTAGGTTGTCGTCTTCCGATCCTGCAGTGGAGCCTGCCGTGCCCAACCGGGACCCGAGATCCCCAGCGAATCGAACCGACAACCACTGCCACGTCGGCCGTGGTCGCGGACCGTTCGCCATCGCCGTGTTGCTGGCGTGCGGACACGCTGCATCGGCCGCAGTTGCCGCTGCCCCGGCCCCGGGAGCGTCACCCAGCGAACCCGTCGCAGCGGTCGGGCCGTTGCGCGTCCTTGACGCGAGAGCCCTACGCTGCACCCGTCTTCCTGGGTTATGCCTGCCGCGACCGGGAGTGCACTGCGCACAAGTCGGGTTTTGCGTGGGCTGAGCGCAACGCCGTCGCCGACGCCCGAGAGTGCGCGGCCAGCCCCAACCCGGCCTTCGTCGAGGGCTGTCGCGCCTTCGTCGAGCAGACGGTCACCCCGGAGCAGGCCGGGTTCGAGTGGGCACGCGAAAACGAACTGGACGAGCCCTGTCGCTGCCGCGGTGGCGGCACCGGCTTCGAGGCCGGCTGCGCGGCCTATGTGACGGAGGGCAGGCGCTGACGACGCCGAACCGTGTTCCCGGCGCGACGAACCGTTTCCGGCGCCGGGGTCGCCCGGCTAAGCTGCCGCCGTGACCCTCGACGACCTCCGCCGCAACCGCAACCTGCTGTTCTGGGCCCTGCACACGCTCGGCTGGAGCGCGTACCTCATCACGCAATACCTCGGTGCGTTGCTGTACGAGAAGCCGACGTCCTACATCATGGTCGTGCTCGCGGCCGGCGCAAGCGGGTTCGCGCTGTCCGCGCCCCTGCGCTACCTCTACCACTGGCTCTGGCGCAAGCCGCCGTCCGTCGTGATCCCGTACGTGCTGCTGGCATCCTGGGTCACGGCCCTCGCCTGGCGCGTGATCATCAACTCGTCGTACGTGCACTGGGTCGAGAGCGACACGATGTCCGGCGAGCCGTGGTACGGCATCTTCGTCGGCACGCTCAGTTCGACCTACCTCCTGCTTTGCTGGTCGGGCCTCTATTTCGGCATCAAGTACTACGAGACGCTGCAGCAGGAGCGCGAATCGCTGCTGCAGGCGGCGGCGCTGGCGCAGGAAGCGCAGGTCAAGATGCTGCGGTACCAGCTCAACCCGCACTTCCTGTTCAACACCCTCAACGCGATCTCGACGCTGATCCTCGACGGGCAGGCCAAGGTCGCCAACCAGGCCGTCGGCCGCCTCTCGGATTTCCTGCGGCTCACGCTCGACCAGGACCCGATGAAGAAAGTGACGCTGCGACACGAACTCGACGCGCTGAACCTGTACCTCGGCATCGAGCAACTGCGCTTCGGTGATCGCCTCAAGCTCGAGTACGACATCGACGCAGCGGTGACGTGCGCGCTGGTGCCGTCGCTGATCCTGCAGCCCCTCGTCGAGAACTCGCTCAAGTACGCCGTCGCACCGCGCGAAGAGGGCGGGCGACTGCGGATCGAAGCACGGGAGGTCGACGGCCGGCTGCGGCTGGTCGTGCAGGACGACGGCCCCGGATTGCCGGTGGGCGTCGAGCTCGGCGCCGGCCGCGGCGTCGGCTTCCGCAACACCCGCGAACGCCTTGCCGTGCTCTACGGCGACGAGCAGCAGCTGGCCGTGCGCTTCTCGCGGCCGGGCCTGCGCCTCGAGATCACCATGCCTTTCGACCGAGCCGTCCAACCCGCATGACCATCCGCACCCTGCTCGTCGACGATGAACCGCTCGCCCGCCGCGGCCTCGAGCTGCGATTGCAGGACGCACCCGACATCACGATCGTGCGCCAGTGCGCCAACGGTCGCGAGGCGATCGCCGCGATCGCCGAGGACGCGCCGGACCTGATGTTCCTCGACATCCAGATGCCGGGCCTCTCGGGTCTCGACGTCGTCGCGCAGGTGCCGCAGGAAAGCATGCCGATGGTGGTGTTCGTGACGGCCTTCGATCGCTATGCCATCAAGGCCTTCGAGGCCCACGCGCTCGATTACCTGCTGAAGCCGGTGGACGACGCGCGCCTGGCAGCGGCGCTGGAGCGCGTGCGTGCGCAATGGCAGCAGAAGCAGGCGGTCGCGCAGCGTGAACAGTTGCTGGCACTGCTCGCCGACCTCAGGGGCAAGGGCGAGATCGCGCCGGATGCCCTCGCGGCGCTGGCGCCGGGAGCGGGCGCGCCGGCCTCGCGTCGTCATGCAACGATGCTGCCGATCCGCTCCGGTCGCGAGACGATCCGTCTCGACGTGTCGACGATCGACTGGATCGACGCCGCGGGCGATTACATGTGCGTGCATGCGGGCGGCCAGACCCACGTGCTGCGGGCCACCATGAAGGAACTCGAAGACATGCTCGATCCGGTGGTCTTCCAGCGCGTGCACCGCTCGACCATCGTCAACCTCGCGCGGGTCCGGTCGTTGCGGCCGCACCTCAATGGCGAATGTTTCCTGAAGCTGCAGTCCGGCCAGGAGATCAAGCTGAGCCGGAGCTTCCGCGACAAGGTCGAGATGCTGCTCGACCGGTTCGGCATCGCGCCGCAGGACAGCCGGGCCTGATGGGTTCGCCGGCGCGACTGCGACTTTCAGTCGACCGAGCCCGTCCGCTAAGATAGGAACGATGCAAGCCCTGCCTCCCTCCCCGGGCGGAAGACGCCGCGGCACGATCCTCGTGCTCGCGCTCGTCGTCTTCTGGGTGGCGCAGGCGATGGCCATCGCGCACGCCTCCCGCCACATCGGCAGCGACGCCCCCGGGCTGCCGGGCGACCACAGCCAGCTCTGCACGGATTGCGCCTCCATGCTGCCGCTGCTGGTGGTGGCTGGCGGGGTCTGCGCGGCATTGTTCGGCGCGGCCCGCGTCACGCTGCCGATCGCGTCGTGCATCGATGTCGCGCCCGGCGCAGCGGGCGACCCACCTCGCCTTCCGGTCCCGCGCGCCTCCTCGTTGAACCTGCGGCCATCCGGCCGCCTGTGCCCGTCCGACCGGCGCGCGTGCCAGTGCTGCCGGCCGTCCACATCGGTAACGAGGTTCGACCCATGTACAGTCTTTCCCGACCCTGGCTTGCGGGGGTTGCCTGCACGGCGGTGCTGGCACCGCTGACGGTTCTTGCCGGCACCGACGCAGAACTCGCGGCGCTGCGGGCCGAGATCGCGGCGCTGAAGCAGGACTACGCCGCGCGCGTCGCGCAACTGGAGGCGCGCGTCGATGAACTGGAGGCGAGCGGCGCTGCCACGACCGCGAGCGCGACCGACGCCGGCGCGAACGCGCCTGCTGCCGCGTCCGCGACAGCCGATGCGCCGGCTTCCGGTGGTACCGCGGGCCGCAACAACAACGCCTTCAACCCGTCGATGTCGGTCATCCTGGCCGGCACCTACGCCAACCTGTCGCAGAGTCCCGAGGACTACCACATCGCCGGCTTCCTGCCGGCCGGGGACGAAGTCGGTCCGGGCGATCGCGGCTTCAGCCTCGGCGAATCCGAGATCACCCTCGCTGCGAGCGTCGATCCGTACTTTTCCGCGAGCCTGACTGCGGCACTCAGCGGCGACGGTGAACTCGGAGTCGAAGAAGCGTTCTTCCGAACGTCGTCGTTGCCGGCCGGGTTCACGGTCAAGGGCGGGCGCTTTTTCTCAGGCATCGGTTACCTGAACGAAGTGCACGCGCACGCCTGGGACTTCGTCGACCAGCCGCTCGCCTACCAGGCTTTCTTCGGCGGACAACTCGGCCAGGACGGACTGCAGGTCAAGTGGCTCGCGCCGACCGACCTGTTCCTCGAGTTCGGCGCCGAAGCCGGCAACGGTGACGCATTCCCCGGCACGCGCCAGGACAGCAACGACTTCAACACCGTCGCGCTGTTCGGGCACGCGGGCGGCGACCTCGGCGACTCGATCGGCTGGCGTGCCGGACTGTCCTGGGTGGATGCCGATGCCGTGGACCGCGCCTACGAGGATGTCGACGCGCTCGGCGCCGCGGTCACCAATGCGTTCACCGGCCAGTCGCGCACGTGGATCGCTCGACGCGACGATGAAGTGGGCGCCCGGCGGCGACGCGCGCCGCAAAGCGCTCGAACTGCAGGGTGAATACCTGCAGCGCGAGGAAGAGGGCAGCCTCGCCTATGGCCTGGGCGAAGCGGGACTCGATGGCAGTTATCGCAGCGACCAGGACGCCTGGTACCTGCAGGCCGTCTATCGCTTCGCACCGCGCTGGCGCGCGGGATTGCGCTATGACTCGCTCGATGCAGGCGACACGCGCATCGGCCTCGTCGACGACGGGACTCTGACTGCGGCGGATTTTCCGTTGCTGCGCCCCGGGGTCGCCGTCGCGCATCACGCTGATGGCGGACTGGAGCCCGAGCGAATTCTCGCGGCTGCGGGCGCAGTACGCATGGGACGACGCGCGCGACAGCGGCTCGACCGACGAGCAGTGGCTGCTGCAGTACATCTACGCAATCGGCGCCCACGGCGCCCACAAGTTCTAGGAGCAACACCATGGTTTCCAGCTGCTTGCGGCATGCCGGCCTCGCGGCCGTGCTGGCCCTGCTGACGTGGCCCGCCCAGGCGGCGGTGAAGGTCCTCGCGACGACGGCGGACTGGGCGGCACTGACGACGGAGCTCGGCGGCGACAAGGTCGACGTGTACCAGGCGACGACGGCGCTGCAGGACGTGCACACGGTCGAGGCCAAGCCCAGCCTCGTCGCGCGCGCCCGCACGGCCGGACTGCTGGTCGCCAACGGCGCCGACCTCGAAGCCGGCTGGCTGCCGGTCCTGCTGCAGGAGTCCGGCAACGCCAGGATCCAGCCGGGGGCCCCGGGATATTTCGAAGCGGCGTCCGCCGTCCGGCTGGTCGACGTGCCCGTCAAGCTCGATCGTTCGCTCGGCGACCTGCACGCCCAGGGCAACCCGCACCTGCAACTCGACCCGCGCAACATCGCTGCGGTGGCCGGCGCGCTGACTGCGCGACTGGTGGCGATCGACGGCGCCAATGCGGCGTACTACCAGGCGCGCGGCAAGGACTTCCAGGCGCGGTGGAGCGCCGCCATGGCGCGATGGAATCCGCAGGCCGCCGCATTGAAGGGCACGCCGGTCGTCGTGATCCACCGCGACCAGCGCTACTTGAGCCTCTGGCTGGGCTTGAACGAGCTCGCGGCGATCGAGCCCAAGCCCGGCGTGCCGCCGAGCGCGGGGTATCTATCCGGGCTGGTCACCAAGCTGGCCGCCAGCCCGCCGCGGATGATCCTGCACAACGCCTACAACGACCCCAAGGCCGCAGACTGGCTCGCGGAGCGCGTGCACGCGCCCGTGGTGACGCTGCCGTTCTCGGTCGGGGGAACGCCGGGGGCGAAGGATCTCTTCGGGCTGTTCGACGACACGCTCAGCCGGCTGCAGGCTGCGGCGCAGATGGCACGCTGATGGACGAGGTCTACACGAACCTGAGCATCCTCTGGCCGGCCCTCGTGGCCGGGCTGCTCGTGGTGCTGTCGCACGTGCCGCTCGGCCGGCAGGTACTGCGTCGCGGCATCGTCTTCATCGATCTCGCCATCGCGCAGGTCGCGGGGCTCGGCGTGATCGCGGCGCAATCGGCCGGGCTCGACCTTCACGGCTGGAAAACGCAGGTGGCCGCGGTCGTGGCCGCGTTGCTCGGCGCCCTGCTGCTGACGTGGACCGAGCGCAAGCGACCGGAGGTGCAGGAGGCGCTGATCGGCGTGCTGTTCGTGCTCGCCTCGACCGCGCAGATCCTGCTGCTCGCGAACGACCCGCACGGCGGCGAGGCGCTCAAGGACCTGCTGGCGGGGCAGATCCTCTGGGTCTCCACCGAGCAACTCCTGCGCGCCGCCGTGCTCACGGCGCTGTTCCTCGTCGTGTGGTTCCGCTGGCGTGACCGGCTCGGTACCGTCGGCTTCTACGTGGTGTTCTCGCTGATGGTCACCACCTCCGTGCAGCTCGTCGGCGTGTACCTGGTGTTCACCACGCTGATCGTGCCGGCCCTGGCCGTGTACCGACACGCGCGCGGCAAGCAGGTCTGGCTGGGGTATGCGCTGGGTGTCGCGAGCTACGTCGCGGGCCTGGGCGTGTCGCTGTTGACGGACCTGCCGTCGAGCCCGGTGATCGTCTGGGCCATGGCCGTGATGGGCATCCTGCTGCACCTGACCGCGCGCCACGGCGACGGCGCCGCGCTGCGGGTGCAGTAAGGGTTAATACAGAGACAGGATGTGCAGAACGCGGGCTTGTGGAGAAGTGAGTCACAGTTCCGCACGGCGTGGCTCTGCCGCAGTATCCTGCCCGGTGAGGAGCCCGGACCATGAGACCTGAAGAGCCCGTTGCGCGGATCATGACCGAGACCGTGATCGTCATCGACGCGGATCGACCCGTCAGCGAAGCGCTCGAATGTTTCCAGCAGTACCCGATCCATCACCTGCCGGTCGTGCGCAACGGCAAGCTGGCGGGGATGCTGAGCTCGGCGGACCTCATCAAGCTCGAGTTCTTCGCGCCGCAGGCCGGCGCAGATCGCGCGCGCTTCCTGGACGAGCGCTTCCGCATCGAGCAGATCATGCGCACGCCCGTGACCAGTCGCGGTCCCGGCGCGAGCGTCGAGGAAGTCTCCGAGCTGATCATCGACAGCGGCGTGCACGCGGTGCCGATCGTCGACGAAAACGAGCAGGTCGTGGGCCTGGTGTCGACGACCGACATCATCCGCTCGCTGTTGCGCGGCCCGCCGCGCCGCGGGGTGACGCCGCCGCCGCGCAATCCAGCGCAGCCGCCGAAGGAAGAAGGGCGTGTGGAACCGGAGATTCACCGCAAGCCCACGGACGAGGAATATGCGACCGCGCTGCGCGTCGCCGAGACGCTGCACGTCGAGGCCCGGGATCCGAAGTATCTTGGCAAGGCCTTCCTGTACCTGGCCCAGCGCCGCGATTTCCTCGAGCGCGTGCTGGAGCGTGCCGACCGTTTCCTGGTCGCCGGCCAGGACGAGCACAACCATGCGTTGCTGCTGAAGGCGATCCTCGCCGCCAAGCGTGCCGACGAGCACGCCGCCGGCGCGGCCCGCGTGCCGTTCCCGCTCGAATAGAACCGGCCAGCCGGCTCAGAGGCGTGCGGCGAGCCGCGAGCCCTGGTCGATCGCGCGCTTGGCATCGAGCTCGGCCGCGAGGTCCGCGCCGCCGATCTTGTGCACGCTGCAGCCGGCGGCGCGCAGCGGCTCGTAGAGGTCGCAGACCGATTCCTGCCCGGCACACAGCACCACGTTGTCGACTTCCAGCAGCCTCGGCTGGCTGCGCGATTCACCGAAACTCAGGTGCAGGCCGCGCTCGTCCACGCCTTCGTAATTGACGCCCCGCATCATCTCGACGCGCTTCATCCTGAGCGCCGCGCGGTGAATCCAGCCGGTGGTCTTGCCGAGCCCGCGACCGAGCGGCGTGGCCTTGCGCTGCAGCAGGTAGACCTGCCGGGCCGCCGGCTCGACCTGCGGCGGTACCAGGCCGCTGCGCGCGACGGCCGGATCCGTGACGCCCCATTCCCTCTGCCAGGCGGCCAGGTCGAGCGACGGGGAGTGCGTGCCGGTGACGAGATACTCGGCCACGTCGAAGCCGATGCCACCCGCGCCGATGATCGCCGCACGCGGGCCCACTGCACGTTCACCCAGCAGCACTTCGGCGTAGGAAAGCACCTTGCCCGTCGCACGCTGTTCCTCTGCGCCGGGAATCTTCGGGTCGCGTGGCGCGACGCCGGTTGCGACGATGACCTCGTCGTAACCAGCTTC
Organism: uncultured Gammaproteobacteria bacterium; assembly: GCA_963789375.1. Lineage (GTDB taxonomy): Bacteria > Pseudomonadota > Gammaproteobacteria > Steroidobacterales > Steroidobacteraceae > RPQJ01. Next base: position 129,759 of record CAWBKN010000019.1, on the reverse strand, counting down.
CAGCAGCTGTTGCGCGGTGGCGCGCGTGCCGAGGTGCAGTCGCACGCCGGTGACGGCGATGCGCCGCGTGAAGTAACGCAAGGTCTCGCGGAATTCTTCCTTGCCCGGCACCCGCATGGCGAGGTTGAACTGCCCGCCGATCTCGCTCGAGCCCTCGAACAGGTCGACCGCGTGCCCGCGCTCCGCGAGCACGGTGGCGCAGGACAGCCCGGCCGGGCCTGCGCCCACCACGGCGATCCGCTTCGTGCGTGGAGCGGGCTCGTAGCGCAGCTCGAGCTCGTGGCAGGCGCGCGGGTTCACCAGGCAGGAGACGAGCTTGCGCTGGAAGACGTGGTCGAGGCACGCCTGGTTGCAGGCGATGCAGGTGTTGATCTCGTCGGCGCGCCCGGCGGCGGCCTTGTTGACGAACTCGGCATCGGCGAGCAGCGGCCGCGCCATCGACACCATGTCGGCGGAGCCGCCCGCGAGGATGTCCTCCGCGACGCCCGGGTCGTTGATGCGGTTGGTTGCGACCAGTGGCACCGTGACTTCGCCCTTCAGCTTGCGCGTCACCCACGCGAACGCGGCGCGCGGTACCGAAGTCGCGATCGTCGGGACGCGCGCCTCGTGCCAGCCGATGCCGGTGTTGATGAGGGTCGCACCCGCACGCTCGACGGCCCTGGCGAGCTGCACGACCTCGGTCCAGTCGCTGCCGTCCGGGACGAGGTCGAGCATCGACAGGCGATAGACCAGGATGAAATCCGCGCCCACGGCTTCGCGGGTGCGCGCAACGATCTCGATGGGCAGGCGGATGCGGTTCTCGTAGGAGCCACCCCATTCGTCGTCGCGACGATTCACGTGCGCGGCGATGAACTGGTTGATGAAGTAGCCCTCGGATCCCATGATCTCGACGCCGTCGTACCCGGCCTCGCGGGCGAGGACGGCGCAGCGCACGAAGGCTCGGATCTGTCGCTCGATCCCGCGGGCGGTCAGGGCGCGCGGGGGAAACGGCGAGATCGGCGACTTGATGCGCGATGCCGACACCGCGAGCGGGTGATACGCGTAGCGTCCCGTGTGCAGGATCTGCAACGCGATGTGCCCGCCCTCCTCGTGCACGGCCTGCGTAATCGCGCGATGGCGCGCCGCCGCGGAGTGCGTACGCAGGCTGCCGGCGAACGGCAGGGCCCAGCCCTCGATGTTCGGCGCAAATCCGCCGGTGACGATCAGGCCGACCCCGCCGCGCGCCCGCTCGGCGAAATACCCGGCGAGACGCGGGAATTTCCTCGGGTCGTCCTCGAGGCCGGTGTGCATCGAACCCATCAGCACGCGGTTGCGCAGCTTGACGAACCCGAGGTCGAGCGGGGCGAGCAGGTGGGGATAGGCGTGCGCCATCGCGGGACTGCCCTGTGGGCGAGGTTTCAGAGGATCAGCTTGCCGAGGTAGTAGGCGATGGCGGCCATGACCGCCGCGGCGGGCATCGTCACGATCCAGGCGATGACGATGTTGCCGGCCAGGCCCCAGCGCACGGCGCTGACGCGCTGTGCGGAGCCGACCCCGACGATCGCGCCGGTGATCGTGTGCGTGGTCGACACCGGGATGCCGAAGCTCGACGCCAGGAAGAGCGTGATCGCGCCGCCCGTCTCCGCGGCGAACCCGCCGACCGGGCGCAGCTTGGTGATCTTCTGGCCCATCGTCTTGACGATGCGCCAGCCGCCGAGCATCGTGCCGAAGGCAATCGCGATGTAGCAGCTGACGATCACCCAGTTGGGCGGCATTGCAGCGTCCGCCGAGGTCACGCCTGCCGCGATCAGCAGCAGCCAGATGATGCCCATGGTCTTCTGTGCATCGTTGCTGCCGTGGCCGATGCTGTACGCGGCCGACGATATCAGCTGCAGGCGCCGGAACCAGCGATCCACCTTGCGCGGCGCGGCCTTCAGGCAGACCCACGAGACGCCGATCATCAGCAGCGCACCGAGCGTCATGCCCAGCATCGGCGAGACGAAGATGAACGTCACCGTGCGGATGATGCCCTTGGCGACCAGCGGGTCGGTCCCGGCCTTGGCGAGCGCCGCACCGATCATGCCGCCGATCAGCGCGTGCGACGAACTGGACGGGATACCGTAATACCAGGTGAGGAGGTTCCAGATGATCGCGCCGATCAGGGCGCCGAAGATCACGTACTGGTCGATCGCGTCGGGCTCGATGATGCCCTTGCCGACCGTCGCCGCGACCTTGAGGTGAAAGATGAAGATCGCGACGAAGTTGAAGAACGCGGCCCAGGCCACGGCGTAGTGGGGGCGCAGTACCCCGGTCGAGACGACGGTGGCGATCGAGTTCGCGGCGTCATGGAAGCCGTTCATGAAGTCGAAGGCGAGCGCCAGCGCCACCAGCAGCACCAGCGTCGCCATCGGCATGGTCATCTCGACGGGCATCAGACGTTTTCCACGACCACCGATTCGATGACGTTGGCCACGTCCTGGCACTTGTCGATCGCGTTCTCGAGGTATTCGTAGACGTTCTTGTGCTTGATCAACTGGCGGACGTCCTGCTCCTCGCGGAACAGCCGCGAGATGCCGTCGCGCTCGACCTTGTCGGCTTCGCTTTCGAGCTGGTCGATTTCGTCGGCCAGCGCGAGCGCCCTGGACGCGTTGTCCATCGAGCGCAGCAGCCCGACGCCGGCGTGTACCTTGCCGGCACAGGACTGCAGGATCTCCGCGAGCCGCAGCGAGGCGGGCGGCAGGGTCTGGATGTCGAACAGGTGCATCGATTCCGCGGCGTCCTGCATGAGGTCGAGGATGTCGTCCATGCCCGAGATCAGGCGGTGGATGTCGTTGCGGTCGAACGGCGTGATGAACGTCGAATGCAGCAGCGACACGGTCTCGTGCGTGATCTTGTCCGCACTGCGCTCGATGTCGCCGATGCGCTGGATCAGGTCGGCGCGGCGGGCCGTATCCGGGTACTGCTGGATCAGTTCCACGACGGCGTCGGCGCCTTCGACGATGAGCGCACCGTGCCGGTCGAACAGGTCGAAGAACCGCGCTTCGCGCGGCATCAGGGCGGACAAGAACCGCATTCGGGCCCCCGGGGCGTTTCGGTGTCGTTGTGTGGGTGCGAAGTATCCGCGATCCGTCCGGATCGTGGTAGCTTGACGGCTCCCCGTTTCCCCCGGGGTCCCCCTCAGATCATGTCCCAGACTCCCCACGACAGCATTCGCGTCAACGGGGCCCGGCAGAACAATCTCCAGGGCCTCGACCTCGAAATTCCCCTGCGCCAGCTGGTGGTCGTCACCGGTGTTTCGGGCTCGGGCAAGTCCTCGCTCGTCTTCGACACGGTCTACGCCGAAGGGCAGCGCCGCTACGTCGAGACGTTCTCCCCGTATGCGCGGCAGTTCCTCGACCGGATGGACAAGCCGCTGGTCGACCGGATCGACGGCATCCCGCCCGCGATCGCCATCGACCAGACCAACCCGGTGCGGACCTCGCGGTCGACCGTCGGCACCATGACGGAGCTCAACGACCACCTCAAGCTGCTGTTCGCCCGTGCAGCGCAGTTGCACTGCCGTGGTTGTGGCGTGCCCGTGCGTCGCGACACGCCCGACTCGGTATATGCCGCAATGACGCAGCGGACCGCGGGGCTCGCCGATCCGCGCCTGGTCGTGACGTTTCCGGTGAGCGTGCCCGACAATTTCACCGAAGCGGAGGTCCTCAGGCTGCTGGAACAGCAGGGCTACGCGCGCATCCATTCCCGCGGCAAGGGCCAGCTGGAAGTAGTGCAGGACCGTTTCCGGCTCCGTGGAGCGGACCGGGCGCGAGTGATCGATGCCCTCGAGGCTGCGCTGCGGGTCGGCCGCGGGCGGGTCAACGTCCGGCTGCCCGCACCCGAAGCCCCTCCCGCTCGCGCGGGAGAGGGAGCGTTGCCCTCACCCCAGCCCTCTCCCGCTAAAGCGGGAGAGGGAGCAGAGCTCGTCTGGCGTTTTTCGACCGACCTGCACTGTGCCGACTGCGACATCCACTATCGCGAGCCGACGCCGAGCCTGTTCTCGTTCAACTCCCCGCTCGGGTGCCTGCGAAACCTGCCGCGGCTTCGGCCGCGTGATCGGCATCGACGACGGCCTCGTCATCCCGGATGGCAGCAAGACCCTGCGCGGCGGTGCGATCAAGCCCTGGCAGACCGAGAGCAACCGCGAATGCCAGGACGACCTGCTGCGGTACGCGCGCAAGCGCGGCGTTCCCGTCGACACACCGTGGGCCGAGCTCACCGCCGACCAGCAGCGGTGGGTCCTGGAGGGGGAGGGCCCCTGGGAAAAGCGGGTGTGGTACGGCGTCCACCGGTTCTTCCAGTGGCTCGAGACCAGGAGCTACAAGATGCACGTGCGCGTGCTGCTCGCGAAGTACCGCAGCTACACGCCGTGCCCGGCCTGTCACGGCGCGCGCCTGAAGGAAGAAGCGCTGCTCTGGCGGCTCGCGTCGCGGGACGAGCCCGGTGGCGGTCGCAACATCCACGACGTCATGCTGCTGCCGCTGGACCAATGCCAGGCGTTCTTCGACCGGCTCGCCTTGCCCGCCCCGCTCGACGAGGCGACGGAACAGCTGCTCGGCGAAGTGCGCTCGCGGCTCGGGTTCCTGGTCCGTGTCGGGCTCGGCTACCTCACGCTCGACCGGCAGTCGCGCACGCTTTCCGGCGGCGAGGTCCAGCGCATCAACCTGACGACCGCACTGGGGACCTCGCTGGTCAACACCCTGTTCGTGCTCGACGAACCCTCGATCGGCCTGCACCCGCGCGACATGCGCCGCGTCATCGAGGTCATGCACCGGCTGCGCGACAACGGCAACTCGCTGCTGGTCGTCGAGCACGACCCGCAGATCATGCTGACGGCCGACCGCATCATCGACATGGGGCCGGGCCCCGGGGAGCACGGCGGTCGCGTCGTGTTCGAAGGCTCCCCCGCGGAACTCGCCGCACGCTCGGACACGCTCACGGCACAGTACCTCTCGGGACGCCGCGACGCGATTCTCGCAGCGGGCCGTCGCGGGCCGCCGCAGCCCGGCGAGCCGGGCATCACGATCCTCGGCGCGAGCGAACACAACCTCAAGGACGTGGACGTCACGATCCCGCTCGGCCGGCTCGTGTGCGTGACCGGCGTCTCCGGGTCGGGCAAGTCGACGCTGGTCCAGGACGTGTTCTACGCAGGGCTGCGCCGCGCCAAGGGCAAGCCGACGGAAACCCCGGGTACGCACCGCGCGATACTCGGTGCCGAATTCGTCGATGAAGTCGTCCTGGTCGACCAGACGCAGATCGGGCGCACGACGCGCTCGAATCCTGCGAGCTACGTGGGCGCCTTCGACGCGATCCGCAAGCGCTTCGCGCGCGCACCGCTCGCGCAGGAGCGCGGCTACACGGTCGGTACGTTCAGCTTCAATTCAGGCAACGGCCGCTGTCCCACCTGCGGTGGCAACGGCTTCGAACACGTCGAGATGCAGTTCCTGTCGGACGTCTACCTGCGCTGTCCCGACTGCGACGGCAAGCGCTTCCGGCCCGAGATCCTCGAGGTCCGTCTCGAGCGCGCCGGCGGGCCGGGTTACAGCATCGCCGACGTCCTGCAACTGACCGTCTCGGAGGCCGTGAATTTCTTTGCCAACGACCGCGAAGTGCTCGCACGGCTCGAGCCGCTCGCGGCCGTCGGCCTCGACTACCTGCGGCTGGGCCAGCCCGTGCCGACGCTGTCCGGTGGCGAGGCGCAGCGCCTGAAGCTCGCGGGGCACCTCGCCGATTCTGGAAACAGAAGGGCCACAGGGGAAACTACCGGGAATCGACATTTCCCCACGCTGTTCCTGTTCGACGAACCGACCACCGGGCTGCATTTCGACGACGTGGCGAAGCTGCTCGGGGCGTTCAAGCGGTTGCTCGACGAGGGCCACTCGCTGCTCGTGATCGAGCACAACCTCGACGTCATCCGCGCCGCGGACTGGATCCTCGATCTCGGCCCGGAGGGCGGTGACGCCGGTGGACGCCTGCTCGTGGCCGGCACGCCGGAAACGGTGATGGCACATCCGGAATCGCACACGGGCCGTGCGCTGGTCGAGTACGGCCGCGAGCGCGAGGCCGTCCTGCGGTCGGGCCGTGCCAGCGTGCCGGACCTGAAGCTCGTGCCGGTGCAGCGCGATGCCGTCGCCGACCGCGCGCGGGATTCGATCGTCGTGCACCGGGCGCGCGAGCACAACCTGCAGGACATCGAGGTGACGATCCCGCGCGACGGCATGACCGTCCTCACGGGCGTCTCGGGCTCGGGCAAGTCGACGCTCGCCTTCGACATCATCTTCAACGAGGGCCAGCGCCGGTACCTCGAATCACTGAACGCCTACGCGCGGCAGTTCGTGCAGCCGGCCGCGCGCCCCGACGTCGACGCCATCTTCGGCATTCCGCCGACGGTCGCGATCGAACAGCGCACGAGCCGTGGCGGTCGCAAGAGCACGGTCGGCACGCTCACCGAGGTGCACCACTTCCTGCGCCTGCTGTTCGTGAAGCTCGGCGTGCAGTACTGCCCGGACTGCCAGGTACCGATCGAACCCCAGAGCGTGGATTCGATCGTCGCGCTGCTGCTGCGCGAGGCGCGTGGCCGCCGCATCGAGTTGCTGGCACCCCTGGTCGTCGCGCGCAAGGGCTACTACACGGACCTGGCGAAGTGGGCGCTCGCCAGGGGCTACGCGCACCTGCGGGTCGACGGCGAACTGCGCCCCACCGCGAACTGGCCGCGCCTCGACCGTTTCCGCGAGCACACGATCGAACTGCCCGTGGCCACCGTGAAGGCCGGTGCCGCGGACGAAGCCGAGCTGCGCGATGCATTGCTGCGGACGCTCGAATTCGGCAAGGGCGTCGCCCACGTCGCCGACCGGGGCCGCGTGCGCGTTTTTTCGACGCGCCGCGCCTGCCCCTCCTGCGCACGCAGTTTTGCGGAACCGGATCCGCGCCTGTTCTCCTACAACTCCAAGCACGGCTGGTGCGAGGATTGCTTCGGCACGGGACTGCAGATCAGCGGCTTCGACGAGGAGCAGTCCGGCGAGGAGATCTGGTGGAACGACTGGTTCGAAGGCGAAGCCAGCGCCTGCGAGACCTGCGCCGGCCAGCGGCTCAATGCCGTTGCGCGCAACGTGCGCTTCAAGGGTCGTTCGATCGCCGAGCTCTCGGCACTGCCCGTGGCCGAGACCCTGGAGTTCTTCGAGACCATGCAGCTCGCGGGGCGCGAGGCGGAAATTGCGCGTGACCTGCGCGCGGAGGCAAGCTCGCGCCTGGCCTTCCTGCGCGACGTCGGGCTCGGCTATCTCTCGCTGGACCGTTCGGCGCCGACGCTCTCGGGCGGCGAGGCCCAGCGCATCCGGCTGGCCGCGCAGCTGGGCTCGAACCTGCGAGGTGTCTGTTACGTGCTCGACGAGCCCACCATCGGGCTGCATCCGCGCGACAATCGCATCCTGCTCGATTCGCTCGCGCGCCTGGGGGCGCAGGGCAACACGCTGCTCGTCGTCGAGCACGACGAGGAAACCATCCGCCGGGCGGATCACCTGCTCGACCTCGGTCCCGGCGCGGGCACGCGTGGCGGCCACGTTGTCGCCGAAGGGCGCGTCGCGGACCTGATCGCCGCGCCGCAATCCGTGACGGGCCGGTTCCTCGCGCACCCGCTGCTGCATCCCCTGGTCGAACGCCGGCCTGTCGTCCGCTCGACGCCCGCCCTCGTGGTGCGTGGCGCACAGTTGCACAACCTGCGACGCGCCCGGGCCCGGTTCCCGCTCGGTCGACTGTCCGTCGTCACGGGCGTTTCAGGTTCGGGCAAGTCGACGCTGGCGCGCGACGTGCTCCACGCCAACATGAGCGTACGCACCTCGCAGAAGGCGCGGCGCAAGGCGCCGCAGTGGGTCGGCTGCGATCGCATCGATGGCGCCGAGGCCATCGCGCGGGTGCTCGAGGTGGACCAGACGCCGATCGGCAAGACGCCGCGCTCGTGTCCCGCCACGTACGTCGGCTTCTGGGACGACGTGCGCAAGCTCTTCGCAGGCACGACCGATGCGCGCGTGCGCGGCTACGGCCCCGGCCGATTCTCGTTCAATACCGCCGGTGGCCGCTGCGAAGCCTGCGAAGGCCAGGGCGTGCAGACGATCGAGATGAGCTTCCTGCCCGACGTCAAGGTGCCGTGCGACGTCTGCGGCGGGCGCCGTTTCAACGCGGAGACGCTCGCCGTCACCTATCGCGGCCGCAGCGTCGGCGACCTCCTCGCGATGAACGTGGACGACGCCGTGCCTTTCTTCGAAGCCCATCCAAAGATCCATCACGCGCTCACGCTGCTGCAGGACGTGGGCCTCGGCTACCTCACGCTGGGCCAGCCGAGCCCGACGCTCTCGGGCGGTGAGGCGCAGCGCATCAAGCTGGTGACGGAACTCGCCCGGCTGCGCTCAGGTCGCGAGGCGCTGCAGCAGACGCTCTACGTGCTCGACGAGCCGACGGTCGGCCTGCACATGGCCGATGTCGAGAAGCTGGTCCGGGTGCTGCACCGGCTGGTCACGGCCGGCAACACCGTCGTCGTCATCGAGCACAACCTCGACGTGATCGCGGAAGCCGACTGGATCGTCGACCTCGGGCCGGAGGGGGGTGCCGGTGGCGGTCGCGTCGTTGCGGAGGGCTCGCCGGAACAGCTCGCGGCGGACGCTTCAGCCTCGCACACGGCCGCGGTGCTCGCCGGGTTCCTCGCGGAGCGGGGGCGCGCGTCGTGAACGTCTGCAATGTGGACCCGCTGCCCGGGTCCTCCAGCACGCCTGCGTCACCACACGCGCGATGAGCCGGGTTCGAGCCGTCTTCTTCGATCTCGACAACACGCTGTGGGACGTGCATCCGGTGATCGTGCGTGCCGAACACGCAATGTTCGATTTCCTGCGTGCCCGCTATCCGGCCGTCACCGGGCGCCACGACCTCGACTCGATGCGTGCGCTGCGCGTGCAGGTCGCACGCGAGTTCCCGGACAAGCGGCACGATTTCACGTGGCTGCGCCTGGAAGCGCTTCGGCGCCACGCACGCGACGCGGGATATGCGGATTCGATGGCGCAGGAGGCATTCGAGGTCTTCTTCCGGACACGCAACGAAGTGGTGCTCTACGACGACGTGCGCCCCACGCTCGAGTCGGCTGGCCAGGGACTACCGGCTGTTCGCCATCAGCAACGGCAACGCGGATCTCGCGGTGATCGGCCTGGCGCAGTACTTCGAGGCCAGTCTCACGGCGCGTGAGGCGGGCATGCTCAAGCCGGACCCCCGCATCTTCGAGATTCTCCTGGACCGCGCAGGGTTGCGCGCCGAGGAAGCCGCGCACGTCGGCGACGATGCCGACGCGGACGTCGAGGGCGCACGGCGCGCGGGCGTGCTGCCGATCTGGCTCAACCGGGCGGGCGTGGCCTGGCCGTTGACCTCACCGGCCCCGAGCCTCGTCGTCGGCGGCCTCGATGAACTGCCGGACATGCTGGCAACGGCACGGGCCGGAGGGCGCGCAAATTGAATTGAGCCGGCCGTTGCACGACCGGCGAACGGCTACTCGCCTTCTTTCTTCTGGTCCATCTTGCGCTTGAGCTCGATCCATTTCGACAGCTCGCGCAGGTTCTTCTTTTTCTTCCAGGACTGCTTGCCGAGCGCACCGCTGCTGTAGGGGTCGTACCCTTTTACCAGCCCCTTCGGATTGTTCTTGACGGCGTTGAGTTCTTCGTCGTCGACCACGTCGAGGCGCGGGTCCACCAGCGCGCGCATGCGTTCCGCGGCGCCGAGCGTGTCGTCGGCCTGGAGATCGCCCTCGCTGGTCCACTCCCAGGTGACGTTACCCAGGTCGTCGGTGGCGAGGCGCCCGGGTTCCTTCGCATCCGCGTCAGCAGTGCCCGGCGGCTTGGCGGGCGGCTTGCCTGAATTCTCGGCCATGGGAAAACCTCGTCAGAGGTGTACCTCGTGGCCCCAATCTTACAAAATCCCGCAGTCCCGCAATGCGATATCGATCACGGATCGGCCGGAGCCGTGCAGGCAAGGCCGCCGAGGGATGCCCGCGCCCACGCCAGGCCGATGATCGTCTTGGCGTCCTGCAGGCGCGCCGAAGTCGCCAGCCCGACCGCTTCCGCCAGGGGCACCCAGCTCGCTTCGAACACCTCGTGGTCCTCGGGCGTCGCCGCGCATGCGGTCAGCCCCCGCGCCAGGTACACGTGGATGACCTCGGTCAACACGCCGGGCGAGCTGAAGAACTGCCCCAGGTATTCCCAGTGCGCGGCAGTCATGCCCGCCTCTTCGGCGAGCTCGCGCTGCGCGCACTGCAGGGGCGGTTCATGGTTGTCGAGCTTGCCGGCGGGCAACTCGGTGATCCAGCCCCCGGCCGCGTGCCGGTACTGGCGCAGCAGGCAGACGCGACCTTCCGCATCGAGGGCCACGACCGTGGCCCCGCCGGGATGGTGGGCAATCTCGAGCTCGGCGACCCGGCCGTTCGGCAGCTGGACCTGCTCGAGGTTCAGCGTCAGGACGTTGCCCCTGAAGACGTTGCGGATCGTCCCGGTCATGGCCACTCCAGCGCAGGATTCGCGCATCATAGCGAGCGGATCGATTGTTGCGATGCACCACCGGCCGTGCCCTGTGGTAGCGTTACCCGGTCAGGGGGGCGAGATCACCTGGGGGCACCGAGGATGACGACGACGAATCCAATTCCAGCGGCACTGCAGCGGCTGCGCGGCACGTTTGAAACGGGCAAGACGCGACCGATCGAGTGGCGCCTGCAGCAGCTCGGCGAACTCGCGCGGATGATGCGCGACCACGAAGCCGACTTCGCCGAGGCGCTCAAGGCCGACCTGGGCAAGTGCCACTTCGAGGCCGTCCTCACCGAGATGAGCTTCGTCGAGAGCGAAGCGAACTATGCCCGCAAGCACCTGCGGCGCTGGCTCAGGCGCAAGCGCGTGCCCACGCCGCTGATGGCGCTGCCCGGCCACAGCTACATCTGGCCCGAGCCCAAGGGCGTCGTGCTGATCATCGCGCCCTGGAACTACCCGTTGTCGATGGTCTGCGCGCCGCTCGTCGGCGCCATCGCTGCCGGCAACTGTGCGGTCCTGAAGCCGTCCGAGGTCACGACGCACACCTCGGCGGCGATTGCGCGCATCCTGCCGCGCTACCTCGACACCGACGCCTTCGCGGTCATCGAGGGCGGCGTGCCGGAGACGACGGAGCTGCTCGAAAACCAGTTCGACCACATCCTCTATACCGGCAACGAGCGGGTGGCGCGCATCGTGATGACCGCCGCCGCGAAGACACCTGACGCCGGTGACGCTGGAACTGGGCGGCAAGAGCCCCTGCATCATCGACAAGAGCGCCGACCTGGACGTCGCCGCCTCGCGCATCGCCTGGGGCAAGTTCATCAACGCCGGCCAGACCTGCGTTGCGCCGGACCACGTGCTCGTCCACCGCTCCGTGGCGACGCAGTTCGCGGACCTGCTCGCTGCCAAGATCAAGGGGTTCTACGGCGAGGATCCGCGCCAGAGCCCGGATTTCTGCCGCATCGCGAGCGAGCGGCACGCCGCGCGCTTCGCCAAGCTGCTCGAAGGACAGAAGATCCACACCGGCGGCGTCGTCGACGTGCCGAACCGCTACGTCGCGCCGACGATCGTGCTCGACCCGGATCCGGATTCGGAGCTGATGCAGGAGGAGATCTTCGGCCCCGTCCTGCCGATCATCGCCGTCGAAGAGATGCACCACGCGATCAAGTTCGTCGCCGACCGGCCGAAGCCGCTGGCGCTGTACCTGTTCACGAAGAGCAAGGCGCTGGAAGACGCGGTACTGAAGCGCCTGAGCGCCGGCAGCGTCTGCGTCAATGACGCCGTGATCTTCATGGTCTCCCCCGAGATGCCGTTCGGCGGCGTCGGCAACAGCGGCATGGGCCGTTACACGGGGTGGTACGGCTTCGAGACGTTCAGCCACATGAAGCCGGTCATGAAGCGCAGCTTCCGGTTCGACGCGCCGATGCGCTACCCGCCGTACGACGACTTCAAGGCGAAGCTGATGCGAATGGTGCGTTGACCGCGCGCGGCGCCTCAGGCGTCGACGCGGTCCACCGATGACTGGCCGGTGAGGCGTGCACGGATGTGCGCCCACGACATGCCGATGCCGAGCAACAGGCCGAGGCAGGCCAGCACGACCCAGGCCATCGCGGCCTTGTTGGCCAGCGACAGCCAGCCCCGGCTGACCATCCACCACACCACGGCGGCAAACAGCGCCAGCAGCAGCACCACGCCCATCGTTCCCATCGACGAGAACGTCGCGCGGATGAAGAGCAGCCACGCGCCGAGCAGCAGGATGCCCGCGACCACGACGATGGGTTGCACGGGCGACAGGTTCGCCGCGAGCCAATGGAAGTAGGAATGTCCCGAAGGGTTGAACGTCAGGAACACGAGGGCCAGCGAAAAGGCGATTCGCAGGACCACTCCGGTCAGGTTGAAATCGTTGCTGGTAGTCGTCGCCATCGGGCGTCTGGCCTCTTCGTGGATGCTTCCCCCGTGCGCATGATAGTGGATCCCCTATACTGTTCATCCATACAGCCATCGTGATCCCCGCATGACCACCGCCGCCGCCTTCACCGCGCTCAACCCCGCGCAGCGCGAGGCGGTGACGCACGGGTCGTCGCGCCCCGGCGGCGGCGTGCAGGCGGGCCCACTGCTGGTCATCGCGGGCGCGGGAACCGGCAAGACCAGCACCCTGGCCCACCGCGTCGCCCACCTGCTGCTGCAAGGCGTCCCTGCCGAGCGGATGCTGCTGCTGACGTTCACGCGACGCGCTGCCCTCGAGATGACGCGCCGTGCCCAGCGCGTGATGACCGAGGCCCTGGCCGCGCAGGCAGGCACGACGCACCGCGTGCCCGACTCCCTGCGACTGCCCTGGTCGGGCACGTTCCATGCGATCGGCAACCGGCTGATCCGCGAATACGCGCCGCGGCTCGCGCTGGACCCCGGTTTCAGCGTGCTGGACCGGGGTGACGCCGCCGACCTCATGGACGTGGTCCGGCACCGGCTCGGCTTTTCGAAGACCGGGAAGCGCTTTCCGCGCAAGGACACCTGCCTCGGCATCTACTCGCATCGCGTCAACACGCAGCAGCCGCTGCGCCACACGCTCGAGACCGTCTATCCGTGGTGCCTGGAGTGGGAAGAGCAGCTCACTGCGCTGTGCCGCGCCTACGTCGAGGCGAAGCTCGAACAGCAGGTGCTCGACTACGACGACCTGCTGCTGTACTGGCACGTGATGACGGCCGACCCGTCCCTCGCGGCCGAGATCGGCGCCCGGTTCGACCACGTACTCGTGGACGAATACCAGGACACCAACGTCGTCCAGGCCGAAATCCTGCTGCGCCTCAAGCGCGACGGCGCCGGACTCACGGTGGTCGGTGACGACGCGCAATCGATCTATTCGTTCCGCGCCGCGTCGGTCGAAAACATCCTGGAGTTTCCCGCGCGCTTCACGCCGCCCGCGCGGGTGGTCACGCTCGAGGAGAATTACCGCTCCACGCAGGGCGTGCTCGATGCGGCCAATGCACTGATGGCCGAGGGTGGTCGCCAGTACCGCAAGCACCTGCACAGCGCCCGCGGTGCCGGGGCTGCGCCACAGTACGTCACCGTGCTCGACGAGCAGGGGCAGGCGACGTTCGTGGTGGATCGCGTGCTCGAAGCGCGTGAGCGCGGCATCGACCTGCGCCGCCAGGCGGTGCTGTTCCGCAATGCCGACCACAGTGACGTGCTCGAGCTCGAGCTCATGCGCCGCAACGTGCCTTACGTGAAATACGGCGGGCTCAAGTTCCTCGAGGCCGCCCACGTCAAGGACCTGCTCGCGGTGCTGCGCTGGGCCGACAACCCGCGCAATCGCATCGCCGCATTCCGCGTGTTGCAGCTGTTGCCGGGAATGGGCCCGGCGAATGCGCAGCGGGCCTGCGAGGCGTTCGAGGTGGCTGCCTTCGCGTGGCCGGCACTGGAGCGCCACGTCGTGCCGGCCGGTGCGCGGGAGTCGTGGCTGCCGCTCGCGCGATTGCTGGGCGACATCGGCGGCGCAGACGCGCCGTGGGAAGGGCAGGTGCACCGGGTCCGGCAATGGTACGAGCCCCAGCTCGAACGGCTGTACGAGGCGGCGCACGCCCGCAAAGGCGACCTCGACCAGCTCGAGCGACTGGCCCAGCAGCACCGGACGCGGGAATCGTTCGTGACCGAGCTCACGCTCGATCCGCCGCAGGCCACGGGCGACCTCTCGGGCGATCCGCTGCTCGACGAGGATTACCTCGTCCTTTCGACCGTCCATTCGGCCAAGGGGCAGGAGTGGGAGTCGGTGCACGTGCTCAACGTGACGGACGGCACCTTTCCGTCGGAGTTCTCGGCGGGGCGCGCGGAACTGATCGAGGAAGAACGCCGGTTGCTCTACGTGGCGATGACGCGCGCGCGGAGCGAGCTACGGCTGCTGGCGCCTGTCCGGTTCTACGTGACGCAGCAGCATGGGCTCGGCGACCGTTACGTCCACGGTGCGCGCAGTCGCTTCATGACCGAATCGGTGTTGCAGCGGTTCCAGCGAGTGACCGCGCCGGAAAACACGGAAGGGAGCGGCGTGCCACGGGCAGCCGCTGGCCCGCGGATCGATGTCGCGAGCAGGTTGCGGGATATGTGGTGATGCGAAACACCTGAGACAGGTGCAGGCGCGCGCTCGGTCCCGCAGTACCTGGTACTTCGAGCGCTTGGGGCAGAAGGCCGCGGCAAAAACCGCGACCTTCGCCCGGGTCGGTTCCAGCGGACGGGACCGGGCCGGTCAGGCCTCAGTCCCGAACGGGGTTACCAGCGACGCTGACCGCCGCCGCCGCCACCACCGCCGTAGCCGCCGCCACCACCGCCGCCGCCGCCGTAGCCGCCGCCACCACCCGGACGGCCACCGCCGCCCGGACGGCCGCCGCCGCCACCGCCGCCACCGGTACGGGGACGATCCTGCGCTTCGTTGACGCGCAGGGGACGACCGCCCATGTTGAAGCCGTTCAGGGCGCCCATGGCGCGAGCGGCATCAGCCTGCGGCATTTCGACGAAGCCGAAGCCGCGCGGCCGGCCGGTCTCGCGGTCAGTCGGGAGGGCAACGGACTCGACGGTGCCGTGCTGGCCGAACAGTTCCTTGACGTCCTGCTCCGTCGCTGTGAAAGGCAGGTTGCCCACGTAGATCTTGGTCATTCGAAACATCCTCAGAAGTAACACAATCAAAACCGGTCCCCAGGCGTCATTGCCTGGCCGGCACTACTCAACTCTCATACAAACAGGAGGGTTCGCAGCCGAGCGTCACACTTACCGCCGGGGTGTTACCACCGGCGCACCAGCGACGTTTCCTGTCACCTGATCGAAGACGTCTCGGCGCAAAACAGAAGGCGCCAGGAGGCGCACTGCAAGACACGTACGGGCAACGATCGCGGCGCATACTAGCACACGACCCTGAAAATCAAGCTTTACCGCCATCCGAGGCCCTGCCGGCCGCCGCGCGGGCGGGCCGCGGCAAGGCGCCGGTCCGTGGCGGGGAAGGGACACGTGTCCCTGGAACAGGGTCGTCATGGATGAGTCGGCACCACGCGAAGCGGGAGAGGGAAGTCTGCGGACTTGGGCTCGTTATTCGGGCTGCGTTTCCGGTGCCGTTCCTGCGCTGCGCGCAGACTGGTCAAATGTTGACCATAGCCGAATGTACCTATCAGAGCCGGCCGCTGCAAGCTAAATCATTGATGCAGCGCAAAAAACGCCGTAGGATGCGCGCCTCGCTGGGAGCCGCCGCCATCGTCGAGCGGGCCTGAACGGGTGCGCCGATGGAAGCCTTCCTGATCTCGACCGGCATCGTTGCCCTCGCTGAAATCGGCGACAAGACGCAACTGCTCGCGCTCGTGCTCGCCGCCCGGTTCCGCAAGCCCGTGCCCATCATCCTCGGCATCCTCGTCGCGACGCTCGCCAATCACTTCCTGGCCGGTGCGACCGGTGCCTGGGTGGCGGCCCTGGTCGGCCCGGACGCCATGCGCTGGATCCTCGGGCTCTCCTTCATCGCAATGGCGGCCTGGATGCTGGTCCCGGACAAGATCGACGAGGATGAGCAGAAGGACACGCCGCCGCGGTTCGGCGTGTTCGGCACGACCCTCGTCGCCTTCTTCCTGCTCGAGATGGGCGACAAGACCCAGATCGCGACGGTCGCGCTGGCGGCCAGGTACAGCTCGCTGGTCGCCGTCGTGGCCGGCACGACGCTCGGCATGATGCTGGCGAACGTACCCGCCGTGCTGCTCGGCGACGTGGCGGCCAAGAAGTTGCCGATGAAGCTGGTTCACCGCATCGCGGCGGCGATCTTCCTGGCGCTGGGCGTGACTGTGCTGCTTGCCGGAGGAAGTGCAGTGAGTGGCTAGTGACTAGTGACTAGTGACTAGTCGAGGAAAGGGCCGCAGCCGGCTCACGTTCTTACTAGTCACTAGTCACTAGCCACTAGCCACTTCTTCACGATTCCAGGTACGTGTACCCGACCAGCTCGGCCTCGTAGAAGCGGCGCATGGTCTGGCTTTCGGCGAGCGAGATGCGCCCTTCGCGCACCGCACGCTCGCAATCGCGGGCAAACTGCGGGACCAGCCGCTCGACGTCGTACTGCATGTAGCGCAGCACTTCCGCGGCGGTGTCGCCCTTGACCGTTTCCTCGATCCACCAGCCGCCCTCGTCGTGCAGCTTGATGTGCACGACGTGCGTGTCGCCGAAGAGGTTGTGCAGGTCGCCGAGCGTCTCCTGGTACGCCCCCACCAGGAACACCGCCAGGTAGTAAGGCTCGCCCTCGCGCAGGTCGTGCAGCTCGAGCGAACGCTTGGTCTCGCGCAGGCTGACGAAGTGGTCGATCTTGCCGTCCGAATCGCAGGTGATGTCGGCGAGCACCGCGGTACGCGCTGGCCTTTCATCGAGGCGATGAACCGGCATGATCGGGAACAGCTGGTCGATCGCCCAGCTGTCCGGCAGCGACTGGAAAATCGAGACGTTGCAGAAGTAGATGTCGCTCAGGATCGTCTCGAGCCCCTCGAGCTCCTCCGGCACGGAGTCGAGCCGGCGCGACACGTCGCGGATCTTCGCGCACGTCGCCCAGTACAGCCGCTCGACCAGCCCGCGCGCCTCGAGGCCCAGGTAGCCGACGCTGAACATCTGCAGCGCCTGTTCGCGCGCCTGCAGGGCATCGTGGTAGCACTCGACGAGGCGGCGTTCGGTGACCGAGCGGAAGGCTTCGAGCAGGTCCCTGACCGGCTGCGGCATGTCCTTCGTGCCGCGGACCTGCTGTTCGTCCGCCTCGCTCACGCGGAAACGGTCGAGCCGCGAGCTGCCGAGCACGTCGCAGATCAGCACGCTGTGATGCGCCGCGATCGCACGCCCCGATTCACTGACGATGACGGGGTGCTCGACGCCGCGCGCGTTGCAGACGTTGCCGATGCGGTAGACGACGTCGCTCGCGTACTCCGCGAGCGTGTAGTTCATCGACGATTCGTAGTTGGTGCGGCTGCCGTCGTAATCGACGCCGAGCCCGCCCCCGACGTCGATGTACTGCAGGCCGGCGCCCATCTGCTTGAGCTCGGCGTAGACGTGCGCGAGTTCCGTGACGGCGTCCTTGACGCGACGGATGTCCTGCAGCTGGCTGCCCGGATGGCAGTGCACGAGCTGCAGGCAGTCCTCCATGCCGCGCTCCTTGAGCACGGCGAACAGCTCGAGGATCTCGGTGACGAACAGCCCGAACTTGCTCTTCTCGCCCGACGATTCGCGCCAGCGGCCGGCGCCTTCGCTCGCGAGCTTGACGCGCACCCCCATGCGCGGCCGGACGCCGTACTTGTCCGCGTGCTTGAGGATCAGCTGCAGCTCGCTGAAATTCTCGACCACCGGGATGATCGTGCGGCCGAGCTTGGCGGCCAGCATCACCGCCTCGATGTAGCTGTCGTCCTTGAAGCCGTTGCAGATGATCAGCCGCTCGGATTCGCCCTCGGTGAGGGCCATCACGGCCAGCAGCTCCGGCTTCGAGCCGACCTCGAGGCCGAAGCCGAACTCGCGGCCGTAGCCGTAGATCTCCTCGACCACCAGCCGCTGCTGGTTCACCTTGATCGGGAACACCGCGCAATAGCGGCTCTTGTATTCGTTCTCGGCGATGGCGGTGGCGAAGGCGTCGCGCAGCCGCGTCAGGCGGTGGCGCAGGATGTCCGAGAAGCGCACGACGACGGGCGCAGTGAGGTCGCGCGCCGCGAGCCCGGTGATCACTTCGTGCAGGTCGATCTCGCGCCCGTCGGTCCAGTCGGGCCGCACCACGGCATGGCCCGCGGCATTGATGCCGAAGTAACCGTTGCCCCAGGCGTTGACTCCGTACAGGTCGAGGGCGTCCTCGACGCTCCAGGGGCTGAAGCCCGATTTGCGTGCGGTATTTTCCACTGCTTTGGTCGTTCCACCCGTGGCCGGCGCGAGGCCGGAAAAAAGAGGGGCGCACGATAGTTGCGTTGAGCGCCGCAGTAAAGCAGAAAAGTGACTAGTGACTAGTGGATAGTGACTAGTAGGAGCGGAGGCGCGCCGCGCCCTTCTTACTAGTCACTAGTCACTATCCTCACTAGTCACTTCCTCGCGCCACCGGGCGCGAGGGGTCCCGCGACCACTCGCTCCAGCTCCCGGGGTAGAGCCGCCCGCCGGGCAGCCCGGCACGCTCCATCGCCAGCAGGAGATGACAGGCCGTGACGCCCGATCCGCAATACGCGATGGAGTCCCTCGGGCGACACCGGGCCAAGCTGGGCCGCGAAGCGAGTCCGCAGTTCTGCAGCCGGCAGGAACGTGCCATCTGCCGCAACGACCGATGAGGACGGATGGTTCAGTGCGCCGGGAATGTGCCCCGCCACGCGGTCGATGGGCTCGACGTCGCCCCGGTAACGTTCGGGGGAACGTGCATCGAGCACCCGTCGCTGCGGATCGAGCGCAGCCGCCTGTGTCGCGTCGGCATCGACGGTCGTCGCGGGGTCGTGGCGCTCGACAAAGGTTCCGGTGGGGCGCGGGGCAGGAACTTCGGTCGAGACGGGCAGGCCGAGCGCCGTCCAGCGACGCAGGCCGCCATCGAGGACGGCGACGTGCGCGTGCCCGAGCCACTTCGCGGCCATCCACCAGAAGCGCGCCGCCCACTGGCCGCCCGCGTCGTCGTAGGCGAGCAGCAGCGAGTCGTCGTTCACTCCCCAGGCGCGCATCCTCGCAGCGAAGCTTGCGGGCGCGGGCAGCGGGTGGCGTCCGCTCGTCGGCGTCTCGGGCAGCGCGAGGTCGTGATGCAGGTCGGCGTGGATGGCGCCCGGCAGGTGCCCGCGCAGGTAGGCCTCGCGGCCCGCGTCGGGGCGGGCGAGGTCGTATCGGCAATCGAAGATCCGCAGCCGCGGGTCGACCAGCCTGGCCGCCGCCAGCTCCGCACTCACGATCGTCTGCCACGCCATCGTCGTTTCCTCCCGGGCTGCCAGTACAATCCCGCCCGAGGCGCGCTGCAAGAGGCGGGGCGCGGGAGATGCGATTGGCGATCGAACTCTACTGGGGCAGCGGCAGCCCCTATTCGTGGCGCGTGCTGCTCGCGCTCGAGTACAAGCGGCTGTCGTACGACTCGCGCGTCCTGCAGTTCTCGAAGCAGGAGCACAAGTCGCCGGCGCTGCTGCGCATGAACCCGCGCGGCCGGGTGCCGGTGCTGAAAGACGGCGACTTCGTCGTCTTCGAGTCGCTCGCCTGCCTCCTGTACCTGGACCGCAAATACCCCGAGCCGCCGCTGTTCGGCACGTCGGCCGAGGAGGCCGCGACGATCATGCGAGTCATCTGCGAGTACCAGGCGTATGCCGAGCAGTACGTGACGCAGATCGTGTCGGCCGTCTTCCTGGACACGCTGGACGAGCAGGCTGAGGCGGTGACCCGCGCGACGCACATCGTCGCGAGCGAGGCCCGTACGATCGAGGGCCGGCTCAGCAAGTCCGAGTGGCTGGTGGGCGACCGGGCGTCCGCGGCCGACCTGGTCGTGTTCCCCGGCATCATGCTGCTGCTGCGGGCCATGGAAAAGCGCGAAGCCGGCGAGCTGCGGTCGCGGTTCCTGCCGATGGCGGTGACGTATCCGGCCATCGCCCGCTGGATCGAGCGGGTGGAGCAGCTCCCGGGCTACGACCGGACCTATCCGCCCCACTGGCGCGAAGGTCCCCCGCGAGGGTGATCCATGCACCGGGGCCGCGACCGGAGAGGTCCGGCCGCCGGAGGATTCCGGGTAAACTAACCAAGCCGGCAACCGCCCCCTGGGCCCAGGACACGCCATAGAGAAATCATGACCAGCTACCCCGTGCACGTCGTTTTCCCAGGTCGCCTGATCATCGTCGGCTTCGGCAGCATCGGCCAGGGCATCCTGCCGCTGATCCTGCGGCACGTCGGGATGCAGCCCGACCAGATCACGATCGTCACCGCGGAGGACGCCGGCGCGCAGGTCGCCCAGGAATACGGCGTGCGGTTCGTGAAGCACGCGCTGACGCGGGAAAACCACAAGAACGTGCTCGACCCGCTGGTCGGCCGCGGCGACTTCCTGCTGAACCTTTCGGTCGACGTGTCGTCGGTCGCGCTGATCAGGCTCTGCTGGGAAAAGGGCGCGCTGTACCTGGACACCTGCATCGAACCCTGGCCAGGCGGTTACACGGATCCGGCCGTCGCCCCCTCGCGTCGCACCAACTATGCGTTGCGCGAGGAAGCGCTGGCGCTGCGCGACAACAAGCACCGCCCCACGGCCGTACTGACTCACGGGGCCAACCCCGGCATGGTCTCGCACTTGGTCAAGCAGGCGCTGCTCAACATCGCCAACGACACGGGCACGACGGTCGAGGAGCCGAACAGCCGCGGCGGATGGGCGGCGCTGGCGCACCAGCTCGGCGTCAAGGTCATCCACATCGCCGAGCGCGATACGCAGGTCGCGGCCGGCCATCCGAAGGAAGTCGGCGAGTTCGTCAATACGTGGTCGGTCGACGGGTTTGTCAGCGAAGGCTGCCAGCCGGCCGAGCTCGGCTGGGGCTCGCACGAAAAGAACTTCCCGCGCGACGGGCGCCGGCACGACAAGGAATTCGGGTCTGGCTGTGCGATCTACCTGATGCAGCCGGGTGCGGCGACGCGCGTGCGCACGTGGACGCCGCTCGCGGGGCATTTCCACGGCTTCCTGATCACGCACAGCGAATCGATCTCGATCGCCGACTACCTGACCGTCCGGAAGGGCGAGAATGTCGTCTACCGGCCGACGGTGCACTACTCCTATCACCCGTGCGACAACGCCGTCATGTCCGTCCACGAGCTGGCCGGCCGCAACTGGCGGATGCAGGATCGCAAGCGGATCATGCGGGATGAGATCACGAGCGGCACAGACGAGCTCGGCGTGATGCTCGCGGGCCACAAGAAGAATGCGTACTGGTACGGCTCGCAGCTGTCCATCCAGGAAGCGCGCCAGCTCGCGCCGCACAACAGCGCGACCTCGCTGCAGGTGACCATCTCGGCCATGGCGGGACTGGTCTGGGCGATCGAGAACCCGAACAGCGGCATCGTCGAGCCCGACGACATGGACTTCAAGCGCGTGCTCGAGATCTGCCGGCCTTACCTCGGCCTGGTCGTCGGCGAGTACGGCGACTGGCACCCCCTGGTCGACCGCAGCCGGATGTTCCCCGAGGACCTCGACGAGACCGATCCCTGGCAGTTCAAGAACATTCGCGTCGTCTGAGAGGAAGCGGTTAGCGGGTAGCGGATAGCGGATAGGAAGAACAGGAAGCGGCGCTACGCGCTCTTGATTCTTACTCTCCGCTATCCGCTATCCGCTATCCGCTATTCTCTGTCGATGTTCCGACTCGCAGCCCTTGTCCTGCTCCTGGCTCGTCGCCCTGGTGCCGGCGACGGGCCTGGCGCGCGACAACCACGTCCTCTGGGCGGTACAGGGCCAGCACAACACCGTCTACCTGCTCGGATCCGTCCACGTCCTGCGGCCGCAGGACGCGGAACTGCCCCCCGCCATGGAGCACGCGTACGACGCATCCGAGCGGCTGGTGATGGAGATTGACCTGGACGACCCGGGCGTGACCGATCCACAGGCCATGCTCGAAGACGTGCAGGGTCTCGCCATGCTGCCCGCGGGTCAGTCCCTGCGCCAGGTCCTGGGCAGCGACTACGCGCGGATCAACGCCCGCGCGCAGCAGGCAGGGCTCGACCTGGCGCTGGTGGACGGGTTCGCCCCGTGGTTCGTCGCGACGACCCTGCTCGAACTGGAGCTGGGCAAGCGCGGCTTCTCGCCTGAGCACGGCATCGAACACACGCTCGCGACGCGGGCGGTCCGTGACCGCAAGCCGATCGAGGGGCTGGAAACCGTAGCACAGCAGCTCGGATTGCTGGCAGGCATGCCTCTGCCCATGCAGAAGCGGTTCCTGATCATGACGCTCGAAGGATCGGCGGAACTCGACGAGGAGCTCGGCGAATTACTCAGGGCCTGGCGGACTGGAGACACCGCCGCACTCGCCCGGCTGCTCGCCGCGGAGTTCGAGCAGTTCCCGGACCTGTATCGGACGCTGACCGTGGACCGCAACCGGGCGTGGACTGCGCGCCTCGTGGACCTGCTCGACGATCACGACGATTACCTCGTCGTGGTCGGTGCGCTGCACCTCGTCGGCCGCGACAGCGTCGTCGAGCTGCTCGCGAAACGCGGCTTCACGGTCGTACAGCAATAGGGCATTTCGGTAGCGGATGCGATGCCGTGCCGCTCCCTAGTCACTAGCCACTAGTCCACTAGTCACTTTCTTCATAGCGGATGTCCACGACGACGTACGTCCTGCGTTCCGCCCGGTACCTCGATCGTCACTTCGTCGTCCACCCGCTTTCCAAGCAGCGCCCGCGACAGCGGCGCGTCCATGCTGACGTAGCAGCGCGCGGGGTCGATTTCGTCCGGGCCGACGATGCGGAAGTCGGCGGCGCTGCCCGCTTCGTCCTCGACCTGCACCCACGCACCGAAGAAGACGCGGTTGCGGTCGTCCGGCGGACGGCTCACGACGACGAGGCCCTCGAGCCGCTTGCGCAGGAAGCGGACGCGCCGGTCGATTTCGCGCAGCTGCTTCTTGCCATACGTGTACTCGGCGTTCTCCGAGCGGTCGCCCTGCGCGGCCGCTTCCTGGACGGCCCGGGTGACGGCCGGGCGCTGGACGCGCCACAGCTCGTCGAGTTCGTCGCGCAGGCGTTTGGCACCTTCGGGCGTCGCGTACTGGGAGCCGGGCGTGGCCGGTTTTCGGTAACGGGTCATGGTTTCCGCAACGTCGAGTTCCGCTTCCGGAGATCCCGGGGAGAGTGTGCGGGCGGTCACGGAAATCGCGACCCCGCGCCAGTAGCTTGCCTGCCATGGCCATCAAGTTCTACGCCCACTTCCTCGTCGAGCAACCGCAGCCGCGCGGGCTGGAGGAGTTCCGCGGCGTCGTCGAGCTTGACGGCCAGCCGCACCCCGGCCGCGGCACCCGCGAGGCCGAGCGGATCATCGCGCGCAATTTCGGCCGCGCGCGGCAGGACGTAAAGGTCCTGCAGTGGTCACGCCTGCACTGACCGCGCCCCAAGGTTCCCCTGGCGGACTTTTCCCTTCCCTTCGACCAAAGTCCGCTGCTTCGACCCCGGCCTCGTGCCGGGGTCTTTTTATTCAGTGCCCGCCGATCCGCAGCGTCGCGATGGCGATGCGGACC
Source organism: uncultured Gammaproteobacteria bacterium (assembly GCA_963789375.1). Classification (GTDB taxonomy): domain Bacteria; phylum Pseudomonadota; class Gammaproteobacteria; order Steroidobacterales; family Steroidobacteraceae; genus RPQJ01. The sequence goes on along the minus strand of CAWBKN010000019.1, from coordinate 106,010 downwards.
TCGAGCAGGAAGCTCAGGAAGGCGCCCACCAGCGACAGCATCGAGACGACGAACATCACGGCGACGTAGGCCGCGAGGTTCAGCGGCGCGAACGTGCTGCTGAACAGCAGGGCGACCACCAGGGCGATCAACAACCCCGAGACCGTCGCCAGCGTGATCGCGACGTTCATGTAGCGCGAGCGCCGTGCCAACTCGTGCAGTTGCGTTCGCGCGTGGTCCGGATCCGCCAGCGTCGCCTGGTGCAGCTCGCGTTCTATCGTGCGGGCACGGTCGACCACCCGTGCGAGGCGGTTCGTCAGCACGCCGAGGAAAGCGGCGATGCCCGACAGCAGGAAGACCGGCGCGAGCGCAAGCTGGATCGCGTGGGCAATGTCGACGGCTTCGATTCCATGCATGGCGGGGCGCTCCACGGTGTACCCGCACATTCTATGCGTGTACGGGTTGCGGGCACGCGCACCCGTCGCGCACCATTCGCGCCATGACTGCGTCGGCGTTCAAGGACCACTTTTCACGGCAGTCGGCCGACTACAGCCGCTATCGGCCCGGGTACGCGCCCGACCTGATCGCCTACCTGGCGGACCTGGCCCCGGACCGGTCGCTGGCGGTCGACTGCGCCACCGGCAACGGCCAGGCTGCAGTCCTGCTGGCGGAGCATTTCGACGAGGTGCTCGCGGTCGATGGCAGCGAGGCCCAGCTGCAGCGGGCATCGCCCCATCCGCGCGTGCGTTATCAACGTGCGCTCGCGGAGTCACTGCCGGTTCCCGACCGCAGCGTTGCGCTGGTTGCCGTCGCACAGGCCGTCCATTGGTTCGACTTCGCCCGGTTCCACGCGGAGTGCCGGCGCGTGCTCAAGCCCAGCGGTGTGCTGGCGGTGTGGACGTACACGGTGTTCCGTGCGGGAGGCGAGGTCGACGCCATCGTCGATCGCTTCTACGAAGACACGATCGGACCGTACTGGCCTGCCGAACGACGGTACGTGCAGGAGCACTACCGCACGCTGCCGTTCCCCTGGCGCGAAGTGTCGCCGCCCGGGTTCGAGCTCCACACCGACTGGACGCTGGAGCAGGCCATCGGCTATTTCGCCAGCTGGTCGTCCGTCCAGAATTACAAGGACAGGCACGACGCCGACCCTTTGCCAGAACTGTGCAGTGAACTTTCCGCAGCCTGGCCCGTCGGCGGCACGCTTCGTCTCAACTGGCCCATCCACCTCAGGGTCGGCCGCGCCGATCCACTATAATCGCCAGCCATTCGGCCCCCGGGCCGTATTTCCGTTTCCAGGAGCACACGATGCAGATGCGCTGGTCCCTGCCGCTGGCCCTTACCCTGACGCTCGCGGCCTGTGCGAATTCCCCCAAGGCACCCGAGACCGTCGCGGCGCCGGCCGCGGCAGTCGAGGCGCCGGCGGCGCCGGCGCTGACTTCGGGGCTGATCCTCGGCAATTTCGACAAGAGCGTGCGGCCGCAGGACGACCTGTACCGCTTCGTCAACGGCGCCTGGCTCGCCAGGACCGAGATTCCGGCCGACAAGTCGAACTACGGTTCGTTCACGATGCTGGCCGACGGAGCCGAAGCGAACCTGCGCATCATCGCGGACGAAGCGGCCGCCGCCAACGCACCCGCCGGCAGCGACCAGCAGCTGATCGGCGACTTCTACGCGAGCTTCATGGACGAGGCCGCCGCGGAGAAGCACGGCTTCGCGCCGCTCGAGCCCGAGCTCGCGCGCATCGCCGCGATCAAGGACCGCGAGCAGCTGCTCGAGTATCTCGGCCGCGCGCAGCTGATCGGCGTATCGAACCCGATCGGCGCGTACATCCAGCCTGACGCGAAGAAGCCGGACATGTACACGGTCTATGCCGACCAGTCCGGTCTCGGCATGCCCGAGCGCGACTATTACCTGAGCAAGGACGCGCGCTTCAGCGAGATCCGCGCCAAGTACCAGCAGCACATCGAGAACGTGTTCAAGCTCGCGGGCCGCAAGGATGCCGCGGCCGCCGCCAAGCGGGTGATGGCATTCGAGACGCGTCTCGCCAAGGCATCGTGGGCGCCGGTCGACCTGCGCGACGTCGACAAGGTCTACAACCCCTTCGACGTGGCCGGGGCGACCAGGGCCACGCCGGGCGTCGACTGGGCGCGCTGGCTCGAGGCGATGACCATCCGCGACCACGACCACCTGATCGTCGGCCAGCCGAGCTACTTCAAGGAGCTCGGCAAGGCGCTCGCGGACGTGCCGCTCGCCACCTGGCAGGACTACCTCGCGCTGCGCACGATCGACACCTTCTCGCCGTACCTGAACCAGGCGTTCGTCGACGAGAACTTCGACTTCTACGGCCGCACGCTGTCGGGCACGCCGCAGCTCAAGCCGCGCTGGAAGCGCGGCCTCGACGAGACCGAGACCGCGATGGGCGACCTGCTCGGCAAGGAATACGTCAAGCGTCACTTCCCGCCCGAAGCCAAGCAGCGCATGGACGCGCTCGTGGCGAACCTGCTCAAGGCGTTCGCGGTCTCGATCGACGAGCTCGAATGGATGAGCCCGGAGACGAAGCAGCAGGCGCACGACAAGATCAGCAACTTCACCGTCAAGATCGGTTACCCGGAGAAGTGGAAGACGTATCCGGGCCTCGTCGTGCGACCGTGACGACCTCGTCGGCAACGTGCAGCGCACGCGTGAAGTCAACACCCGGCGGGAACTCGCCAAGCTCGGCCAGCCGGTCGACAAGACCGAGTGGTACATGACGCCGCAGACCGTCAACGCGTACTACAACCCGCTCGCAAACGAGATCGTCTTCCCCGCCGCGATCCTGCAGCCGCCGTTCTTCGACATGAAGGCGGACGATGCGGTCAACTACGGCGGCATCGGCGCCGTGATCGGCCACGAGATCAGCCACGGCTTCGACGACCAGGGCCGCAAGTTCGACGGCAAGGGCGTGCTGCGCGACTGGTGGACGGCCGACGACAACGAACGATTCATGTCGCGTGCCAACCATCTCGTGAAGCAGTACGACGCCTACAGCCCGCTGCCCGGCATGAACGTCAACGGCCAGCTCACGCTCGGCGAGAACATCGGCGACCTCTCCGGGCTCGCGGTGGCCTACAAGGCCTACCAGCTCTCGCTCGACGGCAAGCCGGCCCCGGTGCTCGACGGCTACACGGGCGACCAGCGCTTCTACCTCGGCTGGGGCCAGATCTGGGCGCGCAAGTACCGCGAGGACGAACTGCGCAAGCGCCTGAAGACGGACCCGCACAGCCCGAGCGAGTACCGCTCGAACGGCATCCTGCGCAACATGCCCGGGTTCCAGGCGGCGTTCGACGTGAAGCCGGGCGACCAGCTGTACCTGCCGCCCGATCAGGTCGTGCGAATCTGGTAAGGTCGGCGGCAGTGGGGTGAGTTTCGGTCACATGGAGATCATCCGATGCGAACCTTGAGGGTTCTCTTGCTGGCAGTCGCGGCGATGCTGCTGTCGGGCTGCGGCTACAACACGATCCAGGTCCAGGACGAGGCGACGAAGTCCGCCTGGTCCGAGGTGGTCAACCAGTACCAGCGGCGAGCCGACCTGATCCCGAACCTCGTCAACACCGTCAAGGGGTTCGCGGCGCAGGAGCAGGCCGTGCTGATCGGCGTCACCGAGGCCCGCGCCAAGGCGACGCAGATCAAGGTCGACGCCGGTGATCCAGCGTCGCTGCAACAGTTCCAGCAGGCGCAGGGTGAGCTGTCGAGCGCGCTGTCGCGCCTGATGGTGGTCGTCGAGCGCTACCCGGAACTCAAGTCGGACCAGAACTTCCGCGACCTGCAGGCGCAGCTCGAAGGGACGGAGAACCGGATCACCGTGGCTCGCAACCGCTACATCCAGGCGGTGCAGGACTACAACGTCACGGTGCGCAAGTTCCCGGTCAACCTGACGGCGATGGTCTTCGGTTATCACGTCAAGCCGAACTTCAGCGTCGAGAACGAGGCGGCGATCGCCAGGCCGCCCACGGTCGACTTTGGCCCACCGCCGGCCGGCACGGCGACGTCGCCGACCGACGCGGCTCCGCCTGCTGGCACGGAACCCGCGCCAGCCGCCGCACCCGCGACCAATTGAGGTACGCCCCGCGCGGCGCCATGCGCTGCGCGGGGTGACTCCCTGGCCGCCATCCTCCATACGCCCTGGTTCGCGCACTCGCGCCCGCTGCTCGCGGGCGTGCTGGCGTCACTCGCGTTCGCATTCCTCCCGGCGCAGGCGCAAGCGCCAGTCGCCGTGCCGGCGCTCACCACGCCGGTTACGGACCTCACCGGGACACTCACTCCGGACCAGGCCGCTGCACTGGACGCAAAACTGCGCGCGTTTGCGCAGGCGAAGGGCAGCCAGGTCGCCGTCCTGATCGTACCGACGACCCGACCGGAGGAGATCGAGCAGTACTCGATCCGCGTCGCGGAGCAATGGCAGATCGGCCGCAAGAAGATCGATGACGGCGTGCTCGTGCTGGTCGCTCGCGACGATCGGCGCGTACGCATCGAGGTCGGTTACGGTCTCGAGGGCGCGCTGCCCGACGCGACGGCTAACCGGATCATCACGCAGGACATCGTCCCCTCGTTCAAGCGCGGCGACTACTACGGCGGCATCAATACCGGCGTCGACCGCATCATGCGCGTGATCGAGGGCGAGCCCTTGCCCGAGCCGGAACTCAGCCCGCCCGCGGCGGGCGTGCCGGGCCTGTTCCAGCGTCCTGCCGATCCTGTTCGTCTTCGTGCTCGTCGGCGGCTCGATCCTGCGCCGCATGTTCGGCCGCGTCGGCGGCGCCCTGGCGACGGGCGGCATCGTCGGTTTCCTGACCTGGATGCTGGTCGCGCTGCTCGGCATTTCGGTCGTCGCCGGACTCATCGCGTTCTTCTTCTCCCTGCTCGGCGGCATGGGCGGCGGCGGACCGGGCGGTGGCAGCGGCTGGTACAGCCGCAGGCACCGCAGCGGCTGGGGACATCCCGGCGGCTTCGGCGGCGGCAGCTGGGGCGGCGGCGGTGGTTTCGGCGGGGGCTTCGGCGGCGGGGGCGGTGGCTTCGGAGGCGGTGGCGCCTCGGGTGGATGGTGATGAACAGGGACTGGCGACGCTGGCTGCGGCACGCTTTCTGGGCGCGCGGCCAAACTCGCGCGCGCTTTTCCGGTCCGAAGCGCTCAAGGCGATCGAGGATGCCATCGGCCTGTCGGAATCCACCCACAGCGGCGAGATCCGCTTTGCCGTCGAGGGCGCGCTCGAGCCTCACGACGTCTGGGCCGGCAAGACTCCGCGTGCGCGGGCGCTGGAAGTTTTCGCAAGGCTCGGCGTGTGGGACACCGAAGCCAACAATGGCGTGCTGATCTACCTGTTGCTGGCCGATCGCGACGTCGAGATCGTCGCGGACCGCGGCCTCAACGGTCGTGTCGAGCGCAGACGAATGGTCCGCGGTGTGTGCGACGATGGAAGATCACCTGCGCAGCGGGCACTATGAGCTCGGCGCGGTCGGGGCGGTGCAGGCCGTGGGTGCACTGCTCGCGCGGCATCACCCGCCGGTGCCCGGCGGACGCGACGAATTGCCGAACCGGCCCGCCGTGCTCTGACGAGCCGCGGGTCGGGCCTCGCAGCAGCAGGGGTGGAGAAGTGAAAGGTATCGTTTCAACCAGGGCTTCGATCTGGCGCGGCGCCGCGGTGCTCGCGCTGTGCCACGCTGGCGGGCTGCAGCCTGTTCCAGCCGCAGCGGGAGCCGCCGCCGCCGCCCGCGCCGCGCCGCGCCGCAATACGCCGAGCCGATCGCGACGCACACGTTCCCGTACGACCCGAAGACCACGCGCGTGGTCGGCACGCTGCAGGCCACGATCGCGCAGGAGGAGGACACGCTCTCCGATATCGCGCGGCGGTTCAACCTCGGTTACGACGAGGTCGTCAATGCGAACCCGGGCGTGGACCCGTGGCTGCCGAAGGGGGGCACGCGGATCGTGCTGCCGACGCAGTTCGTCTTGCCGGAAGCACCGCACGAAGGCGTCGTGGTCAACCTCGCGGCGCTGCGCCTGTTCTATTTCCCGAAGCCGGCGAAAGGCGGGCAGCGCGTGGTCATGACCATGCCGATCGGCATCGGCATGGTCGGGTGGGCGACGCCGACCGGAACGGCGAAGATCGTCTCCAAGCGCAAGGACCCGTTCTGGACGCCACCGGATTCGGTGCGCCGCGAGCACGCGGCCGAAGGCGACATCCTGCCACCGCGCATACCGCCGGGGCCCGACAACCCGCTCGGCGCCTTTGCGATGAACCTGTCCTGGCCCAGCTACCTGATGCACGGCACGAACAAGCCCGCGGGCGTCGGCATGCGCGCCAGCCACGGCTGCATTCGCCTGTACCCGGAAGACATTGCCACGATCTTCCCGCATGCTGCCGGTCGGCACCAAGGTCACGGTCGTGAACCAGCCGACGCTGTTCCGCGTGCAGGACGGCCGCCTGTACGTCCAGTCGTTCCCGCCGCACGAGGAACACGCGGAAGCCAAGGCCGCCGCCCAGGGGCAGCGTTTCAACAAGAAACTGCAGGACAAGCTCGCGCAGGTCGCGAAGCAGGCCGGCCTGACGGTCGAATGGCCGCTGGTCCAGAGCGTCGTCAATGGCGCGCAAGGCATCGCGGTCCCGGTTTCACAGCCCACGTTCGGTCTCGACACGTTCCTCGCCTCCGCGCGCCTGGTCGCAGAACCGCATTCCTGCCGGCGCGACCTGGGACGGCAGCGACAGCCCGGTGCCGATCAGGTCCGAGCCGCCGGCGCCGGTGGCCGCCACGAGCTCACGGTAGCAGCGCGTGCAGGGACTGCCAGCCGGCTGGAACTGCGATCCGGACAGGGCGGCCTTCGAGCACGAATTGATATTCCGGCGCACGTGGCAATTCGTCTGCCACGTCGCTGACCTGCCAGCCGCCGGGACCGCCGCCAGGTTCGACTGCGCCGGGCGCTCAGCCTTCTTGCTGAAGACCCGCGCGGGTGCGATCGCCGCGTTTCTCAACGCGTGCCGGCACCGCGGCGCGCGCCTGGTCGAGGGCGACGCACAACACGGGACTCGCGTATTGCGTCGACGCGCAGGTGCGCTGTCCTTACCACGGCTGGACGTACGACGAGTCAGGCTCGCTCGCCCTGATTCCCGAAGCGCAGGATTACGGCGACATCGATCGTGCGACGCACGGACTGCATCGCCTGCACGTCGCCGAATGGCGCGGTCTGGTGTTCGTCGCGTTCGAGTTGCCCCCGCATTCGCTCGAGGAGATGCTGGCGCCGCTGGCCGAGGCGTGGCCCGATCACGCAGCGCTGCGTCGCCTGCACGAGCCTCGTACCCAGCCCGTCGCCGCTGACTGGAAGCTCACCTGCCAGCACTTGCTCGACTCCGTCCATCTCGGTGTCGCACGGCCCGTTCTGCAGCCGCGCGTGTTTGCCGCGCCAGGGTTCACGCGGGCGGGCAGGGACGTGCTCATTGCGTCGGCACCGCTCGCGAACGCCGGCAACTCGACCTGGTCGGCGCGGACCTACCAGTTGCTGTTGCCGGGCGATGCCGCCGCACCGCGCGCCGACTACCTGTACCTGTGGCCCAACCTGCTGCTGTGTCTTGCACCGGACGGACTCGCGCTGACGCAGGTGCTGCCGGATTCGGCGGGGCGCAGCCGCCTGCGGGAAATCCGTTATGGGTTACCGGACTCCAGTCGCACGGCGAGGTTGCTGCGCTATGCGTACGAACGCGTGCGCAGGCAGGCGCGCCGTGACGACCTGCGGATGCTCGAACGCGCGCAAAGTGGCGCGCAGTCGCTCGACCCGGGCGCGACCGGTCCGATCGACTTGCACGAGATCGCGTTGCAGTGGTTCGTCGAACGTTATGGAGCCGCATGCAGTGGGGAGCCACGTCCCCGGATCAAGTTGAAGGCACGTCGGCGCGCGTCGGCAAAATCCGCCGCAGCCGCCACGACCTGAGGCCCCGACACGCTACCGATTGGGCTCCGCCGGGGCTTGACACGCTATAAGTTGTGGTAAGTTAGAAGAAACTTTTGCAACGAAGGCGCAATCTTGCGCGACATTTCGAACGGCGGGATCACGGTTACCGAGGCGGCGGGCTCCGATCAGCCCATCGTCAGGCTGCCGACCGCCACGACCGGATTCGTCGGCCGAGCGTTGCGCGGGCCGGTGAACCACCCGGTCCGGGTGCGCAATTTCGCCGAGTTCCAGCAGGTCTTCGGCGGCCTCTGGCAGCCGAGCATGCTCGGCTATGCCGTAGAGCAGTTCTTCGACAACGGCGGGCGCGAGGCGAGCATCGTGCGCGTCGTCAACGGCGGCGCGCCGGCGACGATCAGCCTGCCCTGCGGCGGACACACGCTGACCCTCGAGGCGCTGAGCCGGGGCTCGCGCGAAGTGCTGCGGGCCTCGGTCGACTACGACAACATCGCCGCGACCGAAGATGATCGCTTCAACCTCGTCGTGCAGCGTCTACGCTCGCTCGGGTCCGAGCACATCGAGGACCAGGAGATCTTCCGGCGCGTGTCGACCAAGCAGGGCACCACGCGATTCGTCGCCGACGCACTGCAGGAATCGATGCTCGTACGCGTGCGCGGCCCCGTGCCCGAGACACGTCCGGATCGCACCTTCCGGCCCGGCGCGCGCCACCCGATCGGCTACGTCGATTCCAATCCCGACGGTGACGACGGTGCACCCCTCACGGATTACGACCTGATCGGTTCTGCCGAGCGCGGCACGGGCCTGTTCGCATTGCGTCCGGTCGAGGACCTGCATTTCGTCTGCCTGCCGCCGCCGCTGCGAGATCGCGACTGGGGACCGAGCGTGCTGCTGGTGGCTGCGCAATTCTGCCGCGACCAGCGCGCGCTGCTGCTCGTCGATCCTCCCGCGCACTGGGCGAGCTGCGACGACGTCGTGCACGGACTGCGCGAATTCGCGCTGCAGAGCGAACACGCCCTCATGTGTTTCCCGCGCATCCAGGCCTTCGACCGGCTGCGTGGCCGTCACGAACCGTTTGCGAATTCCGCCGCGGTGGCGGGCGCGCTCGCACGCATGGACGCGCATCGCTCGCCCTGGGAGACAACGGCAGACGAGCACCTCATGCTGCGTCCCGGCACGAGGCCGCTGCGGATGCTGGACGAGTCTGATTGCGCAAGGCTCACTGCGCACGGCGTCAACCCGCTGCAGTCGGTGCGCCCGGGTGCGGGGGTCGCGCCGGCGCTCAGGACGCTCGCGCGCGGGTCGGGCGCGGGGCTCGACAGTTCGCTGCTGACGCTGCGCCGCCGGCACCTGCTCGCAATCAACAGCATCGAGCAGGGCACGCGCTGGGCCCGCTTCGAAGGCCGTGACCGCAACACGTGGCCGCGACTCGCACGCCAGGTGCGGACGTTCCTGCTGGGCCTCACGGCGAGCGGTGCCTTCGGCACCGGCGCGGAGATGCAGGCTGCGGAGGTGGTCTGTGACGAGCGCATCCACGACGCCACCGACCTCGCGGGCGGTGCCGTGCATTGCCTCGTGTCGCTGCCCGGGCCACGCCCGGGTACGTTCCGTTCATGGATGATCACGCACCGGCTCGAAGGGACGACGGTCCGGCCGGTGAGGTCCGGGCAATTGCCGCCGAACCTGGTCCTGAGGGTGCGTGAACCCGTGCCGGCTCACCCCGGGGACCCGACCCTGGAGGAGACCGCGCCACGGCGGACGCTCGCGCAGGAATTGTTTGCACCGAACCCCGACCAGCGCCCGGCATGGGCCTCAGCGCTGCCGCCGCCCGAAGCCGCCGCCGCCCGGCGTCTCGACCTGGACCTGATCGCCCGGCTGCACGGCGAGCTCGAACGTCGCGGCGAGCGTTTCTGACGCGGGACTGCCCGCGCGCCTGATCGAGTTGCGCCCCGGCGCACCCGGTTCACCCCCTTCGAGCCCGAACGGCGCGATGCGTCGGTGATTGGCGAGCACGCCCGCCGTCATCGATTCGCGGAATTCGACGCGACGCAGGAGCCCGTCGCCACCGCGATGCCGGCCTGCGCCGCCCGAGCCTGGCCGGATCGAGAATTCGCGCAGCAATACCGGAAAGCGCGTCTCGAGCACCTCCGGGTCGGTGAGCCGCGAGTTGGTCATGTGCGTCTGCACGCCGCTCGCACCGTCGAAATCCGGTCCGGCTCCCGCGCCGCCCGCGATCGTTTCGTAGTACTGGTAACGGTCGTTGCCGAAGGTGAAGTTGTTCATCGTGCCCTGGGCGGCGGCCTGCAGGCCCAGTGCGCCGTACAGCGCGTCGACGATGCATTGCGAGGTTTCGACGTTGCCCGCGACGACTGCCGCCGGGGGCACGGGATCGAGCATCGAGCCGCGCGGGACGTCGATCGCGAGCGGACGCAGGCACCCGGCGTTGAGCGGTATCGGCTCGTCGATCAGCGTCCTGAAAACGTACAGCACCGCGGCCACCGTCACTGCGCGGGGCGCATTGAAATTGTTCGCCTGCTGCGGCGACGTGCCCGTGAAGTCGACACGCGCCGTACCGCGGCCGGCATCGACGGCGATGCGGACCTCGATCGCCTGGCCGTTGTCGAGCTCGTACCGGAAATGGCCGTCGCGCAATCGCCGGATGGCGCGGCGCACGCAGTCCTCGGCGTTGTCCTGCACGTGCCGCATGTAGGCCAGCAGCACGCTGCGGCCGTGCGCCTGCGCGGCGCGCTGCAGCTCGTGCACGCCGCGTGCGTTGGCTGCGAGCTGGGCGCGCAGGTCGGCGAGGTTCTGCGGGAAATTGCGCGCCGGCCAGGGCCCGCTGCAGAGAAGCGCCCGCAGCAGCGCCTGGTCGAGCTCGCCCGAACGCACGATGCGCTGCGGTGGGATCAGCGCCCCTTCCTCGCCGATATCGCGGCTGCCGGGCGGCATGGAGCCCGGCGTGATGCCGCCGATGTCGGCGTGGTGCGCGCGCGAGGCCGTGAAGAATTCCACGTGCCGTCCGTCCGCGTCGAAAACCGGCGACACGACCGTGATGTCGGGCAGGTGGGTCCCGCCGGCATAGGGTGAATTGACGATGTACGCGTCCCCGGGTCGCAGGTCATCGCCGTGGGCCGCGATGACCGCGGCGACACTCGCGCCCATCGACCCGAGGTGCACGGGCATGTGCGGCGCATTGGCGACGAGATTGGCCTCGCCATCGAAAATCGCGCAGGAGAAGTCGAGCCGCTCCTTGATGTTGACCGAGCTTGCGGTCTGGCGCAGGACTGCGCCCATCTGTTCGGCGACGTGCATGAACAGTGCGTTGAACACCTCGAGCCGCATCGGATCCGGCGACGTCGCATCTGCCGCGACCCGGGCCCGTCGCGCACCGGTGCGTCCAAGCTGCAGCAAGCCGCTGTCCGTGACGGCCCCGCCCCAGCCCGGCGCGATCCAGCTGGTCGCCCCGTCTTCGCAAAGCAGCACCGGCCCCTCCAGTGTCGAGCCCGGCTGCAGCGAGGCCCGCGCGAGCACGGGCACGGCTCGCCACGCACCCTCGATCCAGACGTGGGCGTGGGATGTCGCACCCGGCCGCGACGGGCTCGCGGATCGGGCCGCTTGCGTCGGCAGCCCGCTCTCGGGCCGCTCGACAGCCTCCGCCATGACCGTCGCGACGGTGAGCGGCGTGCTTTCGTCGGCGAACCCGTAGAGCTGCCGGTGCGCTGCGAAAAAGCCGTGGCGCAAGCCGGCGGCAGGCTGCCACGGCAATTCGATCGCCGAGTCGGAGCCCGACAGTCGCACGTGCGCCGTGCGCCGGATTTCGATGCGCTGCGGATCGACCGCCTGGCGCGTCAGTTCCGCGCGAGCGTCGGCCTCGAGCGTGCTGAGCATGGCTGCAGCGGCAGCCACGCCCATCGCATCGAGGGTGCGCTCCACGGTGCAGCGGCGCGTGACGCGGCGGCTGGTCAGCCCGATGCCATAGGCCGACAGGACGCCGGCGAGCGGATGCAGCAGCACGTCCTCGACGCCCAGCAGGTCCGCGACCGCGCAGGCGTGCTGACCCGCTGCGCCGCCGAAGCACAGGAGCGAGAACCGGGCAGGGTCCTGCCCGTGGTGCAGCGCCAGTTCGCGGATGGCGTTCGCCATGCGTGCGACGGCCACCTCGAGGAACGCCGCGGCCAGCGCCTCGCACGAGTAGTCGCGGCCGGCGTCGCTCCTCGCGCTTGCCGCCAGTTCGGCGAGGCGCGCGCGCGAGGCCTCGACGTCGATCGGCAGGTCGCCGGTCGGACCGAAGACGCGCGGAAAGTGCGCCGCTGGAATCCGCCCCAGCACGACGTTGCAGTCGGTGATGGTTGCGGGACCGTTGCGGCGATAGCAGGCCGGGCCGGGATCGGCGCCGGCGGACGCAGGCCCCACCTGCAGCCGCCCGTCGGCGAACCGCAGGATCGAACCACCGCCCGCGGCGATCGTCTGCAGGTCGACCAGCGGGGTTTGCAGGCGGACCCCGTCGATCTCGGCGGCGAAGCGTCGTGGCACCGCGCCGTCCACCGAAAGGCTCACGTCCGTCGACGTGCCGCCCATGTCGAAGCCGATCAGATCGCGGGGGCCATCGGCCGAGCCGGCCGCAATCATGCCGACCACGCCACCGGCCGGGCCCGACAGGACGCCATGCACCCCGCGAAAGCCTGCGCCATCGACGAGCCCGCCGTTGCTCTGCATGAACGACACCGTGGCCAGTCCGAACGCCTGTCCCAGGCTCTCGCGGAAAGCTCGCGTGTAGCGAAGCAGGACCGGCGACAGGTAGGCATCCGCGACGGTCGTGTCGCCTCGCGCGATATACCCGAGCAGCGGCGCCGCCTCGTGCGAGGCGACGACCTCGGCGAACCCTGCAGCCCGTGCCAGTTGCGCTGCGCGCCGCTCGTGGGCGGGGTGGCTGAAGCCGTGCAGGAAGGCGATGGCCACGGCTTCGATGCCCGCCGCCCGCGCCAGTTCGAGTTCGCGCTGCAACGCCCTCGAGTCGAGGGGCGTCAGGACCGACCCGTCGGCATCGATACGTTCGGGGACCTCGGCGACCCGCTCGTACAGCGGGGCGGGGCGGCGAATCGCGCGCGCGAAGATGTCGGGCCGCTCCTGGTAGCCGATCAGCAGCGCGTCGCGCAGGCCCTCGGACGTGATGAGCAGGGTGCGCGCGCCCGCACGTTCGAGGAGCGCATTGGTGGCGACGGTGGTGCCGAGGCGGACGGATTCAACGTGGCGGCCCAGGCGCGCTCCGTGCGCATCGAGGACGCCCTGGATGCCGCGCAGCGCCGGGTCCCCGGGTTGGTGTGGGTCCAGTGACAGTACTTTTGCAGTATGCAGCGACCCGTCCGGGCCGAAGCCGACGACGTCGGTGAAGGTGCCGCCGCGGTCCACGGCAAAGCGCCAGCCACGCGACGTGCCACTCTGGGTGTCCATCGATCGAGCCCGGCCAGCGAGGTTAATGGCTCATTCTGGCAGATCGTCCACCCGGCGCGAGCGAACGCCTGATGCCGCGCCCACCTGCCCGTGGCACGATGCAGCAATGGCCAGTCCCGCAGATGCCATCCTCGACGTCGTGCGCAGGATTCCGCGCGGACGTGTGACGACCTACGGCATGGTCGCCGCGCGGGCCGGATTGCCGCGCCGTGCGCGACTGGTCGGCAAGGTCCTCGGCGCGCTGCCCGACGACAGCCCGCTGCCGTGGCACCGGGTGGTCGCGGCCGGCGGTCGCATCGCGTTCCCGTCGGGTTCGACGGCTCGGGCGCGCCAGGTCAGCAGGCTCGAGGACGAGGGCGTCGATGCGGGCCGCTCGCGCATCGACCTGGCACGCTACGGCTGGGGCGCGCCCGAGGGCGACCTCGATCGCTGGCTCTGGGCAGGAAGCGATTGAGAACTGCGACCGCGTATGCAGGCCTGCGAAGCCGTATCATTCGCGCTGCAGGGGCTGGAGCAGCAGACCAATGATCGAACGCTATGTCGTCTTTTCCCACGGCAAGGACAGCGAACCCTGGGGCAGCAAGATCGCCGCGATGGCGGAGATCGCGCGCGAGGAAGGCTTTCACGTCGAGTCCGTCGACTACCGGGGCATCGATGACCCGCAGGCCCGCGTCACGCGGCTGCTTGCGTTCTGCAAGGACCTGCGCGGTTCGCTCGTGCTCGTCGGTTCGAGCATGGGCGGTTACGTCTCGGTCGCCGGTTCCTCGCTGCTGCAGGCGCGAGGCATGTTCCTGCTCGCGCCTGCGCTCTACATGCCAGGGTACGAAAAGATCAGCCCGCGCCCGGCGCACTGCCCGACGACCGTCGTGCACGGCTGGCGCGACGAGGTGATCCCGGTCGACAACAGCATCCGCTTCGCGCGCGAACAGAAGGCGACGCTGCACATCCTCGACTCGGATCACCGCCTGCTGGACCAGATCCGCGCGATCAACCACTTCTTCGCGTATTTCCTGTTCCAGATCGACGAGTTCCTGTGAGGGACAGTGATTAGTGACTAGTGACTAGTGACTAGTGATCAGTAGGAGAGCGCGGCAGCACGGCCAGGCGGCTGGCCGCTCCTCCTACTAGTCACTAGTCACTAGCCACTGATCACTCGCCTTTCCGCTTTCCTAGTAGTATTCGCCCTAGGATCATGTAACTGGGGGTTTCCCGATGCCTGCCGCACGACTGGCCTGTGTTGCGCTGAGCCTGCTCGCATTGACGGCCTGCGGCAGCAATGCCCCGGAGCCCTCACCGGACAAGGAGCAGGCGAAGGCACTCGGGCGCGATACCGATGCAACCGTGCTCGACGACATGATCCAGACGCAGGATCGCGCGCGGGCGGTCGAGAACCTCACGCTCGGCCGCAAGGATGACCTGGACCAGGCTCTCAAGCAGGCCGAGGGCGACACGCCCGCCGACCGCTAGTCGCACGGGCACGGCACCCTGCCGTGCCGTCCCCTCCGTCTTGCAGCCCGAAGCACGATGCAGCGCATCCCCGAACCCGAATTGATGGACGCGGCCGAGCAGGCACGAGCCTATGCCGAGGCCGACTTCGCCGAACCGAACGAGCGTTTCGTCGGCTACTTCGAACGCGAATACCCCGACCTGCAGGCGGGCAGCGTGCTGGACCTGGGCTGCGGTCCGGGGGACATCGTGCTGCGCCTGGCCACGCGCCGTCCCGGCCTCGTCGTGCACGGCATCGACGGGTCGACGGCCATGCTCCGGTTTGCCAGCGAACGCCTGCACGAGTCGCCGGAACTCGGCGGCCGGGTCCAGTTCATCGAAGGATTGCTGCCAGGTGCATTGCTGCCGCTTGACGCCTACGACGCCGTGGTGAGCAACAGCCTGCTGCACCACATGCACGAGCCGCGCGATTTCTGGCGCGCCGTGCAGGAAGCCGGCGCTCCCGGGGCGGCCGTGCTGGTGATGGATCTCTTCCGGCCGGAGTCCACCGCTGCCGCACGCGCCATCGTGCAGCAATACGCCAGTGCCGAGGCCGAAATCCTGCAGAAGGACTATTTCGCCTCGCTGTGCGCGGCGTTCGAACCACGCGAAGTTCGCGCGCAGCTCGATGCCTGCGGCCTCGACGGACTGGCCGTCCGCACCGTATCGGACCGCCACCTGCTCGTCACAGGGCGCCTGCCCGCGCGATGAGCGACTACACGGCCTTCGAGCGGTTGAGCCTGCCGGTGGTGCGCCGGCTGGTCCGGCTCTGGGTGCGCCCGTCGGTGCTGCCCGACGACGTCCGCGCGCGCCTGGGCGCCGGGCGGAGCGTCGTCTACGCGCTGGAAAAACGCAGCGTCATCGATCTCGCCGTGCTCGAATACGTCTGCGCCGAGCGCGCGCTGCCGGAGCCGCATGCGAGCGTCGGCGAGGCCCGCATCGTTCCCGACTCGGTGCTCTTTCTCGAGCGACGCACGGGTTTCTTCGGCCAGCGGATCGACCGGCGCATGCCCGATGACCTGCGCGTGCTGACGGCGGCCGCAGTGGACGACCCGGATTTCGCCGCCGAGATCGTCCCGGTGAGCCTGTTCTGGGGCCGCGCGCCGGACCGTGAGCGCTCGTGGTTCCGCCTGGCCATCGCCGAGGACTGGGACATCGGCGGCCGGTTCCGCAAGCTGCTCTCGCTGCTGCTCAACGGGCGCAACCTGCTCGTGCTGGTGGGCGAACCGATGCAGCTCCAGCCGACGCTCATGGAGACGCGCGGCATGCCGCGCGGGCCGCGACGCGTCTGGCGGCAACTGCGCATGCAGTTCCGCAACCAGCGCGCGGCGACCATCGGCCCGGACCTGTCGCACCGGCGCACGATCGTTGCCGAAGTGCTGCGCACGAAGCCGGTGCGCGACGCCGTGCGCAAGGACGTCGCCGAGAAGAAGCTCAAGCGCCGGGACGCGCTCAAGGTGGCGCGCGGCTACGCCTACGAAGTCGCCGCCAACTATTCGCATGCGTTCGTCGTCTTCATGTCCGGCGTGCTCGGCCGGCTGTGGAACCGGCTGTACGACGGCGTCGAGCTGGCCAATTTCTCGAGCCTGCAGTCGGTCGACGAGGGCAGCGAGATCGTGTACGTGCCGTGCCACCGCAGCCACATGGACTACCTGCTGCTGTCCTACGTCGTCTATCACAAGGGCTACGCGGTGCCGCACATCGCGGCCGGCATCAACCTGAACATGCCGGTGGTCGGCTCGTTCCTGCGCCGTGGCGGCGCCTTCTTCCTGCGGCGCAGCTTCGGCGGCAACGCGACGTACTCCGCCGTGTTCACGCGCTACCTCGGCGCGATCCTCGCGCGCGGGCACTCGCTCGAGTACTTCATCGAGGGCGGCCGCAGTCGCACCGGCCGCCTGCTGCAGCCGAAGACCGGCATGCTGTCGATGACGGTGCGCAGCTATGTGCGCAATCCGGCGCGCCCCGTCGTGTTCGTGCCGGTCTATTTCGGCTACGAGCGCGTGGTCGAGGGACGCACCTACATCGGCGAGCTCTCCGGGCGGCCGAAGGAGAAGGAATCGATCGTCGGCATGCTGCGCACGCTGCCGGAACTGCGCAGCCGCTTCGGCAAGGTGTACGTGAGTTTCGGCGAGCCGCTGCCGCTCGACACGGTACTGCGCGACCACCTGCCGGGCTGGGACCCGCAGTTTCCCGTGACCGAGGAGAAGCCGGCCTGGCTGGCGCCGATGTGCCGGGACCTCGCGCACCGCATCATGACGCGGATCAACGCCGCGGCCTGCGTGACGCCGATCAACCTGGTCGGCATGGTGCTGCTCGCGACGCCGCGCCAGTGCATGGGCGAGGCCGACCTGGTACGCCAGCTCGAGCTCTACGCGTCGCTGTTGCGGCAAGCGCCGTATTCGTCCCGCGTCTGGGTCACGCCGCTCGACGGGCAGTCGATGTTGAGGCACGGCGAGGCGCTGCGGATGCTGCGCCGCCAGTCGCACCCGCTCGGCGACATCGTGCGCATGACCGAGTCCGAGGCCGTGCTCGCGAGCTACTACCGCAACAACGTACTGCACCTGCTGCTGATGCCGTCCCTGCTGGCCTGCGCATTCCTCAACAACGCGGCGGTTTCCCGCACGGACCTGCTGCGCCTCGCTGGACGCGTCTATCCCTACGTCGCGGACGAGTACTTCCTGCGCTGGAGCGAGGCCGAGATCCCGGCGGTGGTCGACGAACTGCTCGAGGACCTGCTGAACCACGGGCTGCTCACCGCGTCCGCGGACCGCAGCGAGTGGCGCCGGCCGCCCGCCGAATCGAGTGAAGCGGTCCAGCTCTCCGTGCTGGCGCGGGTCACCGTGCCGATCCTCGAGCGCTATTACCTGTCGATCTCGCTGCTGCTGCGTGCGGGCAGCGGCAGGCTCACCCAGGAAGCACTGGAGCTGCAGTGCCAGCTGACGGCGCAGCGGATGGCCATGCTGTACGAATTGAACTCGCCCGAGTTCTTCGACCGCGCGCTGTTCGGTAATTTCATCGAGCGCCTGCACCGGCGCGGCGTCCTGCACATCGACGCCGACGACAGGATCGGCTACGACGCCGCCGTGCTGCAGGCCGTCGCCGCCGACGCCCAGTACGTGCTGCACGAGCAGATCCGCAACAGCATCCTGCAGGTCGTGCACCGCTGAGCACGCCGCGAAAAAAATGGCGCGGCCCTTGCGGGTCGCGCCAACTGGGGGAGCGGCATGGGGCCAGGATACAGCGGCTGGCTGCGCTCAACTGCGGGACGCAAACCGGCGCCGAGGTAGGGCAACTCCTACGCGAAGCGCGGGTGTGCGTCCCGGTCGGCGGCTCGCCGATACTCGGACCCATGCTGCCATCGCCCCTCGATATGCCTGGTCCCCTGCACGGAGACGACCCGTCATCCGGCCGGCCCGCGGCTCCGCGTCGCACCTGTCGTGGCTCGCGCTACAGCATCGTCGTGCTGGCGGCGCTCGCGCTCGGCTCGCTGCGCTCAAGCTCGCGCACAGGCGGTGGTGCCGGTGCTGTTCTCCGTGTTCATCGCACTGCTGCTCTCACCCACCGTCGACATGCTCACTGCGCCGGCGCATTCCCCGCGAGTCATCGCGGCCGTGGTGGTCATGGTTGCGGTCCTGGCGCTCGTCGCGCGCGTGCCTCGGTGCAACCTGGCACCCGGCGCGCGACCTGCTCGAGACCGCCCCCGACGACGATTCGCGACAGCTGGAAGCCAAGGTCCGGCCGCTGACGCGGTTCATCGCCAAGGTGCAGTCGGTGTCCACGCAGGCCGAACAGCATGACTGCGCCCGCGACGGCGCGACGCAACAGCGCCCACCCCCGTGGCCCTCGAGTCCAAGGGCTTCGTCCAGAGCACGCAGGAATGGATCCATCACGCTCGTCAGCATGACTGTTCCTGACATTCTTCCTGCTCGCCGCGGACCTGGCGAACTCTGTCCCTGCCGATCCGCGGCGGGCTCGCCTTGGGGGCGGGCAGGATCGGTCTTCGAGCGGGTGCGCGCCGACCTTGCGCGCTACTTCTCGGCGGTGACGTTTTCCAACATGGTCCTCGGCGTCGGCGACGGCGATCGCCATGGCCTGCTCGACATGCCGAATCCGCTGCTCTGGGGCGTCATCGCGTTCACTCTTCAACTTCGTTCCCTACGCCGGCTCGGCGACGACCCTCTTGCTGCTCACGATCGTGGCGCTCGTCTCATTCGACGGCGCCGACAAAGGCCGTCGACGTTGCCGGGATCTATCTTGTACTGACGACGCTGGAGGGCCAGGTGTTGCAACCCGTGCTCGTGGGCCGCAGGCTCGACGTGAGCCCGCCGGTCGTGCTGCTCGGATTCTGGTTCGGGGGCTGGCTGTGGGGCGTGGCGGGCGTCGCGCTCGCGACGCCGCTGCTGGTTTCCATAAGGCCAGGGTTGCGCGAGGACGAGCGCAGCCGCATCGAGCCGCGGATGCCGAGCGCGAGTCGGACACCGTACGGACGCGGGCGTCGCAACTGCTGCAGGCACGGACGCGTCGGTATCGCAGGGGATCGCGCCGGTATCGCGGCAGAGCGCGCGTCGACCGGCGGACGAAAGCCGGTCGCGGTCCCCGACGGGGACCGCGGGCACAGCCGCTGACGTTGTCGAACGATCTATCGCTGCCGGATCTCGAGGTCGTTGCGGACGTCCTTGACGCCGTCCACGGTACGCGCGATTTCTGCGGCCCGGCTCTTCGCATCGTTGGAATCCACGAAACCCGTGAGCTGCACGACACCCTTCTGCGTCTCGACGTTGATCTTGTACGACTGCATGCGTCTAATCAGCGATCAGCTTCCCTTGACCTGCGGCGTGAGCATCGCCGTCGTCGACGGCCTGGCCGACCGACTGGTCGGCATCGCTGACCGCGCAGGTCGTTGCGCACCTCCTTCACGCCGCTCACGGCCCTGGCCACTTCGGCTGCGCGGGATTTCTCTCGCGCCGTCTCGACGAAGCCGCCGAGCTGGACGACGCCACGGTACGTTTCGACGTTGATCTCGTCCGCCTTGGTCACCGGGTCCTCGATCAGCGCGGTCTTCACTTTGGCGGTCAGTACGCTGTCGTCGACCACCTCGCCGGCCGACTCCTGCGTTCGCGTGGCCGAGCATGCGCCGAGGGCCAGCGCTACGATCAGCAGGCCCGCGCGGGCCGCCAGGGATGCATGTTTCATTTGGCTCTCCTTGCCGTGGTCAATCGAACAGCGTTAACAGGACAGCATTGCAAGGGTCGTGCCACCCGCAGCGGTCCTGCTCCACCCAGACTGCGCCACGGGCGGGGTCTCGCGGACCGAAACTGTTCGCTGCGCCAAGCACTTGCGCGAGGGCGTAGGCGCCGGCTGACACGCGTTTCGCGCCGCAGACCACGGCGGGCCGGAGCGGCCACCGCTCGCGAAGATCTGCAACGAGCCAACTACAGCTGCGGTCGATCCCGCATGCGCGCAGCCTGAATCCGGATGGAAATCATGCAACGAAGTTCTGCAGCCACCCGTCACGGCCCGGCCCTTTCCGCCGGCACGGCGGCTCCCTACGTCCCTCCGGAGCTTCCACGCGTGACGACGACAGCCGGTCCGGCCAACGACGCGTGCCGCGCCGCGGCCCATGTCCTGCGCGTGCTGCTCGTCGAGGATTCGCCGCTGCTCGTCCAGCGCATCGCGGAGCTGGTCGCCGATCTGCCGGGCGTGGAGATTGCGCGTACCGCAGCGTCCGAGGCCGAGGCCCTGACGCTGCTCGCCGACGGACGACATCGATGCGGTGATCCTCGACCTGCAACTTCACACCGGCAGCGGCTTCGGCATCCTGCGCGCGCCTGCACCGTCGCTCGACGTTCGCCGAGCGTCGTGGTGTTCACCAATTTCGCGCATCACGGCCTACCGCGACACTGCCCTCGCGCTCGGAGCGACGCTACTTCCTCGACAAATCACGTGACTACGATCGCTTGCCGACCGTCCTGCAGGAGTTGTCGGACATCGAGCATTGAGCGCGGCGGCCACGCGCGGCTAGCGTGTGCAGAATTTGCCGGATTCGGGACCCCTCGGTTGAAGTTTCTGCCCACTGGACGCGCCTTTTCATGAACTGGGCGGCAATCAAGGCGCGGTGGACGCAGCTGCTGCGGACGCGCTCCGCGTGCACTGGGGCAAGCTCAGCGACGACCAGCTCGAGGTGATCGAGGGCCGGCGCGAGTGCTGCTCGGTCAGCTGCAGGAGGCCTATGGGGTGACCGCCGAGGAAGCCGAGCGGCAGGTGGCGAGTGGGAGAGCGCCCAGTATGCGGATGATGATGGGTTGCAGCTCTGCGCACAGCCGGAACTGAAGCGCTCAGCCGCGGCGTACCGCGCGCGGCTGCCTGCGCGACGTCCCTGAGCGTTTCGCACGATCCCCGCTAACGCCAGCCGGCACGATGGCGCGGATTCCGTTCCGCCTGCAGGCTTCGTGCCGACGTTCAACGTCCTCCCAGCGCGCTGATGCGGTGCCTCATGCCCGCGAGACCGTGCGACTGTGCGCTGGAGGTCGCGCCCGCGTCGATGCCCTGGCCGTCGTCGGCCACGCGCAGCAGCAGGTGCGCCGGGCGTCACGTCGAGCCGTCACCGTCCACGTTGCGGGCATTGGCGTGCTTCAGCACGTTCGCCAGTGCTTCCTGTACGACCCGGAACAGGCGCGATTGCGGTCCGCGGGGCGATTTCGGGCTCGTCGTTCGGGAAAATGGCCGTGAGCACTGCAGTCCGGCGCGCCTGCACGTCTCGTCGAGTTGCCAGCGGATGGCTGCGACCAGGCCCATGTTGTCCAGCAGCGTCGGTCGCAGCTCCTCGATCACGCGACGCTTGAGGTCGATGCCCTGGTCGAGTACGTCCTGCACGCGGTCGAGGCGCGCCAGCCACCAGCCCCGGCTCGCCGTCGCGTGCGTGCTTCTTCAGCCACGTCAGGTCCATCCGCGCCGCGAGCAGCAGGCCGCCCAGTTCGTCGTGCAGCCCCCGGGCGAGGCGCGATCGTTCCTGTTCCTGCACGTGTCTGCAGATGGCCGTAGACCTCGTTGAGTTCTTCCGCCTTGAGCGCCGGCCTCGACCTCCAGTTCGCTGCTTGCGACGGGCCACCTCATGCAATCCCCTCGCGATGACGGCGCATAAGTCGCGTATCGCCATCAGGCTGGCGCACGACCACCACCACGATGTTGACCAGGGTCCCGAACAGCGGAGAGCTGCTTGACCGCGCGCGACCTCCTGCTCCCATCTGCGCGTGCGCTCTCGCGCACCCGGGCCGCCTCGTAGCGCTCGACGTCGTCCGCGATCGCGAGGAACTGCTTGACCGGATCCGTTGCCGGGCTCTGCGTCCGCGCGAGCCGCAGCGCGGCCGCCGGTCCCTGCGACGAATAGAGCGTCACGACCGACATCATCGTGCCGGTCTGCACGCCCGCGAGGTAGCGCAGCTTCCGCGTCGCCTGGACGATCTGCCGGCTCCTCCGTCCCGAAGTTTTCGACCAGGGTCTCGGCGGTCTCGTTGATGCGCGCGCCCGCACGCGCAGGGGTTCGAGGTCCTCGACGCCGTCCCGAGACGAGGAACGTGCGATAGGTCAGCGCCGCCTCGGCGACCTGCTCGGCGGAACTCGCCCACGAGGATCGCGCCGCGCCAGCGCGCCCTGCATTTCCTCGGAGGCCGCTCGCAGCCGCGCACGTCCAGATTCCGCGACCAGGAACAGCCCGAGCAGGAAAGACGATCGAGACTAGGGTCACCAGGCCGAAGCTGCGCCAGCGTTCCATGGAGATCCACAGTGCACGCAATCCGTAAAGTTGTAAGCGCCGCGGCGCGGCGCTGTCCATAGGACGGGCACGCGTCCTACACCGGTCGTGGCAACGGCCGACGCAGCCTGTGCGTGGCGTTCCGTATCCTCGCTGGCGAGGCGCCGCGGGTGCCTCGTTCATCGACCGGATCCGTCGCGGCGCCGGCAATCCGACTGCGTTGGAGGTATTCGTCATGATGGACGTCGTTGCAGCAGGAGGCGCCCGTGAGCGCGGTATCACCTGCGGCCGGAACGGGCCCGTACACGGCACAGGAGTTCGATCTCACCGCGGTGACGGGGTTGTCGCAGCGCGCCGTCGAACTGCCACCTCGAGCTCTATCGCGGGTACGTGAAGGCGTTCAACACCCTGCTGCGCCGAGCAGCGGGCGGCCTTTCCGGCCCCGGGCGAGGCGGCGACGCCGCTCGACCTGGCGAGCCACGCCCGCCGATTCGCCTTCGAATACAACGGCATCGTGCTGCACGAGACTTTCTTCGAGGCCCTCGGCGCGCCGGGCGGCAGCAGCCCCGACAAGCAGGGCGCCCTGGCCGACGGCGGCCGGGCGTTCGTTCGGCGGGCTCGAGCAATGGATGCAGCATGCGGCCGCGCTCGCGAAGCTGCGCGGCGTCGGCTGGATCGTCTGCGTGCGCGAGGTCCGGCAGCAACCGCCTTTACAACGCCTGGGTCGACCTGCATCACCTGATGCTGCCCGCGAATACGCAGTCGTGCTGGCGCTCGACCTCTGGGAGCATGCCTACCTGCTCGATTTCGCCCCGTCGCAGCGCGGCAAGTATTTCGAGATGCTCTGGAGCAGCATCGACTGGGACAAGGTCGAGGCACGGCTGCCGGTGAGACCAGCGCTTGCGAGCGCCACTTGCGTCGTGCGCTGAGGGGTGAGCGGCGCCGGTCAGCGAGGCGCGTCCGTGCCCGTCGAGCATCGACTGGCCGGTTCGCGCCGACGGCGGAAATGTGCCCGGTCTCCTCGAGCACGGCGAGGCGGACTTCGGCAGGATTTTCGAATCCCAGCCTTCGCAGTCCCGCCAGCAGTTCGTCCCGGGAAACGCCTTCCGCTTCGAGGGCTGCCTCGATCACCGTGCCCGTCGCGCACCAGTGCGCGCGGGCGGCCGCGGACGAAGTGCCGCACGGCCGGGGACACACGGCAGACCGAACGCCAGCGCCGCGATGGGCCGCGAACACCACGATGACGAAGACCACCATGTTCCGCGGGGCCTTCGCGTTACGCAACACGCCCTGCACGGTGACGCCGAGCGTGATCAGCACCAGCAGGTCGAACGTCGTGGTCTGGCCCGGCGAGCCGCTTGCCCGCGAGCCGCATCATCACGAGCAGTGTCGCGTAGTAGCCGAGCGCCTTCACCGCCTGCACCGCCAGCTCCTGCAGTTCAACATCCATGGTTGCAGCCGCACAATTTGCACTCCTGATGCATTATTTGCTTGCGGTCCGACGCCGGCGGGTGGCTGCGGACTTCTTCGCAGCGGTCTTGCGAGCTGCGGGAGGCCGCAGGCTTCTTCGCAGCGGTCTTGCGCCGGCCCGGGGTGCGACCGCCTTCGCGACCGCCGCCGTCCTGCTTGTTGACCGTGGCCCAGGCGCGGCGCTCGGCCTCGTTCTTCGCCGACGCCGCGCTGCTCGTAGCCTTCCTCGATGTGCTCGGCCTTGCGCTTCTGCTTGTCCGTGTACTTGTCCTTGCTGCCCCTGGGCATGGTCGTTATGCACTCCTTCGCGTCGCGCGCTCTGCGCTCAGGTGTTGATGATCTCGCCGCCGTTCGGATGCAGCACCTGCCCGACGAAGAAGCCGAGTCGTCGCGTGGCGAGGAAGACGAAACAGGGCGCGACCTCGTCGGGCTCGGCCGGCGCCCGAGCGGCACGTCGGCGCCGAATTTGGCAACTTCGTCCGGGTGAACGAGCGACGGGATCAGCGGCGTCCAGACCGGGCCGGGCGCGACCGCGTTGACCCGGATGCCGCGCTCGACCAGCGACAGCGCGAGCGAGCGCGTGAACGCGACGATGGCGCCCTTGGTGGCGGCAGTAGTCGATCAGGTGCGGGCTGCCGCGGTAGGCCGTCACCGAGGCCGTGTTGATGATGCGCGGCGCCCGCGCTGCAGTGCGGCCGAGCGCGTGCTGCGTCAGGTGGAACATCGCGAAGACGTTGGTGCGGAAGGTCCGCTCGAGCTGCTCGTGCGTGATGTCCTCGAAGTCGCTCCTGCTGGATGCTGCTCGGCGGCGTTGTTCACCAGCACGTCGAGCCGGCCGAGTGACTCGCACGGCCTCGTCGACGGCCTCGCGCAGAGCATTCTCGTCGCGCGAGGTCGCCTGCGATCAGCCAGTGCAGCGCCGCTCGAGCCGCTCGATCGCCGCGGCGGTCTCCTGCGCGTCGTCGTGTTCGTCCAGGTAGACGATCGCGACGTCGGCGCCTTCCCGGGCGAATGCGATCGCGACCGCGCGGCCGATGCCGCTGTCGCCGCCGGTGACCAGCGCGACCTGGCCCTGCGAGGCGCCCGGATCGCGCGGTAGTCGCGTCATCTTCGAGCGCGGCCGCGGCTTCATCTTCGACTCGAGGCCCGGCCGGCGCTGTCGCTGTGGCGGCTTCGTCTGCTTGCCCGTGGATTTCTTCATGACGCATGAAAGAGCAAGGACCGTGCCACCGAGCGAGGCACGCTCCGTTTGTCGGACGTACGGATGCGCCGCCGGTGCGCGGGGGACGTCGCGTCAGCGGATCAGGTCGTTGCGGATCGCGTAGCTGGTGATTTCCGCGTTGCTCTTCATCGACATCTTGTCGAGGATGCGGCGGCGATATGTGCTGACGGTCTTGACGCTCAGGAACAGGCGCGCGGCGATCTGCGAGACGGACTCGCCCTGGGCGAGCTTGCAGAAGATCTGGAATTCGCGCTCGGACAGCTTGCCGTGCAGCGGCGCGTTGGATCGCCGCACACGCCGGCGACGAGTTGTTCGGCGAGTTCGGGACCGACGTAGCGGCCACCGCGCGCGACCGTGCGCAGCGCACGCATCAGTTCGGGCGCTTCGGTGCCCTTGCCGATGAAACCGCTGGCGCCGCCGCGCAGCACGTTCAGGCCGAACTGCGCCTCGGGGTAGCTGCTCAGCACGAGGATCTTGGTGCGCGGATAATGCGACCGTGCATAGCGCAGCACGTCGAGACCGGACATGTCGGGCAGGTAGAGGTCGAGCAGCATCACGTCGGCTGACGTCTCCTTGAGGCGCTCGAGCGCTTCCTTGCCGGAGGTGGCCTCGCCCACGACGCCGAGGTCGGGCTGGGCGTTGATCATCGACCGCAAGCCGGCGCAGACCACCTGGTGGTCGTCGACGACTACGACTGAAGTTTTCCTCATGACTCGGTGCATCCTGCGCGCCATGCGGGTGCGACTGCCGAGTGTACGCCGCATCCGTCACGCTCGATGGCGCTGTCAGAAAGATCCTACAGCGGCACATGACCGGCCGCCGGAGCGGAGTGCATACTGATGATTCGGCACTGACGGAAGCAGGGAGCGTGCCTCGAGTGAGCGAAGCCAGGAAAACAGGCGCGCGACTGGCGCCGCGGACGCCGGCCGCGCTCGTTGCGCACCTGCAGCAGCGCCGCGAAGCGGAGCGGGCCCGCTGTCGCGCGTGCTGCATCACGACGTCAGCGGCATGCTGGCCGCGGCACGCATGGACCTGTCCGGCTGATCGCGCGCGCGACGCCGGACGGCGACCTGCCCGAACAGCTGCGCGCGCGTCGACCAGTTGCTCGAGCAGGTGATCGGGCACGCCCGGGCGGAGATGCAGCGCCTGCATCCCGCACTGCTCGACCATTTCGGCCTGCCGGTGGCCCTGCGCCACCTGATCGAGGAGAGTGCCGGCTGCGGGCGCCGCTACGCGGTCGAATTGCCGGACGAGTCCGACGGCGTGGAGCCGCCCTTGCCCATCGCGGTGTACCGGGTGGTGGAGAGCCTGCTGCGAGCGGGGCGCTGCAGGAGCTCGACGTGACGCCTGCGTGAGCGCGTCGCCGGGTACTGCTCGAAGTCGACCTGCTGCCGGCGCCGAGAAGCCGGACCCGGTCCGAGACGAACGACCTGCTGGCGCTGCGCGCCTGGCTCGAATCGCTGGGCGCGGCCTGGTCAGGAATCGATGGCGCGGATCGCGCCTGGCTGGCACGTCGGACGTTGCCGCAAGAAAGGCTGCACCGGCAGCGACCGGACGCCGGCCGAGCGAAGCTGCCGGCGCGGGTCGAGCCCGCACCGGCGCTCGCCGCCGCGTCAGTGTGGGGTGCGTGTCCGTCGTGCCGCCGGTCGTGCCCGTCGTGCCGCCGGTGTCCGTCGGTCGTGCCGTACGCTGGCCGGTGGTCGCCCGTGCGTGGCCGACCGGCCGTCTG
The DNA here is from genome assembly GCA_963789375.1 of uncultured Gammaproteobacteria bacterium. Lineage (GTDB taxonomy): Bacteria > Pseudomonadota > Gammaproteobacteria > Steroidobacterales > Steroidobacteraceae > RPQJ01. Next base: position 78,988 of record CAWBKN010000019.1, on the reverse strand, counting down.
CGCGCCGCATCGACGCTGGCGCCTGGGCCTGCGCCTTCGCGGTGTCGTACTGCTGCTCCGCCTGCTTCTTGCAGTTTTCCTGCGCATCGCCGCTCAGCGCTTCGCAGGCTTCTTCGGCGACCTTGCGGTCGCCGTCCGCCTTCGCGATCGCGACGTCGTAGTCGGCCTCGGCGCGATCCTCGACCGTGCCTGCCGTCCGCGGCGACGGCGTCCGCCTGCTGCTCCGCCACGTTTTCGTTTGCCTCCTGCTGCGCCTCGGCGACGTCCTCGCGCACCTCGCTTGCGGTTCCTGCCTGTTGCAGCCGGCGGCGCCGAGGGCGAGGCCCAGGACCGCGGCAGCGATGAACATGTCTTGATCGCCATGTGTCTGCACTCCGTGTGGGTCGCGGCGCCGCAGCTGCGCCAGGGGCACGAACGATGCGCTCGCGGCCGCTCTTCGAGCACTTCCAGACAATCGATGCAATCGCGGACGGGACCTGTCCTACGGTCCGCGTGCGTCGGCCGCACTAGCTTCCGCCGTCGTCGTGCGAGGAGTCCGGCGCGAGGGCGAGCGCAGGCAACTGACGCGCTTTCGGCGCGCGTCCGACATCTGTGCCTGCGCGCGAGGGCGAATCTGCAGGCCGCAACGCTGCGGTTGCACGCCAGTTCGATGGCTCGCGTCCAAGGAGGAAAGAATGAATATCCTGATCTGGCTGGTCGTTGGAGGCGTCATCGGCTGGATTGCCTCGCTGATCGTCGGCACCGACGCGCAGCAGGGCGTGCTGCTGAACGTCATCGTCGGTATCGTCGGCGCATTGATCGGCGGCTGGCTGATCTCGCCGATGATCGGCGTCGGTACGATCAACGAAGGTGCTTCAACCTGGCGTCGCTCGGCGTGTCGCTGGCCGGGCGGTGATCCTGCTGGTGATCGTCAACCTGATCCGTCGCGCGACGGCGCGCAGTTAACAATGCGAGCTCGTCTGCGAACGACGGCGGGCGCCGGGGCTCAGCTCCCGGCGCCCGCCGTGCTGTTTGCGGCACGCGCCGCATCGCCGCCGAGCAATTCAGCCGCGTCGCCCGTCTTCGATACGTATTCGCACGCGGCCCAGGGCCGCGAAGACGCGGCGGCGACCTCCGCGAGTCGTAGCCGCTGTACACCACGACAGCGAGGCCGGGCAGCTCGCGCCGCAGCGCCGCGCATCGCAGCAATGCTCGACTCGCCGCCGAGATCGAGATCGAGCACGACGACCTGGGCCGCGCCGTCACGGAGCGCGGCGAACAGCCCGTCGCACGCGGTCGACCGTCCCCGCGACGCTGCATGTCGGGTTCCTGCGTCGACCAGCGCGCAGAGCGCGGCGCAGCAGGTCGCGGTTGTCTTCCGCGATGACCACGCGGATGCGGGGCTGCGGCACTGTGCATGGCCGCAGTGTAACGCTGCGCGAGCGAGTCGGCAGACTCCCACAGTCGTGCTGGGACGCGACCGAATCGACACCCCCGGGGCGTGGCACATGCTCGACTCGTCCCGGCATGAAGCAGCCGATGCGCGCTGTACGGAATCGGCAGGCCGCCATGGACACCGATGCACAGTCGCACGTCACGACGAACTGCCGCAGGACGCCGCCTGCCGAACAGCCCGCGCGGCCACCGCCTGCGCACGGGCCCGGTCCGGCACCCGGTGCCGGAGCGATTGCCGGGCGACATTCCCGAGCCGGGTCGTCGCCGGCCGAAACCGCCGCCGCCCATGCACGTCGAAGGCGGCCCCGCAGCACCGACGAGGAAGGAACCCCGCCGTGAGCAGCAGCCCAGCCCATCGAACGACGACTGATCGGCGACAGCGACGCGATGGACGCCGTGCGCCGCATGATCGTGCGCGTCGCGCCGACCGACTCGACCGTGCTCATCTGCGGCGAGAGCGGCTGCGGCAAGGAGCTCGTCGCGGAGTCGCTGCACGCCGGCAGCTCGCGCGCGCGAGCGGCCCCTTCGTCGCGTCAACTGCGGCGCGATTCCCGCCGAACGCTGATCGAAAGCCGAGTTGTTCGGCTACGAGAAGGGCAGCTTCACCGGGGCGTCGCGCCACGCACACCGGCTTCTTCGAGCGCGCGAACAGCGGCACGCTGCTGCTCGACGAAGTTCACCGAGATGCCGCTCGACATGCAGGCGCGGCTGCTGCGCGTGCTCGAGACGCATGCGCGTGAGCCGCGTGGGCGCGAAGCCGAGATCTCCGCATCGACGTGCGCGTGCTCGCCGCCACCAACCGCGTCCCGATCGAGGCGGTCGAAGGCGGGCACCTGCGCGAGGACATCTACTACCGGCTGGCAGTGGTGCTGATCCGGCTGCCGCCGCTGCGCGAGCGCGAGGGCGACATCGCGCGTGCTCGCCGATTTCTTCCTCGACGGAGCTCAACCGACGTCACGGCACCAACAAGCGCTTCTCGGCCGCCATCCGCGCTGGAGCGCTGGCGCACTACGACTGGCCGGGCAACGTGCGCCAGCTGCGCAATGCGGTCGAGCGTGCGTTCGTGCTCTGCGACGAGGTGCTCGACGTCGATCACGACTTCGGCGCGGCGCCCGCGCGCGCGCAACGGACACACGGCAGCGGCACGCGACCGTACGATCCGCTTTCGATCACGCTGCCGATCGGCTCGTCGCTTGTTGACATCGAGCGCACGTTCATCGTCGCGACGCTCGAGCACTTCGGGGGCGACAAGCGGCGCGCCGGCGAGCGCGCTCGGCTGCAGCGTGAAGACGCTTTACAACAAGCTTCACCTCTATCGCCGCCAGCTGGGGCACGTCGCCGCAGCGAGCTGAGACGGGCGCACGCGCAGCCTGCGCAAATATCTGCAGCGTGGGCGCGAAAACCTTGCAGCGCGACGGCCGCCAGGCGCCGATTCGCCTGGTTCGCCGGACTCGCGCGCAGCGGCATGGAACTTGCTCGGCACACACGCAAGGGGAGAGCAGGACGCAATCCTCGTCTCATCAACCTCTCCATGGAGTAAGGACACATGACGGAATACAAACGTGATTACGAAGGATCGCGCTGGGGCCAGCCGGAGCAGGGCGGCTCGCAGTGGGGCGCCGGCAGCCAGCACGGCCAGCATCAGCCGGGCCAGCAGCACCAGGGCCAGCAGCACGAGGGCCTACCAGCAGCCAGGGCTATGGCACAAGGCGGTGCGAGGCGCCGCCGCCGGGGCGGCGGATACGGCACGAATCAGGGCGGCTGGGGCGGCCAGAGCGGCCAGTATGGGCAAGGCTACGGCAGCAGCCAGGGCGGTACTACGGCGGTGGCAGCTACATCGGCCAGGGCGGGTTCGGGGGACAGGGCGGCTGGCAGGGCAGCCAGGGCGCCGGTTCGTCCGGCTATGGGCAGGGCTCGCAGCGCTATTACCAGGGTCAGGGTACTCAGGGCGGATACGGCGGCGGAATGGGCGGTTATGGTTCGGGCGGCCAGCAATCCCAGGATGGAGCGGCCAGGCAAGGGGCAAGGCTGGTACGGCGGCAGCGGCCAGCATCAGCAGGGTACGTCGATGAGTACGCAGTCGAGCTTCGGCTCGACCTCGCAGGGCCAGCACGGCGGCTTCATGAGCTCGATGCGCTCCGGCCGCGGCAAGCCGCCGCGCGGCTACCAGCGCTCCGACGAAGTCTGCGCGAGATGATCTGCGAACGCCTCATGGAAGACGGCAGCATCGATGCCAGCGACGTCGAGATCGACGTCAAGGGCGGATGCGTGAAGCTCGAGGGCAGCGTCGACAGCCGCATGGCCAAGTACCAGATCGAAGACATGATCGAGTCGTTCGGGGTGAGCGACGTGCAGAACAACCTGCGCGTGTCGCGCCGCGAGGAAGTCGTCGTCGTCCTCGTCGGGCTCCAGCCAGTACGGGTCCTCGGGCGGCGCCTCGTCGCTCGGGATGTCCGGCAGCGGCAAGACCGGCGACCGCACCGCCGGCAGCTCCGGCGGGATGCCGACAGCCTCCGGCACTTCCGGCGGTTCGAGCGAGACCGAGGACAGGTCGAGGGACAAGTAACTCTCCCATCGGACCGCAGCCCGGCGGCGCGACGTGTCCGGACACGCCGCGCCGTCTTGCTTCTGGACCACCGGGGACTTGCACACGTGTTGAATGACGCAACCAGGAGTATCGAGATGGCGAGCAGGAAACAACAGCAGAAAGGCGGCATGGATGCCATCCAGCTGCTGAAGCAGGATCACGACGACGTCAGGAAGATGTTCGAGGAATTCGAATCGGCAGACGAGGATCGCAAGTTCGAACTCGCCGCGGAAATCTGCCAGGCGCTGTCGATCCATGCAGCGATCGAGGAAGAGATCTTCTACCCCCAGGTGCGCGAGGCGATCGACGCCGAAGACATGATGGCGGAGGCCGAGATCGAGCACGACACCGCAAAGATGCTGATCGAACGCATCCAGGAGGGAGAGGTCGACGAGATCCAGCTCTCGGCGATGGTCAAGGTGCTGCAGGAGTACGTGAACCACCACATCGAGGAGGAGCAGCGCAAGATGTTCCCCCGAGTCAAGCGGGCGGAGCTGGATCTTGCCGCGATGGGACAGGAGCTGGCCGCGCGCAAGGCTGAACTCGAGACGGAACTTGCCGCCGCGGTCGAGGACGATTCGGCCGAGCCGACCGACGATGATGACGACGCGACGGAACCGGGGCGGTCGCGCGGCGGCATGGCCGCACGCGACGACACGCGAGGAATAACGGGGCGGCACCTCTTGCCGCCTCGGGGCGGACTGCCCCCTGCACGCTGCCGGTCGCCGGGCCCGGCACTTCAGGCCCGGCGACCGGGTAGCTCGACGGCTGGTTACTCCGGTCGCCTCGAGGAACTGCAGGCTGTACTGGCTTTCCGCGTCGATCCACGCATGGTGGACGGTCCAGCCCGCAATGTGCGCCAGGGCGGCAAAGCCTTCCGGCGAGTATTTGTGGCAGTACTCCGTCAGGATCTCCTCGCCGGCGGCCAATGCAATACTGATCCCGGCTACGCTCGGTGCCTGCGCGCGCTGGCTCACCACGCTCATCTCGATCCGCTCGTGCTCCTCGTTCCACACGGCGCGATGCCGGAACCCGGCGAGGTCGAACGTGGCGTCGACCTCGCGATTCAGCCGTGCCAGCACGTTCAGGTTGAAGGCGGCCGTCACCCCGGCTGCATCGTTGTAGGCGCGCTCGATGACGGTGCGATCCTTGAGCAGGTCCACGCCGATCAGCAGCGCGCCCTGGCTGCCCATCGATTCCCGGATCGAGTTGAGCAATGCGACCGCTTCGAGCGGACGGAAGTTGCCGATGGTCGAGCCCGAGAAGAACGCGACCCGGCGTGCCGCGCGGGTAACGACCGGCGGAAGCGACACGAACTGGCGGAAGTCCTGCACGAGCGGATGCAGCGGCAACGTGGGGAACCGCCGCCGCATGGCACGGCAGGCAGCGTCGAGCTGCTCGGCATCCACGTCGAGCGGCACGTAGCTGGCCGGTTCCTCGAGCGAGTCGAGCAGCAATTGCGTCTTGCGCCCGGACCCGGCGCCGTACTCGATGACTGCGGCCCGCGGCCCGCAGCATCCGGCAATCGCGGCGGCCTGTTCCCCGAGCAGCCTCGTTTCCGCGCGCGACAGGTAATACTCAGGCTGCTCACAGATCTGCTCGAACAGTTGCGAACCCCGCGCGTCGTACAGGAGCACCGAAGGCAGCTGCTTCCGGTCCTCGCTCAGGCCCTCGAAGACGTGGGCGACCAGCGGTCGAGTCACGTGCGGCTGTGCCGCGGCTGTGCGACCGAAGACGTATTCTGCGTTTCTCATGCCTTGCAATCCTTTGCGAGCCGGATTCCGGTGAACTGCCAGCGCGCGTCTGCGTTGAAGAAGTTGCGATAGGTCGCGCGTACGTGTCCCGCTGGGGTCACGCACGAGCCGCCGCGCAACACGTACTGCTGCGTCATGAACTTGCCGTTGTATTCGCCGAGCGCGCCCGGCAACGGCTGGAAGCCGGGGTACGGCTCGAATGCGCGATCGCGTCCATTCCCAGGCGTCGCCGTAGACCTGCTGCAGCCGCCCGGACAGGCCGCGGCGTGGCGGGCGGCGCAGCCAGCAGGCCCGATTCGACGAACGGTCCCTGCACCGGTTCGTCACTGGCGGCGGATTCCCATTCGACTTCGGTCGGCAGGCGGGCCCCGGCCCAGCGGGCATACGCGTCCGCCTCGTAATAGCTGACGTGCACGACCGGCGCGTCGGGGTCGAGCGCTTGCATTCCGACCAGCGTGAAATGCAGCTGCGGCTGCTCGCTGCGCCAGTAGAGCGGCGCCGTCCAGCCGTGCTGGCAGCAGACCGCCCAACCGTCCGCCAACCATAGCTCCGGTCGCCGGTAACCGCCGTCGTCGATGAACTGGCCGAACTCGGCGTTGGTGACCAGCCGCTCAGCGAGCAGGTAAGGGTCGAGCCAGCGCTGGTGACGCGGCCGCTCCGAGTCGAAGGCGAAGCCCGCCGTATCGGCGCCGAATTGCTGCAGGCCGCCGTCGTACGCAAGCCACTGCAACGGGGTCGACGGCGCGCGTCCGTCCTTGGACACCGATTCCAGCCGGGCGCGGTAAGCGGGTGCAGTCGGGCTGCAGCGACAGGAGATGCTTGACGTCCGTGAGCAGCAACTCCTGATGCTGCTGCTCGTGGTGCAATCCCAGCTCGATGCGCCCGGCGAGCGCGTGCGGGAGGTGGCCGTCGCAGAGCTGTCCGAGCACCCTGTCGTCGGTCCAGTCGCGATATCGACCCACCGTATCGAGGCTCGGGCGAGCCAGCAGGCCACGCTGCTCACGGGGCCACGCCGCGCCTACGTGCTCGTAGTAGGAATTGAAGAGTGTCACATACGTGCCGATCGAACGGCTCGTAGGCGGGTCCACCGGCGGCGCGCAGCACGAACTGCTCGAAAAACCAGGACGTGTGCGCGAGGTGCCACTTCGCCGGGCTTGCCACCGGCATCGACTGCAGCGCGGCGACCTCGGGGTCGAGCCCCGCGGCCAGCGCGCGCGTCGCTGCTCTCGTACGTTGGTATGCCTCGGCGAGGCGGGCTGCCTGCGCCGCCGAGGATTCGGGCGGGGCCGTCATGGCGCGGATTAACGCAACTGGCCGTCGGCCTGTCTGTCCGCGACGGCCTACATCTTTAGCATCAGCACGCCCCTGCTATTCCGGCGCCAGCCTTGCAATAAGTCTCGCTCCCAATCGATTCCCTGGACACGGAGCAAACAGCCATGCGCAACCGCTACCTGACATTGGTGACGACGACGGCACTGCTCACCGCTGCTGCATCGGTCGGCCAGCCGCAGACGGTCGACCCGTCGACGGGCATGACTTCGACCGCGCCGTCGACCACGACTGAAGACCAGGCACGGCCGGGCACGACGACCTCGACCACGACCACCTCGGGCACCACGACCTCCGGCACCACGACGTCCGGCACGACGACACCGGCTGCGGGCACGACCACGCCGAGCCTCGGGTACGCTGGGCGGGACGGCATCGTCGGGCACGATGGATCACACCTCGTCGGTTGCCGGAAGCACGACGGGCTCGAACCAGTTGCAGGGGCAGGACGCAACCTTCCTGCAACGCGCGCTGGAAATGGGACGCCTCGAAGTCGCACAGTCGCAGGCCGCGCTGGAGAGCGCGACGCGTTCCGACACCAAGACGGCGGCGCGCATGCTGATCGAGGACCACCGGGCTGCGAATCAGCAGCTCGAGCAGCTCGCGGCGCGCAAGGGGTGGTCACTCCCTGCGGAATCGCAGTCCGCCGAGAGCGACCAGGTGCGCGCGGCATCCAGTGCCGGCAGCTTCGACGATGACCGGTTCATGACCGAGCAGATCCGCATGCATCGCGATGCGATCTCGCTCTTCCGCGCCCAGTCCTCCAGCGGGTCGGATCCGGAGCTGCGCCAGTTTGCGAGTGACCAGCTGCCGCACCTCGAGAATCACCTCGAGATGCTGCAGGGCCAGCGCACGCAGAAATAGCGGCAGGCGGGGGCACCGGCTCGTGGCTCGCGTGATCTGGAAAGGGGCGGTCAGCTTCAGCCTGATCCACATCCCGGTCGCGCCGCATCCCGCGAGCCGGAGCACCTCGCTCGATTTCGAAATGCTGGACCGGGCCGCGCCGCGGCGCCGCCGGCGCGCCTGACCTGGAGCCGCGCCGATGCCGAAGCCCGTGGCGCGCTCGTTGCAGCGTTACCGCGAGATGCGGGACTTCGAGCGGACGCCCGAACCGAGCGGTGCGGTCCATGGGTCGGCACAGCAACTCGAGTTCGTGGTCCAGCGTCACCATGCGCGCCGTCGCACGACCGGAGCCACGGTCGAATTCATTGCACCGCAGCTCGCGACCTCGAGCGACGAGGTGCCCGCGTCGGGACACTGGCTGACCGAGCTCAAGTTCGACGGTTATCGCATCCTTGCAGCCGTGGACGGCGGGCACGTCCAGTGCTTCTCCCGCAGCGGCCACGACTGGACGCACCGCATGCCCGGGGTCGCCGAGGCGCTGCGAGCGCTCGCCCTGCAGGACAGCTGGCTGGACGGGGAGCTGGTCGCGGCAGGCGCCGATGGCATGCCGCAGTTCCAGAAACTCCAGCAGGCGCTCGATCCGGCGAGCGGCGAGCAACCGATCCTGATGGTATTCGACGGGCCGCGCCTGCTCGGCGCCGATCTCCGCGATCAGCCGCAGCTCGAACGCAAGCGACTGCTGCAACAGGCGCTGGCCAACCTGCGCCGGTCCGGTCCCGTCCGGCTCGTGGACTTCGTCGACGGCGAGAGTGCAACGCTGCGCCAGCGCGTCTGCGCGCAAGGGTTCGAGGGCGTCATCCTCAAGGACGCCACGGCGCCGTATCGCTCCGGACGCAACCGCGCGTGGCTCAAGCTGAAGTGCCGCCGCGAGCAGGAGTTCGTCGTCGGCGGTTACACTCGCACCGACGCGGGCCGCAATACCCTGACGGCCTTGTTGCTCGGTTATTACGACCATGCCGGGCAGCTGCTGTTCGCAGGTCGCGCGGGCACGGGATTTTCAGAAAAGCAGCTCAATGGCCTGCGGCGACAGCTCGACGCGCTGGCGCAGGACGACACGCCTTTCGCGGTAAAGCCGAGCCTGCGACGCGGCGAGCGACCGCAATGGGTCCGACCCGAGCTCGTGGCCCAAGTGCGGTTCGCCGAATGGACCGAGTCGGGCATTCTGCGGCAACCGCTATTCCTGGGGCTGCGCGAGGACGTCGCTGCCCGCGGCGTGCGTCGCGAGCCGGACCGGATCGCGCCGGTCGCGCACGGGGGCGAAAGCATCCATCCGCCCCGCGCCACGCGCGACGGGCGGCGAGGCGAACCGGCAAGGCCAGTGCGCGGCCTGCCAGCAAGCCCCTGCCCGCGAGGCGGCGCGTGCGAACCAGCGCCGCGGCGCCGCGTCCGTGCAGCTCACGCATCCTGAGCGCGTGCTGTTTCCGGCCGACGGCGTGACGAAACAGCAACTCGCGGCCTACTACGAGGGGATCGCGCCTGTCCTGTGGCCACACCTGCGCGCGCGGCCGCTTTCGCTCGTGCGTGCGACCAGCGGTCGTGGCCGCGTGTTCTTCCAGAGACACATGGAAGGCGAGTCGATCCCGGGACTGACGCCGGTGACGATCTCCAGCTCGGACGAAGAACCCTATTTCGTCTGCCGCTCGGAAGCCTCGATACCCCTGCTCGCGCAGATGGGCGCGGTCGAACTGCATACCTGGGGTTCGCGCATGCCCCGCCCGGACCGTGCGGACCGCCTGACGTTCGACCTCGACCCGGATCCGACGCTGCCCTGGCCGAAGGTGCGCGAGGCAGCGACGCTCGTGCGCGACCTGCTCGAGGAGCTGGGGCTGCGCTCACTGCTCAAGACCAGTGGCGGCCTCGGGCTGCACGTCGTCGTGCCACTGGCGAAAGGCCCGCCACTCGAGGTGGCTGCCGCCTTTTCCAGGCGCGTGGCGGAGCATCTCGCCCGGCTGATACCCCAGCGCTTTGCGGCGAAACGCGGCGCACCGAACCGGCAAGGGCGGATCTACGTCGACTGGCAGCGCAACCAGTTTGCTGCGACGACGGTCGCAGCCTATTCGCCGCGCCATCGTCCGGGCGTACCCGTGTCGCTGCCTGTCGGCTGGGACGAGCTCGGCCGGCGCGATATCCGCGCGGCGCATTTCAACCTGCGCAACGTGGTCGCGCGCATCGCGGAGTGCGGTGACGCCTGGGACGACGAGCTGCCGCTGCGCCAGATGCTGACGCGACGTGTCATCGACAGGCTCGAAGCGGCGACGGGCGGCAACTGACAGCATGTCTTCAATGCGCCGAGCGGATCGTCCGTTCGCGCCATCAAGGAGGAGTGACGGACATGAGGATTGGACGCACATTCGGAATGCTCACGTTTTTTGCTGGACTGGCGACGTGGCTGGCGACGCGAGCGGCCATGCAGCGCCAGAACGAACTGCGGCATCGCGAGCGGAACGACCGCCTGCGCTGGGAGAACGACGGCGGGGCCACGACGGCCGGGCCGCAAACACCGGGCACGCAGTTCTGAGGCGGTAGGCCATAGCCGACGCAGCACGGCGACTCCCGACGGCGGGGTGTCGCGGCTCAACCGACAGATTGCTGGCGGTCAAACCGGAGAATCAGCCCTCCGGTCATGCACGCGAGGAGGAGAGGATGAAGCCAAGCGCCCCACGGCCGGCTGCGTGCTGCGCGGTTGCGCTCGAAGCCCGGCCGCAGGCGCGAGTCGCTTACGCCCGCCAGCGCACGGGCGGCCCCGGCTCGCACGTTCCCGGCCGAGACCCTCTGCGCCGCCACGCCCCGCAACCCGGCGTGCGGATGCAGAAAATTTCCAGGCGGTCCCGCGATGTTCAGCGCGACCGCATCCCCACGGCAGGCATGGCACCGGTCCGCGCCTGACAGGCGACAACACCACCACGATGGAGAGCGACACGATGTACGGCAACACGAATGCAGGATTGGCGACAGACAGCAGCACGACGGCCTCGGCGGGCATTGCTGCCCGGCACGAGGAGACGATGGACCAGCTCAACCGCACCGTCTCGCAGGCGGAGGACCTGCTGCGTGCGCTGGGCAACGAGAGCGGCGAGGCGATCGACGCGATGCGCGCCCGCGTCTCCTCGACGTTGCGCGATGCGCGGGCCCGCCTTTCGAGCGGCGCCGGCCAGGCACGGAATTTCGCGAACACGACGATGTCGCAGGCAGACGCCTACGTGCACGCCAATCCCTGGCGCGCCGTCGCGATCGGCGCGGGCATCGGCGTGCTGCTGGCGATGATGATGACGTCCCGGCGTCGTCCCGCGGTCGACGGCCAGGGCTCGGCCGACTACTGAGCGGAGCGGAACCGTGTCTTCGCGACGCGCGCTGCTGCGGCACGTCTGGGCGATGGTGCAGACGCGGACCGAGGCCGCCGCCCTGGTCGTGCAACTGCAGCGCTCGGCGCTGGCACAGGGACTGCTCCACTACGGCATCGCCGCGCTCGCGGCGATGTCGTTCGTGATCGCTGCCATCGTGCTGATCGCGTGGCGGTTCCCGCGCCGTGGAACGCCATCGTGCTCGGGCCTGCTCGCCGCTGCGCTGCTGGCGGTGGCGTGGACGGGCGCGTCACGCGGCAGTGCGAGGCTGCAGCGGGACGTCTCCCTGATTGCCGATTTTACGCAGGGACTGAAGCTCGACCTGGCCATGGTCAATCTCGCGCTCAAGGATCCGGACACCGAGGACGAGGAAAAGCTCGCAGCTCGTGAACGTGCCAAGACTGCCGTGCGCGAGGCGGCGGCCGCGAAGGCGCGCCACACCAAGCACCGCCGAAGGCGGCGAGCGACCGACGCCCGGCGGTCCCGCCATGGACGCCGCGGCCGGTGCGATCGCGGGCAGCGGGGCCTGCGCCCGACGATCCGGCATCGCGCGACGCAGGCCGCTTCCGTCGATCGCGCTCGAGGTGCGGACCGTCGCGCAGCGACTGCCAGCGCGGCGGTCGGCGGTGCGTACGTATCGACGGCGACGGGCGCTGCAGGCGAGGCGCTGCCTGACGGTGTGACCGAACGTGAAATGCCGGGAGTCGCTCCGCCAGAGTCGCTGTCCGGCGCGACGCAAGCTGACAGGGAGCGCTCGCATGGAAGCACGTGACCGGCTCAGGCTGCTCAGCCTGGAAATGGAGATGCAGCGGGCGTGGCTCGCAGCCTACCTCGACGACGGCGAGGTCCGTGCCGCGCGCCACCGGCGCAGACGTGGTCTGGCGCCTGGTCATGCACGTCGTGCAGGCGCGCTCGCTGTGGCTCGCCGCTTCGGCGCCGCCGCCGAGTGGTGGCGACGCCGCAAGGCCCGCCCTGCCTTACTGACATGCGACGCCCAGCAAGATACCAAGGAACCCACATGAAGCCAGCAGCGAGACGTCGGCAGCTCGAGCCGTTTCATCTCGGATCTCGAGACGATCCGGGCCCGGGCGCGCCAGCACATGGAACGTGGCGCGGTCACGCCGGATTATCCGGACGGCCGCGCACAGATCTGCCAGTTGCTCAACGAGGCGCTGGCGACGGAGCTCGTCTGTGTGCTGCGCTACAAGAAGCACTATTACACCGCGCGCGGCAGCGCCGGCCGCCAGGCCGCGGTCGAGTTCCTCGAGCACGCCAACGAGGAGCAGCAGCACGCGGACCAGATTGCCGAGCGCATCGCGCAGCTCGGTGGGGAACCGGACCTGAACCCCGCGACGCTGCTTGCGCGCAGTCACTCGGAATACGATTCGCACGAGTCGCTGCGCGCCATGCTCGAAGCCGATCTCTTCGCGGAGCGGGTCGCAATCGAAAGCTATCGAGAGATGATCCGGTATTTCGGTGACCGCGATCCGACTTCGCGCCGCATGATGGAAGAGCATTCTCGCCACCGAGGAAGAGCACGCGGATGACCTGGTCGACCTGCTGCACGACCTGCCGGCAGCGATGACGGCGTGCCGCGGGCGTCAGGTGCGTCCTACAGCGGGATCAGGGGAAGCCTAGCAGGCCACCCTGCGGTCTTTCCGTAGAGTCTCGTTACGGGTCAGGGATGACCCTTGTTCCGCCACCGGCCGTCGGCAAGGACGTCGACGACCGGCCGCGGGGCATAACCCGAACCCCTCAATCGTCGAACGAATTCCGCCGCAGGGTCTTGATCCTGCCGCGCTGGGTCTTGCCCTCGAGTCGACGTTCCTTCGACGCACGCGTCGGCCGCGTCTTGCGGCGCGGTTTCGGTTCCACCAGCGCTGCACGGATGATCGCGCACAGCCGCTCGAGCGCGTCGGCCCGGTTCTGCTCGAGCGAGCGCAGGCGCTGCGCGTCGATGACGATGAGGCCCGCCTCGGTCATGCGGCGGCCGGCCAGGCGACGCAATCGTGGCCGCGCGTTCGGCGGCAGCGCGTCCCAGCGCGCGGCATCGAAACGCAGCTCGATGGCATTGGATACCTTGTTCACGTTCTGGCCGCCCGGGCCCGACGCGCGAACTGCGCGGAACTCCAGCAGCTCGTCGGGGATCGCGAGCGTGCCCGTGACGTCGACCGGCATGGCTTCAGTCGCGCGTCGCGGCGGGCGAGGGCGCCACCATCTCGACGCGAATCTCGCGCTGGGCGACCGGGATGGTGATCCCGTGCTCCTGGAACAGCTTCCAGATGCGGCGGTTGACGTCGGAGCGGACGTTGTTGACGCCTTCCTGCGGGTCCGGAATCCAGAACCGCAGCTCGAGCTCGATGCCGTTGTCGCCGAACTGCATCAGGCGCGCGACCGGCGCGGGCTCACGGATGATGCGAGGGTGCCCCTCGCGTGGACTCGAGCAGCAACTGCATGGCGCGTTCCGGGTCGTCCTTGTAGCTCACGCGGACCGGCAGCTTCAGCCGCACCCGCGGATCCGTGTAGCTCCAGTTGATCACCGGGTTGGTGATGAGGTTCTGGTTCGGGACGAGCATCTCCACGCCGTCGCGGTCGCGCACGACGACGTAGCGTCCGCGCAGTTCCTCGACCCAGCCGAAGCCCTCCGTCGTGGTGCCCGGCATGCCGGTGAAACTGATCACGTCGCCCGGCTTGATCGAGCGGTCCATCAGCAGCACGAAGCCGCTGACGAAGTTGGCCGCGATGCTCTGCAGGCCGAAGCCGAGGCCGATGCCGATGGCGCCGGTCAGCACGTTCAGGGTGGTGAGGTCGAGGCCAGCGGCGTTGAGCCCGATCAGCACCGACAGGCCCACCAGGAACGCCTGCACGAACTTGGCGATGCCGATGCGCATCGTCGGCGCCAGCGCGTCGAGCTTGAGCACGCGCCGCTCGAGCCAGCGCGAGGCCCACAGCGCGATGATCACGAAGACGCTGACGGTGACCAGCAGCTTCATGATCGACCAGGCCGAGATGCGCGTCTTGCCGGCGTTCATGCCGACGCTGTCGAGCGCCTCGATGACCGCATCGCCCCAGCCGAGCAGGTGCAGCGCCAGGAACACCCAGATCACGACCGAGATCGGCATGCCCCAGCCCTTGAGCCGGGTGCGCGCGCCGAGCGATACGCGCACGACATAGACCGCGACCCGGATCAACAGCAGCACGCCCGTGAGCTGCACCGCGTCGTCGACCATGCCGGCCTGGCTGCCGAAGGCGTGCAGGAAGCCATCGACCGCCGCCAGGATCACGAGCGTCAGCGCGATCGGCGCGCCGATGTACACGATCTCGCGCGCGCGGTCAGGCAGGTTCTCGGGGTCGGGCGCGACCGTGACGCGCGCCCGGACGAAGCGCGCGGCCCACCAGCCCAGCGCGATCGACGCCAGGACCAGCACGGCCTGCAGGAGGTTATCGGGCTGCGCGAGCACGGACAGCGCGTCGCTCATCGCCTGCAGCTGGATCTGGATGCGCGTCGTCACGCGTTGAGGTCGGGAATCAGCTGGCTCTCGAGGCGCGCGATCTGGTCCTTGAGCAGGAGCTTGCGCTTCTTGAGGCGGCGCAGCTGGACCTGGTCGACGTAGAGGTCGAGCTGCAGCCGGTGGATGACGTCGTCGAGGTCACGGTGCTCGATGCGCAGGCCGCGCAGCCGCTGCAGGTGCTGGAACGTCTCGGTGTCGACGTTGTCCTTGTTCTCGGCCATCGCAGCAGGTTTCGCAAGATCCTGAAACAGGGGCGTTACTTTACCCCCGGCCGCTGCCATGGGATAGCGGCCGCTATTGCAGCCCGATGCTGTCGATCCTCCGGCCGCAGACCACGACGAATCCCTGCCGGCGGGTATACGCCGTCGGTCGAATAATCGAAGACGTAGGTGCGCTCGAACGCCGGCCGGCCGGCGTCGCCGCGGACCACCCGCAGCGAGCTGAAGGCCACCGTGCCGTCGAGCAGGGCCGCCCCCGTTGCCGTGCAGGTTTCCCGGGCGGCGGCATTGGCTAGGTCGCGCGCGCCGAGCGCGGCGTGCCAGAACGCCGCGAAGCCGGTCGCGGCGACCAGCAGCAGCAGCAGACCCCAGGACAGTTGCACGTTGACTCCGGCTCAGAAGTAGCGACGCCACTCCCGGCCCGGGTCGCCGAAACGCAGGAAATGCGGGTTGAGGAGCGTGTCGCGCTCGTTGTAGCGCAGGGGCTGGCCGTCGAGGGTCGTGACCGACGCCGCCGGCCGCCTCGACGACGGCCTGGGCTGCCGCGGTATCCCATTCGCAGGTCGGGCCCAGGCGCGGGTAGAAGTCGGCATTGCCCTCGGCGACGAGACAGAACTTGAGCGAGCTGCCCATCGGCCGCAGTTCGTGCGGGCCGATGCGGACGAGCGCCTCGTCCAGCGAATCCCCGCGATGTGAGCGGCTGCCCACGATCACCACCGGGTCGCCGGCACGCCGGACCCGGATCGGAGCCGCCGCCGCGCCCTCGCGCGCGACGAACGCGCCTACGCCCTCGACTCCGTAGTAGACCGTCCCCAGGACCGGCGCCGCCACGACGCCGAGCACGGGGCGATGGTCGCGGACCAGCGCGACATTGACCGTGAATTCGCCGTTGCGGTTGATGAACTCCTTGGTGCCGTCGAGCGGATCGATGAGCCAGAAATCCTGCCAGCCGTGGCGCACGGCGGGCGCGTGTTCCTCGGCCGATTCCTCCGAAAGCACCGGTATTTCCGGTGTCAGGCGCCGCAGCCCGGCGCTGAGGATGTCGTGGGCGGCGCGATCGGCCCGCGTGATGGGCGAATCGTCGGCCTTGTAGCTGACGTCGTGGGCCGATGCGTAGACCTCGAGAATGGCCTGGCCCGCCACCTCGACCAGCCGCAGGACGTCGGGCAGGAGCGACTCCGGGTCACGCAGGGCGGTTGGCGTTCAAAGCGGGTCTCCTTGACGGTCGGCCCCGTATCATACGGCCCGGCCACGGCTCACGATGCCGCCCCGTCTTGCCAGGGTAATGATGACACTGCCGGAACCGCTGCCCGACTGGACGCGCATCGATACCGTCTGCCTCGACATGGACGGCACGGTGCTCGACCTGCGCTTCGACAACCTGTTCTGGCTGGAGGAACTGCCACGGCGCTGGGGCGCCGCGCGCGGCCTGACCCGCGACGAGGCGCTCGCCGAGCTGCTGCCGCGGTTCAACGCGAAACGCGGCACGCTGGAGTGGTACTGCATCGACCACTGGAGCGAGGAGCTCGGCTTCGACATTCCCGGCGCTGAAGCGCGAATTGCGCGCGGAGATCCGTTACCTCGACGGCGCTCCCGGCTTCCTCGACCTGCTGCGCGGGCTGGGCAAGCGAGTGCTGCTCACGACCAACGCGCACCCGCTCAGCCTCGAGGTCAAGAACCTGCAGACGGGACTGGAGCGGCACTTCGACGCGATGATCTCGTCGCACGAACTGGGCCTGCCGAAAGAGCGACCCGAGTTCTGGCAGGCGCTTCGTGCCGCCCACCGGGTCGACGTACGTCGCACGCTGTTCGTGGACGACAGTGCAGCCGTGCTTCACGCCGCCGTTGCGGCCGGCGTGGCTTGGGTTTACCAGGTGCTGCAGCCGGATTCGACGCGACCGCCGCACGCTGCGGTCCCCGGGCTGCCCGGGGTGCGCCGCCTTGCGGACCTGCAGCCCTCGGTCGTCGCTCAGCTCTCGGCCGGGGACCCGCCGGATTCGCCGCCGCCCGCACCGGGCGGCGCGCCGTCTCCCTGACCGCGCGGACCGCGGCCGCGCCCACCGCGGCGCCTGCGCGCTTCGCGCGCGCCTCGTCGGCGCCTTCTGCCCGTGGGCGAGGGGCTGCGCCGGGCCGGCAGCCCGTCAGGCGCTGCGGCTGCGCTCCCGCTTGCGCCGGCCGGGGCCGGCAGAGGCGAATGCGCGCCCGGGCGTCGCTCTTCCCGGCGCGGGCCGCCGACTGCGCGCCGCCGCCGCTGCGACCGCCGCCGCTGCGAGGCCCGCCGCGACTGTGAGCTGCCACCGCCGTGGCTGCCATGTCGTGGGCCGCCGCCCGGGCCGCCGAAGCGCCGCCGCTCGTGGCGCGGCACGGTGATCTCGGGGAGCAGTTCCTGCGCGACGCTTGCCACCGGGATCTTGCGGCCGATGTAGTCCTCGATGTCCGGCAGGGACTGCACGAAATCCTCGCAGCCGAGGCTGATCGCGTCGCCCTCGGCTCCCGCGCGCGCGGTGCGGCCGATGCGGTGCACGTAGTCGGGCGGGTCCTGCGGCAGGTCGTAGTTGAAGACGTGGCTCACGTCGGGAACGTGCAGGCCGCGCGAGGCGACGTCGGTGCCGATCAGGATCGCGAGGTCGCCGCTCAGGAAATCACGGATCATGCGCAGGCGCTTGGTCTGCGGCACGTCGCCGGAGATCGCCTCGGCGTTGAAGCCGTTCGCCTTGAGCAGGGTCTCGAGCTCTTCGGCGCCGCGCCGGGTATTGACGAAGACCATCGTGCGGTGCGGATCCATCTGCCGCAGCAGGCCGATCAGCAGTCGCGGCTTTTCGTCCATCGACGGGTAGTAGATGACCTGCCGCACCTGGTCGACGGTCATCTTGTCGGGCTCGATCCGGGTGAGTTCCGGGTCGTTCATGTGCTCGAACGCGAGTTCGAGCACGCGCTGTGCCAGCGTCGCGGAGAACAGCAGGTTGAGCCGCTGGTCCGGCGGCGGCAGGCGCCGCATGATGTAGCGGATGTCGGTGATGAAGCCGAGGTCGAACATGCGGTCGGCCTCGTCGAGCACGACCACCTGGATCGAGCGCAGGTCGAACACCCGCTGCTTGTAGAAGTCGATGAGGCGGCCGGGCGTGCCGATCAGGACGTCGACGCCCTCCTCGAGGATCCGGCGCTGCTTGTCGTAGTCGACGCCGCCGAAGGCGAGTCCGAGCGTCAGGCCCGTGTACTGCCCGAGGAGTTCGGCGTCGTGATGGATCTGCACCGCCAGCTCGCGGGTCGGCGCGATGATCAGCGCGCGCGGGTGGTTCGCCTGCCGGTCCGGCGGTGGGTCGCGGCGCAACAGGTGGGAGTAGAGCGCGACGAGGAACGCCGCCGTCTTGCCCGTACCCGTCTGCGCCTGCCCGGCAATGTCGAATCCCGCGAGCGCGCGGGGCAGCGTCTGGGCCTGGATCGGCGTGCAGCGCTCGAAGCCGGCATCGGCGATCCCGCGGGCCAGGGGCTCGGGCAGGTGGAGTTGCGTAAAGGAAATTTCGCTGAGGTGTGTGTCTGACATCGGTCCGGAAACGGCGCAAGCGCCCTTGCAAATTGCGGAAAAGCGGGTTCAAATATCCGTCATCGCGGCTTCAATCCGCTCCCGCCAGAGTATTTCGCCGGTCGATCGGGCCTGAGTCCGGTCCTTCTCACTCCGGCGATCCGGCGCAACGGAATTCCTTTTCGAACCCCATTCAACGTCCAGCAATCTCGATAGTTTGCCCTACGCGGACCCCGCCGTCATCCCGATTCCGGGGACGCACGCAACCAACCTCCCAAGAAACAACCCGTGTCAATATCACTCCAACATGCCAGCGGAGGTCGTCTCTGGTGAGCCAGCAGATCATCCACGTCTCGGACTCGAGCTTCGAGCAGGACGTGCTGAAGTCGAACGTTCCCGTCCTTCTGGACTTCTGGGCTGAGTGGTGCGGACCATGCAAGATGATCGCACCGATACTGGACCAGATAGCAGCGGAGTACGCGGGGAAGGTGATCGTCGCGAAAATGAACGTGGACGAGAACCCCAAAACCCCAATGAAGTTCAGCGTCAGAGGCATCCCAACGCTGATTCTTTTCAAGAACGGCCTCCTGGAAGGCCAGAAGATCGGCGCGGTCCGCAAGGCCGACGTCGCGGCTTTTCTGGACAGCAAACTGTGAGAGGTTACCTGGGCAACCAGGGCCGCAACCGACCGAATAAACGTGGCCGGGCGGTGGCGGCCCGGACGGCAATCGCGGCCCCCGACAGGACGAGTTGCCCCCGGACGATTTCCTCGAAGGCGACGACCTCGACATCATCAGCCCGGCCGAGCTCGAAGCCAGCCGCAGCTCGATGAACCTGAGCGAGCTCAAGCACAAGCCGATCCCGAAGCTGCTCGAGCTCGCGCAGACGATGGGCCTCGAGAACCTGGCCCGCTCGCGCAAGCAGGACATCATCTTCTCGATCCTGAAGGCGCATTCGCGCAACGGCGAAAGCATCTACGGCGACGGCGTGCTCGAGATCCTGCAGGACGGCTTCGGCTTCCTGCGCTCGCCCGAGCAGTCCGTACCTCGCGGGCCCCGACGACATCTACATCAGCCCGTCGCAGATCCGCCGCTTCAACCTGCGGACCGGCGACACCATCTCGGGCCTGATCCGCCCGCCGAAGGACGGCGAACGCTACTTCGCGCTGCTCAAGGTCGGCGAGATCAACTTCGATTCGCCGGACAACGCCCGCAGCAAGGTCCTGTTCGAGAACCTGACGCCGCTGCACCCGACGCGTCGCTTCAAGCTCGAGCGCGGCACGGGCAGCACCGAGGACCTCACCGCGCGCATGATCGACCTGATCGCGCCGCTCGGTAAGGGCCAGCGCGGGCTGATCGTCTCGCCGCCGAAGGCCGGCAAGACGATGCTGCTGCAGAACATCGCGAATTCGATCACCGGCAACCACCCCGAGGTGTACCTGATCGTGCTGCTCATCGACGAGCGGCCCGAGGAAGTCACCGAGATGACGCGCACCGTGCGCGGCGAAGTCGTGTCGTCGACGTTCGACGAGCCGGCGAGCCGCCACGTGCAGGTCGCCGAGATGGTGATCGAGAAGGCCAAGCGCCTGGTCGAGCACAAGAAGGACGTCGTGATCCTGCTCGACTCGATCACGCGCCTCGCCCGCGCCTACAACACCGTCGTGCCGAGCTCCGGCAAGGTGCTGACGGGCGGCGTGGACGCCAACGCCCTGCAGCGCCCGAAGCGCTTCTTCGGCGCTGCGCGCAACATCGAGGAAGGCGGCTCGCTCACGATCCTCGCCACGGCGCTGATCGACACCGGTTCGCGCATGGACGACGTGATCTACGAAGAGTTCAAGGGCACCGGCAACAGCGAAATCCACCTCGATCGCCGCATCGCCGAAAAGCGCGTCTACCCGGCGTTCAACATCAACCGCTCGGGCACGCGCCGCGAGGAGCTCATCACCTCGTCGGACGAGCTGCAGAAGATCTGGATCCTGCGCAAGCTCCTGCACCCGATGGACGAGCTCGCTGCCGCGGAATTCCTCATCGACAAGATGCGGGACACCAAGACCAACGGCGAATTCTTCGAGGCGATGAAGCGCTGAGCGACGGTTCCCACCGCGTCAGGGGCATCCTCGCGATGCTCGTGTCCGTGGCCAGCTTCTCGGTCATGGACGCGCAGCTCAAGCTGCTGTCCGAGCACTACCCCGCGCTGCAGGTGGCATTCATCCGCGGCGCGGCGGCCTTGCCGTTCGTGCTGCTGCCCATCCTGCTGCGCAACCGGCTCGCGCGTCTGCGTCCGGTCAACGTCGGGCTGCACCTGCGCGCGCGGCGCCCTCGCCGTGCTGATGCTGTACAGCTTCGTGCAGGCCGTGCGCCAGACGTCGCTCGCTTCCACGTACTCGATCTTCATGTTCGCGCCGCTGCTGGTGGCCGCCCTGTCGGCACCGCTGCTGCGCGAGCGCGTGGCCGGCGCGCAGTGGGCGGCGATCGGTGCCGGGTTCCTGGGCGTGCTGGTCATGCTGCGCCCTAGCGCGGACACGCTGGTGGCCAGGGGCGCCCTGTGGGCGTTGGTCGCCGTCGTCACCTATGCGTTCTCCGTGGTCACGCTGCGCCTGCTGGCGCGCACCGACTCGAACGAAAGCATGGTGTTCTGGTTCACCGCCATGCTTGCGGTCGGCGCAGGGCTGATGTCCCTGCCGGCCTGGCGCGACATCCAGTGGGGCGACCTGCCGCTGATGCTCGGCGTCGGGATCTGCGGCGCGCTGGGCCAGCACTTCATCACGGTGGCATTCCGCAGCGCGCCTGCGGCCGTCATCGCACCATTCGAATACACCGCGCTGCTCTGGGGCGTGCTGCTCGACATCGCCATCTGGCACGCCGTCCCGGGTGCGGTGACCGTACTCGGCGGCAGCATCGTCATCGGCGCCGGGCTCTACCTGATCCAGCGCGAGCGGCGGCAGGTGCGGACTGCAGCGGGTACCTCTGCGTAGTTTGCCGTCGGCTGCCCAGGCGGATTCCTGGAGGCCCGGAGCGTCAGGGTCATCAATCCGGTGGTTCTTCCGGATCGCGGAAAGGCAGACACGCGATCCGGAAGAACCACCGGATCGATGACCTGTGAGAGGGCGCCTGAGCGATGTTTCGGGCAAGCCCGAAACCATCGCACGGCGCAGCAGCGTCACCGTACGCAAACCGCAGCAGTCGTTGCCGCGGACTCAGGTTTGGTTGTGCCGCGGCCAACCGAAGTTGCAGGCGAAAGTGCGGCGTTGTATCCCCGGAACCGCGAGGCGACAGCCACTGGCTTGCCGCGCGCTTCGGCGGGACGTTGATGCGCCGTGCGAGTTCCCGGGCTTGCCCGGGAACTCGCTCAGGCGCCGTGCGGCAAGCTGTCGATCCGGTACTTCTTCCGGATCGCGTGTCTGCCTTTCCGCGATCCGGAAGGAGTACCGGATCGACAGCCTGCCACGACGACCGATATTTTCCCGGGGGCGAAGCCTCGAACTCTTCGGCGCTACGACTCCCGGGCGATCGCGCGGAAACCGATGTCCTTGCGGTACTGCATGCCTTCCCAGCAGACGGCGCCGACCAGTTCGTACGCTTGCTTCTGCGCTGCGCGCACGGTCGCACCGAGACCGACGGCGCAGAGCACGCGACCGCCGCTGGTGACGACCTTGCCCGCCGCATTGCGTGCCGTGCTGGCGTGGAAGATCTTGCCGGGCAGCTTCGCGGCTGCATCGAGGCCGTGGATCACGTCGCCCTTGCGCACGGTGTCCGGGTAGCCACCCGCAGCGAGCACTACGCCGACCGCGGCGCGGGGATCCCACTGCACCTCGATGCCGGCGAGCCGCCCGTCGAGCGCCGCATCGCACAGTGCCGTCAGGTCCGAGCGCATCCGCGACAGGATCGGCTGCGTCTCGGGATCGCCGAAGCGGCAGTTGAACTCGAGCACGTTGGGCGTGCCGTCCGGGTGGATCATCACGCCGGCGTAGAGGAAGCCCACGTAGGGGGTGCCTTCCTGCGCGAGTGCAGCGACAGTCGGCAGCATGACCTCGCGCATGATGCGCTCGTGCATCTGCGGCGTGACGACGGGGGCTGGCGAATACGCGCCCATGCCACCGGTGTTGGGGCCGGCGTCCGCATCGAGCAGGCGCTTGTGGTCCTGCGACGTCGCGAGCGGCAGGACGGTCTTGCCGTCCACCATGGCGATGAAGCTCGCTTCCTCGCCCTCGAGGAACTCCTCGACGACGACGAGATCGCCGGCCTTGCCGAAGCGGCCCGCGAACATGTCCTGCGCGGTGGTCACGGCTTCTTCCTGCGTCGCGCAGATCACGACGCCCTTGCCGGCCGCGAGCCCGTCCGCCTTCACGACCAGTGGCGCCTTCTGCGCACGAACCCAGGCGGCATCGAAGTCGTCGCGCGTGAACTTGGCGTAGGCCGCAGTCGGGATGCCGTGGCGCCTGAGGAAATCCTTCGTGAAGGCCTTCGAGCCCTCGAGACGCGCGGCGAGCCGGCTCGGTCCGAAGCAGCGCAGGCCCGCGGCAGCGAAGACGTCGCACAGGCCGATCACCAGCGGCGCCTCGGGCCCGACGATCGTGAGGTCGATGGCCTCGCGTTGCGCGAAGGCGAGCAGCGCGGGCACGTCGTCTGCCGCGATCTCGACGTTGGTCGTGTTCGGCTCGAGGCACGTGCCGGCGTTGCCCGGGGCGACGTAGACCTGCGACACGCGCGGCGCCTGCGCGACTTTCCACGCGAGAGCGTGCTCGCGGCCGCCGGAACCGATGATGAGTATCTTCATACAGTGGCCAAGATAGACAGGTAAGTGGTTAGTGGCTAGTGAATAGTGACTAGTAAGAGGCGAGGCTGCACGCTGACGCTCGTTGGCACCTCTGACTAGTCACTAGTCACTATCCACTAGTCACTCAGTGTCTGAAATGCCGCATGCCGGTGAAGACCATCGCGATGCCATGCTCGTCGGCGGCGGCGATGACTTCACTGTCGCGCTTCGAGCCGCCCGGCTGGATCACGGCCTGGATGCCGTGCTCGGCCGCCGCATCGAGCCCGTCGCGGAACGGGAAGAACGCGTCGGAGGCCATCACGGAGCCCGCGGGATCGAGCCCTTCGTCGCGTGCCTTCATCGCGGCGATGCGCGTGCTGTAGACGCGGCTCATCTGGCCGGCACCCACGCCGACCGTCATGCCGTCCTTCGCGAACACGATCGCGTTCGACTTCACGTACTTGCAGACCTGCCAGGCGAACAGGAGATCCTGCATTTCCTGCGGCCCGGGCGCGCGCCGGGTGACGACCTTGAGGTCGCCCGCTTCGACCATTCCGAGGTCGCGCGACTGCAGCAGCAAGCCGCCGTTGATGCTGCGCACCTCGACCCGGCTGTTGCTCGGGGCGAGTGGCCCGGTCACGAGCAGGCGGACGTTTTCCCGCTTGGCGCACACCTCGCGCGCCTCCGGTTCGACCGCGGGGGCGATGATGACCTCGACGAACTGGCGTTCGACGATGGCGGACGCCGTGGCCGCGTCGAGGGGGCGATTGAAGGCGATGATGCCGCCGAACGCCGACGTCGGGTCCGTGCGGTAAGCGCGGTCGTACGCGTCGCGGATGCCGGCGGCGACCGCAGCGCCGCAGGGGTTCGCGTGCTTGACGATGACGCACGCCGGGGCCTCGAACTGCCGCACGCACTCGAGCGCGGTGTCCGCATCGGCGAGGTTGTTGAACGAGAGTTCCTTGCCCTGCAGTTGCGAGGCGGTCCCTGCGCTCGCACCCTGCGCGTCGCTGGCGACGTAGAAAGCCGCCTGCTGGTGCGGGTTCTCGCCATAGCGCAGGTCGAGCCGCTTGCGGAACTGCAGGGGCAGCAGGTCGGGGAAATCGCTGGCCGTGCCGCCGTTGCCGCGCGTCGCCTGGGCGAGGTACGAGGCGACGATGGCGTCGTACTGCGCGGTGTGCGCGAAGGCCTTCGCCGCGAGCCGCAGGCGCGTCGCGTCGCCGAGGCCCCCGGCCTCGCGGTCCATCTCGGCCAGCACCGCGCCGTAATCGAGCGGGTCGACCACGATCGCCACGCGGTCGTGGTTCTTCGCCGACGCTCGCACCATCGCCGGACCGCCGATGTCGATGTCCTCGACGGCATCCTCGAAACGTGCAGCCGGGCTGGGCGATCGTCGCCGCGAACGGATAGAGGTTCACGACGACCAGGTCGATCGGCTCGATGCCGTGCTCGCGCATCACGGCCTCGTCGACGCCGCGACGGCCGAGCAGCCCACCGTGGATCTTCGGATGCAGCGTCTTGACGCGGCCACCCATGATCTCGGGAAAGCCGGTGACCGTGGCGACGTCGATCGCCTCGATGCCGTCGGCCCGCAGCAGCCGGGCGGTGCCGCCGGTCGAGAGGATCGTCACGCCACGTCGGTCGAGCTCGTGGGCCAGTTCGAGCAGGCCGTCCTTGTTGGAGACGCTCAGCAATGCACGCCGGATCGGGTACCCCACGGCTCAGCCTTCGATGCCGTACACGCGCAGCTTCTTGCGCAGAGTGCCACGATTGATGCCGAGGATGTCCGCGGCCCGGCTCTGGTTGCCGTCCGAGTAATCGAGCACGGCGCGGAACAGCGGCTCCTCGACCTCGCGCAGGACCAGGTCGTACAGGTGGCCGGGCGCGTGGCCGTTCAGGCTGGTGAAATAATCATCGAGCGCCTGCTCGGTGAGCGAGCGCAGCGGAACGCCGCGCGCGGCGCCATTGAACGCGGGCTTGTGCTCGCGACGAGCCTTGCTGGTTTTCTTGCTACGCGCCGCCATGGCGAGCCGTCCCCCGTGTTGTCGTTCGCTTGCGCCGCAATGTCAGGCCGCAGCTGAGGCGGCTGACGCTTCCAGCGCATCGAAGTAGTTGCGCACCAGCTCGAACTGCCGCTCCGCAGCAGTTGCCTGCATGACGGAGCTGCGAAACGCCAGCGCATGCGGACGTCCCGTGCAATACCAGCCGATGTGCTTGCGTGCGATCCTGACGCCGGGCTCGGGCCCGTAGAATTCGTACAAATCGCGCAGGTGCCCGAGCAGGATATCACGCACCGCGCCGGGCTCCAGCGGGAGCTCCGCGCGTCCGGCGAGCAGTGCCGCGATTTCGCGGAAAATCCACGGCCGTCCCTGTGCGGCGCGGCCGATCATGACGCCGTCTGCCCCCGTCGCCTGCAGGACGGCCACCGCCTTGGCGGCGGAGTCGATGTCGCCGTTGGCGATCACCGGAATCCGCACGGCCCGTTTCACTGCAACGATCGTTTCGTATTCCGCAGTGCCGTTGAATCGACAGGCCCGGGTCCGCCCGTGAACCGCGAGGGCGCGGATTCCCGAGTCCTCGGCAATTCGCGCGATGCTGACCGCATTGCGCTGGTCCGGCGCCCAGCCGGTGCGGATCTTCAACGTCACCGGCACGTCGACCGCACCCACCGTGGCCGCGAGGATCGCTGCGACGTTGGCTTCGTCGCGCAACAGCGCGGAACCCGCGTCCTTGCTGCAGACTTTCTTCGCCGGACAGCCCATGTTGATGTCGATGATCTGCGCGCCCGCAGCGACGTTGCGCCGGGCTGCCTCTGCCATGGATTGCGCATCGCCACCGGCGATCTGCACCACGCGAGGCTCGGGTTCGTCGGTGTGGTCGCGACGGCGCCGCGATTCGGCCGTGTCCCAGAGGCGCAGGTCGGCCGCGATCATTTCCCCAGCGGCAAGCGCCGCACCCAGCCGACGGCAGAGGCGCCGGAAGGGCAGGTCGGTGACGCCGGCCATCGGCGCGAGGAATGCCCGGCCCTCGAGCCGGTACGGGCCGATGACGATGGGATCGCGAACGGGCCGCGGCCCGCCCGGCTGGTCGACCGGCTGCGTCACGGCGAGGTTTCGGGCTGTTCGCCGCCGGCACAGCGCACGGCGGCCGTCTCGTCGCGCAGGCACACATCGAGGCGGTAGCCCACCGCATCGCGCGCCGCGTCGACGATGGCAATTTCCGCTTCGGTCGCCGATCCCGCGGCGAGCAATCGCGTCGCCTGGGCGGAGTCCTTGAGGTATTCGCGCGGCTCGAAGTCCCGGCGCGCGACCGTGTCGCCATAACGATCCTCGAGTTCCAGCCGCAGCAGCGGCATGGGCTGGGCGAAC
This sequence comes from uncultured Gammaproteobacteria bacterium, assembly GCA_963789375.1. GTDB lineage: Bacteria > Pseudomonadota > Gammaproteobacteria > Steroidobacterales > Steroidobacteraceae > RPQJ01. Next base: position 52,264 of record CAWBKN010000019.1, on the reverse strand, counting down.
TCGGCGCGGTTGCGAAGACTTGCCCGGATCGTCAAGCGTCCATCCGGCGTCGGGGCCGAGTCGCTGGCGCCCCATTGCTGGAGTTCGAAGGCCGCCGGATTCCAGTTCGACGTGAGCGGCATGCCGAGCCGCGCGTAGAGCGCGCGCACGGGTGGGCCGAAAAATGGATCCCGGGCGAGTTCCTGCCGATAGTGGTGCGTCAATTGCGCCGCGAGCACCAGGGCCAGCAACAGTGCCCCGAGGCCCCAGGCGAGACTCACGCTTCGCGACTGCGGCGGTTCCACCACTTCAGCATCGAGCTGCAGGTCCTCGGCTTCGACGGCGCGCGACCGCTCGGCCGCTGTGACGACGGGCTCGACCCGCTCGGTCGCGGCGATCGGCTCGATCGGGGCGGCCGGCGGTCGAGCCGCCTCGAACGTTACGGGAGGTTCGGCAGGTGATGCGGGTGCGATCGCGACCGGGACCTGCGATTGCTGCAAGGCGCGCTCGATCTGCCTCTCGAATTCGTCTTCCGGCAGGCCGTGCGGATGCTCCGCAACGTCGTCGCCCGCCAGTGCCGCGGCGGCGGCCCGGATCCGCAGGGCTTCGAACTGGTCCGTGGAATCGAGATCGGGTTCGACCTCCGCGCCAGGCGGCAAAGGCAGTCGCTCGGCGTCGTCGCCCGGGAAGTATTCCCCGGCGTACGCCTCGTCGTCCGGACGCCCCTCGATGACGATGCGCTCGCCCTCGAGCGTGATGTCCTCAACGCTTTCGGGTTCATGGACGAACACGTCTGCGGCGGCAGGTGCCGTGTCGCCGGCCGTCGCGGCCGCATACTCGGAGGCCCGCTGCGCCTCATCGGCGGCAACGGCTGCTGCGAGATCGGCCGCCAGCTCATCGTCCGACGATGAGCCCGGGCCGGTCTCGCCGAACCGGCGCTGCCAGTCCCTCGCGTCGACGAAGACCTGTTCGATATCGTCGGCCGAGAAATGGAACTCGGTGACGACCGTGCCGTCTTCGGCCGGGCCGGTCGCGTGCCCCGTGGCGTCGCTCAACGCAGCCGGTGCGTCAGCCGCGCCGGACGCGGCCGCGAAATCCTCCAACGTATCGCTCAGGCGCGGCAGCGCATCGAACGCGATGCCGCAGCGGCCGCAACGCACGGTGCCACGCGCGGCGCGCAATGCGGCCGCCGTCACGCGAAAGCGCGTCAGGCATTCGGGACACTGCGAATACATCGATGGCCCTGGTCGTCGAATCCGGTCGGTGCGGCTTTGCTTGTCAACTCCCGCGACGGCAGCCCGCGAGGGCTCCCCAACCGTCGCGAGCGCCGGTGAGACCGATATCAAACCACGGGCGGTAAGCGGCTGTCACGGCATCTGCCTGTTCGAGCAGTAATCCGCTCACGACGATGCGCCCCCCGGGGCGGATGCGCTCGGCGAACCGCGGCGCCAGCTCGATGAGCGGGCCCGCCAGTATGTTCGCCAGCAGTACGTCAACCGTGGCACCGCCGCAATCCGGGTCGGCGGTGATCTGGACCCTTTCCAGCACGCCATTGCGTTCGGCGTTCTCCTGCGTCGCGAGCAGTGCCTGCGGATCGATGTCCATCGCGACAGCATGCGCGGCACCGAGTCTGAGCGCTGCCACGCCGAGGATGCCCGAACCGCAACCGTAATCAATGACCGACGCGCCATCCAGCCAGGCGCCTGCGCCGGCGTCGAGCCAGTCGAGGCACAGGGCGGTCGTGGCGTGGGTGCCGGTGCCGAAAGCGAGGCCAGGGTCGAGTTCGACCAGCACCGCGTCGGCGTCGGCCTCGTCTGCGGGAGGGCGTTGCCCGCCCGGGCACACCCACAGGCGTCGACCGAACCGCATCGGCCGGAAATCCTTGAGCCATTCACGTTCCCACGCGCGGTCGGCCACGGTTTCGAACCGCGACTTTTCCGCGATCAGCAGCGGATCGAGTCCCGGCGCGCCGCCCAACGCCGTGCGTACTGCGCTGACGTCGGCATCCGCGGCGAAAACGGCGTTGACGACGATCGTGGGCCAGAGCGGCATGGCCCCCGGCGCCGGCTCGAGCACCGGGTCGTCCGCTGCATCGGTCAGCGTGACCGACAAGGCGCCGAGGTCGAAGAGCGCGTCTTCGTAGGGCTCCGGGTCGCGCGCGCCGATGTCGAGCGTGAATTGCAGGAAGGGCATCCGGTCAGTCTAGTGCGTTTCTCAGCGCTGGCAGCCACGGTGCAGGCGGCCAGGCGCCCGATCCGGTTCTCTTCCGGCCGAGCGGAAAGGCAGACACGCTCGGCCGGAAGAGAACCGGATCGAGCGCTGCCGACACCGCGCCTGAGCGACCTCGGAAACGCAGCGGGCGGCCCGCGCCCGTCTGCGTTTCTCGAGCTCGCACGGCGCATGTAACGTTGACGGCACCCAACCGTTGCGGCGGCGCCGGCGGGAACAACGGCTAGAAGCTCGGCACCTAGTGCCACGCGGTGTCGTGAGGGCGGCGGCATCGCACCTTGAGTGGCGCGCGGGTTCCGAGCAGATCGCCGCTGGTGGGCGTTGCTTTCGGTGGGCCTGCTTGCGCCGTGCGATCCGAAATCTGCGCGGACTGCGGATCGGGATTCGGCCGGATCCTGGCTCGCGCAGATTTCGGGTCGCTCAGGCGCGGACGTTCGAGCGTCCGATCCGGTACTCGTTCCGGTGACCGTGTCTGCCTTTCCGGTCATCGGAACGAGTACCGGATCGGATCCGGACAGACGCCTGCGAGACTGATCCGTCGCGAGACTGCCGACGCCTGCGAGTCCGGCTGCGCGGCTACTTGAGGCCCAGCCGCCGCTCGAGGTAGTGGATGTCCGTCCCGCCCGCACGGAACGCCGCGTGCTGGAAGATCTCCTGGTGGAGCGGCACGTTCGTCTTGATGCCTTCCACCACCACTTCGTTCAGCGCATTGCGCATGCGCGCAATGGCGCTGTCGCGATCCTCGCCGTGCGAGATGATCTTCGCGACCAGGGAATCATAGTACGGCGGCACGGAATAGCCGGTGTAGAGGTGGCTGTCGACGCGCACCCCGGGGCCACCCGGCGCGTGCCACAGCTTCACCGGTCCCGGCGACGGCGTGAAGGTCTTGGGGTCTTCCGCATTGATGCGGCACTCGATCGCATGGCCGCGGATCTGCACGTCATCCTGCGTCCACGGCAGGCGTTCGCCCGCCGCGAGCCGCAGCTGCGACTTGACGAGGTCGATGCCCGTGATCAGCTCCGTCACCGGGTGCTCGACCTGGATGCGAGTGTTCATCTCGATGAAATAGAACTCGTCGTCCTGGTACAGGAACTCGAGCGTGCCGGCGCTGCGGTAGCCGATTTCCGCGCACGCCGCGGCGACACGCTCGCTCATGGCGCGGCGCTGCTTCTGCGAAAGCCCCGGGGCCGGCGCTTCCTCGATGATCTTCTGGTGGCGGCGCTGCATCGAGCAGTCACGCTCGCCAAGGCAGATCACGTTGCCATAGTGGTCGGCCAGCACCTGGAACTCGATGTGGCGCGGCTTCTCGAGGAATTTCTCCATGTAGACCTGGTCGTTGCCGAACGCGGCGAGCGCCTCGGCGCGCGTCACGCCGACGGCGTGGATCAGCGTCGCGTCGCTGTGCACCACGCGCATGCCGCGACCGCCGCCGCCGCCCGATGCCTTGATGATGACCGGGTAGCCGATGTCGTTGGCGATGCGGAACAGTTCGTCGGGTTCGCTGCCGAGCGGCCCGTCCGAGCCGGGCACGCACGGGACGCCGGCGGCCTTCATCGTCCGGATCGCCGAGACCTTGTCGCCCATCAGGCGGATGGTCTCGGGACGAGGCCCGATGAACTTGAAGCCGCTCTTCTCCACCCGCTCGGCGAAATCCGCGTTCTCGGACAGGAAGCCGTAGCCCGGATGGATCGCGACCGAATCCGTCACCTCGGCCGCGCTGATGATCGCCGGCATGTTCAGGTAGCTGTCGCGCGACGCCGGCGGGCCGATGCAGACGGTCTCATCGGCGAGCAGGACGTGCTTCAGGTTGCGGTCGGCGGTGGAGTGCACCGCAACGGTCTTGATGCCGAGTTCGCGGCAGGCGCGCAGGATGCGCAGCGCGATCTCGCCGCGGTTGGCGATGACGACCTTTTCCAGCATCGTTGTGGTTCCGTCCGTATGCCGAGCCGCGGCTTACTCGACCACGAACAGCGTCTGGCCGAATTCGACCGGGTCGCCGTTCTTGACCAGGATCGAGACGATGCGTCCGGCCTTGTCGGACTCGATCTGGTTCATCATCTTCATGGCCTCGATGATGCAGAGCACGTCGCCCGCCTTCACTTCCGAGCCGATGTCGACGAACGGCTTGGCGCCGGGTGCCGGCGCGTTATAGAACGTACCGACCATGGGCGCCGTGACCGCCTGGTCAGGTGAAGGCGCGGACGCAACGGCCGGGGACGGTGCAGCGGCCGGGGCGGCCGGTACCGGCGGTGCCGTTGCCTGTGTCGGCGCGCTGTAATGAATCGGCGCCGGCATCATGTGCATCGTCGCCCCGGTCGGGTGACGGCTGATGCGGACCGACTCTTCGCCTTCCTTGATCTCGATTTCGGCGACGCCCGTCTCGTCGAGCAGTTCAATCAGCTTCTTGACCTTGCGGATATCCATTTGGGCAGGACCCCCCGGTCCGGTAATCAGTTGTGCGACTGCGGGCCAGGTTTGCCAGCGAGCTGGTGGCTGGCGGCGCGCAGGGCGAGTTCGTAGCCGACCGCGCCGAGACCGGCGATGGTCCCGACGGCGATGTCGGAGAAGTAGGAGTGGTGCCTGAAGCTTTCGCGCGCGTGCACGTTGCTCAGGTGAACCTCGATGAACGGAATCCGGACGGCGAGCAGTGCATCGCGCAGGGCGACACTGGTATGCGTGAAGCCCGCCGGATTGAAGACGATGTACGCCACATGGCTCGTCGGCGCCTGGTGGATGCAATCGATCAGTTCGGCTTCCGAGTTGCTCTGGAATGTCGTCAGCTTGTGGCCAAGTTCGGCGCCCAGGCGCGTCGCCCGCTCGTGGATCTGCTCGAGCGTAACCTGGCCATAGACCCCCGGCTCGCGCGCGCCGAGCAGGTTCAGGTTGGGCCCGTTCAAGAGCAGGATGTGCGCCATGGGGTGGCCAGGTCGAGTGGACGTGGGCGCGCAGTCTAACCCCAACTGTCGCCAAAGAGCGACAGATACTTGCGCGGCTTCGCCGTAGATCGGGGCTTTTGCTGCCTTATCCCGCGCTTTTCCCTGCGGATTCGTGCTGCAGTGCGGGAGCGAGCGACGCCTCGATCCGGGCCCGCGCAGCGGCCGGGTCAAGCTGACCGGCGTTTACCTCGGCGACGACGTCAAGGATCAGCTCCGCCTGGGGCGCAGTCAACTCGCCCATGTGCAGCACGATCACCCTGCCCCGCGCGTCCGTGAAGATCGTGAACGGGAAACCGACGGCGTCGACGCCGAATGCCGCCGCCGCGTCCAGCGCGTCCTGCTCGCCGATCAGCAGGGGGTATTCGATATTCATCTGGTCGGCGTATTCGATGACCTTGTCGCGGAAGTCGACGGCGATGCCGATGACCTGGAACCCCTCGCCCCCGTGCAGACGGGCGATCTGCTGCAGCAGCGGGATCTCCCGCCGGCACGGCGCGCACCACGTCGCCCAGAAATTCACGATCAGCGACTTGCCCTGCCAGTCCTTCAGCGAGCGGAACTGCCCCTCGCGGTCGGCCAGCTGGAAGTCCGGGATGGTCGCGGCCAGCGTCAAGGCCGGTGCGGCAGCGGCAGCCGGGCGCCGGCGTCGGCCGGGGTCGTCGCGGCCGGCGCCCCGTGCTGGGAGTAAACGTAATAGCCGCCCGCGCCGGCAAGTGCGGCAACCGCCACCACCAGGGCAACGAGCTTGCCGTTCACGTCGCCGGCCCGCCGAATGCCTGTGCGATGTGCGCCGCGAAATCGGGAGCCTCCTTGAACCCCACCACGCGAAACTCGGCCCGTTCGCGCCCGTCGCGGCCGAAGAACAGGATCGAGGGCGGGCCGAGGATGCCGAAGCGCTGCATCAGCGCCTGGTCGATTGCATCGTTGGCAGTTACGTCCGCCTGCAACAGGACGGTGTCCGCGAGCGCTGATTGCACGGCGGCGTCCGGGAACGTGTACTTCTCCATCTCCTTGCAGGACACGCACCAGTCCGCATAGAAGTCGAGCAGCACGGACTTGCCGGCCGCGTTGGCCGCCCGGATCTCGGTGTCGAGATCGACAGCGCTCTTGATGCGCTTGAAGTGTGCGCCCGCACTCTCCGGACCGGCGCTCGTGCCGTCGCGGCCGGACGGGGCGGGACCGACGATCCCGGCGAGCGGCTGCAGGGGATCGCTGCGGCCGGCGAGGGCGCCCACCAGCAAGGCGATGCCGTAGACCATCGCGAGCACGCCCAGTCCGCGGCGAACGAACGTCGCTCCGCGCGGCACGTCCCGGCCGCCCAGCACCGCAAGCCAGTAGCCCGTGATGAACGTGAGTACGGCCCACAGTCCCAGCGTGACCGGGCCCGGCAGGATGCGGCTGAGCATCCAGATCGCGATGCCGAGCATGAGGACGCCGAAGAAATTCTTGACGGCATCCATCCATGCGCCGGCCTTCGGCAGGAACTGCCCGGCGGAGGCGCCGACCAGCAGCAGCGGCGCACCCATCCCGAGGCCCAGCGCGAACAAGGCGGTGCCGCCTCGCACGACATCGCCGGTCTGGCTGATGACGGCCAGCGAGCCGACGAGGGGCGGCGCGACGCAGGCCGTGACGATCAGCGACGACAGCGCGCCGACGATCGCGGTGCCGAGCAGGGTGCCCTGCTGCTGCCGGCTGCTCAGGCGCGAAATGCGCTCCTGCAGCCAGGCCGGGGCCTGCAGCGTGTATACGCCGAACATGCCGAGGGCGAGCCACACGAACAGTGCCGCGAACAGCACGATCATCCACGGCTCCTGGAAAAAGGCCTGGGCCTGATGGCCGGCCAGTGCAAACGCCGCACCTGCCACGGCGTACGTCAGGGCCATGCCGAACACGTAGGCGAGCGACAGCGAGAAGGCGCGACCCCGTGAAACCGGCTGGCCGGAACCGGCGCCGACGATGATGCCGGACAGGATCGGCACCATTGGCCACACGCACGGAGTCAGCGCGAGACCCAGGCCGGAGACGAAGAACAGGCCGATCATCGCGAGCAGGCTGCCGTCACGCACCAGGTCCGCGAACCGGTCCTGTTCCGAACGGAACGCCGGCGGAGCGGCGTCCGGGGCCGGGCTGGAGGTCGATGCGAGCTGCACGATCACGGTCTTGCGAACGGGCGGGTAACAGAGCCCGGCGTCCGCGCAGCCCTGGTAGCTGATTTCGAGCGGCACGGCGGTGGCGCCGGCCGCAGCGGCGACTGGCACCTGCGTGCGCATCTGGCCGTGGAAGACGACCTGCTCGCCGAAGTACTCGTCGTGCTGGGTCTCGCCGCCAGGTGTCGTCGGCTTGCCCAGTTGCACGTCCTGCGCAGCGATGGTGACCTTCACCTTGTCCCGGTACAGGTAGTACCCGTCCGCGATGTCCCAGCGCAGCTCGATGCGGTCGCGGGCCGGGCTGGTCGCCGAGAAGACGAAGGCCTCATCGACCGGCAGGAAATCGGCGTCGGACTTGGCCCCGTTGCCGCGGAACAGCGATTTCAGGTTGAAGCCGCTGCTGCGAGCCGGCGCGGCCGGTTCAACGGCGGCCCGCCCCGCGGCTGCCATGTCGCCGGGCACGGCGGCCCCGGCGCCGGCGGGCCATTTCACCGGAAATGTCCAATTCTGCGGCGGATAACACAGGCCCCCGTCCGCGCAGCCCTGCAGTCGGACCTGCACCTCGAAATCACGGGGCGGACCGCTGAAGGTCACCGGGACGCTCACCTCGGCAATGTCGCGGTAGATGACCTGCTGGCCGAAAAACTCGTCGTCGTGATCGATGCCGACCGGAAGGCTGGGTGCGCCCAGCGTCACGCCCGGCGTCGTGGTCGCGAAGCCCAGGCGATCACGATAGAGGTAGTAGTCGGGGGCGATGTCGAAGCGCACTACAAGGCTTCCGGCATCGGCCGAGAGGGCGACCTTGTAGGCCGACCGGACCGGCAGGTACTCGTCCGCCGCCCGCGCAGCCGGAAGCGCGGCGCAGAAGGTGGTGGCCAGGCAAAACAACTGCAGGCACCGGCGGACCGGCGGGAGGAGGGCAGCGAGCATGCGGGGTTAGCGTCCGTCAGTGGCGTCGAATCGAACTGTTCGATGTTCGGTGTGCGCCAGGGTTCAACGCGGCGACCGGACCCGTCGGGGTCGGCCGACCGATCGAGGTGGGAATGATGCCCGTCTGTGACCCGGAGCGCGACCACCGCCGGCGTCACGCCAGGGCGCCGGACGACCGGCGCGGGGCTTTTGCGGGCTGCGGCGGCGGCCAGGCTTCCCGGGAATGCTATATGCGGCAATGACTTGCCTCTGGATATGGGCCCCTCGGCCGGTGCCCGGGGAGCATCGGCGGGCAGTCCGTCCCGAGCCCCCCTGTGAACACGTAATCGGACGCGCCACTTGAAAAATGGAGAGTGTCACCTATTATTAGCAGTCACCACGGGTGAGTGCTAACCGCGTTCCCCCGTCATTCCCCAAAACAGCTGAACAAAACCAGCACGGAGCTTGCAGCAATGGCTGATAAGTTGAAGATTCGCCCGCTTCACGACCGCGTGATCATCCAGCGGCTGGATGCCGAAACCCGCTCGCCGGGTGGCATCGTGATTCCCGACAGCGCCGCCGAGAAGCCGATCCGCGGCAAGGTCGTCGCCGTGGGCAAGGGCAAGATCCTCGAGAACGGCACCGTCCGCCCGCTCGACATCAAGGTCGGCGACCACATCCTCTTCGGCAAGTACAGCGGTACCGAAGTGAAGGTCGATGGCGAGGAATACCTCGTCATGCGCGAAGAAGACGTGATGGCGGTCATCGAGAAGTAATCGGAGTACACGAACATGGCAGCAAAAGACGTACGTTTCAGCGATGACGCCCGCTCGCGGATGCTCCGCGGCGTCAACATCCTGGCCAATGCGGTCAAGGTCACGTTGGGCCCCAAGGGCCGCAATGCGGTGCTCGAGAAGAGCTTCGGCGCCCCCACCGTCACCAAGGACGGCGTGTCGGTCGCGAAGGAAATCGAGCTCAAGGACAAGTTCGAGAACATGGGCGCGCAGATGGTGAAGGAAGTCGCTTCCAACACGTCTGACGAAGCCGGCGACGGTACCACCACCGCCACCGTGCTCGCCCAGGCGATCGTGCGCGAAGGCCTCAAGGCCGTCGCCGCCGGCGCCAACCCGATGGACATCAAGCGCGGCATCGACAAGGCCGTCATCACGGCGACCGAGGAGCTGCGCAAGCTCTCCAAGCCGTGCAAGGACCAGAAGGCGATCGCCCAGGTCGGCACGATCTCGGCGAACAGCGACGAGTCGATCGGCAAGACCATCGCCGATGCGATGGAAAAGGTCGGCAAGGAAGGCGTGATCACGGTCGAGGAAGGCTCGGGCCTGCAGAACGAACTCGACGTCGTCGAGGGCATGCAGTTCGACCGCGGCTACCTCTCGCCGTATTTCATCAACAACCAGGCCAACCAGTCGGTCGAACTCGAGAACCCGTACATCCTGCTGTACGACAAGAAGGTCTCGAACGTCCGCGAAATGCTCCCGCTGCTCGAGAGCATCGCCAAGGCCGGCCGCCCGCTGCTCGTCGTCGCCGAAGACGTCGAGGGTGAGGCGCTCGCCACACTGGTCGTCAACACCATCCGCGGCATCGTCAAGGTCGCGGCCGTCAAGGCCCCGGGCTTCGGCGACCGTCGCAAGGCCATGCTGCAGGACATCGCCGTCCTCACGGGCGGTGAAGTCATCGCCGAGGAAATCGGCCTGACGCTCGAGAAGGCCACGCTCGCGAACCTGGGCCAGGCCAAGAAGATCGTCGTGGAGAAGGAAAACACCACGCTGATCGACGGCCACGGCAAGGCGGGCGACATCAAGGCCCGCATCGCGCAGATCAAGCAGCAGATCGAGGAAGCGACCTCCGACTACGACAAGGAGAAGCTGCAGGAGCGCATGGCGAAGCTCTCCGGCGGCGTCGCCGTGATCAAGGTCGGCGCTTCGACCGAGATCGAGATGAAGGAAAAGAAGGCTCGCGTCGAAGACGCGCTGCACGCGACCCGTGCGGCCGTCGAGGAAGGCGTGGTCGCCGGCGGCGGCGTCGCGCTGATCCGCGCGCAGAAGGCGCTCGCGAACCTGACCGGTTCCAACGAAGACCAGGCGATCGGCATCAAGATCCTCTCGCGTTCGATCGAAGAGCCGCTGCGCCAGATCGTGGCCAATGCCGGTGAAGACGCGGCCGTCGTCCTGGCCAAGGTCAAGGAAGGCAAGGGCACGTACGGCTACAACGCCGCCACGGGCGCCTACGGCGACATGCTCGAGATGGGCATCCTCGACCCGACCAAGGTCACCCGCCTTGCGCTGCAGAACGCCGCCTCGGTGGCGGGCCTGCTGCTCACGACGGAAGTCATGGTGGCGGAGTCCCCCAAGGACGACGACCACAAGCATGGCGGCGGCATGCCGGACATGAGCGGCATGGGCGACATGGGCATGTAATCCCTCTACCTCTCCCACTTCGGTGGGAGAGGTCGGCCGCAAGGCCGGGTGAGGGAAAAGGGGACGGTCCCCTTTTGAGAAAGGCGGTGGGCGCAGGCTCGCCGCCTTTTTTTATTGGCGCGTAGGGTGTGCTGCTATTTCGTCAGCGTCCCCTTGACGCTGCCGTTCAGCAAGGCGATCCCGCCGCCAAGCTGATATCCGTAAAAATTGCTCGTCCAGGTCCCGGTGGTACCCGTGAAACGTCCAGTGCCGCCGAGGTAGCCGCCCCGGGCGGTACCCCAGAAGTAACCCGTCGTCGGATCGACGCACATCGAGCCGGAGTTGCCCGCCGCGATGGCACTGCATAGCGATTTTACTATGCGCGGATATCGCTAGACAGGTCTTGCTCAAGCTGAAGCGCGCGGACGTCTATTGCGGGATGCCAGTCCCGACTTATCAACGTAGCCGTAACACCGGCACCAACTCCTCTTACCGCCGATCCCCGCGCGCCTCGAGCTCATCGCGCCCCGGATCCTCGACCAGCATCCGCGCCCGCTCAGGCGGCACGCCGAACTTGCGCAGGACGTAGTGCAGCATCGTGCGCGCCAGTTCGCGCTCGCCCATGACGACGTAGCCCAGGTTCTGCTCCCGCAGGTGCGTCAGCTCCTCGTCGCTGTGCGTGCGCACGACGATGTCGATGTGCGGGTTGGCGGCGCGCGCATGCTCCAGCACCGCCCGCGCGCGGTACGAATCTGGCGTGGCGATGATCAGCATGCCCGCTTCGGCCACGCCCGCGGACTCGAGTATTCCGGCGATCGCTGCATCGCCGAAGACCGCCGGCGTCTCGGCCTGCACGAGCGCCTCGTACCGCGGCCGGTCGCGCTCCAGCACGACGAACGGCAGCTTCTCCCGGGCCAGCACGCGCGTGATCTCGCTTCCGACGCGTCCGTGCCCCACGACGATTGCGTGGCCGCGCATCTTGCCCAACTGCGCACTCGCCGCCGGCCGATCCGGAGTCTTACCGCCATCCACGGTCGCGCCCTTCCGCTCCAGCCGCGACAGCAGCGGCCGCGACCGCAGCCAGCGCTCCATTGCGGGAATGCCCGCGAACAAGGCCGGATTGAGTGTGATCGACAGCAGCGCGCCGGCCAGGATCAGGTCGCGCGCCTCGGCGGGCAGCAGCTGCAGCGTGATGCCGAGCCCCACGAGGATGAACGAGAACTCGCCGATCTGCGCCAGGCTCGCCGAGACCGTCAGCGCCGTGCCAACCGGGTACTTGAACGCCAGCACGATCAGGAACGCTGCGAGCGACTTGCCCACCATGATGATGAACAGCACGCCCAGCACCGCAATCGGTTCGCGCACGACGATCGACGGATCGAAAAGCATGCCCACCGAGACGAAGAAGAGGACCGCAAAGGCGTCCTGCAACGGCAGCGAATCCTCAGCCGCTTCGTGGCTGAGCTCCGATTCGCTCAGCACCACGCCGGCAAAGAACGCGCCGAGCGCGAACGACACGCCGAATAGCGCCGCGGAACCGTACGCGATGCCAAGCGCGATCGCGAGCACGCCCAGCGTGAAGAGTTCGCGCGAGCCCGTGCGCGCGATCTGCATCAAAAGCCACGGCACCACACGCTTGCCTACAACCAGCGCGAGCCCGATGAACAGCGCGACCTTGGCGAGCGTGATGCCGAGCACGACCGCGAAGCTCGATGACTCGCCGGCCGTCGATCCGGCGAGTCCGGCAGAGGCGCCGCCCATCGATTCCGCAAACGCCGGCAGCAGCACCAGCGCGAGAACCATGGCGAGGTCCTCGACGATCAGCCAGCCGACCGCGATACGGCCGTCGGGCGTGTCAAGCGCCTGCTGCTGCTCGAGGGCCCGCAGCAGCACCACGGTACTCGCGACCGAAAGCGCCAGCCCGAACGTCAGGCCGGCCGGAATGCCCCAGCCCCAGAACCAGGCCATGACGGCGCCGATCAGCGTCGCCGTAGCGATCTGCACGACGGCGCCGGGAATTGCGATCCGCCGGACCGACATCAGGTCCTTGACCGAGAAGTGCAGGCCGACGCCGAACATCAGCAGGATCACGCCGATTTCGGCGAGCTGCATGGCCAGCCCGACGTCTGCGACGAAGCCGGGCGTGTACGGGCCGATCAGGATGCCGGCGACGAGGTAGCCCACCAGCGGCGGGATGCGGAGCTTCGCGGCGACGAAACCGAGCGCGAGCGCAAACACGAACGCGGCGGCGATCGTGGCGATCAAGGTCGTTTCGTGCGGCACCGGGGTCCTCCTGCCGGCGATGGCGGTGTGGGCGCTCCACTATATCGCGCCTGCAGGGTTCCAGGCCCCGCGCGCTTCAGTTCGTCTTAGTAAAAGTCACCGCCACGCGCACCAGGTCCCGGTCCAGGCCGCCGTCGTTGAAGCGCGTGTAATAAAGATGAGGCGCCTGCCCGGTACGTTCGAAGTTGGCAGTCGTGTCCGAGTGGTCGATCAGCGACGAGTACAGCACAAACACCGGTTCGAGCACGCCCGGCTTCTGCGGATCGGTGTCGCACCACTGGATCCTCGATTCGACGAGAAGCTGTGGCTCACTCCAATGGATCAGGTCGGACGACAGCACGAAGAAGAACCCGCAGGTCCTTTGCCCGTTCGCGGTGACGTTCGACTCGTTGACCAGCACGTACCTGCGCAGATACGTGTTGTAGGTGAGGCTCGCGGTCCCGATCGTTCCCTGCACGTGCGCGCAGACGGCGCCCGGCACGCCCGTGACGTACGGGCTTTGCCATCCGCAGGTTGTAACCCTGGCCGTCCCAGGCCCGCCAGCTCGACGGGTCGGCGAGTGTCCCGGTGCGCATCATGCACATCGCCATCCCTGGCACTTCCTTGTCGGGGGTCAGGTCGATCAGCGAGTAGTAGTAGCCGTCGTCGCCGCGAACGATGTTCGTCGGCGCGCGATAACCCTCGTAATAGTAATAGCCGTTGAGCGGCGTCGACGGCCGTCGGCGCCGTCCACACCTGCACTGGCGGCGCCACGACGTGCGCCGGCGCCAGTGGCTTGGTGAACGACCGTCCGCCGTCGGTGGACACCGCGTGCGTGATCGAGTTGTACCAGCAGGGGTTGGCCGGCGAAGGGTCGCCTGGACGGCAGATGCCGGCCACGGTGTCATGAAACTCGTTGTGGATGAGGGCGTGCCAGACGCTGCCCTCGCGATAGAACGACCATAGCCATTCCCAGTTCTCGTACGACTGTGGAGTGCGGTCGTCCTTCGACACCAGGACGGGCCGGCTGCAGTCCCGCTGCAGCGACCCGAAGCCAGCGCCGCGACTCGCGTAATAACGAGGCGCATCGCCGGCGAACAGGACGAGCTCGCCGCTCTCCGACCGTACGACGCGCGCCGGTCCGTCGGGCAAGTCCAGGTCCTCGCACCGGTCCGTCGTCCAGTCGAACACGACTTCCTTCGCGCCGACTGTTACGGCGACCTCGATCGGGACGACGCTGACGGCCTTGTCTGCGACCAGGCCATCGACCTCTGCCGTCACGGTGCGTCCGCCATAGCCCCACGTCTGCATCTCGCCGCTCGTTGAATCGGAAACACGCTGGCATCGTCCGACGACCAGGCCACCGTCCTGCCGGGAATGACGTTGCCGTCCGCGTCACGCACCGTCGCGGCGAACTTCACGGTGTCGCCTTCGTAGACAGTGCCGGTCGGGCTCGTGACCTCGATTGAAATCGATGCCGCCGTACCGGGGAGGTGGCCGTTGCAGTGAATTGCGCCGGCGCCAGGGCTCCGGCCGTCGCCGTGACGCTCTGGGTGCCGAGCGCAGTGCCGAGGGTCCAGCCGGTGGTTGCATGGCCCGCGGCGTCGGTGGTGCTCGATGCAGGCGCGACCGTGCCGCCTCCGGAGGTGACGGCCCACCTCACCGTCACGCCCGACATCGGGCGACTCGAGCCATCGGCGACGAGGACCGCGAGTGCGACCGGTAACTCGGTTCCAGCCACGGCCGACTGGCCGTTGCCTGCAGTGATCGAGATCGTGGCGGGTACCGGTCGGGATTTCTTCTTGCCGCCGCCGCAGGCGGGCAGCGTGACCACCAGGGCTGCGACGAGGGCAGCGACGATCCACTTCGACCGCATCATGAGGATCCCTCCTTTTGCGGTTCGGCGTTGCTATGCGCTCAAAGCATCCGCTTCGGGACGTCGTCGCACCATCGTGGATAGTCAGCCGGATAGGTGCCGGATAGGTGCCGGTGTTACGGTTGCGCCGCGCCGTAACCGTAACACCGGCACCTATCCGCGCCCTGCCCCGTCGTGTGGGCAGGGCGCACCGCGCTCTTCAGCGCCGAACCGCCTTCTTCGTCCGTGCTTTCGCCTTCACCGTGGGCTTGCGAGCGGCGCGCTTTACCGTACGCGTGGTCTTCGCCTTCGCGGCTTTCGCCGGCCGGGTCACCTTGGTGTAGGTCTCGGTCGCCACATTGCGCACACCGCGGCCAGCGTGTTTGACGATGGCGACCCCGCGCTTCATCTCATCGACGACTCGATCACGCGTTGCCCGCAACTCGCCGGCCTGGCCGCTGACCAGGTCTTTCAAGTTGTCCGACTGTGCCACCCGCTCCAGTTGCGCGGCGGCATCCGACAGAGCCGACGTGACCACATCGAGCTGCAACGCCATCAGACTGAGCACAGCTTCGTGCGACACGTTCGTCAGTTTCACGCCGGAGTGCGTGATCACGCGGGCGGATTCCTGCAGCGCCTTGATGCGCTTCGCCGACCTGGCGGCCGCGCCGCGCACGGCCTTTCCCGGCGCTTTTCGCAACATGCGTGCCTGCTCCGTGAAAATCTGGTTCTCGTCTTGCATGAATTTCTTGACCTGACTGACCATCGGTGGCTCCTCAAGGTGACGCGGCATCGCGGACGCGACTGCAATTGATGATCTGGGAGCCGGCGACGGTTTCCCAATAGGGAATCACCGCAGGAAAGAATGGTCCGGAGCGCATCGCAGCGACGGCAGCTACTTTGCTATCCTCCGCTGATGCAATCCAACTGGCTGCCGCTTGCGACCGCACTGCTGACGCTCGGCCTGGGTGCGCCATCGCTGGCGGCGACCCTCACCGTCACCGACCCGGCCGGCCAGCCGCTGGCCACAGTGATGGTGCGCGAGCGTGCCGCCGACGGCCCGCAACTGGATACCTCCGACAACGGCTACCCGGCGCCCGGCGTTGCGCGTACCGTCGCGCCCGAGATCACGCGCTTCAGCGACGCCGCGGGCCGCGTCGACTTCGCCGGCCGCAACGCGCCGATGGAGTACCTGGTGCGCAAGCCCGGCTACCAGGACTTCGCGATCAAGCCGCCGGCCGGCACGCGCGAACTGGCCGTGACGCTGCAGCCGGAGACCGACCCGCTCAAGCTGGCGGAGGCCCGGCCCGCCAGCTCGTGGCTCGGCGCACTGGACCTGGGCGATCGCGACAACCAAGCTGCACTTCCAGCTGCAGTGCACGTTCTGCCACCAGCAGGGCAACGCGTTCATCCGCATGGAGCGCACGCCGGAGCTGTGGAGCGAGATCATCTCGCGCATGCTGCGCTACGGCTCGCGGCTGTCGAGCCAGGACCAGGCGGCCCTGCCGGAAAAGCTTGCCGTCGGATATCGCAAGCTGCGTGAGAACCCGCAGCTCGTCCCCGATCCGCTGCCGTGGAGCGCCGCGCTCACTGGCGTCACTATCACCGAGTGGCCGCTGGGCGACATCTTCAGCCAGGTGCACGACATGCTCGTGGCCGCCAACGGGCTGGTCTACGTGGCCGACAACATCCAGGACCGGCTGTACGAAGTCGATCCGCGCAGCAACCAGGTCACGGTCTACAGGATCCCGCACCGCGAGGGCGAGAAGAACGGCGGACTGCTCGCGGGCCGCTTGCGGGACTTCCCGAAGCACGACAGCACGTCGAACGCGCACTCGCTCGCCGAGTCGCGCGTGGACGGGCACATCTTCATCACGCCTTCGGCGCAGCGCCGCCTGGTCGAGTTCGATCCCGAAGACCAAGGCCTTCACGCTGCACGAGATGGAGGAGGGCTTCTACCCGCACACGATCCGCGTCGACCAGAAGGACCGCGTGTGGTTCACCGTCGCGCTGTCGAACCAGGTCGCGATGTTCGACCGCACGACGCAGCGCTTCACGATGTACGACCTGCCGACGCGCGGCTTCCGCGAGTGGCTCAACGTGAAGCTGATCGGCGTGATCTTCAAGCTGATGAGCTGGGGCGTGCCGCTCTCGAACTGGCTGCCGGTGGATCGCCAGGCGACGGGCACGCCGCTGCCTTATGGCATCGAGATCACGCCCGACGGCAAGGTGTGGTTCACGCGGCTGCACACCGACGAGATCGGCTCGATCGACCCGGCGACCGGCAAGATCACGATGATCGCCACGCCGTTCAAGGGGCCGCGGCGCTTGCGCACCGACGCGGATGGCAAGCTCTGGATCACGGCGTTCCCGGAATCGGCGATCGTGCGCTTCGATCCGGCGACGTCGAAGTTCACGCGCTACGACCTGCCGCTCAATCCAAAAGGCGGCGACACGCCGTATGCGCTGAACGTCGATCGTCCGCGCGGCATCGTGTGGGTGAACGGCAACCAGAGCGACTCGCTCTACACCTTCGACATCGCGAGCGAGACCTGGCAGCAGATCCCGATGCCGCGGCGCGTGACCTTCACCCGCGACGTCGAGTTCGAGCCCGACGGCACGGCTTACACCGCGATCGCCCATTTCCCCGGCTGGCACGTCGAGGACGGGCAGTCCACGCTGATCCGCGTGCAGCGGCCCTGAATAAAGCATCGCACTTCGAACATTTGCGCGTCGACCCCCGCTCGTTGACCCGGCACTGTTCACTGTCAGGAACGACCTTGTCGATCACGGTTAATGTAATTACAATAACCGATGCGTATCACCTTCGATCCCGCGAAGCGGGTACGTACGCTGGCCGAGCGGGGCCTGGATTTCGAGGACGCTGAACTCGTCTTTTCAGGAACGACGATCGAGATCGATGATGCGCGGAAGGACTATGGCGAGCGCCGGATAATCTGCTACGGACTCCTTGCAGGACGCATCGTAGTTGTTGGTTACACGCCGCGTGGTTCGGCTCGCCACATCTTCAGCATGAGGAAAGCTAATGACCGCGAAAAGGCGCAGCTCGCACCGTATCTTGAAGTCGGACCTGCCGAAAGTTGACGCTCACGCCTTTCAGCGTAGCGAGTACGACGAGTTGCCAGAACTGACTGACGGGATGCTTTCGCGCGCAGTGGTCAACAAGGGCGGCAGACCCAGGTCACCGAATCCGCGAAAGCTGATCACCCTGCGCTTGCCCGCCGAGGTCATCGAGAAGTGGCGGGCCACGGGCCCGGGCTGGCAGACGAGAATGGCCGAGAGGCTGAGTCGCAGCCCCGCGACCAGCGGAAAGAGCCGGTAGTAAGGGCGGCCGTAAGGCCAGGAAATGCCCGGCGCGGCCCGTTACCTTCCAGCTTTAATCCCATACACCAGCAGCATGTTCCCCGGCATCTGCCCGAACATGCCGTAGCCCGACAGCACGAACAGCTGGTCGCCGTTCACGATCGCGCCGCCCACGTCGATCGCTCCGCCGTGGCCTTCGACGCCGTTGCTGCCCCGGTAGGGCAGTCTGGTGTCGATGATGCGCAGGATCTCGCCGCTCTTCGCGTCGAACATGCGCAGCTTGCCGTCGAGCGCGCCCGCGTACACGACGCCGTTCGCCACCATGGCCGCCGCGGAATGTCCGTAGTAGTAGCTGCATTCGGGCCAGGGGGAGCGCTCGGACTTGCCCTTCGCCATCTCGGCGAGGCCGATGAGAGGCGCGTCCTTGGGATCGAAGGTGCAGCCACGCTGCACGGGTTGCGACCAGAGCACCTTGCCGTCATCGACGTCGAGCGCATAGACGCCGGGCCTCGGCACGTAGCCCGCGAGCTTGCGTTCCGGATCGGCGACCGGCACGTAGACGCGACTGCCGTCGGTCGCCATGCCGTGGTGCACACCGCCGTTCGAACTGCCCGAGCCGACGCGGTTGCGCCAGACGACAGCGCCGTTCCTGTCCGGATCGAGCGCAAACACCTCGCCCGACTTCTGGCCTGCAAGCAGCAGGTCGCCCTTGCTTCGCTCGAGCAGGATCACCGAGGCGCCGAAGTCGAAGTCGGGCCCGTTTTCCGCCGGGCAACTCGCGCCTCCTCCCAGGCACGCCGCGTTCCACGCGTCGTTCGCGAGTGCCTGGAACACCCAGCGCTTGGCGCCGGTCTTGAGATCGAGTGCGATGATGGAGTCGCTCGTATCGGTGGCAGGCGACGATGAATTCTGGCCGGTGCCGAAATACAGAGCGCCGCGTTTGGCGTCGATCGTCGGGCTGTTCCAGACGACGGCGCCGCTCGGGCCCCACATCTGCACGCCGTCGCGGTTGATCACGGTCCTGGCCGCCTGCGGCGTCGTGTCGAAGCGCCAGACCGCCGTGCCCGTCATCGCATCGAGCGCGGCGATGCCGCCGTGCGTGCGGCAGCACTCGTGCGTCGGCAATCCGGCCGCCGCGACTTCGAAGGATGACAGCGGCACGTAAAGGCGGCCATCGAAATAGGTGATGGGGCCGCTGATGATCGAGGTCGGGAACCACTTCACGCGCTCGCGCCAGCGCAGCGTGCCCTTGGTCGCGTCCACCGCATACACCGTGGCCGTCTCATCGGCGAAGAACAGCGTGTTGACGCCGTCGGGCGTCCTGTCGAGCGTCAGCGACGAGTGCACGGGCGCATCGGTCTTGAAGGACCAGCGCACGCAACCGCTGTGACGGTCGAGCGCCAGCAGGTGCGCGCCCTTGCTGCCGAGGAACACCGTGTCGCCCGCGACGACGGGCTGCGACCGCATGGTGGTGACTGCAGGCAGCGCGATGGACCAGAGCAGCTCGAGCTGGCGGACGTTCCTGCGATCGATGGTGACGCCGGTGGCCTGGCGCGTGTTGTGGCGACCGAGGCCCCAGTTCTCGCGGCCCGTCACCGGCACCGGCGTTTCGGCCAGGCAGGCCTTGTCCGCGATCCACGCGTCGCGCCTGGCGTCTTCCTCTGCAGCGAGCCACTTGGAAAGGCGCACCCGCTGCTCCGGCTTCAGCACCGACGCCTGCGGCTGCATCTTGCCGAACTCCATCGCCATCAGGATCTGCGACGCCGGCAGCCGGCGCAGTGTGTCCGTGGGCGGCGCCTTGGTCTCCGGGACCTCGTGGCAGATGGCGCAGGTCGTCTTGTAGAGCGCGGCCGTGTCGTCGGGTGCGTCGGCGCTGGCGGCCGCGGTGCCGCACCACGCCAGCAGTGCAGTCGTCGAGCGAAAGGACGGCCGCCCGGACCGAACGAGCGCGCGGTCGACCCAGGGTTGGCTGCAATGGATTCATGTGTCGACCCGTCCCTGGCTCGTGCGCCAAGCCCCCGATGCAGCAACTGTATACGTGCCCGACAGGGATGGCACGCATGGCTGCGGCGGGGTTCCTGTCCGGTTTCACTCGCCGGCGCGAGAAGGCTAGGGCATAGTTCGTTCCCATGCAACTCGCCTGGCTCTCCCTCGCGATCCTCTGCACCGTCGGCTACCACCTCGTCCTCAAGCTGACGCCGGCCGGCGTCAACCCGCTGCTCTCGCTGCTCGTCACCTACGCCTGGTGACGTTGCTGTTCGGCGTCGTGCTGGCCGGTCGGTCCGGGTGGGTTCGAGTGGCGCCAGGAAATGCGTCTGCTCAACTGGACGGCGCTGGCCCTCGCCGTCGCCATCATCGGGCTGGACCTCGGGTTCATCCTGCTCTATCGGAGCGGCTTCGCCGTCAGCCTCGGCGCGCTGGTCACGCAGACGGCCGCCGCGATGTGCTGCTCGTGATCGGGGTGCTGGTCTTTCGCGAAAAGCTCAGCGTGGCGAACGGCGGCCGGGCTGGTGCTGTGTCTCGCGGGGCTCTGGCTGGTGAATCGTCGCTAAGCCGCCCTGCTCGCGGCGGATCCGCCGCACCGTCCACCACACGAACGCACCGACCACCGCGAGCATCATCGCCATCAGCACCGCCATGGCCGGGCCCGGCGAGGCGCCAGGCTTCGCGCAAGCCGAAGCACGACGCCGACGGGCGTGGTTACCAGCAGGATCGGCCGCGCGATTCGCAAGCCGGCTATTTCTGCAGCTGCCAGCCCGACGACGGCATCGCGTCGAGGAACTTCTGCACGACGTGCAGCATCAGGTTGCGGTCGGCCCAGATCACCTGCTCGTCCAGGCACGTCCATGCGATTTGCCTCGGTGGGGTCGTCTTCCAGCCCGTGCTCGAGCGGCGGCGGCGGGGGCGTCTTGCCGCGCTTTTCCGCCTCCTCGAGCAGTTGCTGGTAGAGCCGGTTCCAGTAGGCGAACTTCGGGTAGGCGCGGCCGCGCAGCCGGTGGTGGTCCAGCAGGCGCTGCGCTGCGGTCGATCTCCAAACGCGGGTGTTCATGAGGGGTACCTTGCCGCCAAGCCTAACGGCTGGCGGCCCGGTGCGAAATCGGTGCGAGCCACAATCGACGTCCGGTATGCTCGGGCGCGAGTCAGCTTCCGGGGAGAGCGGCAAATGACCCTTGCATTCTGGTGCGTGCTCGTCGCGGGCTTCCTGCCCTATATCGGCACGTTGACGGCGAAGATCGGCGGAGATCGCTTCGACAATGCCAACCCGCGGGAGTGGCTCAGCGCCCAGTCGGGGTTCCGCAAGCGCGCCAATGCTGCGCAACTGAACGGTTTCGAAGCGTTCCCGCTATTCGCGGCGGCTGTCATCATCGCGCACATGACCGGTGCACCGCAGGCGCGCATCGACCTGCTGGCGGTGACGTTCGTGGTTGCGCGACTCTTCTATATCGGTTTCTACCTCGCGGATGTGCACATGCTGCGCTCGCTCGCCTGGTTCGTCGGCATCGGCAGCGCGGTCGCGCTGTTCCTCGCGTGAAAAGGCAACGTGTACCCTTGAAAGGGTAGCGTTCCCTTTAGACATGAACACCGCAGTGGAAGCTGACCGGACGCGGGCCTATCGCGACGAGTACCGCCGCGAGCACATCCCGGCGCATTACCGCGGGGCGCTGCACCTGCTGTTCACGTTCGGCATCGGCGGAGCCACGCTCGTGCTGTGCCTGTTGCGCCTCGAGCACGTGCAGCCCCTCGAGTGGCTCGCCGTACCGCTGACCGCGCTCTACGTGAACCTGGCGGAGTACTGGGGCCACCGCGGCCCGATGCACCACAAGCGCCGCGGGCTCGGGCTCGTCTACGAGCGGCACACGCGCCAGCACCATCGCTTCTTCACGGACCAGGCCATGCCCGTCGACAGCCTGCGCGACCTGCGCGCCGTGCTGTTCCCGCCGGTGTTGATGACGTTCTTCCTCGTCGTGTTCGCGCTGCCCGTCGCGTTGCTGCTCGCCAGCTTCACGTCGGCCAACGTCGGCTGGCTGTTCGCGGCGACATCGCTCGGGTACTTCCTCAACTACGAATTCCTGCACCTCGCCTATCACCTGCCGCCGCAGTACGCGGTCGCGCGCTGGCCGCTGGTCGGGCGCCTGAAGAGACTGCACACGGCGCACCACGACCCGCGCCTGATGGCGCACCACAACTTCAACATCAGTTATCCGCTCGGCGACTGGCTGTTCGGGACGCTGTACGGGAAAGGGGCGCGACCTAAAGGGTAGCGTCCCTTTTACAGCCCTCAGTAGCGATTCAGGCGGCGGCCGCGCCAGAGACCGTCGGCGGCGTAGATCGCGAGCGCGGCCCAGATGGCGGCAAAGCCCGCAGCGCGGGCCGACGAAAACGCTTCGTGGAACACGAAGACGCCGATCAGGAACTGCAGGCTCGGACCGATGTACTGCACGAGGCCGATGGTCGACAACGGAATGCGGCGCGCGCCGTAAGCGAACAGCACCAGCGGCACCGCCGTGACGAGCCCGCTGCCGACCAGCAGGACGTTCACGAGCGTGGACGAGTGGCCGAGCGCGGCGACTCCGTGCAGCTCACTCCAGATGAGGAACGCTCCAGCCAGTGGCGCGAGCAGCAACGTCTCCGTGGCGAGTCCCGAGACCGAGCCGACCGCCACGACCTTGCGGATCAGCCCGTACATCGCAAAGCTGGCCGCGAGTATCAGCGCGATCCACGGCGGGCGTCCCGCGACGATCGCCAGGTACAGCACGCCGGCCGCCGCGAGGCCGACGGCGATCTTCTGCGTCTGGTTGAGGCGCTCGCCGAGCACGAGCACGCCGAGGACCACGCTCAGCAGCGGATTGATGAAATACCCGAGGCTGGCGTCGATGACGTGGTCGTGGGTCACGGCCCAGATGTACGTCAGCCAGTTGACGCTGATGAACAGGGCGGAGCCGAGCAGGCGCACGCGCGAGACCGGGTTCGCCAGCGCGGCCCGGACTTCGCCCAGTTCGCCGCGGACGCCGAGCCACGCGAACACCAGCAGGCAGCACCAGACGATCCGGTGCGCCAGGAACTCCACGGCGGGCACCGACCGCAGCGGCAGGAAGTAGAGCGGGAAGACGCCCCAGATGACGAACGCGCAGACGGCGGCCGTGAGCCCCGCACGGGCGCTGGCTGCGTCAGCGGAGGGTGCGGAGGAGGTTTGCTGACCGGCCATGAGCGCGCGCATTGTTGCAGAAGCGACCGCGGTGCGCATTCAATGTCGGGTGCCGCGATCGGCGTAGCGGGCCGGGCCACGACGCATCACCAGGAGACCGACACATGGACATGGACGACGCGATTCGCCGCGGATTCAGCGATGCCCCGTTCATCGCGCAACTGGGCGTGACCCTCGACGGCATCGGGCCCGGCTGGTGCGAGGCGAGCCTGCCGCTGCAGCCGTGGCACCTGCAGCAGACCGGCGTCGCGCACGCCGGCGTAGTCGCCGCGTTGGCGGACCACTGTGCGGGTGCCGCGGCCTCGACCCAGCTGGGTGCAGGGCAGTTCGTCGTGACGGCCGAGTTCAAGATCAACCTGCTGCGCGGCGCACGTGGCGAGCGGCTGACCTGTCGCGCGGAGGTTCTGAAGCCGGGTCAACGACTTGCGGTCGCCGAGGCCCAGGTCTGGGCGGAGCGGGGCGGCAAACGCGAACTGGTCGCGAAGCTCAATGCGACGCTGGCCGTCGTGCAGGCAGCGTAGCGCTACGCGGTGCAGATCGACGGCCAGTCGCGCAAAGAACGCGTGCGAAAAAGTTCATTGCGGAAATTGCGAAGCGACGCCGCCGGATGATGCCGGCAACCTCGCCTTCCATGGAGCAGGTCCTCAGCACCGGGCGATTGCGCCGCGAATGGCGCACGATGCAGGTCATGGTCGGTATCTACTGCACGGGCCACGAGCATGCGCGCGCGGCGGAGACCGGCCTCTGCGCCGACTGCCAGGGGTTTCTCGATTACGCGGCGCGCCGCCTCGAGAAGTGCCCCTACGGACCGGCGAAGCCGACCTGCGCGAAGTGCCCGATCCACTGCTACAAGCCGCAACCGCGCGAGCTCGCGCGCGACATCATGCGTTACGCGGGGCCGCGGATGATGCTCAGGCATCCCTGGCTCAGCCTGACCCACCTGACGGACAAACTGCGCAAGGTCGAGCACCCGATGGAAGCGCGGCGCCAGCGCCGCCGTCCCTGATTTCCCTCTCCCGCGTCCTCGCGGGAGAGGGCAGGGTGAGGGTCTTAACTCTCAAGCCGCCCGTTCGACGCTATCGCCCATGGCGTCTCGCGATCCCATGACGGCATCGGCGAGGAAGCCGTTGCTCGGGCGCCATTGCAGGGCTTCGCGCTTCCGCTGCAGGGCGTCGGACTCCGCGTCGTCCACCAGCCGGGCGCGCGGCGAAAGTTCCAGGCTGCGGTTGCGGCCGATCCAGCTTAGGTTCATTGAGTGCCCTCCGTAGCGCCTGCCGCCACGACATTCAGCGCGGGTGAAGTTAGCTGACGTCTCGTATCCGGTCGGTGCGCTACCGAACCCAGCTGCGCGCCAACCGTTCTTGCGCCTGCGTCGGGGTCGACGAGCAGCGCTGCTCCCGCCCTGGGCGGGACAGGGTAGGGTGAGGGTCTTACCTCTTAAGCCGCTTGTTCGACGTCATCGTCCGCGGCGACTTGCGATCGCATGACGTCCTCCGCGAGGAAGCCATTGCTCGGGCGCCATTGCAGGGCCTCGCGCTTCCGCCGCAGGGCTTCAGACTCCGCGTCGTCGACCAGCCGGGCTCGCGGTGAAACTTCCAGGCTGCGGTTGCGGCCGATCCAGCTTAAGTTCACTGATGTGCTCTCCATGGCGCGCGCGTGGCGCTTGCTGGGAGGGAACCTGCACGGCCCGTGCCAAGCGGACATTGCCGGCCGTTTACCAGGCGCGGCAATGCTTTCCGATACCGCTGCCGCCCCCAGGCACGCCTGTTCGTAAAGATGAGCGACACCGCTTCGAGAACTCTCCGCACCGCATGCGCGGTGGAAACGCGAGGCGCGTCACACTATTGGAGGCGTTTGCCGCCCGACGCGACATAAGCGAAAGCGACGTCACGCGACGGCACTGTACGTTCCGCCGACAGCGGCGGATTCCTACATGGCGTCGAATCCCCGGAACTGCGCAAACTCCTCGAGCGGCGCACGGTCGGTCCTCAGCGTATTCATCGGGGTGGTTCGGGTCGGCGTAACCGAGCGCCATGCCTGCGAACAGCATCAGGTTCGACGGCACGCCCAGGAATTCGCCGACCGTGCCTGGCCGACCGACCAGCTCTCCTGCGCGCAGGTGTGCAGACCGTGCTCACGCGCGAGCAGCATCACCGTCTGCATGTACATGCCGACGTCCGACCACTGCGGCGGCCCCATGCGGCGGTCGAGGCAGAAGAACAGGCCCGACGGGCGCGCCGAAGAACTCGTAATTGCGCGCGAGCTGCATCAGGCGCCCGAACTTGTCCTCGCGCGCGATGCCGATCGTCGCGTACATGTCCTCGCCGCACTTGAAGCGGCGTGAGCGGTAAGGCTCGCCGAGACCCGGCGGGTAGATGTCGTACTCGGCGAGCCGTCGCCGCGCGGGTTGGTCGGCAGCTTGCTGCGCACGAGCGCGAGCAGTTCCGCGAGCGGTTCGCCCGGCGAGCGCATGGACCCACCACGGCTGCAGGTTGCCGCCCGACGGCGCCTGCTTCGCGGCGTCGAGGATGGCGCGCACGGTCTCCCCCGGCACCGGCGTCTCCAGAAAGGCGCGGCAGCTGAATGCGGCTCGCGACGGCTTCGCTCACGTTCACTTGTGTTCCTCCCGGCGGCGGGCGATTCTGCCAGAAGCGCAGCGATCAGCGGCGGTTCCTTGCAGCTTGCCACACTCGACAAGTCAGCCTGGCGGCATGAGCCGCGGCTACAAGATCACCTTGCTCGCGGCGCTGTACGTGGCGCAGGGGCTGCCTTACGGCTTTTTCACGCAGGCGCTGCCCGTGCTGCTGCGCGATGCCGGCCTGTCGCTCAAGGCCATCAGCGCGACCAGCCTGCTGTTCCTGCCCTGGGCGCTCAAGTTCCTCTGGGCGCCGTTCGTCGATCATTGGGGCACGCGCAAGGCGTGGCTGTTGCCGCTGCAGGTCGCGGCCGTCGCTTGTGCGCTGCTGCTGGCAACCCTCGACCTCGGTCACGGCTACGTGCGTCGTGCTTGCCGCGGCCTTCGCCTTCAACCTCGTCGCGGCATGCCAGGACATCGCGACCGACGGGCTCGCGGTCCGCATGCTCGATCGGCACGAGCGAGGGCTCGCCAACGGCCTGCAGGTGGGTGCGTACCGGCTCGGCATGATCCTCGGCGGCGGACTGCTGCTGTGGATCTTCGCGCGCACGGAACTGGTCGGTGATGTTCCTGTCGATGGCGGCGCTGCTGGCGCTGACGGTATTGCCCGTGTTGCCGCTGCGCGAGACGGCCGCTGCATCCACCGCTCCGCGTCCTGCGTTCGGCGTGCTGGCGCCGCGGCTGGATCGCACGGCTGCGCGTGCGCGGCATGCTGCCGTTCATCGCCCTGGTCTGCTTCTACAAGTTCGGCGACTCCATGGTTTCCTCGCTGATCGGCCCGTTCCTGCGCGATACGGGGCTGACGAAGGAGTCGATCGCCATCATGAAAGGCACGGTCGGCTCGCTCGCGAGCCTGGCCGGCGCGGGCCTCGGCGGCTGGATGGCCTACCGGGCCGGACGCCGCGGCACCCTGTTCGCCTGCGGCGTGATGCAGAGCCTGAGCCTCCTTCTGTATGTGGCCGCCGCGGCAGGCCTCGGTGGCGTCGGCCTGCTCTGGGTCGCGACCGTGACCGAGCACCTGCTCGGCAGCATGGCGACGGTGGCGCTGTTCACGCTGATGATGGACGCGTCCGATCCGGAGCATGCCGGCACCGACTACACGCTGCTCGCCTGCGCCGTGGTCGTTCGCGATGGGGCTCGCGAACTTCGCGGGCGCGGCGATCGGCGATGCGGCGGGCTATGCCGCGAGTTTCATGCGCGGGCTTCGTCCTGTCGCTCGCAGGGTGCCTCGTGCTGGTGCGCGGCGCTCGACCGCCGAGCAGGGTCCGGCACGCATGCAGCCGGTCTGGACTGCGGCTTGACCGCCTCGCCGCATGACCGGGGTATTTTCGCTTACGCTGCGCGCGCCGCAGTCGAGGTGCGCATGCAAGACCTGAGACAATACGTCATCGATATCCCGGACTTCCCGAAGCCGGGAATCCTGTTCCGCGACATCAGCCCGCTGCTGCGGCGGCATTTCGGCGCGACCATCGAGGCCATCGAAGGCCTGTTCAGCGAGGACGAATGGCAGTCGGTCGATGCCGTCGCGGGCATCGAGTCGCGCGGATTCATCCTCGCCTCGGCGCTCGCCGAGCGGCGCGACAAGGGCTTCGTGCCGATCCGCAAGAAGGGCAAGCTGCCGCCTCCCGTCGTCGACATCGCCTACGACCTCGAGTACGGCACCGGCGTGCTGGAGATGCAGGCGGGGCAGGGCCGGCTGCTGCTGATCGACGACGTGCTCGCGACCGGCGGCACCCTGACCGCATCGGTGGCCCTGAGCCGCCAGGCGGGCTATTCGATCCAGGGCGTCGGCGTGCTGATCGACATCGGCATCGCGCCGGGCTTCCGCTGCAACGATCACGAACCACGCGTCGTGCTGCAGTACGGCTGACGATGGCGATCGCACCGCCGCGCCCCCGCGATGAGCGCGCCCCGAGCCGCCGGCGCGCCGCCGTCGCCTTCATCTTCGTCACGGTCGTGCTCGACATGCTCGCGCTCGGGCATGATCGTGCCGGTGCTGCCCGGACTGATCGAAGACTTCCTCGGCGGTGACACCGCCGGGCGGCACACATCTACGGCTTCTTCGGCTCGGTCTGGGCGGTCATGCAGTTCGTGTCGATGCCGGTGATGGGCGGGCTCTCCGACCGCTTCGGTCGCCGGCCGGTGATCCTGCTGTCCAACCTGGGGCTGGGCCTCGACTACGTGCTGATGGCCCTGGCCCCGAACCTGCGCTGGCTGTTCGTGGGGCGGGTCATTTCCGGGATCACCGCGGCGAGCATCAGCACCGCCATGGCCTACATCGCCGACGTGACCCCGGCCGAGAAGCGCGCGCAGAGCTACGGCATGATCGGCATGGCGTTCGGCATCGGCTTCGTGCTCGGCCCGGCCATCGGCGGCTTGCTGGGATCGGTCGATCCACGGCTGCCGTTCTGGGCCGCCGCCGGCGTTCAGCCTGGCCAATGCCGCCTACGGCTACTTCGTGCTGCCGGAGTCGCTGTCGCCCGAGCGCCGGCGCCGCCTTCGAATGGCGCCGCGCCAATCCGCTCGGATCGCTCAAGTTCCTGCGTCGCGCAGCGCGAGCTTGTTCGGGCTCGCCGTCGGCCGCGTTCCTGAGCAACCTCGCGCACGCCGTGCTGCCGGCCGTCTTCGTGCTCTATGCGGGCTATCGCTACGGCTGGGACGCGAAGGCGGTCGGGCTCGGGCTGGCGGCCGTCGGGGCGTCTTCGGCCGTCGTGCAAGGCACGCTGGTGGGCCCGCTCGTGCGCGCGGTTCGGCGAACGGCGGATCCTGCTGCTCGGGCTGCTGTTCGCGGGCGCTCGGGCTTCCTCGTTTACGCCTCGCACCGACCGGGTTCGTCTTCCTGCTCGGGCGTCCCGGTCGTCGCGCTGTGGGGCCTGGCGGGGCCCTCGCGCAGGGCCTGCTGACGCGCCACGTCGGACCGAACGTGCAGGGCGAGTTGCAGGGCGCGATGGGCAGCCTGCAGGGCATCGCGACGATGATCGGCCCGACGCTGTTCGCCAGCACGTTTGCGTGGTCGATCAGTTCGGGAATCGGCGTGGCACGTTCCCGGGCGCGGCCTACGTGCTGGCAGGTGTGCTGCTCGTTGCTTGCCGCGAGGCTGGCTGCGCACGTGTCACGCGCGTGCGGGCCGTGTCATGATCGCAGGCCGGTAACGCCCTGATGAATTCTCCCCCACTCGAACTGCCGCCGGCCTTCGCCGCTGGCATCGCCGACAAGCTCGAGCGGCTCGCGCGAGCGCCCGCCGCTGCCGGAGACGCGCGCGGCCGTGGCGATCCAGGCGAGCCTGCCGTACGTCTGGGCCTGCAGCGCCTTCGTGCCGACGCCTGCCTGCGCGATCCGGGCCTGCTGGACTGGCTCGCCACCGATGGCCGCCTGCTCGAGGACGACGACGCGGCGGCTACCTATGAAGCTGCGACCGAGGCGGCGACGCAGCCCGGCACCTGGCGACGATGCCGCCTTCATGTCGGCGCTGCGCGGGTTCCGGCGCCGGCATCTCGCGCGCATCGCCTGGCGCGACCTCGCGGGCCTGCGCCGATCGACACGATCCTGGCGAGCTGTCGGCCCTGGCCGACGCGTGCATCCGGCGGCCGCCGCCACGCGACCGCACGCTCGGCCCGGCGCCACGGCGTGCCGCGCGATCGGCAGCGGGCGCCGAGCTGCCGCTGCTCGTGCTGGGCATGGGCAAGCTCGGCGGCGGCGAACTCAATTTCTCCTCCGACATCGACCTGATCCTGCTGTTCCCCGAGCACGGCGAGACGACGGGCCCGCGGCCGCTCGAACACGAGGAATTCTTCACCCGCGTCGGCAAGCGCGTGGCGCAGTTGCTCGGCACGCCGACCGACGACGGCTTCGTCTACCGCGTGGACCTGCGGTTGCGGCCGTTCGGCGATTCGGGTCCGCTCGCGGTCAGTTTCGACGCGATCGAGGATTACCTGCAGCAGCACGGCCGCGACTGGGAACGCTACGCCTACGTCAAGGCGCGCCCGGTGTTCGGCGAGCAAGGCTTCGACGAGCTCTATCGCAACGTGCTGCGACCGTTCGTCTACCGCCGCTATCTCGACTTCGGCGTGTTCGAGTCGCTGCGCGCCATGAAGGAACTGATCGCGCGCGAGGTCGAGCGGCGCGAGCTGCAGCAGAACGTCAAGCTCGGCCCCGGCGGCATCCGCGAGATCGAGTTCATCGTGCAGGCGTTCCAGCTGCTGCGCGGCGGCGGCAATCCGCGCTGCAGACCCGCCGCCTGCTCGAGGCGCTGCCGCAGCTCGCCGGCCAGAAGCTGCTGACGCCGCGAGGCCGTCGCGGAGCTGCAGGACGCCTATCGCTACCTGCGCCGCGTCGAGAACCGGCTGCAGGAGTGGAACGACGAGCAGACCCACGAGCTGCCCACCGACGCACACGCGCGTGCGCGCCTGGCGCTCGCCATGGGACTGCCGGACTGGGACGCGCTCGTGCGCGAACTGCAGGTGCACCGCGATCGCGTCAGCGCGCATTTCCGCCGCGCGGTGTTCGCGCCGGCGCAGTCCGCCGACGACGAAGCCGCCGAGCAGTCGCTCGAGCACGTGCTCGATCCCGAGCTCGACGACGTGCGTCGTCGTGAGGCGCTGGCCGCGCTCAAGCGCCGCAGCACGTCGACGCGGTCCTCGCGCACCTGCAGCGCCTGAGCGAGAGCACCTATTACCGTCGACTCGATGCAGACCGGCCGGCGTCGGCTGCAGGTGCTGCTGCCGCGGCTGCTGCGTGCGATCGTGCGCCTGCCCAATGCCGACACGACGCTCGCCCGGGTGCTCAACGTGATCGAGCGCATCGGCGGACGCACGGTGTACCTCGCGCTGCTCAACGAGAACCCCAAGGCGCGGGCGCGGCTGCTCGAGCTCTGCGCGCGACTCGAAGTTCCTCGCCGACCAGATCGCGGCATTCCCCCTGCTGCTCGACGAATTGCTCGACGACCGCCTGTTCGAATCGACGCCGACGCGGGCCGAGCTCGAGCAGGAGTTGCGCACGCGCATGGCGGCGTCGAACGCCGACGATCCCGGAGGACCAGGTCGACGTGCTGCGGCAGTTCCAGCGCGCGGCCATGTTCCGGATCGCCGTGCCGGACCTGACCGGTCGCCTGCCGCTGATGAAAGTCAGTGACCGCCTCACCGACCTCGCCGAGCTGATCGTGCAGGAGGCGCTGGACCTGGCGTGGCAGCAGATCACGGCGCGGCATGGCGTGCCGCTCTGCGATTCCGCCGACGGCCAGGCACGGCCGGCGGGGCTCATCGTCGTCGCCTACGGCAAGTTCGGCGGCATCGAGCTCGGCTATGGCTCGGACCTCGACCTCGTCTTCCTGCACGACTCGCGCGGCGAGGTGCAGCGCACCGCCGGACCGCAGGTCGTCGAGAACGGCGTGTTCTTCCTGCG
The DNA here is from genome assembly GCA_963789375.1 of uncultured Gammaproteobacteria bacterium. Classification (GTDB taxonomy): domain Bacteria; phylum Pseudomonadota; class Gammaproteobacteria; order Steroidobacterales; family Steroidobacteraceae; genus RPQJ01. The sequence continues at coordinate 20,968 of CAWBKN010000019.1, read as the reverse complement.
ACTGGTGCAGCGCCTCGTGCATCTGCTGACGGTGCATTCCGCGGCGGGCCGCCTGTACGAGGTCGACACGCGGCTGCGCCCGAGCGGCAAGGGCGGCCTGCTGGTGCAGAGCATCGAGGGCTTCGCCGATTACCAGCGCGCGGAGGCGTGGACCTGGGAACACCAGGCGTTGCTGCGGTCGCGTGCGGTGGCGGGCGATGCCGGGCCTTGCGGCAGCGCTACGAAGACGCTGCGCGTGGACCTGCTGCGCACCGCCGTGCGCCGCACGACGCTGCGCGACGACGTGCGCTCCATGCGCGAGCGGATGCGGACGGAGCTGTCGAAATCGAAGACCGGGGAGTTCGACCTGAAGCAGGACGCGGGCGGCATCACGGACATCGAGTTCCTGGCGCAGTACTGGGCGTTGCTCTGGGCCGACCGGCACGCCGAACTCGTCACCTACTCGGACAACATCCGCCAGCTCGAAAGCTGCGCGTCGATCTGCCTCGTGCCGCAGTCGACGGTCGACGTCCTGACCGGGGCCTACCGCACCTACCGCCAGCGCCTGCACCACCTGTCGCTCGAAGGCGAGAGCAGCATAGCGCCGGCCGCGGAATTCGCGCCGACGCGAGCCGCCGTGGGTGCGGTGTGGCGGGCAGTCATGGATAATGAAGGAAGTGAATAGTGATAGTGGATAGTGACTAGTAGGAGAATGCGCACCGCTTACTGTCACTGTCACTATCCGCTATCCGCTATCCGCTATCCACTTCACTTGGTGTTCCCATGGCCGAACTTCTCGTCCCGATTTCCCCCGGCGAGCTGATCGACAAGATCACGATCCTCGAGATCAAGTCGGCGCGCATGACCGACGAGGCCAAGCTGCGCAATGTGCGCACCGAGCTGCGCTGCTCACCGAGACGTGGAACGCCTCCGCTTATTCGGCCGTGGACATCAGCGCGGAGTGGACGGGCCTGCGCGACGTGAACGGCCAGCTGTGGGACATCGAGGACGACATCCGCGACAAGGAACGCGACGGCCAGTTCGACGCGAAATTCATCGAGCTCGCGCGCGCCGTGTATGTCACGAACGACGAACGTGCGGCGATCAAGCGCAGGATCAACGTGAAGCTCGGCTCGGTGCTGGTCGAAGAGAAGAGCTACAAGGAATACAAGAAGTAGGGGATAGCGGGTAGTGGATAGCGGATAGTGAATAGTAACGCGCCCAAGGGCGCGTTCTTTTGCTTGTGTCGCCTCATTGGCGCGGCGCAACCCGCCTTTTACTATCCGCTATCCGCTATCCACTATTCACTTCCTCAGCGTGTACTCCGCGCTGCAGTACGGGCACTTCGCCGAGCCCGTCTCCTCGATCGGCAGGTAGACGCGCGGGTGCGAATTCCACAGGTGCATGCCGGGCATCGGGCAGCGACAGCGGCAGGTCCGCCGGCGTCACCTCGTACTGGTGCTGGGCATTCGGCTGGATGAGCTTTTCGCTGCGTTCTGCCGTCACGGGCGGCCTCGCGGTGGTGCGTATTGCACGCGGTCGGGGCGCGCATTATCGCCAGTCGCCCGGGAGCGTCAGCCCTTCAGGCCCGCGTCCGCGGCGCGCCGGCCGCCATCAGTTCGTCCAGTTTCTCCACGACGTCGTCGACTTCGATCAGGTCCATGACGCCCGGTTCCTCGATCTTCTCGGTCCAGGGCAGCTCGCCGCGGCGCGGTCGCGGAAGCGGATCCGCGCCAGTTCGTACCGGTCGACGCACCAGCGCCGGCTGTAATACGGGCCGCTGCGCTGCGGATTGGTGGCGGCATAGAGGCCGATCACCGGGGTGCCGACCGTCGTTGCCATGTGCGCCGGGCCGGAGTCGGGCGAGACCAGCGCCGTGGCGCGCTGCAGCGTCGCCAGGAACTCGAGCAGGGTGTCCTTGCCGATCAGGTTGCGGCAGGGCTGCCGCATGCGGCGCTCGATTTCCGCCCCATACCGCAGTTCGAGCGCGCTGCGCCCGCCGCAGAGCAGACCTCGAACCGTGCCGTGCGACGGCGTGGTCGGCCAGCGCGGCATAGCGCTCCACGCTCCAGTTGCGCAGCGCGTGGCTCGAGCACGGGCTGATGACGAGCGTCGGCGGCGCGCGCGTCGGGAATGGCCGCGGCGGCATACCGCAGCGCCTCCTCCGGCAACGGGATGTCCCAGCGCATCGAGCGCCGCTTGACGCCGAGTCGCTCGGCGAAACCGAACAGGCTGTCGAGGACGTGCTCGCGGGTGCGCGGCTCGATCTTCGCGTTCGTGAACAGCCACTGCAGCTCGCGCGCCCGTGCCCGGTCGAAGCCGACCTTGTACCGGGCCGGAACCATGGCCGCCGCCAGGCTCGCCCGCAGCGCCAGCTGCATGTGCAGCAGCGCGTCGAAGCGCCGTGCCGCGCAGTTTCCGCGCAACTCGCGATACCCCTGGGCACCGGCCTTCTTGTCGAAGACGATGAACTCGATGCCCGGGATGTGGCCGAGCAGCTTGTGTTCGAGCTTGCCGATGATCCAGGTGAGGCGCGTCCCAGGCCAGGCGTCCTGCAGCGTGCGAGCGACGGGCAGCGCGTGGCACACGTCGCCGAGCGCCGACAGGCGCAGCAGGCAGATCGATTCGGGCGGCGAGCTGAACAGGGGCGGCACGCGAGGTTCCATCGAAACGGTAGGCAGCGGCCTTGGGATCGTGAACAATCCGCCCCGATGAACGAAGCAGCCGCCGCCGGGGAGGAGGTGCTCGCGCGCATTGCAGGCGGCGCGATGCTATACGATGCCTCGTGCCTCGACCATCCCGATGCCGCGGTCTTCGAAACCGGCCACTGGCAGCAGGCCGGCGCACTGCGAGTCGGCGGCGGGCGGTCGCGGCACGGTCGCGTTCATCACGACCGCGCAAGGCCAGCGCTGGGTGCTGCGCCATTACCGCCGCGGCGGGCTCGTGGCCCGCTGGCTCGATGACCGCTATCTCTGGCAGGGCGAGTCGTGCACGCGCTCGTTCGCGGAGTGGCGGCTGTTGCGGCAGCTGCGGGCCTGGAACCTGCCCGTGCCGCGGCCCGTCGCCGCACGGTATCAGCGGCAGGCCTGGCTCTACCGCGCGGACCTGCTCACGGCCGAGTTGCCGACCCGCGAGACGCTGGCCGCGGCCCTGCGGGCCGCGCCATTGCCGGCGGACTCGTGGCAGGCCGTCGGCCGCTGCGTCGCCGCGCTGCACGCGCGTGGCGTGCACCACGCCGACCTCAACGCCCACAACCTGCTCCTCGGCAGCGACGGCATGGTGTTCGTGCTCGATTTCGATCGCGGCCGCATCCGTCCGCGCGGCGCCTGGGAACGACAGGTGCTCGCGCGACTGCAGCGCTCGCTCGTGAAAGTCTACGCGGGCCTGCCGGGCGACCGGTTCGGCGACGAACAGTGGTCGCAACTGCTGCGCGGCCTCGCGGGTTAGAACGCCGTATGCGCTTCGTCTACGTCCTGCTGACTTACCTCCTCGCGCCCGTGTTGCTGGCGTTCGAGGCATGGCCGGCGATCACCCAGCCGGAGCATCGCCGCCGGCTGGGCCAGCGGCTCGGATTCGTGCCGCGCGCCGCCCGCGCCGGGTGCGTCTGGGTGCACGCGGTCTCCGTGGGCGAGGTCCAGGCCGCGGCCGCCCTGGTCCAGGAACTGCGTCGCCGCCATCCCGGCATTGCACTGGTCGTGTCGACCGTCACGCTGACGGGAGCGCAACGCGCGCGGGCACTGTTCAAGGACACGGTCCAGCACTGTTACCTGCCGTACGACCTGCCGGGAGCGGTCCACCGCTTTCTCGACCGGATCGCGCCGCAGGTCGCCGTCATTCTCGAAACCGAGATCTGGCCGACACTGTATGCAGAGCTCGGGCGCCGCGACATCCCGCTGGTCCTCGGCAGTGCCCGGCTCTCTGCGAAGTCCGTGGGGCGTTACCGGCGCCTGGCCTCGCTGTTTCGCGAAACCCTGTCGCGCGGCATCCTGATCGGCGCGCAGACGCCCGCCGATGCAGAGCGTTTTCGCCTGGTCGGCGCACCGGCGGCGCACGTGCAGGTTTCGGGCAACATCAAGTACGACCTCGAGATTCCGCCGGCCCAGGTCGAGGCGGGCAAGGCGCTGCGTGCGGCATGGGGTGCCGCGCGGCCCGTCTGGATTGCGGGCAGCACGCACGAAGGCGAGGAGGACGCGGCACTGGCGGCCCACGCCGCGGTGCGCGTGACGCACCCGGATGCGTTGCTGCTGCTGGTGCCGCGGCATCCGCAGCGATTCGACTCGGTCAGGCAGTTGCTCGACACGCGCGGCATCCGCTACCAGCAGCGCAGCAGCGGCCTGCTGCCCGCGCCCGACGACGAGGTCTTCCTGGTCGATACGCTCGGTGAGCTGCAGATGCTCTATGCGGCGACGGACATCGCGTTCGTCGGCGGCAGCCTCGTACCCATAGGCGGCCACAGCCTGCTCGAGCCGGCCGTGCTGGGCTTACCCGTCCTGTCCGGCCCGCACACGCAGAACGGCCAGGACATTGCCGAGCTGCTGATGCGAAGCGGAGCGTTGCGGCTGGTGGCGGGACGCGGCAGGAACTCGGGGCAGCGCTGCTGCAGTGGTTCGACGACCCCTCGCTCGCGCGGAGCGCCGGCGAGGGCGGGCAGCGCGCGGTCGCGGCGAACCGCGGCGCGGTGGGTCGCCTCGTGGCGATGATCGAGCCGCTGCTCAGGCCTTGCGGACGCACGACCGGAATCTTCGTCGGCTCCGTCAGGAAGCCATTGATCGCCGCGAGGTCTTCCTGCTTGAGCCCGCCGGTCGCGGATTCGAGCCTGACGATGTTGATCAGGTAATCGTAGCGGCTGCGGGCGTAATCACGCTGCGCCTCGAACAGGCGGCGGCGTGCATCGAGCACGTCGACCGTCGTTCGCGTGCCCACCTCGAAACCCGCCTCGGTCGCTTCGAGTGCCGTCTGGCTCGACTTCACCGCCTGCTGCAGGGCCTGGACCCGGGCCTTCTCCGCGATCACGCCGAGATAGGCGTCGCGCGTCTCACGCTCCGCCGCGCGCATCGTGCCCTCGAGCTTCTCGCGGGCGGCGCGCTGCAGGTGAACCTGTTCGCGCACCCTCGAGCGCGTGTTGCCGCCCGTGAAGATCGGTATGTTGAGGCGCAACCCGATCACGTCGGAGGTGGTGTTCGAGTCCGCCGAACCTTCGACGCTGTCACCGTTGAGCGAGGGGTTGGACGGATCGAAGGCCTGGTTGGTCTGGGTTGCGTCGCGGTTGGTTTCGCCATAACGCGCGAACAGGTCGAGCGTCGGCATGTACCCGGCCTGCGCGACCTTGACGTTGCCGGCCGCCACTTCGGTCTCGAGCCGCGCGGCGACGACGCTCAGGTTGTTCTGCAGCGCGAGGTCCACCCAGGACTGTTCTTCCGCCGGTTGCGGAAGCCCCGGCAGCTGGTCGGTGGGCTTCACCAGTGACTGGTAGTGCTCACCGGTGAGTTCGCGCAGCACTTCCTGCGCGGTCGCGACCGCGCGCTTGGCCGCGATGACGCCGGCCGTCGCGTTGTCCTGCGCAGCGCGGGATTCCTGGACGTCCGTCACGGCGATCAGCCCGACCTCGAACCGCTTTTCTGACTGCTCGAGCTGCCGGTTCAATGCTTCCAGCGTGGCCTCCGCCGCCCCCAGCGTGTCTTCCGCCGCCAGCACGTCGAAATAGGCCTGGCTTACCCGCACGAGCAGGTTCTGCTGTGCTGCGCGGTAGGTTGCCTCGCTCACCGCGACCTGTGAATCCGCTCGCTTGAGCGCGACCCACTGGTCCCAGCGGAAGACGGTCTGCGTGAGTTCGGCGGTGTAGTCCCAGTACTGGTCGACGTCCGTCGAACTGCGGTTGCCGACGGTGACGATGTCGCCGTTGGTGCGGTCCACCTGCGGAAAGGTGGATTCGCCGTCCGAATTGGCCGTGTAGAGCTGCCCGCCGACGTTCACCTGCGGCAACAACAGCGCACGCGCCTGCGGCTTGACCTCGAGGGCGGCCATGCGCCGCGCCTCGGCCTCGCGGACGACGGGATCGCTGCGCATGGCGTCCTGGAAAACCTCGATGAGGTTCTCCGCGCGAGCGACGCCACCGGACAACGAGGCGGCGACGGTGCAGGCGAGGACGAGCGATGTCTTGTTCATGGGTCGGTCCATCCGGCGGCCGAAGCCGCGTCTTTGGTCAACTAGTGTTGTACTAGACTATATCACCGGCGGGATCATTGGCTAGTCCCCTGCCGGGGTCGGTTCAGAAGACGAATCCTGGCGGTTCCGGTGCGTGGATCAGGGGGGCATCCCGGTCTCGAACAAGCTTTCCTGCAACCAGTCCTGCGGGCCGGTCCGCGTGACGCGCCGGGCCTCCAGGATGGGGCCGGTGCCGACGGTTACGAAGAGCCTTCCGCCGACTTTGAGGGCACGCTCGAAGCGCGCATCGTAAACGGGCAGCGAGCCGGTCACCGCGATCACGTCGTACGCGTCGCGCTCCGCGAACTGCATCGCGTCGGCCGTCGCCGCCGTGACGTTGTGAGCGCCGGTGCGCAGGAGCGTGCCGGTCGCCGCGGCGACGAAGTCCGGGAAAATGTCGATCGTCCGGACCGTATGCGCGAGGCGGCCGAGACAGGCGGCGAAGAAGCCGCTGCCGGTGCCGACTTCGAGCGCGTCCTCGTCCGGCTGGACGTCGAGCGCCTGCAGGATGCGGCCTTCGACTTTCGGGGCCAGCATCACCTGGCCGCGACCGAGCGGGACGCTGGTGTCGGCGAAGGCGATTTCGCGGTAGCCGGGCGGCACGAACTCCTCGCGCGGCACCTGCTGCAATGCCTCGAGCACGCGCAGGTCGAGCACGTCCCACGCACGGACTTGCTGTTCGATCATCTGGCGGCGGGCAAACTGGACATCGAACATGGGCGGTTTCCAGGGAATGGCAGGGTCGGGGAGGCCTGAGACGGCCGGCGCGAAGGTTAAGGTCTCGGCTCCGGCGCGACAAGCCGAAGTCGCGGAGCATTATGGTGAATCCCGCGGGTGCGCGCGACCCGTTGCCGCTATGCTCCGGTGGCACGTCTTGCGCGTGGCACAGAACAATTACAAACCTCGCAGGGACGCGGGCCTTGAAGCCCGTCGAGGCATGGCCGGTCCGGAGAGTGAAAGCCTGATGTTCGCGTTGATCCTGCTCGGTGCCGTGACCGCGGGTCTGGCCGTGGCGCTCGTGTGGCGTGCACTCGAGATGCGACGGCTGCGCGACCTGGGCGAGCGCCTGCATGCGGTCGCGGCGAGCGGCGATCTCGGCGAGCGTCTCGAGCCGCACGCCGGGGCAGGCAGGCCCGGCGAAATCGCGGCTGGCGTCGATCGCCTGATCGAGCGGCTGCAGGCGGAGACCTCCGCGCGCGGCCAGCGCGAAGCCGTCTACCGCAAGTTGCTCGAGACCATGAACGAGGCGCTCGCTCATCGAGCGCGACGGCATCCAGCTCGCGAATGCCCGGTTTGCCGAACTCTGCGGCGTGCAGAGCCCGGGCAAGCTGTTCGGCCGCCGACTGGAGGAACTGGTCCACGCCGATTACGCCGAGCTCGTGCGGGAATGCCTGCGACGTCACGCGGCCGGGCAATCGGCGCCCGCCCGCCTCGAGGTGGAACTGCAGCCACTCGCGACAGGACCGACCCATCGGCTCGAACTGAGCTTTTCACGCATGCTGCTCGATGGCCAGCCCGCGGTGATGGTCGCGGGCGTCGAGATGCTGCCGCGCCCGGAAGTGCAGGCGGCCACCCGCAGTCACGCGAGCGCCTGGGAGGCGCTCGATTCGCTCGGCGAGAGCGTGCTCACCACCGACGTCGAGGGTCGCATCGTCTACGTCAACAAGTCGGGCGAGCACCTGATCGGCAAGCCGGCCGGCGAGATCGTCGGGCGCACGCTGGGCGAGGTCATCGAGCTCGTCGACGAGGGCGATCGCAAGTCTCTCGGCGACCCCGTGCGGCAGAGCATCGCGACCGGCGCACGCGTCAACCTCGGCCGCCGCGGCATGCTGGTCTCGGCCGACAAGGACAACGAACGTTCGATCGAAGTCACCGTCTCGCCCATGCGCGACGCCGCCGGGCAGGTCGACGGCACCGTCATCGCGCTGCGTGACGTGAGCGACCTGCGCGGCCTCACCCGCGCCATGTCCTACCAGGCCAGCCACGACGCACTGACGGGCCTGGTCAACCGCCGCGAATTCGAGCGTCGTCTCGAGGAAGCCCTCGAGGCCACGAGCGGTGGTGCGCGCCACGTGCTCTGCTACCTCGACCTCGACCGGTTCAAGGCCGTCAACGACGAATGCGGTCACGTCGCAGGCGACAACATGCTGCGCGAGGTCGCGGCACTGATCAAGGATGCGGTGCGCGACTCGGACACCGTGGGCCGTCTCGGCGGCGACGAGTTCGGCATCCTGCTGGCGGGCTGCCCGCTCGAGAAGGCACGACAGATCGGCGACGACGTCGTGCGCGCGGTCAACGACCACCGCTTCGTCTGGAAGGACAAGATCTTCAACGTCGGCGTCAGCGTGGGCCTGGTCGAGATGACGAACGAGAGTTCATCGATCGAGGACCTCATGCACGCCGCGGATTCCGCGTGCTACGTCGCCAAGAACCAGGGTGGACGGGTTCACGTGTACTCGGCCAAGGACGAGGCGGATGCGCGCCAGCGCGGCGAGATCCTCTGGTTGCAGCTGCTGCAGTCGGCACTCAAGGAGAACCGGTTCGAGCTCCACGCGCAGCCCATCGTGCGGGTCACGGAGCACGGCGAGGGCGGGCCCGGCCTCGAGGTGCTGTTGCGCCTCAAGGACGACAAGGGCGTGTTCGTCGCGCCGTCTGAATTCATGCGCGCGGCTGAGCGCTACCGGCTGATGCCTCACGTCGATCGCTGGGTCGTGCAGACTGCATTGACGGCGCTCGCGCGCGGCGCCATCAGGCTCGCTCTTGATCGCAGCCTCTGCATCAACCTCTCCGGGCAGACGCTGGGCGACGCGGGCTTCCTCGAGTTCGTCGTCGATTGCCTGGACCGTACCGGCATTGCCCCCGACCGCGTCTGTTTCGAGGTCACCGAGAATTCGGTCATCACCAATATCGAGCACGCGCGCCGCTTCATCGGCGTGCTGCACGGCATGGGCTGTCATTTCGCGCTCGACGATTTCGGCCGGGGCCTGAGCTCGTTCGCGAACCTGAAGAACCTGTCGCTCGATTACCTGAAGATCGACGGCTCATTCATCCGCAACCTGGCGTCCGACAACGTCAACCAGGCCATGGTCACCGCGATGATCAAGCTCGCGCGCTCGCTGAATTTCCGCGTGATCGCCGAGCAGGTCGAGGACCTGAGTGCGCTCGACTCCGCGCGTCGCATGGGCGTCGACTTCGTGCAGGGTTACCAGGTCGGCCGCCCGGTCCCGTTGCCGCTCGCCGGCTAGATAGGTGAGCGTTCCCTAAACAGGAAAGTGTCACCTATTTCGACCATCACGCTTGCGGGGCTGTACGTCTATCCGGTCAAGTCGTGCCGCGGCACGGCGGTCGAGCGCGCGCTGCTGACCAATGCAGGACTGCAGCACGACCGCGAATGGATGGTCGTCTCGGCGTCCGGGCGATTCCTGACGCAGCGTGATACGCCGCGGCTCGCGCTCGTCGTGCCGCGTATCGGCACGGACGCGCTGACGCTCGAGGCACCGGGGCGCATCCCGCTCGTTGTTCCACTCGACGCGCAGGGCGAATCGCGCACGGTCACGGTCTGGGGCGATCGCTGTGCGGCGCTGGATGCGGGCGCGGCGGCCGCGCAATGGTTCAGTGAGTTTCTCGGCCGGCCGGCCCACCTGGTGCGCTTCGCCCCCGAAGGCCGACGCCCGACGGATGCGGCATGGTCGCAAGGACTGGCAGGCGAGACCCGATTCACCGACGGCTTCCCGTTGCTCGTGCTCTCACGCGCCTCCCTCGAGGACCTGAACGCGCGCCTGCCGGCCGCCGCTGCCACTCGATCGATTCCGGCCGAACCTGCTGCTCGATGGCACGGAGCCCTACGCCGAAGACCGTATCGCTGCGCTGTCCTGCGGGCGGGTCGAACTCCGCCTCGTGAAGCCGTGCACCCGCTGCGTGATCACGACGACCGACCAGGCGACGGCCACCGTCTCCGGCGACGAGCCGCTGCGCACGCTGAGGACCTATCGCTGGGACGCACAACTGCGGGGGGTGGCCTTCGGCCAGAACGCGATCGTGGCGGGCGGAGCGGGCGAGACGCTCGAAGCGGGCATGGCAGTCGACGCCAGCTGGCGCGACGGCGCCCGGGCCTGATCAGCCTTCGCGACCCCAGAGCGTCGGCGAGCGGTAGGCGTAGTGAAAGGCCGCGACATACGCCGGGATCACCAGCAGCGACAGCGCCGCCGTGAATAGCGCGATCGGCCCGCCGCCCATCAGGACCGGGACCAGCATCAGCAGGTTCGCAAACAGCAGGATCCAGAACACCGCTCGCCAGTAACGCTCGTTGCCGAGCCGCACCTGCAGCGCGTGACACCACAGCGCGCAGAGCAGCGCCGCGGAGAGCAGCCAGTTGGCGAGCGTGACCGTATCGGGCCCGCCACCGCGCAGGATGTTGAACCACTCGCCGGCCACGACGGCCAGCGTCAGCAGGCCCGCATAGACGAGCCAACCGATCCGGCGGCGGCGCATGGATGCCACGGCACTCATCAGTAGTGCGGCGGGATCTCGATGCCCGTCGAATCAGCGGCACGGTCGTCCAGTTGCTGCAATTGCTCGGACAGGCTCTGGCTGCGCTCGCGCAACGCGTCGAGCTCCCGCTGCTGCCGATACAGCACGTCGCTCAGTTCCTGCAAGGCGCGCTCCAGGTGGGCGACCTTGAACTCGAGGACGTCGATACGCTCCCCGGTCACGGCCCCGCTCCGGGCGGCACGCGCAGGTCCGCGACGATATCGCCGACCGCCGGGATTTCATCCTCGTGTGGAGGGTCGCGCCAGGGCTCGGCGAGCGCCGCGGCTTCCCACTCGCGCATGGCCGGCAATTCGAGCAAGCGCTGCGCGTAGCCAGCTGCCGCGCCAGCCAAGGGGATGTCGTAAGTGCGCACGCGATATGCGACCGGGCAGTAGAACGCGTCGACGATCGTGAACGACTTGCCGGCGAGGAACGGCCCGCCGAACCGGGCCAGGCCCTTCGTTCCAGAGCTCGTCGATGCGCCGGACGTCGGCGAGCAGTGCCTCGGGCCACTCGCGCAGGCGCACGCGCAGCCCGACGTTCATGCCGCAGTGGTTGCGCAAGGCGGCGAAGCCCGAGTGCATCTCGGCCGTCGCACAGCGCGCCCAGGCCCGTGCCGCCGCGTCGACGGGCCACAAGCCCGGGTGCCGTTCCGCGAGGTACTCGGCGATGCCGAGCGAATCCCAGACGACGGTCGCGCCGTCGCGCAGGCAGGGCACCTTGCCGGACGGCGAGAACGCGCGGAAGTCCCGCCAGTTCGAGCCCGGCTTGAACGGCATGACGTGTTCGACGAACTCGACGCCGTGGGCGCGCAGCAGCACCCAGGGCCGCAGCGACCAGGACGAGTAGTTCCTGTTGCCGATGAAGAGCTCGTACATGAGGCCTCCGGATGATTTCATGCGCGCGGGAGTTGCAGCAACGCCGCCCCGCCGCGGCGGGGTCGGCATGATACAGCCGGCCCGCGTCAGTACTTCAGTGTCGAGAGCAGGAGGTTCGTCTCGGAGGTCGCCACGCCCTCGATGCGGCGGATGCGACCGAGCACGCGGTCGAACTCCTCCAGGGTGTCGGCCCGCAGCTCCGCCACGACGTCCCAGCGGCCGTTGGTCGTGTGCAGCGCCGAAACCGCAGGGTCGCCCCGCAGCGTGAACAGCACGTCTTCGACCGAGTTGCCTTCGATCGCGAGCAGCATCAGCGCGACGATGCGACGGTCCTCGTCCGGGGCCCGCAGGCGCACCGTGTAACCCGCAATGACGCCGTCACGCTCGAGCCGCGCGATGCGGTTCTGCACCGTGCCACGCGCGACCTTGAATTGCTTCGCCAGCGTCGCCACGGGCAGCCGGGCATTGCCGCGCAACAGGCCGATCAACTGGCGGTCGAGGTCGTCCATGGGCACGCTCGTTGACTGATCAATGTGCGCAGTTTGACTGACGAATAGCCCAGTCAGCAACGCTAAATGATCGCTTCGCTGGCTTCCTGTTGGCGCTGCCTGGGGGATCATGACCCCTCAACGGAGCAAGGCCATGGTCGATTACATCGGCGTCAACGACATCCAGCGGCTGGTCCGGGCGATCGGCCCGGCGGAATTCATCGCGCGACTGGCGGACGAAATCGAGGCCGACTACGCGCGCTGGCCCGAGTTCGAGAACTCGCCCCGGCTCGCCAGCCACTCCCCGGTCGGCGTGATCGAACTGATGCCGGCGACCGACGGCAAGCTGTATTCGTTCAAGTACGTCAACGGCCACCCGAAGAACACCAGCGAGGGGCTGCTGACAGTGATGGCCTTCGGCGTGCTCGCCGAAGTCGCGACCGGGTATCCGCTGCTGCTGTCGGAGCTCACCGTCACGACGGCGTTGCGCACGGCAGCGACGTCGGCGGTCGCGGCGCGCAGGCTGGCGCGACCGGAGAGTCGTGTCATGGCGCTGATCGGTAACGGCGCCCAAAGCGAATTCCAGGCGCTTGCCTTCCACCGGCTCGTCGGCATCCGCAGGCTGCAGCTCTTCGACGTCGACCCCGCTGCCACGGCCAAGCTCATGCGCAACCTGGCGGCCATGCCCGCGCTGGCCGACCTCGAGGTCGTGCGTTGCGAGTCGACGTCCGAGGCGTGCCGGGGCGCCGACATCGTCACCACCGTCACCGCGGACAAGCGCAATGCCGTGATCCTGACGCCGCCGATGATCGCGCCGGGCATGCACCTCAACGGCGTCGGCGGTGATTGCCCCGGCAAGACCGAGATGCACCCCGATGTCCTGCGCATGCCGGGCCTGCAGGTGGTCGTCGAGTACGAGCCGCAGTCGCGCCACGAAGGCGAGATCCAGCAGATGCCCGCGGACTATCCCGTCGTCGAACTCGCGCGGGTGGTGCGCGGCGAAGTCACGGTGCGGCGCTCGGCGAGCGACATCACGCTGTTCGACTCGGTCGGGTATGCGCTCGAGGACTATTCGGCGCTGCGATTCCTGTACGGCCTGATCCGCGAGCAGAAGGTGGGCCGGCGCAGGCTCGACCTCGTGCCCGAGCTGCCGGACCCGAAGGACCTGTTCGGCGGTACGATCGGCACGGGCCGGGCCGCGAACCGCGCCCGCACGCGCAAGATCGCGTGAGGCTGCCGCGATGACTGCGACCACGGTGGCGTTGATCGGCGCGCCCACCGACGTGGGCGCGGGCACGCGCGGCGCGTCGATGGGCCCGGAAGCGCTGCGAGTCGCGCAGCTGCAGCAGGTGCTCGAAGCGCAGGGACTCGAGGTGTTCGACCGCGGCAACCTCGGCGGACCGCCGAACCCATGGCTCGAACCGGTCGGCGGCTACCGGCACCTCGCGGAGGTGACCGAGTGGAACCGCCTCGTGCACGATGCGGTGCTCGACGAGCTCGCGGGCGCCCGCCTGCCCATCCTGCTCGGCGGCGACCACAGCCTCGCCATCGGATCGATCAGCGCCGCCGCCAGGCATTGCCGTACGACGGGTCGCAAGCTGCGGGTGCTGTGGTTCGATGCCCACGCCGACTTCAACACGAACGTGCTGACACCGAGCGGCAACCTGCACGGCATGCCGGTGGCCTGCCTCTGCGGGTACGGACCGGCCGAGTTGATCGGGCTGGGCGGCACGGTGCCGGTCCTCGAGCCGGCACAGTTGCGCCAGATCGGCATCCGCAGCGTCGACGCAGGCGAAAAGCGCTTCGTGCAGGAGGTCGGTTTCGAGGTCTTCGACATGCGCTTCATCGACGAGATGGGCATGCGCCACGCACTGGAGCTGGCGCTCAACGGTGTCGATGGCGACACCCACGTGCACGTCAGCCTGGACGTCGATTTCCTCGATCCCGACATCGCGCCAGGTGTCGGCACGACGGTACGAGGTGGTCCGACGTATCGCGAGGCGCAACTGTGCATGGAAATGGTGGCGGACACCGGGCAGCTCGCTTCCCTCGACATCGTCGAGCTGAACCCCGCGTTCGACGTCCGTAACCGGACCGCTGAAGTGGCAGTCGACCTGATCGGGTCGCTGTTCGGCAAGAGCACCCTGATGCGCAAGTGAGTCGCGCGGGAGCCCCGTCGCCTCTCGATCGGCGACGCGCCGGCACGGCGTCGCGGTAATCTGCCGCCGTGTATACGCAGCGAACAATTGCACCACGATGATCCCGGGCAGGCGCTGGCTGCGCATTGCGGCGCTCATCGCGTTCGCGGTCGTGGCGGCGAACGGCTGGCTGGTCGCGAAGTCGATCCTTCCGCGCAGTCGAGCGGCGACGCCGGCGCGGCGCACGCAACGCCCGGCCATGGCATTCCGCCCGAGGCGGAACGAGACGCTGCAACTGATCCAGCGCGGCGGGCCGTTCCCTTACGAGCGCGATGGGGCGCGTCTTCCAGAACCGCGAGGGCGGCTGCCCGCACAGCCCGCGGGCTACTACCGTGAATACACCGTGCCGACGCCGGGTGCGCGCGATCGGGGTGCGCGGCGGATCGTGACGGGCGGTGACCCGCCGCGCGTCTTCTACTACACCGACGACCATTACCGGACGTTCCGCCGCATCGAGGTCGAGCCATGAGCGACGACCCCGAACGCGGCGGGCGTCCCGGATCGCGGCGCCGCGGTCGTCCGCGCCCTGCTGGATGACGCAGCGGTCGCGAGGCTCGAGGCGGAGGCGCGTGCCCGGGGATTCGCAGTGTTCGCGGTGGACCTGGCCGGAGCCGAGGACAAGTCGGCGTTGCTCGATACGCACCGCGACGGCACTGCAATTTCCCGCCTGGTTCGGGCACAACTGGGACGCGTGGTTCGACTGCCTGACGGACCTGGGCTGGCATCGCAACGCGCGCCGGGCTACCTCGTGCTGCTGCGCCATGCGCTGGCGCTGCAGCAATCGGCGCCGGAGGCATTCGACACGGCGCTGGCGATCCCGGAGGACACCGCACGCGTCTGGGCGGGCCGCGGTATCGTCTTCCGTGTATTCGTCGACTTCTTCCTTGGATCAGTCCAGATTCCGACGACTGTACGGTCCACAATTGCAGGCGCCAGCCTAGCCGGCGCACGCTATGCACCACGACGGAGCAGTTAGAAGACTGAGGCATGGCGGGCCGCAGGCAAGCAAGGCTGGCAATCTTCGTTCGGGGCAACGCCACGATCCCGCTGCTCGCGATACTCGCTCGGCGTCCTGCTCGGCGTGGGCATATTCACGTTCCACTACGCCGAAGGCTTCTCCTACCTCAGTTCTGATCCCAAGGCCTGCGTGAACTGCCACATCATGCGGCCGCAGTACGACAGCTGGCTCAAGAGCTCGCACCACGCCGTCGCCAAGTGCATCGACTGCCACCTGCCGCACGACTTCGTCGGCAAGTACATCGCGAAGGCCGAGAACGGGTACCACCATTCCAAGGGGTTCACGTTCCAGGACTTCCACGAGCCGATCATGATCAAGCCGAAGAACGCGCGCGATCCTGCAGGCGAACTGCCTGGCCTGCCACGGCGACCTCGTGCACCAGCTGGTCGGCGGCGTGAACGGGGACCCCGACGAGGTCCAGTGCGTGCACTGCCATGCCGGCGTGGGCCATGGCGAAACGACGGGGCTCGGCGGACCGCGAACGCGCCGGAAGAAATCGAGGGTGACGCATCATGATCAGAAAGCGACAGCAAGCAAGGCTGGTCGCTCGCGGTCACGATCGCGATCGCTCCTCGTCGTCGCCGCGGTGACGGCCGCCGTGACAGCGTTGCTCATCAACATCAACGAGCGCAAGGTCGAGGCCCGCAATCCGTACGTGCGCCTGGTCGAGGTCACCGAGGACACGACGGACCCCGCGCAGTGGGGCGTCAACTGGCCGAAGCAGTACGACTCGTACCAGCGCACCGCGATCACCACGCGCACGCGCTTCGGCGGGCACGGTGGCAGCGAGGCGCTGCCCGACGAGAAGATCGAGCGCGATCCGTGGCTCAAGCGCATGTTCCTCGGGCTACGCGTTCTCGATCGACTATCGCGATCGCCGCGGCCACGCCTACATGCTGGCGGACCAGGAACAGACGCAGCGCCTGACCAAGCCGCAGTCCGGTTCCTGCCTGCACTGCCACGCCTCGATCATGCCGCGTGTACCGCGAGATGGGCGGTGGCGACGCGACCAAGGGCATGCTCGAGAGCTACAAGCTCAGCTACCAGGAGATGAACAAGAAGCTGCACGACTCCGGCCACGCGCACCCGGTCTCGTGCGTGGATTGCCACGATCCGAAGACCATGCAGCTGCGCGTGACGCGGCCCGGCTTCATCGCTCGGCATCCAGGCGCTTGCCGACTGCGGACGCGCCCGTGCCGCACCTGCCGTCCGTCGAGCAATGGCGCGAAGGCAGCCGCGCGAAGCCATACGACCCGAACGTCGACGGCACCCGCACCGAGATGCGCTCGTACGTCTGCGGCCAGTGCCACGTCGAGTACTACTGCTCGACCAAGATGCCGCTGACGTTCCCCTGGGGCCAGGGCCTGCGCGCGACGCAGGTCGAGAAGTTCTGGAACGAGACGAAGTTCCCGGACGGCGAGCAGTTCTTCGACTTCAAGCACGCCGAAACCGGCGCCAAGGTGCTCAAGGCCCAGCATCCGGAGTTCGAGCTCTGGAGCCAGGGCGTCCACGCGCGCAGCGGCGTCGGTTGCGCCGACTGCCACATGCCGTACATGCGTGACGGCGCGACCAAGGTCTCGGACCACTGGGTCCGCAGTCCGCTGCTCAACGTCAACCGCGCGTGCCAGACCTGCCATCATTTCCCGGAGGATGAGATCAAGGCGCGCGTCGACGCGATCCAGACGCGCAACTTCGAGCTGCATGCAGCGGGGCGGCCAGGCGATCGTCGCGTTGCTCGATGCGGTGCAGGCAGCCAAGGCTGCCGGGGCGACCGAGGCGCAGCTGGCGGCCGGCGCTCGACTTCCAGCGCAAGGCCCAGTGGCGCCTGGATTTCATCGCGGCGGAGAACTCGATGGGATTCCACGCGCCCCAGGAAGCGGCGATGGTGCTCGGCGAGGCAGCTCGACTAAGCACGCCAGGGCGAACTGGCCGCGCTGCGCTGGAACCAGGCGGCGAGCTCCAGCTGTACAGGCAGCGAAGAACTAGCCGCTGATTTTCACCATGATCATGCCGACCGACGCGGACTCGTTCCCGCGCCGGTCGGGCACGTCGCGATGCTGGATCTCGCTCGTCGGCGCTCCCGGGACCGGTTGACAATCGCGGTCTGTTTCATGTTTTACGGACCGCTTCGCCGGCACAAGAACAACAACGAAGCCTGGGAGGGTTCGATGTTTCGCATGTTCAGGCGCCCCGCGCTCGGGGCCGGTTTCCTGTTGTCCTGCCTGTTCGCGCTTGCCGCGACGGCAGCCACGCCATCCGCCACGATCGACCTGCCGGCCAAGGCGAAGTGGCACCGGATGACTTCGCTCGGCCTGCTGCTGGTCGGCACCGACGATGCACTCATGCTCGTCAACGGCGAGACCGGCCAGGTGCAATGGAAGCGGGACGACATCAAGAAGACGCTGCCGTACAACGTCCGTGACATTCCCGGTTCGCCGATCGTCCTCGTCAATGACTGGTCGGGCACGATGGCGGCCAAGGTCAGCGCGCGCGGCCTCAACATCGCGACGGGCCAGGACGTCTTCCAGACCGAGCCGGAGATGGGGCAGAGCCTCGGCCTCTATCCCGTCCCCGGTCGCGACCTGCTGCTCAACGTCGCGCAGCTCAACCAGGAAGGCTCGGGCGTCTACCTGACTGCGTACGAGACCACGACGGGCAAGAAGCTCTGGCGCACGAAGATCGCCGGCATGATGGGCTTCCAGCTGTATCCGGCCGAAACCGGTGGCTTCATCGTCACCAAGCAGGACCTGAGCGGGCACCAGGACCCGACGTTTGACGCGGATACCGCCTACCTGCCGTTCCAGGGCCTGATGGCGGTGGATCTCGCCACGGGCGCGATCAAATGGAACAACGAGTTTGCAGTGGCGGCCGACAAGGACTTCAAGAAGGCCTATGCCGCGCCCGTCGTCGACGGCGATACGGTGTTTGCCTCGGGCAAGGGCACCGTCTACGCGATCGACAAGGCCTCCGGCGCGATCCGCTGGAAGACCGACAAGATCACGTCGGGCATCTTCTCCTCCGGCGCGATCTCCCAGGTGCTGCCTGCTGCCGACACCGTGTACGTGCGCCTCGGCGGCAACTTCTTCAACTACGTCGAGAAGACCTACGAGCTGCGCGATCCGCTCGGCGTGATGGCGCTCGACCGCGCGACCGGTACCAAGAAGTGGGAATACAAGGATGCGAAGGACGGCATCACCAACCTCGTGTACCTGCCGCAGGCCGGCGTGGTCATGCTCAGCGACGCGCACAAGCTCACGGGGCTGCAACTCGACGCCGCCGGCAAGGCAGCCAAGCGCTTCGACGTACCGATCGAGTTCAAGCGCAAGATCAGCGGCGGTGAGATGGCGGCCGCGGGTATCGGCGCACTGTCGGGCCTGATGACCGGCGGACTGGGCGGTGCCCTGCAAGGCGGATTCGGTGCGGCCAGTTCCAAGGGCCGGCTCGACGTGCCGGTCGCGCTGATCGAGCGCAAGGACGGTTCCGTCATCGTGGCGGGCAAGCAGCACCTGATGGCGTTCGACCCCGTCGCCCAGAAGATCAACTGGTCGACCTACTATCCCGCGCCGGGCAGCAACGCCCTCGGGCTGGCAGCGATGTCCGCACTCACGCTCGTGGCAGCGACGAGCTACGGCGTCAGTGCCGCACAGGGCGGCATGAGCCAGTCGTGGGCCCACAATTCGAACGAGAGCAACTTCGGCAACCTCGGCGCGATGGCGCAGAAGCGCTACGCGGCCAGCCAGCAGGCGCGGGAATACGCCTATGTGCTGACGAACGTCACCGAAGGCAAGGACTCGGGCGTCGGCCTCATGGCAATCAGCCTCGCGACGGGCGAACCCGGCACGCAGGTGCTGCTCAAGGACAAGGAGCCGGAATACGCCGTCGACGATCTCACCGGCCGGCTCTATTACTTCAACGACAAGAAGCAGTTGCTGGTTTACCAGTTGAACTGAGACGGGCGGTACCGGCAGGTCAGGGCGTGGCGCCCCTCGTCAGGGCGCCGGCAACGTCGGCACCATCGACGGATCGCCGGTCATCTGCCAGCGGATCAGCGACACGGGCATCATGCCGGCGGCATTGAGCTCGTCGAAGAAGCGGCGGAGCGTGAAATCCGTGCCGAGCTGGTGCGAGCGGTCCTTGATCAGCTCGTCGACGAGGTACTTGCCGGTCACGTAACTCGTGCCATAGCCGGGCTGGCGCAGGTACAGCTGTTGCTCGAAGCCGAGCAGGTCCAGGTCGGGGCGCATCCAGCCCCGCGGCGTCCACTCGACCTGGAAGGCTTTCGCCTGCTGCAGGTCGAACAGGTTGGCCTGGGCGTACAGCGAGGCGAGGCCGCGTGCGCAGCGCTGCGCGAGCATGATCCAGACGATTTCGCGGGCGCGTGGGTTGTCGTCGTAGTAGCCGGCGTGGAGGATCAGTTCCTCCATCGCCGTGGCGAGGCCTTCGGCGCGGCTGTCCCAGACGTTGTAGCCCCAGGCCTCGCGCCGGATCTCACTGGGATTGGGTGTCTGCACCAGCCACGCGTGATCGAACCAGTGCTGGAAGTGTGCATACAGCGTGATCGGCTCGTAATGGCTCGCGATCGAGAAAAAGTTGCGGCGCTCGGGCGGGACATAAGGGTCGATGTGACGCCGGAGTGCCGGATCCAGGTAGGGCGCCACCGCCAGGATGTCCTTGTCCTCGAGCCACGCGAGGTACTTGGTGACGGCCGCGTTCGCTTTCCTCTCGTGGTCGGCGGCATCGGCTGAAGCCTGCAGTTCCGGCAACCCGCGATTGCGCTGCTCCTCTTCGCGCAGCGACGCATGGGCGCGCGCCAGTTCGCGCTTCAGCAGCATGACTTCCTGGTCCCAGGTCAGCGGTACGAGGTGCACGTTGCGCAGGCTCCAGTCGTAGGCCTCCTTGCCGACTCCCGACGGCCCCGTCTTGCCCGGGTGCCTGCTGTTCCAGCCACGTGACGAAATCGCGCGTGGCACGCGTTGCGTCCGCGATCGACCGCTGCAGGTCGCGGCTCGAGCCGTCCGTCTGCCGGGCCAGGTCCTCGAGACTCGCGACCTGGCCCTGCATCGTGCCGGTGCCGGTGATCCAGAGGTCCCGTGCGTTGCCGGTGAGATTCGTGCGCGCCTGCTCGAGCAGCGGCGGGATCATGCGCAGCTGCCCCGCCAGTTTGCGCTGGTCCGCCGGGGCGAGCGGAAACGAGTACTGCCACAACTCGATGAGGCCGTGATGTGCCGGGCCCTCGTGCTCCGGCGTGTCGCTCTGTTCGGTCCAGACGGTGAGGTAGTACGCGGGATCGCGCACCCAGGGCTGCAGGAAGCGGATCTCGAACTCCATGCCGTTCATCTGCGAACGCACGAGTTCGAAGTCGATGCGCTGTTCGCGGGACCAGCCGGAAGGGTCCAGCGCGGCCAGCCGCGCCTGGAACTGACCCAGCTGCGCGTGACGCCGCGCGGTCGTGGCTGCCGTGTAATCCGGCGCACCGTTCGCAGTGGTGGCTGCTCGAAGGTGTGCCACTCGCGGTAGAGGGCGACGAGATCGTCGTGACTTGCTGCGGCAGACGCAGTCGCCGGCCCGCACAGGGTCACGGCCAGGAACGCCATGGCGAACAGGCGCAGGAGTGAAACTCGCGACATGGCATTCCTCAGCTCCGGTCCTGACGCCAGGGGGAAATATCTCACG
>CAWBKN010000018.1:0-13861 GCA_963789375.1 uncultured Gammaproteobacteria bacterium | reverse complement strand
TGCCCTCGGCCGCCGGGAAACGCTGGCAAACCGTCAGGCGGACATGACCGAATAAAGGCGTCCCGGGAAGGAGACACACCATGAGCAGACAGTCTTTGCTCGCTTTGACGTTGGTGGGATTCGGAGCCATTGCGCCGACTGCGCAAGCGGCGCCTGCCGACATCGAGGTGATGAACACAGAACCAGTACCTCGGGTTCGACCTGCTCGGCATCACCGGCGGCGCGGGGTTCGACCAGTCGGTGATCGATGGGCTGAAGATGCGGGCTGCGAGCCTGCCGAAAGAGCGCACTGTCGCGATGGCGAAGCTGATCTCGCGCCGCATGCCCGCACTGGTCGCACTCGAGGAAGCGTACGAGTTCACCTGCTATCCGGCGTTCGTGCCGAACGTCGGCTGTCAACGACCCGGAAATTGCTGGCGCGTTCACCAACCAGCTGGACGACACGTTGGCGGCGCTCGGCGGCAAGTACTACCGTGCTGCGGAGGTCGTGAATTTCGACCTGCCACCGGTCGATTCCTGCCCTGGACGGGTTACCGGGCATTCCGGTCAAGTACAAGAACCAGCAGATCTTCATCGGCGTGCCTGGATCGGGACGTTGATCTCTGGCGCGCAACGACGTGGCCACGGCACCGCTGCCATTCAAGGCTTTCTGCCTGCAGCCGTCTGAGACCTCGGAGGCTGCAACTACTCGTTCGTCGCCGAGAAAACAAGCGCGATCCTCGGGCACGACGATCTGCTCAAGGTCGAACGTGGGTTCGTCGGTGTCGCCGCGATGGTAGAGCGGCCAGCCGTACAAGTTCATCGCGACGCACCTCGAGACGCGGCTCGAATCCGAGGGCACGTACGGCCGCATCTACCAGTCGGGCCAGTCGGCCGAGCTGCTGACGTATCTGCAGGCGATCGCGTCCACGCCGGGCAAGATGATTGTCTCGGGTGACTTCAATTCCGACCCGCGTGACCTGCCCTTCACGCTGCCGCAATGGCTGATCGACTATCTGCTGGGCCGGGGTGCGCCGCCGGAGTTGATCCGTTTCTCGGAGTCCCGCCGTACATGCAGATGGCCGGCTCCGGCTTCACGGACGTCTGGACGCTGCGGCCCGGCGCCATGACGGGCAAGGGCGCGCCGTTGGTCGGCTTCAGTTGTTGCCAGGACGCGGACCTGGGCAAACCAGAAGTCGGTGCTGTACGAGCGCGTCGACCTGATCTGGTCCTTCACGAAGCCAACCAAGGTGCAGGACGCGCGGCTGCTCGGGGAATCGGTCAGCGACAAGACCAAGCCGATCCGCTTCGGCGTCTGGCCGTCCGACCACGCTTCGGTCGCGGCCAAGCTGACTTTCGGCAAGTAGCCCTCACCCGGCCCGCACCTACAGCCCTCACCCCAACCCTCTCCCACTGACGTGGGAGAGGGGGCCGGAACCCCCTCACCTGAACCCTCTCCCGCTGAAGCGGGAGAGGGACTTCGTTATGATGCGAAGTCGCCGTCGGCACGGCCCGATCCGGGATCCCGGGTCCGAACCTCCGGCCGCGGCGTCCCCTCCCAGGGAGCACAACGTCCAGCGGCGCGGCGACGCGTGCGCGGCAACATCGGAGTACACGCATGGCTGACGCATTCATCTTCGACCACGTCCGGACACCCCGTGGTCGCGGCAAGCCGGATGGCTCGCTGCACGGCATCACCCCGATCCAGCTCGCTGCCCAGACGCTGCAGGCCGTGCGTGACCGCAACGACTCGACACCAGCCTGCTCGACGACGTCGTGCTCGGCTGTGTCTCGCCGCTCGGCGAACAGGGCGCCAACATCGCGCGCGTCGCGGCGATCGTGGCAGGCTTCGCCGAGTCGGTGCCGGGCCAGCAGCTGAACCGCTTCTGCGCGTCGGGCCTGGAGGCGGTCAATAACGCCGCGGCGCAGGTGATGTCAGGCCAGTCGCAGGCCGTCGTGGCTGGAGGCGTCGAGTCGATGTCTCGCGTGCCGATCGGCGCCGATGGCGGTGCCTGGGTGGCCGACCCCGCCGTGGCCTACGGCACGTACTTCACGCCGCAAGGCATCGGTGCCGACCTGATTGCGACGCTCGACGGCTACAGCCGCGCGGACGTCGACGCCTTCGCGGTCGAAAGCCAGCGCCGCGCCGCGGTCGCCTGGGCCGAAGGCCGCTTCGCGAAGTCGATCCTGCCGGTCAAGGACGTGCTGGGGCGCGTCGTGGCCGATCGTGACGAGCACATGCGTCCCGACACCACGCTCGAGAGCCTCGCGAGCCTCAAGCCGGCGTTTGCGGCCATGGGCGAGCAGGCCGGTTTCGATGCGGTGGCGCAGATGCGTTACCCGCAGGTCGAGACGATCGAGCACGTGCACACCGCCGCGAATTCGAGCGGCATCGTCGACGGCGCGGCGGGCGTGCTCGTCGGCAGCAAGCGCTTCGGCACCAAGGCGGCCCTCAAGCCTCGCGCCCGGATCCGCGCGTTCACCTCGATCGGCAGCGAGCCCACGATCATGCTGACGGGCCCTGCGCTGGTCACGCAGAAACTGCTCAAGCGCGCCGGCATGAGCGTGCGGGACATCGACCTGTTCGAGGTCAACGAGGCGTTTGCTGCCGTGGTCATGCGGTTCATGCGTGCGATGGACGTGCCGCACGACAAGGTCAACGTCAACGGCGGCGCGATCGCGATGGGGCATCCGCTCGGTGCCACCGGGGCGGTCATCCTCGGCACGGTGCTCGACGAGCTCGAGCGCCGCAACCTGAACACCGCACTGATCACGCTGTGCGTGGGTGCGGGCATGGGTACCGCCACGATCATCGAGCGCGTCTGACGCGCCGCACGACCAGGAAGCACAGAACATGGGTAAGCACTTCAACCTCGCCGTCGACGCCGACGGCATCGCGCTGCTCACGATGGACAGCCCGGGGCGTTCGATGAACGTCTTCTTCCCGGAAGTGGAGCAGGAACTGGCCGGGATCGTGGACAAGGTCGCTGCGGACCCTGCCGTGCGCGGTGTGATCGTCACTTCCGGCAAGCCGAGCTTCATCGCGGGGTACGACCTCACCGAGTTCCTGCGCAGCTTCGGGCCGCACCTCACCGCCGCGGATGCGTATGACCGCTTCTCGGGCAGCCTGCAGGCGATCTTCCGGCGCATCGAGACCTGCGGCAAGCCGTGGGTCGCGGCGATCAACGGCCTTGCACTGGGGGGCGGCTTCGAGTTGTGCCTCGCGTGCCATTACCGCGTCATGGTGGACGATCCCAGGGTGTTCGTCGGCCTGCCTGAAGTGAAGGTCGGCCTGCTGCCGGGCGGCGGCGGCACGCAACGGCTGCCGCGGTTGATCGGCATCACCCAGGCGCTGCCGTACCTGCTCGAAGGCGGCAACATCAATGCGAAAGAGGCGAAGAAGCTGGGCCTCGTCCATGAAATCGTGGCGCCGGGCGAAGCGGTCGCTGCCGCGCGCCGGTGGCTCACGGGCACGCCGAGCGCCGTGCAGCCCTGGGACCAGAAGGGGTTCAAGGTGCCGGGCGGCGTGGCGTTCGTGAGCCCGGGCGTCACGCAGACGTTCATGGGGGCGACGGCACTCGTCGCGAAAAAGACCCTGCACAACTACCCGGCTCCGGCGGCGATCCTCTCGAGCGTCTACGAAGGCACGCTGCTGCCGATCGACAAGGGCCTCGACATCGAGGCGAAGTACTTCGCGCAGCTCGTCACGAGCCCGGTGTCCCGCAACCTGATCCGCACGATGTTCGTGAACAAGGGCAACGCCGACAAGCTCGCCGCGCGCCCCGAGGGCGTGCCGAAGTCCCAGGTCGGGAAGCTCGGCGTGCTCGGCGCCGGCATGATGGGTGCAGGCGTTGCCTACGTCTCTGCACTCGCGGGCATGGAGGTGATCCTGATCGACTCGAGCGTGGAGATGGCGGAGAAGGGCAAGGCTTATTCCGCGAAGCTGCTCGCCAAGGACGTCGAGAAGGGTCGCAAGACCCGGGAGCAGGCCGACGCGATCCTCGCGCGCATTCGCCCGACGGTCGATTACGCGCAGCTCGACGGGGCGGACCTCGTCATCGAGGCCGTGTTCGAGCACCGCGGCATCAAGGCGGACGTCACGGCCAGGGCCGAGGCGGTCACGCCCAGGACGTCCGTGTTCGCGAGCAACACCTCGACGCTGCCGATCACGGGCTCGCCAAGGCTTCGAAGCGGCCGAAGAACTTCATCGGCATCCACTTCTTCTCGCCGGTCGAGAAGATGCCGCTGGTCGAGATCATCGTGGGTAAGCAGACCAGCGACGAGACGATCGCTCGCGCGCTCGATTACGTCGCCCAGCTGAAGAAGACGCCGATCGTCGTCAACGACAGCCGCGGTTTCTACACCAGCCGCTGCTTCGGCACCTACACCGCGGAAGGCGCACGGATGCTCGAGGAAGGCATCGATCCGATGCTGATCGAAAGCGCGGGCAAGCTCGCCGGGATGCCGGTCGGTCCGCTCGCGGTCGCCGATGAAGTCAGCCTCGAGCTCGCCTACAAGGTGATGAGCCAGTCGCGCGAAGACTTAGGCGCAAAGTACAAGGAGCCGGTCAGCTGGCCCGTGGTGCGTCATTTCGTCGAGGACCTGAAGCGCCTCGGGCGCAAGAGCGGCGCGGGCTTCTACGACTATCCCGCGAAGCGGCAAGAAGCACCTCTGGCCGGGCTTGCGCGAGCAATACCCGCAGCTCGAGCAGCAGCCTTCGGTCGAGGAGCTGAAGACGCGCCTGCTGTACATCCAGGCGCTCGAGACTGCGCGTTGCTTTGAGGAAGGGGTGCTGCGCAGCGTGCACGAGGCGGACCTCGGCTCGATCCTCGGCTGGGGCTACCCGGCCTTCACGGGCGGGACGCTGTCGTTCATCGACACGGTCGGCCCGGCGCAGTTCGTGGCGGAGTGCAAGCGACTGGCCAAGCGCTACGGCGAACGCTTCAAGCCCACCAAGGGCTTGCTCGCGCGCGCGCAGACCGGCGAGGGTATACGGCGTTCCAAATGAGCGAAGTGCTGCTCGAGCGACGCGGGCGCGTCGCCATCGTGACATTGAACCGGCCCGAGTTCCTGAACGGCTTCACGACGGGCCTGCGCAGTGCGCTGAAGGCGGCGATCCACGAGGTCTCCGCGGATGAATCCGTTCGTGCGGTGGTGTTGACCGGTGCCGGCCGCGGCTTCAGTGCTGGCGCCGACCTGAAGGCCGAGCCGATGACCTCGGGCGCCGACGTCGAGCGCCAGCTCAACGAGGAATACGGGGCGTCGCTGCGCGCGATCGCGCGGATGCCGAAGCCGGTCATCGCGGCCGTGAACGGGTTCGCCACCGGCATCGGCGGATCGTTTGCACTCGTCTGCGACCTCGTGGTCATGGGCGAGAGCGCATTCTTCCAGGTGCCGTTCCAGAAGATCGCGCTGGTTCCCGACGGCGGCATGACCTGGCTGCTCACCGAGCGCGTCGGCCATCGGCGCGCCTTCGAGATTGCCGTGAGCGGCGACCGGGTGCCCGCGGCGCGCTGCCTGGAGTGGGGACTCTGCAATCGTGTCGTGCCGGACGACCGTGTCGTGATTGACGCGATCGAATGGGCCGAGCAGCTCTGCGATGCGGCGCCGATCGCGCTCACGTACCTGAAGCAGCTGCTGCGCAGTGCCCCGGACATGGGCTACGAGCAGACGATCCGCGCCGAGGCGCACCTGCAGGCCCCCTGCATCGACAGCCAGGACTTCCGCGAGGGCGTCGCGGCGTTTCGCGAGAAGCGGGCGCCGAAATTCCACGGCAAGTGACCGCAGCACCCCGGGGATCGGCGCCATGAGCACGACCGTCAAGAACGTAGAGGCCGCCACGCGGGACGTGGGCCCGGGGCTCGAGATCGACGTTGCGAAGCTCGAGGCGTATCTCGCCGAGCGGATTCCAGGCTTCGCCGGGCCGCTGACCGTGCGCCAGTTCAAGGGCGGGCAGTCCAACCCGACCTACCTGTTGCTGACGCCGCAGAAGAACTACGTGCTGCGGCGCAAGCCGCCGGGCCAGTTGCTCGCGTCCGCGCACGCGGTCGATCGCGAGTTCCGTGTCATCAGTGCACTCGGGCAGCACACTGACGTGCCCGTGCCGCGGGCCCACCTGTTGTGTACCGACGACGCGGTGATCGGCACGTGGTTCTACGTCATGGACCATGTCGACGGCCGCATTTTCTGGGACCCGTCGTTCCCGGACGTGCCGGTCACCGAGCGTCGCGCGCACGCTTTCGCGCTCTGCGATGCGCTTGCGAAACTGCACCGCGTGCGTCCGGAGGCGGCCGGTCTCGGCGACTACGGCAAGTCGACGGCGTACCTGGCGCGGCAGATCGCGCGGTTCTCGAAGCAGTACCAGGAAGACACGGCGGGCGGCCGCGTCGAATCCATGGAGCGGCTGATCGAGTGGCTGCCGCGGAACATGCCGCAGCACGAACCGCCGGCCGCGGTCGTGCACGGCGACTATCGCGCCGACAACGTCATCTTCCATCCGACCGAACCGCGGGTCCTCGCGATCCTCGACTGGGAGTTGTCGTCGCTCGGCGACCCGCTGGCCGACTTCGCCTATCACCTGATGGCCTACCGGCTGCCGACGCTGTCGATCCCGATGCTCGCGGGCCGCGACCTGGAGGCCCTGGGGATTCCCAGCGAGGCCGAATACGTCGCGCACTACGAGCAGGTCGCCGGGGTCCGGATCGATCCGCGCGACCTCGAGTTCTACCTGGCGTTCGGGATGTTCCGGCTGGCCGGCATTTTTCACGGCATCCGCAGCCGGGTGGTCCGCGGTACGGCCGTCAGCGCGCAGGCGCGCCATTACGCCGGCTTCACCGACACGATCTGCGACGTCGGCTGGGCCCAGGCCCTGCCGCGCAGACGGCCTATAAGCTCCATTGGAACAATAACTTAGGCCTGTACGGCCACGTGTGCTAAAGTGCGCGGCTAATTCGGTCCTGCCGGCCATTCGTAAGTCATGCTGAAGCAACGCACGCTCAAGAATTCCATCCGGGCGACCGGTGTCGGGCTGCACACCGGCAAGAAAGTGCTGATGGTCCTGAGGCCCGCCCCGGCGAACTCAGGGATCGTTTTCCGCCGGACGGACCTCGACGAACTCGTCGACATCCAGGCCAAGGCCGAGAACGTCAGCCAGACGACGCTCGGCACCAGCCTGACCACCGGCGACGCCACTGTTTCCACCGTCGAGCACCTGATGTCCGCGCTGGCGGGCCTCGGCATCGACAACCTGGTGGTCGAGTTGAGCGCTGGCGAGGTGCCGATCATGGACGGCAGCGCCGGCCCGTTCGTGTTCCTGCTGCAGTCGGCCGGCATCGAGGAACTGAACGCGCCGAAGCGTTTCGTCCGCATCAAGAAGAGCGTCAAGGTCGAAGACGGCGACAAGTGGGCGCGCTTCGATCCGTACGACGGTTTCAAGGTCAACTTTGAAATCGAGTTCGACCACCCGGTGTTCAAGCGCCGCTCGCAGGTCGCGTCGATGGACTTCTCGACGACGACGTTCCTGCGCGAGGTGAGCCGCGCGCGGACCTTCGGCTTCATGCGCGACCTCGAGTACATGCGCGCCCGCAACCTGGCGCTCGGCGGCAACCTCGACAACGCGATCGTGCTCGACGATTACCGGATCCTGAACGAGGACGGCCTGCGCTACGAAGACGAGTTCGTGAAGCACAAGATCCTCGACGCGATCGGCGACCTGTACCTGCTCGGCCACAGCCTGATCGGCGAATTCAGCGGCTTCAAGTCGGGGCACGGCCTCAACAACCGCCTGCTGCGCACGCTGATCGCCGATGCGGCGGCGTGGGAAGAAGTGACGTTCGAGACGCTGCAGGACGCGCCCATTAGTTACGTGGCTGCAGCAACAGCTTGAGGAAGTGACTAGTGGCTAGTGACTAGTGACTAGCGGATAGGAAAAGAGCCGCGCGGCCGCCTCTTGCTCTTACTAGTCACTAGCCACTATTCACTAGTCACTTTTTCCCGCTCGCACCTTCACCGACACTTTCCCGATCTTCGCCTCCCCGCCGGCCTCCAGCCGCGCCTTCAGCGCCCTCGCGCCGTAGCGCACACGCGGTGTCCACGCGGCCGAATCCATGATCACGACCAGGTCCTCACCGCGGCGGCTGGCCGAGACGAGGTGCGGGCGCAGGGTTTCGGCGAGTTCGCCCCGGACCTTCTCGGTCAGGGACTGGGCCGCAGCCGCCTTTTTTTCCAGGGCAGCCAGGCCGGGGGCGAGGCCCTGAAACAGGCCTTTCAGTGGGTCAGACATTGTCAACAGTATATTGATAAAAGCACGAATTTGTTTGCCAACGACGGGGTCGTTGCGCCATAGTTTGGCAATTCCGTGACACGAAGCAACGCTGCCGGCGACCTCGCCGGGCGATCGTGTCGTTTTCGACTATTCGCCAGGACGTGCCGCGCATGAATCTACGGATCGCCACGAGCCGCGCGCGCCAGATCGAACTCTCCGGACCGCGGGCCGTACTCGCTGCGATCCTGGTCATTGCTGCGATATTCGTCGCCGGCCTGATGCTGGGACGCTTCCTGCTGGGCGCCACCGCCGAGCAGCGGGCCCTCGAGCGCGCGCTCGTGCAGCAGAAGCAGGATATCCAGGTGGCCCGCGGCCAGATCGACGGCGAGGTCGATGCGCTCGTGTCCCGGATCGGCTCGCTCAACGCGCAGCTCATTCGTCTCGACGCGCTCGGCCGCCGCCTCACGGACCTCGCGGGCCTCGACCGCGGCGAGTTCGATTTCGAGCATGCGCCGCCGACGGGCGGCCCCGAGCCCGCGGCAGAGCAGGGCGGGTCGGCGCAGGTCCCCGAACTGGCGGCCGTGCTCGATACCCTGGAAGCGCAGGTCAACGACCGCGCGCAGCAGCTCGTGGCCCTCGAAACGCTGCTGGCATCGCGCGAACTCGGCGCACGGATCATGCCGGGCGGGCTGCCGCTGATCGGCGGCTGGATCTCGTCGCATTTCGGCCGCCGCTCGGACCCGTTCACCGGCCGCGGCGCATTCCACGCCGGCGTGGATTTCGCCGGGACGCCGGGCAGCAAGGTCATTGCAGTGGGACCGGGCGTGGTGTCGTTCTCCGGCTACCGGACCGGCTACGGCAACCTCGTCGAAATCACCCACCCGACCGGCTACGTGACGCGTTACGGCCACAATTCCAGGAATCTCGTCCGGGTCGGTCAGTCGGTGCAGAAGAACGACCCGATCGCCGTGATCGGCAGCACGGGCCGCTCGACGGGCACCCACGTGCACTTCGAGGTCCTGCGGGACGGCAACGTCCAGAACCCGATGAAGTACCTGGCGGCGCCGTAGGGAAGGAAGCGGATAGCGGTTAGCGGATAGCGGATAGTCAGAGAGGCGGCTGCGGCCGCCTCTTTTTTGTCTTTCGGGCCCGACCGGCGGTCTCGTTGCTCGTCCGGAACTATCTCCGCTCTCGGCACTATCCATCCGCTATCCGCTTCCGCTATCCCTATCCGCTATCCGCTCGTCCCTAATCCCTTGTATCTACAGCGTTCGGCCCCCACTACTGCGATCCTGTAGAATTTCCGCCTTTCACCCCGTCCTCGCCCGGAGCCCCAGTGGCTAATTGGCTCGCCCGAATCTTTGGTAGCCGCAACCAGCGGCTGGTCAGCGAATACAACGGCATCGTCCGCAAGATCAACGCTTTCGAGCCGGGGCTGCAGGCCCTCTCCGACGCCGATCTCGCCGCCCGGACCACGCAGTTCCGCGAACAGCTCGCTGCCGGCAAGACGGTCGAAGACCTGCTGCCCGAGGCGTTCGCCGTGGTGCGCGAAGCGTCCCGCCGCACGCTCGGTTTGCGCCATTTCGACGTGCAGCTGATCGGCGGCATGGTGCTGCACAACGGCCGGATCGCCGAAATGCGCACCGGCGAAGGCAAGACGCTGGTCGCCACGCTCTCGGCCTACCTGAACGCGCTGCCCGGCAAGGGTACGCACATCGTCACGGTCAACGAATACCTTGCACAACGCGACGCCGACTGGATGGCGCCGATCTACAACTTCCTCGGCATGTCAGTCGGCGTCGTCAAGGCGGGCCTGTCGTCGGAAGAAAAGCGCGCCGCGTACAACTCCGACATCACGTACGGCACCAACAACGAATTCGGCTTCGACTACCTGCGCGACAACCTCGCGTTCCGCATCGAAGACCGCATGCAGCGCGACCTCGCTTACGCGATCGTCGACGAAGTCGACTCGATCCTCATCGACGAGGCACGCACGCCGCTGATCATCTCGGGCCCGGCCGAGGAAAGCACCGACCTGTACCTGAAGATCAACGAGATCGTGCCGCGCCTGAACAAGCAGGCCGAGGAAGAGGGCGCGGGCGACTTCTGGGCGGACGAGAAGTCCAAGCAGGTGTATCTCTCCGACGAGGGCCACGAGCACGTCGAAGGGCTGTTCCAGCAGGCGGGACTGCTGCAGGAAGGCCAGAGCCTCTACGATCCGGCGAACATCCGGCTGATGCACCACTTGAACGCTGCGCTGCGGGCGCATGCGCTGTACCGCCGCGACGTCGAGTACATCGTCCGCAACGGCGAGGTGATCATCGTCGACGAGTTCACGGGCCGCACGATGCCCGGCCGGCGCTGGTCCGACGGCCTGCACCAGGCGGTCGAGGCGAAGGAAGGCGTGCGGGTGCGCGAGGAGAACCAGACGGTCGCCTCGATCACGTTCCAGAACTTCTTCCGCATGTACGGCAAGCTCGCCGGCATGACCGGCACCGCCGACACCGAAGCCTACGAGTTCCAGCAGATCTACGGCCTCGAAGTGGTCGTGATCCCGACGCATCGCCCGATGATCCGCGACGACGCGCCCGACCTCGTCTACCTGACGCAGAAGGACAAGTACGACGCGATCATCGAGGACATCCGCGAGTGCGTGAAGCGCGGCCAGCCCGCGCTGGTCGGCACCACCTCGGTCGAGACCTCCGAGCTGCTCGCGGGGCTGCTGAAGAAGGAAGGCATCGAGCACAACGTGCTCAACGCCAAGCAGCACGAGCGGGAAGCGCACATCGTCACGCAGGCCGGGCGGCCGGGCACGGTGACGATCGCCACGAACATGGCCGGTCGCGGTACCGACATCGTGCTCGGCGGCAGCCTGAAGGCCGAGCTGGCCGAGCTCGATCCGGCGGATACGGAGGCTCGCGCCGCCGTCGAAGCGGACTGGAAGAAACGCCACGAGGCGGTGGTCGCCTCCGGTGGCCTGCACATCGTCGGCACCGAGCGCCACGAATCGCGCCGCATCGACAACCAGCTGCGTGGCCGATCAGGACGCCAGGGCGATCCGGGCTCGAGCCGGTTCTTCCTGTCGCTCGAAGACAACCTGATGCGGATCTTCGGTGACCCGGACCGCACCAAGCGCTGGCTGCAGACCGCCGGCATGAAGGAAGGCGAAGTCATCGAGAGCAAGATGCTCTCGCGCCAGATCGAGCGCGCGCAGCGCAAGGTGGAGGCGTACAACTTCGACCTGCGCAAGAACCTGCTCGAGTACGACGACGTCGCCAACGACCAGCGCAAGGTCATCTACCAGCAGCGCACGGAGCTGATGGCGGCGGAAGACATCGCGGATTCCGTCACGGGCATTCGCGCCGAAGTCGTCAACAACATCATCGACCAGTTCGTCCCGCGCGAGAGTCCGGAGGAGGAGTGGAACCTCGACGGGCTGCGCGAAGCCATCGCCCGGGATTTCGTGGTCGACATCGATCCCAAGGCCTGGCTCGAGGCGGACCATGAGCTGGCGGAGACCGGCTTGCGCGACCACGTCGTGAAGGCCGTGGAAGATGCCTACCTCGCCAAGGTCGAAAGCGTCGGCGCGCCGGTCATGCGGCACCTCGAGAAGGCCGTGATGCTGCAGGAGCTCGATCGCCACTGGCGCGACCACCTCGGCGCGATGGACTACCTGCGGCAGGGCATCCACCTGCGCGCGTATGCGCAGAAGAATCCCAAGCAGGAGTACAAGCGCGAGGCCTTCGAGCTGTTCGGCGCGCTGCTCGACCGCATCAAGCACGACACGATCTCGCTGCTGTCGCGCCTGCAGGTGCGCTCCGAGGCGGAGATCGAGGAGCAGGAACGCGAGCGCGAGCGGCAGCTGGCGCGCAAGCTGGAAATGCAGCACGCCGCCGCCCAGTCGGTGCTGTCGAGCGACCCGGCACCCGCGGCTGCGCAGGGCGCCGCCCCCGGGTTTCGCGCCCAGGGGCGGCATTCGCCGGTGGCCCAGGTCCGCTGGCGTCGGGGCCGCCCGAGCAGCCCATCGTGCGCGAAGGCCGCAAGGTCGGTCGCAACGAGCCGTGCCCGTGCGGATCGGGCAAGAAGTACAAGCACTGCCACGGCCAGCTCGCGAAAGAAGCCTGATTCTTCACCTCTCCCACGCCAGTGGGAGAGGTCGCGCGAAGCGCGGGTGAGGGTTCGGCCGCAGGCCGGGTGAGGGCAATTCCGCGTGGTCGATCCGCTTCCACAAATTCTGCACGTCGTCGCTGGCGTGCTCTACGACGACCGTGGCCGCGTCCTCATCACGCAGCGCCCGCCGGGCAAGGCGCTCGCAGGCCGCTGGGAATTTCCGGGCGGCAAAGTCCACGACGATGAAGATGCATACGCCGCCCTCGTGCGCGAGCTGCGCGAGGAGCTGGGAGTCACCGTCGAGTCTGCCGATCGCCTGATGTTCTACGCGGTGAGCTATCCGGGCCGCACGATCTGGCTCGACGTCTGGCTCGTGCGCCGCTGGCACGGCGCTCCCACGGGCCTCGACGCACAGGCGCTCGAGTGGGTCGAGCGCGAACGCCTGCGCGACCACGACATTCTCGAAGCGGACGCGCCGATCATTTCTGCGCTGGAAATACTGCCCTCGCCCGGCCTGCGGCCGACCTCTCCCGCGGCAGCGGGAGAGGTATAGGAAGGAAAGCTTCCCTCACCCGGCCTGCGGCCGACCTCTCCCACGCAGACGCGGGAGAGGTGAAGAAGCTCAAAGCCGGGTCAGGCAGTACGCGACCTCGAACAGTGATTCGACGCCCTGTTCGGAAAACTTCGGACTGTCGCCGATGATGTCGACGCGCTCGAGCTCGCGGATCGCGAAGTTGCCGCCATAGAGATCTGCAATCTCCTGCGGTTCGACCGAGAACGGCGGGTCGTCGCGCAGGTGCTGCGCGTATTCGAAGGCAATCAGCAACGCACGGCTGCCGGGCGGCAACAACTCGGCGAAGCGCGACGCGTAGGCCACGCGCATCGACGGAGGCAGCGCCACGAGCGCTGCGCGGTCATACGCAGCCTGTACCGGCCCGAGCAGCTCCGGCGTGAGCAGCAGCGCGTCGCCCTCGAGTATCTCGCACGTCCCTGAGACATGCCGGCGGAACGGCCCGTGCGGCGTCGCTGGCAGCCGGCCCGAACTCACCGAAAAAATCCTGCACCGCGATCGGGCTCAGTTCCGATCCGACCACGGGATGCCCGCGCACGCCGAGCCAGATCATGTCGAGGCTCTTGCCGCACAACGGGACGTACACGCGGTCACCGGTCAGGGCACCGAGCGACGGCCACCAGCGTTCGAGGAAGGGATGCGGACTGGACTGATGGAAGCCGATCTGTCGTGTGCGCCAGCGCTCGTGCCAGAACTCGGTGTCCACCGTGGCGCGCTCAGTGACGACGCGGTGCGTCGCGATCGACGTCCGCTTCGCCGAAGGCTTCAGGTTCGCCCGTGATTTCCTCGCCGGGAATAGCGTGCTTTTCCGTCAGCCAGGCGCCCAGGTCGAGCAGCTTGCAGCGCTCACTGCAGAACGGGCGCCAGGGCGGTGCGGCAGACCAGTCGACGGGTTTCTGGCAGGTGGGGCAGGGGAACGTTGGCATGGATTAATTGCG
>CAWBKN010000017.1:0-157888 GCA_963789375.1 uncultured Gammaproteobacteria bacterium | reverse complement strand
CATTGTTGCAGCCTGGCCGGCGGCCATGCCCGGGGGGAGGGCGTCCGGCGCGATCGCGCCACAGGACGACCGCGAGGCCACGCGCGAGGCTCGCTGCATCGCAGTATCGAATCGATTCATGCGACGCAAAAAAATTCTGGCTCTCCGTGATTCGCCCCATGAACGGGGACGGCCTGTCCGACGGGCGCTCTTGAACTCACCGGTCCGCGGGCGTCTACTGGAACGCGTCGATCGCCGGCATATGGGGGGAGCCGTGAAGTCCTATGAATATCTCGGATCCGCAGCAGGGCCTGATCGTCTACCGGGACCGCAAGCGCCTGCTCTGGCTGGGCTCACTGCTGTACCCGGTCCTCTCGCTCAGCGGCATAGGCCTGTACCTGGTGACAGGCAACGAGTGGATGCTGCTCGTTCCTCTCCTGGCGACTTATCTTGGTGTCCCGCTGCTCGACTGGCTGCGTCGGGGAAGATCCGAGCAATCCACCGGAAGCAACTGGTGCCCGCGCTCGAGCAGGACGCGTATTACCGGCGGCTGCCGATGCTGACCGTGCCACTGCATTTCGCAGCACTGGTCATCATGGCGAGTTTCGCCGGAACCCATGCGCTCTCGCTGGGAGGATTCGTCGCACTGGCCGTCACCGCAGGGTTCTACAGCGGTCTCGGGATCAACACCGCGCACGAGCTGGGCCACAAGAAGTCCACGCTCGAGCGCCGGCTCGCACGCATCGTGCTCGCGGTCCCTGCGTACGGGCACTTCTGCGTCGAGCACAACCGCGGGCATCACCGCAACGTGGCGACTCCGGAGGATCCGGCCAGCTCGCGCATGGGCGAGAGCATCTACCGCTTCGCGCTGCGCGAAATACCCGGTGGGTTCCGTCGTGGCTGGGCTGCGGAACGCGATCGCCTGCAACGGCAAGGGAAGTCCGTGTGGCACGTCGAGAACGAAGTGCTGCAGTCGTACGCGTTGTCGGCCGTGCTGCAGCTCGGGCTGATCGCCGCCTTCGGCTGGATCATGGTTCCGTTTCTCGTGATTCACAACGTCGCCGCGTGGTGGCAGCTGACCAGCGCGAACTACATCGAGCACTACGGACTGCTGCGGCGGACGCTGCCGGGCGGGGGTTACGAGCACTGCCAGCCGTACCACAGCTGGAACACGAACTACCTCGTGTCCAACCTCGTGCTCTTCCACCTCGAGCGGCACTCCGATCACCACGCGCATCCAACGCGCCGTTACCAGAGCCTGCGTAATTTCGACGACCTGCCGACGCTGCCGGCGGGCTACCAGGCCATGTACCTGGTCGCGATGGTTCCGCCACTCTGGTACGCGGTCATGGACCGGCGCGTGCTGGCGCTGCCGCACGTCAACGGTGACCTGTCGAGGGTGAACATCGAGCCGACACGCCGTGCCGCAATTGAGAGGCGCTACGGCAATCAGGCGCAGGCCGCGCGCGCCACGGGAGCCTCGCCTTGAGTCGCTATCGTTGCCCGGACTGCGGCTACGTGTACGACGAGGCCGAGGGGGATCCCCACGAGGGTTACCCGCCGGGGACTTTGTTCGTGCAGTTGCCGGAGGACTTCGTCTGCCCTGATTGTGCGGTCCGCGGCAAGCAGGACTTCGTGCGGGACGAGGCATGAGCGCCGCCACCGAGACGTACGGCTGCGTCGTCTGCGGCTACGTCTATGACGAGAAGGCAGGCGATCCCGCGCACGGAATTCCGCCGGGCACGCGCTGGGAGGACTTGCCCGAGTCCTGGATATGCCCCGACTGCGGGGCGCCGAAGAGTGATTTCGAGGCGCAGTAGGGCTGGCCTGCCCGCGGGCTCAGGAACTGCCGCCGATACTCGCCGAAAAGAGGGGCGCCTTGCGGCGCCCCTCGGTCGAACGACCAGGATCAGAACTTGTAGGTCAGCCTGCCGTAGAGGAACTGGCCACGCGGGTCATGGACGCCTGACACGTATCCATAGAGGTCCGTGTCGCCGTCGCCGATCGCGAACGGCGGGAACTCGTCCAGTGCGTTGTCGAGGCCGACGGCGATCGTCAGGCCCTCGAAGCCCGTGTACCGAGCCTGCAGGTTCAGCGTGGTCCAGGACGAAACGTCGCGCGTGCTGTCGAAATAGTCCGGCGACCCGTTCAGGTCGGCAAAGCTGCCGATGTAGTTCACCGTCGCGTTCACGCCCCAGTCCTGCATCGACCAGTCCCCGCTCAGTACGAAGCGATCCTCCGGGTATTCGTACTTGCCGACGATGTCCCGGGACTCGAAGCCCGTACCATCGGCGAGCGGCAATGCACGCTCGAACTTGAGCATGCGCGTGTAGTCGAGGTTCACGCCGAGGGAGCCCCCGCCGATGTCCCACGTCGTGTAGGCACCGAAGTCGATGCCGTTCACGTGCTGCTGGCCGACGTTGTCGAAACTCGCGTTGACGTTCAGCAGGCTGCCGAGGGTGTCACCCGGCAGGGGGTCGGCGCGGTCGCAGACCGTGCTGGCCTGCGTCGTGCAGAAGTTCGCGACGATCGGCCCCGGCACCATCTTGTCGATCTTGTCGTCCTGCTTGATGTCCCAGTAGTCGAGTGCGAACTGCAGCGAGGCCGTCGGCTTCCAGACGGCACCGACGTTGTACGACTCGGATTCCTCGGCCTTGAGGTTCGGGTTGCCGGAATACGTCACGGTGTAGTCGGTGTTGCTCCCGCAATAGTCGGGATTGTCCGCGCAGCCCGGCACGTCCTCGAAGAACGACGAGTCCTGCGATGGGCCGAGGCCGACCTGTGCGAGCGACGGCGCGCGGAATCCCGTGCCCCACGAGGCCCGGAAGGCCAGCGATTCGATCGGCGTCCAGCGCGCGGCCAGCTTCGGGTTCGTCGTGCTGCCGAAGTCGCTGTAGTTGTCGTAGCGCAGGGCTGCGTTCAGTTCGAGCGTCGCGATCACCGGAATGTTGAACTCGACGTACGTCGACCAGATGTCGCGCGAGGCGTCGGCAGCGACGGCTTCGGTGCCGAAGATCAGGCCACGACGGAACTGTTCGTCCGGCTGGTCCTTGATCGACTCCTCGCGGTATTCGACGCCCGCCGCGAGGCCGAGCTTGCCGGCCGGCAGGTCCATCAGGCTGCCGTCGACCTGTGCGGTGTAGGCGGTCAGGTCCGACGTGCCCTGGCGGACGAGGCTCGTGGTGATCGCGTTGATCTCGTCGGGGCTGTTGTAGGTCGTGCCGAAGGGGTTGTAGCGACCGGCATTGATTTCCTGCTGCAGGTAATCGGTGCGAACCCAGCCCTGGTCGCGGCCGCCAGTCTGCTCGCTCTCGCTGCGGGCACGCTGCGCGGACGCTTCCCAGTTCCAGTCGTTGAACGTGCCGCGCAGGCCGAGGACGCCACGCAGGTTGTCCGTCTCGATGCTCCACTGGCGCGGGCCGGCATCGACGGTGCGGAAGCGACGGATGGCGATGCTCGTTGCATCGTCCCAGGGGTTGTCGGGATGGTCGATGGGCACCGTCAAGCCCGCCTGCTCGTCGAGCGGTGTGGGCGCACCCTGGGCAATGGACGTGTTGTGCTGGATGCCGATTTCCGTGAAGAGCTCGACGCTGTCGTTCAGCTTCTGGTGTGCGAGCACCATGGCGCCCGAGCGCTCGGCTTCAGGAGTCAGCAGGTTCCACGGACCGTAGTCGTAGAAGCACGCATTGCTGCCGGTGCGGTCTGCCGGGCAGGTCGGGTCGACCCTGGGGCCGGTTATGAACTCGCCCGGATTTAGCGGATCCGGAGAGGTGACGATGAACGAGCCCGGGAAGCCACGCGACGAGCGATTGTCGACGCCGCCACGAGGCTCCTGGTTGGCCGTCGCGAGGTAGTCCCGCTCCGTGTTCGATAGCGTGCTGTTCTTGAAATAGTCGAAGATCATCGTGACGTTGGAGTCGTCGTCGCCGAAGCCCCAGACCAGCGAGGCATTCTGCTCGTCGTAGGCGGAGTCGGTCGTCGCGCCGTAAGTGCCCGACACCTCCAGGCCCTCGAAGTTCTGCTTCAGGATCACGTTGATCACGCCGGCCACGGCGTCGGAGCCATAGACGGCCGATGCGCCGTCCTTCAGGACTTCGATGCGCTCGATCGCCGCGACCGGGATCGCGTTGATGTCGACGAAGTTGGTCGTGATGCTTTCGGCAAACGCGCTGATCGCCACGCGGCGGCCATTGACGAGCACGAGGGTCGCATCCGCGCCGAGGCCGCGCAGGCTGACGCCCGAGGCGCCATTCGCCGTCGAATCCTGGTTGTTGCCGCGGGTCGAGAAGGTGCCGGCACTGACGAACGGCTGTTTCTCGAGCAGCTGCGCCAGGTTGGTATAGCCGGTCTTCGAGATGTCCTCTCGGCTGAACGAGACGACGGGCGACGGGCTGTCGAGATCCGAGACCCGCGCGATGCGCGAACCCGTCACATAGATCTCTTCCAGTGGCTTGGTGTCGGTTTCGGTTGCCTGTTGCGCGATGGCGACGGCTGAGCCGGCGATCGCCGAAAGGCCGATGGCGCCGGCCAATGCGTGCCGGATGGCCCGACGAAGTCCTTGGTTGCGAGAGTGCGTCACGACAAAACCCCCTGCTTTTTGGATGTACGACGCTCGGCATCATCATCGTGCCGCCAAGCCCTGTCAAAGAATACGGCCGACCACTGCAAAACGCGACTGGCCTCGGACCGGCTCGCGTTGTCAGGGCGCAACAAATGCAAAGGCCCCGGTCGCCCGGGGCCTTTTCTTTTTCCGCAATGAGCGACGAACCTCACCCGCGCTGCGGGTGACCTCTCCCGCTTACGCGGGAGAGGTGAAGATCACAGCAGCGGCACCAGCAGCAGCGCCACGATGTTGATGATCTTGATCAGCGGGTTGATGGCCGGGCCCGCGGTGTCCTTGTACGGATCACCGACGGTGTCGCCGGTCACGGCCGCCTTGTGCGTCTCGGAGCCCTTGCCACCGAAGTTGCCTTCTTCGACATACTTCTTGGCGTTGTCCCAGGCGCCGCCGCCCGTGCACATCGAGATGGCGACGAACAGGCCCGTGACGATCGTGCCGATCAGCAAACCGCCCGTGGCACGCATGCCGGCGCCAGGGCCCATGAGGTAGTTCATGCCGAAGGCAACGACGACCGGCACGAGGATCGGCAGCAGCGACGGCACGATCATTTCCTTGATCGCGGCCTTCGTCAGCATGTCGACCGCGCGCGAGTAATCCGGCTTGGCCGTGCCGGCCATGATGCCCGGGATTTCGCGGAACTGGCGCCGCACCTCGACGACCACCGAGCTCGCAGCGCGACCCACGGCTTCCATCGCCATGGCGCCGAACAGGTAGGGAATCAGGCCGCCGATGAACAGGCCGATGATCACCGCCGGATCCGACAGCGAGAACACGACCATCTCGCGTCCCGTGGCCAGCAGGTGGCTTTCGAGGTTGTTCGTGTAGTCGGCGAACAGCACCAGTGCGGCGAGTCCGGCCGAGCCGATCGCATAGCCCTTGGTGACGGCCTTGGTGGTGTTGCCGACGGCGTCGAGTGCATCGGTGATCTTGCGCACGTCCTTCGGCAGGCCGGACATTTCCGCGATGCCGCCGCCGTTGTCGGTGATCGGGCCGTAGGCGTCGAGCGCCACGATGACGCCGGTCATCGACAGCATGGCCGTCGCGGCGATCGCGATGCCATAGAGGCCGCCCAGCAGGTAGGAACCCCAGATCGCCAGGCAGATGGCGATCACCGGCAGCGCCGTGGACTTCATCGACACCGCGAGGCCCGCGATGACGTTGGTGCCGTGGCCGGTCTGCGAGGCCGCGGCGACGTAGCGCACGGGCGCATATTCGGTCGCCGTGTAGTACTCGGTGATGACGATCATCGCGCCGGTGAGCACGAGACCGATCAGCGCGCAGCCGAACAGGCCCATGGCCGCCTCGCCCATCATCGCCGTGGTGACGAAGTAGAACGCCACGGCGGCGATCAGGCCGGACACGATCAGGCCGCGGTACAGCGCGTTCATGATCTTGCCGCCCTCGCGCGCCTTGACGAAGAACGTGCCGACGATCGAAGCGACGATCGACACGGCGCCCAGCACGAGCGGATACAGGATCGCGTTCGGGCCGAGCGTAGCCTGCATCGTGAGGCCGGCCAGCAGCATGGTCGCCACCACGGTGACGGCGTACGTCTCGAACAGGTCGGCCGCCATGCCGGCGCAGTCGCCGACGTTGTCGCCGACGTTGTCGGCGATCACGGCCGGGTTGCGCGGGTCGTCCTCGGGAATGCCGGCTTCGACCTTGCCCACCAGGTCGGCGCCGACGTCGGCGCCCTTGGTGAAGATGCCGCCGCCCAGTCGCGCGAAGATCGAGATCAGCGAACCGCCGAACGCGAGGCCGACCAGCGCGTGCAGCGACTTGTCGGTGTCGCCGCCCGTCACGTTCAGCATCAGGCCGTAGTAGGCCGCGACGCCGAGCAGGCCGAGGCCGACCACGAGCATGCCGGTGATGGCGCCGCCGCGGAACGCGACCTGCAGCGCCGGGTCGAGCCCGATGCTGGCGGCGTGGGCCGTACGGACGTTGGCGCGGACCGACACGTTCATGCCGATGTAGCCTGCGGCACCCGAGAGGATCGCGCCGACCGCGAAGCCGCCGGCCGTGGCCCAGCTGAGCGCGAGGCCGAGGACCAGGAACAGCACGACACCGACGATGCCGATGGTCGTGTACTGGCGGTTCAGGTAGGCGCTGGCGCCCTGCTGGATCGCCGCCGCGATTTCCTGCATGCGCGCATTGCCAGCCGGCTGGGACACGATCCAGCGGGCGGAAAGCACCCCGTACAGGATCGCGAGCACGCCGGCACCGATCGCCAGCCACAGTGCGAGAGAAGTGGTCATTTTGTGTCTGCCTCCCCAGTCAGGGTCGTCAAAGAAAACGTATGCATTGATGGGCCGGACCCCCGGGCTCTGCGACCCGTCCCAGCCGCCAAAAAAGGCGCGCGACTATACCATGAAGGCTGATTTCAGCTTCCGGCGCACCGGCTTGTTCTTGAGCACGACGTAGCGCGGCAGGCCGCCCTCGTAGGGCGGGTAGTCCTCGCCCTGGATCAGGGGCGCCAGGTACTTCGGCGACCCTTCGCCGTGATGTGCAGGCCGTCCGGGGTGATGTAGTCCCGCGGCAGCATCTTCTCGACGTT
Source organism: uncultured Gammaproteobacteria bacterium (assembly GCA_963789375.1). Lineage (GTDB taxonomy): Bacteria > Pseudomonadota > Gammaproteobacteria > Steroidobacterales > Steroidobacteraceae > RPQJ01. Next base: position 150,734 of record CAWBKN010000017.1, on the reverse strand, counting down.
GGCGACCTGGTCGAGCGGCGCCATGCCGATCTTCCACCGGTACGGACGGTTCGACGTGCGCACGATCGCCGGCATCACGGAGTTGTGGCCCTTGACGGCGAACTCCACCGCCGCCTTGCCCACCGCATAGGCCTGTTCCACGTCGACCTTCGAAGCGATGTGACGTGCGGCGCGCTGCAGGTAATCGGCGACGGCCCAGTGGTACTTGTAGCCGAGCTTCTGCTTGACCAGCTGCGCGACCACCGGGGCGACGCCACCGAGCTGCGCGTGGCCGAAGGCGTCGCGGGTGCCGGCGTCCGCCAGGAACTTGCCTTCGGCGTTGCGCACGCCCTCGGAGACGACGACGGCGCAGTAGCCGTACTTTTCGACGCACTCCTTGGTGCGCGCGAGGAACTTGTCCTCGTCGAACGTGATTTCCGGGAACAGGATGATGTGCGGCGCGTCCCCGGCCTTCTGCGCAGCGAGGCCGCCGGCCGCAGCGATCCAGCCGGCGTGGCGCCCCATCACTTCCATGCACGAACACCTTGGTCGAGGTGCTCGCCATCGAGGCCACGTCGAAGCCCGCCTCGCGGATGGAGACGGCGACGTACTTGGCGACCGAACCGAAGCCCGGGCAGCAGTCGGTGATGGGCAGGTCGTTGTCGACGGTCTTCGGCACGTGGATGGCCTGCAGCGGATAACCCATCTTCTCGGCGAGCAGCGAGACCTTGAAGCACGTGTCGGCCGAGTCGCCGCCGCCGTTGTAGAAGAAATAGCCGATGTCGTGCGCCTTGAAGACCTCGATCAGCCGCTCGTATTCGCGCGGGTTGTCCTCGAACTTCTTGAGCTTGTAACGCGCCGACCCGAAGGCGCCGGCCGGCGTGTGCCGCAGCGCGCGGATGTCCGCAGCGCTTTCCTTGCTGGTGTCGATGAGGTCCTCGTGCAGCGCGCCGAGGATGCCGTTGCGGCCGGCATAGAGCGTGCCGATGTGGCGGCGATTCTTGCGCGCGGTCTCGATCACACCGCAGGCCGAAGCATTGATCACGGCCGTGACGCCGCCGGACTGGGCATAGAACGCATTGCGCGGACGCTTCGGGCTCTTCATCGCTACTCCCGCAAGAATATGAACGGAAACGTGGACTTACGTTTGGGCTCGCAGCCGTCAAGGATACCCGCCCGCGGCGCGCGATTCTAACTTTTCGGACGCACGGCCGCAGACGGTCGCGGGAAGCTCCCTCTGGCCGGGACCGGCCGTTTTCGGTACGGTGTCCCGCTCTCCAAGTACCCGCCGCGGATGGCACCCACATGAGACTCGTACTACTCGGCGCGCCCGGTTCCGGCAAGGGCACCCAGGCACAGCGGCTGCGCGACCAGAAAGGCATCCCGCAGGTTTCCTCCGGCGACCTGCTGCGCGACGCGGTCGCCCGCGGCACCGAGCTCGGCAAGCGCGCCAAGGCGGCGATGGACGCCGGTGAACTGGTCACCGACGACATCGTGCTGGGCCTCATTCGCGAGCGCCTCGGCCGCCCCGACGCGAGCGCGGGCTTCATCCTCGACGGTTACCCGCGCAACGTCGCGCAGGCGGGGGCGCTCGACAAGCTGCTCGGCGAACTCGGCCAGCCGATCGACACGGTCGTGCTGATGAAGGTCGACGAGAAGGCGCTGGTCATGCGCCTGACGGGCCGCCGGACCTGCCCGGCCTGCGGCAAGGTCTTCAACGTGTACTCGTCGCCGTCGCAGAAGGGCGACAAGTGCGACAACCCGGAGCACGGCGCCGACGCGCCGGTGCTCAAGCAGCGCGACGATGACAAGGAAGACGTCATTGCCAACCGGCTCAAGGTGTACAACGACCAGACCGCACCACTGATCGAGCATTACACGGCACGCGGGCTGCTCAAGGTCGTCAACGCCGACCAGCCCGTCGACCGCGTGTACGCCGATTTCGTGAAGGTCGCCGGCTGCTGACCGTCCCCTCTCCCGACGGCGGAGAGCACCGGGGCCAGCAATTCTCTCGCCGAGACCTCGCCGCGCCAGCCTCGCAGCAGCGGGCTGGTCTGCGGCGTTGCGGCTCCGAACGCGAGTGATTCCACGTCGCGTCGCGTCGCGAGGATTTCCGGACCGATCCCCAGTGCGGTCGCCGCGTCGCGCACGACCTGCATCAGCGCTCCGGCCAGGGCTTGTTCCTCGTTCGTGGGCCGGCGCGGCGGCGCCATGGGTTCGATCCCGTCGTCGACCTGCGCGGCCGCAATCAGCTGCAGCAGCTCGTCGCCGCGCTTACGGACGACCGACGGCGCCAGCGCCGGGATGGCCTCGAGCGCCGGCAGCGAGCCGGGCGCGCGCGTCGCCATCGCGTAGAGCGACTCGTCCGCGAGGATCCAGCCGCGGGGCCGATCCGACTCGAGCGCGCGACGCTCACGCCATTCGGCCAGGGCGCGCGCCACGGCCTGTTCCCTGGGCGCGAGCCGGTTCAGTCCCTTCAGTCGCCGCCACGCGATCGGCCGGATCGGTCCGATAGAGCGACGGGTCCTCGAGCGCGGCCGATTCCTCGAGCACCCACTGCGCCCGGCCTTTTGCCGCCAGCGCCGCCTGCAGTTCGGTCTGCAACGTCAGCAGGTGCCGAACGTCGTCCGCCGCATAGGCGAGCTGGGCGGCGCGTCAGCGGCCGCTTCGACCAGTCCGTGCGGGTCTGGCCCTTGTCGATCGAGTGCCCGAGCTGGCGCGCAACCAGTTCGGCGTAACCCACCTGCGGGGGGAAGCCGAGCAGCGCCGCGGCGACCTGCGTGTCGAACAGCGGTCCGGGCACCGCGCCGCCCGCGTTGAGCAGGACCTCGATGTCCTGGCGCGCCGCGTGCAGGATTTTCAGTCGCGAACGGTCGAGCAGCAGCTCGTACAACGGCGCCAGGTCGAGGCCGGCCAGCGGGTCGATCAGCCAGCAGTCGGATTCGGTGGCAATCTGCACGAGGCAGAGCTGCGGGTGGTAGGTGCGCTCCCGCATGAACTCGGTGTCGAGCGCGAGGCGCTCCGCACCGTGCAGCCGGAACAGGGCCGCCTCGAGTGCGGCCGGCTCGTGGATCAGTCTTGCATCGCCCATCGGACAGGTGACCTGCGTGTAGAATCGCCGTTCCTCAGGCCGCCGCGTCAACCAGTGCTGCAATTCCTGAAGGTCTTCCTCGACATCGTACTCTGGCGCCGCGGTCCGCAGGACCTCCCCGCGTCCGTGCTGCTGCTGGTGCTCGTGACTGCGCTGTACGTGGCCGTGTCGGTCGTCCAGCTGCTGATGCTGCACGAGGTGGGCGGGGTCTGGTTCGTCTTCGTCCTGCTTGACCCGGTGCTGCTGCTCGGCGGAACGTGGCTGCTGCTGCGCCTGTTCGGGCATCCGGAGCGGTTCCTGCAGACCGCCACGGCCGTGCTCGGCACCGGCGCGCTGCTGGGCGCGATCGTGTACCTGCCGTTGCAGTGGCTGCTCGATTCGGCTGGCGCAACGCCGGAGTCCACGCTTGCCGGAACCGCGGCCCTGGCCCTCGTCGTGATGTTCGCGCTGGTGACGGGCCGCATCCTGAAACTGGCGACGGACTCCAGCCTCTTCACCGGGGTGGCGATCTCACTGACGTATTTCCTGTTGATCAACCTGTTGCTCGGACTGGCGGGCGGCGGAGGGAGCTGACCTTGCACCTGCACATCCTCGGCGTCTGCGGCACGTTCATGGGCGGCATCGCCGCCATCGCGCGCGCGGCCGGCCATCGCGTCACCGGTTCCGACCGCAACGTGTACCCGCCGATGAGCACCCAGCTCGCCGCGCTCGGCATCGACGTCATCGAGGGCTATGCGCCCGACCAGCTCAAGCTGAATCCCGACGTGTTCGTCGTCGGCAACGTCATGAGCCGCGGCAATGCGCTCGTCGAAGCATTGCTCGACAGCGGCCAGCAGTTCGAGTCGGGCCCGGAATGGCTCGCGCGCAACGTGCTGCGTCGCGACGGCCGCTGGGTGCTCGGTGTCGCGGGCACCCACGGCAAGACGACGACGAGCAGCCTGCTGGCGTGGATCCTCGAACACGCAGGCCTCGCACCCGGATTCCTGATCGGCGGCGTGCCGCTCGACTTCGACGTGAGCGCACGGCTCGGCACCGGCCGGCACTTCGTCATCGAGGCCGACGAGTACGACACTGCGTTTTTCGACAAGCGCGCCAAGTTCGTCCACTACCGGCCGCGCACGGCGATCCTCAACAACCTCGAGCACGACCACGCCGATATTTATCCGGACGTCGCCTCGATCCAGAAGCAGTTTCACCTGCTGCTGCGCACGGTGCCCGGCAACGGCCGGCTGATCGTCAATGCGGAGGAGCCGAACTTCGACGAAGTCCTGCAGCTCGGCTGCTGGACCCCCGTAGAGCGTTTCGGGTCGGCGACGACCTCGGCGCCGCTCGACTGGCGGATTGCGCCCGCGGGCGGCACGGGCGACTACTCGAGCTTCGAGGTCTGGCGCGGCGAACGTGCCCTCGGCCGCGTGGACTGGGACCTGCTCGGCAAGCACAACGCGGCCAACGCCGTAGCGGCGCTGGCAGCGGCGGCGCATGCGGGTGTGGACGAACAGGCGGGACTCGAGGCGTTGCGACGGTTCGGCGGCGTGAAGCGCCGGCTCGAAGTGCGCGGGGTCGTCGACGACGTCACGGTGTACGACGATTTCGCGCATCACCCGACGGCGATCACGACGACGCTCGACGGCGTGCGGCGGAAGTCGGGGCAGGGGCGCGTGATCGCGGTGCTCGAGCCCCGGTCGAACACGATGAAGCTCGGCACGCACAAGGCCGCACTCGTGGAGTCGCTGCGCGGCGCGGACCGCGTGTTCCTCTACCAGTCGCCCGAGGTGAAATGGGACGTGGCCGAGGCGATACAGCCCCTCGGGCCCCTGGCGACGGTCGAAGCCGATCTCGGTCGGCTGGTCGCAGCGCTCGTGGCCGAAGCGCGACCGGGCGACCGGCTGGTGCTGATGAGCAACGGGTCGTTCGGTGGCCTGCACGAGCGCCTGCTGCAGGCGCTGCGTGACAGGACACCCGCCACGGCCTGACGCGGCATAATCCCTCCATGTCCGCAGCTGTGTCCCCGGCACGCCAGGAAATCGCACTGTTCCCGCTGAACACGGTCCTGTTCCCGGGCGGCCCGCTGCCGCTCAGGATTTTCGAGGCGCGCTACATCGACCTGGTGCGGCGTTGCCTGCGGGAAGACACCGGATTCGGCGTCGTCCTGCTCAAGGAAGGCGAAGAAGCGGGCGCCGCGCCCACCGCAACCTGCGACGTCGGCACCTACGCAAAGATCGTCGATTTTTCGGGACAGCCCGACGGCTTGCTGGGCATCGAGGCGCGCGGCGAGCGCCGCTTCCGCATCCACTCGCGCCGCCGTGCTCGCGACGGCCTGAACATGGCCGAAGTCGAATGGCTGCCGCCGGAGCGGGTGGTGCCACTGCCGGACGAGTTTTCGGACCTGGGCCCCGCGCTCGATTACGTGCTCGGCCAGGTGGGTGAGCCGTACGAGACCCTCGAACGCCGGCTCGACGACTCCGGCTGGGTGGCGGGCCGCCTCGCGGAAATCCTGCCGCTGCCCACCGAGCACAAGCAGCAGTGCCTCGAGCTCGATGACCCGATCGAACGCTTGCGTTACCTGCGCCCGTTGTTCGAGATCTCGACCGAGCCGCCTGAGTCCGAATCCACGGCCGGCTGAACGGCCGGGTAGACTCGCGAGATGCCTGCGCCGCGGTTCGTGTTCGTTCCCGTGTCCGGCCCCGGCGGTGCCGGCGAGTACCATCGGTCGCTCGCCATCGCCCGCGGACTGGAGCGGCGCTGGCCCGATTCACAGATCCGCTTCGTGCTCAACCGGCACGCGCCCTACGCTGCGTCGGCGCCGTACCCTGGCCTGCAGCTCGACGATTCGCCGACGCGGGCCGGCGCGGCCGTCGAGCACTACCTGCGGCAGGAGCGTGCCGACGTCGTCTTCTTCGACAGCTCGGGCCGACTCGCCCAGTACCGCGCGGCGCGCGCCGCGGGCAGCCGCGTCGTCTACCTCAGCTCGCGGCCAAAGACGCGCTGGAAGGGTTTCCGCCTGCGGCGCATGCGCATGCTGGACCAGCACTGGATCGCGCAGCCGCGCTTCCTCGGCGGCGAGCCGAACGCGTACGAGCGGCTCAAGTTGCGGCTGACAGGCCGACCCGAGATCGTGATCCTCGACACGCTGCACGAACCCATCGTTGCCGGCGAGGTGCTGGGCCTGCAGCAGCGGCTCGGCCTCGAGCCGGGCCGGTACGTCGTGCTGTGCCCGGGCGGTGGCGGGACGTTCGAGCCGGGGTCGGATCCGGCCCGGGTGTTCGTCGACGCGGCCGCTTTGCTCGCGGCCACGCGCACCGAGCCGGTCGTGGTGGTGGTCGGCCCGCGCATGCACGCCGAGCTGGCCGCGCAGACCTGGCCGGCATCGCTCGCGATACTGCCGCACCTGCCCAACGGCCAGCTGCTCGGGCTGGTGCGCGAAGCCGCGGTGGCGGCCGTCAACGGCGGCAGCCTGCTGCTGCAGTCACTCGCGCAGCGGATCCCGCTGGTCGCGGCGCCGATCGCCGGCGACCAGGCCGCGCGCATCGATGCCTGTGCGAGGCGCGGGGCAGCGGTCGCCGCGCCCCTCGATGCCACCGCATTGAGTGCGGCCGTCGCCGCCTTGCTGGATGACCCGGCCGCATGCGCGGCGCTGCGCGCGAACACGGCGCAACTGGCGCTGCGCAATGGCGTCGACACGGCCGCGGATGCGGTGGCGCGATTGCTCGTGCCGGGCTCCGCGCCCAGCGGGGAGCAGGCATGACGCGCCACATTGATGCGCAGACCAGCTCCGGGATCGATCGCCCAGCGTTGATGCAGCCGGTGTTCGAGCCCCGGTGCGGGTCCTGCACTTCGTCACTGGCGGCTTTTCAGGCGGCGCTACACAGGTAGCCATTGCCCTGGTCAATGCCGCGCGCCTGGGCACCCGCATGACGCCAATCCTGGTACTCAGGCGCAAACGCCATACGCCGGCGGCCCGCATCGAAGAACTGCAGCGCGACGGCGTGCCGATGCGCCTGGTAGCTGGCTGGTCGCATTTCGCGACGATTCTGGCGCTGGTGCGCATTTGTCGTGAATTCAAGCCCGACATCCTGGTCGCCCATGGCTTCAGCGAGCATCTCTGGGGACGTTACGCCGGCCTGCTGGCCAAGGTGCCGCACCTGGTACAGGTTGAACACAACACCCGCGAGCGTTATGGCCGCTGGCGGCTGATGCAGTCGCGTTGGCTGGCCAAGCGAACCGACTGCATCGTTGGCTGTTCAGAGGGTGTCAGGCAGGCACTGATCGCGCAGGGTTTGCCAGAGCAGCGCTTGCTTGCCATTCCCAACGGCATTCGCATCCAGCCATTCGCACGCAGCGATGCGTTGCCCTTGCCAGAGCGCGCTCCAGGCATCGTCATGGTTGCGCGCCTGTCGAAGCAGAAAGACCACGAAACCCTGCTCAGGGCGCTGGCTGTGCTCGCAGGTCGCGGATTGCGACCCAGGCTCCATCTGGCCGGCGGCGGCAAGGCTTCGTTCCGGAAGAACCTGCAACTGCTTGCACAGTCACTCGGCATTGATGCGCAAGTCAGCTTCCTGGGCGTAATTCGCGATGTGCCCGGGTTACTGATGGGCAACCAGATCGCCGTGCTCAGCACCCACTACGAGGGCATGCCACTGGCCTTGATCGAGGGCATGGCGGCCGGCTGTGCCGTCATCGGCACCGACGTACCCGGGGTACGCGAAGTGATTGCAGACGGCGTCGATGGCAAGCTCGTGCGCGAGTCGGATCCGGTGGCGATGGCCGATGCGCTGCAACTGCTGCTCGAAGCACCCGGGTACGCCAGTGCGATGGCACAAAAGGGGCGCGAAAAAGCGCTCACGCAATTCAGTCGTGATCGCATGAACCAGGATTACGAGAATCTCTTCATGCGCCTGGCGACGCGCAGCGACTGAGCGTCGTGTCGGTCAGAGCCGCGCAAATACCCGGGCGGCCGCCGCAACGGTAGCGTCGATGTCCGCCTCGGAATGCGCGGCGGAGACGAAGCCCGCCTCGAACGCCGAGGGCGCGAGGTACACGCCTTCCGCGAGCATGCCGTGGAAGAACTTCTTGAAACGCTCGACGTCGCACTTCGTCGCATCCGCATACGAAGTGACGGTGGGCGTCGCCGTGAAGAACAGGCCGAACATGCCGCAGACGTGATTGGTGGCGAGCGGTACGCCGGCCTTCTTTGCGGCCGCCGCGATGCCCGTGACCAGCCTGTCGGTGAGCTGCGCGAGCCGGGCGTGGAAGCCCGGTGCGTCGATGCCATTCAGCGTGGCGAGCCCCGCGGCCATCGCGACGGGATTACCCGACAGCGTGCCGGCCTGGTACACGGGGCCGAGCGGCGCGATGTGCTGCATGATGTCGCGCCGGCCGCCGAACACGCCGACGGGCATGCCGCCGCCGACGATCTTGCCGAGCGTCGTGAGGTCCGGCTTGATGCCGTACAGCTGCTGCGCGCCGCCCTTGGCGACGCGGAAGCCGGTCATGACCTCGTCGAAGATCAGGACCGCGCCGTGCCGCGTGCATTCCTCGCGCAATGCCTCGAGGAACCCCGGCACCGGCGGAATGCAGTTCATGTTGCCGGCCACCGGTTCGACGATGACGCAGGCAACCTGGCTGCCCAGTTCGCCGAACACCTGGTGCACCTGCGCGATGTCGTTGTAGGAGAGCGTCAGCGTGTGCGCCGCGAGTTCCGGCGGCACGCCCGGCGAGGTCGGCACGCCCAGCGTCAGCATCCCGGAGCCGGCCTTCACCAGCAGCGAGTCCGAATGGCCGTGGTAGCAGCCCTCGAACTTGATGATCTTCTGGCGGCCGGTGAATCCGCGCGCGAGCCGGATCGCGCTCATCGTGGCCTCGGTGCCGGAGCTGCACATGCGCACGAGCTCGATCGACGGCACGAGTTCGATGATCTTGCGGGCGACGGTCGTCTCGATCTCGGTCGGGGCGCCGAACGAGAGCCCGTTGGCCGCGGTTTCCTGCACGACGCGGATGACGTCCGGGTGGGCGTGACCGAGGATCATCGGGCCCCAGGAGCCGACGTAGTCGATGAACTCGCGGCCGTCCGCCGACCACACCCGCGAGCCCTTCGCACGCGCGAAGAAGATCGGTTCGCCGCCGACGCCGCGGAAGGCCCGCACGGGAGAGTTCACGCCACCGGGGATGTACTTGCAGGCTTCTTCGAACAGGGTCACTGGGAGCTCCGCTTTGGCAGGTGCCGCCCGGCGCAGCCGGGTCCGGCGGGAAAGCGGCGTATCTTAGCAGCGCCCTCGCGCCTGCCCGGGATGCGCCTTAAGATGCTGCGGAAAACACGGACCCGCCGCACCTGCGGGGCGGTCGCCAACAGCCGTAGAGGGCCGCCCACTGAACGCTTACCTGCCCCTGAATGCCTACCTGCTGGTCGCGCTGGGGAGCGGTATCGGCGGTGCCGCCCGGCTCTTCGTCTCGACCCTGGTCAGCCGCGGCGCCGGCACGCATTTCCCGTGGGGAACGCTGGCGGTGAATGTCGCGGGATGCCTGCTGGTCGGCGCGCTCGGCGCCATGTTCGAGCCGGCGAGCCCGCTGCACGTCCGCCAGGACCTGCGCGTGCTGCTGATCGTCGGCGTGCTCGGTGGTTTCACGACTTTTTCCGCGTTCTCGCTCGAGGCCCTGCTGCTGGTCCAGCGTGGGCAGGCGTTCGCAGCGGCAGGCTACGTCGCTGCGTCGATCGTGCTGTGCCTGCTGGCGGCGGCCGGCTCTTACACGCTGTTCACGTCGTTCCTGCGGTAGAACAAGCGTTCCCGACGCTCGGGGTTCCGGGACGCGTTCCGAAAAACGCCGTAAACCCGTCCATGGAGGCTCCGACCGCGCCGTCCATGGCGCGGACGGTTTTCGGAACGCGTCCCGAACCCGGAGCGCCGCGAACGTCTCATGCGTCGCGGTAACCCTCGAGCCACACGACCTCGGACGCGATCGAACCGTCCGCGCCCAGGTCGATCACGCGATAACCGGGCGGCCGATCGTCGACCTGGAACGTCGGCTGGCGCGGACGGAACTGCATCGCGGTCGCGGGCGTGCACATGAACCGCACGTCCCCCTTCGCGTAGATGTCGAGGCCCTGGTGCGCGTGGCCCCAGCACACCGCGCGCAACGCGGGGATTGCCCGCGATCGCCGCGAGCAGCGCGTCCGCGTCGAGCAGCCCCAGCTTGTCCAGTGCCGGGGACTCCATCGGGATGGGCGGGTGGTGCAGGAACACGAAGGCGTGCGGGTCGGTGCCTTGCGCCAGTGACTGCCGGACCTGGCGGACCTGCTCGTCGCCGAGCCGGCCTTCGCCATCCTCCGATTCCGCGAACCACGATTCGAGCAGCAGGACCTGCCAGCCATTCGTCGTGCGGTACTCGCCGCCGACCTGGAATGGCGCGTGAGCGAAGCGCCGGTGCATTTCGTCCGGCAGGTCGTGGTTGCCCGGGATCAGCAGCACGGGGATGCCCAGCGTGCCGAACAGCAAGTCCACGATTCCGTACGCCCGGGGGTCGTCATGGACGATGTCACCGGTGACCGCTACGACGTCCGCCGGGAAAAAGTGTCGCTGCGCATGGGCGATGCAGGCCTGCAAGCGGGGCAGGGTGCGGGCGCCGCGCAGGATGCCGTCCGGATCGTCCAGCAGGTGCGTGTCCGTAAACTGGACCAGGCGTACGCTACCGGACCGGGACTCGTTGCTCGCCATCGTGCTCATCGTCTGCGTCGGATGCACGGATCATGGCAGATTCGACCGCCCTGCAGGAGTTGCCATGTCCAATCGTACGATCACGCTCACGGATTCGCTCTACGAATACCTGATCGACGTCTCATTACGCGAATCGTCCACGCAGCTTGCGTTGCGCGAAGAGACGGCTGCGATGCCGAACGCCGGGATGCAGATCGCACCGGAACAGGGCCAGTTCATGGCACTGCTGGCCCGGCTCACCGGTGCGCGCCGCTACGTCGAAGTCGGGGTGTTCACGGGTTACTCCGCCCTGGCCGTGGCTGCGGCGCTGCCAGACGACGGCCGCGTCGTCGCCTGCGACGTCAGCGAGGAGTGGACCGCGATCGCCCGGCGTTACTGGCGGGCGGCGGGAGTCGACCACAAGATCGACCTGCGACTGGCGCCCGCGAACCAGACGTTGGATGGACTGCTGGCCGCGGGGCAGCGCGAGACCTTCGACCTCGCCTTCATCGATGCCGACAAGGCGGCTTACCTGGGCTACTACGAGCGCGTGCTCACGCTGCTGCGTCCAGGGGGTCTCGTCTGCATCGACAACACGCTCTGGGGCGGCCGCGTCGCGGATCCGGAAGTCGCCGACGCGGACACGGTCGCGCTGCGGCACTTCAACGAGGTGCTGCACCGTGACGAGCGCGTGGATCTCTCGCTCGTGCCGATCGGCGACGGCTTGACGCTGGCGCGGAAGAGAAGCGGATAGCGGAGAGCGGATAGCAAGAGCACTCGTCCGCCAACTGCGCGACATCTCCCGTGCGCGGGGAGCAAGTGACGAAAAGCAGCTGCGCTCGACCCGCCATCGTCCTTCAGCGTGACAGGTTCGCGTCGAGGAAGGCGAGGATGCGTTCGTATGCTTCCTTCGCGTCTTCTCGTCGTAGATCCAGTCGCCCTCCCGTTTCAGGGCAAGCCACTCGAAGCGCTTGCCGGCGCGCTCGAGCGCAGTCCTCATCGCCTGCGCTTGATTGATATCGGCGCGGAAGTCCTCGGTGCCGTGGATCAGGAGCACGGGCGCCTGGATCGAAGTCGCCAGGTGGACCGGTGAGCGCGCGCGCAGTTGTGCGGGGTCATCGCCGAGGGTTTCCTCGATGTAGGTGCGTCCGTTCCGGTTGCTCTGGAGGCGGCGGGAGCTCTGCAGCACTTCGAGGTCGTAATTCCCGGCAAAGCTGATGGCGCAACGATACAGGCCAGGCTCGCGGGCGACGCCCATCAATGCCGCGTAGCCGCCGTAATTGGAACCATAGATGCAGATGCGGTCCGGCGCTGCAATCTTGTTCTCGATGGCCCAGCGCGTCGCATCGGTCAAGTCATCCTGCATCCGGGCGCCCCATTCTTTGTAGCCGGATGACTTGAAGTCGATGCCGAAGCCGGCGCTGCCGCGGTAGTTGACCTGCAACACGGCATAACCGCGGTTGGCCAGCAACTGCGCTTCGTCATCGAATTCCCACCAGTCGCGCGCTTCGTGCGGGCCGCCATGCGGCAGGACGACCATAGGATGGGGCGGCGGACCTGCAGGTCGCGTGACGTAGCCATGGAGTTGAAGTCCATCGCGCGCCTGCAGCGTGATCGGTTCGCGTGGTCGCATCGTCCGCGGGTCGATCCAGGCACGGCTCGCCCTGATGAAGTCGGCCTTGAGAGCCTGCGTGTCGAGGACGTAGAAGTCGCCCGGATTCACGTCGGATTGGACGAAGGCCACCGCGAGCGCACCGTCGCTGGTCACGCTCGTGATCACGAGCGTCTGGCCGGGGAAAGCCCGTTCGAGCGCGCGGTAAAAGCGTGCGGAGGGATCATCTTTCTCGATCCAGGCCCGCGCGGGCTTGTCCGTGTAAGTCTTGTAGCCGATGACCCGTTCGTTTCGCAGGTCCATCACCGCGTTGACAACCTCGGTGTCATCTGCGAGCGACAGCTTGTCGATGGCGCCGCTCGCGAGTGTCAGCCGATACAGGGCTTGATGGCTCTTGCTCTCGGGCACGGCGAGAAAATGCACCGCCGAATTGTCCTTGGTGAAGCCGAGCGGTTTGATCGTTTCGCTGCGAACCCCGGCAGCGCGAACTCCTGCCAGGCAGCTTCAGCCTGGGGCCGCCACGCGACGGCAAGCTTTCCGCGTGTATCGAAACCCACCGCGAAACGCACCTGCTCGCTGCTGTCCACGAGCAGCTGCGCGCTGGCGAGCGGCGCCTCGCCCAATTCGCGCTTGCGGCCATTCCTGACGTTAAGCAGCTTGATCGTGGGTCGCGCGTCCGGGTTGGTCCACCAGGAATCGCCGATGATGCGCCAGGGTTGCTCCGCCACGAGGATGTTTCCGGGTCGCTAGGCAGGGTGCTGATCACATAGGCTGTGGCATAGCTCGAGGAGTGTGCGCGATAGCCGTAGACCAGGGCCTTGTCCTTGCCGTCCACGTCGATGGCGAAGATCTCACCCGTGCCGATGCGTTCGACTCGACCGGGCGCGCGCTCGGCGATCCGGTAGATCACCCTGGTTGGTGAAACCCAGTCGAAGTCCTCGATGACGGTACCGTTTGGCTGACGCCAGCCGCCGACGAGCTTGCCGTCGCGTCGATCGATGAACGCGAGGGCGGAGTTGCCGTATTTGCCCAGGGTCATGCCAGCAGACGGCCGTCCGGCGAGATCTTGATGTCCCCGAACTCGTCCCACCGCGTGAACGACTCCACAGGCAGCGGACCGGGCGCAGGAGCGTCGGCCGCGGCGACGGCCGCGGTCCACAGCAGCGCAGTCAACAGCAACCCGAATCGCATCGGAGGTACCCCCGATCTTTCTGCGCAGCATAGCGAAAATAAATCGCGGTGCTCTCAGGATAGGCCGCTTCCAGCAAAAAAACGGCCGCCCCGCGGCGGCCGTCTCTTGACTGACCACTAGTCACTATTCACTAGTCACTCGCCAGCCAGGGACAGCTGCAGCCGGCTACTAGTACTTGTAGTGCTCCGGCTTGAACGGACCGTGCGGCGACACGCCGATGTACGCGGCCTGCTCCGCCGTGAGCGTCGTGAGCTTCGCACCGATGCGCCCGAGATGCAGTTGCGCCACCTTCTCGTCGAGGTGCTTCGGCAGCACGTAGACCTGCTTCTCGTACTTGGCGCCGTGCTTGAACAGCTCGATCTGCGCGAGCACCTGGTTCGTGAACGAGTTCGACATCACGAACGACGGGTGGCCGGTCGCGCAGCCGAGGTTCACGAGGCGCCCCTCCGCGAGGATGATCAGCCGCTTGCCGTCCGGGAAGATCACGTGGTCGACCTGCGGCTTGATGTTCTCCCACGCGTACTGGCGCAGCGACGCGATCTCGATCTCGCTGTCGAAGTGGCCGATGTTGCACACGATCGCCTGGTTGCGCATGCGCTTCATGTGCTCGTGGGTGATCACGTTCACGTTGCCCGTCGCGGTCACGAAGATGTCGGCCTGGTCGCAGGCCTCGTCCATCGTCACGACCCGGTAGCCTTCCATCGCCGCCTGCAGCGCGCAGATCGGGTCGATCTCGGTGATCCAGACCTGCGCCGAGAGTGCGCGCAGCGATTCGGCCGAGCCCTTGCCGACGTCGCCGTAGCCTGCCACGACCGCGACCTTGCCCGCGATCATCACGTCGGTCGCGCGCTTGATCGCGTCGACGAGCGACTCGCGGCAGCCGTAGAGGTTGTCGAACTTCGACTTGGTCACCGAGTCGTTGACGTTGATCGCGGGGAACGGCAGCTCGCCCTTGCGCGCGAATTCGTACAGGCGCTTCACGCCCGTGGTGGTCTCTTCCGTCACGCCCTGGATCTGCGCCAGGCGCTTCGAGTACCAGCCCGGGCTCGTCTCGAGGCGCTTGCGGATGGCGGCGAACAGCGCGGTTTCTTCCTCGTTGCCGGGCTTGGAGATGACCGTCGCATCCTCCTCTGCCCGCGAGCCGAGCATCAGCAGCAACGTCGCGTCGCCGCCGTCGTCCAGGATCATGTTGGCCATGTGGCCGCCCGGCCACTCGAAGATCCGGTGCGTGTACTCCCAGTAGTCCTCGAGCGACTCGCCCTTGTAGGCGAAGACCGGCGTCCCCGCGGCAGCCACGTACGCAGCCGCGTGGTCCTGGGTCGAATAGATGTTGCAGGATGCCCAGCGCACGTCGGCGCCGAGCGCCTTCAGCGTGTCGATCAGCATCGCGGTCTGGATGGTCATGTGCAGCGAGCCGGCGATGCGGGCGCCTTTCAGCGGCTGCACCTGCGCGTACTCCTTGCGGATCGCCATGAGGCCCGGCATCTCGGACTCGGCGATGACCATTTCCTTGCGGCCCCAGTCGGCGAGCGCAAGGTCGGCCACGACGTAGTCCTGGCCCGGCTTGGATGAAATCACGGCAGCGTTCATCGATCGATCCTCTCGTTGGACCGTGAACGTTCGGGCGGGAATCGCTTTTAGGTTCGCTCGCCTGAACGACACGTGGTTCAGCGAGCGCGGTTGGGTAAACCCAAGACCTGAGCCTGGCGGGCAAGGACCCGTTGCAGCGCTCCTCAGGCGGGCGCGCATAGTAACGGAGAGTGGCGGAAGGGGGTAGGGGGTAGGGGGTATGGGGTAGGGGGAAGCACTTCCTTCCCCAGCAGCGGGTCAGGATCCGCGCTGCCGTTGGGTACCAATGTCCGATACCGCACAGACGGCTCGTCCCGCCATACTCAGAGTCATCGGCCCCCAAACCGGTCGAGCCAGGTGAACGGATGTACTTCAGCGGAATAGGCACAGCCACCCCGGCGACCCGATATACCAAGGCCGAATGCCTTGCCGCCTTCCAGGCCTCGGACTGGTTCGGGCGGCTCGGTCCGCGCGCGCACCTGGTCGCACGCACAGTCCTGCAGCGTGACAACGGTATCGAGACGCGCCACCTGGCGCTCGATTCGCTGGCGGAGAGCTTCGCGATCGATCCCGACACGCTGGCACGACGCTTTCTCGCCCACGCACCCGCCCTCGCAACCAGCGCCGCCGGACGGGCGCTCGCTGCAGCCGCGCTCGAGTCCAGGGCAGATCGACGCCGTGGTCATCAGCACCTGCACCGGTTACCTCTGTCCGGGCCTTACCGGCTACGTGATCGAGCGTCTGGGCCTGCGGGCGGACGTGCAGGCCTACGACCTGGTCGGGCACGGCTGTGCCGCGGCGCTACCCAACCTGCAGCTTGCCAGCACGCTGCTCGCGTCTGCACGCTGCGAGCACGTGCTGTCGGTCTGCGTCGAGGTGAGCAGCGCCGCGATGTATCTCGACGACGACCCGGGCGTGATCATCAGCGCCTGCCTGTTCGGGGACGGGGCCGGGGCGGCCGTGTTGTCCAGGTCGCCGCCCACGACGCGCAGGCGCGTCGAATGGCTCGAGGGCACGTCGCTGATCGTGCCCGCGGAACGCAACGCGCTCATGTTCGAGCAGCGGGGGGGCATGTTGCGCAACATCCTGACGCGGGCGGTGCCGGCGCTGGCGGCAGAGTACGCGGCCCGCGTGCTGCTGACCGTCCTGCAACCCAGGGGCCTCACCGCCGACGACATCGCGGCGTGGATCATGCACGCCGGCGGCCGCGACGTGCTGCTTGCCGCTGGAGAGGCGGCTGGACCTCGACGCGAACGAGCTGCGCTACAGCGCGGCCATGCTGCGCGAGTACGGCAACCTGTCGAGCGCCTTCGTCTTCTTCGTGCTCGAGGCAGCGCTGGCGGACGACGCGCCCGGCGGGCACTGGTGGCTGTCGTCCTTCGGCGCCGGCTTCAGTTGCTACGGCGCGCTGCTGCAGGTGCAGTGATGCTGCCGCGGCGCGTGCAGGCCGAACTGCTCGACGGCATGGCTGCGACCGATCCAGCGGCCGCGCGCTCGCGTCGCGACCTGCAGCGCGTGCACCTGTTCATGCGCACGCGCGCTCGGCTGGTACGCACGTTGCGGCAGATCGTGCCTCCATCCCGGAGGCCAGTTCGTGTACTCGAGCTCGGCGCCGGCGATGGCAGCTTGTTGCTGGGCGTGGCACAGGAACTCGCACCCGTGTGGCCAGCGGTCGAACTGACACTGCTCGACCGCCTGGCGCTGGTCGACGGCGCGACCGTCGCGGAATATGCGCGTTACGGCTGGACGGCACGGTCGCGCGTCCTGGACGTGTTCGACTGGGCGCGTGCGGCAACTGCAACCGCGTCGGACGCGGCGTCCCGCTGGGACGTGGTGATCGCCAACCTTTTTCTGCACCACTTCGACCGCGCCGAGCTCACGCTGGTACTCGAAGCGGTCGCCTGCGAGCACCGACGCATTGATCGCCAGCGAACCGCGACGCGGCTGGCTGGCGCTGGCGGGCAGCCACCTGGTGGGGGTGCTCGGCGCCAACGCCGTGACGCGTGCCGACGCGGTGCTCAGCGTGCACGCGGGATTTCGCGAGCGCGAACTCACCGCCCTGTGGCCGAGGACGCCAGGCTGGCGGCTGGAGGAAGAGGCATCGGGCGCGTTCAGCCACTTTTTTCGCGCCACGCGCAGGCGGACGCAGTGACGCGGTCCATACGCGACGCAGTCGTCGTCGGTGCCGGTCCGGCGGGCTCCGCCGCTGCGATCCTCCTGGCCCGCGCGGGCTGGTCGGTCGCGCTGGTGGAGAAGGAGCCCTTTCCGCGCCGCAAGGTCTGCGGCGAGTGCCTGGCGGCGAGCAACCTGCCGCTGCTCGACGACCTTGGCATCGGCGCTGCATTCGACGCCGCGGCGGGACCTGCGCTGCGCAGGGTCGCGCTGATGAGCGGTGCGCGCACGATCGAAGCAGACCTGCCGCCGGCGGCAGGCACGCACCCGTGGGGGCGCGCGCTCGGGCGCGAGACGCTCGATGTGCTGCTGCTCGAGCAGGCACGCGCGACGGGTGTCGAGGTGCTGCAACCGTGGTCCGTGCAGGCTGTCGAGGGCATGCCCGGCGACTGGCAATGCCGCATCAGCGCCGTGCAGAGAGAAGAATCGTCGATCCTGCGGGCACGCGTTGCGATCGATGCCCACGGCTCCTGGCAGGCGTTGCCCTCGGCGCGACAGGTCGAGCGCCGGACGCCGCGCGGATCGGACCTGCTTGCGTTCAAGGCGAACTATCTCAACGCGGACCTCGTCGATGGCCTGCTCCCCGTGCTCGCGTTCGACGGTGGCTATGGCGGAATGGTCGTTGCCGATGGCGGCTTGACCACCGTCGCCTGCTGCGTCCGTCGCGACCGCCTGGACGCCTGCCGCCTCGCCGCGCCGGGCCTGCGCGCCGGCGAGGCCGTCGAGGCCTACCTGCGAGCGCAGTGCCGGGGCGTGCGTGAGGCACTGCAGCCGGCGACGCGAGTCGGCCCCTGGCTCGCAGCCGGGCCGCTCGATCCCGGCATCCGCGTCGATGCGCGCGACGGGCCGCTGCGCATCGGCAACGCGGCCGGTGAGGCGCACCCGATCATCGGCGAAGGCATGAGCATGGCGCTGCAGTCGGCCTGGCTGCTGACAAGCTACCTGGTTGCCCGCGGCAAGCCGCGCGGCGCCGCGATGGCGCAGCACCGCGACGTCGCCAGGCAGTACGTGGCGCACTGGCGCCGACAGTTCACGCCTCGACTGCTGTTTGCTGCCGGCTTTGCGCACCTCGCGATGCAACCGCGCACCACCATGCCGCTGGTCGGCCTGGCGCAGGCCTGGCCCGGGATGCTGACACTCGGCGCACGCATCAAGACACCCCTGAAACAAAGGACGTGACATGAACACCACCATCGACCGCCTCCGCGTGCTCCTCGTCAAAGACTACAAGCTCGATCCGGCCACGCTGGTGCCGGACGCTCCGCTCGCAGAGCTGGGCATCGACTCGCTCGGCGTGGCCGAGCTGATGTTCAACATCGAGGATGAGTTCAAGGTCACGATCCCAGGTGACCCGGTCCCGCTGCAGACCATCGGCGACGTCGTCGGCTACATCGACAACCTCGTCGCCACGCAAGCGGCAGGCGCTGCTGCAGGCAATGCCGCTGCGTTGAGCACAGCGTCGGGCCAATGAGGCGGGTCGCTGTCACCGGAATGGGTGTCGTCTCGCCCCTGGGCAACAGCGCGGCTGAGATCCTTGCCCAGGCCTGTGCCGGCCGCTCGGCCGTCCACCGGCTCGAGGCACCGTTTGCACGGCGGCTTGCCGGCCCGCTCGTGGCGTCGGCGCAATTCGACGGCGCGGAGCATTTCGACCCGCCGCGCCAGCGCATGCTCGATCGGGTCAGCCAGTTTGCCTGTTTCGCGGCGCGGCAGGCGCTGGCTGAATCGCACATCGATCTGCCACAGGCGGACCGCCGCCGCATCGGCGTGTTCCTCGGCACCGGCATGGGGGGAGCGCAGTCGAGCGACGACGGCTACCGGTCGCTGTACGAGGATCGCTCCGATCGGGTCAAGCCGTTCACGGTGCTGATGGGCATGCACAACGCGCCGGCGGCCTGGATCGGTATCGAGCACGACCTGCGCGGACCCAACTTCACCTATTCGACGGCGTGCTCGTCTTCGGCCGTGGCGATCGGCGAGGCCTCGCTGCAGATCGCCCGCGGCGACCTCGACCTGGCGCTGGCCGGCGGCGCCGAGGCACCGCTCGCATTTGGTTCGCTCAAGGCCTGGGAAGCGCTGCATACGCTCGCCGCCATCGACGCCGTGGATGCGTCCGCCTCGTGCAAGCCCTTTGCGAGGGACCGCAGCGGCATGGTGCTGGGCGAGGGCTCGGCGATGCTGGTGCTCGAAGCCTGGGAGCGCGCCCTGGCGCGCGGCGCGACCATCCTCGGGGAGATCGCCGGTTACGGCTTCGCCAACGACACGGGTCACATCACGCGGCCCAGCGTCGAGGGCCAGGCGGCCGCAATCGAGGCCGCGCTGACCGCCGCGGACATCGACCCGTCGGCGATCGACGCGATCAACGCGCACGGCACGGGCACGCAGGCCAACGATGGCGTGGAAACCGGCGCGATCAAGGCGGTCTTCGGCTCGCGGGCGGCCCGGATCCCGATCAGCGCGACCAAGGCCATGCACGGTCATCTGCTGGGCGCGGCCGGCGCGCTCGAATGCATGCTGTCGCTGCTCGCGATGCAGCGACAGGTCGCGCTGCCGACGATGCACCTGCACCTGCCCGATCCGGAGTGCGACCTCGACTACGTGCCCAACCGCGTGCGCGAGGGCGTCGCCGCGCGAACCATGATCTCGAACTCGTTCGCCTTCGGCGGCGCCAATGCGGTCCTGGTGTTGCGGGCGGCGCCGTAAACTCTCGCCTCCGCTCTCCGCTCTCCGCTCTCCGCTAGAGCCCCGCGTCCTTGCGCAGCGCCTCGGCCTTGTCCGTCTTTTCCCAGGTGAAGGCCGTGAAGGCCGCGCTCTTCTCGACGCGCTTGCCGCCGATCGTCTCCTTCCACTTGTAGGTCATGTGGACGGGCTCGCGGCCGAAGTGGCCGTAGGCCGCGGTGGCGCGATACATCGGGTGGACGAGGTCGAGCATCCTGATGATGCCGTAGGGTCGCAGGTCGAAGTGGGCGCGCACCAGCTGCTCGAGCTTGTCCTGGCCGACCTTGCCGGTGCCGAACGTCTCGACCGTGATCGAGGTCGGTTCCGCGACGCCGATCGCGTACGAGACCTGGATTTCGCAGCGGTCCGCGAGGCCGGCTGCGACGAGGTTCTTCGCAACGTAACGCGCCGCGTAGGCCGCGGAGCGATCCACCTTGGAGGGATCCTTGCCTGAGAACGCGCCACCACCGTGACGGGCCATCCCGCCGTAGCTGTCGACGATGATCTTGCGCCCGGTCAGGCCGCAGTCGCCGACGGGTCCGCCGATCACGAACTTGCCGGTCGGGTTGATGTGGAACCTGGTCTTGCCGCCGAGCCATTCCCTGGGCAGCACGTGCTTGATGATCAGTTCCATGACCGCTTCACGCAGGTCCTCGAGCTTGACGTCCGGATCGTGCTGCGTGGACAGCACGACGGCGTCGAGGCCGGTGACCTTGCCGTTCTCGTAGCGGCAGGTGACCTGCGACTTGGCGTCCGGGCGCAGCCACGGCAGCAGGTTGCTCTTGCGGACTTCCGACTGCCGTTCGACGAGCTTGTGCGCGTAACAGATCGGCGCCGGCATCAGGCTCGGCGTCTCGTTGCTGGCATAGCCGAACATCAGGCCCTGGTCGCCGGCGCCCTGCTCCTCGGGCTTGTCCCGGTCCACGCCCATGGCGATGTCCGGCGACTGCTTGCCGATGATGTTGAGGACGCCGCAGGTGCGGCCGTCGAAACCCACGTGCGAGGACGTGTAACCGATGTCACAGATGACGCCGCGGACGATTTCCTCGAGGTCGACCCAGGCTTCGGTCGTCACTTCGCCGGCAACCACCGCCACGCCGGTCTTGACCAGCGTTTCGCAAGCGACGCGGGCTTTCTTGTCCTGCGCGAGCAGCGCGTCGAGGACCGCGTCGGAAATCTGGTCGGCAACCTTGTCCGGGTGTCCCTCGGAGACGGACTCGGACGTGAACAGGTAACTGTTTGACATCTATGACATTCCACAGGCAGACAGCCGCGAAGTATAGCGGCCGGCGGGACGCGGTGCGGTGCCGTTTCGTTGGGTGCAGATAGCCGGGGAGGCGGCACGACGGTAAACGGCGTGACCCCTGCGGCCGGCGCCCGTTAAAATACCGGGCTTTCCACGAGGGTCCCTCATGCCCACCCGCCGGCAACTCGCCAACGCCATCCGCGCGTTGAGCATGGATGCGGTCCAGAAGGCCAATTCCGGTCACCCCGGCATGCCGATGGGCATGGCCGACATCGCGCAGGTCCTGTGGACGGATCACCTCAAGCACAACCCGGGCAACCCGCGAGTGGGTCGACCGCGACCGCTTCGTGCTGTCGAACGGGCACGGCTCGATGCTGCTGTATTCGCTGCTGCACCTGACGGGCTATCCGCTCTCGATCGACGACCTCGCGCAATTCCGGCAGTTCGGCTCGCATACGGCGGGACACCCGGAAGTCGACCCGCACCTCGGCATCGAGACGACGACCGGGCCGCTCGGGCAGGGCCTCGCCAATGCAGTCGGCATGGCAATCGCCGAGAAGTTGCTCGCGGCGACGTTCAACCGGCCGTGGCACACGATCGTCGACCATCACACCTACGTCTTCCTCGGCGACGGCTGCCTGATGGAAGGCATTTCGCACGAGGCCTGCTCGCTGGCGGGCACGCTGCAGCTCGGCAAGCTGATCTGCTTCTACGACGACAACGGCATCTCGATCGACGGCGACGTCCACGGCTGGTTCACGGACGACACGCCCAGGCGTTTCGAAGCCTACGGCTGGCACGTCGTCCCGAACGTCGACGGCCACGACGCGGCGGCCATCGAAGCGGCGATCCGGGCCGCCAAGGCCGAGACGCGACGGCCCACGCTGATCTGCTGCAAGACCATCATCGGCTGGGGCTCGCCGAACAAGCAGGGCACCGAGAGCTGCCATGGCGCCGCGCTGGGTGAAGCGGAGGTTGCCGCGACCCGCGAGCGCCTCGGCTGGACCGCGGCGCCGTTCGAGATCCCGGACGACATCCGCCAGGGCTGGGACGCCCGCGCGAAGGGCGCGGCAGCGGAACAGGCCTGGCACGCAGCGTTTCGAGGCCTATCGCGCGGCGCACCCCGAGCTCGCGGCCGAGTTCGAGCGCCGCATGCGCGGCGAGCTGCCCGCCGACTGGCGGGCCAGGCTCGAGACGTACATCGCGGACGCGGCGGCGAAGGCCGCGGCGATCGCGACGCGTTCGTCCTCGCAGCAGGTCCTGCACGTGCTCGGTGCCGCCATCCCCGAGATGCTCGGCGGCTCCGCGGACCTGACCGGTTCGAACAACACGGACCACAAGGCGTCGCAGCCGGTCGGCGCGCAGGGCGCGGGCAATTACCTCCACTACGGCGTGCGCGAGTTCGGCATGTGCGCGATGATGAACGGCGTCGCGCTGCACGGCGGGTTCATCCCTTACGGCGGCACGTTCCTCGTCTTCTCCGACTACGCGCGCAATGCCTTGCGCATGGCGGCGCTGATGAAGCAGCGCGTCGTCCTCGTCTTCACGCACGACTCGATCGGTCTCGGCGAGGACGGCCCGACCCACCAGCCCGTCGAACACGTCGCGAGCCTGCGCCTGATCCCCAACATGCGCGTCTGGCGCCCCTGCGACTCGGTCGAGACTGCGCTGGCGTGGGCCGACGGCATCACGCATACGGGCGGGCCCACCAGCCTGATCCTGACCCGCCAGGCGCTGCCGGCCATGCCGCGTACGGCGCAGCAGACGGCCGACATCGAGCGCGGCGGCTACGTGCTCGTCGACTGCGACGGCACGCCCGAGTGCGTGCTGATCGGCACGGGCTCCGAGGTCGCGCTCGCGGTCGACGCCGCGAGGCTGCTCACGGGCAAGGGGCGCCGCGTCCGCGTCGTCTCGATGCCGTGCACGTGCCTCTTCGACGCGCAGGATGCAGCCTACCGGGCCGGCGTGCTGCCGGCCGGCGTGCCGAAAGTCGCCGTCGAGGCGGGCGTCCGTGATACTTGGTGGCGTTATGTCGGCGGCGCCAGGGGCGCCGTCGTCGGCATGGATACGTTCGGCGCTTCGGCGCCGGCGAAGAAGCTTTTCGAACACTTCGGCTTCACTGCGGCCAACGTCGCGGCAGTCGCCGAAAGTCTGCTCTGAATTTCTTTTCTTGCTTTCGAACCTAAGGGTTTCCAGGAGTAGGGCAATGGGTATCAAAGTCGGCATCAACGGATTTGGTCGTATCGGTCGCATGGTGCTCCGCGCGGCCGCCAGGGATTTCGCCGATGTCGAGATCGTCGGCATCAACGACCTGCTCGAGCCCGACTATCTCGCGTACATGCTCAAGTACGACTCGGTGCACGGCCGCTTCAAGGGCGAGATCTCCGTCGCGGGCAACCAGCTGGTCGTCAACGGCCGCAAGATCCGCCTCACCGCGGTCAAGGACCCTGCCGAGCTCAAGTGGGGGGAAATCGGCGCGGACCTCGTCGTCGAGTCGACCGGCCTGTTCCTGACCAAGGAGACGGCCGAGAAGCATCTCGCCGCAGGCGCGAAGAAGGTCATCCTGTCGGCGCCGTCGAAGGACGACACGCCGATGTTCGTCTTCGGCGTCAACCACGCGAAGTACGCCGGCGAGGCGATCATCTCGAACGCGTCCTGCACGACGAACTGCCTCGCGCCGGTCGCCAAGGTGCTGAACGACAACTGGGGCATCAAGCGCGGCCTGATGACGACGGTGCACGCGGCGACGGCGACGCAGAAGACCGTGGATGGACCGTCGAACAAGGACTGGCGCGGCGGCCGTGGCATCCTCGAGAACATCATCCCGTCGTCGACGGGCGCGGCGAAAGCCGTGGGCAAGGTCATCCCGGAGCTCAACAAGAAGCTCACGGGCATGGCGTTCCGCGTGCCCACCTCCGATGTCTCGGTCGTCGACCTGACGGTCGAGCTCAGCAAGCCGGCGAAGTACGACGAGATCTGCGCCGCGATGAAGGCGGCGTCGGAAGGCCCGATGAAGGGCGTGCTCGGCTACACGACCGAGAAGGTCGTCGCAACGGACTTCCGCGGCGAGAGCTGCACGTCGGTCTTCGACGCCGACGCCGGCATCGCGCTCGACGACACGTTCGTCAAGGTCGTGTCCTGGTACGACAACGAATGGGGCTATTCGAGCAAGGTGCTCGAAATGGCCCGCGTCATCTCGAAGTAACGAAACTTTGCGACTTCGTGGCCGGCGCCCCTGCGGCGCCGGTCGCGTCGGCGCTCGATTCAGGGGTAGAAGACACATGTTCCGCGTCCTCCGCATGAACGAACTCGACCTCGCCGGCAAGCGGGTCCTGATTCGCGAAGACCTCAACGTTCCCGTCCACAACGGCGTCGTGACCAGCGATGCCCGCATCCGCGCGTCGCTGCCGACCATCGTCGCAGCGCAGAAGGCGAATGCACGCGTCATGCTGATGTCCCACCTCGGCCGCCCGGAGGAGGGCGTGCCGGCCGAAGAGTTCTCGCTGGCGCCGGTCGCGGCGCGGCTGTCGGAACTGCTCGGCCGCCGCGTGCGCTTCGAGCGCGACTGGCTGGGCGGCGTGACCTGCGAGCCGGGCGAGGTGGTGCTGCTCGAGAACGTGCGCTTCAACAAGGGCGAGAAGAAGAACAAGGACGAGCTGGCGCAGAAGATGGCCGCGCTCTGCGACATCTACGTGATGGACGCCTTCGCCACCGCGCATCGCGCCGAGGCGAGCACGCACGGGGTCGGGCAAGTTCGCCCCGGTCGCCTGTGCCGGGCCGTTGCTCACGAACGAGCTCGACGCGCTCGAGAAGGCGCTCAGCAGCCCGAAGCGGCCGCTCATCGCGATCGTCGCGGGCTCCAAGGTCTCGACCAAGCTCACGGTGCTCGAGAACCTGCTCGGCAAGGTCGACAAGCTCATCGTCGGGCGGCGGCATCGCCAACACGTTCCTCGCCGCGGCCGGCAACCCGATCGGCAAGTCGCTGCACGAAGCCGACATGGTCGAGACGGCCCGCAAGCTGCTCGAGCGCTCGAAGACCTCGGGGGTCGAGATTCCGCTGCCGACCGACGTCGTCGTGGCGAAGGAATTCGCGGCTTCTGCCGAGGCGGACGTCAAGCCGGTCGCGCA
The DNA here is from genome assembly GCA_963789375.1 of uncultured Gammaproteobacteria bacterium. Lineage (GTDB taxonomy): Bacteria > Pseudomonadota > Gammaproteobacteria > Steroidobacterales > Steroidobacteraceae > RPQJ01. The sequence goes on along the minus strand of CAWBKN010000017.1, from coordinate 125,342 downwards.
GGTGGGCGCCTGAGGACATGATCCTCGACATCGGACCCGACACGGCGGAGCGCTTCGGCGCCGCGCTCGCGGACGCGGGGACGATCGTCTGGAACGGACCGGTCGGCGTGTTCGAGTTCGACCAGTTCGGCGAAGGCACGCGCGTCATCGCGCAGGCGGTGGCCCGCAGCCCGGGCTTCTCGATCGCAGGCGGCGGCGACACGATCGCTGCCATCGAAAAGTACGGCGTGGCCGAGGACATTTCCTACATCTCGACGGCGGGCGGCGCGTTCCTCGAGTTCCTCGAGGGCAAGAAACTGCCGGCCGTGGAAATGCTCGAGAGCCGAATGCTCGATCAACGGGCGGCGGGTTGACCTGATGTTACGTCGCAGGACGAAGATCGTTGCCACGCTCGGCCCCGCCACCGACGCGCCGGGCGTCCTCGAGGACGTCATCCGCGCAGGTGCGGATGTGCTGCGCGTGAATTTCTCGCACGGCGATCCGGGCGACCACCTCCGTCGCGTGCAGCGTGCGCGCGAGGCCGCCGGCAGCGTCGGCAAGCACGTGGCCCTGCTCGGCGACCTGCAGGGGCCGAAAATCCGCATCGAGCGGTTCGCGGGAGGCTCGGCCCTCCTGACCGAAGGCGCCGCTTTCGTGCTCGACCCGGGGCTCGACGCGCACGACGGCACCGACCGCGCCGTCGGCATGACCTACCCCGACCTCGCGAAGGACGTCGCGCCCGGCGATGAACTGATCATCGGCGATGGCCAGATCGAGCTCGTGGTCACCGGCATCCGCGGCGACAAGGTCGAATGTCGCGTGCTCACGGGCGGTGAGATCGGCGATCACAAGGGCATCAACCGTCGCGGCGGCGGCCTGTCGGCCCAGGCGCTGACGGACAAGGATCGCGAGGACGTATTGCTCGCCGCGCGGCTCGACATGGATTACCTCGCCGTCTCGTTCGTCCGCCAGGCGGCGGACGTCGAGGAGGCGCGCTCACTGCTGCGTGCGGCGGGCAGCGACGCGCAGATCGTCGCGAAGATCGAGCGCAGCGAGGCGATCCCGCGCCTGGAAGAGATCGTCCGGGCGAGCGACGCCGTCATGGTCGCGCGCGGCGACCTCGGCATCGAGGTCGGTTACGCGGAGCTCACGGGCCTGCAGAAGCACATCCTCGAGACGGCCCGACGCCATGATCGCGTGACCATCACGGCCACGCAGATGATGGAGTCCATGATCCAGAATCCCGTGCCCACGCGTGCGGAGGTCTCGGACGTGGCGAACGCAGTCCTCGATGGCAGCGACGCGGTCATGCTCTCCGGCGAATCGGCCGTGGGCAAGTATCCCGTGCGCGCGATCGAGGCGATGGCCGAGGTGATCGTCGGGGCCGAAAAGTACCAGGTCACGCACAACCGCGGTGCCGAGCGCTTCGAAGGCCACGTCGACACGTTCGCGCAGGCGATTGCCCACGCGGTCATGTACACGGCGAGCCACATGGACGTCGAAGCCATCGTCGCGCTGACGGAATCCGGGTCGACGCCGTTGTGGATGTCGCGCATCCGTTCCGACATCCCGATCCTCGCGTTCACGCGACAGGAGCGGACCCGGCGCCGCGTCGCACTGTACCGGGGCGTCTATCCGATCCCGTTCGACGTCACGCACACCGATCCGGATGAGCTCTACAAGGCGATCTCGCGCGAGCTGCTGGCGCGCGAGATCGTCGAGGTCGGCGACGAGATCGTGCTGACCCTGGGCGAACTGTCGGGCGTGTCCGGCGGCACCAACACGATGAAGCTGCTGGAAGTCACGACCTGAGTCGGCGCTTGAGCCTTGCCCTCCCGTGCACGGCGCGCGCTGGAGTCGCTGCCGTCGCGGGAGAGGCCGGCCGGAGGTTGAGGTCCGAAGAAGGCATGGCCCGTGTAATCTAGGCCAGTGCGCATCCTTGCCCGCATCCTGATCGGTGTCGCCGTGCTGGTCCTGCTGACGGCCGGCGCCGTGTTCCTGGCGATCCGCGGCAGCCTCCCGACGATCGACGGCGAGCAGTCCGCTCCCGGTCTCGCTGGCGACGCCGTCATCGAGCGCGATCTCCTCGGGGCCGTGACGATCACCGGCCGTACCCGCGACGACGTGGCCTACGCGACCGGTTTCGCGCACGCCCAGGATCGCTTTTTCCAGATGGACCTCGCGCGACGGATGTCGGCCGGGCGCCTCGCCGAACTCGTCGGCGACGCGGCGCTGGAGACCGATGCCCGCAATCGCGCGCACCGTTTTACAGCGGTCGCCGCCAAGGTCTACGCCGCGCTTCCCCCGGCGGACAGGAGCCTGCTCGACTCCTATGCGCGCGGCGTCAACGCGGGCCTCGACTCGCTGCGGGTACGTCCTTTCGAGTACCTGCTGCTGCGGCAGGGCACCGAGCGGTGGCGGCCGGCCGACAGTCTTCTCGTGGTATTCACGATGTACCTGCAGCTCAACGACAGCGAGGCCAGCGCCGATCGCCAGCGCGGGCTGCTCGCCGCGTCGCTGCCGCCCGAGGTGTTCCGCTACGTCTATTCGGTCGCGCCCGCGTGGGAGGCCCCGATCGACGGCGTCGTCATGGCAGCAGCACCGATGCCGGACGCCTCGGTTTTCGACCTGCGTCGCTACGAGGCGGAAGCCGGGCAGGTCGCCGCTCTCCGCGCGCCGGTCACGGAGCGTGAGAACAGCGCAGTCGGCAGCAATAACTGGGCCGTGGCCGGCAGCCACACGAAGTCCGGCGCCGCGCTGCTCGCCAACGACATGCACCTCGGCCTCGGCGTGCCGAACACGTGGTACCGCGCGCGGTTGCTGGTGGCGGCTTCATCCCCGGCCGCCCGACGCGACCTGATGGGCCTGACGCTGCCGGGCGCACCGATCATGGTCGTGGGCAGCAACGGCCGCATCGCCTGGGGGTTCACCAACAGTTACGGCGACTGGAGCGACCTGGTCCGCGTCGAGCGGTCGGCCGACGGGTTGCAGTACCGCAGCGCCAGCGGCTGGAAACCCCTCGAGCGGCTGATCGAGACGCTGCGGTCGAGTTCCGGCCGAACCCGGGAACTCGTCATCGAGCAGACGGAGTGGGGTCCGGTGCTGCCGTCGGTCGACTTGCAGCCGACGAACCAGGTGCTCGCACTGGCCTGGACTGCCCAGGATCCCGCCGCCACCAACCTCGACTGGCTGCGGCTCGAGACGACCACAGGCTGCGAATCGGCGCTCGCCGTGGCGAACACCATCGGGGGTCCGGCGCAGAATTTCGTCTGTGCGGACGCGGCGGGCAACGTCGGCTGGACGTTGCTCGGTCGCATGCCGTTGCGCGGTCCGGGCTACGACCCGAGCGTACCTGCGGACTGGACCCAGGCCGGTGCCGGCTGGCAAGGCTGGCGCGAGCCGGCCACGTATCCGCGCGTGCTGAACCCGGCGCAGGGCCGGATCTGGACCGCCAACAATCGGGTCGTCGGCGCCGAGCGGCTGCAGGCGATCGGCGACGGCTCGCCCGACCGCGGTGCGCGCGCGCAGCAGATTCGTGACGCACTGTTCGCGTTGCCACCGGGCAGCGCGACCGAAGACGACATGCTGCGCATCCAGCTCGACGACCGCGCCCTGTTCCTGGTGCGCTGGCGGGATTTCCTGCTCTCGACGCTCAGCACCGAAGCCGTCGGAGGTGACGAGCAGCGTGCAGCCTTTCGTCAGCAGGTCGCGGCGTGGGACCCGCACGCGGCGACCGATGCGGTCGGTTACCGCCTCGTGCGGACCTTCCACGAGCTCCTCGCGCGGCGCGTCTTCGACGCGCTGATCCTGCCCGCCCGGGCGGCGAACACGGAAGTGAAATTCAAGGTGCCGCGTCAGTTCGAAGAGGCGGTCTGGGAGCTGGCTACGCTCAAGCCCGTGCACCTGCTCGATCCCCGGCACGCCGACTGGCAGTCGTTCCTGCTCGACACGGTCGACGAGGCGATCCGTACCGTGGCCGGGGAATGTGTCGATCCGACCTTCGCGAGCTGCACCTGGGGCGAGGCCAACGCCACGCGCATCCAGCACCCGCTGAGCCGCGCCATACCGCTGCTGTCGCGCTGGCTCGACATGCCCCGCGTGCCGATGGCGGGCGACCACGACATGCCCCACGTCCATGCACCGGGCTTCGGGGCGTCCGAGCGATTCGCCGTCTCGCCGGGCCGCGAGCAGCAGGGTTACTTCCACATGCCGGGCGGGCAGAGCGGGCATCCCCTGTCCCCGTTCTATCGCGCCGGCCACGATGCGTGGGTGACGGGCGAGCGGCTGCCTTACCTGCCGGGGCCGGCGGCGTACACGCTGACGCTGCGCCGCGAGGCCGGCGGCGCCCGCTGACGGATCGGTGCGGCTGCTGCGGTAAACTCGTCGACAGCCCGGAGCGTCCGGACCCTCGCCAGCCGCAGGAACGCCCACGTGACCCAGTCCCGCACTTCGCCCTCGACCCGGTTCGAGGGCACCGATCGCTACGTTGCCACCGAAGACCTGCGGATGGCCGTCAATGCCGCCGTCACGCTCGCAAGGCCCCTGCTGGTCAAGGGGGAACCCGGCACCGGCAAGACCCAGCTCGCGGAGGAGATCGCGCGCTCGCTCGACAAGCCGCTGTACCGCTGGCACGTCAAGTCGACGACCAAGGCGCAGCACGGCCTGTACGAGTACGACGCGGTCTCGCGGCTGCGCGATTCGCAGCTCGGCGATGCCAAGGTGCACGACATCGGCAACTACATCGTCCCGGGACGGCTCTGGGAGGCGTTCCGGAGTGAACGCCAGGCCGTGCTGCTGATCGACGAAATCGACAAGGCCGACATCGAGTTCCCGAACGACCTGCTGCTCGAACTCGACCGCATGGAGTTCTACGTGCACGAGACGCGCGAGCTGATCCAGGCGACGCACCGGCCGATCGTGATCATCACCAGCAACAACGAGAAGGAACTGCCGGATGCGTTCCTGCGCCGGTGTTTCTTCCATTTCATCCGCTTCCCGGACGCGGAGACGATGACCCGCATCGTCGCCGTGCACTATCCGGAACTGAAGCGCGAACTGCTCGCCGAGGCATTGGGCGCGTTCTACAAGCTGCGCGAGGTGCCGGGACTGAAGAAGAAGCCCTCGACCTCCGAGCTGCTCGACTGGCTCAAGCTGCTGCTCGCCGAAGACGTGCCACCCGAGGCGCTGCGCACCGACGATCCGCGCAAGAGCCTGCCGCCGCTCTACGGCGCGCTGCTGAAGAACGAGCAGGACGTGCACCTGTTCGAGCAGCTGATCTTCCTGCAGCGGCGCCAGCAGTCGCGGCAGTAGAGACGGCGCCAGCATGCGCGAAGCCGCTCGCAGCGCCGCAGCGGGCATCTCCGGTCGGGGCTTTCCCGCCGGGACGCCGTGAACCCGTCCCTGGAGGCTCCGGCCGCGGCGTCCATGCCGCGGTTACGGCTCCCGGCGGGAAAGACCCGACCGGAGATGCCCGTCGCGGCGCACGGCGATTCGCCGCATGCTGACGCGCTTTTTCTACACGTTGCGCGAAGCGGGCGTCCCGGCGTCCGTGACCGAGTACCTCACGCTGCTCGAGGCGCTCGAGAAGCGCGTCGCCGAGTACAGCGTCGATGATTTCTACTTTCTCGCCCGTGCCACCCTGGTCAAGGACGAAAAGCACTTCGACCGTTTCGACAAGGCTTTCACGCATCACTTCAAGGGCATCGAGCAGGCCTTCGAGCTGCTGCAGAAGGAGTTGCCTGCCGACTGGCTGGAGCAGTTGACGCGGCGGCACTTCACGCCCGAGGAGATGGCGCAGATCCAGGCGCTCGGCGGCTGGGACGAGCTGATGAAGACGCTGCAGCAGCGGCTCGAGGAGCAGAAAGGCCGCCACGAGGGCGGAGCCAAGTGGATCGGCACCGGCGGCACGTCGCCGTTCGGCCACGGTGGCTACAACCCCGAAGGCATCCGGATCGGCGGGCCAGGCGGCCAGCGCCGCGCCGTGAAGATCTGGGAGAAGCGCGAGTACCGCAACCTCGACGACCAGGTCGAACTGGGTACGCGCAACATCAAGGTGGCCCTGCGCAAGCTGCGCCGTTTCGCCCGCGAGGGTGCGGCCGACCAGTTCGACATCGACGGTACGATCTCGGCCACGGCACGCAACGCCGGACTGCTCGACCTGAAGTTCCGGCCCGAGCGGCACAATGCGCTCAAGCTGCTGCTGTTCTTCGACGTCGGCGGCTCGATGGAAGCGCACGTCCGCGTCTGCGAGGAACTGTTCTCCGCGGCGCGGGGCGAGTTCAAGCACCTCGAGTACTTCTATTTCCACAACTTCATCTACGAGTCGGTGTGGAAGGACAGCCGGCGCCGGCATGGCGAGCGCACGACGCTGTTCGAGGTCCTGCGCAAATACCCGCCGGACTACCGGCTGGTGTTCGTGGGCGACGCGAGCATGAGCCCCTACGAGATCATGCAGCCGGGCGGGAGCATCGAGCACTGGAACGAGGAGTCAGGCGCGGTGTGGCTGCAGCGGCTGACGCAACGCTTCCAGCATCACGCGTGGCTCAATCCCGAGCCCGCAGGAGCGCTGGGATTACATCCAGTCGATCGGCATCGCCCGGCAGTTGCTGGCGGAGCGCATGTATCCGCTCACGCTGCGCGGCCTCGACGACGCCATCAAGGCCCTGAAGAGCTGAAACAGGTAAAAGGGGACGCTACCCTTTTCCCTCCAGGCGCGGGGAAAGGGTAGCGTCCCCTTTATTCACGTGCTGTGTTTCAGTTGCCGGCCTTGCCTGTCTTCGCCTGGGCAGCCTTGAGCGCCTTGAGGTCGGCGAGCACGGTGGCGGAGTGATTTTCCGGGTCGACGGACTCGTAGTGCTTCGCGACGCGACCCGCCGGGTCGATGATGAACGTGTCGCGCCGGGCCATCTCCATCACGCCCATGTAGGTCTTCAGCACGCCGTAACGCTTGCTGACGGCCTTGTCCGCATCGGCGAGCAGCGTGAAGGGGAGGCCGTGCTTCTCCGCAAAAGCCTTGTGCGACTCGACGTCGTCGACGCTGACGCCGAGGATGACGGCGCCTTCCTTGTTGAACGCGAAGACGTTGTCCCGGAAGCTGCACGCCTGGGTCGTGCAGCCCGGCGTGTCGTCCTTGGGGTAGAAGTACAGCGCGACCCACTTGCCCGTGTAATCGGACAGGGAGTGCCACTTGCCGGCCTGGTCCTGCAGCTTGAAAGCCGGTGCGACGTCCCCGACCCTGGGCGCGCCCTCTGCCGCAGCAGCCGTTGCGACGCCAGCCAGCGACAGGCCCGCGGCCAGCACGGATAACAGTGCTGCGAACCGGCGCAGCGGGTGAAGACGCGGGAAATTGCTCATGGAAATCCTCTGGTGAAGCTCGAGGGCGCAGGGGCGCTCCATGCCATACTAATCTTCGCACCCGAGCGTTGTCAGCGAGGCCTGAATGTCGACGCCGCCGCCCACGGGCGAATCCCCGGCCGCCGAAGCGACCAATTACTTCTTCTTCGACGACCGCGACGCCATGGTTTTATCCGGCGGGGGCGCCCGCGGGGCCTACCAGGTGGGCGTGCTCAAGGCGATGGCCGAATGGCTGCCCGCCGAGACCCCCTGTCCGTTCGAAGTGCTGGTGGGGACCTCGGCCGGCGCCCTGAACGCGGCCGCCCTCGCCGCTCGAGCCGGGAACTTCCGGGAAGGCGTCGACGCCCTGCTCGACGTCTGGACGAACTTCCGCGTGGAGCAGGTCGTACGCACCGACTCGCTCGAAATGCTGCGGTCGAGCCTGCACTGGATGGTGTCGGTACTCACCGGGGGCTGGCTGGTCGCTCCGCCGCGCTCGCTGCTCGACACCACGCCCCTGCGTGACCTGCTGGCTCGGGTCGTGCCGCTCGAGCGCCTGCCTGCACAGTTCGAGCAGGGCCCGCTGCGTGCCCTCGCCGTCGCGACGACGAGCTACAGCACGGGCCAGGCCGTGGCTTTCTTCGACGGGGTGCCGTCGGTCGAGCCGTGGAACCGCGTGCGCCGTACCGGCCGCCGGCGCCGGATCGACTTCGATGTACTGATGGCGAGCTCCGCCATCCCCTTCCTGTTTCCGTCGCATTGCGTCGACGGCGATCATTACGGTGACGGGGCCATGCGCCAGCTCGCGCCGCTGAGCCCGGCCGTGCACCTCGGCGCCAACCGCGTGCTGGTCATCGGGACGCGGGGTGCGCCGGCGGCGACTCCTCCCACCGCTGCCCTCGCGCAGAGACCGCCGAGCCCGGGCCACCTGCTCGGTTTCGTGCTCGATGCGCTGTTCACCGACGGCTTGTCGATCGACCTCGAGCGGCTGCAGCAGATCAATCGGCTGATCGACTTGCCGGGTGAAGCGGACTACCGCCCGATCACGGCAACGGTGATCCAGCCGAGTGTCGACCCGACCGCGATCGCACGCCGGCACGTACGGGCGTTGCCGCGCAGCCTGCGGACGCTGCTGCGGACCATCGGCGCGCTGGAAGCGCGGGGCGGGTTGCTGCTCAGTTACCTGCTGTTCGAGTCGGTCTACACGTGCGAGCTGATCGAGCTCGGCTACGCCGACGCGCAGGTCCAGCGCGCGGAGATCGAGCGCTTCCTGGAGCCGTGGATCACGTAAGCAGCAGGGTTCCAAGTCCGAGCAGGGACGCGAACCCGAGCACGTCGGTGACGGTGGTGACGATCACGCCGCCCGCGACCGCAGGATCGACGCCGAACCGCTTCAGGCCGAGCGGCACCAGCACGCCCGCCAGCGCGGCGGCGAGCAGGTTGAGCACCATCGCCGCAAAAATGACCGCCGCGATGCGCGGGTTGCGGAACCACACGAAGGATACGGCAGCGACGACCGTCGCCCACGCGAGACCGTTGAGCAGCGCGACCAGGACTTCCTTCGTCAGCAACCAGCGCGCATTGGCACGCTCGACCTGGCCGAGGGCCAGGCCGCGCACCATCAACGTCAGCGTCTGCGTGGCGGCAACACCGCCCATGCTCGCGACGATCGGCATCAGCACGGCGAGTGCCACGATCTGCTGGATGGTCGCCTCGAACAGGCCGACCACCCAGGCCGCGAGGAACGCAGTGACCAGGTTGATGCCGAGCCAGACGCCACGGCGGCGTGCGCTGGGCACGACCGGCGCGAACATGTCGGCGTCCTCGTCGAGGCCGGCCATGCTCATGACCGAGTGCTCGGCTTCGTCGCGGATGACGTCGACCACGTCGTCGATCGTGATGCGGCCGAGCAGGCGGCCGTCGTCCGCCGCAATCACCGCAGCCGATACCAGGTCGCGGTCCTGGAACAGCCCCGCGACCTCGGTCGCCGGCATCCCGGGAGGAATGCCGGCCACCTCGGTGTCCATGACTTCGCCGACGGTACGTTCGGGGTCTTCCGTCAGCAGCCGCGTGATCGCGAGTGAGCCCAGATACCGGTCGTTGCGATTGACGACGAACAGGGCGTCGGTGCGCTCGGGGATGTCGCCCCGCATGCGCAGGTAACGCAGCACGGTCTCCAGGGTCACGTCGGGCCGGACGCTCACCGTGTCGGTGTTCATCAGGCCGCCGGCCGTGTCCTCCTCGAAGCCGAGCACGGCATTGAGACGCTCCCGATCCTGCGAGTCCATCGACCGCAGCACCTGCTGGTTGACCGTCTCCGGCAGCTCGCGCAGCAGGTCGGCGAGATCGTCGACCTCGAGGCCCTCGGCCGCGGCGACGAGTTCCTCGGTCTCCATCTCGCGGATCAGGCTCGCCCGGACTTCCTCGTTGAGCTCGACGAGGACGTCGCCCTCGAGTTCCGGATCGAGGAGTTCCCAGACCGCAAGGCGCTGCGGCAACGGCAGCGATTCCAGCAGCGACGCCGCTTCCGCCGGGTGCATCGAGTTCACCAGGCGGTGCACCTGTCGCATCGTGCCCTGGTCGAGCGCGCGCTTGAGCGCCTCGAGGTGGCTCGGTCGTCGATGCTGGAGTTCGGCGTTCATGAGGCGCCTAGGATAGCGGATAGCGGATAGCGGATAGCGGATAGCGGATAGGAAGAAGGCCGGCATCGGCTGCCGGCCTTTCTTGTTCTTACTATCCGCTATCCGCTACCCGCTATCCGCTTCCTATTCGTGCCTTCGGCTGGTGAGGTCGCGGTGCCGGACCAGCGCGATGCCTTCGCTGCCGCGGAAGTGCGCGGCGAGTCGTTCGGCCAGATACACGGACCGGTGCTGGCCGCCCGTGCAACCGACCGCGACCGTGAGATAGCTGCGGTTCGAGCGCACCAGCGACGGCAGCCATCGCGCGATGAAATCGCGGATGTCCTCGAAGAAGCGCGCCACTTCCTCCTCGCCGTCGAGAAAGCGCGCGACGGGCTCGTCGCGGCCGGTCAGGTCACGCAGTGCCGGGTCCCAGTACGGGTTCGGCATGGCACGCGCGTCAAAGACGAAGTCGGCATCGTCGGGCACCCCGTGCCGGTACGCGAAGGACTGGAAGAGCAGGGACGGGCCGGACTTGCGGCGCTCGACGATGCGCTCGCGGATCAGCTCGCGCAGTTCGTGGACGGACAGTCGCGACGTGTCGATGGCCACGTCGGCGGCATTTGCGAGCGGGGCGAGCAGGCGCTGCTCCTGCTCGAGCGCCTCGAGCAGGCCCACGTTCTCGCGACTGAGCGGATGCCGGCGGCGCGTTTCGCTGAAGCGCTTCAGCAGGGTCTCGTTGTCGGCACGCAGGAACAGCATCTCGCAGCCGATGCCGCTCTTGCGCAGCGACTCGAGCAGCCGGGGCACCTCGGCGAGGTCCTCGGGACGATTGCGCGCGTCGAGCCCGACCGCCGTCTGGGCGTACGAGGTCTCGCTGGTGCGGACGGTGTAGGCGATGAATCCCGGCAGCAGCCCGGCGGGGATGTTGTCGACGCAATAGAAATCGAGGTCCTCCAGCATGTCGAGCGCCACGCTCTTGCCGGAGCCGGAGAGGCCGCTGACGACGATCAGGCGCATGCTGGTCATGCTGGTGAGGAGGGTTGCCGGGACCCAAGCATAGGCCCCGGCGACCCGGGAATCACGCCCTCAGGGCGTCGCCTCGGTGCCGTGGCGGTTGCGCGCCGCCTGTGGATCGCGCACCCGCTCCTTGTGGCGCCGGACCTGCTCGTCGAGCTTGTCCGCCAGCAGGTCGATCGCGGCATACATGTCCTCGTCGACCGCGGCCGCGTGGATGCTCGCCCCGGCCAGGCGCACCGTCGCTTCGGCTTCCTGCCGCAGCTTCTCGACCGTCAGGGTGCACTGCACGTCGATGACGCGGTCGGAGTGTCGCAGGACGCGTCCCAGCTTCTTTTCGACGTAGCTGCGCAGCGCCGGGGTGATCTCGACGTGGTGTCCACTGAGGTTGTATTGCATCGTCACGTCCTCCTCTCTGTAGTCATCGGGCCGTCCTGTCATACGATCGCCGTCGCGCGGCGCGGTTCCGTCCGGCGCGGTCTCAATGCTGGGCGCGGACTGCAGTCTGCCTCCGCTCGCTGGACGAGGCGAGGCCGAGCGCCTCCCGGTACTTGGCCACGGTGCGCCGGGCCACCTTGACGCCCTCGCCGGCGAGGATCGTGGCCAGCTGCGCGTCGCTGAGCGGCTTGTCCGCTGCTTCGTCCCCGATCAGCTTGCGGATTCGGGCGCGGATCGCCACCGAGGAGACTTCCTCGCCGTCGGCGCCGGAGACGTGGCTCGAGAAGAAATAGCGGAACTCGAAGATGCCGCGCGGCGTGTGCATGTACTTGCCGGTCGTCACGCGGGAGATCGTCGATTCGTGCATCGCGACCGCCTCGGCGACGTCGCGCAGGATCATCGGCTGCATCGCTTCGTCGCCGCGCTCGAGGAAGGCCGCCTGGCGCTGCACGATCGACCGCGCGACCTTGAGCAGTGTTTCGTTGCGGATCTCGAGGCTGCGGATCAGCCAGCGGGCTTCCTGCAACTGGGCGCGCAGCGAGGCGTAGTCGGCCGAACGTGCCACGAGGCTGGCATAGCCCTGGTTGACCTTGAGTCGCGGGACCGATCCGGCGTTGAGTTCGACGCTCCAGCCGTGGTCGGTGCGACGTACGAAGACGTCGGGCACGATGTATTCCGGTTGCGCGCCCTCGAAGGCGGACCCCGGACGCGGGTGGCAGGCCCGCACCAGCGCCAGCGCGACCTGCAGCGCGTCTTCGTCGGCCCCGAGCGTGCGTCGCAGGGTCACCATGTCCCTGTCCGCGACCGATTGCAGGTGGTCGCGTGCGATCGCGAGCGCGAGGTCGCGACCCGCCGTTGCGGGCTCGAGCTGCGCGAGCTGCAGCATGAGGCATTCGCTCAACGTGCGGGCACCGACGCCGGCCGGGTCGAGCGTCTGCACGAAGGCGAGCACTGCCTCGACGTCGGCCTCCGTCACGGGCAGGTCGGCGCCGAGGCTGCGCGCGATGTCCGCACATGACTCGGTCAGGTAGCCATCGTCGTTGAGTGCGTCGACGATCCCTTCGCCGATCCAGAGCTGCCGCGGGTCGAGCTTGCTGATCTCGAGTTGCCAGACCAGGTGCTGGTGCAGGTCGTTGCCGCGATCGTCGGAAAATTCGAGCGGGCGTTCGTCGTCGTCAGCGCGGGCTCCGTCGCCCGACGGCGTGGAGGACTCCGCCCAGGGATCCTCCATTTCGACGACCACTTCGTCGGCCGGGGGTTCGTCCGTCTCCGCGGCGCTTTCGACATCGGCCGCTTCCGGTTCCGCGTCGCCGGACGGGGCGACCTGGTCGAGCGAGGTGAGGTCGATCGAGTCGTCCTCCTCCTGCTCGAGCATGACGTTGGTCTCGAGCGCCTCCTGCACCTGGGCCTGCAGTTCGAGCACGGGCAACTGCAGCAGCTTGATCGCCTGCTGCAGCTGCGGCGTCATCGTAAGCTGCTGACCGAGCTTGAGTTGCAGGGCCGGCTTGAGCATGTGGGGGCGGTTCTGCCGCGGGCCGTCGCCCGCCGGGGTCAGAGACGGAAATCCTGGCCCAAGTAGACCTCACGCACCTCGGGATTGGCAAGAATCTCTTCGGCGGAGCCGGAGGCGATCACACTTCCGGCGCTGACGATATAGGCACGTCCGCAAATGCCAAGCGTTTCACGCACGTTGTGGTCGGTAATCAGTACGCCGATGTTGCGCGAGCTCAGGTGCCGGATGATGCGCTGGATGTCGATGACCGAGATCGGGTCGACGCCCGCGAAGGGCTCGTCGAGCAGGATGAAACGCGGCTCGGCCGCGAGCGCCCGCGCAATCTCGACACGGCGCCGCTCGCCGCCGGACAGGCTCATGCCGCTGCTGCCGCGGATGTGGCCGATGTGCAACTCTTCGAGCAGCGATTCCAGCGCAGCGTTGCGCGCCGCGTCGTCGTCGAGGTCGGCGCGCGTCTCGAGGATCGCGAGGATGTTGTCCTCGACCGACAGCTTGCGGAACACGGACGCTTCCTGGGGCAGGTAACCGACGCCGAGCTGCGCGCGGCGGTACATCGGCAGGCGCGTGATGTCCTGGTCGTCGAGCTGGATGCTGCCCTCTTCACAGGGGACGAGGCCCACGATCATGTAGAAGGCGGTGGTCTTGCCCGCTCCGTTCGGCCCGAGCAGCCCGACGACCTCGCCGGACGACACCTCGAGCGAAAGGTTGCGGACCACCTGGCGGGACCGATAGCTCTTGCCGAGAGCCTCGGCGCGCAGCCGGCTCATGGCCCCTGCTCCCTGGGGGGCGCGGCCCCTTTCTTCGGCGGATTGATGGTGATGCGCACGCCGCCAGGGTCCTTCTCGTCGGGATTGGCCTGTACGCGCTCGCGGCCGATGTCGTAGACGAGCGTGTTGCCCTGGATCTCGTTCGGGCCGTCCGACAGCCAGGCATCGCCGGTCAGCCGGACGGTGCTTTCCTTGACGTTGTATTCGATCACCGCCGCGCGGCCGCGCGCGGTCTGGTCCTTGCCCTTGAGGCGTTGTTCGAAGACCGCCGGGCTGCCCTTGATCGTGGCGCGTACGATCTCGTTGTTGCGGAACTGCACGCGCGCTTCGCTCGATTGCAGCACTCCGCCGGGCACGGTGATTTTCACCTCGCCCTGCAGGCTCCACTCGGAGTTGTCGAACTCGAGTCCTGTCGCCCGTGCCTCCTGCGCGGTCACCTCGAGGCTGCCCTGGGTGATCCGGATGCGCCGGAACAGCAGCGAGTTGTTCTTGTAGTCGAAGTCGGAGGACGCCGCCTCGAGATTGATCGGCTGCTCGGAGTTACCGGCCGGCAGGCCAGCGGGGGCGGGCGTCTGCGCCTGCGCCAGCCACGCGCACGCCAGCGCGACGGTTGCGATCCAGGCGCGGCCCCTGGGCGGGTTACGGGGTAAAGCGTCCATTGACGTTCGATTCCAGCCGGAGGTTGCCTTCATTCAATCCGACGCGCAGGCCACGACCGTGCAGCTCGTGCGGCCCGAACTGCACGGCGACGGGCGCCGCCGTCTGGATGACGTTCGCCTGGGTGTCGTACGCGAGCTCGTCGGTCAGTATCACCGCATGGTCGCCGGCCTGATCGGCCGTGCCCTCCACGCGGACGTTGCCGGAGAGCAGCAGCGACCCGCGGTCGCGCGGCATGCTCCCGCGATCGGCGGTAACGCGCCACGTCCCGCGCTGCTGCGTGGCGTAATCGAGCGTGAGGTCCGCCAGGCGCACGCTTTCGTCGCTCAACTGCTGCTCGATCGAGCGGGCGCGCACGACGACGCGCGGCCGTCCGTCGGCGCCGATTTCCGTGAGAGTCGCATCCGCCAGGTAGTAGCCTCTTTGATCGGCAGCCGGGCCAGTCTCCTGCACGTCCTCGTCGCCCATGAGCGCGCCGAACAGCATCGCAGCGCCGGCCAGCAGCGCCGCGATCGTGATCGCGCGCTGCGTCAGCTGCCGCGCGTGGTCAGCAGCAGATCGCATACTTCCCTCACGGCACCGTGGCCGCCGGCCGACGTGGTCACCCAGTGTGCAGCGGCGCGTGCCGTCGGGTGGGCGTCGGCGACCGCCACGGCCAGGGCGGCGCGCTCGAGCATCGGCACGTCGGGCGTGTCGTCGCCCACGCAGGCCAGCGCGTCCTCGGACAAGTGCAGTTCCTGCAGCAAGGCATCGAGCGCGGCGCGCTTGTCCGTCACGCCCTGGCGCACGTGGACGATACCGAGTTCCCGCGCCCGACGCGTCACGGCGCCGGAGTCGCGTCCCGAGATGATCGCCACGGCGATGCCGGCACGCTGCACGGCAACGAGGCCCGACCCATCCCGCACGTGGAAGACCTTGGTCTCCTCGCCATTGGCGGTGATGTGCAGCCGCCCGTCGGTCATGACGCCGTCCACGTCGAGGACGAGCAGGCGCACACGGCGCGCGCGTTCGAGCAATGCAGCGTCCATCGTCACATCACTCCCGCGCGCAGGAGGTCGTGCACGTTCAGCGCGCCGAGGAGTCGCCTGCCGTCGGCGACGTCCACGACCGGCAGCGCCGTGATCCGGAAGGTGTCCATCAGGTGCACGGCTTCCGCCGCAAGCATGCGCGGTTCCGCCACCTTGCCGCCCACCGTCATGACTTCGTGCATGCGTGTCTTGTGCACGTCGACCTGGCGGTCGAGCGCGCGGCGCAGGTCGCCGTCCGTGAAGATGCCGAGCACGTGGTCCTGCGCATCCACGATGGTCGTCATGCCGAGCCCCTTGCGGCTCATTTCCAGCAGCCCCTCGCGCAACAAGGCCTCCGGCCCGACGCGCGGCAGGGCGTCACCCTTGCGCATCACGTCCTCGACGTGGAGCAGCAGCCGGCGGCCGAGGCTGCCCCCGGGGTGCGAGCGAGCGAAGTCCTCTTCGGTGAAGCCACGCGCTTCGAGCACGGCGATCGCGAGCGCATCGCCCATCGCGAGTGTGGCCGTCGTGCTCGCCGTGGGAGCGAGGTTCAACGGGCACGCTTCCTCGGGCACGCTGACGTCCAGCGTGACGGTGGCATAACGCGCGAGCGTGGATGAACCGTTGCCGGTCAGCGCGATCAATGGCACGTCGAGGCGCTTGATCACCGGCAGGATGGTCAGCAATTCGGCGGTTTCGCCGGAATTCGACAGCGCCAGCACCACGTCGCCACCGGTGATCATGCCGAGGTCCCCATGGATCGCCTCGGCCGGGTGGACGAAGAACGCCGGGCTGCCGGTGCTGGCGAGGGTCGATGCGATCTTGTTGCCGACGTGCCCGGATTTGCCCATCCCCGTGACGACGATGCGACCCTTGCAGGCCAGCAACAGGTCGCAGGCACGGGCGAAGGCCTCGTCGAGCCGGTGCTCGAGGGCTGCGACGGCGGCGGCCTCGGTCGCGAGCACGCGACGGCCGCGGGCAAGCATCTGGCGCGGATCGGTCATGACTCCAGCCGGGTAGTCCCGAAGGTGACAGTCTACAGCCTACAGCCGGCCTGCCTTCTCCTTTAAACTTGCGGGCCCTACCGCGCGGCGAACCCAACATGACGGCCGAAGAAGTCACCACACTGATCCAGGCGGGCCTGCCGGGCGCGCAGGTGCGCGTCCTCTCCGACGACGGCACCCACTTCGAAGCCGTCGTGGTTGCCGACCAGTTCGAAGGCAAGCGGCCGTTGCAGCGTCACCAGCTCGTGTACTCCGGCCTGGGCGCCCGCATGGGCCGCGAGGTCCACGCGCTGTCGATCCAGGCCTACACCCCGGCTGAATGGCAGGCGGAGCGGGGCGGCGGCCCCGCGCCGCGCTGAGGGAGCCACACGTGGACAAACTGCAGATCCGGGGCGGCGTGCCGCTCGACGGCGAGGTCAGGATTTCCGGTGCGAAGAACGCCGCGCTCCCGATCCTGGCCGGGGCGCTGCTTGCCGACGGCCCCGTCACGATCGGCAACGTGCCGCACCTGCGCGATGTGACGACGATGGTCGAACTGCTCGGCCGGATGGGCGCGAGCGTGACCATCGACGAACGCATGCGGGTCGAAATCGACCCACGGACGACCAACGCCACGTTCGCGCCGTACGAACTGGTCAAGACCATGCGGGCCGCAATCCTCGTGCTGGGCCCGCTGGTTGCCAGGTACGGCAGCGCCGACGTCTCGTTGCCCGGCGGGTGCGCGATCGGTGCCCGTCCCGTCAACATCCACGTCGCCGGACTCCAGGCGATGGGCGCGGAAGTCCACATCGAGAACGGCTATATCCGTGCCCGGGCCGGGCGGCTGCACGGGGCGCGGATCGTCATGGAAACGGTCACGGTGACCGGCACCGAGAACCTGATGATGGCTGCGACGCTGGCCGAGGGGGAGACCATCCTCGAGAACGCGGCTCGCGAGCCCGAGATCGTCGATCTCGCGCTGTTCCTGAATTCCATGGGCGCGAGGATCACCGGCCATGGGACCGACACGATCGTCGTCGAAGGCGTCGAGCGCCTGCATTCCACGCATTACGAGGTCCT
The DNA here is from genome assembly GCA_963789375.1 of uncultured Gammaproteobacteria bacterium. Lineage (GTDB taxonomy): Bacteria > Pseudomonadota > Gammaproteobacteria > Steroidobacterales > Steroidobacteraceae > RPQJ01. The sequence goes on along the minus strand of CAWBKN010000017.1, from coordinate 107,951 downwards.
GCCGGACCGGATCGAAGCAGGCACTTACCTCGTGGCCGGGGCCATCACCAGCGGCCGGGTCCGGGCGCGCAACGCCCGGGCGGACCACCTCGATGCGGTACTTGGCAAGCTGGTGGAGGCGGGCGCCGACGTGGTCCGGGGCGACGGCTTCGTCGAGGTCGACATGCGCGGGCGCCGGCCGCGCGCCGTCGACATCCGCACCGCGCCGCACCCGGGGTTCCCCACCGACATGCAGGCCCAGTTTGCGGCCCTCAACACGGTCGCCGAGGGCGTCGGCACGATCGTGGAGACGATTTTCGAGAACCGCTTCATGCACATGCTGGAGATGAGGCGCATGGGCGCGGAGATCCGGCTCGAGGGCAACACGGCCATCATCAAGGGCGTGCCGAAGCTCACGGCGGCGCCGGTCATGGCCACCGACCTGCGGGCCTCGGCCAGCCTGGTCCTGGCCGGCCTGGTCGCCGAGGGCACCACCGACGTCGAGCGCATCTACCACATCGACCGCGGCTACGAGTGCATCGAGGAGAAGCTGCAGGGCCTCGGGGCACAGATCAGGCGGCTGAATGACAGGGGGTAGGGGGAAGGGCGGGGTAGTGGCAGAGAGAAGCGGATAGCGGATAGCGGATAGGAGTTAGTCCAGAGCGCGGTCGGCTCGCCGACCTTCCGGACTACTACTATCCGCTATCCGCTATCCGACCCTATCCCCTTCCTCACTATCCCCTTCCGCCTGTTGCCTACCGCCGTGGCTGTCGCAACCTTTATAATGCGCTGCTGCCCGTGCTGATCGCGGGGGATGACTCGCGGCAGCCACTGTTTCGTTCATAGACCGACGGCGCACCCGTCGCAGGGCTTGCCTGCAGCGGCGGGGCTCCGAGGAGAGAGCTGGATGACCGAAGAAGTCGATACGGGCAGGCGTCATTTCCTGACCGTCGCCACCGTCGCAACCGGTGCCGTGGGTGCCGGGTTCGTCGCCGTTCCCTTCCTGTCCTCCTGGAAACCGAGTGCCCGCGCCAAGGCCGTGGGCGCTCCGGTCGAGGTCGACATCAGCAAGCTCGAGCCGGGCGCGCTGATGAAGGTCGAGTGGCGCGGCAAGGCGGTCTTCGTCGTGCATCGCACGCCGCAGATGCTGGCCCAGCTCGAAGGCGTGACCGGCCGCCTCCGTGACCCGGATTCCAAGGAATCGGAGCAGCCCGAGTTCGCCAGGAAGCCCGAACGCGCGCTGAAGCCGGAATACCTCGTGCTCGTCGGCGTCTGCACCCACCTCGGCTGCGCGCCGCTCGACAAGTTCACGCCGGGCGACGCCACGGTCAGCGCGGACTGGCCGGGCGGCTTCTTCTGCCCGTGCCACGGGTCCAAGTTCGACATCTCGGGCCGCGTCTTCAAGGACGTGCCGGCCCCGAAGAACCTGGCCGTGCCGCCTTACCAGTTCGTGAGCGATACCCGCATCCTGATCGGCGCTGACAAGGGGAGTGCGTGATGGGCACCGCAGCTGACAAGGTCGAAACGCAGGCCGGCGCGGGGCGCCTGGCCTCGTTGACCGCCTGGATCGATGAGCGCTTCCCGCTGACGGCCCTGTGGAAATCGCAGGTGGCCGAGTACTACGCGCCGAAGAACATGAACTGGCTGTATTACTTCGGCTCGCTGGCGCTGTTCGTGCTCGTCATCCAGATCCTCTCCGGGATCTTCCTGACGATGAACTACAAGCCGTCGGCGGCCGAAGCGTTCGGTTCCGTCGAATACATCATGCGCGACGTCGAATGGGGCTGGCTGATCCGCTACATCCATTCGACCGGCGCCTCGGCGTTCTTCATCGTCGTCTACCTGCACATGTTCCGCGCCGTCATGTACGGGTCGTACCAGAAGCCGCGCGAGCTGCTGTGGATCTTCGGCATGCTCATCTACTTCCTGCTGATGGGCGAGGCGTTCTTCGGCTACCTGCTGCCGTGGGGCAACATGTCCTACTGGGGCGCGCAGGTGATCGTGTCGCTGTTCGGCGCCGTGCCGGTGGTGGGCGACGCGCTGATGGAGTTCGTTCGCGGCGACTACTTCATCTCCGACATCACGCTGAACCGGTTCTTCGCGCTGCACGTCATCGCGATGCCGTTCGCACTCGTGTTCCTCGTCATCGCGCACCTGATGGCGCTGCACGAGGTCGGCTCGAACAATCCGGACGGCGTCGAGATCAAGAAGGTCAAGGGCCCGGACGGCATCCCGCTCGACGGCATCCCGTTCCACCCGTATTACACGGTCAAGGACCTGGTCGGCGTCGGCGTGTTCCTGATCCTGTTCTCGCTGGTGATCTTCTTCGCGCCGACGATGGGCGGCTACTTCCTCGAGTACGCCAACTTCGAGCCGGCGAACGCGCTGCAGACGCCGCCGCACATCGCTCCGGTGTGGTACTTCACGCCGTTCTACGCGATCCTGCGCGCGGTCCCGAGCAAGGGCCTCGGCGCCGCCCTGATGGGCCTCGCCGTGCTGCTGTTCGTGTTCCTGCCGTGGCTCGACCGCGGCAAGGTGAAGTCGGTCCGCTACCGGGGCCCGATCTTCAAGTTCTTCGTCACCGCCTTCGCGATCAGCTTCCTCGCGCTCGGCTACCTCGGGCTGCAGCCGGCCACGCCCGCCTACACGATGGCGGCGCGCTTCTTCTCGGTCATCTATTTCGCCTTCTTCCTGCTGATGCCGTGGTACACGCGCATCGACAAGACCAGGGCCGTGCCGACGAGGGTCACCTACCATGCGCATTGATCGTCACAAGAAGAAGATCCTCGCCTTCGTCGCGGCGCTGGTCGTGTTGCCCGGCGCGGCCCTGGCCGCGGGCGGCGGCATGCACCTCGATCCCGCGAACAACGACGTCCACAACAGGGCGTCGCTGCAGCGTGGCGCGAAGAACTTCGTCAACTACTGCCTGGGCTGTCACTCCGCGAAGTACGTGCGCTACAACCGCGTGGCGGCCGACCTCGGCCTGACCGATGAACAGCTCAAGCAGAACCTGATGTTCACGAGCGACTCGCCGCACGCGACGATGAAGGTCACGCTCAGCGCGGACGACGGCAAGAAGTGGTTCGGCGTCGTGCCGCCGGACCTGTCGCTGATTGCGCGCGCCAGGGGCACCGACTACCTCTACACGTTCCTCAAGTCGTTCTACGCCGACCCGACCAGGGCGACGGGCATGAACAACCTCGCGCTGCCCGGCACGGCGATGCCGCACGTGCTGTGGGAGCTGCAGGGGACCCAGGAAGCCGTGTGGGAAGGCCGCACCGACGCGCAAGGCAACGTGCAGAAACACTTCAAGGAGTTCAAGCTGGCGGCGCCGGGCAAGTTGAGCCCGGAGGATTACGACGCCTTCGTCCGCGATACGGTGAATTTCCTCGACTACATCGGCGAGCCGGTGCAGGTCCAGCGCCAGTCGCTCGGGTTCGTCGTCATTGCCTTCCTCGTCTTCTTCACGCTGCTCGCGTACGCGCTGAAGAAGGAATACTGGAAGGACGTGAAGTAACATCGTTGCCCGGGGCTGCCGCAGCCCCGGGGCCGGCTGCCCGGCGCCGCCCGCGTGGCGCACGGCAGTCCGGTCGGACACCCAAGGTCCAGTCGCGGCTGCTGCGTGCTGCTGGACAAGGAGAGCCTTCAGCATGATGACGCTGTACTCGCGTGCGGAAGATCCACGCTGTCATCGCGTGCGGTTCGTGCTCGCGGAAAAAGCACTCGACGTGCGCATCGTCGAGACCGACCCGGCACACCCGCCGGAAGACCTCATCGACCTCAACCCGTACCAGTCGGTGCCGACGCTCGTCGATCGCGACCTCGTCGTCTACGACCCGGGCATCGTCTGCGAGTACCTCGACGAGCGCTTCCCGCATCCTTCGCTCTCTTCCACCGACCCCGGGGTGCGTGCACAGGCACGCGTGACGCTGCGCCGCATCGAACAGGACTGGTATGACGTGGCCGCTGCGCTCGAGCCGGGCTCCGGTGCCGACCGGCGCGAGCGCGAGCGCGCCCGCAAGCTGCTCACCGAGAGCCTGCTCGCCTCGGAGCCGCTGTTTCGCCTGCGGACCTGGTTCATGTCCGACCTGTTCTCGCAGGTCGATGCGGCCGTGGGCCCGATCCTCTGGCGGCTGGCACGCTGGGAAATCGACCCCGCGGCGATTGCGGCGGCAGCCCCGTCGCTCGACCGGTATGCGGCACGCATCTTCGCCCGGCCGTCGTTCCAGCGCAGCTTGAGCGGTGCCGAACGGAACATGAGGAAGTGACCGCTGATCAGTGACTAGTGAATAGTGACTAGTGACTAGTAAGAGGTGGGGCCGCAACCCATCGTTCAACTGCACCTCCTACTAGTCACTAGTCACTATCACGTCACTAACCACTGCATGCTGCTCCCGTGACCACGCCCAACAAGCCACCTGCCGGATCCACCCATGAAGGCGCGCCGGCCGTACCTGCTGCGCGCGATCCACGAATGGATCAGTGACAGCCTGTGCACGCCTCACCTCGTGGTCGACGCCGACTTCGCGGGCGTGGAGGTGCCGCGCCATTACGTCAAGGACGGCAAGATCGTCCTCAACGTCAGCTGGAACGCCACTGCGAACCTGCGGCTCGGCAACGACGAGGTGAGCTTCAGTGGTCGCTTCGGCGGAGCCAGCATGTCGGTGCGCGTGCCGGTCGGTGCCGTGCTCGCGATTTACGCGCGCGAGACGGGGCAGGGCATGATCTTCGCCGACGATGACGCGGACCCACCGACCGACCCCACGCAGCCGGCGACGGAACCAGATCAGCCGGGCGACGACCCGGGACCAAAGCCGACCTCGCCGACCGACGCTCGGCGCGCGCGGTTCAAGGTCGTCAAGTAGGGCGACCTCGCTGACGCCTGGGTGTGAGACGCGGGGCTGCCCGGGGCGCCAGCGCGCAAGCGCGTGTCCCGGTGCGTCGGTGCGGTATCAACGCAGGACGAACGCATTGCGGATCCACGTCACGACCGGCTCGCCGCCCGGCGCCTCGGGCGGGTCGATCGCCAGCACGTCGAAACGCGCCCGCAAGCGCCGCAGTTCGCGCCGCGTCAGCAGCAGGTGGCGCGCCGCAAGCGAACAGCGCCGCTGCTTGCCGTAACCGATGGTCGACGCGGCGCTGCCGAATTCCCGGCGCGAACGCGATCGAACTTCCACGAGCACCAGCACGCGGGTCTCCGGCTCCAGCATCACGAGGTCGAGTTCGCCGGCGCGACAGCGGTAGTTCCGTTCGAGCAGGACGAGGCCCGCCGCCTGCAGGTATCGCTGAGCGAGGTCTTCGGCGGCGCGTCCGAGCGCCACTGTCGTCGTTGCTGCCGCGGTTTCGGGATCGTCGTCGGCCATCGCCGTGGCGGTCGGCGCCGCGTCGGTCGCGGCATGTAGCGCCAAGCCTGCCCGGGGCGCCGGCGTACGTCCGCGCTAATTCGTGCCGGGTTCGTCCAGGTTCGTGACCGGAGCAGCTGCCCCGGCTGGCTGCGGCCGGCCACCTTCGATGCGGGCGAACTCGAATTGACGCACGACCCTGCCGTCCGCGCGGCCCAGTTCGAGCGGTCCCGTCAGGCCGTTGCCGCCCACGACGAGTGCGCCGTTACCGATCTGCTGCGCGAGTCGGTACGCATCGAACCCGAACGCGTACAGCCGCAGGTTGCCCCGGGACGGCCTGGACCATTCGGCGTTGATCGCCGCCCACAGTTCCGGCGCGGCCTGCCCGCCGTACAGCAGCCACGGCATTTCCGGGAACACCAGGCCATCCATGTCGGCGGCAGAACGCACGCTGGGCTCCCACGCATCCGAAGTCGCGTACAGCGGCAGGTCGTATGCCATCTGGAATCGCAGTTGCGGACGCAATGCGCGTGCTGCCTGCGGCGTCGCTGCTATGAATGCGAACTGCGGTCCGGCGAGCGCGCTCGGCCGCCCCGTCACGGGCCCGGGCTGGCTGGCTGCGATCCGCGCTGCGGTCGCCGGCGCCGCCGAACCTGCCGAGGGCGGCTCGCAACGGCGCCGAAAAGTCCTTCGCGCCCGCGGGGTAGAACTGTGCAGCGGTCAGTGTCACCCGTCCCGCCTGCTGCACTTCGGCGACGAAGGCGGCGTGCACGCGCTGGCCCCACGGCGTGTCCGGAAACAAGGCGATACCGCGCACGTGCCCGTCCTGCGCGATGCGCCGCGCCACCGCGCGCGCTTCCTGCTCCGGGTCGAGCGCGAACTGGAACAGGAACTGGGGCGGCAGGGCGCCCGGTGCAAACGCGGCGTTGAGTGCGAGCGTCGGCAGCGGCAGCCCGCCCGGCATCGCGTTGACCAGTGCGACGACCTCTTCCTTGAGCAATGGCCCCACCACGACCTGCGCACCATCGGCGACTGCGCGCTGATACGCGGCGGCGACGCCGGCGGCCGTGTCGTACATTTCGATGCGAGGCCGCGCAGCTGCCGGTCCCGAGGCGAACCAGCCCGCGCTCAGTCCGTCCCGCACGGCCGCGCCTGCAGACTGGTGCCTGCCGGAGAGCGGCAGCAGCACCGCGAGCTGCGTCAGCGCCCGTCCGTCGAGGCGCGCGGCCGCGGCGACGGCCGTCTCCGTGCCCGGCGGCAGGAACGCAGTGCCGGGATGGCCCGGATGCTGTCGAATCCAGTCCTGCAGGCGCGGCGCGGCGGCCGCGCCGCCCGCCGCGGGATCGACTGCCGGCAGCGGCCAGGACGCCTGGCAATTCCAGCCAGCCGCGCTCCCGCTCGGAAATGCCGGCCCCAGCGGCGGGCAGGGCGGGCGGATTCTGCAGCAACAGGTCGAACAGCATGCGGTCGTTGTCGGCGCGTGCCTGGGGCGTTGCCAGCAGGGCGCCGCGCTGCTCGTAGGTGCGGATTGCATCCAGCGGCAGGCCCGTCTCGATCTCCGCGCGCCCGCGCATGGCCAGCAATTCCGGCGCGAGCTCCGCCGGCATGGGCGCAGGTACGGAGCGCACTATCAGCAGAGCCCGGGCAGCGTTGCCATTCTCGAGCGCGAGGCGGGCGTCGATCGCGGCCAGCAGGGCGAGTTCATCGCCCGTGCGTGACCCGGCCGCGTGCCTTGTCGAGCAGGCGCGCTGCTTCGTCCGCCTCGCCGGCGGCGAGGTATTCGCGCGCCGCGAGCAGCGCGAACCCGGCGTCCCAGCTGAACATTCCGCGGCGCGCGAGCCGCTCGTAGCGTGCGGCGGCCTCGAGATGCCGTCCCGCCCGGGACAGCGACTCGGCCTGCGCAACTTCTGCGCTCGCGGCGTCCTGTGCGGTTGCCGGAGCAAGGCCCGCCGCAAGCGACAATGCGCAGCACGCGGTGAGCGCGACCAGCCATCGAGCGACGACTTGCCGACGGCGAAGCGAAACGTGCAGCATGCGGAAATCCTGGGAGAGGCGCGTGACGGACAAGGCTGATTCTACGGGCCGGACGCCGGGTGGCACACTGTCCGTCGTCGCAACGCCGATCGGCAACCTGCGCGACCTGAGTCCCCGTGCCGCGGCGTGCCTGCGCGACGCGGACCTGCTGCTCGCCGAGGACACGCGCCACACGCGCACGCTGCTCGAAGCCTGCGGCATCCCCCGGCCCCAGGGCAGCGTCGAGTCCCTGCACGAGCACAACGAGCGCGAGCGAGTCGCCGGCGATCGTCGCGCGATTGGTCGCGGGTACGAATGTCGCGCTGGTGACCGACGCGGGCACGCCCCTGATGAGCGACCCGGGGTCACTGCTCGTGGCGGCCGCCGCGCGCGCGGGCATCGAAGTCGTCGCCGTTCCGGGGCCGTGCGCGGCGATCGCGGCGTTGTCGATCGCGGGCCTGCCCGCGAACCGCTTTGCGTTCGAAGGGTTCCTGCCCGCGAAAAAAAGCGCCCGGCGCGAGGCGTTGTCGCGCCTTGTCGCGGAGCCGCGCACGCTGGTTTTCTACGAGGCGCCGCACCGCCTCACCGAGACGCCTCACCGATCTCGCGGCCGCTTTCGGTGATTCCAGGCCCGCGAGCGTCGGTCGCGAGCTGACGAAGCGATTCGAGCACGTGTACCGCGGGACGCTCGCGGAGCTTGCCGAACTCAGTGTCGGCGACGCGGACATGACGCGTGGCGAAATGGTGATCGTCGTCGCGGGTGCCGACGCAGCGGACGAGGGCAACGAGGCGCAGGATCGCGAGGCGACGCACGTGCTCGAATGCCTGCTCGACGAGCTGCCGGTGTCGCAGGCGGCGCGACTCGCGGCAAAGATCACGGGGCGCAGCCGCAAGGAACTGTACGAGCGCGCCCTGCAACTCGTGCCGCCGGCGCGCAGACGCTGCGGATGACGATTAGCGCGGTGGCGCGCGAGGTATACTCCGCGCGGGAGTCGGCCAGGCAACCGCTGCGTTTCACGACGCGGAGGAAAGTCCGGGCTCCACAGGGCAAGGTGCCAGGTAACGCCTGGGGGGCGCGAGCCCACGGACAGTGCAACAGAAAGCAAACCGCCTAAGCGCCGCAGCAATGCGGCGACGGTAAGGGTGAAAGGGTGCGGTAAGAGCGCACCGCGCCGGTGGCAACATTCGGCGGCACGGCAAACCCCACCTGGAGCAAGACCAAATAGGGAAGCGCGCGGGTCACACGGCCCGTTCCTGCGGCCCGCAGGGGCTTCCGGGTAGGTCGCTCGAGGCGCACGGTGACGTGCGTCCCAGATGGATGGTTGTCCACGACAGAACCCGGCTTATCGGCCGACTCCCACCTTTTTCGCCGCATTCCGGCCCACCCGGGCCCAGCCGGCCCACTTTGTCCCACGGGCCGCCGACCCGCCCGGGCCGGCTCGTTCGCCCTTTCCGGCTGTCTTCTCCCACCATTTCGCCGCGGGAGCCCGCTGCGCGGTCTTGCGCACAGGCGGCCCGGGTTGGCGCCGCGGGCCCCGGATTCCCCGATTTCCCACGTCCGCCGTAACCTCACCAGTGGTTCAACAAAATCGTGTAAGTACATGATTGGCTGACCAATGCGTCCACAAGGTTCGACAGCGCTCGACCCCCTCCGGGCTAAGTCACTGTCCCGACAAGAAAAATTTTAGGTGGGACCGTTGACGCTCGCTCCGTCACGCCCCTATAGTGGCGCCGAGTGGGAAAAAGTGGGATGAAATGGGCTGCCGGCCCGGAAGACACCTGACATGTTTCGCGGAGCCAACAAAGTCACCCTCGACGCCAAAGGCCGCATGGCCATGCCGGCGCGCTACCGGGACACCCTGGTGGAGCGCAGCGAAGGACGTCTCGTGGCGACGGTGGACCGCGCGGACAAGTGCCTGCTGATTTATCCCCTCCCTGACTGGGAGGAGATCGAGCGCAAGCTCATGCGGCTGCCGACGCTGAATATCCAGGCGCGGCGGATGCAGCGACTGATGGTGGGTCACGCCACGGACCTCGAGCTCGACTCGCATGGCCGTGTGCTCGTGCCGCCGAAGCTGCGCGAATACGCAGGCCTCACGCGCCAGGCAATGCTGATCGGGCAGGGCAGTCGTTTCGAGCTGTGGGACGAGCAGCACTGGAACGAGCGTCGCGACGAGTGGCTCCAGGCCGGTGACGAGACGGGCGACCTGCCCGCCGAACTGCAGCAGCTTTCGCTGTAGGCGTCGGCGAGGTGGCAGCGCACAGGCCGGTACTTCTCGACGAGGTGCTGGCAGGACTCTCCGTCAAGCCGGACGGGCGTTACTGCGATGCGACGTTCGGCCGTGGCGGGCACACCGCCGCGATCCTGGCAGCGCTCGGTCCCACAGGTCGCGTCTGCGCGATCGATCGTGACCCGGATGCCATTGCGGCGGGTCGCGACCGGTTCGCGACGGAGCCGCGCCTCACTCTGGTTCGGGGGTCGTTCGGCGGGCTGGCAACGCTCGTCCGGGCGGCGGGTGTTGAAGGGGAGCTGCAAGGCGTGCTGCTGGACCTCGGGGTCTCGTCGCCGCAGCTGGACGAAGCCAGGCGGGGCTTCAGTTTCATGCAGGACGGACCGCTCGACATGCGGATGGACAACGAGACCGGACCCAGCGCGGCCCAGTGGCTGTCGCGTGCCGGCGAGCGGGAGATCGTCGACGTGCTGTTCAGGCTCGGGGAAGAAAAGTTCTCACGCCGCATCGCCCGCGCCATCGTCGTCGCCCGTGCCGAGGCGCCGATCACGACGCACCGGGCAGCTGGCGGCGATCGTCGCCGCGGCCGTGCCGACGCGCGAGCCCGGCAAGCATCCGGCGACGCGCACGTTCCAGGCGATCCGCATCCACGTCAACCGCGAGCTGGAGGAAATCGAAGCCGCGCTGCCGCAGGCCGTGAGCCTGCTCGCACCCGGCGGCCGGCTCTGCGTGATCAGCTTCCACTCGCTCGAGGACCGCCTGGTCAAGCGGTTCATGCGGCGCGAGGCGCATGGCGATCCGGTGTATGCCGGGCTGCCCGCGCCCAGCGTGCCGCCGCACGCGCGCCCGCGGCTGCAGCTCGTCGGTGGCGCGGTCATGCCCGGCGCGGCAGAGGTCGCCGCGAACCCGCGCGCCCGCAGCGCGGTGCTGCGCGTGGCCGAGAGGATGGCGGCATGAGCCAGTCGCGCTGGCGCCTGTTGGTCGCGGTGCTCTGGGTCGCGGTGCTCGGCTCCGCGCTCGGCGTGGTCTTCGGCAAGCAGGAAGCGCGCAACCGCTTCAACCAGCTGCAGAAGCTGACCAACCAGCGCGACGACCTCGACATCGAGTGGGGCCAGCTGCAGCTCGAGCAGAGCACGTGGGCGACGCACGGCCGTGTCGAGCAGGTCGCCCGCGACGACCTCGGCATGGTGACGCCGCAGGCGACGGACCTGCGGATCGTGCAGCCATGAAGCACACGACGTCGCTGCGCGATCACCACAACCACCACGGTCGCGAGGCCGAGCAGCCGGTCGGCGCGTGGCGCACCTGGCTCCTCGGTGCGATGCTGACGTTGTGCGGCATCGCGCTGGTCGCGCGCGCCGTGTACCTGCAGGTCATCGACCAGGACTTCCTGGCCCGGCAGGGCGACGCGCGCATCCTGCGCGACGTCAAGCTGTCCGCGAACCGGGGCATGGTGCTCGACCGCAACGGCGAGCCGCTCGCGGTGAGCACGCCGGTCGATACCGTCTGGGCGGACCCGCGCAAGCTCGCGCAGCAGCCGCAGGATTTCGCGCGGCTCGCCAAGGCGCTCGACCGCGATCCGCAGTGGCTCGCGCGTCGCGTCACCAGCAACCTCGACCGCGAGTTCGTCTACCTCGTCCGCCACATGCGGCCCGCCGATGCCGCCAAGGTCAAGGCACTGGGGATTCCGGGCGTCGACACGTTGCGCGAATACCGCCGTTATTACCCGGCGGGTGAAGTGACGGGCCACCTGCTCGGCTTCACGAACGTCGACGACGTCGGCCAGGAAGGCCTCGAGCTCGCGTTCGACCAGTGGCTCGGCGGCGACCCGGGCATCAAGCGCGTCATGCGCGATCGCGAAGGTCGCACGCTCGAGGACATCGAGCGCATCAAGGCGCCGCGGCCGGGCCAGGACCTGCGCACGAGCATCGACCTGCGCCTGCAATACCTCGCGTACCGCGAGCTCAAGGCGGCCGTGCAGCAGAACAATGCGCGCGGCGGCTCGGTCGTCGTGCTCGACGTCGCCACGGGCGAAGTGCTCGCGATGGTCAACCAGCCGGCATTCAACCCGAACGACCGCGAGCAGTACCTGCCATCGCGCTACCGCAACCGGGCCACCAACGACTTCTTCGAGCCGGGCTCGAGCATCAAGCCGTTCGTCGTCGCCGCGGGCATGAAGACGGGGCGCTACCACCCGGACACGCTGATCGAGACCGCTCCCGGGACGATGCGCGTCGGCATCAAGACGGTCCGCGACAAGCACAACCTCGGCACGATCGACGTGACGACGGTGCTCGCCAAGTCGAGCAACGTCGGCGTGGTCAAGATCGCCCTCACGCTGAAGCCGCAGGAGATGTGGACCGCGCTGCACGACATGGGCTTCGGCGCCGTGACGGCGTCGGGCTTTCCGGGCGAGTCGGCCGGCATCCTGCCGGGCTATGAGCACTGGCGTTCGATCGGGCAGGCGACGATGGCCTATGGCTACGGCCTTTCCGTGACGCCGCTGCAGCTCGCCCAGGCCTATGCGGTGCTCGGCGCAGGCGGCGTGCGACGGCCGGTCAGCCTGCGCCGGCTCGATGCGGCAGCCGAGGGCGAGGTCATGCTCGATCCCGGCGTCGCGCACGATCTCGTGCGCATGATGGAATCGGTCGTCAGCGAAACCGGCACCGCACGGCGCGCCGCCGTGATGGGCTACCGCGTGTCGGGCAAGACCGGCACGGCGTGGAAGGCGGCGGACGGCGGCTACAACTCGACCAAGTACATGGCCGTGTTCGGCGGCGTGGTGCCGGCGAGCAACCCGCGGCTCGCGGCGGTCGTCGTCATCGATGAGCCCAGCGCGGGGCGCTTCTACGGCGGTGACGTGGCAGCCCCGGTCTTTGCCGGGGTGATGTCGGGCGCGCTGCGCCTGCTCGCCGTGCCACCCGACGACCTGCAGCGCGTCCCGGCGACGACGCTCGTGCAGGCGCAGGACCCGTGGTGAGCCCCGTGAACGCAGCGGCAACGCCACGTCAACCTGCCGGCTACCAGATGACCCTCGGGCGCCTGCTCGAAGGCTTCGAAGTGGCTGCACCGCACGGCGTGCAGGTGACGGACCTCGTCCAGGACAGCCGTGAAGCGACGCCGGGTTGCGTGTTCGTCGCCTGCCAGGGCCGGACGACGCACGGGCTGCTGCACGCCGCCGCCGCCGTCGAACGCGGTGCCGTCGCCGTGCTGTGGGAGCCGGGCGCCGACCTGGAAGCGCCGGTACTGTCCGAGCGGGTCGCCGCGATCGCCATCCCGCACCTGGGCCGCCACGTCGGCGAGCTCGCCGACCGCTTCTTCCGGCGTCCCTCCGCCGACCTGCGCGTCGCCGGGATCACGGGAACCAACGGCAAGACGACGACGGCGTACCTGCTGGCGCAGGCCTCCGAGTTCGTCGGGCGCCGCGGCTGGTACGTCGGCACGCTGGGCCACGGCCGTCCCGGCGATGCCATGCAGTCCGGGCTGACGACACCGGATGCCGTCACGGTGCAGCGCAGGCTGGCGCAGGCCCGCGACGCCGGTGCCGCGACGCTGGGCCTCGAGGTGTCGTCGCACGCCCTCGACCAGGACCGCGTGTCGGGCGTGCACTTCGACACCGCCGTGTTCACCAACCTCACGCACGACCACCTCGATTACCACGGCACGCTCGAGGCGTACGGCGCGGCCAAGGCCCGCCTGTTCCACGCGGCCGGCCTGCGCTGCGCGGTGATCAATGTCCGTGACCCGTTCGGCCGCGACCTCGTCGAGCGTCTCGATCCAGCCATCGAGAAGATCGTCTTCTCGACGGCCAACGACATCTGGGCAGAGCGCGGCACGGGCTGGATCCGCGTGCCGGAACTGCGCACGACCTCGACGGGACTCACCGTCAACCTCGAATCGAGCTGGGGTGCGGGTACGCTGCGGTCGCGGCTGGTCGGCGAATTCAATGCCGAAAACCTGCTCGCAGTGCTGGGCGTGCTGCTCGGCTGGAACGTGCCCCTGCAGAAGGCGCTGGCTGCGCTCGCGCTGTGCGCGGCACCCCCGGGACGCATGGAGGCGTTCGGCGGTGGCGACCGCCCGCTGGTGCTGGTCGACTACGCGCATTCTCCCGACGCGCTCGGCAAGGTGCTCGAGGCCGCCCGGGCACACTCGCGCGGACGGCTGTCCTGCGTGTTCGGCTGCGGTGGCGATCGCGACCCCGGCAAGCGTCCGTTGATGGGCGCGATTGCCGAGGCGGCCGCGGACGCGGTGGTGGTCACCGACGACAACCCGCGCACCGAGGATGCGGCCGCGATCATCGCGCAGATCGTGGCCGGGATGAGCGATCCCGTTGCCGCGCAGGTCGTGCCCGACCGCGCGGAAGCCATCCGGCAGGCGATCGCCGAGGCGGAGGCGGGCGACGTGGTCGTCGTCGCGGGCAAAGGCCACGAGGACTACCAGGTCGTCGGCACCGAGACGCGCCCGTTCAGCGACCGTGACACCGTGCTGGCCTGCCTCGGGGACGTCGCGTGATCGGCCGCGACCTGGCGACCCTCGCGCATACCGCCGGCGGCGTCCTGCATGGCGGCAATGCGCACTTCGGTCGCGTCATGACGGATTCGCGCGCAATCGAGCAGGGCGCATTGTTCGTCGCCCTCGCCGGCGAGCGATTCGACGGGCACGACTTCGTCGTGGACGTGGCGGCGCGGGGCGCGGCGGGTGCCCTGGTCAGCCGGCACATCGACAGCGCGCTGCCGCAGGTCGTCGTGCCGGAGACGCTCGCCGGATTGTCGGCATACGCGCGCGCATGGCGCCGTGCGTTTGACCGCCCGGTGATCGGCATCACCGGCAGCAATGGCAAGACCACGGTCAAGGAAATGACGTCGGCGATCCTGGGCCAGCTGGGACCGTGCCTGGCGACGCAGGGCAACCTCAACAACCACATCGGCGTGCCGCTCACGCTGTGCCGCCTGGACGAGGCGCACCGGTTCGCCGTGATCGAGATGGGCGCGAATCACGTGCACGAGATCGCCCACCTCGCCCGGCTGGCCGAACCCACCGTGGGCCTGGTCATCAACGCAGGGCCTGCGCACCTCGAGGGTTTCGGCGGTCTCGACGGCGTCGCCCGCGGCAAGGGCGAGATGTTCGAGGCGCTCGGGCCCGACGGCACGGCCGTCATCAACGCGGACGATCGCTTCGCGGTGTTCTGGCACGGCCTCGCGCGGCGTGCAGGACGCGTGGTCACGTTCGGGATGCGCGAGGCGGCCGACGTCGCGGCACGAGACGTCGAGGCCGTGCTGACCGACTCCGGCTTCACGACGCGGTTCGACCTGGTCACGGCGGCCGGGCAGCGCCGCATCGAGCTGGCACTGGCCGGTGAACACAACGTCATGAATGCGCTCGCCGCGACCTCTGCAGCCATGGCCGCCGGCGCGAGCCTCGACGCCGTACAGCGCGGCCTGGCGTCGATGCGCGCAGTCGCCGGACGCCTCGAAGTGAAGCAGGCGCTGGGCGGGGCCAGGCTCATCGACGACGCCTACAACGCGAACCCAGGTTCGCTGCGCGTGGGCCTGCGCGCGCTGGCGCAGGTCCCCGGCGAACGCTGGCTCGTCCTCGGCGAGATGGCTGAACTCGGCGTCGAAGGCCCGCAGCTGCACGCGGACATGGGCGCCTTTGCGCGCGAGTGCGGCGTGTCGCGCCTGCTGGCCGTAGGCGAGGGCTCCAAGCCCGCGGTCGAGACGTTCGGACCGGGCGCGACCTGGTACGCCAGCACGGAAGACCTGATCAAGGACCTGCGCGCCAAGGTGCACAAGGGACTGACGGTCTTCGTGAAGGGCTCGCGCGTGAACCGGCTCGAGCGGGTCACTGCGGCGCTGGCTGCCGGCGCCGCGCCGGCGGGAGGTCACTGATGCTGCGCCACGTCGCCGCCTGGTTCGCGCAGTACTACTCGGGCTTCAACGTCTTCGGCTACCTGACCCTGCGCGCGATCCTCGCCGCCCTCACCGCGCTGGCGATATCGCTCCTCGTCGGCCCGAAAATGATCCGCTGGCTCGCCGAGTACCAGGTCGGCCAGCGCGTGCGCTCCGACGGTCCGCAGACGCACCTGACCAAGGCCGGCACGCCGACGATGGGTGGCGCGTTGATCCTCGCCGCAATCGCGCTCGCGACGCTGTTGTGGGCCGACCTCGCCAACCGTTTCGTCTGGATCGTGCTGCTGGTGACGGTCGCCTTCGGGCTCATCGGCTTCTGGGACGACTACCTCAAGCTGGTGGTCGGCAATTCACGGGGCCTGATCGCGCGCTACAAGTACTTCTGGCAGTCGGTGGCCGGCCTCGGCGCCGCGATCGGGCTGTACCTCACGGCGCATTCCCCGGCCGATACGACGCTGTACGTGCCGCTGTTCAAGCACGTGCTGATTCCCCTGGGCGTCCTGTTCATCCCGCTCACGTACTTCGTCATCGTCGGCACGAGCAACGCGGTCAACCTGACCGACGGCCTCGATGGCCTCGCGATCATGCCCGCCGTGCTGGTCGCGGGCGCGCTCGGCGTCTTCGCCTACGCCTCGGGCAACGTGGTGTTCTCCGGCTACCTCGGAATTCCGTACATCGCGGGCGCCGGCGAAGTGCTCGTCATCTGCGCGGCGATCTTCGGCGCGGGCCTCGGCTTCCTCTGGTTCAACACCTATCCCGCGCAGGTGTTCATGGGCGACATCGGCGCACTGGCGCTGGGTGCGGCGCTCGGCGTGATCGCCGTCGTCGTCCGCCAGGAACTCGTGCTCGTGATCATGGGCGGCGTCTTCGTGATGGAGACCGTCTCGGTCATCCTGCAGGTGGCATCGTTCAAGCTGCGCGGCAAGCGCATCTTCCGCATGGCGCCGATCCATCACCACTTCGAGCTGAAGGGCTGGGCCGAGCCCAAGGTGATCGTCCGCTTCTGGATCATCACCGTGATCCTCGTGCTGCTCGGCCTCGCGACGCTGAAGCTCAGATGACGCAACTGAACCGCACCCTGGCCCCGCTCGAAGCCGGCACCCGTGCGCTGGTGCTCGGCCTCGGCCGCACCGGGCTGTCGGTCGCGCGCTACCTGCAGCGCAGGGGCGTGGGCATCCGGGTTGCGGACACGCGTGCCTGCGCGCCCGGCACCGCCGAACTGCAGGCGCGGGTTCCCGAGGCGGAACTGCGCAGCGGCGCATTCACGCCGGACCTGCTCGACGGCATGGCGCACGTCGTGATTTCGCCGGGACTCTCCGTGCAGCAGCCTGTCGTGCAGGAGGCGCTGCGGCGCGGACTGCCCGTCGTGGGCGACATCGAGCTGTTTGCGCGCGAAGCGCAGGCGCCGGTCGCGGCGATCACCGGGACCAACGGCAAGAGCACGGTGACGACGCTGGTGGCGGGGCTTGCGAGCGCAGGCGGCTGCCGCACGCTCGCCGGCGCCAACCTCGGCGAGCCGGCACTCGACCTGCTCGAACGTCCCGTCCCGGACCTCTACGTCCTCGAGCTCTCGAGCTTCCAGCTCGAGACGACGTATTCGTTGCAGACGGTGACCTCGACGGTGCTCAACGTGACGCCCGACCACATGGATCGCTACGCAACGCTGGCCGAATACGCGGCGGCGAAGGCGCGCATCTTCGACGGCTGCGACGTGGCCGTCATCAATGCCGACGACGCAGTGGTGCGCGCCATGCCCCGCGCCGGCCAGCGTGTGCTCTCGTTCAGCCTGCAGTCGAGCGACGCCGACTATCATCTCGGGTCAGTCCCCGCGCCGGTCATCATGCGTCGCGGCGAGCCGCTGCTGCCGCTGTCGGCGATGCGCATCAAGGGCAATCACAACGCGGCCAACGCGATGGCGGCGCTCGCGATGGTGGAGGCACTCGGGGTGCCGCTGGCACCGGCTCTCGACGCGCTCGCTTCGTTCGGCGGGTTGCCGCACCGCTCGCAGTGGGTCGCGGACGTGGCAGGTGTCACGTACGTCAACGATTCGAAGGGCACCAACGTGGGTGCCACGCTCGCTGCCGTGTCCGGCATGGGCGGACCCCTCGTGCTGATCGCCGGCGGCGACGGCAAGGGCCAGGACTTCGGCGAGCTGCGCGCTGCGTTCGCGGGCAAGGTCCGGCACGCCGTGCTGATCGGCCGTGACGCGCCCGCCCTCGAGGCCACGCTCACGGGGATCTGCACGACGGAGCGCGCCGTCGACATGCGCGCCGCCGTGCACGCAGCCCACGCCGCAGCGCAGCCGGGCGACACCGTCCTGTTGTCACCGGCCTGCGCGAGCCTCGACATGTTCCGTGATTACACCCACCGCGGCGACGAATTCGCCGCCGCCGTCAGGAGCCTCGCCGCATGAGCGCGCCGGCCGCCACCGTCAGTACCTACGCGCGCTCCACCGGGCAGCCGCGCCGGCTCGTGCTCGATCCCTGGGTGATCGGCACGGTGGCAGCCTTGCTGCTGATCGGCCTGGTGATGGTCGCGTCGGCATCGATCGGCATCTCCGAGAAGGAGACCGGTCACGCGTTCTACTACTTCCAGCGCCAGCTGGTCTACGTCCTCGCCGGCCTGGTGGCAGCGGCGATCGGCCTCGCCGTGCCGACCCGCACCTGGGACAGGTACTCGATGTTCCTGATGGCCGGCGCGCTCGTGCTGCTGCTGCTCGTGCTCGTCCCCGGCATCGGCTACTCGGTCAACGGGGCGCGCCGCTGGGTCCGACTCGGCCTGATGAACTTCCAGGTTTCCGAGATCGCGCGCGTCATGCTGCTCACGTACGTCGCGAGCTACGCCGTGCGGCGTGCAGACGAGCTGCGCTCCAGTTTCGCGGGCTTCATGAAGCCGGTGGGCGTCCTCGTGCGTGGCGGCCGTGCCTGCTGCTGGTCGAGCCGGACTTCGGCGCCGCCACGGTCCTGTTCGCCACGGGTCTCGCCATACTGTTCCTCGCCGGCGCGCGCCTGCATCACCTGCTCGTGCCCGTCGTCCTCGGCACGACGGCGCTGGGCGCGCTCGCGGTCCTGTCCCCGTACCGCCTGCGTCGCCTGACGGGCTTCCTCGATCCCTGGGGCGATCCCTTCGACAGCGGTTTCCAGCTCGTGCAGTCGCTGATCGCGATCGGCCGCGGCGAGTGGTTCGGCGTCGGCCTCGGCTCGAGCGTGCAGAAGCTGTTCTACCTGCCCGAGGCGCACACCGATTTCGTGTTCGCCGTGCTCGCGGAGGAATTCGGCTTCGTCGGCGTGGTCGTGGTGATCGCGCTGTTCGCGGTGCTGGTCGGCCGGGCGCTCAAGATCTCGCGCGACGCAGCGGAAGCGGGGCAGGCCTTCCAGTCGTACCTCGCGGCCGGCATCGGCATCTGGCTCGGCCTGCAGGCGTTCGTGAACATCGGCGTGAACATGGGCCTGCTGCCGACGAAGGGCCTGACCCTGCCGCTGCTCTCCTACGGCGGCAGCAGCATGCTGATCACGCTCGGCTGGATCGGTGTGCTGCTGCGCATCCACCACGACACCCAGGCGACCGGTCGCAAGGTCGTGCGCGAAGGCCGGCGAGCATGAGCCGCAAGGTGGCAATGGTGATGGCGGGCGGCACCGGCGGGCACGTGTTCCCCGCGCTCGCCACCGCGCGCGTGCTCAAGCGTCGCGGCTTCGACATCGTCTGGCTCGGCACGCAGCGCGGCATCGAGGCACGGCTGGTGCCGGCCGAAGGCATTCCGGTCGAATGGCTCGGCATCACCGGCCTGCGCGGCAAGAACGTCGCGACGCTGCTGCTGGCGCCGTTCCGGCTGGCGATCGCGATCGGCCAGGCCATGCGCGCGATCCGCAAGCACCAGCCGCGCGTGGTGCTCGGTGCAGGCGGCTTCGCCTCGGGTCCGGGCGGCATCGCGGCGTGGCTCCTGCGTCGGCCGCTCGTCGTCCACGAGCAGAATGCCGTCGCGGGGCTCACCAACCGCGTGCTCGCGCGCTTTGCCGTGCGCGTGCTCGAAGGCTTCCCGGGCAGCTTCGGCCGCGGCGTCCAGGCCGAGCGGGTCGGCAACCCGGTGCGTCCGGAGATCGTCGGCGTGGCACCGCCTGAAAAGCGCTTCGCGGGGCGCGAAGGGCCGGCGCGGCTGCTCGTGTTCGGCGGCAGCCAGGGTGCGGCCCGGCTCAACGTCGTGCTGCCGGCAGCGATTGCCGAGTTGCCCGAAGCGCTGCGCCCCGAAGTGCTGCACCAGACCGGCATGCACAACTTCGAGGAGACCGTGCAGGCGTACAAGTCGCGCGGCATCGAGGCGGACGTGCGTCGCTTCATCGACGACATGGCGAGTGCCTACGGCTGGGCCGACCTCGCGGTCTGCCGCTCGGGCGCATTGACCGTGGCCGAACTCGCGGCTGCCGGCGTGCCGTCGATCCTCGTTCCCTTCCCGGCCGCAGTCGACGATCACCAGACGCGCAACGCGGAATACGCCGTGCGCGCGGGCGCCGCGCAGGCTGCTGCCGGAGAGCGCCCTGACGCCGAACTCGCTGGCCGCGCTGCTCAAGGCCCTGCTCGAGGCCGGCAGGCCCCAGCTCGTGAAGATGGCGCAGGCAGCGCGCGCCACTGCGATCGTCGACGCGGACGAACGGCTGGCGGATGCCTGCGTGCAGGCGGCAGGGGTGGCGGCATGAAAGACCGCATGCGGCGGATCCACACGATCCACTTCGTCGGCATCGGCGGCAGCGGCATGTCCGGCATCGCGGAGGTGCTGCTGAACCTCGGCTACGCCGTGCAGGGCTCCGACGTGAAGCACGGCGAGGCGACGCGCCGTCTCGAGTCAGCTCGGCGCGACGGTCATGATCGGTCACGCGGCCGGGAACGTCGACGGCGCCGACGTCGTCGTCGTTTCGAGCGCGATCAACGCGGCGAACCCCGAGGTGGCCCAGGCGCTCGCGCGAGCGCGTGCCGGTCGTGAAGCGCGCCGAGATGCTCGGCGAGCTGATGCGGTTCCGCTATTCGATCGCGGTGGCCGGGACGCATGGCAAGACCACGACGACCAGCCTGGTCGCGAGCGTGCTGGCCGAAGGCGGGACGGATCCCACGTTCGTGATCGGCGGCCGGCTCAAGAGCGCGGCCAGCAACGCGCGACTCGGTGCGGGCGAGTACCTGGTGGCCGAGGCCGACGAGAGCGACGCCTCGTTCACGCACCTGCAGCCGATGGTCGCCATCGTCACCAACGTCGACGCCGACCACCTCGGCACGCACGGCGGCGACTTCGAGAAGCTGAAGCTGAGCTTCGTCGAGTTCCTGCACAACCTGCCGTTCTATGGCCTCGCCGTCGTCTGCAACGATGACGCGAATGCGCGCAGCCTGATCCCGCAGATCGCGCGTCCCTACCTCACCTACGGCTTCGACGAGGGTGCCGACGTGCGCGCCGTGGACGTTGAACGCCTGCCGGGCCGCTCGAAGTTCACCGTGCTGCGGCCGAACGGCGCGCACGCCCCTGCCCATCACGCTCAACCTGCCGGGGCGACACAACGTGTTGAACGCGCTCGCCGCGATCACCGTGGCCAGCGAGCTCGAGATCGACGACGCGGCGATCCAGCGCGCCCTCGCCGGGTTCCAGGGCATCGAGCGCCGCCTGCAGTGGATCGGCGACATCGAGACGGGCGTCGGCCGGATCACGATCGTCGACGACTACGGCCACCACCCGACCGAGATCGCGGCGACGGTCGAAGCTGCCCGGCAGGGCTGGCCGGACCGCCGCGTCGTCCTCGTGTTCCAGCCGCACCGCTACACGCGCACGCGCGACCTGCTCGACGAGTTCGCGCAGGTGCTCGCCGATGCCGATGCGCTCGTCGTCGCCGAGGTGTATCCGGCCGGCGAAGCGCCGATCCCGGGCGCGGACGGCAAGGCGCTGTGCCGTGCGATCCGCACGCGCGGGCGCGTCGAGCCCGTGCTGCTCAAGGGTCTCGACGAAATGCCCGAGGCCCTCGCCGGCATCGTGCGTGACGGCGACGTCGTGCTGACGATGGGCGCGGGGCTGATCGGGGCGGCGTCGAACGAACTGCCGCGTTCACTGCCCGCCGCCATTGCGGCGCGAGGCCGCAGATCATGACTTCCAGGCCACGCATCGATGATCCCGGCCGCGGTTCGGCCGCGTCGCCGTCCTGCTCGGCGGAACGTCCTCGGAGCGCGAGGTTTCGCTCGATTCGGGCCGTAACGTGCTCGAGGCGTTGCGCCGCCGCGGCGTCGATGCCACGGCCGTCGACGGCATCCCCGCGCTCGTCGCGGCACTCACGGCGCCCGGCGGCCGTCGCTTCGACCGTGTCTTCAACATCCTGCACGGCAACCGCGGCGGCGGCGAAGACGGCGTGCTGCAGGGCCTGCTGGAGGCGCTCGGCGTGCCGTACACGGGCTCGGGCGTGCTCGGCTCGTCGCTGTCGATGGACAAGATCCGCACCAAGCAGGTCTGGCTGAGCGTCGGCCTGCCCACCCCGGCCTACGTCACCCTGGAGCGGGGCGAGGACGTCGTCGCAGCCGCGCACAAGCTCGGCCTGCCGGTCATCGTCAAGCCGGCCTGCGAGGGCTCGAGCGTCGGCATCACGCGCTGCTTCAAGGACGCCGACCTCGCCGAGGCCGTCGCCCTGGCCGCGCGCTACGAAGGCTCGCTGCTGGTCGAGCAACTGATCGAAGGCGAGGAGTACACGGTTGCCGTACTCGGGGCCGACGCGCTGCCGTCGATCCGCATCGTGCCGGCCGGCGAGTACTACGACTACCACGCCAAGTACGTCGCCGAAGACACGCAATACCTGTGCCCGGGACTCACCGGTGCGGCCGAGCAGGAACTCGCCACCCTCGCGCTCGCGGCCTTCTTCGCCGTCGGCTGCAGCGGCTGGGGCCGCGTGGACTTCATGCGCGACCGCGCGGGCAAGCCGTGGCTGCTCGAGGTCAACACGGCTCCCGGCATGACCAGCCATTCGCTCGTGCCGAAGGCCGCGCGCCAGCGGGGCATCGAGTTCGACGAACTGGTGTGGCGCGTGCTCGAGACGAGCTTCGCCGCACGTTCACCGCTGGAGGGCCCGCGCGAGTGAACCTGCCATTCTTCGGCAAGCGTCCGCGCCGCCAGGCGACCCGTACCGAGCCGCACTGGTACGAGCGGCTCGACTGGCACGCGATCGGCACCACCGCGGCCGTGGTCGCGAGCTGCGTGGTCGTGGCACTGCTGCTGATCTTCGCGCTCGATCGCCCGGTGCGCCGCGTGCTGCTCGAAGGCCCGTTCCAGCGCGTGGCACCCCCCGAGATCGAGAGCGCGGTCACCCAGTCGGCCCGCGGCGGGCTCGCCTCGGTCGACCTCGACCGCATCCGCCGGCGCGTCGAGGCGATCGCCTGGGTGGACAACGCCGTCGTGACGCGCGTCTGGCCCGATGCGATCAAGGTGGTCGTCACCGAGCAGGTCGCCGCGGCCCGCTGGAACGACACCGGCCTGCTCAATGCGCGCGGGGAACTGTTCATCCGCAACGCCCGCTACGTGCCGCCGGAACTGCCGCTGCTCGAGGGCCCGGAAGGCAGCGAGGGTGCGGTCGCGCAACTCTACATCGAGGCCCAGGGCCGGCTGCTCGAGGCCGGACTGCGACTCACCGGCGTTCGCCTCGACGAGCGCGGGGCCTGGCAGCTGCAGCTCGGCGACGGCCTGCAGGTCAGGCTCGGCCGCCAGGGCGTGCAGGAACGCCTCGAACGCTTCATTCGACTCGCGAGCCCGATGGTGGCGAAGCGAGTCGCCGAAATCAGCTACGTGGACATGCGCTACACGAACGGCTTCAGCGTGGGCTGGAACGCTCGCTCCGCATTGGCCGTCGCCACGCAAGAGGATGCGACCCCCGATGCCTAGAAAGCCTGAAAGAAACCTGATCGTCGGACTCGACATCGGCACGTCGAAAGTCGTGGCGATCGTCGGCGAGCTCACCGCGGAGGGCGTCATCGAGGTCGTGGGCGTGGGCTCGCATCCGTCCCGCGGCCTGAAGCGCGGCGTCGTCGTCAACATCGACTCGACGGTGCAGTCGATCCAGCGCGCGGTCGAGGAAGCCGAGCTGATGGCCGGCTGCCAGATCCATTCGGTCTTCGCCGGCATCGCCGGCAGCCACGTGCGCAGCCTCAACTCGCACGGCATCGTCGCGATCCGCGACAAGGAAGTGATGCCGGGCGACGTCGAGCGCGTCATCGACGCCGCGCGCGCCGTCGCGATCCCGGCGGACCAGAAGATCCTGCACATCCTGCCGCAGGAATTCATCATCGATGCGCAGGACGGCATCCGCGAGCCCGTCGGCATGTCGGGCGTGCGGCTCGAGGCCAAGGTCCACATCGTCACCGGCGCCGAGAGCGCCGCGCAGAACATCGTCAAGTGCGTGCAGCGCTGCGGGCTGAGGTCGAGGACATCGTGCTCGAGCAGCTCGCCTCGAGCTACGCCGTGCTGGCGGACGACGAGAAGGAGCTCGGCGTCTGCCTGATCGACATCGGCGGCGGCACGACCGACATCGCCGTGTTCGCCGGCGGTGCGATCCGCCACACCGCGGTGATCCCGATCGCCGGCGACATGGTCACCAACGACATCGCGCAGAGCCTGCGCACGCCGACGCACCACGCCGAGGAACTCAAGGTCAAGTACGCGTGCGCGCTGTCGCAGCTCGCGAACGCCGACGAGACGATCGAGGTGCCGAGCGTGGGCGACCGGCCGGCGCGCCGCCTGGCGCGGCAGACGCTCGCGAGCGTCGTCGAGGCGCGCTACGAGGAGATCTTCGTGCTGGTGCGCGACGAGCTCGCGCGTTCGGATTACCACGACAAGATCGCGGCGGGGATCGTGCTCACGGGCGGCAGCGCGAAGATGGACGGCGTCATCGAGCTCGCCGAGGAAATCTTCCATGCGCCCGTGCGCCTCGGCCTGCCGCAGGGCGTGAGCGGGCTCGTCGACGTCGTCCGCAACCCGATCCATTCGACCGGCGTGGGGCTGCTGCTGTTCGGCCGCGGCACGCGCCACGTGCGGCCGGCGCCGTCCGTCGGCAACGGCATGCGCAGCGTCGTCGATCGCATGAAGAGCTGGTTCCAGGGGAACTTCTGAGGAAGTGACTAGTGACTAGTGACTAGTGAGCTAGTGATAGCGGAGAGCGGAGAGCGGAGAGGTCAGGAAGCGGATAGCGGATAGCGGATAGCGGATAGGGAAGAGGAAGAGGAAGAGGGAAGGGGACAGAGCGGAGGGCGGAGCGTGGATGGCCGCAGGGGCTGGCGATCCCGCCGCAGTGACGGATTCCAGGGGCTTTGACTTTATTTTTACGGAGCAGCAAGCAATGTTCGTACTCGCAGACACGGAAAACCAAGGGGCAGTCATCAAGGTCGTCGGCGTCGGCGGCGGTGGTGGCAACGCCGTGACCCACATGGTCAACTCGGGCATCGACGGCGTCGACTTCGTCTGCATCAACACCGATGCGCAGGCGCTGAAGCACTCGAAGGTCAAGACGAGCCTGCAGATCGGCTCGAACATCACCAAGGGCCTCGGCGCCGGCGCCGACCCGGAAGTCGGCCGCCAGGCGGCGATGGAAGACCGTGACCGCATCGTCGAGCTGATCGAAGGCTCGGACATGATCTTCATCACCGCCGGCATGGGCGGCGGCACGGGCACGGGCGCCGCGCCGATCGTCGCGCAGGTCGCCAAGGAACTCGGCATCCTCACGGTCGCCGTCGTCACCAAGCCGTTCGAGATGGAAGGCAACAAGCGCAATACGCTCGCCGACCAGGGCATCAACGAGCTGCACAAGTACGTCGACTCGCTGATCACGATCCCGAACCAGAAGCTGCTGACCGTGCTCGGCGGCGACATCACGCTGCTCGATGCGTTCAGCTCCGCGAACCAGGTGCTGCAGGGCGCGGTGCAGGGCATCGCCGAACTGATCACGCGGCCCGGCATCATCAACGTCGACTTCGCCGACGTGCGCACGGTCATGGCCGAGACCGGCATGGCGATGATGGGTTCGGGTTCCGCGAGCGGCGAGAACCGCGCGCGTGCCGCCGCAGAGGCCGCGATCTCGAGCCCGCTGCTCGAGGACGTGAACCTCTCGGGCGCGCATGGCCTGCTGATCAACGTCACCGCGGGCATGGACCTGCGCACGAGCGAGTTCCACATCGTCGGCGACACCGTGAAGCAGTACGCGTCGGAAGACGCGACGGTCGTGGTCGGGTACGTGATCGACCCGGAGATGTCGGACCAGATCCGCGTCACGGTCGTCGCGACCGGCATCGGCCGCGCGCAGCCGAAGGCCATGCCGCAGCCGACGAGTCGACGTCGTGCAGGGTGGCGCGTCGCGATCGCCGCTCCGGGCCGTTCGGCCAGAGCTACGCCGACCTCGAGTCGACGAGCGCCGCCGCCGACGCCAGCGCCCGCGCCGTCGGTGACGACATCCTGCCGACCGAACTCGGCGACGAGTCGTACCTGGACATCCCGGCGTTCCTGCGCCGCCAGGCCGACTGATCGACCGACAGCTCTCCCCCGCCCCGGGGAGAGCGTCACCGGGACCAGGGGGAGGCTCTGCTCCGGGCCTCCGCCTGGTCTCGTCGCCGCAGCGCCGGTCACGGCGATGCGGCTGCGAGTACCGACTCATGAGCGATTCCAGCACGAACTGCCGCAGGCGAGCGATTTTCTCGAGGAATGCGACGGCGCTCTACGCCGTGCTGGCGCACGGCGCCCGACGCAGCGTGGCGGGAGCCGACCCAGTTCAAGGCCTGGACCTTCGACGACATCGTCGGCCACCTGCACCTGTTCGACGTCGTGCGCCGAGATCGCGGCGCGCAGCCGCGAAGAGTTCGAAGCATTCTTCGGCGAGATCGTCGCCGAGCGCCAAGCAGGGCATGACGCTTCGCGGCGTATGCCCAGCGCTGGCTCGCGGGCTGCAGCGGTCACGAGTTGCTGGATCGCTGGCAGGCGCAGTTCCAGCGGCTCGCGCAGGTCGCGACTGCGTTCGAGCCCGACCGTCGCCTTGCCTGGGCCGGTCCGGACATGAGCGCGCGCTCGTTCATGAGTGCGCGCCAGATGGAAGCCTGGTCGCACGGGCAGGCGATCTTCGACCAGCTCGGGCTCGAGCGGGTCGAGCACGACCGCCTGCGCAACATCGCCGTCATGGGCGTCAACACGTTCGGCTGGACGTTCACGGTCCACCGGCGGCCGTGCCGCCGGTCAAGCCGTACGTCGGCTGGTCAGTCCGTCGGGCGCAACCTGGGAGTGGAACGACCCGGCCAGCGCGAGCGCGGTCGAAGGCTCGGCGGTCGACTTCTGCCGGGTCGTCACGCAGACGCGCAACGTGCGCGACACGCGCTGCAGGTGACGGGCGCAGCCGCCGAGGAGTGGATGGCCATCGCGCAGTGTTTCGCGGGCCCGCCCGAGCAGCCACCCGCTCCCGGCACGCGCTTCCGCAGGCGCTGATCGATCAGCCGGTGAAGGCGACGAGCCCCGTCAGCCGCGAACCGGTCGATCTCCGCAGCGCTGTAACCGACCGAGCCAGGATCTCGCGTCCGTCCGCGCCCGTGCGCGGCGTCGGGCGATCAGCCTGTTCGGGTGCGCCATGCAGCCGGAACGGGGAACGCGCATCGCGCATGCCGGCCTTCCGTCGGATGATCGTACTCGCGGAAGAAACCGGTCGCGCGCAGGTGCTCGTCCTGCAGCAGGTCGCCGACCTCGTTGACCCTCGCGCAGGGAATGTCGAGCCGGCGCAGCCGCGCGAGCCACTCGGCGCGAGTTCGCGTCGGCGCCACCTGCGGCGATCACGGCATACAGCGCATCGATGTTCTCGGCTGCGCACGACGGGATCCTGCACCTGCGGCGAGTGCGCCTGCTCCGGCCGGCCGATCAACTCGAAGAACGCGCGTCCAGTGCGTCGTCGTGTACGGCAGGATCGCCATGTACCCGTCACGGGTGCGGAACGGTCGACGATTCGGTGCGAGCAGCCGGTCGTAGCCGGTCGGGCCGAGCGGCGGCATCGAACGAGGCGCCGCCCAGCTGCTCCGTCATCAGGAACGACACGGTGCTTTCGAACATCGGCGCCTCGATGCAGCAGCCCGCGCCGGTCTGCGCGCGGTGGGCGAGCGCGCTGCGGCAACCGCGATCGCGAGATGCAGGCCGCCGACCTTGTCGCAGAGCATTGTCTCGAGATAGCGCGGTTCGCCGACGCTCGTTCGCATTGAGTGCGGCAACGCCTGCCGCGGCCTGGATCACGTCGTCGTAAGCCGGCTCGTCCGGCATTCGGCCCGCTCTGGTCGTAGCCCGCGGAGAACGCATAGACGAGCGCCGGGTTGATCGCGGCCAGGCGCGCGTAATCGATGCCGAGCTGATGCGGCCGAGCGTCGGCCGCATGTTGTGCACGACCGCATCCGCGTCGCGCACCAGCCGGTCGAGCACCTGCGCGCGACTCGGCCCGCTTGAGGTCGATGGCCAGCGAGCGCTTGTTGCGATTGAAGTTCACGAAGCCCGCGCCCATGTCGCGCGAGCGCCCGGGCCGCACCGTGCGGTACAGGTCGCCCTGCAGCGGTTCGATCTTGATGACGTCGGCACCGAGGTCGCCGAGCGTCTGGGTCGCGTACGGGCCGAGCACGATCGTCGTGAAGTCGAGGATCCGGGTCCCTTGCAGTAATGGCAGCATGGTTCTGGTTGTCGCCGGGCGTCGACAGGATAATGACGGTTGACCAATTATGCGGGACGCCGGACAGTGCTTTCCGGTCAAACGACTTCCCGACTGAGGACAGAAAGAGCATGGGACCGCTGCAGGGCCTGAAGGTCATCGAACTCGCGGGCATCGGTCCCGCACCGTTCTGCGCCATGATGCTCGCCGACATGGGTGCCGACGTGATCCGCGTCGATCGGGAGTCGGCCGCGCCGGGCGCACCGCCGCCCGTCGACTGCCTGCTGCGCAATCGCCGTTCGATCGCCCTGAACCTGAAGAGCCCTGCCGGCGTCGCCACGCTGCTCGAGCTCATCGACGGTGCGGACGCGCTGATCGAGGGATTCCGCCCGGGTGTCACCGAACGCCTGGGGCTCGGTCCCGACGTCTGCCTCGCCCGCAATCCCCGCCTGGTCTATGGGCGCATGACGGGCTGGGGCCAGGACAGGCCCGCTGGCATCGACGGCCGGTCACGACATCAACTACATCGCGATCACGGGCGCGCTGCACCTGATCGGCGAGCGCGGTCGCAAGCCCGTGCCGCCGCTCAATCTCGTGGGCGACTTCGGCGGCGGCGCGATGATGCTGCTGGCGGGGGTCCTCGCCGCATTGCTCGAGGCCGGTCGTTCGGGCAAGGGCCAGGTGATCGACGCGGCGATGACCGACGGCACCGCGGCCCTGCTCAGCATCATGTACACGTTCCGCGCAGCAAACCCGGGTTCCGGGACGCTACGGGCGAGGAAATGCTGGCCGGTGGCGCGCCCTACTACGGCACGTACGAGACCAGCGACGGCAAGTACCTCGCCATCGGCTCGATCGAGCCCCAGTTCTACGCGGAGCTGCTCGAGAAACTCGGCGTCGACCGCAAGCACCTGGTGGCAGGTTTTCCGGCCGGGCGGAAGGGCTGGGCCGAGGCCGAGGCCGCGATTGCCGCGGCCGTCCGTACACGCACCCGCGACGAGTGGGCCGCGATCTTCGAGGGCTCCGACGCCTGCGTGGCCCCGGTCCTGAGCCTGGGCGAGGCCGCCCGGCATCCCCACAACGCGGCGCGCGGCACGTTCATCGAAGTCGACGGTGTCGAGCAGCACGCGCCGGCGCCCCGGTTCAGCCGCACGGCGGCGGCACCGGTCCAGCCGCCGCACCGGGCGGGCGCAGACACGGAAAGCGTATTGCGCGACGCAGGTTTTTCGCCGGAGCGCATCGCGGAGCTGCGTGCCGCCGGGGCGCTGTCGTAGCCAAAGGGTCGGAGTTCGTCCGGACCTTGTTTCCACATCCGTTGCCATCGGCAATTTGACAATAATCCCGGCTCCTTGCTGCAGCCGGATCGTTGGTTTCAGGTCAGAGGCGTCTCTGCCGATAAATACGGATGCGTGCCCTCGGCCGCAGGCAAACACTGGCAAACCGTCAGGCGGACATAACCAATACAACCGCCCCAGGAAGGAGACACACCATGAGCAGAAGTCTCATTGCTCGCGCTGGCATTCGCGGGAATTGGAGCGTTGCGCTGAATGCGCAAGCCGCTCCGGCCGACATCGAGGTCATGACCAGAACCAGTACCTCGGGTTCGACCTGCTCGGCATCACCGGCGGTGCGGGCTTCGACCAGTCAGTGATCGACGGGCTGAAGATGCGGGCTGCGAGCCTGCCGAAAGAGCGCACCGTCGCGCTGGCGAAGCTGATCTCGAGCCGCATGCCCGCGCTCGCGGCACTCGAGGAAGCCTATGAGTTCACCTGCTATCCGATGTTCGTGCCGAACGTCGGCTGCAACGACCCGGAAATTGCTGGCGCGTTCACCGACCAGCTGGACGACACGTTGGCGGCGCTCGGCGGCAAGTACTACCGTGCTGCGGAGGTCGTCAACTTCGACCTGCCGCGGTCAATTCCAGCGTTGAACGGTTATCCCGGGCATTCCGGTCATGTACAAGGGCCAGCAGATCTTCATCGGCGTCGTGGACCGTGACGTGGTCCTTGCGCGTCACGACGTGGCGACGACGCCGATGCCGTTCCCTTCTGCCCCAGGCCGTCGAGCCGAAGGCTGCAACTACTCCTTCGTCGCCGCGAAGGACCTGGAGATCTTCGGCACGAACGTTCTCGCTCAAGGTCGAGCGCGGTTTCGTCGGCGTTTTCGCGACGGTCAATCGGCCAACCGTACAAGTTCGTCGCGACTCACCTCGAGACGCGGCTCGAATCCGAGGGCACGTACGGACGGATCTACCAGTCGGGTCAGACGGCAGAGTTGATGATGTACCTGCAAGGCCTCGCGGCGCTTCCGGGCAAGACGATCGTCGCGGGTGACTTCAATTCCGACCCGCGTGACCAGCCCTTCACGCTGCCGCAATGGCTGATCGACTATCTGCTGGGCCGAGGTGCACCGCCGGAGTTGATCCCTTACCTCGGAATCCCGCCGTACATGCAGATGGCCGGCTCCGGCTTCACGGACGTCTGGAAGTTGCGACCGGGTGCCATGACGGGCAAGGGCGCGCCGCTGGTCGGATTCAGCTGCTGCCAGGACGCCGACCTCGCAAACCGCAAGTCTGTGCTCTACGAGCGTATCGACCTGATCTGGTCCTTCACGAAGCCAACCAAGGTGCAGGATGCGCGGCTGCTCGGGGAATCGATCAGCGACAAGACCAAGCCGATCCAGTTCGGCGTGTGGCCGTCCGACCACGCTTCGGTCGCGGCCAAGCTGACCTTCGGCAAGTAGCCGTCACCCGGAGCCCTCACCCCGACCCTCTCCCGCTGCAGCGGGAGAGGGGGCGCAGGGGCTCTGGAACCCTCTCCCGCTGGAGCGCGAGCCGGACTCCGTTATGATGCGAAGTCGCCGTCGGCACGGCCCGATCCGGGATCCTGGGTCCGAACCCTCCGGCCGCGGCGTCCCCTCCCAGGGAGCACAACGTCCAGCGGCGCGACGATGCGTGCGCGGCAACATCGGAGTACACGCATGGCTGACGCATTCATTTTCGACCACGTCCGCACGCCCCGTGGTCGCGGCAAGCCGGACGGCTCGCTGCACGGCATCACCCCGATCCAGCTCGCCGCGCAGACGCTGCAGGCCGTGCGTGACCGCAACGAACTCGACACCCGCCTGCTCGACGACGTCGTGCTCGGCTGCGTCTCGCCGCTCGGCGAGCAGGGCGCCAACATCGCGCGCGTCGCGGCGATCGTGGCAGGCTACGCCGAGTCGGTGCCCGGCCAGCAGCTGAACCGCTTCTGCGCCTCGGGCCTCGAGGCGGTCAATAACGCCGCGGCGCAGGTGATGTCGGGCCAGTCGCAGGCGCGTGGTCGCGGGCGGCGTCGAGTCGATGTCGCGCGTGCCGATCGGCGCGGACGGCGGTGCCTGGGTGGCCGACCCGGCCGTGGCCTACGGCACCTACTTCGTGCCGCAGGGCATCGGTGCCGACCTGATCGCGACGCTCGACGGCTACACGCGCGCGGACGTCGACGCCTTCGCGGTCGAAAGCCAGCGCCGTGCCGCGGCGGCCTGGGCCGAAGGCCGCTTCGCGCAGTCCATCCTGCCGGTCAAGGACGTGCTCGGCCGCGTCGTGCTCGACCGTGACGAGCACATGCGTCCCGACACGACGCTCGAGAGCCTCGCCGGCCTGAAGCCCGCGTTCGCGGCGATGGGCGAGCAGGCAGGCTTCGATGCCGTGGCGCAGATGCGTTACCCGCAGGTCGAGACGATCGAGCACGTGCACACCGCCGCGAACTCGAGCGGCATCGTCGACGGCGCGGCGGGCGTGCTCGTCGGCAGCAAGCGCTTCGGCGGCAAGGCCGGGCTCAAGCCGCGCGCCCGGATCCGCGCGTTCACCTCGATCGGCAGCGAGCCGACGATCATGCTGACGGGCCCGGCGCTGGTCACGCAGAAGCTGCTCAAGCGCGCCGGCATGAGCGTGCAGGACATCGACCTGTTCGAGGTCAACGAGGCGTTCGCCTCGGTGGTGATGCGCTTCATGCGCGCGATGGGCGTGCCGCACGACAAGGTCAACGTCAACGGCGGCGCGATCGCGATGGGGCACCCGCTCGGCGCGACCGGCGCGGTCATCCTCGGCACGGTGCTCGACGAACTCGAGCGCCGCAACCTGAACACCGCGCTGATCACGCTGTGCGTGGGCGCGGGCATGGGCACCGCCACGATCATCGAGCGCGTCTGACGCGCCGCACGACCAGGAAACAGAACATGGGTAAGCACTTCAACCTCGCCGTCGACGCCGACGGCATCGCGCTGCTGACGATGGACAGCCCGGGGCGTTCGATGAACGTCTTCTGCCCGGAAGTCGAGCAGGAACTGGCCGGGATCGTGGAGCAGGTCGTCGCGGATGCGCGCCGTGCGCGGCGTGATCGTCACCTCCGGCAAGCCGAGCTTCATCGCGGGCTACGACCTCACCGAGTTCCTGCGCAGCTTCGGGCCGCACCTGACGGCGGCGGAGGCCTACGACCGCTTCTCGGGCAGCCTGCAGGCGATCTTCCGGCGCATCGAAACCTGCGGCAAGCCGTGGGTCGCGGCGATCAACGGCCTGGCGCTGGGCGGCGGCTTCGAGCTGTGCCTCGCGTGCCATTACCGCGTCATGGCGGACGACCCGAAGGTGTTCGTCGGCCTGCCCGAAGTGAAGGTCGGCCTGCTGCCGGGCGGCGGCGGCACGCAACGCATGCCGCGCCTGATCGGCATCACCCAGGCGCTGCCGTACCTGCTCGAAGGCGGCAACATCGTCGCCAGGGAAGCGAAGAAGCTGGGCCTGGTCCACGAAATCGTGCCGCCGGCCGAGCTGATCGCTGCTGCGCGCAAGCGCTGGCTGCTCGGTACGCCGAGCGCGGTGCAGCCGTGGGACCAGAAGGGCTTCAAGGTGCCGGGCGGCGTCGCGTTCGACGAGCCCGGGCGTCACGCAGACGTTCATGGGCGCATCGGCGCTGGTGGCGAAGAAGACGCTGCACAACTACCCGGCGCCGGCCGCGATCCTCTCCAGCGTCTACGAAGGCACGCTGCTGCCGATCGACAAGGGCCTCGACATCGAGGCGAAGTACTTCGCGCAGCTCGTCACGAGCCCGGTGTCGCGCAACCTGATCCGCACGATGTTCGTGAACAAGGGCAACGCCGACAAGCTCGTCGGCGCGTCCCGCCGGCGTGCCGAAGTCGCAGGTGAAGAAGCTCGGCGTGCTCGGCGCCGGCATGATGGGCGCGGGCGTCGCCTACGTCTCGGCACTCGCCGGCATGGAAGTCGTCCTGATCGACTCGAGCGTCGAGATGGCGGAGAAGGGCAAGGCCTACTCCGCGAAGCTGCTCGCGAAGGACGTCGAGAAGGGTCGCAAGACCCAGGAGCAGGCCGACGCGATCCTCGCGCGCATCCACCCGACCGTCGATTACGCGCAGCTCGACGGCGCGGACCTCGTCATCGAGGCCGTGTTCGAGCACCGCGGCATCAAGGCGGACGTCACGGCGAAGGCCGAGGCGGTCATCGCGAAGACTGCCGTGTTCGCGAGCAACACCTCGACGCTGCCGATCACGGGTCTCGCCAAGGCCTCGAAGCGGCCGAAGAACTTCATCGGCATCCACTTCTTCTCGCCGGTCGAGAAGATGCCGCTGGTCGAGATCATCGTGGGCAAGCAGACCAGCGACGAGACGATCGCACGCGCGCTCGATTACGTCGGCCAGCTGAGGAAGACGCCGATCGTCGTCAACGACAGTCGCGGCTTCTACACCAGCCGCTGCTTCGGCACCTACACCGCGGAAGGCGCGCGGATGCTCGAGGAAGGCATCGACCCGATGCTGATCGAAAGCGCGGGCAGGCTCGCCGGCATGCCGGTCGGTCCGCTCGCCGTGTCCGACGAAGTCAGCCTCGAGCTCGCCTACAAGGTCATGACCCAGTCGCGCGAAGACCTCGGGCGAAGTACAAGGAGCCGGTCAGCTGGCCCGTCGTCCGGCATTTCGTCGAGGACCTGAAGCGCCTCGGCCGCAAGAGCGGCGCGGGCTTACTACGACTACCCGCCAGGCGGCAAGAAGACCTGTGGCCGGGCTTACGCCAGGAATACAAGCAGCTCGAGCAGCAGCCTTCGGTCGAGGAACTGAAGACGCGCCTGCTGTACATCCAGGCGCTGGAGACCGCGCGTTGCCATGAGGAAGGCGTGCTGCGCAGCGTGCACGAGGCGGACCTCGGCTCGATCCTCGGCTGGGGCTTCCCGGCCTGCACCGGCGGCACGCTGTCGTTCATCGATACGGTCGGCCCGGCGAAGTTCGTGGCCGAGTGCAAGCGGCTGGCAAAGCTCTACGGCGAGCGCTTCAAACCCACCAGGGGCTTGCTCGCGCGCGCGCAGACCGGCGAGGGGTACTACGGCGCGCGCGCAGCCGCGGCCAAGCTCCTGAACAGAAGGGGAAATGAGCGAAGTGCTGCTTGAGAGACGCGGTCGCGTCGCGATCGTCACGCTGAACCGGCCCGAGTCGCTGAACGGCTTCACGACGGGCCTGCGCAACGCGCTGAAGTCGGCGATCAACCAGGTCGCGGCGGACGACTCCGTGCGTGCCGTGGTGCTGACCGGCGCCGGCCGCGGCTTCAGCGCGGGCGCCGACCTGAAGGCCGAGCCGATGACGTCGGGCGCGACGTCGAGCGCCAGCTCAACGAGGAGTACGGCGCGTCGCTGCGCGCGATCGCGAGGATGCCGAAGCCGGTGATCGCGGCCGTCAACGGTTTCGCCACCGGCATCGGCGGCTCGTTTGCGCTGGTCTGCGACCTCGTCGTCATGGGCGAGAACGCGTTCTTCCAGGTGCCGTTCGCAGAAGATCGCCCTGGTGCCCGACGGCGGCATGACCTGGCTGCTGACCGAACGCGTCGGGCATCGGCGCGCGTTCGAGCTCGCGATGAGCGGCGACCGCGTGCCCGCGGCACGCTGCCTGGAGTGGGGCCTGTGCAATCGTGTCGTGCCGGACGACCGTGTCGTGACGGAAGCGTTCGCCTGGGCCGAGCAGCTCTGCGATGCGGCGCCGATCGCGCTGGGCGTACATGAAGCAGCTGCTGCGCAGTGCGCCCGGACATGGGTTACGAGCAGACGATCCGCGCCGAGGCCCGCCTGCAGGCGCCCTGCATCGACAGCCAGGACTTCCTCGAGGGCGTCGCGGCGTTCCGCGAGAAGCGGGCGCCGAAATTCACGCGGCAAGTGAGCGGCCCAGGCTGCAGGGGACGGCACCTTGACGACGACCTCACGAACATCGAGGCCGCGACGACCGCGATGCGGCCCCGGGCTCGAGATCGACGTCGCGCGGCTCGAGGCGTATCTCGCCGACGGATTCCCGGCTTCGCCGGGCCGCTGCCGTCCGCCAGTTCAAGGGCGGGCAGTCCAACCCGACGTACCTGCTGCTGACGCCGCGGAAGAACTATGTGCTGCGGCGCAAGCCGCCGGGCCAGTTGCTGGCCTCCGCGCACGCCGTGGATCGCGAGTTCCGCGTCATCAGTGCGCTCGGCCAGCACACCGACGTGCCCGTGCCGCGCGCCCACCTGCTCTGCACCGACGACGCCGTGATCGGGACGTGGTTCTACGTCATGGACCACGTCGAGGGCCGCATCTTCTGGGACCCGTCGTTCCCCGACGTGCCGGTCGCCGAGCGTCGTGCCCACTCGTTCGCGCTCTGCGATGCGCTCGCGACGCTGCACCGCGTCGGCCCGAGGCGGCCGGCCTCGGCCGACTACGGCAAGTCGACCGGCTACCTGCGCCGCCAGATCGCGCGCTTCTCGAAGCAGTACCAGGAAGACACGGCGGGCGGCCGCGTCGAATCCATGGAGCGGCTGATCGAATGGCTGCCGCGGAACATGCCGCAGCACGAGCCCGCCGGCGGCCGTCGTCCATGGCGACTACCGTGCCGACAACGTCGATCTTTCATCCGACGGAGCCGCGCGTCGTCGCGATCCTCGACTGGGAGCTGTCGTCGCTCGGCGACCCGCTCGCCGACTTCGCCTATCACCTGATGGCCTACCGGCTGCCGACGCTGTCGATCCCGATGCTGGCGGGCCGCGACCTCGAGGGCTCGGCCTCCCCAGCGAGGCCGAGTACGTCGCGCACTACGAGCAGGTGACCGGGCCCAAGGTCGACCCGCGCGACCTGGAGTTCTACCTGGCGTTCGGCATGTTCCGGCTGGCCGGGATTTTCCACGGGATCCGCAGCCGGGTGGTCCGCGGCACGGCCGTCAGCGCGCAGGCCCGCCACTACGCCGGCTTCACCGACACGATCTGCGACCTCGCCTGGGCCCAGGCGCGGCGCGCGGACCGTCTATAACTTCCATAGGAACAACCACTTAGGCGTTACGCCGCATGTGGTAAAGTGCGCGGCTAATTCGGTCCCGCCGGCACCGTATATGTTGAAGCAACGCACGCTCAAGAATTCCATCCGCGCGACCGGCGTCGGCCTGCACACCGGCAAGAAAGTGCTGATGGTCCTGCGGCCCGCTCCGGCGAATTCGGGCATCGTCTTCCGCCGCACCGACCTCGACGAACTCGTCGACATCCCGGCCAAGGCCGAGAACGTCAGCCAGACGACGCTCGGCACCAGCCTGACCACCGGCGACGCCAAGGTCTCGACGGTCGAGCACCTGATGTCGGCGCTGGCGGGGCTCGGCATCGACAACCTCGTCGTCGAACTGAGCGCCGGCGAAGTGCCGATCATGGACGGCAGCGCGGGCCCGTTCGTGTTCCTGCTGCAGTCGGCCGGCATCGAGGAGCAGAACGCGGCCAAGCGCTTCGTCCGCATCAAGAAGAGCGTCAAGGTCGAGGACGGCGACAAGTGGGCGCGCTTCGACCCGTACGACGGCTTTAAAGTTAATTTTGAAATCGAGTTCGACCACCCGGTGTTCAAGCGCCGCTCGCAGGTCGCGTCGATGGACTTCTCGACGACGACGTTCCTGCGCGAGGTCAGCCGTGCGCGCACCTTCGGCTTCATGCGCG
Source organism: uncultured Gammaproteobacteria bacterium (assembly GCA_963789375.1). Classification (GTDB taxonomy): domain Bacteria; phylum Pseudomonadota; class Gammaproteobacteria; order Steroidobacterales; family Steroidobacteraceae; genus RPQJ01. Next base: position 70,859 of record CAWBKN010000017.1, on the reverse strand, counting down.
ACCTGGAGTACATGCGCGCCCGCAACCTGGCGCTCGGCGGCAACCTCGACAACGCGATCGTGCTCGACGATTACCGGATCCTGAACGAGGACGGCCTGCGCTACGAAGACGAGTTCGTGAAGCACAAGATCCTCGACGCGATCGGCGACCTGTACCTGCTCGGCCACAGCCTGATCGGCGAATTCAGCGGCTACAAGTCGGGCCACGGCCTCAACAACCGCCTGCTGCGCACGCTGATCGCCGATGCTTCGGCGTGGGAAGAAGTGACGTTCGAGACGCTGGCAGGATGCGCCGATCAGTTACGTCGCGCGCCGCCACGGCGTAAGGAAGCGGACTAGCGGATAGCGGATAGCGGAGAGCAAGCGAAGATAGGCGGCCACGCGGCCGTCTTGCTCCTACTCTCCGCTCTCCGCTCTCCGCTCTCCGCTTCTTCCTGCCCTGACCTTCACCATCAGCTTCCCGATCGGCGCCTCGCCCGCCGCTTCCAGCCGCGTCCTTCAGCGCGCGCGCGCCGTAGCGCACGCGCGGCGTCCAGGCGGCCGAATCCATGATCACGACCAGGTCGTCGCCGCGGCGGCTGGCCGAGACGAGGTGCGGGCGCAGGGCTTCGGCGAGTTCGCCGCCGGACCTTCTCGGTCAGGGACTGGGCCGCAGCCGCCTTTTTTTCCAGGGCGGCCAGGCCCGGCGCGAGGCCATCGAACAGGCGTTTCAGGGGATCAGACATTGTCAACAGAAGTATATAAAAGCGTTGTTTTCGATTGCCAACCGACGCGGGTCATTGAGCCATAGTTTCGCCATTCCGTGACACGAAGCAACGCTGCCGACGGGCTCGCCGCGGCGATCGTGTCGTTTTCGCCATTCGTCCCAGGGATCGTCGCGCATGAATCTACGGATCGTCACGGGCCGCGCGCCGCCCCGCGAGATCGACCTCTCGGGCCCGCGCACGCGCTCGCTGCGGTCCTGGTCATCGCCGCGATTTTCGTCGCCGGCCTGATGCTGGGTCGCTTCCTGCTCGGCGCCAATGCCGAGCAGCGTGCGCTCGCGCACGCGCTCGTGCAGCAGAAGCAGGACATCCAGGCGGCGCGCGGCCAGATCGACGGCAAGGTCGATGCGCTGGCCTCCCGCATCGGCTCGCTCAACGCGCAGCTCATCCGTCTCGACGCGCTCGGCCGCCGCCTCACGGACCTCGCGGGTCTCGACCGCGGCGAGTTCGACTTCGACAAGCCGCCGCCGGCGGGCGGCCCCGAGGCCGCGGCAGAGCAGGGCGGCTCGGCGCAGGTGCCCGACCTGACGGCAGTGCTCGATACCCTGGAAGCGCAGATCGACGACCGCGAGCAGCAGCTCGTGGCCCTCGAAACGCTGCTTGCCTCGCGCGAACTCGGCGCGCGCATCATGCCGGGCGGCCTGCCGTTGATCGGCGGCTGGATTTCCTCGCATTTCGGCCGTCGCGTCGGATCCTTTCACCGGTCGCGGCGCGTTCCACGCCGGCGTGGACTTCGCCGGACCCCGGGCAGCAAGGTCATCGCCGTCGGTCCCGGCGTGGTCTCCTTCGCGGGTTACCGCACCGGTTACGGCTACCTGGTCGAGATCACGCACCCGACGGGTTACGTGACGCGGTACGGCCACAACTCGCGGAATCTCGTCCGGGTCGGGCAGTCGGTGCAGAAGAACGATCCGATCGCCGTGATCGGCAGCACCGGGCGTTCGACGGGCACCCACGTGCACTTCGAGGTCCTGCGCGACGGCAACGTGCTGAACCCGATGAATACCTGGCCGCGCCCTGAGAAGGGGATAGGGCTAGGCGTTAGGGGTTAGCGGATAGCGGAGAGCGGAGCGAGAGTTAAGAAGGCGGCCGCGGCCGCCTTTTTGTTGGGTCTTGACGGCCAACCGTGCCGCCGCGACTGTCCCTCCGGAACTATCCCCTACCCCCTAACCCTAACCCCTTGTATCTACAGCGTTCGGCCCCCACTACTGCGATCCTGTAGAATTTCCGCCTTTCACCCCGACCCCGTCCGGAGCCCCTGTGGCTAATTGGCTCACCCGCATCTTTGGCAGCCGCAACCAGCGGCTGGTCAGCCAGTACAACGGCATCGTCCGCAAGATCAACGCTTTCGAGCCGGCCCTGCAGGCCCTCTCCGACGCCGATCTCGCCGCCAAGACCGTCCAGTTCCGCGAACAGCTCGCGGCCGGCAAGACCGCTCGACGACCTGCTGCCCGAGGCCTTCGCCGTGGTGCGCGAGGCGTCGCGCCGCACGCTCGGCCTGCGCCACTTCGACGTGCAGCTGATCGGCGGCATGGTGCTGCAACAACGGCAAGATCGCCGAAATGCGCACCGGCGAAGGCAAGACGCTGGTCGCCACGCTCGCCGGCCTACCTGAACGCGCTGCCCGGCAAGGGCACGCACATCGTCACGGTCAACGAGTACCTCGCGCAGCGCGACGCCGACTGGATGGCGCCGATCTACAACTTCCTCGGCATGTCGGTCGGCGTCGTCAAGGCCGGCCTGTCGTCGGAGGAGAAGCGCGCCGCGTACGACTCCGACATCACCTACGGCACCAACAACGAGTTCGGCTTCGACTACCTGCGCGACAACCTCGCGTTCCGCATCGAAGACCGCATGCAGCGCGACCTCGCGTTCGCGATCGTCGACGAAGTCGACTCGATCCTCATCGACGAGGCGCGCACGCCGCTGATCATCTCGGGCCCCGCCGAGGAAAGCACCGAGCTCTACCTGAAGATCAACGAGCTCGTGCCGCGCCTGAGCAAGCAGGCCGAGGAAGAAGGCGCGGGCGACTACTGGGCCGACGAGAAGACCAAGCAGGTGTACCTCTCCGACGAGGGCCACGAGCACGTCGAGGAGCTGTTCCAGCAGGCGGGGCTGCTGCAGCGAAGGCCAGAGCCTCTACGACCCGGCGAACATCCGCCTGATGCACCACCTGAACGCGGCGCTGCGTGCGCACGCGCTCTACCGCCGCGACGTCGAGTACATCGTCCGCAACGGCGAAGTGATCATCGTCGACGAGTTCACCGGCCGCACGATGCCGGGCCGGCGCTGGTCCGACGGCCTGCACCAGGCGGTCGAGGCGAAGGAAGGCGTGCGCGTGCGCGAGGAGAACCAGACGGTCGCCTCGATCACGTTCCAGAACTACTTCCGCATGTACGGCAAGCTCGCCGGCATGACCGGCACGGCCGACACCGAAGCCTACGAGTTCCAGCAGATCTACGGGCTCGAAGTGGTCGTGATCCCGACGCACCGCCCGATGGTCCGCGACGATGCGCCCGACCTCGTCTACCTGACGCAGAAGGACAAGTACGAGGCGATCATCGAGGACATCCGCGAGTGCGTGAAGCGCGGCCAGCCGGCGCTGGTCGGCACCACGTCGGTCGAGACGTCCGAGCTGCTCGCCGGGCTGCTCAAGAAGCACGGCATCGAGCACGACGTGCTCAACGCCAAGCAGCACGAGCGCGAAGCGCACATCGTCACGCAGGCCGGCCGCCCGGGCACGGTCACGATCGCCACCAACATGGCCGGCCGCGGCACCGACATCGTGCTCGGCGGCAGCCTCAAGGCCGAGCTCGCCGAGCTCGATCCGGCGGACACGGCGGCTCGCGCCGCCGTCGAGGCGGACTGGAAGAAGCGCCACGAGGCGGTGGTCGCCTCCGGCGGCCTGCACATCGTCGGCACCGAGCGCCACGAATCGCGCCGCATCGACAACCAGCTGCGCGGCCGTTCAGGCCGCCAGGGCGACCCGGGCTCGAGCCGGTTCTTCCTGTCGCTCGAAGACAACCTGATGCGGATCTTCGGTGACCCCGACCGCACCAAGCGCTGGCTGCAGACCGCCGGCATGAAGGAAGGCGAGGTCATCGAGAGCAAGATGCTCTCGCGCCAGATCGAGCGCGCGCAGCGCAAGGTGGAGGCGTACAACTTCGACCTGCGCAAGAACCTGCTCGAGTACGACGACGTCGCCAACGACCAGCGCAAGGTCATCTACCAGCAGCGCACGGAGCTGATGGCGGCGGAGGACATCGCCGATTCCGTCACGGGCATCCGCGCCGAAGTCGTCAACAACATCATCGACCAGTTCGTGCCGCGCGAGAGCCCCGAGGAGGAATGGAACCTCGACGGGCTGCGCGAAGCCATCGAGCCGCGACTTCGTGGTCGACATCGATCCCAAGGCGCTGGCTCGAGGCGGACCATGAGCTGGCCGAGGCCGGGCTTGCGCGACCGCGTCGTCAAGGCCGTGGAAGACGCCTACTCGGCCAAGGTCGAGAGCGTCGGCGCGCCGGTCATGCGGCACCTCGAGAAGGCCGTGATGCTGCAGGAGCTCGATCGCCACTGGCGCGAGCACCTCGCGGCGATGGACTACCTGCGGCAGGGCATCCACCTGCGCGCCTATGCGCAGAAGAACCCGAAGCAGGAGTACAAGCGCGAGGCCTTCGAGCTGTTCGGCGCGCTGCTCGACCGCATCAAGCACGACACGATCTCGCTGCTGTCGCGCCTGCAGGTGCGCACCGAGGCGGAGATCGAGGAGCAGGAGCGCGAGCGCGAGCGGCAGCTGGCGCGCAAGCTGCAGATGCAGCACGCCGCCGCCCAGTCGGTGCTGTCGAGCGACGAGGCCGGCGCGCGGCGGCATGCGGCAACGGGTGCGCCGGCGGTTTCGCGCCGCCGGGCGGGCTTTGCCGGTGGCCCGGGCCGTCGGCCGTCGGGGCCGCCGCGAGCAGCCCATCGTGCGCGAGGGCCGCAAGGTCGGTCGCAACGAGCCGTGCCCGTGCGGCTCGGGCAAGAAGTACAAGCACTGCCACGGCCAGCTCGCGAAAGAAGCCTGATCTTTACCTCTCCCACGCCGCGGGAGAGGTCGCGCGAAGCGCGGGTGAGGGTCGGCCGCAGGCCGGTGAGGGCAATTCCGCGGGTCGATCCGCTTCCGCAAACTCTGCACGTCGTCGCCGGCGTGCTCTACGACGAGCGTGGCCGCGTCCTCATCGCGCAGCGCCCGCCGGGCAAGGCGCTGGCAGGCCGCTGGGAATTTCCGGCGGCAAGGTCCACGACGGTGAAGCCGCGTACGCCGCCCTCGTGCGCGAGCTGCGCGAGGAGCTCGGCGTCGTCGTCGCGTCTGCCGAGCGCCTGATGTTCTACGCGGTGAGCTATCCCGGGCCGCACGATCTGGCTCGACGTCTGGCTCGTGCGGCGCTGGCAGGGCGTTCCGCGCGGGCCTCGACGCACAGGCGTTCGAATGGGTCGAGCGCGAACGCCTGCGCGATCACGACATTCTCGAGGCAGACGCGCCGATCATCTGCGCTGACGCTGGAAGGCACTCGGCCGCTCTCCCGCGGAGGGGAGATATAGGAGGAAGGCCCGCGCCAGCCTGCGGCGACCTCTCCACGCAGAGCGGGAGAGGTGAAGAAGCTCAAAGCCGGGTCAGGCAGTACGCGACTTCGTACAGCGATTCGATGCCCTGTTCGGAGAACTTCGGACTGTCGCCGATGATGTCGACGCGCTCGAGTTCGCGGATCGCGAAGTTGCCGCCATAGAGCTCTGCGATCTCCTGCGGTTCGACCGAGAACGGCGGGCCGTCGCGCAGTTGCTGCGCGTATTCGAAGGCGATCAGCAACGCACGGCTGCCGGGGGCAACAGCTCGGCGAAGCGCGACGCGTAGGCCACGCGCATCGACGGGCGGCAACGCCACGAGCGCCGCGCGGTCATACGCAGCCTGTACCGGCCCGAGCAGCTCGGGCGTGAGCAGCAGCGCATCGCCCTCGAGGATCTCGCACGTCCCGGAGACTGCCGGCGGAACGGCCCGTGCGGCTGCGCTCGGCAGCCGGCCCTGACTCGCCGAAGAATTCCTGCACCGCGATCGGGCTCAGTTCCGATCCGACCACGGGATGCCCGCGCACGCCGAGCCAGATCATGTCGAGGCTCTTGCCGCAGAACGGGACGTACACGCGGGCGCCGGGCAGGGACGCCGAGCGACGGCCACCAGCGTTCGAGGAACGGATGCGGACTGGACTGATGGAAGCCGATCTGCCGCGTGCGCCAGCGCTCGTGCCAGAACTCGGTGTCCACGCGGCCTGGCGCGCTCAGTGACGACGCGGGGCGTCGCGTTCGACGTCCGCTTCGCCGAAGGCTTCAGGTTCGCCGGCGATTTCCTCGCCGGGAATCGCGTGCTTTTCCGTCAGCCAGGCGCCCAGGTCGAGCAGCTTGCAGCGCTCGCTGCAGAACGGGCGCCAGGGCGGCTGCGGCAGACCAGTCGACGGGCTTCTGGCAGGTGGGGCAGGGGAACGTTGGCATGGATTAATTGCGCCCTCTCCCGCGCTTCGCGCGACCTCTCCCACGTGAACGCGGGAGAGGTGGGAACCGCTAGGTGCAGAGCGACAGCGTGAACGGCACCTCGTCCGTGATCTGCAGGGGATGCGTGCTGGCATCCTGCCAGGACAGGAAACGCACGCTGACGCGGTAGTGGCTGCCGCTGATTTCCGGGTAGATGTCCGTGCCGGAGGGCAGCGTGATCCGGATCATCTGCACGGGCACGTCGCGTTCGAGCGTCACGTGGAAGACGCCGTTGGCCGCGACTTCGCGCCGCGACTTGGCCTGCTCGCGCGTCATCCAGAGCAGTTCGGAGATCGCATCGCCCAGCGGTCGGATCACGGCCAGCCAGTTCGCGAAATCGGCGCCGCGGATCTCGTCGGGCTGGTTGAGCCAGTGCGTGTAGTCGGGCAGGTCGAATTCGCAGGTGCCGCCCGGGATCGTGCTGCGGTGCTTGATCGCGTTGAGGAACTCCGAGTCGCGCAGCTTCTGCATGAAGAGCGCACCGACGGAGCTCAGCTCGTCGCGCATGCGATTGAGCTTGGTCAGCAGGACGCGCAGCCGCGCAGCGTCGACGCCGGGTCGCGTGCTGAACGCCGACAGCTGGTTCATCTGGCGCTCGAGTTCCTTGAGCACCTCGCTGCGGATGTCGCCGCGCTGGGTGATCGCCAGGATCTCGAGCAGGGACGAGACCGCCGCACGGGTCGACCAGGAATCGGGCCGGGTGTGGTGGACGACGGCCTGCTGGTAGACGAAATCCAGGCGCAGGAAGTTACGCATCCGCTCGTTGAGCGGCTGCTCGTAGGCAACGACGCGGGTGGCCGCGTCCGCCGAGGGCACTGCGGCCTCGCTTGCATTCATGGTCATCTATTGTGCGGTATCGCGGTTTGGCGGCACAACCCGCCCGCGGGATTTTGGCTGCCGAAACGCACCGTGCGGTTACGGCCTTCGGCGTTCCGGCTTGCGCCGGGCCAGGTCGACGTAACGTTCGTGCAGGGCGGCAACCTGCGCCTGCAGGTCGGCGATGCTGCCCGTGTTCTCGATCACGTCGTCCGCAATGGCGAGGCGGCGTCGCGCGCGCGGCCTGGGCTCGCAGTGCCGCCGCAGCGTGGTCCGCGCGAGACCTTGTCGCGCGCGACCAGGCGCTCGACCTGCTGGGTTTCGGGGACGTCGACCACCAGCACCCGGTCGACGTGGTCGGTTCGCCCGCCCTCGGCCAGCAGGGGAATCACGAGGACCTGGTAAGGACCCGAGGGCTGCTGCCGCCTGCGACTGGCGTTCCATGGCCTGCCGGATCGCCGGGTGCAGGATGGCCTCGAGTCGGCGCCGTGCGGCAGGGTCGCTGAAGATCATTTCACGCAGGCGGGGGCGGTCGAGCCGGCCGTCTGCATCCAGCACGCCCGGCCCGAAAGCGTCGACGATTGCAGCGAGTGCCGGCTGGCCGGGCTCGACGACCTCGCGGGCGATCACGTCGGTGTCGATCACCGGAACGCCGCGCGCGGCAAACAGGTCGGCGACGGTGCTCTTGCCGCTCGCGATGCCTCCCGTCAGGGCGACGCGATAGGGGGGCTGCGTCGGGGAAGGCATCGTGCTGCCGGCTGCCGGCTAGCGAGCCAGCCCCGAGAAGGCGAGGTAGCCGCCCACCAGTTGCGGGCCCCACATCAGGGCGATCCAGCCCGCGGCGGCGAGGTAGGGCCCGAACGGGATCGGAATGTTGCGGTCACGGCCGCGCACGAGGATCAGCGCGATGCCGACGACCGCCCCCGTGAAGGCCGAAAGCAGCAGGATCAGGGGCAGCATCTGCCAACCCATCCAGGCCCCCAGGGCGCCGAACAGCTTGAAATCGCCGTAGCCCATGCCCTCCTTGCCGGTCACGAGCTTGAAGGCCCAGTAGACCGACCAGAGGCTGCCGTAACCGGCGACGGCGCCGATGATGGCCGAGCGCGGGTCGATGGGCGCAGGCGGCTGGAGCCCGGCGTGCCAGGCCAGGCTCAGCAGCAGGCCGAGCCAGAGCAGCGGCAGCGTGATCACGTCCGGCAGCAGGGTGTGGTCGAAGTCGATGACCGTGAGCGCGATCAGCGACCAGGTGAACAGCAGCGCCGCGAGGGTCTGCCATCCCCAGCCGAATCGCAGTGCGACGGCGGCGGAGAGCACGGCCGTCACGACCTCGACGATCGGATAGCGGACCGAGATCCGGGCGCCGCAATTCGCGCATTTACCGCCCAGCAGCAGGTAACTGATGACCGGGATGTTCTGGTGACCCTTGATGTCGGCGCTGCATTTCGGGCAGCGCGAACGCGGCACGACCAGGTTGTAGCGCTCCACGGGTGCGAACGCGGCATCGGCTTGATTGGCGGGGGGCGAGGGCGGGCTGGCCAGCATCTCCTGCGCCTGGGCCTGCCACTCGCGCTCGAGCATGATGGGGAGACGATGGATGACCACGTTGAGGAAGCTGCCGACGAGCAGGCTCAACAGGAAGACGCAGCCCGCCAGCCAGGCCGGCGAGGCTGCGAGCAGTTGTCCGATCTCGGTCAATCTTAGATGACGGCGCCGAGCTTGAAGATCGGCAGGTACATGGCGATGACCAGGCCGCCGACCAAGCACGCCCAGGATCACCATGATCAACGGCTCGAGCAGGCTGCTCATTGCGTCGACCGCCGCATCGACGTCGGCCTCATAGAAGTCGGCGACCTTGCCGGACATTTCGTCGAGCGAGCCGGATTCTTCGCCGACCGCGATCATCTGCACGACCATGTTCGGGAACAGGCCGGTGTTTTCCATCGCACGCTGCATGCGCATGCCGGTCGAAATCTCGTCCCTCATGCGCAGCACGGCGTCCTGGTAGACGATGTTGCCGGTGGCACCTGAGACCGACTTCATGGCTTCGACCAGCGGCACACCCGCGCCGAACATGGTGGCCAGCGTGCGGGCGAAGCGTGCGATCGCCGCTTTCTTCAGGATCGGGCCGATGACCGGTACACCCAGCGACATGCGGTCGATGAACTGGCGCATCGGCCGCGAGCGCTTGTAGAAGTAACTGAACGTAAAGACCGCCGCGCCGACCACGAGCAACAGGATCCAGCCCTTGGACTGCAGGCCGCGCGACATGTTGACGACGAACTGCGTGAACGCCGGCAAATCGGCACCGAAACCCTTGAACAGGCTCTCGAACTGCGGGATCACGAAGATCAGCAGCACGACCGTCACGATGACCGCGACGGCGAGCACCGCGGCCGGGTAGAACAGCGCCTTCTTGATCTTCTTCTTGAGCGCTTCGGTCTTTTCCTTGTAGGTCGCGATCTTGTCGAGCACGGTCTCCAGAGCGCCGGCATGCTCACCGGCCTCGACGAGGTTGATGAACAGGTCGTCGAAGTACAGGGGATGCTTGGCGAGCGCCTGGTTCAGCGCGTTGCCGGTCTCGATGTCCGACTTGATCGACAGGACCAGCTTCTGCACGGCCGGCTTGTCGTTGCCGACGCCGATGATCTCGAACGCCTGCACCATCGGGATGCCGGCGGTGAGCATCGTGGCGAGCTGGCGCGCGAAGAGGGCGATGTCCTCCGCCGTGACCTTGCCGTCGCTCTTGAAGAGATGCCGTTCCTTGCGTACGCGCGTCGCGGCAATGCCCTGGCGACGCAGGTCCGCCTTCATCTCCATCTCGTCACGGGCCAGGCCACGGCCCTTGAGCCTGTTGCCCTTGCGGTCCTTGCCTTCCCAGAGGAAGGTTGCTTGCTTGACGGCAATTTCGGCCATATGACTGTTGCCTTCGGTCCCTGAGCGTCAGTCGACGGTGACGCGGTTGATTTCGTCCAGCGAGGTGATGCCCATGCGCACCTTGTTGATGCCCGCCTGGCGCAGGCCCCAGACGCCTTCGCGCTGGGCCTGCTGTTTGATGTCCAGGACGCTGCCGCCCATCATGATGATGCGGCCGATCTCCTCGGAGACCGACATCACCTCGTAGATTCCGGTGCGACCCTTATACCCGTCCGTGCACTGGGTGCAACCGACGGCCTGGAAAACCTGGAGCCCGTTCGCGATTTCCTCGTCGCCGAAGCCCTCCTTCTTCAGGGCCTCGGCCGGGATCTTCATCGGCGTCTTGCAGCTGTTGCAGAGCCGGCGGGCCAGGCGCTGGGCGATGATCAGGCTGACCGAGGTGGCGATCGCGTAGGGCTTCACGCCCATGTCGACCAGGCGGGTCAGGGTCTTCGGCGCGTCGTTGGTGTGCAGCGTCGAGAGGACCAGGTGGCCCGTTTGCGCGGCCTTGAGCGCGATCTCGGCCGTCTCCAGGTCGCGGATTTCGCCGACCATGATCACGTCCGGGTCCTGGCGCAGGAAGGCGCGCAAGGCGCCGGCGAACGTCAGGCCCACCTTGGGGTTGATGTTCACCTGGTTGATGCCCTGCAGCATGATTTCGACGGGGTCTTCCGCCGTCGAGATGTTCGTGTCCTCGGTGTTGAGGATGTTGAGGCCCGTGTACAGGGAGACGGTCTTGCCGCTGCCGGTGGGGCCGGTCACGAGGATCATGCCGTGCGGCCGGGCCAGGCAGTCCATGTAGAGCTGCTTCTGGAACGGCTCGTAGCCCAGCGCGTCGATGCCCAGCATGGCGCTCGAGGGGTCGAGGATACGCATCACGATCTTTTCGCCGAAGAGCGTCGGGCACGTGCTCACGCGGAAGTCGATCGCCCGGTTCTTCGAGATCTTCATCTTGATGCGGCCGTCCTGCGGCACGCGACGCTCGGCGATGTCGAGGCGCGACATGACCTTCAGGCGAGCCGCCATCTTGATGGCAAGCTGCACCGGCGGCGCGGCCATTTCCTTGAGCACGCCGTCGAGCCGGAAGCGGATGCGGTAAGCCCGCTCGTACGGCTCGAAATGGATGTCCGAGGCGCCCTTCTTGATGGCGTCCAGCATCACCTTGTTGATGAAGCGGACGATCGGGGCGTCATCGACGTCGGAGGCGCGTTCGATCTCCTTGCCGGCGTCGTCGTCATCGCCCGCGGAGACCTCGAGATTGTCCATCTCGAAGTCGTCGCCGCCCAGTTCGGGCATCGACGTGTCGACCTGCTCGAGGGAGTGGGTCAGCGCCTTGGAGAGCTTGTCTTCCTCGACGACGACGGCTTCGATCGAGAAGCCGGTCGCGAACTTGACCTCGTCGAGAGCGTGCAGGTTGGTGGGGTCGGAAACCGCCAGGAACAGCTTCTTGCCGCGCTTCACCAGCGGCAGGACGCGGTGCTTGCGCAGCATCTTCTCGCTGACGATCCGCACGGTATCGAGGTCGGGCTGGATCGAGTCGAGGTCCAGCAGGGGGGCGCCGAATTCCTGGGAAGCCGCAATGGCGATTTCCCGGGCGTCGGCCATGTTGTGCTCGACGAGGTACGAAACGATGCTGACCCGGCGCTCCTTGGCCGCGGCGATCGCCTCGATCATCAGGGTGTCCGGGACCAGGCCGTCCATGACCAGGCGCTGCGGCAGGCCCTGGAGGCCGGGCCGCTGGATCGTCTGGGTGGAAACGGCGAAATCGTTCATGTGGCGTTACGCGACCTGAGGGGTCTTTCGGGTTGTAACTGTCACCGAAACACGAGGTTTCGGCAAATGTTAAATCGAGGTGCATTCTCAGGCGACCGGACCGGACCTGAAGGGATGCAGTTCACGAAATAACAAGCCAATTGTGCTGTCGGCTAGGGGCCGACAGTGCTTCTGGACATAATACAGGCCGGCGGGGTTCGCGGGTCGGGTAGGGCCTGCGAGGACCACCCTGATTGAACAAGGCATGGCTTAGAGAGGCAGGGCAGATGATCGTGGCGACTGCAGAACCAGATACCTCAAATGTTCGGCAAACCTCCTCGGGCCTGACCGCCACAGCTTCGGCCCAAGGCTTTGACAGACTGGATCTCGCGGCAATCGCGTACCTGGCCTTGCCGGTACTCATTTTCCTGCTGGGCTGGTTGAACTGGTGGGTGGGCCTGCCGTTGGGAATCCTGATGTTGGCCGGATTTCGCAGCTTGGCGGGGCTTAAGGGTCACCCAGTATTTCCTCCCAAGGTCCGTTGGGGAGTTGCTGCTCTGGTATTGATCGTCTCGGCCGGTTGGGCGGCTCTCGGCGGAGCTGGGCATCTCTTCTATGCGAACTGGGACTGGATCATGCGCGACGCAGTGCTGCGCGATCTGGTCGTGGGCGGCTGGCCGGTAGGTTATGGCGAGGTCGACGGGAGCCCACTGATTCTGCGTGCTCCGCTCGGCTTCTATTTGCCGGCTGCGCTCATAGGGAAAATATTCGGCTTGCAATGGAGTGACCCTGCGCTTTTGGTCTGGACCGTAACCGGTGTCGCCCTGTTCCTCGGTCTGGCGGTAACACGTTTTTCAACTTGGCGATCCGTCCTGGTCGTTATCACCGTGCTGGTCCTATTTAGCGGCATGGACATCGTCGGTACTGTTCTCCGAGGCGGATTTGATCTCGCCGCCAGGCTTCGGCCGACCGACCACCTGGAATGGTGGGCCGAGCGGTTCCAGTTTTCGTCACATACAACACAGCTTTTCTGGGTGCCAAACCACGCACTAGCGGGCTGGATAGCAACCGCCCTCTTGATTAGGCATCAGGCTAATCCGCGATTCCTCGGGATACTTCCCTTGCTGATGGTGCTGATTCCCACATGGTCTCCACTGACTGCTATCGGATTCCTTCCGCTCGCTGCCTGGTGGGGCCTCAGGCACCTGGTCACCGAGAAATCATTCCGACTGATCGACCCGGTTGCGTTGATTGCGGCATGTGGAATCGCTGTCGCAACGGGAGCGTATTTGATCCTGGGCGTAGGCGACATCCCCGCAGGCGCGACCACCCGCACCGGCGAGTCGATGCTCTATTACTTGTCGCACTATCTGCAATTTGTGCTTCTCGAGGGCGGAATCCTCTGGATCCTTTTGTTGGCGGTTCGAGCGGATGGGTTGCTCATCGTCGCCGGGCTGACGCTTTGGCTGTTGCCTTTGGCCGCCTTTGGAGGGTCCAACGATCTTGCGATGCGCGGATCCATTCCCGCGCTGGTGGTCCTCGCGTTCGCATCGGCAGCCGCGCTTGCAGATCCGGCGCCGACCATTCGGGCGCGCGTCTTTTGGCCCATCGTGGCGGTATTGCTCCTGGGCGTGCCGACGGCATTAACCGAAGTCGCGCGGGCCGTGGCGCAGCCAGTATGGGGCGTAAATTCCGAACAGAACTTGATCGAATCGTTCGGTGGCGACCGACCGGCTCACTACTTCACGAAACTGCAGGGGCGACTCGTTGTCGCGATGATGCGACCCGTAAGGACACTCCCGGGGATCGAGGACACAACGCTCGCACCCGCAGCAAAGTGAACGGGTGCATCGATCCTCACTTCGCCGGGAACGAAAGGGATCTTCTCCAAACCGCCGAGCGGGATAAGGGGCTCACGGCCACCATTGCTGACAGGTTGTTACGGCACAGCAAGTCAGCTGCGGGTGATAGCGCCCAAGGCAAGCCTCATTTCCCGGCTGGTAGGCTGGGAAGGTTATGACTGCACTGAGGACTGGAGTCAGGTCCGCGCGCATGGCCAATGCCAGCCTGTCCAAAGATCATCGCCGGGCCTTGACCCGCGATAAACCCAACGACACGCTGCGCCGGCCCGACCGGCAAGGCGCTGCAATGCAAGCACAGTTGGAGCGCGGCAAGTACCAGTGAACACCGGTGGCGCGGCCGCTTGATCCCCCGAAAACAAGGACGCCCCGCGATCGGGGCGTCCTCTCGACTCTGGCCTCACCTTCCGTTTGTTGCGGCAGGTTGTGACCGGGGTCTTGCTCCTTCAGCGCCGGGCTCAGCCAAAGCCAAGCTCGACGCTAGGCGCGATCAGCGGCAGCTGGAGGGCAGGTACTTGCCCGTAACAGAGGTGCTCGCAGCAGTGGCCGTCGTCGCAGCGCCCGACCAGCCCGATGGCGGATTCGCATTACCGCACTTCCAGATGATGTCGCCATTCGCGCTGGCGCCCGGGGTCAGGCCGACTGTCTTGCCTGCGAGGTTGGTGGCATTGGCTTCGTTGCCGTAGGTCACCGTGATGCCGCCGGTACCGATCGTGATCGAGGACACGTACTTGCCCTGGATCGTCGTGTTGACGCCCATGCCCGCCGTGTTGTTGTCGGTCGGCCACGAACCCTTGTTCGCGTAATACTCGGAGACGCCGGCCTTGGCCGCCGCCGCCATCGTGAGGCCTTCCGAAACCTGCGAGCGAATCAGGTAGTCCTGGTACGCCGGGATCGCGATGGCCGCGAGGATGCCGATGATCGCCACGACGATCATCAATTCGATGAGGGTGAAACCCCGTTGCACGTTCTTGATCATCTTGTACTCCGTGAGACTGCGACACTTGCCGCTTGTTGATATTCCGAATCAGAATTAAGCAACAATCGTGCCAGCGTGCCGCATGAAAATTTTAAAATAAAATCAGTGTCTTGCTGTCATCAGGGTCCGAGCAACCTGGGCGGAGCTGACCGAAAGCGAGCCTAACTGACACAAAATGTCACTCAAAAAAAAGGCCCTCTCCGGATGGAGAGGGCCTTCGTCAAACTACCTTCGCTCGAACCTGGGCCTGTCAGCGTGCTGCCGATCAGCGGCAGCTCGACGGCAGGTACTTGCCCGGAACAGAGGTGCTCGCAGCAGTGGCCGTGCGTCGCAGCGCCCGACCAGCCCGATGGCGGATTCGCATTACCGCACTTCCAGATCATGTCGCCATTCTCGCTGGCGCCCGGGGTCAGGCCGACGGTCTTGCCCGCGAGGTTGGTGGCATTGGCTTCGTTGCCGTAGGTAACCGTGATGCCGCCGGTGCCGATCGTGATCGAGCGACACGTACTTGCCCTGGATCGTCGTGTTGACGCCCATGCCCGCCGTGTTGTTGTCGGTCGGCCACGTGCCCTTGTTCGCGTAGATACTCGGAGACGCCGGCCTTGGCGGCCGCCGCCATCGTCAGGCCTTCCGAGACCTGCGAGCGGATCAGGTAGTCCTGGTACGCCGGGATCGCGATGGCCGCGAGGATGCCGATGATCGCCACGACGATCATCAATTCGATGAGGGTGAAACCCCGTTGCACGTTCTTGATCATTTCTTGCTCCGATGAGATTGCGGCAGTTGACCGCTGGACTGGTCTCAAGTCAAGGCGAAGCAATAAGCATGCCAATAGCGTCAACTCCAACGTTGTGAGCAGCTTACGGAATTCCTGCGCGCTTTCAGACCCGTTCAAGAGCGCGGAAAAGGTTGGAAAGTGACAGTTCCTGACGACGTTGTGTCCTGGGTGCTCGCGGCTCAGGCATCACTGGTGTGCCGGGAGTTCAGCGGCTACCCCGGGCTTCCTCGTGGTACTCGTCCTCGGTGTTCACCGACCAGATACCGCTCTTGTCGCGGCTGCCGCTGGAAATGCAGTCGACCGCCGCTTTTGCGGCGAGCATCGAGTGGTCCTGGTTGTTGTAACGATGCATGCCATTGCGCCCAACCGCGTATACGTTCTCGAGGCCGTCGAGGTATTCCCGCACGCGGCCGATGCCGCGGTATTCGCCGAAATACGCCGGATAGGCTTTCGGCACGCGCACAACCGTGCCGTCGAGCACGTCGGCTTCGTCGATGAGTCCGATCTTCGCCAGTTCGCCAGCGGCGAAGCGCAGGAATGCGCCGTCCTCCATCGACCAGGTCTCATCGCCTTCCCGGCAGAAATACTCGAGCCCCAGAGAGACTGTGGACGGGTCAGCGACCAGATCGGGACTCCAGTTATTGAAGACCTGCAGCCGCCCGATCCTCACGTCTGGCTCCTGGATGTAAATCCAGTTGTCCGGTGGCATCGGCGATGGGCCTGACGTGCCCTGCAAACGCATCCGTCGCACGACCAGGCCCGCCGTCATGAAGTCGCGGTAGGGCAGTGCAGCCGCGATTCTCGAGATCTCGTCGTCCTCGGGCTGGAGCATCGTCACCAGCGAGCTGAGCGGCATCGTCGAGATGAATTCATCGCAGGCAACGGTTCCGAATCGTGTCGGTCGCCAGGTCCTTCACGTCTGCGGCGACGACTCGAAGCGCCCTGCCGGTGCAAACCGACGACCTGATGGCGGAGACGAACCTCGCCGCCGCGCGTCAACGACCTTCCGTGTCACTTCTTCCCACATCTGGCCGGGCCCGAGGCGTGGATAGAGGAATCGCTCGATCAGGCTGGTTTCAACTTCCTTCTGCGCGATGTCCCGCCTGGCTGCGGAATGCATTGGCCACGGCATGCAAAAGCGCACTGGTGATCGAAAGGCCCTTGACCCGTTGCGCACCCCATTCGGCGGAAATCTCCTGGCAGGGCACGCCCCAGACTTTCTCCGTGTAGTCCCGAAAGAACGTTTCATACAGGCGCCGGCCGAACCGGTTGATGAAGAAGTCCTCGAGCGTGACCTCGTCTGCGCGCGGGAATGCCTGGCCTCGCATGTAGCTCGCGCCGATCAGCGCCGTCTCGATCCAGCCGAGGTTGGAGATCGTGCGGAGGTTCAGCTTGAGCGGGTAGTCGAAAAACCTGCGTCGATAATAGATGCGCGACAGGCGATTGCGGACCAGCATTACCGCAGCGTCATCCTGGTGTGCCGTGGCCACAGGCTGGAAATCGCGCGATTGGCCCTGGTAACTGATCGCGGTGTTCCCGTGGGGGCTCGGCTCCGTCGCGACGGGCAGGATCTCCTGCCACCAGTTCATGACCCAGTCCGACTTGGAAAAGAAGCGGTGGCCGCCCAGGTCCATCCTGTTGCCGCGGTAATTGACGGTCTTGGAAATGCCACCGACCTGCGTGTCCGCCTCGAACACGAGCGGGCGCGCATCCGTGTTGCGCAGCAGCTCGAGCGCTGCGGTCAGGCCCGCCGGCCCGGCGCCGGCGATGACGACGGTACGTGTCACGTCTTTGCTCCCAGTTTCTTGCCCGAATGGGCGGCTCGCGACGCAGTGCGACGGGTGAACAGCATCCAGCGTCGCATCAGGAAATTCGCCGCAAAGGTGCAACCGGCGGCGCCCACTTTGGCGATGAGATAATGCAAGCCGAGTCCGGAAACCAGTCCGAACATTACCGCTAGATTGACCAGCAAGCCGACGAGGCCGAGAGCCGTGAACACTGCGAACTCATGCCGCCAGTCGCCCAGTCGGCGGTAATCGAAGACGTGCCTGATCGACAGCACATAGACGACGACCGTGCCAGCCATGAATGAAGCCGCCGCCGCCGGAAGGTAGGCCACGCCGCATACACTGACCAGCAGCCACAGAAGCACGATGTCAACGGCGAAGGCCAGCGCCGACGCGCCGACGTAGCCCGGGGCCTGCCGAACCAGGGGACTCATCGACGGCTCCCATCGCGGTAGGCGGCACAGTCGTACAGGAAAACATACTGCTTGGTCGTCGGCCACTCCGCCTGATCGACGTAGCCCTCGAGCCTCCGCGAGCTTACGACGTAGGCAAGGGAGGGTTCCTGGCAAATCCGCTTGAGAATCGGCAACGTGAGAGCCTTGGGGTGACTGTCGTCGTCGCGTTTAGCCATTGTCCACCAGCCGGGATCCGCCAATGGCACAAGCGCGTCGCTCCGCCGAAGGAATTCCTGCGTGGCCTCGGGAGAATAAAGCAGTCCTGCCGACTGGCTGATCGACAGGAAGCTCTTGCGCTCGAGCAGTGTCCACGCGGCTGCGGGGTCCTCGTGCCAGAGTACCTCTGCAGAAAGTGGAATCCGGTTGCGCCAACTCGCGAATTCCGCGCGCTTGGTTTCCGAATAGAAAGAGTCACTGACTCGTGCGTGGCTGTACGGTATCAATCCCACAAGTGCGATCCCGGCAGCGACAGCCACCATGCCGATCCGAGACGGCGATGGACGCATGATCGTCCAGTACCACACAGCAGCGATCAGTGGCACCGTAGGCCCCGGCAGTGCCGTCACGTCGATCATGCGCTGGACCCACATGGGGCCCATGTTCGTGTTGAAGTTCAACTGAAGTGCGATCAGTGCTTGCGCCACGAGCAGAAGGGTAGCGCTGGCTGCAATCGCGTAGGCGCCGCGCAGGACCAGTTTTGCTGCCCTGTCCTCGATCCAGTCGCGAGACCACCAGAGCATCGCTGCGACGAGCGCAATGGCGCCACCGGAAAACTCAAACAGCGCCCAGCCGCTGCCCAGCACCAGCGCCGTGGCACGGCCAAGGCTTCCACCTTTCCAGAGCGCGCCGACGCAGAGCGGCAGAAGGACGACCGCCACGAAGCGAGTCAGCCATGTCCAGCGCCACGCCTGTGCGAGCAAAAGCAACTCGAAGTCATCGCTCAGGGATCCCAGGATCGCGAAGACCAGCCCTAGCGTGCCGACGATGAGGGTGCAATAGGCCGCGCGCCGTGCCGCGGCCGACATCGGCAGTGTGCAGCCAATGGCGAGAGTGGCCAGTCCCAAGGCAGTGCTGAGCCAGTCCTGCAATGGCCAGTACTGTACGAAAATGTACGCGGAGCGCTGATGAAGCGTGTCGAGCCACAGGCGGCGATCAGCCGTCAACTCGGGAGCGGTTACCGCGGCCAATACTACGAGCAGGATGGCACCCAAGACTGCCACAGCAACTGCATTTCGGTTTCGGCTGCCGCCCCACCTGCTGTCGATGGTCATGAGTACGATCACGCCGACCGCCGGGGCCGACATGACGGGATGGATCGCCAGTGCGATTGCGCCGCAAGCTGCCGCCCAACCCAGTCTTGCCCGGCATGCGAAGCAGAGCGCGAGAATCGAACAGGCTTCGGCGGGCACGCGCGCGCTCAAGTACATCTCGTCGTATCGGAATACTCCGATGGCGCCGTACCATCCATGAATGGTCACCAACAGCCCGAGCGACAACAGGGCGAGTCGCCTGTCGGATAGCGTGCGGGCCAACCACCAGCCTGCCCCCAGCAGCAGCAACACGCTGCTCACCGTCGCGATCGCCGCCGCAGGCTCTGCGCCAAACCACCCGATCAGTGGAGCCATCAGGTGCGGGAAGGCGGTGAAGTTGTTCTGCGACCCGAAGCGCAGGAAGATGTCATGGCTCAGCGGGTCGGGCCTCAACGTCGCGAGTGCTTGCAGAGTGTACAGTTGTGCATCGTATGTAATTCCCTCGTATGGACGGGCTCCCAGCCATAGGACGAAATACGTGAGAAGCAATGCCATGAGGCCGGCGACGTATATGACGCCGGCCCGGCTCACGGCACTGGTGTCATCAAGTGCCTGCGTTTGGGTTGCTACGATCCTTTGGTCCATCGCGTGATCTCGGCCGGGTCCACCGATTGCATGATCCAGTGCATTACATTATGTCGCCAAGACGGCATCGTGCGTGATATGAGTCACGCTTGGTCCAAGGGGAATTAGGCACTTGTCGGCCCAGTTTCGTCTCACGCTCGTTTGGCTTCTGGGCGCACTGGTCGTCCTGACAGTGACCTTGCAGATGGGGACGGCGTCCTTCATCGACGGTCAATACCAGCCGGTCGGTCACGATGCCTTCTACCATGGGCGCCGGATCCTCGATGCCGTCGCGAGCGGACATCTGTTTCAGTTCGACCCACTGATGCATGTTCCCGAGGGCGACTGGGTCACGTGGCCCTGGGCGTACGACTTCGTCCTGGCCCGGGCCGTGCAGGCACTGCGTCTGGTGTTCCCGACCGCTGATCCCGCAGCAGTACTCATGAGTCTCCCTCCGCTTTTGGGCCTTGTCGGCTCGATATTGATTGTCGCTGTCTGTGCGGAATTGAAGTTGACAATCAGCCTGACCCTGCTGGCCGTGCTTGCCTTTGGCTTTAGTGCGTTCACGCAATACCCGTTCGGAATCGGCGCGCTCGACCACCACGGCGCCGAGCAACTGGCGACACTCGGTTCGTTGTGGCTCGGTCTCCGTTGGCTCTCGGAGCAGACGAGTGCCGCGAGGGCGGCATTAGCTGGGCTGGGGCTCGGCCTGGCGCTTGGGATTCATGCGGGTCTCTTCATTCTGCAGATCCCCCTGCTCGCGGCCTTGCTTTACGGCTGGTGGCACGGGGAACGACTCCCAACCCGTACAGCGACCTTCTTTGCTGTGGGCCTGCTCACGGGAACGCTGGCAATCCTGCTGCCGGCGGCGACCTTCTGGCAGTCGCGGTTCGTGATCTATTACCTCTCCTGGCTGCACCTGTACATCGCCGTCTCGACCTGCATCGTCGTCGCGTTCATCTCCCGCCGACCAGCGAGTCGCGCGAACCTGGTCTGGCTTGCGGTCGTGGGCGTCGCCCTGGCTACGCCGCTGCTGGCGGCCATCCTGTTCTCGGGAGACTTCCTGTCCGGTAACCTCGCGCAGATTTCAAACATCGACGAGATACAGTCGCCGTTGTCCGTCGCGATGCAGATGCCCGGTAGGCGCCGCATCATGCAGATATACACGCACCTGATCTGGGTGGCGCCCGTGACAATGGTCGTCTGCGTATGGATGGCGTTCAAGGCCAACACATCGCGCGACGCATTCTTCTGGTTCACCGGCGCCTTCGGTCTGGCCCTGCTGCTCGCGCAACTGCGGTTGGGCTCGTTCGGGATCGCATTTCTTTACCTGCCGCTACTGATGCTCGCGCAGGTCGTCGTCAGCAGTCGCCCCCAGATGACACGGGTGGTGATGACAGCACTCGTGATTGCACTGGCGTTGGCCTATTACCCGACGCTGCGCTATCAGCTGTTCGACGAGAAAGTCGCGGCGATGGATCAGCAATACGTGACGCTGCGCCCTGTCCTGCCAGTACTTCGCGACGCCTGTGCCAGGGATCCCGGGGTGGTGCTGGCCGAACCGGGAGAGGGGCATCTCGTTCGCTATTTCACCAAGTGCTCCGTCATCTCGAACAATTTCCGGCTCACGCCGACCGACGTCGAGAAGATAAAGGAATCATTGGACCTGATTTCGCAGCCGCTGGGCTCCATGCGGCGGCGCGCGCCCGACGTGAAGTACGTGATCGCCCGGTTGGTGAGACCAAACGAATCGCCGGACCCGGTGCTTTTTCACCAGCTGTTGGCAACAGGTCAGCCGCGGCCTCCGGGCGTTGAGGCGCTCGTCGAACTAACGGTAACGCAGCCCGATGGGCAAGCGCAGAAGTTCATGGGAGTCTACAAGCTGGATACGACAGGCCCGCCATAGGGAAGGTCCGCAGAACTTGGAGTGGGTGTACCAGTGACGGAGTTTCCATTGGCAAACGACAGAACGCCCGTAGTGAGTGTGGCGATTCCTACATATCGCGGTGGCGCTCACCTCGCTGCGGCAATCGAGTCGGTGTTGCGCCAGACTTTCAGTGACTTCGAATTGATCGTGATTGACGACAATTCACCTGACGAGACCGCCGCTGTCGTTGGTCGATTCGTGGATCCTCGACTCGTCTACTATCGGAATGCAAGCAATCTCGGGCCGCAGGGGAACTGGAACCGCTGCCTTGCGGCTGCGCGCGGGCGCTATTTCAAGCTTTTGCCACATGACGATGTATTGCATGGCAGATGTCTCGAGCGGCAAGTTGCGATACTCGACTCCGATGTCGCCCAGCGGATAGCCTTGACGTTCTGCGCGCGCGATATTCTTGCGCCAGACGGCCGGATTCTTACGCAACGGCGCTATCCCGGTGGCCGCGAGGGAGTGATGGCTGGTTCCATGGTGATGCGCGACTGCATTCGGCGCGGAACGAATCTGGTCGGGGAGCCGGGAGCGGTGATGTTTCGGAAGTCTTTGGCCGACCGGGTCGGATCGTTCGATGCGACCAACCCTTACGTGATCGACCTGGACTACTGGTTTCGCCTTCTGGCGCTGGGCGACGCCCATTACTGCCCCGAGAGACTAGCTGGATTTCGGGTGTCGGACGCATCGTGGAGCGTTGCTATCGGCGCTCAACAAGCACGCGACTTTCGTCGCTTTGCAGAGCGTGCCGCTTCGCCGGCGACGAGCTGGGATCTCTTCGTAGGCCGCCTCATGGCGTATATGAACAATCTGGCCCGGCTGATCTTCTACTGGATTTACTTGCGATAGAATCGACGGAATCAGCATGACCGAATTTGATCGTGAATATGCTGCCGAGCAGTTGCGTCGTGCCCGCCATCCGCTGCGTCGTCTGGTCAAGGGCTTCTACCTGCGCAACATCCTGCGTGACGTGCGTGGTGCGACCATAGACTTCGGCTGCGGCGCGGGGCAGTTGCTGTCCAGATTGCCAGCGGGGTCCATCGGGCTGGAGGTCAATCCACACCTGATCGAGGCGCTGAGGAATGCGGGCCACTCCGTGCGGCCTTCCCGCGGGGACATGCAGGATTTCGAACTGGAGGGTATCGAATCCGGATGCTTCCGGACCTTGGTGATTGCGCACGTTCTCGAGCATCTACAAGATCCGGAGACCGCGCTGAGCGTCTTGTTGGCCGCATGCAATCGCCTGGCAATTGAGCGGGTGATCGTCGTCGTACCTGGAGAAAAGGGATTTGCCTCTGATCGTACTCACAGGACTTTCATTGATCTTGCCTATCTCGAATCGAAGTTTCGAGGGCAAGGTTGAAAGCTTCAACCTCGCATCGACGAGCTTCTTTCCGGGCCCTTGGGAATGGGTCGGCCGATATTTCGTCTTTCAGGAACTGAAAGCCGTCTTCGATCGTCAAGGCGGATCCGTAGTGTGACGATATCAGGTCTGGTGAGATGCCAGTTCGTCCGCTTCCTTCTCGTCGGCGGTATTAACACCCTATTCAGCTACATGGTGTATGCGGGCCTTCTCTATCTCGGCCTGCCATACGCGGTGGCGAACTTCGGAGCTCTGTCACTGGGAGTGCTGTTCAGCTTCCGCACGCAGGGTCGACTCGTTTTTGGCAATACGGACGGGCGGCGAATTTTTCGCTTCGCGGGAGTTTGGGGGCTCATCTTTCTGGTCAACATCACGATCATCTGGTCGCTCGTCAGGCTCGGCTTAAATGCTTATTTGGCCGGCGCCGTTGCGATGGCGCCGGTCATTGTGCTGTCCTATTTCCTGCAGCGGCTTCTGGTCTTTGGTTTGCCGCAAACCGCACGCAGCACAAAGTCTTAAAGGTGCATCGCCATGCCAGTTCAACTAGCAGTCGTCGTCCCGTGCTACAACGAGCAGGACGTAATTCAGACCACGAGCAGAAGCCTGTTGGCGCTTCTTTCGAAAATGGCGGAGCGCCAGCTCATATCGTCCAGAAGCACGGTCCATTTCGTTGATGACGGTAGTTGTGACGGCACGTGGGCCCTGATCGAGTCGCTTGCAGCCGTTGATCATAGGGTCCACGGAATCAAGCTGTCGCGGAACAGGGGGCACCAGGTCGCCCTGTTGGCGGGGCTGCTGACCGTAGAGGGCGACGCCGTAGTCAGCATCGACGCCGATCTGCAGGACGACGTTTCGGTCATCGAGGCCATGACGGGTGAGTTCGCCAATGGGGCCGAGGTCGTATACGGTGTTCGGGCATCGCGGAAATCAGATAGTGCGTTCAAGCGCAATACCGCCGTCTGGTACTACAAACTGATGCAGCGGATGGGGGTCGAATTGGTTCACAACCATGCCGACTTCAGATTGCTTGGGCGCCGTGCCATCGAGGCCGTGCGACAGTTCGGCGAGGTCAACGTGTTTCTGCGGGGAATCGTGCCGTTGATCGGCTACCGCACCGCGACTGTCACATACGATCGCAGGGAACGACAGGCCGGATCATCGAAGTATCCGTTGCGCAAGATGGTGTCGTTCGCCATAGAAGGAATAACTTCATTCAGTACCGTGCCGCTCCGCCTGATCACACTGCTTGGATTCGTAGTGTCCGCATTCAGTTTCGCGATGATCCTGTACATCGTTTACGGAACCCTGGTGATGAAAGCAGTCATTCCCGGCTGGGCGTCATCGGTCCTGCCGATCTACTTTCTTGGAGGCATCCAGTTGCTGTCGATCGGGATTCTCGGCGAATATGTCGGGAAGATTTATATGGAATCAAAGCGACGGCCAAGATATTTCGTCGAGCGAGTAATTTGAGTCGTGTTTCTAGCTCATTTTGGCCTGAAGAAGGCCAGCAGGTCGTAACCCAATATCGGATGCGACGCGGTGCGGAGTTGAATCCTGCAAGATTAGCCGAGTACTCACGAAACGTGATTCATTGCCGGTCGAACGATACCTGCTGAGCTAAAGTGTGGCCATGAATCCGTGGGAACCCTCGTGAGGGTCGCCGCGGGCGGTACCGCGCCACATAACTTACGCTTCGGGTATTCCTAGCGATGCAGAAGTTGTCGATCGGAAAGTTGGCCGCAGCGGTCTCCCTGTTGGCCTGCATGGCATTAAACCTGGTCAACCTGGGTAATCCCATCCTGGAGCGACACGCCTTCAGGCAAACACAGACCGCGATCACGGCTTACTACTTGCACGAGAACGGCTTCTCGCTGGACTACGAGACCCCGATCATCGGTCAACCCTGGAGTGTTCCTTTCGAGTTCCCGATCTACCAGGCAGTCGTGGCGGTGCTCTGGGATATTTCTGGCTGGCCGCTGGATACCGTTGGGCGGCTGGTGACACTCATGTTTACCGTGCTCTGCCTGTACCCAATCTTCAAGGGATTCCGACGCTTCGATCCCGACGGAGTCTCGCCGTACTACGCGATGGCCTTGTATCTGGCGACCCCGGTGTACCTTTTTTGGGGTGGAACGTTTCTCATCGAGAGTACGGCGCTGTTCTTCACACTGATGTTTCTTTATTTCTCGCTGAAGATCCTGGACGACGATCAGTCCTGGCCCACGGTGCTAGCTTGTGGTGCATTCCTGAGCCTAGCGATGCTGCAGAAAGTTACCACGGCGCTTGTGCCGTTGGGTCTCAGTGACTGGCCTGCTGCTCTACCGGATGGCGCGTCGCGGGTCGGCGGGACTCAGTCCGAGCCAGGGGCGCGGGGCGGCGGTTCTCAGTGTCGCCAAGCTCGCGATGGCCTACGGGCTACCGACGCTCATTGCCTACGCGTGGGTGTACCACTCGGATGTCGTAAAGGCCCTGAATCCCATTGGCAGGGAACTCACCTCAGGTGCTATTGCAGGCTGGAATTACGGCTCGGTCGAGCAACGATTTTCCTTTCAGCTGTGGCACGAGGTCATTCTAGGGCGCACCTTTGGGTTCACGATTTCCATGCTGCTGGCGCCTCTGATGGTCGGGTACGCACTCTGGCGGGCCGAGCCGAGGTGGCGTGCCTTGCTGATCTTTCTGCTTGCGGCTTTTCTCCTGCCGTTCCTGATCTTTACGAACCTGCACGTCGTCCACGATTACTATCAGTCGGCCAACATGGTCTACTGGGTCTTGGCCGAGGCGGCGGCCCTCCATGTATTGCAGCAGCAGTCCGGCCGGCTTCTGTCACTAGTGACTGGTGCTGCGCTGGTGTTGCTGATGCTGAGCAGTTTCGCAGCATTCCATATCTGGTACGGAGCGTCGAAGCTCATTCGTATACCGCAGGATTCTTGGACTCTCGTGGTCGCCGATTATGTCAGGCGCCACACGGACAAAGAGGACGCGATCATCGTCAATGGTTGGGATTGGTCGAGCGAGGTGGCCTATTACTCCGAACGGAAGGCCCTGATGATTCCGGTGTGGGGAGATTTCCACGCGGATGCCGTCTCGAACACCCCGAAGTACCTCCAGGTTCCTGTCTCAATGATCGTTAACTGCCCTGGGCAGCACTACGAGTCCATTCGGGCGCAGGTACTGCAAAAGTACGGGCCAGGTACGACGGCCCGTCTTGTCGCCAACTGCGACATCTATTCGGTCGAGGCCCCGCAATGAATCTCGGCGAGCCGAAAGCGCGGTCGGGCAGGCAAGCAGGGGGCACGGGACTCGGCACCGGGACGGAGCCCGTGCTGGTCGTCGACCTCGACGGAACGCTGCTCCGCTCCGACCTGTTGATGGAGACAGCCTTGATCTTCGTCAGGGAGCAGCCTTGGCGATTTCTTGACCCTGTCAACTGGCTGCTGCAGGGCAAAGCTGCCTTGAAGAGAGAACTTGCAGACGCGACAAATCTCGATGTGGCAATGTTGCCCTACGATGAGACGATCGTCGATTTCATTCGGGTGGAGCGCAACCGTGGCCGCTGGATCGTCCTGGCGACGGCCAGTCACCGCAGCCTCGCCGATCGGGTCGCCGGCGAGTTGAAGCTATTTGACGAAGTGATCGCGACGGACGGTGACGGCAACCTGTCGGCCAAAGCCAAGCGCGACGTCCTGGTGCATGCGTTCGGCGCGCGTGGATTCGATTACGTCGGCAACTCCAGCGACGATCTGCCGGTGTGGGGCGCTGCGCGTCATGCTTATGTCGCGAATGCTTCGTCAGGGGTCGAGGCAGGCGCTCGTCGCCTCGGTAACGTGGCGCGAGTGTTTACTTCCAGGCATGCCACTCTGCATGACTGGGCTCGGGCCATCCGCGTCCATCAGTGGTTGAAAAACCTGCTCGTGCTGGTGCCGCTCTTCGCGGCACACCTCTATACCGATGGGCACCGAGTGCTGGACGCACTTATCGCCTTCCTGTGCTTCTGCCTATGCTCGTCGAGCGTGTATGTCCTGAACGATCTGTTCGACCTGAGCGACGACCGTCAGCACGAGCGTAAGCGGTCGCGGCCGTTCGCAGAGGGTCGCCTGTCGATTCGGTCGGGGCTGATTGTATTTCCGGTGCTTGTCGTGGTGGCATTGGGACTCTCGCTTGGCCTGTTGCCGGCAAAATTCGCACTTGCACTGGGTGTGTATTACGGCCTGTCGCTCGCCTATTCCCTGTCTCTCAAGCGCCATTCCGTGGTCGACGTGATGGCACTGGCTGCGCTCTATACCTTGCGCGTCATTGCCGGGGCCTTTGCCATCGGCGTGGCCCTCAGCTTCTGGCTGCTCGCATTTTCGATGTTTATCTTCCTGAGCCTGGCGCTGGTAAAGCGCTATGCCGAACTGTTTCAGCGCCGTGCCGAGGGTAGGCCACAGAAGGCTCCGGGCCGCGGTTACCATTCCGCCGACCTCGAGATCATCGCGTCGCTCGGGGCTGCTGCGGGTTACATGAGCGTCATGGTGCTCGCGCTTTACATCAACGACAGCCACACCGCGCAGTTGTACAGGCGACCGGAGGTAATCTGGCTCGCGTGCCCGCTGCTTCTGGCGTGGGTCAGTCGTCTCTGGATGCTGGCGCACCGCGGCCAGATGCACGAAGACCCGGTGATCTATGCCGTGACGGACCGTTGGAGCTTGCTGTCGGGGGCGCTGCTCGCAATGATCTTCTGGGCCGCCTCGTGACCGACTCACGCGTTCTGTCGTTTGGCAACTATCCGAGGTTTCCGCAGGCCCCGATTCACTGTGACTGGCGAGACGCCGTGCCGCGTCTGCTGGCGGAGGCCCGGGCCTCCCAGCGGACGGTGCTACCCTTCGGAGCCGGACTGAGCTACGGCGACAGTTGCCTCGCGGCCAGCGATCACGTGCTGCAGTTGCGGTCGCTCGACCGGTTCATTAGCGCAAACTGGACGTCGGGCGTGCTCGTTGCTGAGGCGGGGGTCACGCTCGAGGAAATCTTGGTCCAGGTAATTCCGCGCGGCTGGTTTCTGTCGGTCACGCCCGGGACCAAGTACATCACGCTCGGCGGCGCTATCGCCAACGACGTCCATGGCAAGAACCATCACCGGCGCGGTACGTTTGGTCGGCACGTCCGGCGGTTCGGCTTGGTTCGCTCTGATACGGGACGTCTATCGTGTTCCCCGTCAGAGAATTCTAATCTGTACGCAGCGACGATCGGCGGGTTGGGGCTGACCGGCGTCATCGAATGGGCGGAGATTCAGCTCGTGCCGATTCATGCGAGTCAGGTAGCTGGTCTCACCCAGCGCTTTGACAACCTCGATGAGTTCTTCGCCTTGTCAGACGAGTTGGACGGGATACACGAGTTCTGTGTCTCGTGGATCGACTGTACGGCACGGGGACGGCGCAGCGGTCGCGGTATCTATATGGCCGGTAATTTCGCGCCGGAAGGCTCGCTGACCGTTGAGACGACTCGCAAGATCATGGTGCCGTTGACGCCACCCGTGTCGTTGGTGAACGGTCTGACGCTACGTGCCTTCAACGAGCTGTATTTCCGCAAGGCACCAAGGTCGCGACGGCTGGGTCGCGTCGGTTACGAGCCATTTTTTTATCCGCTGGATGCCATTCTGAAATGGAATCGTATTTACGGACCGACCGGATTCCAGCAGTACCAAGCACTGATTCCGCCCGCGGAGGCGCGGCATGCAATACAGGCACTGTTGTCGGCGGTCGCGAAATCGCGCACAGGATCGTTCCTGGCGGTGCTCAAGCGATGCGGTGACGTTCCGTCGCCAGGGTTGCTCTCGTTTCCTCAACCGGGTACGACGCTGGCCCTCGATTTTCCGCAGGGCGAGCGTCTCACGAGCGAACTGTTCCCGCGGCTCGATGCGATCGTCCGCGAGGCTGGGGGGCGACTGTACCCGGCGAAAGATGCCCACTGGGGCGGAGAGGATTTTCGTCACGCGTATCCCGCCTGGTCCGAACTCGAGAGACTGCGAGACCCCGCAATGATGTCTCGGTTCTGGCAACGCGTGACGACAATATGAGACGCATCCTCATCGTTGGCGCTTCGTCGGCTATCGCCTTGGCCTGCGCTCGGCGATGGGTCGCAGAGGATGACCGCGAGTCCACGCGATTCTTCCTCGTGGCAAGGAACGCTGAGAAACTGGAGCAGGTGGCTGCTGATCTGTGTATGCGTGGTGCCGACGTTCAGTCGTTCGTCATGGACGCTACGGACATGCAGCGACATTCCGTCATGGTCAAGACGGCGGTCGCGGCGCTCGGACAAATCGATATTGCGCTCGTAGCGCACGGCACCGCACCGGACCAGACGGCTTGCGAAGCGGATGCTGACTTGGCCGTGCGACATTTCGAGACCAACGGCACGTCTATTGTCGCGTTGCTGGTGCAATTGGCTGCAGTTTTCGAGAGTCAGGGCACTGGATGCATTGCCGTGATCACATCGGTGGCTGGCGATCGCGGGCGACCGTCCAATTACTTGTACGGCAGCGCCAAGGCCGCGGTGCAAGTCTTTTGCGAGGGATTGCGGGCCCGTCTGTTTGCCAGCGGCGTGCACGTGATCGACATCCGGCCTGGGTTTGTCGCCACGCCCCTGACTCGTGGCATGCCCCTGCCTGAACGGCTTGTGGCATCACCTGATGTCGTTGCGCGGCGTATCGTCAAAGGGATCGACCGTGAAGTCGACGTCCTGTACGTCCCGGCATTCTGGGCGCTGGTCATGCTGGCGGTACGGTGTATTCCGCGGCCTGTCTTCAAACGGATGCGGATGTGAGGCCCGAGCCAACG
Organism: uncultured Gammaproteobacteria bacterium; assembly: GCA_963789375.1. Classification (GTDB taxonomy): domain Bacteria; phylum Pseudomonadota; class Gammaproteobacteria; order Steroidobacterales; family Steroidobacteraceae; genus RPQJ01. The sequence goes on along the minus strand of CAWBKN010000017.1, from coordinate 41,216 downwards.
GCGGGGGCATGGCATGGGCGGACGCTGTTGAGTCCAGCACTGCTGCGAGCTCTGGTAGGTTTTCTTGCGTTCGGCGCGGTGCTGTACCTGGTCGGAACCCTTTGGGCCGGCCGTGATGCAACGCTGGCAAGTCTCGAGCGTATAGGGTGGCCGGCGTTGGCCGCTTGCGCGTTGGTTACGGCAACGTCGTTTCTGTGGCGCTTCGGGCGCTGGGCATGGTTCCTGCGTATGTTGGGGCACCGGCTGCCGATTCGGTTCAACCTGTTGACGTACCTGTCGGGTCTTGCGCTGACGGCTTCCCCAGGCAAAGTCGGAGAGACCGTCCGATCGGCTGTCCTGGTGACTCACGGCGTCCCGGTTTCGCATAGTCTCGGTGCATTTCTTGCGGATCGGATGTCGGACGTACTCGGGGTCTGCCTGCTGGGCGTCGTGGCCGTCACGTTGACCGGAGGCTCGTTCCAATGGCCGCTGGCGGGCGTGTTCGTAGTGCTTTTCGCTGCCAGTGCGCTGGTTGCTTTCGGAATTAGGAACCTGTCCACTGGTCCGGTCTGGAGCTGGCTTGGGGAACGCGCACGCTGGCTGCCGGTGCGCGGGGGCCGTGCCACGCTCGAGTCCTGGGCCTTGCTGTGGTCATCGGGCCGACCGCTAGCGTTTGCGGGGCTAGCCCTGGTTGCGTATGGCACGCAGGCACTGGTGTTCGTGGCGATTTCGCACCGCGCGGGCGTGCCCATTCCTGCAGGCGAAGGAATACTCATGTTCGCAAATGCCACTCTCTTTGGTGCGGCTAGCCTGGTGCCGGGCGGTCTCGGGACAATGGAGGCGGCACTGGTTTACCAGCTCGTGCAACATGAAGCCACCAAGCCCGTTGCTGTCTCAATCGCAGTGGCCACCCGGCTTGCAACAATGTGGATGGGCATAGCGGTCGGCGTGGCATCGTTGCTGACGGTTACGGGCAGCAAGCGTGCCTGAGGTCACTGGGAACTCAATGTTCGACAAAAGCGACAAGATCGTCCTGACGGGTGCCGCTGGCCTCGTGGGCCAGAATCTCGCGGTGCTGCTCCGTGAGTACGGATATGACAATCTGGTCGGCATCGACAAGCATCAGCACAACACGCGGGTGCTTCGGCAACTGCACCCCGGCATGACGGTCATCGAGGCCGATCTCGCGCAGCCTGGTGGCTGGGAAGGGAGCCTGCAAGGCGCACGGGCACTCGTCATGTTGCAGGCGCAGATCGGTGGCGAGGTCTACGAAGAGTTTGTCGCCAACAACGTCACGTCTACCGAGCGTGTGCTTGAGGCCTGTCGGCGGCACAAAGTTGCATACATCGTGCACATCAGTTCATCGGTGGTGCACTCACGGGCGCATGATTTCTATACCGAGACCAAGAAGGCGCAGGAATTGCTCGTGTTGGAAAGTGGACTTCGCTGCGTCGTCCTGCGTCCCACCCTGATGTTCGGGTGGTTCGACCGCAAGCATCTCGGCTGGCTGTCACGCTTCATGCAGCGAATGCCGTTATTCCCAGTTCCAGGTTCGGGGTGCTACAAGCGCCAGCCGCTCTATTGCCTGGACTTCTGCCGTGTCATCGAGGCGTGCTTACGCGGTCAGCCCGTGGGCGAGGTTCACGATCTCAGCGGGCTGGAAGTCATCGAATACGTAGAGATCATCCGTGCCATCAAGCGGGCGACTGGTGCCCGAACCCGCATCGTGCATATCCCGTACCGGGTATTCTGGTGGCTTCTGCGCGCCTATGGGCTGTTCGATCGCAACCCTCCGTTTACGACGCACCAACTCGAGGCGCTGGTGATTCCCGAGACGTTTCCGGTCGTCCGGTGGGACGAGAACTTCGGCGTGCGTCCGACGCCGTTTCAGGAAGCGATCGACGAGACATTCAAGGACGCACGTCACTCCAGCGTCGTGCTCGAGTTTTGACCATGTAAGAGCTGGCAGGCGACGAGGGTGTGAGTGGAGGATCCGGCTGGTGAGCAAGCGGGTTGCAGTGATCGGCGCGGGAGCCATGGGCCTCGCAGCCGCCTATTACATGGCGAAGATGGGACACCGCGTGACGGTCTTCGAGTCCGACGCCGTTGCAGGTGGGATGGCTGCGCATTTTGATTTTGAGGGCCTCAGCATCGAGCGCTTTTATCACTTCGTCTGCCGGGCCGATCAGCCCCTGTTCGACCTGCTCGAGGAACTGGAGCTAAGCGACGCCATGCGTTGGCGCGAGACCTCGATGGGATTTTTCCATGAAGGCTCCCTGCACCCATGGGGCGACCCCGTCTCACTGTTGCGCTTCCCGAACCTCTCCTGGATGGCGAAGCTGCGTTACGGGTGGTCGGCATTTCGGTCAACGCGGCGCAGGGATTGGACGGCATTGGATGTGGTCGCCGCTGATGCGTGGCTACGCCGTGAGGTTGGTGAGGAAGCATATCGGGTCTGCTGGAAAAAGCTCCTCGAGCTGAAATTTTTCGACTACGCGGATCGAATCTCGGCAGCCTGGATTGGAACACGGATAAAGCGCGTCGGTACCTCCCGCAAGAGTCTGCTACAGGAGCAACTTGGCTACATCGAGGGCGGCTCGGAGACTTTGGTCGAGCGGCTTGTGCAGCGCATCGAGAATTGGGGAGGACGCCTGAGGCTAGGTACGCCGGTCGAACGCATCGTCGTCGCGGACGGCGCTGTTCGTGGCGTAGTGCCGAAGGGCGCGGCGGCGGAGTCATTCGATGAGGTTATCTCGACTGTCGCGATTCCGTATGCCGTGCCGATGCTTGCTGACCTACCGCAGACTGTGCTCGAGCAATACCGTTCGCTGCCGAACATAGGTGTAGTGTGCGTGGTCCATAAACTGCGCAGATCGGTCAGCCCGCATTTCTGGTTGAACATCAACGATTCGAGATTTGAGATTCCCGGCATCGTCGAATTCTCGCGGCTACGGCCGACCGGGGACGAGCACATCGTGTATGTCCCGTATTACATGCCGCAAACGCACGAGAAATTCGACTGGTCGGACGAGCAGTTCGGTAAGGAAACGCGTAGTTACCTTCGCATCCTGAATCCGGCGTTGCGCGACGGAGACTTTATTTCAATCAGGGTGGGGCGCCTGCGCTACGCCCAGCCCGTCTGTGGGCCGCGATTTCTGGACCGCCTTCCGCCGATTTCTCCGGGAGTTCGCGGGCTCCAGGTGGCTGATACGTCGTATTACTATCCCGAAGATCGGGGTATTTCCGAAAGTGTTCGTCTGGCCAGGAAGATGGCAGGAAACGTCGGTACGGCGTAACGAACGTGGTCCGGCATTTCATGACTCGCCAGTTCTTCGTATTTCTGATCGCCGGTGGAGCGGCGGCGTTTCTGCACTGGCTGTCTCGCATCATATTGAGCATCTGGTTGCCATTCTCGTGGGCTGTCGTTCTGGCGTACGGAGTCGGAATGGTGGTGGCATTCGTCCTCTATAGCCTGTTCGTATTTCCTGCATCGGTAAAGCCGTGGCGCCAGCAAGCGCGCGATTTTTCGATCGTGAATTTTCTTTGCTTTCCGCTGGTCTGGGGCGTGGCCTTGGCCCTGGATCTAGTCCTCCAATCCCTTGAGATAACCATGTACCGCCATGAGCTTGCCCACGGCATCGCCGTTGCCATACCGGCAGTCGTGACGTTCCTTTCTTACAAATTCTTCGCCTTCAGGAGTTCCTGACATGGATGGGCAGGACCTGTCGAAGCTCTACCGGAGTCGATTCGCTGATGACCAGCTGGCACGCAAGAACGCCATCTGGAAAGTCATATGCGAGAATTATCTGCAAAAATTTGTCCGACCATCGGACACCGTGGTGGATGTCGCATGTGGCTATGGTGAATTTCTGGGAAACATACGGGCAGCCCGCAAGATTGCCGTCGATCTCAATCCGGACGCCAAGGCCTTTCTTGGACAGGATATCGAATTTCATCTTTCGCCAGCCCTCGCACTGAGTTCCGTCGTTCGCGGCGAAGCTGACGTCCTATTTACGTCGAACTTCCTCGAACACCTGCCGGACAGGAAGACGCTAGAACTGTTTCTGGAGCAGGTCAGGCTGGCGCTGTCACCGGGCGGTCTCTATGTGATCCTCGGTCCGAACCTGCGTTACCTCCCAGGGCAGTATTGGGATTTCTACGACCACCAGTTGGGGCTCACCCATCTGTCCTTGAGCGAAGCTCTGAAATTGAAAGGCTTCGAAGTCGAAGTTTGCATCGATCGTTTTCTGCCATACACAACGCAGGGCGCATTGCCCACGAATCCATGGCTAGTTAAAGCGTACCTGCGAGTGCCTCCCGTATGGAGGCTGCTGGGAAAGCAGTTTCTGATCGTCGCTAGATTAGCCGGGTAGATTTTGCCGCGAATTATGATCGCTTCGGCCTTCGCATAGGCGGATCCGCTATTCGATCCCCAGCTTCTTCACCCGATACCTCAGCTGCCGGAACGTCATCCCCAGCAGCTCCGCCGCCTTGGTCTTGTTGTACCGCGTCTGCTCGAGTGCCCGGACGATGGCCTCGCGCTGGATGTGCTCGAGCTGTCCCTCCAGCCCGTCGGCCCCGACGTCTGCGAATTCCTTGTCCGCCAGATCCGGCAAGTCCGCCAGTAGCTGTCCCTGCTTGAGCTGTATGTCTTCGGCCTCGATCCGGTCGTTCGAGCACAAGCGTCACCGCGCGCTCGAGGATGTTCTCCAGTTCGCGCACGTTCCCCGGATACGAATACGACAGGAGCTTGTCCAGCGCGTCGTCGCTGATCTCCGGCCGCGTGACGCCGATGTGCCGCGCTACTCGATCGAGCAAGCACATCCACCAGCAGCGGCACGTCGTCGAGCCGCTCGCGCAGGGCCGGCACTCGCAGCTCGATCACGTTGATGCGGTAGTAGAGGTCCTCGCGGAACCTGCCCGCCTTGACCAGTTCGTCGAGCTTGCGGTGAGTCGCCGAAAGTACGCGCACGTCGACCGGGGTCTCGCGGGTTTCTCCCACCGGCCGGATCGATTTTTCCTGGATCACGCGCAGCAGCTTCACCTGCATGTGCAGCGGCAGGTCCGCGACCTCGTCCAGGAACAGCGTGCCGCCCTCGGCCGAGCGGATCAGCCCTTCCTTGTCCGCGACCGCACCGGTGAAGCTGCCTTTCTTGTGCCCGAAAAGCTCGCTCTCCATCAGCTCCGATGGAATCGCACCGCAATTGACCGGGACGAATGGCCCGTCGCGGCGCGGCCCGGATTCGTGAATCAGGCGCGCGACCAGTTCCTTGCCCGTGCCCGAGTCGCCGGCGATGTGCACCGGGCGCCTGGCTGCGGGCGACTTTGGCGATCATCTGCCGCAGTTGCTGCATCGGACTGCGAATCGCCGAGCAGGCGCAGTGCCGGCGCGGCGTCTCGGTCTCCTCGTTGATCGACCGTCCGGCCGCATCTTGAGCGTCGCGGTGATCAGCTTGCGCAGCGCGTCCAGGTCCAGCGGCTTGGAGATGAAATCGAAGGCGCCGAGCTTCAACGCGCGGACGGCGGCTTCGACGTTGCCGTGCGCGGTGATCACGGCGACCGGCACGCCCGGGCGATGCTGCTGGATCCACTCGAGCAGGTCCAGGCCGTCGCCGTCCGGCAGGCGCATGTCGGTCAGCACGAGGTCGAAGCGCTCCGGACCGAGGTGCTTGATGGCCGAGGCATAGTTCTCCGCCGTGACGACGTCGATCTGCATGCGCCCCAGCGTGATGGACAACAGTTCGCGGATGTCGGGCTCGTCATCGACGACCAACGCGAGCGGCTTTGATTCTGCGTTCGGTCATCGTCCTTCCCAGCGGCGTGGATCGGCAAAAATGATGCGGAAAATGCTACCACCGCCCGGTCGCGCCTCGTAGAGCAACAGCGCGCCGTTGGTCTGGCACAGCTCGCGCGAGATGAAAAGCCCCAGGCCCGTACCTGCCGCGCCGGTGGTGAAGAACGGCTCGAAGATCCGCTCCGCCTGCGCCGGGTCTATGCCTGAGCCCCGGTCGGCGACCTCGAGGTACGGCCGGCCGGTCGAAGGCGATGCGGCCGACGCGGAGATCGATTCGCGCGGTGGCTCCCGCGGGTGCGCCATGGCTGAACGCGTTGTCGCACAGGTTCCACATCACCTGGTGCAGGTGCGACGGGTCGAACTCGACCTCGAGCTTCGTGGTATCGGCGTCCGTCTCGATGCGGAACGACGATGCATCGAGCAACAGCGTCCGCTCGTACTCCGAGACGAATCCGACGAGCCAGTCGGCGACGTGGATGCGCTCCTGCCGGGTCGCTTCCTTCCTCGAGAGCTGCAGGACGTTCTCGATGATCTGGCTGACGCGCGCGCCGTTCTTCTCGATGATGTCCGTCAGGTGCCGGTCCTCGGAGGAGAGCGACGGCGACTCGCGCAACAACTGCCCCGCGTGGCTCATCGCGCCGACGGGATTGCGGATTTCATGGGCAATGCTGGCACTCAGCCGGCCCAGTGCCGCCAGCTTGGTCTGCTGCGCGCGCTCGGCCAACTGGCTGGTGTCTTCCAGGAACACGAGCACGGGTCCGGCACCGGTCTCGGACAACGAGACGAAATGAGGACGGATGATCGTGCCGCCGTCGGCGCCGACCACTTCGCCGACGTTGTCCCGGCGCGTCGTCGTCTGGCGTCGCCAGGACTCGAGCAGGAACGACAGGTGCGGCGAGACCGAGGTCAACGCCGAACCGCTCGCGACCGGTCCGCCCTTGAGCTGCCGTGCAGCGGTCTCGTTGATGAGCCGGACGCGATCGAACTCGTCGACGACGAGGATGCTCTCGCGCAGATGCTGGACGATGAATTCGTTCAGCTCGTTGAGGTTCGCGAGGTCGATTTCGCGCTGCTGTGCCAGCGCCTCGCTCTCGCGCAGGCGCCTCGCAAATGGGACCGCCAGCAGCGTGATGGCGAACAGGCTCGCGCCGGTCATCCCCGTGACCAGGTAGTCCGGGCTGGAGCTCTGGCCCTGCAGGAACGAGATCGTGGTTTCGGTCAGCAGCGCCAGCGTGACGATCGACGTGCCGAGCAAGGCATAACGCCGTTCGACGATCGTGGCGGTGGCGCCGGCGGGCAGGATCAGCAGCGTCGCGAGCCCGCTGGATATGCCACCGCTGGCATGAATCAGGATCGACATCGCCACCGCGTCGACACCGAGCTGGATCATGGCCTGCCACTGTGATCGAGGGACGCGTCGCGAGATGGTGATCGACCGAGAGCAGGCCGAACGAGAAATATCCGACCGCGACGCCCAGGAACAGGGCGGGGTGATGATTGCCGACGCTCCGGGTGGGCATATCGAAAAAGAAGAACAGCAGCAGCAGCATCGGCAGCAGCAGCCGGAACACGTTCAGCAGGGAAATGACGCGCCAGGGCAGTTCCGTAGCCGTGGAGACCCCGCTCGAGGGAGTGATGCCGGATTCGAGCTCACGCGTCATGGGCGCGGACTTTATCAGTACCTCTCCCGCTTGCCGGGAGAGGGTCAGCCCGCACCCCAGCCCTCTCCCGCTGAAGCGGGCGAGGGGCCGGAGCCCTCACCCCACCCTCTCCCGCCGGGCGGGAGAGGGGGTAGAAGAACTGGTAAACTTTCGGGCTCGTCCCATGACCCGGCCCGAGCCATGAACCTCCACGAATACCAGTCGAAACAGCTTTTCGCCCGTTACGGCATCCCCGTGCCGAACGGCTTCGTCGCCTCCACGCCCGAGGAGGCCGTCGATGCGGCCAACCGGCTGGGCGGCCCGGTCTGGGTCGTCAAGGCCCAGGTCCACGCCGGCGGACGCGGCAAGGCGGGTGGCGTCAAGGTCGTCAAGACGACGGCAGACGTCGCCGCGGCGGCCAAGGCCATGCTCGGCCAGAGGCTCAAGACCAAGCAGACGGTCGGCGACGGGTTGCCGATCCACCAGGTCTACGTGGAGTCCGGCTCGAAGATCGAGCGCGAGCTGTACCTGAGCGTGCTGCTCAATCGCGACACCAGCTGCATTGCGTTCGTGGCCTCGGCCTCGGGCGGCATGGACATCGAGGAGGTCGCGGCCAAGACCCCCGAGAAGATCATCCGCGTCGACATCCACCCCGCGACCGGCATCCAGGGCTCGCATTGCCGCACGCTCGCGTTCGGCCTCGGGCTCAAGGACAAGCAGGTCGCGCAGTTCGAGCAGATCGCGCGCGGCCTCTACAAGCTGTACCAGGAGTGCGACGCGAGCCTGGTCGAGATCAACCCGCTGATCGTCAACGGTGACGGCGACGTCGTGGCACTCGACGGCAAGATCGGCATCGAGGACAACTCGCTGTTCCGTCAGCCAGAGCTCGCGGCCATGCGCGACACCTCGCAGGAAGACGAAGTCGAAGTCCTCGCGGGCGAAGCCGACCTCAACTACGTCTCGCTCGACGGCGACATCGCCTGCATGGTCAACGGCGCGGGCCTCGCCATGGCGACGATGGACGTGATCCAGCTGTACGGCGGCTCGCCCGCAAACTTCCTCGACGTGGGCGGCGGCGCGACGCGTGAGCGCGTGACGACGGCCTTCAAGCTCATCCTGACCAATCCGAAGGTCAAGGCGATCCTCGTCAACATCTTCGGCGGCATCGTCCGCTGCGACATGATCGCCGAGGGCGTCATCGGCGCCGCGCGCGACCTCGGCCTGCACCTGCCGGTCGTCGTCCGCATCGAAGGGACCAATGCCCCGCAGGGCCGCAAGCTGCTGCAGGAAAGCGGCCTCGACCTGATTGCCGCCGCCGACCTGACCGATGCCGCGCAGAAAGTCGTCGCGGCTGCTGCGAGGAAGTAAGCCATGTCGATCCTGATCAACAAGAACACGCGCGTCATCTGCCAGGGTTTCACCGGCAAGCAGGGCACGTTCCACTCGCAGCAGTGCATCGACTACGGCACGAAGCTCGTCGGCGGCGTCACGCCAGGCCGTGGCGGCGAGAAGCACCTCGGCCGGCCGGTGTTCGACACCGTGCGCGATGCCGTCAAGAAGACCGACGCCAATGCGACGATGATCTACGTGCCGCCGGCGTATGCGGCCGACGCGATCATCGAAGCGGCGGATGCCGGCATCGACGTGATCGTGTGCATCACCGAGGGCATCCCGGTGAACGACATGGTCAAGGTCAAGGCGGCGCTTGAAGGATTCGAAGTCGGTCCTCGTCGGCCCGAACTGCCCGGGCGTGATCACGCCGGGAGAATGCAAGATCGGCATCATGCCGGGCTTCATCCACAAGAAGGGCAAGGTCGGCATCGTCTCGCGCTCCGGCACGTTGACCTACGAGGCCGTGTTCCAGACCACGAACGTCGGCCTGGGCCAGAGCACCTGCGTCGGCATCGGCGGCGACCCGGTGCGCGGCATGAACTTCATCGACGTGCTCGCGCTGTTCGAGAAGGACCCGCAGACCGAAGGCATCATCATGGTCGGCGAGATCGGCGGCAGCGACGAGGAGCAGGGCGCGGAGTTCATCCGCAAGAACGTCACGAAGCCGGTCGTCGCCTACATCGCGGGCGTCACGGCGCCTCCGGGCAAGCGCATGGGTCATGCGGGCGCGGTCATCTCGGGTGGCAAGGGCACGGCAGCGGACAAGTTCGCCGCGCTCGAGGCGGCGCGCGTGACGACGGTGCGCTCGCCGGCGGAACTCGGCGCGGCGATCTTCAAGCGCATGAAGGGCAAGGTCGGCAAGGCATGCCCCGGTGAAGAAGGCCAAGCCTCGCTGCCGTCAAGAAGGCAGTGAAGACCGCAGTCGTGAAGAAGACTGCCAGGAAGGCCGCAAGGAAGCCGGCCGCGCCGGTCAAAGGAAGTCCGCAGACGCCAGCGAAGGCTGAGGAGAGCCCGCGCAGAGGCTGTACGTAAGGCTCCTGCGAAGAAGGCGCGAGGTCCCGCACGCAAGAAATAGACGCTACCGGGTAAGGCCCAGACCGTCCGCCGACGGCGAATCGGACACGAGGCGGCACTCGTCGGAGGCGGGTGCCGCCTTTGTTTTGCCTCACGGAAATTCCGCATTCGCACGCTGGCGTGGCGGCCTACAGTGGCGGGGAGCAGACCCGCTCGATACGAGGGGATTGCCATGGAATGGGCACCCATCTCCAAGCCCCGCGGCTCGCTGTCGCGCGAGCCGAACCTCGCCGACTACGACGCGGCGCGAGCCGGGTTCACGTGGACCCAGGCTGTTGCGATGCTCGACGGGATGCCGGGCGGCGGGGTGAACATCGCGCACGAGGCACTGTTCCGTCATCTTGACGGGCCCGTGGCCGACCGCGTCGCGATCCGCTTCCTTGCCCAGGGTCAGCCAGCCGTCGAGCGCACTTATCGCGATCTCGCCGCGGACGCGCGCCGGTTCGCGGGCGTGCTCGAGGAACTCGGCGTATCGCGAGGCGAGCGCGTTGCCTCGCTGCTGGGTCGCGTGCCTGCGCTCTACGCAACGGTGCTCGGCACGCTTGCCGCGGGCGCAGTGTACTGCCCGCTGTTCTCCGCGTTCGGGCCCGAGCCCGTCAAGGCGCGCCTCGTCGCTCGGCTCAGCCCGGGTCCTCGTAACGAGCGACCTGCTCTACCGGCGCAAGGTCGCCTCGATCCGCAGCGAATTGCCGGAGTTGCGGCACGTGCTGATCGTGCGCACGCCCGGTGCCGGCGAACTCCCGCCGGACACGCTCGACTTCGAGCAGGTGATGCGCGACGCCAAGCCCGCATCGGAAACAGCGCGGACGGCAGCAGAAGACTACGCGTTGCTGCACTTCACGAGCGGTACGACCGGCCCGCCCAAGGGCGTGCTGCACGTACACGCAGCGGTGGCTGCACATCTCGCCACGGCACGCTGGGTGCTCGACCTGCAGGACGGCGACGTCTACTGGTGCACGGCGGACCCGGGTTGGGTCACTGGAATCTCTTATGGGGTGATTGCACCCCTGGCCTGCGGCGTCACGCTGCTCGTCGACCGCGAAGAGTTCGATGCGCCGCGCTGGTACGAGATCCTGGATACGCAGCACGTCAGCGTCTGGTACACGGCCCCCACCGCGATCCGCATGCTCATGAAGGCCGGCACCGAGCTGGCCCGGTCACGCCGCTATCCGGCGCTGCGTCACCTGGCGAGCGTCGGCGAACCTCTCAATCCCGAGGCTGTGATCTGGGGCGTCGAGGCCTTCGGCCGGCCATTCCACGACAACTGGTGGCAGACGGAGACCGGCGCGATCATGGTGGCGAACTACCCGTGCATGGAGGTGCGTCCCGGTTCGATGGGACGCCCGGTACCGGGCATCGAGGCAGGCATCGTGCACCCCCGTGAAGATGGGGGCGTCGATGTCGTCCTCGGCGGCGAACGAGGTCGGTGAACTGGCGCTGCGGCCCGGCTGGCCCTCGATGTTCCGGGGCTATCTCAACGACGACGCGCGCTACGGCAAGTGCTTCCGCGATGGCTGGTACCTGTCCGGTGACCTCGCCAGGCGCGACAGTGACGGGTACTACTGGTTCGTCGGACGCGCGGACGACGTGATCAAGTCTGCCGGTCACCTGGTCAGCCCGTTCGAGATCGAGAGCGTGCTCATGACGCATCCTGCCGTTTCGCAGGTCGGCGTGATCGGCGTGCCGGATCCGATCGCCGGCTCGGCGGTGAAGGCGTTCGTGGAACTCAAGGCGGGGCACGCGCCGGACGAGGCCCTGAGGCGCGAACTGATGGCGCACGCGCGCCGCCTGCTCGGTGTCGCCGTTGCGCCGCGCGAGATTGCCTTCGCCGAGCAACTGCCCCGTACCCGCAGCGGCAAGATCATGCGCCGCCTGCTGCGGGCACGTGAACTGGGCCTCCCTGAGGGCGATCTTTCCACGCTGGAGGGCTCGACATGAGCGACCTGCCGGTCGACATCACCCGCGAGCGCGGCCTGCACCTGTTGCGCGAAATGCTGCGCATTCGCCGTTTCGAGGACCGCTGTGCCGAACTCTACGGCGCCGGGGACATCCGCGGCTTCATGCACCTGTACGACGGCGAGGAAGCGGTTGCCGTCGGCGCCATGCAGTCGCTCAACCTGGGCGACGCGGTGGTGTCGACCTACCGCGAGCACGGCCATGCCCTCGCGCGCGGCATCGGCATGGGGCCACTCATGGCCGAGCTCTACGGCAAGCGTGCAGGCTGCAGCGGCGGGCGGGGCGGCTCGATGCACGTATTCGATGCCGCCACGCGCTTCTGCGGCGGCAATGCCATCGTCGGCGGGGGCCTGCCACTTGCGGTCGGGCTCGCGCTCGCCGAGAAGCTGCGCGGCAGCCGCAATCTTGCTGCCTGCTTCTTCGGCGAAGGAGCGGCGGCGGAGGGCGAGTTTCACGAGTCCATGAACCTCGCGGCACTGTGGCAGCTGCCGGTGCTGTTCCTGTGCGAGAACAACTTCTACGCGATGGGCACGGCGCTGGCCCGCTCCGAGTCGCAGACGGATATCCATGCCAAGGCTGCTTCCTATGGCATGCGGGCCGCGGCGGTGGACGGCATGGACGTCTTCGCCGTCGAGGCGGCGGTCCGTGACGCTGCAGAATACGCGCGGGCCGGCAACGGGCCCGTCCTGCTCGAGCTGCGAACCTATCGCCTGCGCGCGCACTCGATGTTCGACGCCCAGCTCTACCGCGACAAGGCCGAGATCGAGGAATGGCGCAAACGCGGTCCGCTGACCGTGCTCACGACGCAGCTCAAGGCGGCCGGCCTCATGACGGAGGATGACTTCCAGCGCCTGCAGCGCGAGGCCGATGACGAGGTCGCGCGCTGCCGTGCAATTCGCGGCAGCCGCAGAGTGGGAACCGGTCGAAGACCTGGCGCGGCACGTATACGCGGAGGCGGCGACACCATGACCGATCCGATCCGCATCACTTATCGCGAGGCCGTGAAGCAGTCGATCCGCGAAGCCCTCGACAAGGACCCGCGCGTGTTCCTGATGGGCGAGGATGTCGGCAAGTATGGCGGCTGCTTTGCCGTCACGAAGGGCCTGCTCGACGAGTACGGCGAGGTGCGCATCCGCGATACGCCGCTCTCCGAATCCGCATTCGTCGGCGCCGGCATCGGGGCGGCACTGGGTGGAATGAGGCCGATCGTCGAAGTGATGACGGCGAACTTCAGCCTGCTCGCGCTCGACCAGATCGTGAACACCGCGGCGACCCTGTGCCACATGTCGGGCGGCCAGTTCCCGGTGCCGCTCGTCATCCGCATGGCGACGGGCGCGGGGCGGCAACTGGCCGCGCAGCACTCGCACAGCTTCGAGGCCTGGTACGCGCACGTGCCCGGGCTGCGGGTCGTGGAGCCCGCCACGATCGACGACGCGCGGGGCATGCTGCGCGCGGCTCTCGCGTGCCCTGATCCGGTGATCATTTTCGAGCCGATCTCCCTGTACAACATGGAGGGCGAGCTCACCGCAGCGGCCGAGACCGTGCGGCTCGACGGCGCGCGCGTCCACCGTGCCGGCAAGGACCTGACGTTCGTCACCTACGGCGCCAGCCTGTGGCGCTGCGCCACGGCTGCCGAGGCGCTCGCGGCCGAAGGCATCGAAGCCGAGATCGTGGACCTGCGCAGCCTGCGGCCCCTCGACGACGCGACGGTGCTGGCCTCGGTGCGCAAGACGCGCCGCGTCGTCATCGTCGACGAGGGCTGGCGCACGTGCAGCCTTGCGGCTGAGATCGCGATGCGCATCGTCGAGCAGGGCTTCTTCGACCTCGATGCGCCGATTGCGCGCGTCTGCACCGAAGAAGTCCCGATCCCCTATCCGAAACATCTCGAGGATGCGGCGCTTGCCGGGCCCGGAACGTGTCCTTGCCGCCGCGCGGAGGCTGTTCAGCGATGCCCAGTGAATTTCGGCTGCCCGCGCTGGGCGCGGACATGGACGACGGCACGCTCGTCGAGTGGCACGTCGCGCCCGGCGACCGCGTCAAGCGCGGCGACGTCGTTGCGGTTGTCGAGACCGACAAGGGCGCGATCGACGTGGAGATCTTCCTCGATGGCATCGTCCAGCAGATCCTGGTGTCGCCGGGCACCCGGGTCCCGGTCGGTGCCGTGCTCGCCCTGGTCGAGACGGACGCTGCTGCTGTAACGGCAACTGGTGCCGCCTGACCGCTGCTCCCACTCCCACTCGCAGCTACAACCGACGGCGGCTCCTGCGGCGCCCCGCCCACTCCGACCGACCGGCCCCGGGTATCCCCCGCGGCCCGCAGGCGAGCGCAGGAACTGGGCGTCGATGCGGCGAGCCTGCAGGGCACCGGTCCGGACGGCGCGGTCACGATCGGCGGATGTGGAGCGGGCGCAGCCCACGATGGAGCCGTCGCAGCCGCCCGCTCCAGCGGCTGTTGCCGCAGGCGCAGAAAAGACGGAGCGGGCAGGGATGCGCGCAGCCATCGCGGAGGCCATGTCGCGCTCGAAGCGTGAGATTCCCCATTACTACCTGTCGACGACGGTCGACGTCACGCCGGCCGTGACCTGGCTCGCGTCGCACAACGCCTCCGTGCCGGTCACGCAACGACTGCTGTTTGCCGCGCTGCTGGTGAAAGCCGTGGCGCTGGCTTGTCGCGAACACGAGGGGTTCAGCGGGTTCCATCGCGAGGGAGGTTACGAGGAGAGCGCCGCCGTGCACGTCGGTGTCGCCGTTGCCCTGCGCGGCGGCGGACTCGTCGCACCTGCGATCATGGATGCGGCCGACAGGACGCTCGCGGCGGTCATGGAGGACCTTCGGGCAGTCGTGACGCGCGCCCGGGCGGGCAGGCTGCGCGCCAGCGAACTCGCCGCGCCCACGATCATCCTGACCAGCCTCGGCGATGCGGCAGTCGATGCGGTGTTTCCGATCATCCAGCCGCCGCAGGTTGCGATCGTCGGCGCGGGCGCGGTCGTCGAGCGGCCCTGGGTCGTGGCGGGTTCGGTCGTGCCGCGGCAGGTGCTGACCCTCTCGCTCGGCGCCGACCATCGCGTCACCGACGGACGACTCGGAGCCCAGTTCCTGGCAGGGATCGCGGCGAAGCTGGCGGATCCGGCATCACTCTGAGGGCGCAAGATGAACCGTGAGGAACTCGCAGCACGCGTGCTGCAACTGCTGACCGGCATCGCGCCGGACGTCGACGCCGCCACGGTGATTCCGGGTATCGACTTCCGGGACCAGTTCGACTTCGATTCGATGGACACGCTCAATTTCGCGATCGCCCTGCAGCGCGAACTCGGCGTGGAGGTGGCGGAGGCCGAGTACTCCCGGCTGGCCAGCCTGGACAAGTGCGTCCAATACCTGCAGGAGCGGTTGCGCTAGGCCGGCAGGGTACTTGCGGATTGCCGTGAATCCGAACTCCATAAGACCTACGATTAGCTGGACATGCTCGAAGTCCGCAAAGTCTCCAAGTCCTACGGCGGCCCCGCGGGCCGCAAGGTGCTCGACGGCATCTCGCTGACCGTGATGCCCGGCGAGTACGTCGCGATCGTCGGGGAATCCGGCGTCGGCAAGTCGACGCTGCTGAACCTCATCGCCGGGCTCGACGTGCCCGACGGCGGCGAACTGCTCCTCGAAGGCAGGGACCTCGCCCGGCTCGACGAAGACGCGCGGACACTCGTGCGCCGGACCCGGATGGGCTTCGTCTTCCAGGCCTTTCACCTGCTGCCGCACCTGAGCATTGCGCGCAATGTCGCGCTGCCGCTCGCGCTCAATGCGCAGGCCGGGCCCACGGCGGAACGAGCGGGTGCTGGAATTGCTCGAAGCCGTCGGCCTCGCTCACCGCGCCCGGAGCCTGCCGCGCGAACTGTCCGGCGGCGAGATGCAGCGCGTTGCCGTGGCGCGCGCGCTGGCGCATCGTCCCGCGCTGGTGCTGGCCGACGAACCAACCGGCAACCTCGATCCCGACAATGCCGCTGCGATCCTCGAAGTACTGCGTGCGCAGATCAAGCGCGACAACGCGGCAGGGATCCTGGTGACGCACTCCGTGGCGGCGGCGGCGACGACGGACCGCGTCTACGAACTCACTCGTGCAGGGCTGACGCTGCGCTCATGACGGCCGCGAGCGCCGCCCGCTCCGGCTCGACCTCCGCCTGGCGTGCACGCCTGGCATTGCTCGATGCAGCGACCTGGGGCCCGTTACGGCAGGCGCCCGGCAGGACCTTCGTCGCGGTGCTGGCCATCGCGCTGGGCGTCGCGCTGGGCTTCTCCGTCTACCTGATCAACCGCGTCGCCGCCGACGAAGTGCAGGGCGCATCGCGATCGCTGTTCGGCCTGGCCGACTACGCCGTCCAGGCGCCGGGCACGGGCTTCGACGAGGCCTTGTTTCCAAAGCTGGCCGCAATCCCGGGCGTCGCGGCCGCGAGCCCCGTCGTCGAGTTGCAGGTGCGCCTGCCGGGGCGCGAGCGCAACCTGAAGCTGATCGGTATCGATCCCTTCCGGGCGATGCAGATGCAGCCGGCGCTGGTCACGGCGTCGGCGGCGGAGAGCCGCAAGGGGCAGGGGCTTCTCGCCGAGAACTCGATCTGGTTGAGCCCGGCGGCCGCGCGGTCACTCGAACTCGAGATCGGTGATGACCTCGACGTCCAGGTTGCGCTCGACCGGGTGCGCTTCCGTGTTGCCGGGGTGCTGCCGCCCGGAGCCTATCGGCAGCCGGTCGGTTTGCTCGACATCGGCGAAGCCCAGTGGCGGCTGCGACGGCTGGGCCGCCTCGATCGCGTCGACCTGCGACTCGAACCACAGGCGGATCGCGCCGCCGTCCGCGAGGCGATCCAGGCGGTCCTTCCGCCCGGCGTGCAGGTCGTCACGCCGGGCGAGGCGAGCGATGATGCCGTACGACTCACCCGCGCCTATCGCTCGAACCTGACGGCGCTGGCACTCGTGGCACTTTTCACCGGCGCATTCCTCGTCTATGCGACGCAATCGCTCGCGGTCGCGCGTCGGCGCCGCGAGATCGCATTGCTGCACGCCTTGGGGCTGACGGTGCGTGAGCAGTTGGCGGCCTCGCTGCTGTCCGGCACCTTCGTCGGGGCACTCGGCGCTGCGATCGGCATTTTCCTCGGCGCGCTCGTGGCCCGCGCGGGCCTGGCCGCATTCGGGGCCGATCTCGGTGCCGGCTATTTCCGTGGCGTCGCGCCGCAACTCGACGTGCGGCTCGTCGAGTACCTGGCGTTCTTCCTGCTCGGGACGGGCGCCGCGTTGATCGCGACGTACGGACCGGCGCGCGAAGCGGCGTCGGTGCCGGCTGCGGCAGCGCTCAAGGCTGGCGACGAAGCACCCGTTGCAGCACGCCGTCATGGACGCATCGCGGGTCTGTTCTTCGTCGCGGGTCTCGTCGCATTGCTGCTGCCGTCCATCGACGGCGTGGCACTGCCAGGCTATGTCTCCATCGCCTGCCTGCTGCTCGGCGCCGTGTTCCTGACGCCGAGCCTCGCCGGCAGCGTTTTCGGCTGGCTCGATCCCTCGGGCCCCGCCTGGCGCCAGATTGCCGTTGCGCAATTGCGCGGTACGGCGCGCCGGGCCACCGTCAGCATCGCGGCGGTGCTGGTGAGCTTCAGCCTGATGGTCGCGATGGCGATCATGGTGTTCTCGTTCCGCATGTCGCTCGAAACGTGGATGCAACGCATCCTGCCGGCAGACCTCTACGTGAGGGCGGGATCTGCAGCACCCGGCGCGTACCTCGACGACCAGGCTCAACGCGCCATTGCCGGCCTGCCCGGCATCACGCGCGTCGATTTCGTGCGGTTCCAGGACATCCTGCTGCCAGGCGAGCGCATGCCGTTGACGGTCATCGCGCGGCCGATCGACGAAAGCACGGCGGCAAGCGTGATCCCGGTGCGGCGAGCCGACGACGATCCCGCACCGCCAGGCACCGTGCCCGTATGGGCATCGGAGGCTGCGCTGGACCTTCGCGGGTTCGATGTCGGCCACGTGTTCGACCTGCCCCTGGGTAACCGGGTCGTGAAGGCCAGCGTTCGCGGCGTCTGGCGCGACTACGAACGGCCCGGCGGGTCGATCGTGATGAATCGCGACACGTTCATCGCCCTCACGGGCGAGCGCAGCGCCACGACTTCGGCGATCTGGCTGAGTGAAGGGACGGACGCCGACGAGTTCGGCGAGCGGCTGCGCAAGGCCTTGCAGCGCAGTGGCGACTACGACGTGGCCGTGCCTGGCGTGATCCGGCAGAAGTCCCTGGCGCTGTTCGACCGCACGTTCGCGGTGACTTACCTGCTCGAAGCCGTCGCGGTGCTGATCGGGCTCTTCGGCATCAGTGCCAGCACCAGTTCGCAGGTGCTCGCCCGGCGCGGCGAGTTCGGCATGCTGCGTCATCTCGGCGTCACGCGTGGCGAAGTGGGCCGCATGCTCGCTTTCGAGGGGGCGGCGCTCGGCACGATCGGTGTCGTGGCCGGCCTGATCGTCGGCGGGGCGATCAGCCTGATCCTGATCTTCGTCGTCAACCGCCAGTCGTTCCACTGGACGATGGACGTGCACGTGCCGTGGTTCGGGCTCGCGGTCCTGAGCGTGGTGCTGGTCGCTGCAGCGGCCGGGACGGCCGCATTCAGCGGGCGGCGCGCGATGGGCGATGACGTCGTGCGCGCCGTCAAGGAGGACTGGTGATGCGGCGGTTTGCTCCCTCTCCCGCCTTGGCGGGAGAGGGCTGGGGTGAGGGCTCTGCTCCCTCTCCCGCCTTCGGCGGGAGAGGGCTGGGGTGAGGGCCTCCGCGTTTGCTCCTCTTCGTCCTGACGCCTGCTGTGCGCAACCACCTTCACTGCACGCGCCGAGGTCGTCTATCCGCCGGTCCAGCCAGGCGTCGAACTGCAGTTCCCGCGTGACGACGGCAGCCATCCCGACTATCGAATCGAATGGTGGTACGTCACGGGCTGGCTCGAGGACGCGGGCAGCAAGGTCAAACAACCGATCGGCTTCCAGGTCACCTTTTTCCGCGTCCGCACGGGGCTGGCCGAAGCGAATCCGAGTTCGTTTGCGCCGCGCCAGGTTCTCTTTGCACACGCCGCACTCGCAGATCCGGGGCTGGGCAAGCTACGGCACGCCCAGCGTTCGGCACGCGCGGGCTTCGATCTCGTGTACGCACGCGAAGGCTCGATGCAGGTCAGGCTCGACGACTGGTCGCTGCGGCAGGTCGACGGGAAGCGCTACGTCACCGTCGTGCGCGGCGAAGACTTCAAGTTCGAGCTGACGCTGGATGCCACGCAAACGCCGCTGCTGCAGGGCGACCGCGGCTACAGCCGCAAGGGACCGGATCCACGCGCCGCGAGCTACTACTACAGCCTGCCGCAGCTGGCGGTGACCGGAACCGTCACGACCGACGGACGGGCGCGCACCGTATCGGGAAAGGCATGGTTCGACCACGAATGGTCGAGCGACTACGTCGATGAACGTGCGCTCGGCTGGGACTGGATGGGCGTGAACCTGCACGACGGCGGCGCGCTGATGGCGTTCCGCATGCGCGATCCGCAAGGTGGCGCGCGCTGGGCGGCAGCGACGATGCGAGGACCCTCACCCGCACTAAGTGCGACCTCTCTCGCGTTGGCGGGAGAGGTTGAACCGGCTTGAGAGAGCCGAAGATATTCGCGCCGGCCGATGTGGAATGGACACCGCTCGAGACGTGGCGTTCGACGCGTACCGGCGTGCAATACCCGGTCCGCTGGCGAGTGCGAGTCGGCACGGAGGTGTACCGCGTCGAGCCGCTGCTGCTCGATGCGGAACTCGATTCCCGCGCGACGACGGGCATCCTGTACTGGGAAGGGCCGATCCGGCTGCTCGACGACCGGACGGGAGAGGAGATCGGCCGCGGTTATCTCGAGCTCACGGGGTACGGCGGCAAGCTCGACCTGTAGAGACCATCGAATCGGTCGCGCGGATTTGTACGCGAATCAGCCAGGACCGTGATGTTCAATTGGCGACCAGACGCCGGAGGTCCGTGCAGGCGTACAGCCGGAGTCCCGCCAGCTCACCCGGCGCCGAACTCACGAGGGCTGGCGCTGGCAACTGGGCAGGCGTTATGACGAAATCGATCTCGGCAACCTGGCACGCGCGGAGGGCGCCGTCCTGTGTGAGCGAAGGCACTTCGGATTCCAGGGACGGGCCCTGGATCGGCGCCGGCGTGGTAAGAGTTCTTTATGTTTCTGAAACGTTCGTGCGTAGTCAGAGCCGCCTCGCGGGAAAAAACCGGCGCTGCATAAGCAGCGTAGCTCTTGCGATGGAGCACCAGCCATACCATCTCCGGGTGCTCAGGGAAGAACACCGTCTGGTGTTTGCCAATATGTTCACGCCACTCCGCAAAACTCGTCGCGGTGTCCTGCCCGTAATCTGGCACGACGCGGGCCTCGCCAGGAGTTCTCGCCGTTCCGGACAGTTGCAGAACACCTAAAGCGATGGCGGCGACAGCCCCTGCCGCTTTCAATGCGGGTGGCCGGGCGCGAAACAGCAGCCACCAGATCGCGATGACGACCCCTACAAGCATCAACTCGACGGGTAGCCAATGGACCCGCAGGGCAGCGAGTCCGAGCATCAAGGCCAGCAGCAAGAAGCCCCAGGTCGCAAGCCGTCGCGAGCGGGCGGGCAATTCTCCTGCGTCGAGGGTCAGCGCAAGAAGTGCCAGGAAACTGGCGACGACGCCCAAGGCGTCGTTGCGCGCGAACCAGGCGACGCCCAGGAGTGCCAGCGCGGCCCGGGTAAGGCGGCTGCGCTGCCAGCAGGCAATCCCGACTGGCACCAGCAACAGGACCGCGAGCGCCTTGCCGAGCCACATCCATCGCCATGGCTGACCCTGCACCAGCAGCGCGACCGGAGCGATGCTCGCAATCCCCGCGAGGGCGATGCCCGCAAGACCTGTGATCGCGCCTATGGTCGCGAGTTGTTTCGACGGGCCGACCTGGAGAACTCGAGTTGCTGCCACGAGCGTGGCGAGCCCGACCACGGTCGGCTGCCAATCCGATATCGACCAACGCTCCAGCAGCAGGTACGGGACCAGTTCGGCGAGGCTCTCGTGCCATATCGGATCGATGAATCGAATGGGGCCGATCGGCATGACTATGGCGATCAGGATTGCGATCAAGACCGCCGACAGGCCTCCCGCGAACAGCGCGATCGAGGCGGTGCGGTTTGTCAGCAAGAGCACGATTGCAACCAGCCCGGGTACAGCCATCAGGGGGTGCAGCAAAAACCCCACGCCGATCGCCGCAAATGCAGCTAATCGTCGGCCCCCGAGGAGGAGGCCCAGCGATGTGATGACGAGCGCTTCAGTGAGCGTTCGCGGTGTGGCGAAGTTCTCTGCGTACTTGAGGACGTTGTCAGCGCCGTAATTGCCCGGGATGGCGATGAACAGGGCGATGGCCAGCCAGGCCAGGTCACGCGCCATCATCCGGCGCGCCAGCAGCAGCCCCCCTGCGAAAA
Organism: uncultured Gammaproteobacteria bacterium; assembly: GCA_963789375.1. Classification (GTDB taxonomy): domain Bacteria; phylum Pseudomonadota; class Gammaproteobacteria; order Steroidobacterales; family Steroidobacteraceae; genus RPQJ01. The sequence goes on along the minus strand of CAWBKN010000017.1, from coordinate 19,893 downwards.
GGGCCAGCAGCGAGAACCGCGCAATCAGGTGGGCCGCAGGCTCCAGGCCCACCAGGCCGATAAGCGCCGCGTAGAGCGGGGAGAAGAGGGTATATGCGTCCTGCGAGCCATAGCGGAAAAACAGGTCGTCGCCCAGCGACTGCGGCTCCAGCGAGCGCAGGGCTTGCAGCGCGTAGAGGACCGCATCGTGCTCGATCCCGCGGTAGGGATGCGCGAAAAGGACGAGACCAACGAATGCAAACAGCAGCGCAAGCGCCACGCCGATTCTTGGCACAAGCGTGACGCGCGATGCTGCTGCTGGTTCCATCTCGGGAATCGATCGGTCGCGGAACAAGGAGTTGGGAAGGTCAGAGTACGTCGGCGCCGAACGTATCGCACGCCCGCGGATCGCCGGCTCCATGCCGCGCTTCAGCCAGCGCACGCGCTGCTCGGAACTGCCGTGCGTGAACGCATCGGGCACGACGACGCCTTGGGCTTGCCGCTGCAGGCGATCGTCACCAATGGCCGTGGCGGCGCGCAAGCCTTCCTCGATGTCGCCCGGATTCAGGTTCAGGCGCGGCGCGGCATCGGCAGCCCAGACGCCCGCATAGCAATCCGCCTGCAGCTCGAGCATGACCGACAGCTTGTTGCCCTCGGTCTTGCCCATGCGCTGCTGCGCCGCGTGCACCTCCTGCGCCTTGCCGAGCAGGTTCTGCACGTGGTGCCCGACCTCGTGCGCAATGACGTAGGCCTGGGCGAAATCGCCGGGCGCGCCGAACTTCTGGTCCAGCTCCTCGAAGAACGAGAGGTCCAGGTAGACCTTGTTGTCCTCCGGGCAATAGAACGGGCCCATCGCGGCCTGGCCGGTGCCGCACGCGGTCGGCGTCATGCCGCTGTACATGACCATCGTCGTCGGCTGGTACTTTCCGCCGAACAGCCGGCCCCAGGTCTCCTCGGTCTCGGCGAGCACCACGCCGGCCAGTTCGCTGAGCTGCGCCTCCGCCGGCGACTCCTGGTAGGGCTGCGCCGGCTGCTGCATCTCGACCTGCGGCGCCTTGGTCGCCACGCCGAGGAACGGCAGCGGGTTGATGCCGAAGAAGCTCAGCACGAGCAGGAACAGCACCCCGCCCACGCTCAGACCGATCCCGGTCCGGCCCGGCGTCATGCCGCGACGATCCTCGATGTTGCTGCTGCGCCTGCGTCCCCGAATGTCCATCCGCGCGTCTCCGTCTGGGCGATGCGGGACTATGGCATGGACGCCCGGGCGCGAAAACGTGTCCGCGATAGTTTCCGCTGTCGCGCGAGCGGACATACGGACGCTGGGGCTCCGGCGACCCCGAGGTACAAGGACAGCAAATACAGCGACTTGGAGCCCACCGACGGGCTCAGGTCAAAGCGGTCCGCGCGGGCAGAAACCGGCTAAGGATTGCGCGAGTCCGCGGACCCGGAATCGATCCAGACACCGTAGCTGCAACGCAGGACCTGGGAGCCGCTCGCCACGTAGGTGCCGTGCGCGTATTCCGCACCGTTGAAGTAGCACACGGCCTCGCCAGGGACTTGCTGCCGGACGACGTCCGTATCCTCGTCTTCTTCGTCGGCGATCGGGCGAATTGCGCAGTTCAGGGTCCGGCGCTCCGACCTGGGGAAGCGAGCTATGTTCGTGCAACATGACCGTTCTCCCGTGACTGCCGACTACATTCCGGCCACTCCATCGTAGACCTCCGGGAGACCGCGGAAAGCCCGGAATATGCTGATTCGGAGCGCGCACCCCAACCACCCTCACCCTGACCCTCACCCGCGCTCTGCGCGACCTCTCCCGCCAAGGCGGGAGAGGTGAAGAGCAGCAGGGTAATATCCGCCGATGGCCTCGCCCTGGACCTTCGACTTCCTCCGCTCGCAGATCGTCGGCATCGACTCCGCGTTCGAGACCCCGTTCGGCCGCCGGCTGATGGTGTATTGCGACTACACGGCGTCCGGCCGCTGCCTGCACTTCGTCGAGCGCTACCTGCAGAACCTGCAGCGCATCTACGCCAACACGCACACCGAGGACGACCTGACCGGGCGCAGCATGAGCCGGTTGCTGCACGAGGCGGAGCGGACCATCAAGGACGCCGTCAACGCCGGACCGAGCGGCCGCATCGTCGCGTGCGGCACGGGTGCGACCGGCGCGATCGACAAGCTGCAGCAGATCCTGGGCGTCGCGTTGCCGCCGGCCACCCGCCAGGCGGTCGGCCAGCACCTGCGCGAATTCCTGGGTGAGGAACGGTTCGAGGCCTTCAGGAACTACCAGGCAGTCGCGGCAGCCGGTCGTGTTCGTCGGGCCCTACGAGCATCACAGCAACGAGGTGACCTGGCGCCAGGGGCTCGCGACGGTGGTCGAGGTCAATCTTGCGGCCGACGGCAGCGTCGACCTCGAGCATCTCGAGCGACTGCTCGAGGCGCCCGAATACCAGGGCCGCCTGCGCATCGGGTCGTTCTCTGCGGCATCGAACGTCACCGGCATGCGCTCGCCGACGCGCGACATCGCGAGGCTGCTGCATGCCCACGATGCGTACGCGTGTTTCGATTACGCGGCCAGCGCGCCGTACGTCGAGATCGACATGAACCCCGCCGCGGGACCCGGACGGCGGCGATGCGTCCTATGACGCCGTGTTCCTGTCGCCGCACAAGTTCCTGGGCGGTCCGGGCTCGAGCGGCGTGCTGGTCTTCAACGAGAAGCTGTATTGCCGCGACCTGCCGCCGAGCGTCGCGGGCGGCGGCACGGTCGATTACGTCAGCCCGGTCGACCAGGATTTCATCGCCGACATCGAGGAGCGCGAGAAGGCGGGCACGCCCGGCGTGCTGCAGACGCTGAAGGCCGCGCTGGCCATCGATCTCAAGAACCGCATCGGGGTCGAGCGCATCGAGGCGCGCGAACAGGAGCTGCTGCGGCGTGCGCTGGACCGCTGGTCGGCCAACGAGGGCATCGAGATCCTCGGCAATCCGGACCCGGCGCGGCGCATCGGCATCGTCTCGTTCAACCTGCGCGATGCGCGCGGCCGCTACCTGCACCCGAAGTTCGTGACGGTCCTGCTCAACGACCTGTTCGGCATCCAGTCACGCGCCGGCTGCTCGTGCGCGGGTCCCTACGGGCACCGGCTCCTCGGCATCGACCAGCCGACCTCGGAGCTGTACCGCGACTGGGTGCGCAAGGGCTTCCAGGGCATCAAGCCGGGCTGGTGCCGCGTCGGGCTTCCACTACGCGATGGACGACGCCGAGGCGGATTTCGTGATCGACGCGATCGAGTTCGTCGCGGCGCATGGCCATCGGTTCCTGCCGCTGTATGAGTTCAACGCGACGACCGGCATGTGGACGCACCGCACGTACGACGAGCAGCACGAGCGGTTTTCGCTCGAGGCCGCGCTCGAATGCCGGGGCTGCGAGCAGTCCGCGCTGTCGCTCGCTGCGAGCGACAACAGCATTACGCTTCGTGCCTGGGCGAGGCGCGGGCCTGGGCGGTGCGGCTCGGCGAGCCGGCGAGGGCGGGGGAAGGCGGACGTCGCGTTCGGCGACCTGCAGTTCTTCAACGTCGACTGAGTGCCGTCAGCTTGCGCGCACGCCTGTTGGCCTGAGCGAAGCGTCACTTCGGCTGGATCGCCCCGCCCAGGTGCGAGACGTCGTGCCGGGCGAAATGCTCGGCGAGGAACGCTTCGCCGCGCTCGAGCATGAAGTAGCGGAAGGCCTCGGCGGCGGGCGACAACGTCTTGGCCAGGTTGTTGACGACGTGCCATCGTCGCATCACCGGCAGGCCCTCGACTTCGGGCACGGCGATCAGGCCGTGGTCGAGTTCGAGCCCGAGCGTGTGCAGCGAGAGCACCGCGATGCCCATGCCGGCCATCACGGCCTGCTTGATCGCCTCGTTGCTCGACATCTGCATCGCCACGCGCGTCGTCAGGTGATGGGCCTGCATGTACTCGTCGAGCGCGGCCCGCGTGCCCGAGCCCGGTTCCCGGACGATGAAGGCCTCGTCCTGCAGCGCACGTGCCGGCACCCGCTCCATGCGCGCGAACGCGTGGTCGGGAGCCGTCAGCAGTACGTGAGGATGCATCGCGAACGGTTCCGAGCGCGTCGGCCATCCCTGCGGCGGGCGCCCCATCACCGCGAGTTCGACGTCGCCCTGCTGCAGCAACGCGACGATCTCCTCGCGGTTGTTGCACACGTGCAGGCGCACCTCGATGCCGGGGTGCTCGTCGCGAAACTGGGCGAGCAGGCGCGGCACGAAGTACTTGGCGGTGCTGACCATGGCGACGTCGAGGGCGCCCGTCTTGAGGCCGCGGAACCTCGCCACCACGTCCTCGGCATCGCGCATCGCCACCAGCACCTTGCGGGTGTAGGCGAGCAGGTACTCCCCGACCGTCGTCAGGGCGACCTTGCGGCTGGTCCGGTCGAACAGCGGCAGGCCGACCTCCGCTTCCAACTCCTTGATCTGCATGGAAACGGCGGGCGGGGACAGGTTCAGTTCCTCGGCCGCCCGGGCAAAGCTCAGGTGGCGTGCGACCGCGGCGAAAACCCGGAGCTGGCGGAGGGATACGTTCTTCATGATTCAATAAAACTTAATCCAGACGTCAGAATAAATGACTTCTGCTAAATGATCGAGCCTCCTAGAGTTTTCGACAGGTTCCCCTGCATCGAGACGCCGCCATGGCCACCGCCGAAGCTCCTGCCACCGACCGGATCATCACGGACAAGAAAAAGCGCTACAGCGCGGGCGTCCTCAAGTACCGCCAGATGGGGTACTGGGACGCCGATTACATCCCGAAGGAAACCGACACGATCTGCCTGTTCCGGATCACGCCCCAGGACGGGGTGGACCCGATCGAGGCGGCCGCAGCGGTGGCGGGCGAATCGAGCACGGCGACGTGGACCGTCGTCTGGACGGACCGGCTGACGGCCTGCGACAGCTATCGCGCCAAGGCCTTCAAGGTCGAGCAGGTGCCCAACATCCCCGGACAGTACTTCGCCTGGGTCGCCTACGACCTGTGCCTGTTCGAGGAAGGCTCGATCGCGAACATGACCGCGAGCCTGATCGGCAACGTCTTCAGCTTCAAGCCACTGAAGGCGGCGCGGCTCGAGGACATCCGCATCCCCGTTGCGTACATAAAGACGTTCAAGGGCCCGCCGACCGGCCTCGTGGTCGAGCGCGAGCGGCTCGACAAGTACGGCCGGCCGCTGCTGGGTGCGACGACCAAGCCGAAGCTCGGCCTCTCCGGCCGCAACTACGGCCGCGTGATCTACGAGGGCCTCAAGGGCGGCCTCGACTTCATGAAGGACGACGAGAACATCAACTCGCAGCCGTTCATGCACTGGCGCGACCGCTTCCTGTACGTGATGGACGGCGTCAACAAGGCCAGCGCCGCGACGGGCGAGGTGAAGGGCTCGTACCTCAACATCACCGCGGCGACGATGGAGGACATGTACGAGCGCGCGGAGTTCGCCAAGGAACTCGGCTCGATCGTGGTGATGGTCGACCTGGTCATCGGCTGGACCGCGATCCAGTCGATCGCCAACTGGGCGCGCAAGCACGACATGATCGTGCACATGCACCGCGCCGGCCACGGCACGTACACGCGGCAGAAGAACCACGGCGTCAGCTTCCGCGTGATCGCGAAGTGGCTGCGCCTCGCGGGCTGCGACCACCTGCACACGGGCACGGCGGTCGGCAAGCTCGAAGGCGACCCGATGACCGTGCAGGGCTACTACAACGTCTGCCGCGACAGCTACACCAGGCAGGACCTGCCGCGCGGCCTGTTCTTCGACATGGACTGGGCCGACACCAAGAAGGTCATGCCGGTCGCCTCAGGCGGCATCCACGCCGGGCAGATGCACCAGCTGCTCGACCTGTTCGGCGACGACGTGATCCTGCAGTTCGGCGGCGGCACGATCGGCCACCCGGCTGGCATCCAGGCCGGCGCGGTCGCCAACCGCGTGGCGCTCGAGACCATGGTGAAGGCGCGCAACGAGGGCAAGGACATCAAGGTGGAAGGCCCCGAGATCCTGAAAAAGGCGGCGCAGTTCTGCACGCCGCTCAAGCAGGCGCTCGATACGTGGGGCGACATCACCTTCAACTACGCCTCGACCGACACGTCCGACTACGCCGTCACGCCGACGGCTTCGGCCTGACCCAGCGCTCGCACGGAGAACACGAACATGATGACCAATCCCACCGGGCGCCTGACCCAGGGCCAGTTCAGCTTCCTGCCGGACCTGACCGACGCCGAGATCGCGCTGCAGGTCGACTACGGGCTGGGCAAGGGCTATGCCTGGAGCATCGAGTACACCGACGATCCGCACCCGCGCAACACGTACTGGGAAATGTACGGCATGCCGATGTTCGACCTGCAGGATGCCGCGGGCCTGATGCTCGAGTTGAAGGCCTGTCGCGCGACGTTCCCGCAGCACTACATCCGGCTCGTCGCGTTCGACTCGACGCGCGGCGTCGAGAGCATCGCGATGAGCTTCATCGTGAACCGGCCCAAGCACGAGCCCGGCTTCGGGCTCGTGCGCCAGGAGATGGAGGGCCGCACGATGCGCTACACCGTGCGCAGCTATGCCGCGGACAAGCCCGAAGGCGAGCGGTACGGGTAGGAAGCGGATAGCGGATAGCGATAACCGAGAAGTCATGAGCGGACCGTCGTACAACATCCCGGGGTTTACCTCTCCCGCGGCAGCGGGAGAGGTCGCGCGCAGCGCGGGTGAGGGCACTGTTCCCTCACCCCAGCCCTCTCCCGACCTGCGGTCGACCTCTCCCAGTGAACTGGGAGAGGTGAAGAGCATCGCGGAGGTGCTCGCGCAGAGCAACGCGGGCGAGGTGATGGACGAGCTCGACCGCGATCTCGTGGGCCTCGCGCCGGTCAAGGCACGCATCCGCGACATCGCGGCGCTGCTGGTGATCGACAGGCTGCGCATGAACGTCGGGCTGCAGGCGCAGACGCCGAGCCTGCACATGTGCTTCACCGGCAACCCCGGCACGGGCAAGACCACCGTCGCGCTGCGCATGGCGCAGATCCTCCACCGGCTCGGCTACCTGCGCAAAGGCCACCTCGTCGCCGTGACGCGCGACGACCTGGTCGGCCAGTACGTGGGCCACACCGCGCCGAAGACGCGCGAAGTGCTGAAGAAGGCAATGGGCGGCGTGCTGTTCATCGACGAGGCGTACTACCTGTACCGCCCCGAGAACGAGCGCGACTACGGCCAGGAGTCGATCGAGATCCTGCTGCAGGTCATGGAGAACAACCGCGACGACCTCGTCGTGATCCTCGCGGGCTACAAGGACCGCATGGACACGTTCTTCGAGTCGAACCCCGGCATGCGTTCGCGCATCGCGCACCACATCGACTTCCCGGACTTCACGCCCGACGAGCTGCTGCGCATCGCCGAGCTGATCCTCGGGCAGCAGCACTACGGCTTCGGTCCCGGCGCCCGTGATGCGTTCCGGGAGTACCTGCAGCACCGCATCGAGCAGCCGCAGTTCGCCAACGCCCGCAGCGTGCGCAACGCGCTCGACCGCGCGCGGCTGCGCCAGGCCAGCCGCCTGTTCGCGGACCCGACGCGCGAACTGACCCGTGACGACCTCTCGACCCTCCTGCCGGCGGACATCCGCGCCAGCCGCGTGTTCAGCATCGCGGCCGCGAAGGGCGAATCCGGCGCGACGACGAATTGACCAAGGGGACGACCATGCATCTCGGCCGCACCACACTGTCCAAGTTCCTCATCCAGCAGCTCGAGGGCATCGAGGGCTCGCGCGACCTCGGCGCGCTGCTGATCGACGTCGCGGCCGCCATCAAGGCGGTGTCGTCGATGGCCGCCAAGGGCGCGCTCGGCGGCTACATCGGCAAGGCCGGCTCGCAGAACGTGCAGGGCGAGCAGCAGGTCATGCTCGATGTCGCGGCGAACGACGTGCTGCTCAAGTGCTGCGAGTGGGGCGGCCTCGTCGCCGGCATGGCCTCCGAGGAACTCGACGAGCCCTATCCGATTCCGGCGGAATACCCGCGCGGCCGCTTCCTGCTCGTGTTCGATCCGCTCGACGGCTCCTCGAACGCCGACGTCAACGTCTCCGTCGGCACGATCTTCTCGATCCTGCGCCACGACAAGAACGAAGCGCCCGACGACCGGCGACTTCCTGCAGCAGGGCGTCGCGCAGGTCGCCGCCGGCTATGCGATCTACGGCCCGTCCACGATGCTCGTGCTGACCTGCGGCAAGGGCACGCACGGCTTCACGCTCGACCGCGAGATCGGCAATTTCATCCTCACGCATCCCGACATGAAGATCCCGGAGGACACCAGCGAGTTCGCGATCAACACCAGCAACGCGCGGTTCTGGGAGTCGCCGGTGCACCGCTACGTGACCGAATGCCAGGACGGCAAGTCCGGCGAGCGCGGCCGCGACTTCAACATGCGCTGGATCGCGTCGCTGGTGGCCGAGGTGCATCGCATCCTCGTTCGCGGCGGCGTGTTCATGTACCCGAAGGACACCAAGGACCCGACCAAGCCCGGACGCCTGCGCCTGCTGTACGAGGCGAACCCGATCGGCTTCCTGATCGAGCAGGCGGGTGGCGCGGCGACGACCGGCCGCATGCGCATCATGGACATCCTGCCGGACTCGCTGCACCAGCGCGTGCCGGTCATCCTCGGCTCGCGCAACGAGGTGGAGCGCATCGTGCGTTACCACGCCGAGCACGACCGTGGCTTCGACCGGCGCTATTCGTCGCCGCTGTTCAACGAGCGGTCGCTGTTCCGCTCGTCCGAGACGACCGCACGCTGAGTTGCAGCCGTACGCACTCCCGCACCAGATCAATTGAAGCGAGCCTGACATGTCCACCAAGCATCCCGTCATCGCGGTCACCGGTTCCTCGGGCGCGGGCACGTCCACCGTCATGAAGAGCTTCGCGCACATCTTCCGTCGCGAGGGCATCGAGGCGCAGGCGATCGAGGGCGACTCGTTCCACCGCTACGACCGCGTCGAGATGCGCACCCGAGTCAAGGCGGCGGACACGGGCGAGGGACCGCAGATCAGCCACTTCGGCCCGGAGTCGAACCTGCTTGCGGAACTGGCGGCGACGTTCGAGGAGTACGGCCGCACCGGGCAAGGCCGGGTGCGCCGCTATGTGCACGACGAGGTCGAGGCGAAGCAGCTCGGCAGCGCCCCCGGCACGTTCACCGAGTGGGCACCGATGATGGAGAACAGCGACATGCTGTTCTACGAAGGCCTGCACGGCGGCTACACCGGGCCCGAAGCGGACGTGGCGAAGCACGTCGACCTGCTGGTCGGCGTCGTGCCGATCATCAACCTCGAGTGGATCCAGAAGCTGCACCGCGACAAGCACCAGCGCGGCTACAGCCAGGAAGCGGTCGTCGACACGATCCTGCGCCGCATGCCGGACTACGTGAACCACATCTGCCCGCAGTTCAGCCGCTCGCACGTCAACTTCCAGCGCGTGCCGACCGTCGACACCAGCAACCCGTTCATCGCCAACGACATCCCGACCGCCGACGAGTCGATGGTCGTGATCCGTTTCGCGAACCCGAAGGGCATCGACTTCCCGTACCTGCTGTCGATGCTGGATGAGTCGTGGATGTCACGGCCGAACAACATCGTCGTCCCGGGCGGCAAGATGGGCCTGGCGATGCAGCTGATCCTGACGCCGCTGATCCTGCGGCTGATGGATCGCAAGCGCCGCGCCCACTGATGCCATTGCCTCTTTCGAGCCGTCGGAAGAGGGTGCTCCTTGCGCTGCTGCGAACTTCCGGTGGGCTCCGCCGCTCTATAGTGTGGGCCCCTCCCATCGTTCAAGGATGCAGCGATGAATGTCTCCCCGACCGACAAGGCGTTCGCCGGCGCCATCCCGCAGGTCTACGACCGGCACATGGTTCCGCTGATGTTCGAGCCCTATGCGCAGGACCTTGCCGCTCGGGCGGCCGAGCTTGCGCCGCTGCGGGTGCTGGAAATCGCTGCAGGAACCGGCGTCCTGACCCGCGCACTGGTCAGCGTCCTGCCCGCACAGGCCGACCCTCGTGGCGACCGACCTCAATCCGCAGATGCTGGAGCAGGCCCGGGCCCGCGGGACCGACCGGCCGGTCGACTGGCGGCAGGCCGACGGCATGGCGCTGCCGTTCGCCGACGACTCGTTCGATCTCGTCGTCTGCCAGTTCGGAGTCATGTTCTTCCCCGACAAGCCGCGCGGGTTCGGCGAGGCGCGTCGCGTGTTGCGTGACGGGCGGGCACCTCCTGTTCAACACGTGGGACCGCGTCGAGCGCAATGCCTTTGCCGCAACGGTACTGCGTGCGCTCGGTTCGATCTTCCCGACGGATCCGCCGACTTTCCTGGCGCGCGTGCCGCACGGTTACCACGATACGGAAGCGATACGAGCGGACCTGCGGGGCGGCGGTTTCGGCTCGCCCGCATCGATCACGACTCTCAGCTTCCCGACCATCGCCCGTCGGCACGCATTGCAGCGGTGGCCCTTTGCCAGGGCACGCCCATGCGCCCTGAGATCGAGGCGCGCGACCCGCAGGGCCTGGAGCGCGCCACGGACGCCTGTGCGGCGGCACTGGCCGAGGAGTTTGGCACGCGCACGGTGACGGGCGAGTCGAGCGCGCTGGTCGTGGCCGTCGCGAAGTGAACCGGCCCCGCCTTCGCGCCGTATTGTGGGACGTCGACGGCACGCTCGCCGAGACCGAGCGCGACGGGCACCTGGTCGCGTTCAACGCCGCGTTCGAAGAACTCGGCGTGCCCTGGCGCTGGAGCGTCGAGCGCTACGGCGAATTGCTGCGAATCGCCGGTGGCTTCGAGCGCCTGCTGCACGACTTGCATCGCAACCACTGGCACCGAAAGACGCCGAGGCGCGCCGGGACCTGGCTGCCCGCATCCATCGCCGCAAGAACCAGATCTATGCCGAAGCGCATCGCGAGCGGCGCGGTGACCCTGCGTCCAGGCGTGCGCGAACTGATGGACGACTGCGCCGCCGACGGCACGCGCATGGCGATCGTCACGACGACCAGTCGCGGTAACGTTGCTGCGCTTGCTCGATGCGCAATTGGGTGCCGGACTGGGAGCGACGCTTCGCCGCCATCGTCTGCGCCGAGGACGCGCCGCTGAAGAAGCCGGACCCCCAGGCCTATCGGCTGGTCCTCGAGCGACTCGAGCTGCCCGCATCCGCCGCGGTCGCGATCGAGGATTCTCCCGCAGGTTTGGAGTCGGCCAGCGCCGCCGGAATACCCGTCGTGATCACGCGCAGTGAGTTCTTCGCCGATGATCCGGTACCGGGCGCGCTGGCGGTCGGGCCGGGACTCGGCATCGGTCGCGGGCTGGAATCCGGGTCACGGCGATGCCTGGGCGCATCAGTCGCTGCAGGTGATCCGATCGTGGCATCCGATTCGCCGCCTGAACACCAGGAGGCGAGGAGGCACATGGCCACGGGTTGGGCCCAGGACGGCGCAGTCCAGCAGCAGATCGACGACAGCGTGAAGGACGCCATCGAGCGGGCCCGCGCGCAGTTGCCGAGCGGACCGAGCCTGAGTCACTGCGAAGAATGCGGCGAGGAGATCCCCGCGGCCCGTCGCGAGGCGATGCCGGGCGTGCGACTGTGCGTCACCTGCCAGGATGAAGCGGACCGGCACCAGCAGGCGGTGGGCCCCTACAACCGGCGCGGCAGCAAGGACAGCCAGCTGCGCTGAGGGCTAGCCGCCTTTCAGCAGCTTGAATGCAGCGAGCTTCGCGGCCTTGCGGTCGAAGGTGACGGTGTACTCGCATCCGGCGGCGTTGTTCGTCCTCGCCAGCAGGCAGTCGGTGAATCCGGCGGACGATCTTTCGAAATCGATGATCGCGGCATCGACCTCGTCTGCGGACTCGATCTCGAGTTCGGACACGTTCAGCACGGCGCGCATGGCAGCCGCGATCTGCGGCCTGCCGTAGCCATACACGTCCTTCAGTACCCACACCGCTTCCGCGATGACGACCCTGGAGACAAAGCCGGGCTCGTCCTTCGAGCAGTGCGTTGCGATGAGTGCTCCGCAGCCGCACCTGCCTGTGGTCGCGAACGAGCAGACGCAGCAGCACGTTGGTGTCAATCCCGATCATGGCCGAGATACCTGGCGACGCCCGCCTTCGCAATGGAAGCTTCGATCTCCTCGATCGTCGCAGTGCGCTTCGGCGGAGGCAGGATGCCCCGCAGCGACGAGATGTCCTTGTTGGCAGCCCGCAGCCGTACCTCGCCGTCGGCACCGACGATGAACAGGACCCGGTCGCCGGGCCTGAGATTCAACTTCACCCGTACGGCCTTCGGCACGGTGATCTGTCCCTTGCTGGTCATCCTTGATTCACTCATGACGCCTTACCGAATGACTAGTTCCTTACACTAGTGTAAGGCAGATCCGGTTCGGCACATCCCGGCAGCGATGATGAATCGCGGAGCGAAAGTCCGGCGTGAGGCTAATTGCACGAATTCATTGAGATTTGCGCCCGATCGACGGCCCCATCGTCCTTGACGGCAATCCGCCCCTCGGGTCTAATTCCGGCCCTTCCAATAGCCCCGCCGTCCGGCTGGGCACGCGTACCGTGGCCAGGTAGCTCAGTTGGTAGAGCAGCGGATTGAAAATCCGCGTGTCGATGGTTCGATTCCGTCCCTGGCCACCACTCCCAACTTTTTGATTCGCAACGGGTTTTGGGCATCACCCGCGGACTATCTGCGTCCCATCGATGGTACACCCGCGGACTATCGGAAAACGTGTCGATGGGCCCCGGGCGGCGACCCCGGCGGGGCGGCGGGGCTGGCGACCTGGGAACCTGGCGGGTCTGGCGGGGCCGGGGCGGCGGGTCCCCGGGGCGGCCCCGGGTGCACGCCGTTCCGCCGGAGTGGCCCCGGGTGCGGCGCGCGGCGCGACGGAGCGCTTCAAAACATCTTGTCGACCGCATATGTCAGTTGATCGTCAACGGATACGACTCAATCAGCGCCAGTCCGCCCGTCGCTTGATCGATGGCGAATGCATGCACCTCTAACGGAGCCATCAAGTAAAGAAACTTACCTGTGACATCGATCTTGACGAGGCTTTCACCGGTTCCGGGGGACTTTGCCGTGCCGAACGGGCTCCCCTGCATTCGCGTTAACGCCCCTGTGGTCGAATTGATCTGGTATCCATCTATAGAGCCACCATCCTGGTTCGGTGCATATAACCAGTCCTTGGTGGGATGCCTCATGAGAAACAGCGCGCTTGGATACCGCTTGCCCGGATAGAACGGTGATCCTTGTACGGGCGTCGCGTTTTCGATGCCATTTGAAATGTCGAAGGCAAAAATCCCTTGCTCAACCTTCGGTGACGGACTCCCCTGGCCGTCCGCCATGCAGGCGTTTGCCTGTGCTGTCTGGGATGTGTAAAGGAAGTTACCTCGGACATCTTCCACAGGTTTCGTTAACTGCGTTTGTATATGGTCTGGCGTGGTCCCGGCTGGACACAAATCTGACAGCTCCGACGTACCGGTAAAGACGCCAAGAGGACTCAACGTTCCGTCCTCCGAAATCGCGTGTACACCGATCTGCGGTTCCGGTATAGCCCCCGGGATTAGGGTTTGATAGTCCGCGCTGTAGCCATTAAATACTTGATAAAGGCGCGTTAAAGAACGATCCAGGTACAGTCTTCCGGTTAAGCTCGGGGTCTCGAAACTCATATCAAAAGAACTGCTGAGATTCGTAACACTATCCGTATACGACAAGACTTCGGTCTGCGGATCCATCGTATATCGGTGAATCTCACCGACTACCGGATAGAAGAGAAGATTCTTTAGTGGATGGGTTATGGAGTACGCGGCTTGGAAAAGCCGGCCGCCCGCCGAGCTAACTGAACCCGGCACACGCTCTATGCCCCCCACCTGAGCGAATGAGGAACCGCTATTGAACGCAGTGCCGATCTCAGCCACCGTACAACTACCCGTCACATTCCATCTCGGGCATTCGGTAGTGTCGGACGAGCCCGACACATACACCCTTCGTCCGGATGGACTCACGTCAAAAATCGTCGCCCTGGTCATTTCCATCTGCACGGTGCCGGTCTCGGAAAGCGCCCCTGTCGTTTCGTCAACAGCCAGCGCGATTACCTGTTTTGCGAAAAGTTGATGGGCGAAGTATGCGATTTTTCCGTCGTTAGACATTCTGAAGTGCGGACGGTATCCATCGTACGGATGTGTGTACGGCGCAACCGATTCAGTCAGGGTTCCATTTACGTTGATTCGAAATACGTGCACGGCATCGGGACGTGACGGCACGTACAGGAACTGCTCGCTTTCTGCGCGCTGGTCGCTTGGCTTGCACTGGAGCGCTCGTCTTGTAGCTGCCTCCGCCTGCGTTAGCAGTCCCCGCTGCAAGTTTGGACACCAGGCTGTATCCGTCCTCGTTTTGAACGAGGCTCCGTGCAGGCGACATGGACCTTTGCTGGAGCAGCAAGATCAACGGTGCCTTCGAAATCAATCACGCTGCAGAATTTGCCTGCCGGTTGCGTCTTGACCGAAACGCTATGTCTCGCGCCGCTCTTAATCGGCGTCGAAAACGTATATGTGCCAGGCGTATTGATCGCAAGATCGTCCTTACCGTTGACTTGGACCACCAGCGGTGAAGATATGCTGTCTTTCAACGCGACTAACACGGGCATCGGCTTTGAACGTTGCGGAGACCGTGCAATCGCTGGTCACCGCTGCTGTCGTATAGGCGTACCGCCAAGAACTCCGCCGCATCCCGTGACCTGGTCGAGAACGAAGCCGGAATCCGGCGTGAATGTGAATGTCGTAGAGATCCGCGACCAACAAGCGCGGATGACTTGTCGACCGTACCGCCTGTTCCGACGACTGCTGCCGAGACAGTCAATGACGTGGATCCACCGTCAGACCCGCTGCAACCCGCTAGCAACGCGATGCATACCGCAGCACCGATACTGGCCTTCTGTGTCCATGCCGACTCTCCCAAAATTCGCCGAAGCTTTGGCTGTCGAGCGGTCTCGCGCTGACTCGGGCAAGCCTCCGTCCCATCGCCACTCATAAGCGCACGATGACGTGATGCGGGAGAAAGTTGCGCCGAGGACGCGCCACTCATAACGTTCTTGACGTCGGCAACATACAAGTCTGTTTTGAAATACAGCGTGACGCACGCACGTTCAACACGCGACTTCGCCCGATATGAGATCTATACCTAAGCAGAAATCGATTAGCGGAAGCGTTGAATGAGAACCGTTCCAGCTTGCCTTCCCGGCCGAATTTAGTGGCAATGCCCCGGGCGGGGCATGGGGGCGGGCATTGACAAGTTAACCCGCGGGCGTGGGCCGACGATAATCACTAGGGCTGCGTCTCGCTTCATACCTCGACGACGACGCCCACTGCGGATCCGGTTTGAATCGTCGTTGGCACTCAAGAGCCCCTTTTGTAGGGCGGCGCCAGTTAACTTGTCAGTACCCTTCACGTGCCTGTGGAAGCTCCTGATGACTATTTCGCTCTTTGGCGAAATACTCCTGCCATGGTCAGCAACCACTCAGCGCGTCGCCCGACGAAGTCTTCAAAGCCCTCGGGAATCCCGGACGCCTGACGCTCGTCCGCACCCTCATGGGCGGCGAGCGTTGTGTATGCGACCTCGTCCACGCCGTCGGGCTCGGCTGGTCGACCACCTCGAAGCACCTGGATGTCCTGCGCGAAGCGGGGGTCGTATCCAGCGACAAACGCGGCCAGAAGATCTTCTACCGCCTCGAGTTGGACTGCGTGCCGCATTTTATCCAGTGCCTGGACAAAGCACGCGTCGGGCGCCCCGCAAAGCGCGCCGCGTGTGACTGCGCTTGAGGCGGCACGACGGAGGACAGCATGACGACCCTCACTCTCGAACCCGGCGCGCGACATGAGTTGAAGATCTTCGGCCTTCTGGCCGCGGTCTTCGCCGCCATCTTTTTTCTCCCGGTCGGGCAACCGCGTTCGACGGGGCTGTCACCGAGGCACTTGAACTGACCAAGTGGTACGCACGCGAACACGTCGTACTCTGCCTGCTGCCGGCGTTCTGGATCGCGGGCGCCATTGCCGCCTTCGTCTCGCAGGCGTCCGTCATGCGCTTCCTGGGGCCCACCGCTCCGAGCCTCTCGCTTATGGTGTCGGGTCTGTGTCCGGAACCATTCTCGCCGTCTGCTCGTGCACGGTGCTGCCGCTGTTCTCGGGCATCTACCGCATGGGCGCAGGACTCGGTCCCGCGACGGCGTTCCTTTACTCCGGCCCGGCCATCAATGTGCTGGCGATAGTGATGACCGCCAAGGTCCTCGGTGCGCAGCTGGGTATTGCCCGTGCCGTGGGTGCCGTGACGTTCAGCGTGATCATCGGCTTGCTGATGGCGCTGATCTTCCGCCACGAGGAGCAGCAGAAGGTCGCCGCAGCCGCCGCATTGCCTGAGCCCGAGGCCGGACGGCCCCTGTCGCAGACAGCCGCCTTTTTTGCTGTGCTGGTCGGCATCCTTGTCTTCGCGAACTGGGGCGCGGCGTCACAGACCACCGGGTTCTTTGCGGCGGTGTACTCGATCAAGTGGCTGATCACCTCCGGGCTCGGCGTCCTGCTGGCGTTCATGCTGTGGCGATGGTTCAAGCTCGAGCCGATGCGTATTGCCGTCGTCGCCGCGGCAACGGTGATCACGGCGTTTGCCATGCCCGGACATCCCACTTGGCCGTTCCTCGTCGCGATACTGGGGCTCGCGTGGCTCACGGCCGGTCGCAAGGATGAAGCCGGCGAGTGGTTCCACCAGGCGTGGGATCACCAAGCAGATCGTGCCGCTGCTGCTGGGTGGCGTGCTCGTCGCAGGCTTCCTGCTCGGTCGTCCCGGTCACGAAGGGATGATTCCGTCGGAGTGGATCAGCGGTCGTGGGCGGCAATCACTCGCGTCCAACCTGTTCGCCGCGATCGCCGGCGCATTCATGTATTTCGCCACGCTGACCGAAGTCCCGATCGTGCAGGGCCTCGTCGGCAGCGGCATGGGCTCGGGTCCTGCATTGGCGCTTCTGCTCGCCGGGCCCGCATTGAGCCTGTCCGCCATGCTGGTGCTCAACTCAATTCTCGGCCTGAAGAAGACTGTCGCCTACGTTTCGCTGGTCGTCATCATGGCGACGATCACGGGCATGGGTTACGGCCTTCTGGTGAACTGATGCGGGCAGCCCCGCAGGAGATGACGCATGAAGATCCAGATCCTCGGCTCCGGCTGCGCGAAGTGCCGTGCTCTCACCGCGGTGGCCGAACAGGCCGCACGCGATATGGGCCTCACCTATGAGCTTGAAAAAATCACCGACGTGAAGCGGTTCGCCGATTTCGGCGTGATGTTCACGCCCGCGCTGGCTGTTGATGGCGCCGTAAAGGTGAGCGGCAAGGTGCCGTCGCTCGACGAGGCAAAGAAGCTGCTGAGCTGACCATGAAACGCTTGCTCAAATGGGCGCTGATCGCACTCGCTGCGGTGGGCTGTTGGGCGGCAATACAGCAGGCGCGACAGACGTCTGATCTTCCCGCTGTTCGGCAAGAAATCGTCACGTCCCAGCCTGGCGTGGCGCCTGACGTGATCCAGGTGACGTACTTCAGCAGCGACGTGCGCTGTGCGACCTGTGTGCGCATCGAGCGCCTGACTGGGGAGACCGTCGCACGCAATTTCGGGCCAGAGCTGGCGAGCGGTCGCATTGCATTCCGAACGGTAAACCTCGATGGCGAAGGCAACGAGCACTACATCCGCGACTATTCGCTGATCAGCAAGACCGTCATCGTCTCGGATCTCGCGAAAGGCCAGGAGGTTCGTTGGGAGAACCTGCAGCAGGTCTGGACGAAGCAGAAGAACGAACAGGCATTCGAGGCATATGTGGTTGATGCCGTACGACGCCACCTCGGTACCATGACGTGAATGTGCTTGCCGCGGCGGGCGCGGCCGCGTGGCTCGGGTTGATGACCTCCATCAGCCCGTGCCCGCTTGCGACGAATATCGCCGCGGTTTCGTTCCTCGCACGACGGCTCGACTCGCAGCGCCGGGCTGTTCTCAGTGTGATCGCCTACGCCCTTGGGCGCGCCGCAGCCTATGCAGCGGTGGGACTGCTCGTCGCCTGGGGCCTCGCCGCGGCACCCGAGCTATCTCGCATTCTGCAGCGCGTCCTCGAGCCGTTTATCGGGCCGCTGCTGATCTTGGTCGGCCTGGTGCTGCTCGGGTGGATACCCGTTGCGACTGAATTTCGGTCCCGCCCGACCCGGTGCAACCGAAGGCCTGGTCGCGTGGGGACTGCCCGGCGCGTTCCTACTCGGGGTCCTGTTCGCGGTGACGTTCTGCCCGACTTCAGCAGCGTTGTTCTTCGGCAGCCTCCTCCCGCTCGCGGTGACCTCGCCAACCCAGTTGCCGCTTTTCGTAATCTATGGCCTTGCGACCGCCGTGCCGGTGGGGATGGTGGCGCTCGCGGTTCTGGTGGGCGCAAGTTCCGGGGCGAAGTTCGTCGGTGGCTTGCAGCGCTGGCAGGGGTCGCTTCAAACGTTCAACGCCTGGCTCATCATCGCGATCGGCGCGTACCTCACGCTGCTGGTTCGCTACGGCTCTTCTAACTTCGGTCAGGCGATGTATCCGGCCCAATTACGTCGGCCTTCGGTGGTTCGTTGCCGCCTTCGGGCGGCAACACCCCCGCCGCGACCAGTTCCGCCTTTGTCTCCGGTGAGAGTTCGAACTGGATGCCTTCGCCGGTGAGTTCTTTGAGTACGGGCAGCCGGATGCCACAGCAGTGGCCTTCCACGCGGAAGGCCTCCGGATCGACCGCTGGACCTTTGATGTCACTATGTGGGTCACTCAATTACAGATTGAGGAGTTCCGGGTCGCAACGAACATCCTCATGACCTGTTCCATGTCTGGCCAGTCACCTCAGATTATCCCGCCAATGAATATCGGGCGCATCCGTGGCAGCAATTCCCCTGACCTGTCCCTCGATTTCGTCGCCAGTGAGCGCTCGTCAAGTCTGTCCGTGAACCCACTGGGGTTCCATGGCCAGGCGCATTCCACGCGCGTGCTATGCCGGCGCCTGCTGTGGGCTGCCCCCCCCCCAATTTCAGTGCCAATCGAGGGTTGGTAGGTTCCTCTGCAGTCGTCCCTCGACAGCGCACCTCGGGTTGTTTGACATAACCGCATCTTATGCGGACGTGGCCTTTAGGGCCAAGTAGAAGTGTCCGGTTCTGGCTAGTTCAAATGTCCGCCTGGCGTGAGATTGCGGCAGTGTTTCGCTCCCTGTTCCGGGGTTCGGAGACCTGCCATGCGGCAATCGCCAGGGTGACCATGACGATGCGGGATCTGGACCGTTTGAAGTGCATCCAAGCCGTGATCGACGGTAATCGACACCGGCACCGGCATGTCGGCGGTGCGTGCCTCCAGGGCGGCGGCGACTCTCTGTCCGGACATCGCGAAATCGACCTCAATTAGCGGACTCTCGCGACTCAACTGATCGACCACCGTCAGGATGCGAAACGGACGACCATCGAACAGCTGGTCGTGCACGAAATCATGCTCCACCGCTGGTGCGGTGCGCTCGGCACGGGTACCGGACCGCGGTGCTCGGTGTGTCCGAGAGCAGAGCCAGGGCGCTCGCACGTGGATGCGGCCACGCTTACCGCTGATGCTTGATGGATTTGCCGCCACCCTTTATCGTGCACGGCGCTGTGGAATCCCACGGTCAAAAAAAAGGGACCGATCGTGAATCGAGCATCTTCGATGACGCCTGCCGTGGCCGGTTTTGCGCTGGCGCTGTTGGCTGGCCAAGCGGCCGCTGCTTTCGGTGACGTTGCAGCCCAGGTTTGGGTCGAGCGAACCCAGCGGATCGTCGCCGCCATCGACCAGCCCATTGCGGCGGGCGCTGATCTCGGGGAAAG
>CAWBKN010000016.1:0-178669 GCA_963789375.1 uncultured Gammaproteobacteria bacterium | reverse complement strand
AGACGAGCTTTGAACGGGTCGGAGTGGCCATAACGACGGTGTTAATCGTAGGGTCGTCGTATCCTTCGCTCAGAACTTCGACATTGATTAGTATTGAGCGCAGCGCGCTTCTTCTCTTCGGCACAGAAAATGTCGACCGAGTCGGGCCGGAACTATTCTTGCGTTGCCGTGCACGTAGCCAATCGACTCGTACAGATCATACGGAGGGGCGATGCACGGAGGGCCGCAGTTAGATCCTCTGCGTGCTTTCTGGTGCCAACGTAGATGATGACCTTCTTGTAATCATCAGGAGAGGAAAGTAGAGCCAGCGCTATTTGTTTATTTCTCGCGTCAGAATTCAGTTTCTCGAGCGCCTCAACGTCGTCTATGTTTGAGATGTCGAAAGAGCCACCGGCGACGGTTCTAACCTCTGGCCGAAGTATCACGCCGCAGTCAACCAAGTCGGGAAAGCCGATGGAATAGGATTCCCATTCAAAATCGAGAGGCTTACCGTCGTGACGAGTCGGGGTCGCTGTGAGGCCAAGGACGCCGACTTTTGGATTGGCGAATAGTGGCAAATAACTGTTCGCGGCTCCATGGTGAGCTTCATCGATCACGACAAGCCTGATTGAATGAGTTTTGGCTAGCACCTGGCTCGCGCTGCTGATCATCTGAAAGTTCACGTTCTTAGAAAAAGAAGGCGCGGAAGGAAATCGCTGCTCAAACTTGACAAACGTTTCTCTTGCCTGTGTTAGTAGTTCCACCCGATGGGCGACCCATCAAACTTCGTCATGGTCGGCCGCAAGTATCTTGTCACCAAATAGTTGATTGATCGCTTTGACGGCAGTGAAAGTCTTCCGCCCCGGTTGGTATAACTAGAAGGAACCGCCCGCGGGGGTGTTTTCGGAAATCTTCGACTAACGCGGAGACGGCATCGCGTTGAAAGTCGTCATATCTGGACGAAACACTCGATGCATTCATTGGCTATTAATCCTTGCCCTCTGCAGGTCTCGATGGTCCACGTGCGCGTCGCAGGTCTAGGCAGACGGTGCTGTGGTGGCCGAACCGCGTGCTTTGTCGAACGAGTAGTGAAGGCGCGGGTGGCGGTCTCTCCCTTTGGTCCCTTGGGCTGAACTAAATATCCATATATTGACGCGCGCCAGGCCCAGCGGGTGAGCCAGCGTCGGCTAAAACCATTTGAATCTAACGTGTCATGCTGTTGCGGTCCATACGGACCGTGCGGGCACCCGGGCTGGGAGGCGTGATTATGTCGTGGCCGCTTGCGATCTCCGTCCTTGTTGTTGCGTGAGCAGCGGTCCTGTTGGGCGGTTATGTCCGCGCATCAGCTTGACGACGTGCTCGGCAAACGGCCAGGCCCGTCAATCGTTGTCTGGGTGAGCCGGGCTTGCCCGAAAATGAGATTCGACGCGCCTTGGGGCCGAGGGCGCGCAATAAGGCGCTAGCATCAGCTGATAGCTCCATCCCGTCTCAAAAGCTACTGCGATCGTACGGGTACGGTAAAGCAAGCAGCAATTGCGGGAGGGGAAATAGGCCGGTCTAATCAATGATTTGCAGGGAATACCGAAAGGTGCAAACTGCACCCGTGCGCAAACGTCTCGGGACCACTCGCGCGCGGGTGCTCTGGGTGTAGCGAGGGACTCTGGGAAAGAGCATCCGGATATACAATTCGGACCGAAATGATTCGGCCATTCGCCATGGCGAGACCGTTGATTGGAAGGGTCAAGCCGTTGCATGTCCTCGCCCAAGATTCCAGGAGCTTAAGGAGTCGGGCGAGGCGAAGGGCGCTATTGGCCTCCTATATTCGCACATGAGTGGGACGTGCATTCAAGTGATCGCTACTCCCGTGACGACTGTTTCCCGCCGTTCTCGGTACCCGAGGAGCTGGTTGTGAAGGACATTCCTCTCGTGCGATAGATGGCCGAGGAAAAGACTATTCGCGACAGCAACGTGAGTGGCAGCCGACAAGTCTCGTAAAGGACAAAGATGACGATTCACCGTAGTGGTCCGGTACCGAGCTTTTTTGAATACATCTGTGACTTTGCACTGGTTCCGTTAGCAAGCACAGTGTCTCCGCATCTCTTGTCTCTCGCAGGTCCGGCCGGGCAAATTAAATGGGTAGAAATTCCGAGCTTTCAGCGTGGAATTTCGTGGGACCTGGAAAAGGTAGGGAGCTACTCCAGTCAAATTCCATCTTGTTGGGTAACGCAATTCTTTCGCAACTGAATGTCATCGCTGGGCAGTTTCCCAAACTGCCGCCGAACCAGAATAACTATCTCGTGCTGGTCGATGGACTTCAGCGTCTGGCTGTGGGAACGGCAATATTGACCGCGCTCCATGATGAAGTACTGGCGATTCCATGCAAACGACCAGCCGACGCGGTCCACTTCACGGCTCTGGCGGCACGGGTGGCTCCGCTATCGGCTTACTATCTCCACAACAACGCTGAATTCGCAAGCCATCCGAGGCAAGCAGTACGTGATCAATATGTCGTATTGCGGAAGGCTATTTCAGATTTCTGCGCGAGGTGGCTCTGGCCGCGGAGCTCAGCTGGCTGCTACGGTTGTGCCACTGTTTCTCACTCGGCAGGTAGCGCTGGATATCTATTTCAATTTTGTGCGGCGCGAGCTTTTGAGTACCTTTATTGGTATTAATACCGTTGGCGTGGTTAAGGGTTTCGCTGAATATTTTGCGCGCGAGCATCTTGGAACAAGCCACGGTTGCAGCTTGGTCACAGGCGGACCTCGAGTCGGTCGAAAACGAGTTTACCGACACGCTCACCGACTCGCAGAAGCCGAAGCAAGATTTCATGCCTTTCGTAAACGCAGCGCTAAAGGCGATCAATAGTGGGTTTGGAGCGCGTCTATTTCCTTCTTGGAATTCGGGAATACAGAAAAAGGATGTTGACGATTTCTTAACGTTTATCGACGACTTTGAATCGGCCATCGAATCGAATGCGTACTTGGCGGAAATTCAGCTGTGCGGGAAGCTTCCGTTAGTACGGTCTTCGGACACTACTATCTTGATTATCTTCATGGCTCGAAGTCAAAGCCACCGTTCTTTTCAAGCTCAACAGCGGCCGATGCAAATATGCACGCCTATCTAATTGCGTGCTACCGCTTGCTAATACAGGGGAGACGGGCGAACCGCTCAAAACTTAGAGCAGCTCATAGACGGTTCCACAGCCTTGTCACTTTCGGCGCTTGCCGATCGCGTTGAGCTCACTTTCATGGGGCGAAATAATCCGACCACCTGGACCCACATGGCTGGAAATCCCGCCGCGGCACACTGGATCAGAAGAAGGCCCCAAGAGTCTTCAATGCAATGCTCCTTCCGTTGAGAAACAACATTGGGGCAACGTTTGATCCTATTGTCTTCGGTCGTACATCTAAGAACTTCCACGTGGATCATTTGATTCCAGAATCTATGCTTACGCTGCAGGCACCCGGCGGCTTGGAAGGCGAGACATTACGAAATTTTGCGCCGTTGCCAACCAACCAAAATAGGGTTGCAAAGGCAACGTCATGCTCCTCAAAGCTAGGTATTGGTGGAATATATGCAACGTATTGTGGGGGTGGCGCGCATCGCGTTCATCCTTACTGCGCCTGGCTAGTAGCGAACGCACCGGCGGTCGCGTCAAACTTGGATAATCAAGCGCATCTCGAGAAGAACAGCAGCCCCGATATTGGTCGCAGCGAATTGGTAGATAAAGCGAGCTTCTGATTTCAGGCAGCGGAAGGGCGATCATTCCCTTGGTCTGACCTGCCCCGGCTATAGTGCCGCGCCAGGTCTCGTGAAGTCCGGGTTGTGCGTTGGTGCCGTTTGTGCCCGTTGACAGTCAGATTGTTGCGGCTCAGCCTACAACAGCATTTGTATGGTCGTTCGATGCTTCGCCAATCGGGATCGGGTGTCAAATGACACCAAGACCAGCGTGTGGCGGCCTGAGCGTCGCTGTCTGAGAGCCCCATCGCCTTGAGCACGTGGCTGGGCTGGTAGGTGTTGGAGGTGCAGGCGGACCCGTTTGAGATTGCAACCTCGTCCCGCAGGGCAATCATGACGGCCTCGGAGTCGATGTCGCCGAAGCGGAGACTGACGACGTGCGGCAGGACGCGGTCGGTATCGCCAACGATAACCGGTTGCAGCGGAGCGAGCGCAGACAGCAGCTCCGTGCGGAATGCGAGGCACTTGGCGCGTCGCGCGGAATGATCCCGTAGCGCGAGTTCCGCGGCCAGCCCAAGGCCGGCGACCAGCGGCACCGGGACGGTGCCGGGGCGCAGGCCGCGCTCCTGGCCGCCGCCGAAGCACAGCGGCGCGAGCCGTGCCGTGCGTTCATTCTGGCGCGCAATCAGTGCACCCACGCCTTTAGGGCCGAAGATCTTGTGGGCGCTGACGCTGATCAGGTCGAGGCGCGGCGAGCGGAGGCCATCGAGTTCCTTGCCGAAGCCCTGGGCGGCGTCGGTGTGAAAGACGGCGTCGTGTCCGCTCAGCACCTCCGCGATTTCGGTCGAGCGGCTGGATGACGCCGGTCTCGTTGTTGACCTGCATCACTGACACCAGACAGGTGTCTGGCCGGAGGGCCGCTCGAATCTGTTCAGCTTCCACGTAGCCACCGCGACACGGCGGCAGGAGTGTGACGTCGAAGCCGCGCTTGGCCAGCTCCTCGAGGGGCTCGAGCACGGCCTTGTGCTCGATCTGCGTCGAGATAATGTGCCTTCTGCCCAGTTTCTCCGCTTGCGTCGCCAGCCCGAGGATCGCGAGATTGTTGCTTTCGGTGGCGCCGCTCGTGAACAGGACGTTCTCCCAGCTCGCGTCCACCACGCTCGCCACCTGCTCGCGGGCTCGGCGTACGGCCTGCGCCGCTGCGGAGCCATACCGATGGGTCCGACTGCCGGCGTTGCCGTATTCGACGCGGAAGTAGTGGTTCATGAGCTCGAGTACCTCGGGCTCGATCGGGGTGGTGGCGTTGCAGTCGAGGTAGACCGGCTCGGCGGTCGTCATCTGGGCTCATCCGGGGCAGCTTAGAAGTGTTTGTCATTATTATTGACAAACGTATGCACAAGAAAATAGAGTGTTTGGCAATCCGTTCGAAGAAAACATACAGGTATCGAGGCCATGGACCCGCGGTTTGGCTACACGTTTCCGGCCATCCGAGGCATTCAGGCCTCGCGTGAGTACTACACGTCGATGTGCCCGCTGCGGCTCATTCCAAAGATCTTCTACTTCGACGAAGACGAAGCGGAGCTGAGCCCCGAACTGCGCGCGCAGCGCACGCTGAACAGGACCCGTGTGCCGGAGATCGCGTCCTACATCCTGAACAACCCAGAAGACTACGCGTTCTCCGCGCTCACCGCATCGATCGATGCGGACGTGGCGTTTGAACCGCTCGGTGCGGAGCCGAACGCATCGCAGGGTGGGCCTGCTGCACGTGCCGATGGACGCGAAGTTCATCATCAACGACGGGCAGCACCGCCGCGCGGCGATCGAGGCGGCGATACGTGACCGGCCCGAGCTTGGCGACGAGAGCATTGCCGTCGTGTTCTTCATTGATCGCGGGCTCGAGCGCTGCCAGCAGCTGTTTGCGGACCTGAATCGGTATGCGATTCGGCCGAGTCGGTCGATCGGCGTGCTCTACGACCACCGCGACGACATGGCGCAAATCGCCAAGCTGGTGGTGCTGAAATCCAAGACGTTCAAGGACCTTGTGGAGATGGAGCGAAGCTCCTTGTCCGCACGATCCCGAAAGCTCTTTACGCTCAGCGCGATCTACACCGCCACCGGCGCACTGCTGGAGAGGCTCGAACTCGCGGAGCAATCCAGCGCTACGGAGACCGCCATCGGTTACTGGGAAGAGGTGGCCAAGTACCTGCCCGAATGGCAGCTGGTGCGCGACGGCAAAGTGTCTTCCGGAGAAATTCGACAGGACTTCATCCATTCACACGGCATTGCGCTGCACGCACTCGGACTGGTTGGCAATCAGTTGCTGCTTCGAACAACCGAAGGAGTGGAAGGGCAGCCTCAAGGGTCTGCAAGAAGATCGACTGGAGGCGGAGCAATTCGGCGCTGTGGGAAGGGCGCGCCATGATTGGCGGGCGGCTGTCCAAGGCGTCACAGAACGTGGCGCTCACGGCGGCGGCGATCAAGAAGACTCTGAGGCTGCCCTTGACTCCCGAAGAGGAGAAGTTGGAAGCGGCCAGGAGGAGGGCGGTCCATGACTGAGGCGACATCACGCAGACAAGTCTTTCTTTGCAGGCCTCGGCTTCTCCAAGACCATTGCCGTCCTTACCGAGGAAATCCGCAGCCTCTACCTCTCTGACGATACACCCTGGGTCATTGGATACAGCGGCGGCAAAGACTCGACGGCGGTCACGCAGCTCGTCTGGCTCGCGCTTGGCGGCCTGCCGCCGGAGAAGCGCGGCAAAGAAGCCGGTCTACGTCATCACCACCGATACTTTGGTCGAGAACCCAGTTGTTGCAGCCTGGGTGCGCAGCTCGCTGGCCGCGCTGCGGGAGGCGGCGAGCAGCAAGGGCTGCCATTCAAGGCCGAGCTTCTCGAGCCCGAGACTGCGGACACGCTTCTGGGTCAACCTGATCGGCAAGGGCTACCCGGCCCCACGCCCGGGGTTCCGCTGGTGCACCGAGCGGCTCAAGATCAAGCCGTCCAGTCGCTTCATTGAGCGAACGGCCAATCGATACGGCGAGGCGATTCTGCTGCTGGGTGCGCGCCGAGCGGAAAGCTCCGTGCGTTCAGCGAGTCTCGATCGACGGGAGGTCCTTTCAAAGGAAGGTCTTACCGCGCACTCCGGAGCTGGTCAACACGCTGGTCTACTCGCCGATCCAGGACTGGTCCAATGACGATGTCTGGACTTTCCTCATGAGAAGTCCAGAACCCGTGGGGCCAATCGAACAAGGACTTGATGGCGCTGTATCGAGGTGCGACGGAGGACAACGAGTGCCCGATCGTGGTCGACACCTCGACGCCGAGTTGCGGCAACAGCCGATTCGGATGCTGGGTCTGCACGCTCGTCGACCAGGACAAGTCGATGAAGGCGATGATCCAGAACGACGCCGACAAGTCGTGGATGCTGCCGCTTGCTGGAGTTGCGGAATGAACTCGATTTCCGTGGAGACGCGCAACGTCAACGAGACATCGAGCGACGCGACTTTCGCCGTCTCCGGGGCAGTCCACAGCTAAATCGTACGGGCGACGAACTGGTTCCCGGGCCCTACACGCAGGAAGCGCGCCTCGCAGTGGTTGACGCGCCTGCTTCAGGCACAGATGACCATCCGTGGTAATCCAGACGCACCGGATCACGTTCGGAATATCGAGCTCATCTCGCGAAAAGAACTACAGCTTATCCGACGAATGTGGGTCGAGGACAAGCATGAGATCGAGGATCTGCTCCCGCAAGTCTATTCGAGCAAGTTCACTGGCGAGAAATTTCTTGAGGTCAAGGATGAGGCCCCGCTGCTCGATATGGACGCGCTCGGACTGCTTAAAGGACGCCGCCGGCGACGATCGCATGCATTACGAGACGCTGCGCAATCTGCTGCATATTGAACATCAGTTTCGAAAAGGCGGGACGACGATCGCTAGTCGTGGCCTTTTCAAGGAATTCGAGAGCTCGATCGCGAGTGGCTTTTTCACGGCAAGGACGACGCGCTGGCGTGGGCGAAGGCACATTCAACGACATCGCCGGAAGTGCAGCGAGGTGACACGGATTTCGTCTGGTATCGGGGTGTCGGGAGGATGACTCGCCAGGCTATCTGGTCGTGAACGAGGCAGCCGCAGAGTCGGAGAACGACCATGTTCTTTGAGCGCCTTTTGATTCAGAACCTCGGCATATTCCGCGGCGAACATTGTTTGGATCTTGCGCCGGCGGATCCAGCACGGCCAATCGTATTGGTGGGCGCGCTGAATGGCAGCGGCAAGACAACGGTCATTGAGGCACTGCAGCTCGCTCTTTATGGCAAGCGTGCGGGATATGGCTGGCGTGGCGGGCCCGCCTATGCACAGTATCTGGAGCAAGTCCGTAACCGCAATGCGAAGCCGACTGAATCAACGATTGCAGAAGTCACGATCAAGCTTGCGGACGGGCGCAGATTACGTGTCCGGCGGCAGTGGTCGTTTCTAAAGGAGACGCCACGCGAATTCGTATCCGTCTTTGTGAATGACGCGACGCACCGACCTTCTGCTATCCGACGGTTGGGATGACGAGGTCGAGCGACTGTTGCCTGTGCGGCTGTCGGAGTTGTTCTTCTTCGATGGCGAAAAGATCGAGAAACTGGCGGACCCGGCCAAGAGTGGGGAGGTTCTGCGGACGGCCGTTGCTTCACTGATGGGTCTGGACCTGGTCGATCATTTGCTCGCAGACCTCGAGATTCTCGCAGGAAGGCTCGTCAGAAGTTGTTGCCGGAATCGGAGCAGACCCGCTACTGGACCTATCGACAACGAATGCCAGGCATTACGTCAGGAACTTGAAGATGTCCGACCAGCGTCGAGCGCAGGTGACGTCTCATCTGTGACCATGCGACGAAGCGTCCGCTTGCGGCCTCGCAGAAGAAACTCCAGTTACAAGGGCGGCGATCGCTTCAGCCAGCGAGAGCCTTGTCGGCACAGATTGCAGCGACGCCGCAGGAGTTGGACGGAGCTGAGCCGGCAGCGGGAGATTGCGGCCGGGGCTTGCCGTTGATGCTGGTACGAGGCGCTGTCAAGCAGCTCTTGGCGAAGGCTGCGTCTGCAGACCGAAGGCATGGTGGCCGCAGGGGGTGGCGAATCCGCGCAGGCGGTTCGTGTCGCGGCTCGAATAGCTATGCGACTGGATGGACGGAAAGAAGTACCCAGCCAAGGTTCGAGAGCGAAATTCGCAAGTACGTCACCGAGCAACTTCGCGAAGTCGGTGACCTCTGAGAGCCGCGCCCGCGGCAGTCAACTGGAATCAGCTGAGTTCCCAACTGTCGGCCGTCCTGGATCACCGATTGCCTGGCGCCGGCAGTCGGCGCTGGAGTCTGTTCCGGCGATGAGTCGGGCTAGCCGAGCAGTTGCTGGGACTCGAAGAGCGCTCTGAAGCGAATGCCCGAGCTCGAGCAGTTGGCGATCGCTTTCCACGAGACGGGCGTGGCGGAAGAGGAGACGCAACCCTTCCAGAAGGAGGACGACTCGCTTCAAGCAGCAGGAGCAGGGATGCTGGTCGGAGAAATCCGGCCGAGTTGGACCGAGCGCGTGAGGCGCTGCTGGCAGCAGGTCGCGAATTCGGGCGACGCCGCCCGGTCGGCGGACTACTGCCAGCGATCGATTGTACATTGACGACATTCCGTTCGAATCTTATCGAAAGACGTCGCAGGCAGCTGGAGCGGCTATCCTGGAGGCCTTTCAGGTGCTTGCACGGAAATCAGATCTGGTCTGGTGCCCTCAGTCATCGACCCCGATACGATGGTCGTTCGTCTCCAAGGCAGCGACGGGCAGGAAATCGCGGCGCAACAACTTTCGGCAGGAGAGCGCCAACTGCTCGCGATCGCCATCCTATGGGGGCTGGCGCGCGCCTCAGGTCGCCCAGTACCCGTCGTTATCGACACGCCGCTGGGTCGGCTGGATGGCGAGCATCGAAAGGCCCTGGTCGAGCGGTATTTTCCGGATGCCAGCCACCAGGTCATTCTCCTGTCGACCGACCAGGAGGTCGATGCGGACTTCAGTCGGATGCTCGACGATTCCGTCGCACATCGGTACCTGATCGATTACGACGCGACGCAGAAGTCATCATCGTTTTCGCCAGGCTATTTCGCAGGGTAATGTCTGATGCAGCTGCAACATGGATGAAACCGTCCGGCTGGGCGCGGACACGAAGATTCACCTGTCCACGCTCAAGAAGCGCACCGGCATTGCGAATTGGAACACGCTGTGTCGCTGGGCGTTTTGTCTGTCGGTGTCCGATGACACGCCGGTGCGTGACCGCGATGAGAAAGGTGTCGGCGCTGTCGAAATGACCTGGAAGACGTTTGCAGGCGAGGATGAGGAGATCTATCGAGCTGCTCCTGGTCGATCGATGCCAGTCTGAGCATGGCTCCGTGGATAAAGACATGCTTGCCAAGACGCTGCGACAGCACATCGCGCGTGGCGCGGCGCGGCTGGTGTCCAATCGTGAGCTTAAGTCCGTCGGCGATCTGCTGACTCTGCGACTAATGCCGAGCGGTGCTGCGTGGCGAGCGACGGGCATATCGCTGACGGAGTGGGCGCGAAATTGACAAGCGTGCTCTGTGCGTTGCTCAGAGTGAGCTTCGGCGGGGTACGCGCCGGCCTGCCTTGGTGGTCAATTCGTAGGCCTCACCTGAATTCTCCGGGCCGTAGCTGACGTGCATCGGCCTGTCCTTGCCATAGAAGTAGATGCGGTCGAAGTGGCAGTTGGCGGCGATCCACGCGCAACCTCACGCATGTCCTCGTACTCGACCAGGAAGTCCACGGCGGCGCCGGCTCGTGAGCAGATGCGGGGCCGCCTGCGGGTCCGCGCTCGCAGGCGGCGTGCTGATCGAGTTTCGGGGCGATGCCGCTTGGTGATCAGCGCTGGTCAGCGCCGGCGAGGCGAAGCCGTATGTCAACTTGATCCCACCAAAGTAGTCGATGACGGGATCCAGCACGCTGGTCGCGAGCTGCAAAGAGTGCGTTGTAGGTGTCGGCGGACCGCGGCGTGTTGTCGATCCGCGTCCGTTCCCACGTCTCGCCGCATTCAATGAGTTGGCGGAATGTGTAGTTCTGGCCACACGGTTCGTCGAGGGACGGGATGCGGGTCGACGGGATCAGTCTGAGTCCGGCGATTTCGCGACGCTGATTCTGCAGCCATCTGACGAACTCCGCTGGTTCGGGGCCGTAGCCGTCGGCCATTGGCAGTCCCAGCGCTTCGAGTTGCCGGTCGAATTCCTGCTGCTCGGGGAAGCCCGGGAACTCCTCGTTGATGTAGCGAGACTTGAAGTACAGGAAGGGCGGTGGGTACTGGTCGCCGTACTCGAAGTAATCCAGATCCTGTTCGCGGAGCTTGACTTTGATCCGCTGCAGCATCCGCGGCAAAGGTTTGCCGAGGAAGTCGTCGAATTTCATCAGCGTGACTTTGCCCGACTGGATGTGGATCTTGACAAGATCAGCGCTCAGGACGTCGCCGTAGAGCGCGGTGGCGCATCCCACGTACACGCGTAGGACGGGATCGAGTCGGGGCACCAAGGAGGTGTGCAGCTGAAGGGAGTGGTCGGCGTCGAGCCAGCCGAGCCCCATCGACGCGGCTCGCTCACAGGCGGCTTTGACCGCCGCAACGTCGGCGCATTGATGAAGAAGGCGACGGCCCTCCAGTTCCGCGACTCCGAGTGAGCCAAAGAAGGCCTTGATGTCGCGCCGCAGGCGCGGTTCGAGGTCCCGCAGCGGCTTGCGGCGGCCAAAGGCCTGCATGGCGAAGAAGGCGCGGATCTCGTCGGATCGTGCGCTGCGGCCTGCTGCAGCAGGTCTTGATCCGGCTGCCGGGTGGCCGCGCGGATGGCGCGTTGCCATGAGCCGAAAACCTGCACGGCCTGGGCGGCTTCGTCGTACTCGTCTTCTTCAGGCAGACGCCCCAATGTCCAGTGTGCGCCTCCAGATCGCGTCGGCCGCCGCCTTGCGTGCGGGGTCTTCCTCGGGCTTCGCCTGGATTGGACGTGCAGCCCGGAGGGCTCGCGGCAGAGTGGCTCGGGCTGCCAGCAGCCGGGGCGCTCGGGAGGGGTCGGATTGGCGGCCGGATAGGAATTGCTGCTCGAGATAACGGTCCTTGAAGACGAAGAACACGCCGGGACCCACCGGGATCGCCTGCTCGTCGAGAACGCTTTCGATGAAGTTCTGCAGCTCGCCCTGGCTGAAGTACTTCTGGAAGGTATTGCGGGAGGTCAGGTAGCCATCCCCATACGGCCGGCCTTTCGCGGCACCCGTGGACCAGAGCATGGCGGAGACCGATAACACGCCTTGTGTCAGTGCATAGGCGCCCTGCAGCGCCTCGATGCGTTCGCCCATGTCCTCAATAACGTTGATCACGAAGCCGATGTTGACGACATCCGCAGGCTGCTTGGTGCTGTCAGTGCGAAAGTGGGGGTCCCAGCCCGTCCGCGCTGATGCCGAGCGACCGGACCCCTTCGATGTCGTCGCCCTTGCCGCAGCCGTAATCAAAGAAGCTGCGCGATTCCTTGATCAGGTCATGACGCAGCAGGGCCTGGACCGGGGCCGACAGGAAGCTGCGAGACAGGGCCGTTAGGTGCCTGTGTACCGCCGTGCCGGTCGGCAGCTCCGGGACTTGTGTCGTCGGCAGCCGGTTCCGCCACATTGCTCGCGGGCACGAGCTCCTGGCCCACGACCATGTAACCCTTCGACGCAACCAGCTCGTTCCACTGGCTGCGAAAGCCGATGCGGACCGGGTCGTCAAACAGGCCGATGGACTCGGCCAGGCGGGTGATCTGCTGAAGGCGCTCCTGGTCCGGGTGTGACGCCGGGAGCATCAGCTCCTTGCGGTGGAGAATTGGGGGATTCAGCGAGCTGCTGTAGTCGCGGAACCGAACCGCCTTGGTTGGCAGGTGGACCCGCCAGCTGGCAAGCAGGCTCGGAAACAGCTCGTCGAGGAACGTCGGGTAGCTGAGGAGGGCCACCTCTTCGTGCTCGGTATCGAGGCGCGCGACGTGAAAATGCTCGCCTGCTTTCAGGCCGGAGATCTGAACTGCTTCCTCAACACGTCGCCGGTCGTCCTCCGCCAGCTCGTCGATCAGCGAGACGTGCGCGTACGTGCGCCTGGCAACGCGCTTGCCGACCATGGGACGTGATTAGCTTGGCTTTGAAGCCGATTGCTTCGGAGACGTGGCTGGCTTGCCAGCAATCTTCTTCGTGTAGCACGTCCTCGCACCATTTGCCGACCTGCGTACCACCGCTGCCGAACCGATGGAACTCCGAGACCGGCTTTTCCGTCTTGCAGGACGTGCAAATCTTGGTTTCCATGATTCGCGTACTCCTTAGTGCCAACAGCCTGGCGACGCCAGGTGGGAATGTCGGGCGCATGCAAGGGCTCATGCCTCCCAAAGCGGGCAGATCTCGACGGCTCAGCACCGCAAGGGTAATTTAGCGAAAGTGGCGCGGGTTCGCATGCTTCCCGTGTCGGGGGCAGCAAATGGCCAAAAGGGCGAGGAATGGCTGACAAGCGTGGAAGTGCGGAAGGTCCTCAAGATTTCAACCTGCGACTTGGCGCATTTGCGGGAGGAGGGCAATATCCGGGCCGAGAAGCGGGGGAACGCGTACTACTATCCGGGAAAGATGTCGAAGCGGTACATGGCCGCAAGCTACGGCACCAAACCGCCGTCAGCTTGATCGACCAAGGGGATCGCTGAATCCTGGCGTGCACCACGCCAACTTCAATAACCCACCGCTGGCACGGAAATCCGTGGCAGGTCAGGTCAATCACAGTTCACTGGGGGAACGACGATGCTGCACGTCCTAGTAAGCGAGAATGAGCTCCTGTCGGACATCGTTCGGAGCGCCCAGCGACAGAAGACAATCACCTGGATCGTGCCAAAAGCCGCTCTCGTCGGAGACGAGGTGGCCATTTTCGTTCCAGATCGCGGCTTCGTCGCTCGAGGACGCGTCGCAAGTGCGCCCGAATCGACCGTCTTTGGCCGCGGCCCGGCGTATCAAGCAGCCATTGGTGGCCTGCGGCTGCTCGAACGTCCTGTCCCGCTGACGAGAGTGCGTGCGGCTACGCCGGGCTGGAAATGGCCTACCTATCCTCGCAGCCGCGCCTCTGTGCCTCGGTCGTGGAAGCCAGACTTTTGCGGCTTCTTGACTCTGCACGGGCAGGGACTGTGATCGGTCTCGATCCGCTGACGGACGTGCCGGCAGCCATCGAAGGCATTGCGCGAGAGACTCGGGTGATGGTGCGAGGCCGCAACGATCGCCTTCGGCGTATCGCTCTTGAGCGCGCGCGCGGCACTTGCGCCGTGTGCGCCAAGGATTTCTCAACCCTGCTTGATGGGCAAGCGGTTCGCATTCTGCAAGTGCATCACCTGGCACAACTGTCGCTCGCCAAGAATCCACGCATGACGCGAATCGAGGATCTCGCAGTGGTATGCCCCAACTGCCATGCGATGCTGCATCTCGATGCAAAGAAGACTGAAGGCATCAACGGACTGAAGGTTAAGCTCGGTCTGTCGAAGCGACGTTCAGCATCTAGCAAATGAATGCCGGGCCAGGAAGGGCCCGCCGCATGCGGCCTCCGCTGAGAACCTGACCTGCGGTCTGAAGCCGATTCTGGCCGTCGGCTGCCGCATCGGGCGGTGAGTGGATGGGGTGTGGGAGCAGGTGTGTGACTGGGGCGTGATGGCCGTAGTCGATCTGAGCCGTTGAACGTCGAGACATACACGGAAGTCGGTCCACATCGTGTCAAGTTTAGGCAGCCATTCAGGGCTGCAGTGTGCAAACTTGACCCTCTTGAAGTCGCGTGTCCAGGTTCATCAAGTTGAGCTGCTTCGCAGGTCATGTGCGCTTTGCGGCGACCCGTGCGAGCACAGCGCCCGCGGAACTCTCGGCGGGTTCTATAGCAATGGAGGGCACCGCAACAATGCATCTCGAAGAAACTGACGATCCAAGACTTCCAGACGATCAAGGAGCCGGCGGAGATCGAGTTCGGGAAGCTCACATTCCTGTACGGGCCGAATTCGGCGGGCAAGAGCGCCGTGTTCGACGCGCTCGAGCTACTGGAGCGGATGGCGCGAAACGATCCGCAGCGTGCGCCGACCTGGTCAGGAGCGGTAAAAGGCAGGAATTGTTTGATCTCGAGAAAGACAACCTCGGAAGCGACCCGTTCATTGCCCTGACCGCGAGCCTGCTACGTGGATGCGCTCGCTCCTCAGCCGGGAGCGAAAGCGGTACGCTGTTTCCCTCCAGGGCCTACCGGCGCTCCATGGAATTGTGAATGGCAAGGCGCCAGGATCGAGATACTGCGTGCAGTTTACTGTGATGATGCAGGTGAGCTGCGGTTGCTTCGCGTGAAGATCGATGACGACGAGGTGCTGTGCTATAGCAATCGTGAAACCGACTACGATCCGTACTACCGCCTCGACCCAGTGCGCCAGCCTCCCCCGAGGACGCATTTCTATTCAATCACCGTCCGTTGCGTGGCGAGTGGAAGATCACTCGCAACCATGCGGCCGCGGCGGACCTTAGCACCGAGATTCACCCGGTGGGTGCGCGGGCGCGGTTGTTGTCTCCCGAGTCTCGCAGGACGGCATTCAAACCATACGCGGAGTGATGTGTAGGGCAATCGCAGCTGATGTCGATCCAGAATCTACGTCGCCAACGAGATCTTTTCGGGTTTCTGTTCCCCGGGACCGTCCGCTGATGCAGATGGCGAAGGGTGGATGACTGGTCGGCCAAGGCTGTCTCAAGTACTTTGAACTCGATCTGCCGCACGCGAGCGCCGCTCACTATCGCGCGTTCCTGACTGAAGAGATCACCGACGAGCGCTCCTCCCGACTGTATGCCCAGCTGCGGGCCGCTGGCGACAGGCTCAAACGGTTTGTCGCGGCTCTGTTTACGCTGCTCGGCGAAGCCGTGCGACTCAATCGTGTGCGCGGCGACCGGTCGGGATTCGACCGAACCAACCGCTTCATCTGCTATCGCCTCTCGAGTCTAGGGAATCGGAGCCTCCCGACCCGGTGAAAGGGCCGGATGGACAGATGCTGATTCAGCAGCCGCGACAATCCCAGCTGTACACCAGCGCAAGACGGTGGAACGGCAGGGTATCCACGCTGGAGCCGGATCTCGAGCGCGTGCTCGCAGCCTATGCGGTCAGTATGCACGGGGCGGAGTACCGGGACATCTTTGGAGAGATCGATGAAGCCGACTTTCCGAATTACTGTCTCGGCCAGTATCTGCACTCGCTACGGAAGTACCGAATTATCCCCGAAGAGTACAGCGTGGCTGGGCCGTGGGAGGACGACTCCCAGGATCGTTCGGAGCTGGCGGGAACTCGGCTCGTGTATTTCTCGGTGCTGGAGCAGTCCGGGAGACGGACCTTTGCAGAGGTGGGGAGTAGCCTGGGGTACCTGTTCCCGATCCTTGTGACGCTCAGCGAGGAGCGACTGTGCGGGATTGAGCAGCCGGAGTTGCATCTGCACCCCCTTGCGCAGGATCAACTGGCAGATGTTTTCCTGCACGCGGCGAACAGAGGTCGGCGAGCGATCATCGAGTCGCACTCGGAAGTGTTCCTATTGAGGCTCGCGCAGCGAATCAAGGAGACCCAAGACCGCTTGGCGCAAGCGGGGGACAATGTGGTTTCGATAACCGACTCGCTGCGTGCACATCCGGAGGACATCCGGGTGTACTACTTCTCTCCGAACGCCGATTCCGGGACGACGGTCCTGCCAATCCGATTCGCGCCGGACGGACACTCATCGACGACTGGCCCGAGGGTATGTTTGCCAGCGACTGGAAGTCGGGGCTGGATCGACTCGGTCTATTTTCCAGACAGCTCGACGAGGAGCAAGTGAACGCGGACTGGCCCTGGATACTACAGATCGAGGACACGCTCGTTCGGAAATGGCTCTGCATGGCCTGGGTGGCGAAGCGGCTCGGTGCGGGATTCGAAGGTATCTACGTGATGCACTTGGCCAAGGTGACGGAGAAGTGCCTTGCGGACCGCTTGCTCGCACCGATGCAGCAGGACTTCCGAGGGGCGTCAACGGCCCAGATGAAAGGGTGGTGGCTGGATGAGCTGGATGACTATTGCGGGCCACGGCGGAGAACGCCCGGGCTCGGCTGGTGGGAGGAGTCATTGGGTAAGTTGAAGGGTTGCTTCGCAGTCGAGCATTCGCTCATTTCCGCAATGAGAAGCCACATCGGAGCTCAGCCGTGGAGCGACGCGTGGGAGTCGGCGCTGCAGAAGAATCTGATCGCACTGATACACGAGCTGGCCCAACTCCGCGGACCGATTGCGCACACCGGAGAAGTGGAGCCTCAATCGATCAAACGGATTCGCGCGATCATCCAGGACCATGGGCGTCCGGGTCTATTGTTTCGAGCGCTGGGTTTCGTGGGTCGAGGCGGAGGAGGCAGGCTGCGAAAGGTGTAAGTGTCGGCGGGGACAGTTCGCGCGATTGGCGATCGCGCCTGGCAGAGGTTCGGCGTGGTCGCGAAGAAGCAGGGTCCAGTCCGGCACGCACCTGCTCTTCCGGGAGCAGCGCAAACTCGCGTGGAGATCGAGCAGAGACGATGGATACAGCAGAGCTGCTGAGACCTGAGAGGCTGTGGAGCCGGGCCGAATGCCTTGCCCGGGACTGCCCGGTGCCGCGCGCTGCCGGAGCGTACGGGTGGTATTTCCGAGAATTTCCACCCGGGGTTCCGGTGGCGATGCCGCCGCGCGCAAGGTGCAACGCTGCTGTACGTGGGTATCTCGCCAAAGCGGCCGCCCATCCACGGCGGTGTCGCGAGCCAAGACATTGCGCTCCCGCATCAATCACTTCCGCGGTAACGCGGCGGGCTCGACGCTGCGCCTGACGCTCGGTTGCCTGCTCGAGAGGGAGCTTGGCCTGAAACTGCGGCGCGTCGGTGGCGGTCGCCGCAGCACGTTTTCGGCGAAGGGGGAGCGCGAGATCTCCAGCTGGATGGAGAAGAATGCGTTCGTGACGTGGCTGCTGACTTCTGAGCCGTGGCGACTTGAGGAGCGACTCATCGCCTCGGTATCGCTACCGCTCAACCTGGACCAGAACCGGAATCACGCGTTTCACGACCACCTATCGGCCCTGCGTCGTGACGCGCGGATACGCGCAGGAGCGTACTGGCGGCACGTTGGGTACGTGACCGACCGATGTGAACTTACGGCTCGCTGATTTGCGCCTGCGCAATCCCGGCGGCGAGGCAGATCAGGCAGGCTCATCTCCTGAGCCTGCGCACGGCGATGATACGAGCGAGGACGGAGGCGGAGGGGCCCTCGGGCCGACGCGGTCGATGGACCGACCGGCCGTTTCCGTCCTCACCACCATGATGTGATGGCGCGTGCTGTCGGGCAGCGCTGAGAGGGACTCCGGCCACGCGAACTCGTCAGCGGAGGTAGTGAGACATGTGGGTGTACAGCTGCTTTCCCGGCGACGCAGACGAGGCACTGGCGTGGGTGCAGCACGACCTGTACTTCGCCAGTCCGCACCGACCGCGAATTCTGATCGACGGGCGCTGCACCCTGACGTGGATCTGGAACAGGGCGATCGACGCTTGCGCCGGAGACTTTCAGGACCTGCTGTGGGTGCGCCGAAATCTCGCGCGAATGCGCCTGCTCAAGGGGTTCAACCACAAGATTCTGCAGGTGCCGCACGAGCACATCGCGGCGATTTCCGCTGGACGAGGCCGCGGGTGGCCCGGGACTGCGTCCTGCCGGAAGACGTCGAGCACTACCCCTTCGACCTGCTCGAGCAGTGGTGCGAGTTCCTGCGTCGTGACATCCCGCAGCTGTTCCGATCGCCCGAGGCCGTGATCGCCTTCGTCCAGATGGTGCTCTACGACAACTTCGACTTTTCGGACAAGGCGCGGGAGCGGTTCCACCGCCTGCTGTTCGAACGCTACGGGTACGAATGCGTGTCTAAGACCTGGTGGGCGAAGGAGAAGGCGCAGCGACTGATGCCGGGGCTGCTTCTCTCGACGACAGGGCGTGAGCACGCGGAAGCGGTGTAGGACTCGCCGGAAGGCGACGATGCGTTGCGGCCCGACGGTGCGCCGTGAGGCCGTCCGAGGCGGCGGTCTTTCGGGGGAACTGGTGGGAGTCAGAGTCTATGGGCACTGAAGTGACGGCCAGCTGCGAAGGGTGCGGCTACGAGCCGACGAGTCGCGTCGGTGGCGGCATGCGGGACTTCACGACCACGTGCTGGTTTCCCTGCCTGTGCGAGGACTGTGGCGAACTGGTCGAAGTCAACCTGCTCGGCCGATCCGGCCGCTGTCCAAAGTGCCGGGGCGAGCGTGTCACGGCGTATGACGATCCGGTGCTGCAGCGTTCGAGCGAACAGGAACGGTTTTCGGTTGCGGACTGGGACATGAGCGATGAGCTCGGCCGGCAACTGGTGCTCACCGACGGCGAATATCGATGTCCGAAGTGCGGGGAGATGACGTTACGATTCAGGATGTCGGCGCTGTTCGACTAGCGGCTCGAGGACCAGACAGGGGATCGCTCTCCGCATCATTTCTCGACTTGGAGTCAATTGCGCAGATTCCTCGACTGCCCGGTTGCGCCAGTCATCAAGGATGCCGGTGGTCTCTCGACCACCGGCACCCGTTCTCTCAAGGCTGCGACGGTTTACGGTCGCCCTTGCCCTGGTTCGACTTGCGCCGCAGGTAGGACGCGGCCGGCACGGAGTCACGCACGTCGCGCGACTCCACGCACGGCGCCAGGCGGGTGTTCATCCGCCGTGAGGCGAATGCCGACTCCTTCGAGAACATCACCTCATCCTTCCTGGCCGCGAGTTCACGCAATTCGTTGAGCGATTCCGCCACCCAGGGATTGTTCGCCGCGATGCGCTCAGCCCGCTTCAGCGATCGCGCCACGCCTTCCCAGTCACCGCGACGCGCAGCCTCCCGAGCCTTGGTCTGGAGGTAAGCCGCTTCGAGCTCGTCTGCACGCCGCGCAACGAGCTCGTCCTCGGCGATCGCGCCGAAGGCAGAGGCGGGGAGGACGGGCAGGGCGAGGGCGAGCGGCTGGATGGCGCGGGGTTCGCCGTCGAGGGTGGTGTAGCGGAGGGAGAAGGAGATAGAGACAAGAGGACCCTCACCCCCGCCCTCTCCCGCTGAAGCGGGAGAGGGAGACGAGCGGGAGAGGGGACCCGGAGCCTCACGACCGCCCACGCTTCACCGCCGAACGCGAGGTTCGGCAGCAGCCAGGCGTTGTCGCCATCGGCGACGTAATCGTTGAGCATCTTCGCCTTCACACCGGCGGCCGGCGCAATTTCCAGGCGCAGTCGGCGGGCGCAGAGCGCATTCAGCAGCTCGAACTCCTCGCGGAATGGATCGATGAGGTCGTTGGCGGTCTGCCCGTAATACGAGCTGCCCTGGCCGTGCCGCGCCATGCCGATCATCAGTTCTTCGTTGAACCCGTGGCCGAGGCCGTACGTCGACGTCGAGACGCCGGCGCGCGCGAGGTCGGCGCACTGCGCGTAGATCTGGTCGTGGTCGAGGAGGCCGTGGTTCGCGCAACCGTCCGAGAGCAGGATCACGCGCGAAGTCACGTCGTCCTTCGTGTGCGGGGCGAGGGTCTCCGCACCCTGGAACCAGCCGCCGTGCAGGTTGGTCGAGCCGCCGGAATCGATGTCGCGGATCGCTCGGCGCGCCCCCTCCTTGTCGTGCAGGAGCGTGTTCGGCACGAGGGTCTGCACGTGGTTGTCGTACACGACGACGGAGAGCCGGTCGGTGGCCTGCAGGCCGTCGAGCACGAACTCGGCGCAGCGCTTGGCCTCGTCGAGCGGCTGGCCGGACATCGAGCCGGAGCGGTCGATGACGAGCGCGAGGTGCAGCGGGTTGCGCTTCGGCAGTTCCGCAGGCGCGTCGGGTGCCTGCACGCGGACGAGCACGTCGAGCTCGTTGTCGTGACCGGCGAGCAGGGCGGGGCGGCGCGGCGTGATGATCATCGTGGGAATCGTCATGGTCACTTTCCTTTCTGGATGCGCTCTTCCTGGAGCGCCTGGGTCAACGCGGCCCCGAGGGTGGCGGGGGTGTCTTCGCTCATCTCGCCGAGCTGCCGGACGTCCACGTCCACGTGGCACCACGGCGTGAGTTCGATGCGAACGATGCGTCTGCGATCCGGCCGGCCTTCCGCGTTGCCGAGGGACTTCAGGTTCTCCTCGAGCGAGACGCGGCGGCGCGAGATGTCGGCGGCGCGGGCCAGCGGCGTCGCGAGCTTCATGGCCTGTTGGACGGCCGACCGCTTGGAGGTCGCGGGCGCCGGTGCCACCGGCATGAGCGCAAACGATGCCGAGGCGACACGCTTGCTGGCGCGGCCTGCAACGTAGGGTGCACTGGGCTCCGCGGCGGCCGGGACCCCGCGGTACTTCGCGACCACTTCCTCGGCACGCGTGCGCGGCTGCTCGGACGGGATGAGCTGTGCGAGGCCGGCGACGTCCGTCGTGCGGACGATCTCGGCGGCCTTGGCGAGCGGCCAGCCGTCCTTGAGGAGGTACCGGGTGGCCAGGAACTCGACGATCTGCCGCAGCCCGAACATCGCTTCGCGCCCCTCGCGCTCGGGGGCCGTGAGCACGCCGACCTGCACGTAGTGGCGGACGAGGCGCTCGTTGGCGGAGCCCGCGTCCTCCGTCAGGGAGGGAACGCCCGCCAGGACCTCGTTGCACTTGTCCGCGAGCTCGGCGGCCGTGCCGCGCCAGTCGGCGAGTTCGTCGGGGAGGGAGAGGAGGATGGGTTTCATGGGGTGTCGGTGATCGCTGTCAATGTCAGTGGTTGTAAGTATACATTGATTGTATGTCGATGACAATGAGTGATGGCAGTAAAGAGTTAGGATAATTCCTGTCGATGGTCCCGATCGGATGCGGCTGGGATGAAGGTGGCAGGGCGCAGGCTCATGTCGTGAGCCAGGCAGGACAGATGATTCTCTGCGGGGGCGGCGGGAGTTCGTTCGCGCGGGACTCTCGCGATAGACCTTGCCGAAGCTACGTATCGGCGGTCGAGATGGCCAGGTCCATGATTCGGGCTGGTGCGGCGTCGGCCAGGAGGGCGCGACGGTGTGGGCTCCGAATGGATGGCCGCGTTTGGCGTTGGGCGCACTGCGGTGGCGGCGAGCTTGTCCGGTTGCAAGAGCCCGGAGGACGCCGGGCACCGTATCTACGGCGTACCTGGACGAGCAGGGGGCGATCGCCATCGCGCCCCGGTACCTCGATGCCTTTCCGTTCCACGAAGGACGGCGGCCGCGCGTGTCGCGGGCAGGTTGGGGCTTCATCGACCGGCAGGGGCGGTGGGTGATTGCGCCGCAGTTCCTTGCCGTGGGGTCGTTTTCAAACGGGCGCGTGGCCGCCGTCGATGACAGGGGGCTCTGGGGTTACGTTGACCACAGCGGTCGCTGGATCATCGCGCCGCAATTCCATGCGGCGGCACGCTTCCTGGGTGGTCACGCCTTCGTCAAGCTCGGCGGACGGATCGCCTGGCTCATCGATGCCGATGGACGCGTCGTGGCAGAAGGGTTCGACCGCGCTACCGCCGGATTGCTCGTGGACACGCATCCTGCGACGGGACCTTCGAATGACTCTGCATTCTGGGCTTTCGATACTCGCCGTCTGACCGAGGAGTATCTTGCAGCTCACTTGGTCGAGCAACGGCTGCCCGCATCGTTCAAGGACACTCACGGCACGGTGCAGGGCGGGTACGTCGACCTGGATGGCCGACGCGTGATCGAGGCGCGTTCGACGACGCAGGCCCCTTCGTGGAAGGACGCGCCCGGGTCATGCAGGGGGACAACTTCGGATTCATCGACCCCACGGGTCGGATCGTCGTGCCCATCGAGTTCGATGCCGTGTTGCTCCGGTTCTCCCGGGATCGAACGATCGGCGAGCGCGGGTACGCATGCCTGGTGCTCATTGATAGGTCCGGCCGGTCGGTGGCGGATCTCGGACTCTGGCCGTGGCCAGGGCTCGACGATGATGAAGGCTTCGATGATCTG
Source organism: uncultured Gammaproteobacteria bacterium (assembly GCA_963789375.1). Classification (GTDB taxonomy): domain Bacteria; phylum Pseudomonadota; class Gammaproteobacteria; order Steroidobacterales; family Steroidobacteraceae; genus RPQJ01. Next base: position 155,993 of record CAWBKN010000016.1, on the reverse strand, counting down.
GCCCGCTTTGTAGCGCTCGATGACTTCTTTCGCGATGGGCTCATACCGTGGCAGCGGGACGGGAAGTGGGGATATGTCGACGTTGATGGCCACTGGATCATTGCCCCGCAGTACGAGGTCGCGCAGTTGTTCTACGCTGGCACGGCCAGCGTGCAGAGCGGTCAGCGGGGATTTCTGATCGATACCGCGGGACGCCAGCTCGAGCAGACGGCGGTCGGTTGGATCGGGCCACGCTCGGGCGGGCTCCGGCCGGGCCGGGACGGCAGACCCGCTGGGCTTCGCGACTGAGGCTGGAAAGATGCCGGCCACCTTGCCGTTCGCGACGGACCGAGTGAGCTTCATGCACCGCCCCTTTGCGGATGCACGGCCGCTGCACTCTCAGCGAAGGACTCGCAATCGTGAGCCGGATGGCACCGCATCGCTGGCAGCTGGTGGATGGCGACGGTGCGCACGCGGGCCGAGGCGCGCTTCGAGTGGCTGGAATCCGCCTGAAACGGGCGTACACGTTCGGAAATGACCAGCGCTGGGGCCTCGCGGACCGGAATCTCAAGGTCCTGTCGAAGGCGCGTTTCGCTGAAAAGCCATTGTTCATGCTCGGGCTGGACGCGGACGTCACGGTCGACGGTCGGCGGGGTTGCCTCGATGGCGCGGCCACTGGACCCCACTGCCGCGCGAAGTGCAGGCCGCACACTGCGTGCCGGGAATCCTGGCGGCTCGGAAGGCAGGCCGGTGCGGGCGCACTGGACAGGCAGGGGCGCTGGCGGATTCCGGCCGAGCACGACTCCGCGTTGCGCCTGGATGATGCCCGCCACCGGTGCTTCAAACTGGGCCTTCATGACGAGCAGCGCGTCGGCTGCGTGCGCAAGCGCGACGTCTTCTATTCGCCGGTCGGCGAGCACGAATGCGAGTCGGCTCGCCTGTGCCTGGTGCAGGTCGGGACCACGTGGCAGCGCATGAACCTCGACACGCTGACTTTCGAGGGGCCGAGGTACGACGAGATCCGGACAGTCGGCCCTGCCAAATGGGTGCTGGTCCGGCAAGGGCAGCGCTGGGGCGTGTTGGACGCGAATGGCAAGCCGGCGCTGGCAATTGAATTTGACGAGATCTTCATCGCGGAAGCCGCGGGCGAACGCTCCCGTGGAGTGGCCGCAGTGCGCCGCGGCGATCGCTGGGTACTCTGTGAGCCTGGCGGGCCAGGAGATTCTGTCGCCCAGGTATGAGCAGATGAAGCCGGCCCGCTCGGGGCTCATCCCGGCGCGGGTCGGTGCGAGGTGGGGAGTGGTGCGCAGCGACGGACGGGAAGTCATCGCGCCGCGCTTCGATCAGATTGTCGCTGTCCGCGACGGCCTGCCTGCCGGTGAGCAGGACGGACGGACGAGCCTGGTCACGGCTGCTGGTCAGGAAGTCACGGCAGCTGTGACCGCGGGGTGGGCGCAGCGCATCCACCTGCTCGCCGACTACTCCGATCGAGTATCGGCGGCCTTTACGACAGATCGAAAACTGTACTTCATCGACAAGAAGACGCTGGCGACCCACGAGCTCGCGGCCCCGTCAGGGTACGAATGGGCTGTGCGGAACCTGCCGGGAAGCTGGAAGGCTTCATGGACGAGGAATTCGGGGTTCGCAGGATGTGTTTCCGCTGGGTGCCACCCCGGACGTCGTGGCCGCGAAGAGTGTGCTGATCGATGTGGGTGGGCGGCAGCTCTTGCCGCAGCTGTTCGATGGCGGCAAGCAGCTCCTACGCCGAACCACGTTTCACGGTCTCTCTGAATGGCAGATGCGGCGTGGTCGACGGCCACGGCCGCTGGATTGTGGCGCTTCAGCACGACCACTGCGACGACCCCTACGACGACCACTCGCGTTTCGTGGTGGGCGACGAGGATTATTGAGAAGTACGTTTAGATCGGGCGGGCGGTCGAAGAGACTCGGAAGAAGCGCCGACAGAACGAGCGGGGGCGGCGGGTCGGATTGCTGGGCGCCCCGGCTGGTCCTCAACGAAGCACCAAGCGCAGGCGTTGAGCGTTTCCGCGCATCCTGTGGGCAAGAAGGACGTCTGGCCCTTCATTCGGCACCGAACTCCGCGCGTTGTGCGCGGAGCTCGGGCCGTCTCTGATCGAACGATCGTCTGCGCGTCAGCGCATCAGGTCATTGTCCGCCGCGCTGCTTTTGCCAGTCGGCCTTGCGAGCGTCCCTCTCAGTGCGTTGGGCAGCGACGACGGTGGGGATGCGGGCGCGCTGGTCGGGCGTCAGCTTCGCGTAGACCTGCGTCCATAGATCGCTCATCAGCTGAATCTGCTCGGCGGCGTTGGTCTTGGCGGACGCGACCAGGCCGGCGTAGGCCGGGTCGGTGGGCGGCATGACTTCGAGCTGCTCGCGGCTGGCGCGGCCACTCTCGTGCACCGCCTGCAGTCGCGGCTTCGCCTGCTCGAAGATCGACTGAATCTGGGTCTTCTGTTCCGCGGTCAGGTCGAGCTGGTCGAGCACGCGGTGAAAGCCGGCGTCAGGGCCGCCTGGACCGTGGGCCGTCGTGCCGCATCGGGCCCTGGCTCGGGGCAGTGCTCGGCGTGGCAGGCTGGGTTGCGGCGGCGGCAACGGCGGCGGCGCCGAGCGCAGCGCTGAGGCCGACAACATAAACGATGGTTCGAAGCGACTTCATGGGGATACCTGGGGGTGTGGGATCGGGGTCACGCCCGCCATCCAGGGAACGGGCGGGGCATATCCGACTACAACGCGGGTTCATCCGATCCGTTGACAGGCGTACTCAACGCGGAAGATCGCTACCAGGGTCAGGAGGCTTCAGATTGCCGTCACCGCTCGGCGCAATTTTCGTTGCGGCCCAGCGCCTTGAGCTCACGCAGCTTCTCCGGACCCGTGCCTGGGCGACGGATCAGGGTCTCGATGTTGCGCAAGACCGCATCGACTTCCGATTGAGGCGCGTCGATGCCTGGTGTCGCGACGCCCCACAGGTCGATCCGATGTTCGCAACGCTCGCCGAACCGAAGCACGGCATGGAACCACCGTGGACGTCGCCAGTTCCCCAGCACCAGGTCCAGGCCTGCAGCAGCGAGCGACACCGGGATCAGCGTGATGTCCAGCACCGCCTCCATCGCCAGCTTGATCTGGAACACCACGACATCGCGCAGGAGTCGCCAGCGTGTGCCCTGGTCGGACCGATCGTTCATGGTCGTCCTCCGCTATAGTCTGCAGCGCCTCGGTCTTCCAGCGAGCCCGACATGACCCGTCCAGCCAACCGTCTCCTCGAGTTTACGGCGATCTTGCTGGCCTGCGCCTCGTCGTTCGCGCGTGCCGACGTCCCGGACGCCGCAGACACGGTCTTCCTCCACGGCAAGATCGTCACCCTGGATACCGCCAACACGGTGGTCGAGGCAGTCGCCGTCAAGGACGGCCGGATCCTGGCCACGGGCACGGACTCACAGGTGCGCAAGCTCGCGGGTACCCGGACGAAGGTCGTCGACCTGCAGGGCAGGACCGTCCTGCCCGGGTTCATCGACGGCCACGCGCACCCGACCGTCGCCGTGCGCATGATCGAGCGTTACCTGGACGGCCGGATCGCGACCACGCCTTCCGTCGCCGTGCTGCTGCAGAAGCTCGCCGCGCGCGCCGCCGAGACCCCGCCCGGGGAGTGGATCATCGTCGCCGGGTCCTCTTCGAGCCAGACGCGCTTCGCCGAACGTCGCATTCCGACGCGAGCCGAGCTCGACTCCGCCGCGCCGAAGTCGCCGGTGATGTTCCTGAATGGCACGCACGAGGCGGCCGTCAATTCCGCGGGTCTCGACGCGCTGGGCATCAAGCACGGCATGGGTGAACTCAAGGGCGCGTATATCGAGCTGGACGCGGACGGCGAGCCGACCGGCGTGATTCGCGAAGGCTTGGCCCTCTTCCCGGACCGCACCTCGGACGACGACCTGCGCCGTTACTACACGAGCCTGATCCCGCAGATGTGGAACGCGCACGGCTATACGTCGATGTATGCGCTGGTGCCGCTCAACCAGCTGGGCGCGCTCAAGGCAGTGGCACAGGCCGCGCCCACGACCATGCGTTACACCGTCGGGGTGCACGCCGATCCGGCAGGCCGGTTCCTGCCGGCGACGTTCGACGGGCTCGCGTTCGCGCCGAGCGTGGATCCGACGTGGTACCGCCTCGCCGGCGTCAAGGTGTGGGTCGACAGCGACGTGCCCATGCGCGGTGGCGCGGTGTCGGTGCCGTATGCGGGGGGCGGCTACGGCCTGCTCAACATGAAGCAGGACGAGCTTGATGCGCTCGCGTTGCGCGCGCGCCGCGCGGGCCTGGATTTCCTCGCCCACGCGACCGGCGATCGCGCGACGGCCATGGCGCTCACCGCGTTCGAACACGTGCAGGCCCAGGAAGGGCCGGTCAAACCGGCGCGCGGATCCGCGCTGCAACGCATCGAGCACTACGGCGAGTTCATGCTGGGTCCCGACGACCTTGCGCGCGCGAAGCGTCTCGACGTCAAGGTCAACGTGCAGCCGGGCTGGCTCTATACGCTCGCCAACTCGACCATCCAGAACCTCGGCGCCGAGCGTGCGCGGGGCGCCTTCCAGTTTCGCTCGATGATCGACGCGGGCCTCGAGCCCGGCTTCGGCACGGACCTCACGGGCATCGTGCTCGAGACGTTCGATCCGTTCCTCCACGTCTGGGCGGTGGTGACGCGCATGTCCGACGTCGGCGTGTTCGTGCCGGAACAGGCGGTGTCGGTCACCGAGGCGCTGCGCATGCTGACCATCTGGGCAGCCCGGGCCCAGGGCGAGGACCGGGTCAAGGGCTCGATCGAACCCGGCAAGCTCGCGGACATGGTCGTCATTTCCGGCGACATCCTGGCGATGCCGCCCGCGGCGATCCGCGACCTGAAGGTGTTGACGACGATCGTCGGCGGACGCGTCGTGTACGGTGAACTATGACTCTAAAGGAAATGCCGGGCATCGGGTTCATCGTTGATGCTCGTGGGCAAGGTCGTGTCTGATCGCAGCGCATGGGCATCAGTAGCAAGGGCGCGAGGCGATCGCAAGAAACTGCCAGTCGGGCGTCGGACCCGGGCTGTCATTGTCGGGTTGGAAGCACGATCGCAGATCACATGCTTCTTGAATTGGCTCGGGTTTCCTCGCGGGGCATCTTCGTTCGAAGTGGCCGCGCCCGTTAGACGGGAGCTTCCCACGCATTTGACAGGAATTCGCTTAAAAGCGAAGATGCGATCCCAGGTCGAACACTACTTGTCGCCGACAGGCCGGGACCCATTTCAGCGCTGGCTCGATGGTCTGGCCGATCTCCGCTGCCGGTGGCAGTACTGCGACGCGTGGCGGACGTCCACTTAAGGAACGGCGATCGACGGCAACGACCAAGGCGAACCAGGAAGCAGGCGCATCGCGAAGCGCACGAACGATGCAACAGTCGAGAGCCTTCGACGTGATCGAACAATGACGCCGCCGCCTATCTCGACCAGGTGCTCGCCGACGGAGACCAGCAGGAACTCATGCTTGCTCTACGCCGGCTCTCAGAAGCTTGCGGCGGTGTGTCGGGCCTCGCGCAGCAGACCGGCCTGAACGCGACGACGTCTCTATCGAACGCTTTCGGGAAAAGGCAATCCAGAACTACGGACACTTCGTGCATTGCTCGGTGCCATGGGACTTCGACTTTCCATCGCGTTGGCGCAGTAGTTACGGACGGTGCGATCGAATCACCACTCCCGGGCCACCGCGGCCTCGACGAGCCGAAACACCTGGCCATCGTCTGCTTCCTGAGTGCGTCCGAGGAGACCCCACTTCCAGCGGTCGGGTAACGCCTTGGCGCCGTGCAGCGCGCCCACGGCCGCACCGACGATGGCAGCGACGGTGTCGTTGTCCCGCGTATCGTTGACGGCGCGAATGATCGCTCGTTCCGGATCCTCCGCGCACTGCGCCAGGATCCACAGCACGCTCGGTACGGTCTCGAGCAGGTAGGCGCCGGAGTGCCAGGCGTCACAGGCTTCGCGGGTACTCCATTCCCGGCGCTGCGCCTCGCCGAGGACGTGCTCGAGATAGGCCGCGAACGGACCCTCGACATCGATGAAGCGGCCACCGCGCGGCCGGTACGCCGGCTGGTCGCTGCAGACACGGCGCACCGCATTCAAGTAAGTGACGAGGATCCACTCCGCGGTCGGTGGCGCGGGCAGCCGCAGCAGGCGTGCGAGCAGGTCGGCAAAGGCGACACACGACGCGACTGAGCATGCGTCGCGGTGCGTGACGATCGAGGCGAGCGCCGCATCGAGCCAGAGGGTCGCGCCCGTGCCGCCGGGGTGCAACAGCACGAGCGGCGCAATGCGCATCAGTGCGCCGTTGCCGGCGCTCTCGACGCCACAGCGATACCAGGGCGAAACGCCTTCGGTGCGGTTCGCGAGGAACTGCCGCACCGTGCCGCCGATGCCGAAGATCCTGCGCTCGGCGAACTTCCGCGCGACGTCGTCCGGATTGAGTTCGCCGTGCTCGAGCAGGCTTTCGAGTGTCCAGAACGCGAGCTGGGTGTCGTCCGAGGGCAGGCCGACGCGGCGGCTGCCCGCGTGCGGATTCGGCAGGTAGTCGCAGATGTCCTCGCCCGCGTGCCAGTCCGTGCGCTGCGCGGGCGTCAGGCTCTCGCTGGTATTGCCGAGCGCGTCGCCGATCGCGAGCCCGAGCAACATGCCGCGAATCCGGTCCGGCGCCACCGCGCCACTCACGGGGTCGGCCGGTCCCTGCAGCAAGGCCGACTTCGCCGGCAGGTAGCCTTCGGAGATGATGCGGGCGACGAGGGCGAGGTCGAGGGCCATGAGGTTGCGGTTTCCCTCGGCGCAGCGCCCTCTAGGCGCGGGTGCCTGAAAAGTCGAAGGCGCCGAACGGAGTCTCGTACTTGCCCGCGATGCTGTCGTCGGTGACCGCGCCTGTGAACGCAAGTTTCAGCTTGCCGACGGGTGTGTCCGCATCAGCCGAGAAGCTGAGGTTGTTGCCGTCTACCGTGAGGCGTTCGGCCGGCGCCGGATCGGCCTTGCCGGTGAGGGTGCCCTGGTAGGCGCCGCCCGCCTCCTGTATCTGCAGCGTCGCGGCTTGCGCGCCGAGTGGCGAGTTGATGGTCAGGTTCCAGGTTCCGGTGACGCTCATGATCTTGCTTCTGCTCCGTGCGAATCGAGGATGTCGGCTGGCCAATATAGGAACCAGCGGCAACCGTGGCAAGCGACAGAGAGTCGCCATGGAAGGTGCCCAGATCCAAAGCCAGCTCGATGACGAGCAGTTCGCGCCGCGGGCGTCCGCGGCATGGTCTGCCAGCGCTGGACGTGCGGAGCCGTGGCGTTCCGTGTGATCTAATCGCGGCGTGCGCCACCTGCCGGCTCGTGGTGCGCGGAGGCTTTGATATGCAAGTGGACTTGCGTTCCCTTCTGCCTGTGGCGTTGCTCACCTGCCTGGCCGCGTGCGGGGGCGGGCAGAAGGATGCTGCGGGCGCGGGTGAAGAGAAGGTCCTGCACGTCTACAACTGGGCCGACTACATCGCCCCAGCGACGATTGCGGACTTCGAAGCCCGCACGGGCATCAAGGTCGTCTACGACGTCTACGACTCGTTCGAGGTCCTGGAAACCAAGCTCCTGACGGGCCACTCGGGGTACGACCTCGTCGTGACCTCCGGCGGGCCGACGTACAAGCTGATCGAGGCGGGTGCGCTGGCGAAGCTCGACCGCTCGAGGCTCCGGAATCTCGCGAACCTGGACCCGCAGATCATGCAGCTGCTGTCCACCTACGACGCGGGCAACGAGCACTCCGTCCCTTACCTCTGGGGCACGACGGGCATCGGCTACAACCCGGACGCGGTCGAGAAGGCGCTCGGCACCCGCACGATCGACAGCCTGGCGGCGGTGTTCGACCCGGCGATCGCCTCCAGGCTCGCGAAGTGCGGGATCACGTGGCTCGACTCGCCGGCGGACATGTTCCAGATGGCGTTCATCTACCTCGGCTTCGATGCCAACAGTGAGCGCCCGGAAGATCGTGCGGCCGCAGAGGCGCTGCTCACGCGAGCGCGTCCGTACGTCCGGTATTTTCACTCGTCGCAATACCTCAATGATCTCGCGAGCGGCGAGGTCTGCGTCTCGGTCGGCTGGAGCGGGGCGCTTCAGCAGGCGCGCGTTCGTGGCGGGGAATCCGCGCAGCCGGTCGAGGTGGTCTACGTCATACCGAAGGAGGGCGCACCGCTGTGGAGTGATCGTGGCCTCGATCCCGGTCGATGCGCCGCATCCCGAATACGCCCATGCGTTCCTCGATTACCTGATGGAGCCCAAGGTAATTGCAGCGATCACGAATGCGGTGGGGGAGGCGAACGGCAACGCCGCGTCCCTGCCGTACGTCGCGGAGTCGATCCGTAACGACCCCTCCATTTACCCGACCGAGGAGGTCTTCAAGCGGCTGAGCATCGATCGGCCCTGGTCGCAGGAACTGGGGCGCGCGATCGACCGCGCATGGACCCGGATCAAGTCGGGTGAGTAGGGTCTGGGACGGCTTGACCCGTTTTGCAGCAAAGAAAATCAGGCCGGTGCGGTTGATTTAGCGTTCGTCGGATAGTCGCTGTAGCCCTCGGGGCCGGCCGTGTAGAAGCGATCCTCGCGCGGTTTCGCAAGCGGCGCCCCAGTCTTCAGTCGCTCGACGAGATCCGGGTTGGCGATGAACGGACGTCCGAAGACGGCAAGCTGCAGTACGCCTGAATCCAGGTATGCCTGTGCGCTCTGGGCCGTCAGGTTGCCCGCTGCGATGAGCGCGCCCTTGACGTGGGTCCGCAGGTTGCGGAGCAGCGCCTGCGGGTCGCCGGCGTTGTTGAGTTGCGGGCTGAAGGCGTCCGGCAGCATGACGTGCACATACGCCATGTCCGCGGTGGGCAGGGCATCGAGCAGTGCAACGTGCGTCTCGAGCGGATTGGCGTCGACGATGTCGTTGAACATGTGGCCGGGAGAAACACGGATGGCGGTGCGTGCCGCACCGATCGCCGCGGCGACCGCCTGGACGACTTCGACCACGAACCGGATGCGGCCTTGCAGCGAGCTGCCGTAACCGTCCGTGCGCAGGTTGCAGTTCGAGGCCAGGAACTGGTTCAACAGGTAGCCGTTCGCGGCGTGCAGTTCGACGCCGTCGAACCCGGCCGCCATCGCATTGCGCGCCGCGGTGACGAACTCATCGACGAGCGCGGGGAGCTCCGCCGTGTCGAACGCGCGCGGCGTGGGGTAGTCCTGCAGTTGCTGCTGGTCGGTCCACATCTGGCCGGCCGGCTTCACGGCCGAGGGCGCCACCGGCGCATCCGCGATCTGTCGATTGAGCGGATGGGCGATGCGGCCGCAGTGCATGAATTGCATGAACATCTTCGCGCCTCGCGCGTGGACTGCATCGGTCACCTGCTTCCAGGCCGCAATCTGCTCCGGCGTGTGGATGCCGGGTGTACGGCAATAGCCCTGGCCGGCGAAGCTGGTCTGGGTGCCCTCCGAGATGATCAACCCGGCGCTGGCGCGCTGCGCGTAGTAGTCGCGCACGAAGGGTTGTGGCACGCCCATCACGTCGGCACGATTCCGCGTGAGTGGCGCCATGACGATGCGGTTCTGCAGCTTGAGATTGCCGACGGTCGTCGGTGCAAAGAGAGTGTTCATCTGGAAAGCTTATCCCGGATCGCCCTGAACTCGCTCGTCGGCTTCCAGTTCGGCCAACGGTCCGAGTTCGCCACGGCGAGCCCCACGTCATAGAACACGGCGAGATCGTTGAGCGTTCCACTCACGTCCCAACCCGGATCGTATTCATCCGAGGGCTTGTGGTAGCGCCTGGCGGTGTAGTCCTCCAGCCAGCGCTTGCCCCAGTCACTGCCCTTGGTCGGGCTGTCGATGCCCGCCTTGGTATAGAGCATCGGCACGCCGTGCTTCGCCAGGTTGAAGTGATCGGAGCGGTAATAGAACCCTTTCTCGGGCGAGGGCTCGGGCACCAGCACGCGGCCCTGCTTCGCGGCGGCGCGACGCAGGTCGTCCTCGAGCTCCGACGCACCGAAGCCGATGACCGTCAGGTCACGCGTCGGTCCGACCGAATACAGGTTGTCCATGTTGAGCCCGCCGACCATCTGCGCGACGGGCAGCGGCGGATGCTCGGCGAAGTACTCGCTGCCGAGCAGGCCGGATTCCTCGGCCGTGACCGCGACGAACATCAACGAGCGCTCCGGCCGCGGCTTGGTCTGCGCGAACGCGCGTCCCAGTTCGATCAGCGCGGAGATGCCGGTGGCGTTGTCCTGCGCGCCGTTGAAGATCGCGTCCTCGCCCGGCTTGGCGTCCGCGCTCTTGCCCAGGTGGTCCCAGTGCGCGGTGTAGATGAAGGCCTCGTTCGGGCGCTTGCTGCCCGGCACCATGCCGACGACGTTGTACGAGACCTTGTTGGTCACGTCGTTCTTCACGCCGGCGCTCGCGGTCACGCCGAGTGCGCGACCCTTGAAGCCGCTCTTCGAGGCGGAAGCCTTCAATGCAGCAAAGTCCTGCCCAGCCAGCGCGAGCACGCGAGAGGCCGCGTCCTCGGTGATCCAGCCCTCGATCGGCAGGCGCTTCGCCATGTAGTCGTCGACGCGCAAGTCGAACTGTGCGTTGGTGGCGCCATTGCGCGGCACGTCCCAGGGATAGCCCGCAGCCTTGGTCTCGTGGATGACGAGCAACCCGGCTGCGCCCTGGCGCATCGCCTCGGCGAACTTGTAGTCCCAGCGGCCGTAGTAGGTCATCGCGTTGCCGGTGAAGAGCTTCGGGTCCTGCGTCGCGTAACCCGGGTCGTTGACCAGCGCGAGGACCAGCTTGCCGCGCACGTCGAGGCCGGCGTAATCGTTCCAGCCGTACTCCGGTGCGACGATGCCGTAGCCCGCGAAGACGACCTCGGCGTTGGCGATGCGTGATTCCGGCACGGGCCGCTTCGTCCAGAAGACGACGTCGTCGAGGCTGCGCAGGGCGAGCGTCTTGCCGTCCGGTCCAGCTCACCTGCAGCGTGGGGTCCGCGTGCGGCAGGATCTCGACGACTGGTACCGCCTGCCGATAGCTGCCATTGGCCCCGGGCTTCAGGCCTGCGGCCTTGAACTGCTCCTCGATGTAGGCGACGGTCTTCTTCTCGCCCTCGGTGCCCGGTGCGCGTCCTTCGAAGGCATCGGACGAAAGCACTTCGATGTGCTTGCGGTAGGCGGCTTCGGGGAAGGAGGGCGGGGCGGCGAGGGCGGCCGAGCAGACGGCCAGTAAACCGGCCGCGGCTAATGCCAGAGGCAGTTGCTGCCGCAATCAATGCGGCGAAGCGAGCGTACGAGGTATGAGTTTGCATGCTGCGAGCCTAAACAATCCCGAGAAAACTGTCCTCTTCAGCGCCTTGGAACCGGATTTCTGCCCGCAGACCGTCCAAATGGACGGTGACCCCCAGTGGCCTTCATGGTTGGATCGGGGCTGGTCATAGCGGCAGGTTGTCATTTGACAACCGATGCAATATGCTCTTGAGGCATCGAGAAGTGGCACGGAAGACCAGGCATCCCTGCAAGGAGGTCGAGCGTGCGTTGAGACACGCCGAGTCCCTTGGTTGGCGCATTGAAATTGGAGGCGCTCACGCCTGGGGCAAGATGTTCTGTCCAGCAAACGATGCCGAGTGTCGCTGCGGTGAGTTTTGCATCACCAGCATCTGGAGCACTCCCCGGAGTCCTGAGAATCATGCTCGACAGCTCAGGCGCGTCGTCGATAACTGTTCGAGGAGTGGAAAAACCGCTGTGAGGTCTCCGAAATCGACCACTGAGCGGTGAGAGGCAAAACCAATGGAGTATGAATTCACCCTGAAGTTTGTCGTCCCCAGGAGCGAATGGGATGCCGATGCATTGGTGGAGCGCCTTGGCGCGGTGGGCTGCAACGATGCACTTGTCGGAATCGGTCTGCCAGGTCGGCTTGCGCTCGATTTCACGCGCGAATCGCCTTCTGCAGAGCGCGCGATCGTGTCTGCGATAAAGGACGTAAAGAAGGCGATTCCGTCGGCAAGCCTGGTCGAGGTGGGGCCCGATGTCGTCGGCTTGTCTGATGTCGCCGACTTGCTGGGCGTAAGTCGGCAGAACATCAGGAAGCTCGCGTTCAAACACGAGGACTTTCCGCTGCCTTTTCATGCCGGAACGACAGTGCTTTGGCGCCTGTTCGAAGTCATCGACTGGTATGGCGCGACCCGCGGTTCATCGATCGACGAACGACTGAAGGAAGTCGCCGGTGTTGCCATGCAACTGAACTCACTGGCCAAGCCAGTGAAGGTATCGAAGAGGGTCGAACGGGAATTGGCCGACTGCCGCTGCGAGACCCGGCAGGCCTGCGAGGGTAAGTTCCGGTGCATTGCTCCCCGGGCCCGGAGCCGCGCCTTGACCGAATGGTACGAAGACCCCCGCGAGCGGCCGCCACCGGTCGAGATTCCGCACGCTGAACTCTCGCCCGACGCACTGCGGGGCGTGATCGAGTCCTTCATCCTTCGCGAAGGCACCGACTACGGCGAGCGCGACATCTCGCACGAGACCAAGGTCACCCAGGTCATGCGCCAGCTCGAGCGGGGCGAGGCGAAGATCCTGTTCGATCCCGTCACCGAAAGCGTGGACATCGTGGTTGGAAAGATCAGCCGGCGAGAGAGCCCGTGACCACCGGGACGCTCCTCAGCCTCCAGGTCGGCCGTGCCGTGCCGCTGCCCGTGGACGACCAGTTCGTGATGAGCGGCATCCGCAAGCACACGGTCTCCGGGCCCGTCGAAGTTCGGCCCTTGGGGCTCGCCGGCGACGAGCAGGCGGACCTCACCGTGCACGGCGGGCTGGCCAAGGCCGTGTACGCATACCCGATCGAGCACTACGAGTTCTGGCGCCAGCAGCAGGCCGCGATCGGCGGTTCCGCGGATCCGCTTGCGGGCGGCAGCCTCGGTGAGAACCTCACGATCGCTGGGTTGCTGGAGACGGACGTGTACGTCGGCGACATGCTCCGGTTTCCGGGCTGCGTGCTGCGCGTCACGCAGCCGCGCACGCCCTGCTTCAAGTTCAACGCGGTCATGCGCGACCCGCAGGCGGGGCTCAAGATGCAGCGCACCGGGTTCTCCGGCTTCTACCTCGCGGTCGACCAGCCGGGGACCATCGAGGCCGGCCAGCAATTCGAAGTCATACCCGGCGTCGCGAGACACCGCTCACTGCGCTGATGCGTCGTATCATCGCGCGCTAGGGTTGAATGCGGAGATTCTTGTGAGCGTAAGAGACAGCAACGGCACCGAACTGAAGGACGGCGACAGCGTCCTCGTGATCAAGGACCTCAAGGTCAAGGGCACGTCCGAGACGTTGAAGCGCGGTGCCACCTTCAAGAACATCCGGCTCGTCGAGGACGACGAGGACGTGATCGAGGCCGGGCAGGGCCGCAACACGGTGGTGCTGAAGACCTGCTTCCTGAAGAAGGCCTGACGCGAAATAACCCGCACGGCACTGCCTCCCGCCGGCGGTGTATGTTCCCCTACGCGCCCGTCGATAACTCATAAATCCTGAGGGCGCCGCAGGGGAATCAGCAATGCAGACCGCGCCAGGCCGGGCGGACGTCGGCGTCCTTTGGGGTCATCCCAAGGGGCTGTTCTACCTGGCGTTCACGGAGGCGTGGGAGCGCTTCTCGTTCTACGGCATGACGGCACTGCTGGTGCTGTACATGGTCAACCAGCTGCTGCTGCCGGGCCACGTCGAGCACGTGGTCGGCTTCGCGGCCTTCCGGGCGGGCCTCGAGTCGGTGCTCGGGCCGCTCTCGACGCAGGCGCTCGCCTCGCAACATCTTCGGGCTCTACACCGGCTTCGTGTATTTCACGCCGCTGCTGGGCGGGCTCATTGCCGACCGCTGGATCGGCCAGCGCAACGCCGTGGTCATCGGCGCGCTCTCGATGAGCGCCGGCCACATCGCGATGGCGTTCGACCAGTCGTTCCTGCTCGCGCTGCTGCTGCTGGTCCTGGGTTCGGGTTTCCTGAAGGGCAACATCTCCGCGCAGGTGGGTGCGTTGTATGCCGTCGATGACGAGGCGCGTCGCACCCGCGGCTTCGCCATCTTCAGCATGGGCATCAACTTCGGCGCGGTCGTCGGTCCGCTGCTGTGCGGCCTGCTCGCGCAACGGTACGGCTGGCACTACGGCTTCGGCGCCGCTGCACTCTTCATGCTCGGCGGGCTCGCGACGTACCTGTACGGCTATCGCTACCTGCCGGCGAGGGTCGCCCGGCGCAATCGTGCCGCCGACGAGCCGCCTGACGGGCGCCGAGTGGCGCGTCATGTTCGCGCTGGTTGCCGTCATGGCCATCACGATCTTCCAGAGCATCGCGTACTACCAGCTCGCCAACGTCGGGCCGGTGTGGATCCAGGAACACGTCTCGCTGGCGGCGGGCAGCTTCAGCCTGCCCGTGCCCTGGTTCCAGTCCATCGATCCGCTGTTCAGCATCCTCGGCGTGCCGGTGCTGTTCTGGCTCTGGCGTCGGCAGTCCGTGCGCGGCCGCGAGCCCGACGAACTGGGCAAGATCGGCATGGGCGCGTGGCTCTGCATGGCCAGCAACCTGCTGCTGGTCGCCGCGATCCTCCTGGCCGGCGGCCGGCCGGTTCACTGGATCTGGCCGTTCGTGTACTGCGCCATGCAGGGCATCGCGTTCCTGTACTACTGGCCGACGCTGCTGGCACTGGTCTCACGCAAGGCGCCCGCGCAGGTCAACGCGACGATGATGGGCCTCGCGTTCATGAGCATCTTCGTCGGCAACATCCTGATCGGCTGGATCGGCGGCCACTACGAGAAGATGACGCCGATGGAGTTCTGGGGGCTGCATGCCGCGATCGGCGGCCATGGGCGGCGTGCTGGTGCTGCTGTTCGGGCGCGTCGCTCACCCGGATGCTCGATACCGGCGGTGTCGAGCAGCCGCTGCGGGCGTCGGCGATGACGCTCGAGGTCGAGCGCTGAGGTGTCTCTGGCCGTCGGCCGGAGCCGGCGTTACTTGACCGGCTCGTGCGGGTCCTTCGGGAAATTCCGCCGCACCCAGTCGCGGGTTTCCTTGTCCTGCTCCAGCACGATCTCGTTGCTCGAGCCATACGCGCCTTCGAGCCAGGCCGCCTTGGTCACGGGTCTGGCCCATGCTGCGCAGGTGCTCGGCGATCGGGTCGCCCTTGAGCCAGTCGGGCAGGGGGTTCGGGTCGTTTGCCATGTGCAGACTCCAGTTCTTCGATAGGGTATGTTTGCCGCGCCGGGATTACAAAGAACTCCATTTCGAGCGCTGCAGCGCCCGCAGGAGGTCGCCATGTCCGCCTCACCGACAGCCGTGCCCACCCGCGCTCCCGAGGCACCTTTACGTGGTCGGTGTCATCGCCTTGCTCTGGAATGCGATCGGGGCGTTCGACTACCTGATGACCCAGACCCGCAATGCGACGTACATGGGCGCCTTCACGCCCGAGCAGCTCGAATATTTCTACAACTTCCCGAAGTGGATGGTCGCGGCCTGGGCGCTCGCCGTCTGGGGCGGCGTCGCGGGCGCGGTGCTGTTGCTGCTGCGCAGGCAGCTGGCCGTGCAGGTGTTCCTGGTCTCGCTGGCCGCGATGATCATGACGATGGTCTACAGCTACCTGTTGTCGAACGGCATGAAGCTGTTCGGCAGCCCGGGAGCGCATGCGTTCAACGCCATGATCTTCGCCGTTGCGGTCGGGGCCTTCGTCTACTCGGTGAAGATGAAAGAGCAGGGCGTGCTGCGCTAGCCGAAGATCTGCTTCATCACCGGCGCCATCCTGCGCACGCCGGCGATCGTCACCGCGGACGCGAGGCCGCCCATCATCGCGCCGGCGACGCCGCACGACATGATGTCCTGGCCGGTGAGCCAGAGGCCCGGGATGCGCGTGCGCGGCCGCAGCCAGCCCTGGCTCATGCGCGCCGGGTCGTGGTCGAGGCCGTAGAGCTCGCCGCGGCCGTAACCGCAGAAGTGCTGCATCGAGAGCGGCGTCGACACTTCCCAGTAGTCGATCCTGCCGCGCAGCTGCGGCAGCTTCGCGTAGACGTGCTCGAGCAGCTTCTCGCCGTAGGACTGCTTCAGCGCCTCGTAGTCGTCGCCGCGCTTGCCCCAGGTCGTGCCGGCCCACGGCTCGAAGATCTCGTACGGCACCGGTGCCACGATCTCGATGGTCGAGCTGCCCGGGTGGCGGCGCTCGAAGTCCGGGTCCTTCGCCGACGGGAACGAGATGTACACGACCGGGAACGGGCCCTGCGGATTGGCGATGAAGCGGTCGAGCGCGCCGTCGTAGTCGTTGCCTTCCGGGTAGATCCAGAAGTTGGTCTTCGGCAGCCCGAGTTCGGCGGCCGTGCCCTTGAGGCCGATGTAGACACCGAGGTGTCCGATGCTCGGCTTCACGTGCGCCAGCCGCTGCGTGTAGCCGTGCCGTTCCGAGACCTCCTTCGGCAGCAGGCGCTGGAACGTATTGAACACGCCCGCGCTCGAGACGACGCAGCGCGACTCGATCTCGCTGCCGTCGGCCATGCGCACGCCGCGGACGCGCCCGTCCTCGCAGCAGGATTTCCTCGACGCTCGCGTACGTGAACACCTCGCCGCCCTTGGCGCGGATGCGCGGCAGGATCGTCTCGGCGATGCGCGAGGCGCCGCCGACCGGGTAGAACCCGCCGTGCAGGTAATGCCGGGCCACCAGCGCCTGGACGACGAACGACGAGCGTTTCGGCGGCAACCCCAGGTCACCCCACTGGCCCGTCAGCACCGCGATCAGTTCCGGGTCGTCGGTGAGTTCCGAGAGCACTTCGTACGTCGTGCGCTGGAAGGTCTTCGGCAGGCGACGGCGCAGGAAAGGCCCGGCGACGGCCGCGGCCCACGGCGGCAGCGTGCGCTCGAGCGTGAACGTGCGCATGCCGCTCGAGACTTCCTTGAGCAGTTCCAGGTAGCGGTCGATCGCGGCCGCCTCGCGCGGGAAGTGCGCCACGAGGTTGTCGCGGAATTCCTGGCGCCCGGCCACGGCGTCGTAGACGCGGTCGCCGATGAAAAAGCGGTCGTAGTGCGCGTCCATCGGCGCCCAGGCGAGGTTGCCGCTGGAGAGCCAGTCGAACAGCCGGCGCGTCGTCGTCCGCGTGCCGAGGTCGCCCAGGTAGTGGACGCCGACGTCCCAGTCGTAGCCCGCGCGGTCGTAGCTGTGCGTGTTGCCGCCCGCCGTGTAGTGCTGCTCGAGCACGGCGACCTTCTGCCCCAGTTCGGAGAGCAGCGCCGCGGTCGTGAGGCCGCCGATGCCGGAGCCGATGACCAGGGCGTCGTACGGGCCGTTCAGCCGCGTCGGGCGATACCGATAACCGATCCGTAAGGTGCTGGGGGTCAGGTTGCGCATCGGCCAAGCTTAACCGAAGCGCACTCCGCTCCCTCTCCCGCGTGAGCGGAGAGGGCCGGGGTGAGGGCCTGACTATTTCGCGTATGTCGCCAGCAGATAGGCCTTGATCGCGTCCGACTCGAACATCGCCTTGCCGCGTGTTCGGATCGACGAGGTACGGGCACCTGCACCTTGCCCGCCCGTCGCAGTAGCTCGGTTCGCGTGCGTCCCGTTACCGGCAGCTTCGGGAAACAGCGTCGCGCGCAGAGCGGGCGGCCCGAGGTCCTGCCACTTGGCCTTGCCGGTACTGCGCAGCAGGTACGGCAGCTCGAGTTCGCAGAGGACTTCGCGCACCCGGCGCGAGTAGGGGCTCGACTCGAAGCTGAACAGCTCCAGCGGTTGCTTCGGCGCCTTCGAGGGTCGCGCCTGGCTGCCGGCACGCAGCCGCGGCACCGAGGCCAGGACGGAGGTGGCCACGTCGAGCGGTCGCAGCAGGCGCGTGGGCGCCGGGCGTCCGCCATAGGTCTTGTAGAGGTAGCCGATGATGTCTGCCGACTCGTACATCGACTGCTTCGTGTTCGGGTCGACCAGGAACGGAAACTGCTGTTTGCCGCCGAGCTTTTGCACCGTCGGACGAAAGCGCTTGCCGCCGTGGGGCGTCGGCTGGACGAGCGCATCGAGGTCGAGTTCCGTCAGCGCCTCGCGCACGAGGCGGCAGTACGGGCAGGCCTCGAATTCGTACAGCTCGAGGTGCTTTTTCGGTTGCCTGCGCCGCGGGGCGGGCGTTGGTGCCGCGCCAGAAGCGCAGGGTCGAGGCCAGCGAGGAATTCAGGGCGTCCAGGGTGTTGCTCATGACAACATTAGAACATGCCGACCCGCGTCGCAATCGACCGGAGCACAGTCCACCGCGGTCGGGTTGCCGGCTCCTGGGTTACGTGGCGTTCTTCGCCATCGGCTTGATCGAGCTGCGCTTCCAGTGGCACCTGCTGTTCGATCTCGACCGCAGCGGGATGGTGCAGTACTACTTCGAGAGCCTGCTGGCCATTCCGCCGCTGGCGGTCGTCGGTTGCTTCTGTGCCGTGCGCAGTCGCGACCCGGTGTTGCGCGTGCTCGCGGTTGCGACCGCTTGCTCGTGGCGCTGCTGCAGGTCATGGGCGAACTCATCGACCCGTCGCAGCGCGTGCGCGACCTCGTCAATGGATTCGATCGACGCTACGGCGTGATGTGCCTGCTCGCCGGGCCGCTCGCCCTGGTGACTCGAGACTGGCGCAAGGCCGCGCTGGTGCTCGCGGCGCTGGTGACGATCAGCGTGCCGCTCTCCCTGGCATGGAACTGGCAACGGCAGGCGTTCGTCTGGAAGCGGCAGGCTCCGACACCGCTCGAGTGCGAGCTGTTCGCTGGCGGCTGCAGCCGGGGACATCGGGCGGGTGCAGGCGGCACTTGCCGCGGGCGCACGCGTCGATGTCGCCGCGCCAGGCGGCTGGGAGGCGCTGATGTACGCCGTCAATCGCGGCGATCCGGCGATCGTGCGCTTGCTGATCCAGCGCGGCGCGGATCCGAACCGGCCGGAAGACATGCTGGGTTCGCGCTGCCTCGACCCGTGCAACACGAACGCTTGCTATGGCTGGGCCTCGACGGAGGGACTTACGCCGCTGATGTTGGCGGCGGTGTGGGGCAACGCCGAGGTCGTGCGCATCCTGCTCGAGGCAGGCGCAGATCCCCTGCTGCGCGATGCCGGGGGCAGGACGGCGCGGGATGCGGCGGAATCGAAGGGTAAATCCGCGGTCGTGAGCCTGCTCAGCGCGGCGGAGCAGGCAGCGCGGTAGGCGGCTGTCGACCGTGCACCGTCTACCGGATGGCGCTGCGAGTCTTCTTCGCCAGCGCCACGAGCACCATCGCCAGCGCGCCGGCGACGGCGCCGATGACCAGGTTGGCCACGAGCGGTGTCATCGCATCGAGCAGGATTCCATGCCGGCTGCTTCGCAGCTCGCGGAGGTCGGTGATGCGGTGCTCGAACCACGGGATGCCGTGCGCGAGGATGCCGCCGCCGACCAGGAACATCGCGGCGGTGCCGAGGACCGACAACACCTTCATCAGCCACGGCGCAAACGCCACGATGCCGAGCCCGAAACGGCGAACCAGTCGCGGCAGCACGCCATCGCCGCGTACCTGGCCGAGATAGAGCCCTGCATCGTCGAGCTTCACGATGCCGGCCACGATGCCATAGACCCCGACCGTCATCAGCAGGCCGATGCCCACCAGCACGGCGACACGCACGCCGAACGTGGCGCTGGCCACCGTGCCGAGCGTGATGACGATGATCTCCGCGGAGAGGATGAAGTCGGTGCGCACGGCGCCCTTGATCTTGTCGCGCTCGACGGCGCGCAGGTCGACCGTGGGATCGACGAGCGCCTCGCGCAATTCCTTGCGGTGCTGGTCCGTCTCCTCTGCGATGCGCCAGCGCGTGCCAGATCTTCTCGAACCCCTCGTAACAGAGGAACAGGCCGCCGGCCATGAGCAGCGGCACGATCGCCCATGGCGCAATCGCGCTGATCAGCAGCGCCGCGGGAACCAGGATCGCCTTGTTGATGAGCGAGCCCTTGGCCACCGCCCACACCACCGGCAGTTCGCGGTTGGACTTGACGCCGGCGACCTGCTGCGCGTTCAGCGCGAGGTCGTCGCCGAGCACGCCGGCCGTCTTCTTGGTCGCGACCTTGGCGAGCAGCGAGACATCGTCGAGGATGCTGGAGATGTCGTCGAGCAGGGCGAGGAGACTGGCGCCGGCCATCGTGCCACCCGGGCTTGAAAGAGTTTCCCAATGTTACGGGCCGCCGTGGCCCGACGCGAATGGCGTCATTTGCGCGGCCGCTGCCGCAGGCGGATCATGACCGCGAACGCATTCGAGAGGAGGTCAGCGACATGAGCTTCCGAACCATCCTTCTGGCCTGCACGATGTTCGTCGCCGCCAGCGCGCTGTTACCGGTGGCTGCACACGGTGCAGCGGACGCTTATCCCAACGGCTGCGTCAGCTGCCACGTGCTCGACAAGGCGAAGGCGCAGGACCACCGCCTGAGCACCCTGCTCAAGGCATGGACGGCCGGCAAGATCGACGCGGACCTGCTGGCGAACAGCAAGGCGAGCATGCCGAGTGGCGTGGCGCTGAAGGGCAAGCATCCGGCGGCGGAAGACTCGCTCGAAGACATCCCGTCGTCGTGCCTCGACTGTCACGGCTCGGATTCGAAGAAGGCACCGCCGTTTGCGCAGCTGATGCACCTGGTGCACCTCACGGGCGCGAAGAACGAGTTCGTGACGGCGTTCAAGGGCGACTGCACGACCTGCCACAAGCTCGACGCCAAGACCGGTGAGTGGTCGCTGCCGAGCGGGGCGGAGAAGTAATAGCCGTCTGCGGTGTTTCCATTTTATTTCATTGGGTTACAGGATAATCCTCGATAAGCGCGGAAACCCTTCGGTGAGCCTCCGGGGCGTAGAATGGAAGCGTCCGCCGCCGGAGGCCTCCCATGCGCACGGCTATTCCCTCATCGCTCCCGGGTCCTGCTCGCCATCGTGCTGCTGGTGCCGGGCCTGCTGGGCACGACGTACAAGTGGACCGATGCCCAGGGGCAGGTCCACTTCACGGACACTCCGCCGCCGGCCGGGGCGTATGAAGCTGTCGCGGCACCGCACGCACCGACTTCGTCTCCCGCTGTAGCCCAACCGGCGGCAGCACCCGCCTTGGAACCGCCCGCACCTGCCGCGGCTCCACCTCCCCAGGAAGACAAGACTGCAGCGCAGGGACCGCTGATGTGCGTGCTGATGAACGCTGCGTCGAAGCGCTCTTCCAGCTGCAGCTGCTCGTCGGCAAGTACAAGGTCTACAAGGGGCCCGACGATGCGCGCCGCTACCTCGACGACCCTGACCGGCCGGCCGAGATCGAACGGCTGACGCGCGAGCGCGACGAGTCGTGCAGCAAGGATCCGCCGCTGCGAGGCTCGCAGCAGAGGCGCGCAGCGCAACTGTTCCAGACGCTGCACCCCGACTGTCGCGAGGCGCGCGAAAAGCTCGAGAACCTGCAGCGCCCGAGTGCGCGCAGTTCGCCTGGGGACATCGCGGAGCAACGCGAGTACGTCGCCAACTTCTGTCCCGAGATTCCCGGCGTCGACAGCCGCACCGACCTGTGGCGCGCGGACTGGGTCTGGCAATGGCACAGGGACTGAGCCGCGCTGCGCTGCCGTTTGGCGGGCAAGGCGCCGGGAAAACGCGCATCATGGGCATCCGAATACGCCCGGAGCCTTCCATGGTAGTCAGAGACGCACACGGCAACGAACTCCGTGATGGCGATGCAGTGCAGGTCCTGAAGGACATCCGCGTCAAGGGCTCGTCGGACACGGTGACGACCGGCACGGTCTTCAAGAACATCCGGCTCAACCTCGGCGACGCCGAGTCCGTCGAATGCGGCCAGGGCCGCAACATCGTCGTGCTGCAGACCTGCTTCATCCGGCGGGCGAATTAGCTCGATCGCCAGGACCCATCCGCTGCCTCAGTCTTGCGGCGTGGTGAAGCCGAAGTAATGCAGCGGAGGGATTGAGTCCTCCGCGCAAGGGCGGGTGTAGGCATAGCCCTGCTGGTACGGATCCTCCGTGCCGAACAAGCCATGCTTGTCGAAGAAGCCCAGCGGAATCGCGTCCATGTCGATTTCCGGGTCGTACGCCCAGCGCGTGACACGTTCCTTGCCGTCGAGCTTGAAGCGGGCACGGACGGACCACAGGTAGCTGCCGTCAGCGCCGAGCGGTGTCTCAACCGCATGCTCGACGGCCCCGTCCCTGGCAGCCAGCGCCAGCCCCGTCCTGTCATAGACGACGTCGTCGGGCCCGCCATGCTCGCCCTTCCAGATGCGCAGGTCGTAGCGGACGTCGGATACGTGTGCGAGGACGTTCGCGGCGTCCTCCGCGGCATCCTCGCGACGAGGGAAGGACTCCCACACCAGGCGCGGGGTCAGTGATTCGACGCTGGAGGACCCCGACTCGAACGGCCCGAAACGGAACTTGGATCGCGGCGCAATGGGCCTCAGCCCGCAGACCTCCCCGCGCATGGGCCCGCCGCCGGTCACGACGCGGAAG
Source organism: uncultured Gammaproteobacteria bacterium (assembly GCA_963789375.1). Lineage (GTDB taxonomy): Bacteria > Pseudomonadota > Gammaproteobacteria > Steroidobacterales > Steroidobacteraceae > RPQJ01. Next base: position 133,508 of record CAWBKN010000016.1, on the reverse strand, counting down.
TTGTGAACGAGGAACGCGCTGTCGACGATCGCTTCGGCGATGCGGCTGAGCGTCGTGTCGACCGCCTTGGCGAGCAGCGCCGCATCGTCGCGCGTCCATGCGGAAACGTTCCTCTGCGGCCCGGCTTCGACGAAACTCCCCTCGGCGAGGGTCGTGTTGTCCGAGCCTTTGACGACCCGGTACGACGCCCTCGCGTAGAACCCGGTCAGCGGATCCGACCCTGCGCCGCCGGCAAGTCCCCAGCGATCGATGGCAACCTCGATGCGGATGTCCGGCGTTGCCATTTCTCCCGCAGGGGCCGCGACCTTCCCGACGTGTGGAAGACGCAGCGCGACCCGGCGCGCGACCTCGGCTGACAGGTCGTATCGGGATCGCGACAGCGCGGCGTTTGCCGCCGCGGCATCCTTTTCGGGGACGGCGGCCGACCAGCGTACGGCTGATCCCCCGGCCATGCCGCTGAGCACGAAGGCCGGAATGACGATCGGTGCCAGAGCCGCTCCCAATGGGCCTCCGGCCGCGGAGACCATCACACCCGAGAGGAGACCGGCACCCGCGCCAGTCGCCGCTCCCTTCGCCGCCTCCTTGCCCTGGCCGATCGGAACGTCGAGACGGGGAGCCGTGTCGTCTGCTGCCGGGACCGTCGAGACGACCGCAACTGTCCGGGCCGCGGCGCGGACGTCCTCCGCGACGGGCGGGGCATAGGCAGTGGGCGCGAGCGTGGTGCTGCAGCCCGACTGCACGCTGGCGAGCAGCAGCACGACAATCGCGCCGCACCCGGTGCGACAGGAGAGCAGGTCCGGCTTCGATTTCAACTCGATCAAGAGGAAATCCCGCCTGTACGTTGGATCAGTGCGGGGCGTACCCCGCCGCCACGACCTCGATCTCCACCAGCGCACCGGGAATCGGCAGTCCTGCCACCTGCACGGTCGTGCGGGCGGGCCGGTTCTTCTCGTTGGGCCCGGGGCCGTAGACCTTCAGGTAGGCCTGCATGAGGCCCTCGAAATCCATCGTGCCGCCCTTGCGCGGGTCGCCGACCAGGAAGACGTTCATCTTCACGACGTCGCCCATCGTCAGGCCGGCCGCAGCGAGTTCCTGCGCAATCTTGCCGAGCACGCTGTGTGCCTGCGTGGCGGTGTCGCCGAGCCGCTCGATGCTGCCCGCCGGTGCCTTGTCGTCCGCGACGTCGGCCAGCGTGCCGCTCACGAACACGAGCCGCGCATTCGCCGGAACCGTAACGCTGTTCGCGATCGGGAACGTCGGGTTGGCGCGGCGGACGATGTCCTGCGCGCTAGCGGGTTGGAGCAAGGCGAGGGCGAGGAGGGTGGAGATGGACAGGGTGTGTCGCGTCATCATGCTTGTCTCTCCCAGGTCCATTTCACTCTAAGAGCCCTCTCCCCGGCCCTCTCCCACTGAAGTGGGAGAGGGAGAAGAGGGAGCACTTACATCCAGGTCGAATGGTCGCTCGCGGGGCGGGACGAAGTCCTTGGGAAACCACACGAACGACAGCCGCATGACTCGCGCCACGCCCGGGATGTCGTCGATGCGGGTGAGGTAGATGCCGAACCGATTGCCGCTCGGCAGCAGCGTGTTGTCCGAGAACGGGAAGGAATACGGCGACAGGGTGAATTCGATCGGCGGGCTGTGCGCCTGTGATTCGCCGCTCGGCGCCGAGCAGCACCGCAAAGATGCCGACGGTCTGCGTCGCCCAGCTGACCGCGCGTATGTTCACCTGCAGGCTGTCCTTGCCGTCCGGCGAGACGATGCGCAGCGGAGCGCCCATCGCGGTGCTCGAGCAGTCCAGCGTCAACGCGCCGGTGACGCTGCCCCCGTTGCCGGCCGCAGCCGATTCGGGGAGCGCGCAGGAAATCGGCTTGTCCGCCGCTTCGCTGGCGTCCGCATTGAGCGAAATCTCGAGAAAGGCCGGATTGCGCTCGCCATTCTTCATTGCGGTCGACAGCAGCGGTGCCAGCTGCCGGGAGATCACGCGCCGCGAGGTGCTGCGCAGGCGCTGGCGCGCGTCGTCGGTCTGCCCGGGCAACGTGTCGACGTAGCGCAGCAGCGGCCCCAGTTCGAAGTGCTCGTGGAAGTTGAGTGCGAGCAGTTCCGCCAGCAGGGCGAGGCGCTGCGCGCGCGGCAGGTCGGCCTGGTCGCCGGGCACGGCTTTCTGCCCTGCCTCCGACTGCAGCAACGGGCCGACGAGTTCGCGGAACATCGCCGAGCGCAGGTTGGTCTCGGATTCCTCGCGCTGGTTGCGCAGCGACTGCGCGTTGCTCTCGGTCGCGATCCTGATCTCGCGTTCCTTGAGCGAGTTCGTCGCGTAGAGGCCGACGATCGTCGCGGCCACCGTCAGCAGCGGAATGGCCAGGCTGTTGACGATGCTCGCGGCGAACTTCGCGTTCTCGCGCCAGCCGGGGCTTCGTGGCGTGACGTCGGTCACGATGGAGCGTCGGCTTCGTTCAGCTGCAGTCGATGTTGACGGTCACCGGCTCGGAGAGGACCAGGAAGTCCTGCGTCTTCGCCTGCGGTGCCTGGCACTGGGCCTTGTACCTGCCCACGGGCAGCTGCAGCTGGTACGCGCCGGCCCTTGGTTGCGCCACGGTTTCGCCGGCGGCGTTGACGATGATGACCTTGGCGTTCGCGGGCGTGATCGTGCCGGTCACCACGTCGGCGGACGCGAGCCGGGGGAGGGTGGCGAGCAGCGCCGCGGTCGTGAACAAGGCAGCGGCACGTGCGATGGCGTCGAAATTCATGGTCGCACCCGTAGCTCTCGGATGTCTGCGGACGTTACGCCGCGGTATATGGCAAGGCAACCGACCGCGCCTTCTAAGGAGAAATCAGCGGCGGCGGAAGAAATTCTGCCGCTGGCCGCCGGGGGGCGGAGCGCGCTCGTCCTTGTGCCGGAAGTTGATGCGACCCTTGGTCAGGTCGTACGGCGACATCTCGAGCGTCACCTTGTCGCCCGCGAGGATACGGATGCGGTGCTTGCGCATCTTGCCGGAGAGGTAGGCCGTGACTTCGACGCCGTTCTCGAGCGTGACGAGGAAACGGGTATCCGGCAGCACCTGGTTGACGGTGCCGTTGATGTCGATGAGTTCTTCCTTGGCCATGTTTACCTCGTGCAGCCGGGAACAATAACACCATTCCGTGACCCAGCCGTGAAAATAAACCGACCGAACCGGTCCGAAGTGCGTATAGTGCGCGGCGGGTAGTCTCACTTCTACTTTTTGTAAACGGGTAACCCGCGCCTCTCCGGCGCATCCAAAGGTCCCGCGCGCTAAGCCGAAGATGTTTCCGATCCACGTGGCACCGTGCCACGCGTCTGTGATCGCCTTGGCCTTGGCCACACGAACTTCAGTCGCGCAGCCTCATGCCTTGTTTAGTGGTCCTCGACGCCGCTCCGCCCGCAATCCGGGCACGGCGGAAAGTGACCTTTCGAAGAGAGTATTAGCAATGAGCAAGATTTACGTTGGCAACCTTCCTTTCTCCGCGAACGAAGACGCGGTCCGCACGCTGTTCGCAGCGCACGGCACCGTCGACTCGGTCGCCCTGATCAACGACCGTGACACGGGCCAACCCCGTGGCTTCGGCTTCGTCGAAATGTCGCAGAATTCCGAAGCCGCCCGCGCCATCCAGAACCTCAACGGTTACCAGATGGACGGTCGCGCGCTGAAGGTGAACGAAGCGCAGCCGAAGGCGAAGTCGGACCGTCCGCGTCGCTGGTAAGCAAACTCTGAGCGCCAGGTCGCTGCGGGCCCCGTGCCCGTGACGACCCGGTTGCTGGGATAGCGAACGGCCCTTCGGGGCCGTTTTGCTTTTTGGGGTCCGGCCAGTTGCGCTGGGTCACTCGACGACGTGCTCCGCCCGACGACATCACGGGCGGTCCCGGCCCATAATTGGCGGACCGATCGATCACGCGGGTAGACGCTATGCGACACAGCGAGAGACACAGAACCCACCGGACAGGCTGGCTCCGCGCTGCCGTCCTGGGCGCGAACGACGGTATCGTTTCCACTGCCAGCCTTGTCCTCGGTGTCGCTGCGGCAGGCGCAGATACCCAGGCCATCCTGGTTGCAGGCGTCGCCGGCCTTGTCGCCGGTGCCATGTCAATGGCTGCAGGCGAGTATGTCTCGGTCAGTTCGCAAGCTGATACCGAGCGCGCGGACCTGGCGCGGGAGAGCAAGGAGCTGGCCGCGAATCCCGCACAGGAACACGCAGAACTCATGGCGATCTACGCCAAGCGTGGGCTGGATGCAACCCTGGCGTCGAGCGTTGCTACCCAGCTGATGCAGCACGATGCACTTGGTGCACATGCGCGGGATGAGCTGGGCATATCTGACACGCTGGCCGCAAAACCAGTGCAAGCCGCATTGGCTTCGGCGGGTACGTTTGCGGTGGGCGCAGCGCTTCCCCTGCTGATGGTTCTCCTGCTGCCAGCTTCTCTGCTCATGTGGGGTCTCGCCGGCAGCTCGCTCTTCTTTCTTGCACTGCTGGGCCTGCTGGCGGCACGCGCGGGCGGTTCACCCGTTGTTGCGTCGGTCCTGCGCGTCACGTTCTGGGGCGCCCTGGCGATGGCATTGACCGCCGGAGTGGGCGCCCTCTTTGGCGTGGCCGCTTGAGGTCAACGAGACCTAGCCGCCGCGCAACACCGCCCGGATGACCAGCGCAACGACGGCCAGCGCTGCGACGCTCGCCGCCCAGATTGCGACGAACCAGAGCAGCCGCTTGACCGAGGGACTCACTGCGCGAGGGTCCTGCGCCTGAGTCATCAGTGATAGCTGGCCGCGGGATCGATCTTGCCGCGGAACACCCAGTACGAATACGCCGTATAGGCGAGGATGACCGGGATCAGCACGGCCGCGCCGGCCAGCAGGAAGACGAGGCTCTTCTCCGGTGCCGCGGCATCCCACAGCGTGACGGACGTGGGCACGAGGTACGGGAAGAAACTGATCAGCAGGCCGACGAAGCACAGCAGGAACAGTGCCAGCGACGCCAGGAAAGGGCTGCGCTCGTTGCGGTTGCGGAGCCCCTTGAACAGCACGTACGCGGCGATCGCGACCATGAGCGGCACCGGCGCGACGAACAGGATCTGCGGCCAGGCGAACCAGCGCTGCATGAACTCCGCGTTGAGGAACGGCGTCCAGAGACTCACCAGCCCGATCAACGCGAGCGTGGCGATGCCGGACACGTGGGCGAAGCGATAGGCGCGCTCCTGTGTGTGGCCGACGGTCTTGTACACGAGCCAGGTCGACCCCAGCAGCGTGTAGCCGATCACGAGTGCGACGCCCGTGAGCAGGCTGAAGGGCGTGAGCCAGTCCCACCACCCGCCGGCGTAGGCACGGTTCGCCACCGGGATGCCCTGGACGAGTGCGCCGAGGGCGACGCCCTGCGCGAAGGCGGCGATCGTCGAGCCCGCAGCGAAGGCCCAGTCCCAGAGGAATTTCCCGCGCGTGGTCTTCCAGCGGAACTCGAACGCCACGCCGCGGAAGACCAGCCCGAGCAGCATCGCGATCACCGGCGCGTACAGCGCAGGCATGATGATCGAGTAGGCGAGCGGGAAGACGGCAAAGAGGCCGCCGCCGCCGAGCACGAGCCACGTCTCGTTGCCGTCCCAGACCGGCGCGACCGAGTTCATCATCACGTCGCGGTCCACTTTCGCGGGCATGAACGGGAACAGGATGCCGACTCCGAGATCGAACCCGTCGAGCACGATGTAGGCGATCACGGCGAACGCGATCAGCCCGGCCCAGATCAATGCATAGTCGAGGGTGATCATAAAATCCGGCCCTCACCCGCGCTGCGCGCGACCTCTCCCGCCGCAGGCGGGAGAGGTGCAGAGGCCCGCTGCATCACGGGCCCGGGCATCAGTCCGGCGGCGCGCATCGGTTCCTGCGGTGGCAGGTCGCCCTCGGTGGGCATCGGCACCTTGTTCATGAGCCGCAACATGTAGAACGCGCCGGCACCGAATACGGCGAAATAGATCACGACGAAGGCCGCAAGCGACGCGCCGACCGCTTCGGCGGCGACGGACGACACGGACTCGGCCGTCGTCAGCACGCCGTAGATCGTGTACGGCTGGCGGCCCACTTCGGTCGTCACCCAGCCGGCGACGACGGCGATGATGCCGGCGGGACTCAATGCGACGCACGCACGGAAGAACCAGGGGTGGGCGTAGAGCCTGCCGCGCGCCCGCAGCCACAGGCTCCACAGCCCGACCGCAAACATCGCGAGCCCTGCGGCGACCATGATGCGGAAGCTCCAGAACACGATCGCGGCGTTCGGTCGCTGTTCGGGCGGCCACTCCTTGAGGCCGCGCACCTCGCCGTTCCAGTCGTGCGTCAGGATCAGGCTGCCGAGCTTCGGGATTTCGACGGCGAAATCCGTGCGCTCCTCGGCCATGTTCGGCCAGCCGAACAGGATCAGCGGCGCGCCGGTGCGGGTCTCGAAGTGACCTTCCATCGCCGCGACCTTCGCGGGCTGGTGCTCGAGCGTGTTGAGGCCGTGGAAATCGCCCGCCACGATCTGGATCGGTGCGACGAGGGCGGCCATCCACATCGCCATCGACAGCATGATCCGCGAGGCGGGCTGGGTGGCGTCGCGCAGCAGGTGCAGGGCACCGGTGCCGCCCACCAGGAATGCCGTGCTCAGGTACGCGGCGAGCACCATGTGGACGAGGCGGTAGGGGAACGAGGGATTGAAGATCACCGCCCACCAGTCCGTCGGCACGAACTGGCCGACGGCGTTGACCTCGAAACCCTGCGGCGTCTGCATCCAGCTGTTGACCGCGAGGATCCAGAACGCCGAGATGAAGGTGCCGAAGGCGACCATGCAGGTCGCGAAGAAATGCAGCTTGTGGCCGACGCGTTTCAGGCCGAAGAGCATCACGCCGAGGAAGCCGGCCTCCAGGAAAAAGGCGGAGAGCACTTCGTAGCCCATCAGCGGGCCGATGACCGGGCCCGCCTTGTCGGAGAAGACGCTCCAGTTGGTGCCGAACTGGTAACTCATGACCAGGCCGGATACCACGCCCATGCCGAAGGCGACCGCGAAGATCTTCTTCCAGTAGTTGAAGAGGTCGAGGAACACGGTGCGACGGGTCAGCAGCCACAGGCCTTCGAGCACGGCGAGGTAGCTGGCCAGCCCGATCGAGATGGCGGGAAAGATGATGTGGAAGCTCACCGTGAAGGCGAACTGCCAGCGCGCGAGGAGGAGGGCGGTCGTGCTGACGTCCATCGGGCGCGAGCGTAGCCGGTTCGACCTCGTCTTGTCAGTCGGTTGCCCTTACGCCAGGCCCTTGCGCGACCCGCGCTCGCTGCACGCGGTAACATCCGTGCCTTCGAACCTGGCGGGGCGCCGCACATGTGGATCTTCACGACCTTCGGCTTTTTCAGCGTGGTGCAGAAGCCGGGCACCGATCACCTGACCATCCGCACCCGCACGCGCGATGACCTGGATGCGCTGCGGGCCCGCTACCTGCCGACCCTGTCCAGGACGATTACCGGCGGCGGCACCGACTACCCGTTCCGCGCCACCGTCGCGCACGACGAACTCGCCGATGCGATGGTCGAGATCGTCCGCGACGTCACGTATGCCAATTTCAAGAGCCAGGTGCAGCACGAGGCCGGTGAGCACCGCGCGCACGTCTACGGACGGGTCTGGACGGAACTGCTTGCGCTCGAGGAATTCGGCGGCAAGCACGAAGTGTGAGCGGTGGCCGAGGGCAGGGACGAGGCTCGTTGAAGAAATTGGACTGAGAGTCTCCTCCGGGCCTCGTGCCTGACGCGTGGCTTTGGCGACACGAACGTCAATTTCCACCTTGCCTTTGGCTGGGGCACGACGGCCAATCTATCGTGATCCCCGGGTCAGAAATCCGCGCTGATGCCCCCAAAGTGTTGCGATAACCCGTTGACATTGCTATCAAAATTCGTATGATACTGTATATATAAACAGTCCCTTGGGGCGCGTGTCATGGACGACGTGCAAGCCCCTGTTCTGGACCAGGCCCGGGAGGTGGCGCGGACCGACGATCCGCCCGTGGCCGGCCTCTCCACCCGCGACCTCGCCGCCCAGATCACCGAGCTCGCCGGCCACCTCAATGCGGCCAACCATCGCTGGCTGGTGCTGATCGCCGAGTTCGACCGCCGCCAGGCTGGTCGGACGGCCTGACGCGGTCCTGCGCCCACTGGCTCAGCTGGAAGTGCGGCCTCGACCTCGGTGCCGCGCGCGAGAAGGTCCGCGTGGCGCGGGCGCTGGAGGCGCTGCCCAAGATCTCTGCAGCGATGGGGCGCGGCGAACTCAGCTACTCCAAGGTGCGCGCCGTGACGCGGGTGGCGACACCGGCGACGGAGGACGTGCTGCTCAACGTCGCCTTGCACGGCACGGCGCATCACGTCGAGATGCTGGTCCGGCAGTTCCGCCGCGTGCAGGAAGTCGAGGAGCTCTCGCGCGAGGCCCGCCAGCAGGCGCAACGGGGGCTCACGTACTTCCACGACAGCGACGGTTCGCTGGTCGTCAGGTTGCAGCTGCCGGCCGAAACCGGTGCGCTGCTGCTGCGGGCGCTTGAAGCCGCGTTGCCCGAAATTCCGCTGCCGGATCATTGTAAAGATGCGCTACACGTTTCCGCGGAAACGTCGCAGGTCTCACACGCGGCACGACGTGCAGATGCGCTCGTCGTCGTCGCGGAGAGTTTCCTGAAGCAGGGGCCCGCCGCGCTGAACGGCGGTGAGCGCCACCAGGTCGTCGTGCACGTCGACCTCGAGACGCTGCACGCCCGTGAGCCCGGCCGTTGCGAGCTGGAGCACGGTCCGGCACTGCCCGTGGAGACGGCCCGGCGCCTCGCCTGTGACTGCAGCATCGTGCGCATCCTCGAGGATGCGCAGGGCGAGCCGCTCGACGTGGCACGCAAGACCCGCAGCATCCCGCCGGCGCTGCGTCGCGCTTTGCGCGCGCGCGATCGTGGCTGTGTGTTCCCGGGCTGCACCCACCAGCGCTACGTCGACGGCCACCACATCCAGCATTGGGCCGAGGGTGGTGCGACGAAGTTGTCCAACCTCGTCTCGCTGTGCCGCTTCCATCACCGCGCGGTGCATGAAGGGGGCTTGCGGGTCGAGCGCTGCGACGACGGCGCCTGGCGGTTCATCGGCCGGCGGGGCCAGCCTTCGAATCGGTGCTGCCCGATCGCACGCGGCCGCTGTCGCACTGGACGGTGCTGCCGAGCCAGCATGAGAACGCCGGCATTCGCATCGACGCCCGCACCGCCGCGACGCGCTGGTGCGGGGAGCGGATGGACTATGGGATTGCGGTGGATGCGTTGCTTTATCGAGAGCGCGGACGGCCCTCAGCCACGTGAACGTGGGAGCCAGAGCAGGCCTTGCGGTGTCCGGCTTGCTGTAATCGCAGACTCCGGTCGGGAAGATCTTCTTCAACGTCGCAACGTCGGCTGCGCTCGGCGTCCACGGTGCATACGTGCCGTCCATCACGGCCTGTTCGACCGGCTTGAGCGCGCAGCGGTAGATGCCGCCTTCGATCGGCGCACCGGCCACGATCCGCGCGGTCTGGTACAGCGGGAACCGCTGCGTGCAGACGCCGGCCGGCTTGTCGTCGAGGATGCCGTCCCACGCGTCGTCACCCCGGTAGATCAGCTTGCCTTCGACGTCGAAGCAGCTGTCCACCGCGCCGGGCGGGCGGTTCGCGCGAATGCCCGCCTTCGGGTTGGCCCGGATGTTGCGCATCCACTGGTCCATCACCTGGATCGCCTCCAGCGACTGGCTCGCCTTCGGTACGCCCGGCATCGTGTCCGTGAACCAGATGACCATCATGTCGCTGTTGCCCATGCGCTCCATCACCCGCTTGCGCACGGCGAAGCTCTGGTGGACGTTGTGCATGTCCAGCTCGCGTTCCATGTACTGGCGGTGATCGATCGTCGGCCGGTCGAGCTGGCCGTGGAACACCATGCCGCGCTCGTAGATGTTGCGCATCGCGCTGAACACACCCACCGTCCGCGGCGCCGGATCGACGCCGGACGCAGGGGTCTTGTTCATGTTGCGGCTGCTCCACGGGTCGAAGTACCCGGGAATGGTCAGTGCCTTGCCGATCTCTGCATGCGCTGGTGCCGAAGAACGGGAAGCCTTCCTGCACCATCTCGTCCGGCTGCTTCCAGCCGCCGACGTTCCAGTTCAGGTGCAGGAATTCCTGCGGCGTGATCTTGCCGGCCTTCATCGACCGCAAGCCGTACTGCACGCCGACGTTGTCCCACGTCGGATTGGCACCCTGCGTCGCCGGATTGACGCCGTAGATGTTGCGCAGGTCGTCCCAGTGCGTCCAGCGGATCGCCGCGATGTCGGAGAGCGGCACCCAGTTCTGCTGGTTCGGCGCATTGCCGTACAGCGGGTTCATCGCGAGCGGCGTCAGGCCGCGCCACGCGGGCACGCATTCGCGTCGAGCCGACGGCCGTGCTGTAACCCAGCGCCGTCTTCAACGGCGCCAACGGGTCATTGACCTTGCCGTTCGGGCCGCCGGGCGGATTTCCTCCGCGTTCATGCCCACCAGCCAGGTGCGGTTCTTGGTGGTGCGCCACTTCGGCGTTGGTGCGGTCCGTGGCGTCCATGTAGTACTCGAGCAGCTCGCAGTCGCCGACGTGGATGGTCTGCGTGACCATGTCGGGATACGACTGCACGGGCAGCATCGCATCGAGGATGCCGGGCTGGTTCTGGCGCAGGATGTACTGCTGGATCGCGCCGCCCGAGCCGCCGAGGCCGACGGTGTAGGTCGGCACGCCGTAGCGTTCGACGAACCGCTCCTTGGTCATCATCGCCGTCTCGCCGGCCAGCTCCAGGTTGTAGTGCGTGCCGGTGTTGTTGCCGCTCGAGTGCACGATCGCGATGCCCTGCTTGAGCACGTCGAGGTTCATCGACCCGCCGTGCACGGTGCCCTGCGAATGGCCGATCGCCACGCCGCCCTGGAACCAGTAGAGCAACCTGCCGTTCCACAGGCTCGTGTCGTTGCGCGCGGCGTTGTCGGCACCGGCGCCGGCGCCAGCATGGCGATGCTGTACAGGAACCGGTTGATCGAGCCGATCTCGCGACGGATCACGAAGTCGACGATGCGCCCGTCGGCGAGCGTCACCGTGCCCATGTCGGCGGGACGACGGAACGCCGGCTGCGCAGGGGCTTCAGTGCCCGCCGCAGTGCTGACGTAGGAATAGCTGATGAACGTCTCGATCGAGCAGTTGCGGCTGTAGCCGATCGTCGCGCCGCCCGCGTCCTTGACCGCGTAACCCGGCGGCGTCGCCGTGTCGACGAGCGGCTGCTTGCCGACGGCGCCCTGTGTCGTCGTGCAGACGAACGGCTGCTGTTGCGGGCCCGAGAACATCGGGCCGGTGATGGGGTAGTTCGTCAGCGTGATGCGATCACGCAGCGACTGTCCCTTCACGGACACCTCGAGCAGGTTCTCGTCCGGGCGCAGGCCGCGGATGACGGCCTCCAGCTGGTGCGAGCCTTTGCGTCTCGAACTGCACGCCGGCCAGGCGGCTCCCGTTCAGCCACAGCTCGATCTTGTCATGGAGGCCGGGTGCGGCCCGCACGCCGATGCGTGCGTCGCCACCCGACACGTAGTTGGCCGGGCTCGACAGCACGCTGAGCTGCACGTTCTTGGCCTGGCTCGCTGCCTTGTTGGCCTCGGCGTTGCTGGTTGCACCGAGTGCAACGCCCGCAAACGTCAGGGTGACGGCACCGAGCAGTGCGCAGCTCGCGGCAAGCGAGCGTCGCGCCGTCGGGCAATCCCTGGTCATCGATTTATTCTCTTGCATGATTCCCCTCGTGCCATGCATGGGCAAAAGCGCATTCGCATTGCGCAGAAAGCAGGGCGCGCTGTGCGGGCTCAAATGGCCGTCTTCTGGCGCGCGAGGTGCTACGGTTACTCCTGTTCGTGTTTGGCCGCAAGTGCGAACCATAAGTGTCGGAATATTGAACAGGCGGTGTGTTTTGTTGCGGCGCAGCGGTCCTGGCGACGCTTGCCGTGGCGGCGCAGGCGACGTGGGCCGCAGTCCGCGGCACACTGTGCCGCCACACGAATTCGGCGGAGAGCGACATGACAGCCCACAACATCACGTTGCAGATCGACCGACGCCGGCATGCCGAGTCGCGACTGCGCGAAGCCCCTCTGCCTGCGCTCGCGGCGGGCCAGGTCCGCTTCCGGATCGAGCGCTTCGCGGTCACGGCCAACACGGTCACCTACGCGACCACGGGCGACGTCCTTGGCTACTGGGATTTTTTCCCGACCGGCGATGACGGCTGGGGCTGCGTGCCCGCGATGGGGTGGGCGGAAATCGTCGAGTCGCGCCACCCGGACGTTGCCGTGGGCGGACGCTATTACGGCTGGTTCCCGATGGCGCGCTACGTCGACATGACCGTGACGCCGGTGCCGGATGGCGTGCGCGATGACGGCCCGCATCGCGCGGCCCACGCGCCCGTGTACCGCTCATACGTTGCGACGGATCGCGATGCGTTCTACCAGCCCGGGACGGACGCCGAAGATCGCCACGCGCTGTTGCGCGGCCTCTTCATCACCGGCTGGCTCGCCGAGGATTTCTTCGCGGACAACGACTGGTTCGGCGCGCGGCGCGTCCTGGTCCTGTCGGCCTCGAGCAAGACGGCCATCGGCTTTGCCCGTTGTGCCGATGCCCGCGACGGGATCGAGGTCATCGGCGTCACGTCCGCGCGCAACCACGCGTTCACGCACCGGCTGGGCTGCTACGACGAGGTCGTCACCTACGACGAGGTTGGCGGCGCTGCCCGCGGCGACGCCGATCGTGTCGATCGACATGGCCGGCAACGGGCCGGTGCTCGCCGCCGTGCATGCCCATTTCGGCGAGCAGCTGCGGCACTCGATGGCGGTGGGTCGCAGCCACCACGAAGCGCCCTCGCGTACGGCGGTGCTCGCCGGGCCGAAGCCGGTCTTCTTCTTCGCGCCGTCGCAGGTCAAGAAGCGCGTGCAGGACTGGGGGGCACGGGCCTACCAGCAGCGGGTCGCCGCGTCGCTCAACGGCTTCGTCGAGTGGAGCAGCGAATGGCTGACCGTCAGCCATGCGTCGGGGGCGGCCGCCGCCGCGGCCACGTGGCGCGCGGTCCATGCGGGAGGCGTGGAGCCCGGCGTGGGGTACGTGGTCTCGCTCTGGGACTGAACCCCGCCGCGCTCAGGTGATATCGTCGCGGGATACCCGATCGCGAGCATTCCCGTGGACCTCATCGACGACGAACCTGACCGCCCGATGCGCGACGACATCCGCCTGCTCGGGCGGCTGCTCGGCGATACCTTGCGCGAACAGGAAGGGGACGCCGCCTTCGCGGTCGTCGAGGGCGTGCGCCAGCGCTCCATCGCCTTCCGCCGGGACGACGACGTCGAGGCTCGTCGCGACCTCGAGGGCATGCTCGACGGGCTGACCCGCGAGCAGACCATGATCGTCGTGCGCTCGTTCAGCTATTTCTCGCACCTCGCCAACCTCGCGGAGGACGTTCACACCGGGCGCATGCGCCGCCGGTCCGAGCTCCTGGAAGAGCCGCCGGCCGACGGCAGCCTCGCCCGTGCGCTCGATCGGGTCGAGGCCGCAGGTGTCGATCGCGCCGCGCTCGCCGGCTTTTTCCGCGATGGCCAGGTGGTGCCGGTGCTGACGGCGCACCCGACCGAGGTACAGCGCAAGAGCGTGCGGGACCTCGAGATGCGACTCGAAGCGCGACTGAACGAACGCGACCGTGGCCGGCAGACGCCGCGGGAGCGCAGCGCCAACCACGATTCGATCCGCCGCGTCGTGCTCGCGCTGTGGCAGACCCGCATGCTGCGGCTGGAGAAGCTGAGCGTGCTCGACGAAGTGGCGAACGGCCTGTCGTATTTCGAGCAGACGTTCCTGCCCGAAGTGCCGCGGCTCTACAGCGCGCTGGAAGACGCACTGCACCGGCGCCAGGCGGCGCCGGAGACGGAACGACCCTGCCCGCGTTCCTGCGGATCGGCTCGTGGATCGGCGGCGACCGTGACGGCAACCCCTTCGTCACCAGCACGGTCCTCGCGCAGACGCTGCGCCTGCAATCGACGAAGGCGTTCGCGCATTACCTCGAGCAGCTGCACCAGCTCGGCGCCGAGTTGTCGATCACGACCCTGGTCCGCCAGGCGTCGCCGGAACTCGAGGCCCTGGCCGACCGCTCGCCCGACAAGAGCCCGCACCGGCGCGATGAGCCGTATCGGCGCGCCCTGACGGGCCTGTACGCGCGCGTCGCGGCGACGGCGCGCGCGCTCGACCAGCTCGAGCCGCTGCGCCATGCGATCGCCGACGCACCACCGTATGCCGATGTGGCCGAATTCGCGGCCGACCTCGACGTCATCCGTCGCTCGCTCGAGCACAACGGGTCCGCACTGATCGCCCGCGGCCGGCTGCGACGGCTGCAGTGTGCCGTCAAGGTGTTCGGCTTTCACCTGGCTGCCGTCGACCTGCGCCAGAACTCCGACGTGCACGAGCGCGTGGTCGCCGAGCTCTTCGCGGCGGCGCGACCCGAGGTCCGCTACGCGACGCTCGGCGAGGCCGCTCGCGTGCGCGTGCTGGTCGAGGAACTCGCAACGCCACGGCTGCTGAGTTCACCGTACGTCGATTATTCGGACGAGGCCCGCGGCGAACTCGACATCCTGCGCACGGCGGCACTGATGCACGCGCGTTACGGCGCCGCGTGCATCGAGAACTACGTCATCTCGAAGTGCGATTCCGCCTCCGACGTGCTCGAGGTGGCACTGCTGCTGCGCGAGGTGGGCCTGTATCGGGCGCAGGACGCGCATCTTGCGTGCAACATCGTGCCGCTGTTCGAGACCATCGGCGACCTGCGGCAGGCCGCGACGGTGATGGACGGGCTCATGTCCATCCCGGTGTACGGGCGCATGCTGGCCTCGCGCGGCGCCGCCCAGGAGGTCATGCTCGGGTATTCGGACAGCAACAAGGACGGCGGCTACCTCACCTCGCGGTGGGAGCTCTTCAAGGCGCAGGTCGCGCTCGTCGAGACCTTCCGGCGCCACGCCATTCGCCTGCGGCTTTTCCACGGCCGCGGTGGCTCGGTCGGTCGCGGCGGCGGGCCGACGTACGAGGCCATCCTCGCGCAGCCGGGCGGCACCGTGCAGGGCCAGATCCGCATCACCGAGCAGGGCGAGGTGATCGGCGCGAAGTATTCCAACCCGGAGGTCGGCCGTCGCAACCTCGAGGTGCTGGCGGCGGCGACGCTCGAGGCGACGCTGCTCGGCGGTTCGGGTCGCGCCCCGCAGCCCGCGTATCTCGATGCGCTCGAGCACCTGTCGGGGAGCGCGTTCGGCGCGTACCGGAACCTCGTCTACGAGACGCCGGGCTTCGAGGACTACTTCTGGGAATCGACGGTCATCCACGAGATCGCCGAGCTCAACATCGGCAGTCGTCCTGCCTCGCGCACCAAGTCCCGCGCCATCGAGAACCTGCGCGCGATTCCCTGGGTGTTCTCGTGGGCGCAGTGCCGGCTGATGCTGCCCGGCTGGTATGGCTTCGGGTCGGCCGTCGATGCCTGGCTCGCGGAGCGGGGCGACGACGGCCTGGCACTGCTGCAGGAGATGCACCGCGAATGGCCGTTCTTCGCCTCGGTGCTGTCGAACATGGAGATGGTGCTGTCGAAGGCCGACCTCGCGATCGCCTCGCGCTATGCGGGGCTGGTCGCCGATGAGACGCTGCGCCACGCGATTTTCGGCCGGATCCGCGCCGAGCTGGAAGCGACGGTCGCCGCCCTGCTGCGCATCATGGGGACGCAGACGCTGCTCGCCCACAATCCGCAGCTCGCGCGCTCGATCAAGTATCGCTTCCCGTACCTCGACCCGCTGAACCACATCCAGGTCGAACTGCTGCGGCGGTTCCGCGCCGGCGACCGCGACGAGCGCAGCCGTCGCGGCATCCACCTGACCATCAACGGCATCGCGGCAGGATTGCGCAACAGCGGTTGATCCGGCCGCTCAGGGTTCCTGGCTGCCGACCCAGGCGGCGACCGCAACCATGTCGTCCAGCGTCATGTGCTGCACGACCACCTGCATCGGCTGTCCGGCGGGTGCCTTGCGTGAGCCCGTGCGAAACGCGAGCAGCTGCCGCAGGACATGGATCGGTGAGCGTCCCGCGAGGGGTGGAGCAGGCGGTACGCCGCGCAGGTCCGGTCCGTGGCAGGAAACGCAAGGCACGGTGAGCCCGCCCGCGCCCGTGGTCACGATCTGCCTGCCTCGCTCGAGGCTGCCCACCGGCACGTACGTGCGGTAGACCGTCGCGGCATCGCGCCGCTCGTGCCGCTCTTCGTCGACGGGGACGACGACCAGGCGTCCTGCGATCGGTTCGTCGCCCGCGCCGGCGCTGACGTGGTGCATCCAGCGTAATTCGTGCGTGACCGGGACGCGCTCGACTTCGACCACCTCGTCACGACGCCTGAGCGGCAGCCGCGCAAAGTAACTGGCCGCCGCAGCGAGTTCCTGCTCATCGACGTTCCGCGCGACGCCGCGCATGAAGTCGACCGGGAGGTACGGTTCGGGCCACGCGCTGTTTCTCGCACCACCCGCCATGTCGTGGACCTGCCGCACGATGTATTCGGCCGGCAGCCCGGCGAGCGACGCGTTCTCCGGCCGGCCACTGCCGTCCGGCAGGTGGCAGAACGCGCAGGCATGCACGGCGGGTTTGCGACCAAGGGCGACGACGGACGGCATCGGCGGATGGGATTCCGGGTGCCAGTCGGGTGCCGCGTACATGTCCTTCGTCTGCGCGAGCGTGAACGTCTGCGAGCTGCCCGGAACCCGCAACGGCGTGGAGTCGGCGGGAGGGGCTGGCTGCACAGGCGCCTGCTCGCCGGGCCTGGCGGCGGGATTGCCCGGATAGGCCCAGGCGGGTACGACGAACGGATCGGGCGCGGCGTGAGCGCGGCCGAGGCAGCAGGCGAGGACCAGGGTGGCGATGAAAGTCCAGGCCGTCGAGGTCGGGTTGTCCATGCCGGCTCAGATCAGGCTCGCCCCGATGTTGACCAGCAGCGCCAGCACGGTGGCGTTGAACAGGTACGCCACGATGCAATGCACCGTACCGATGCGCCGCATCGGCCGGGTGACGAACGACACGTCGGCCGTCTGCGCCGATGTGCCGATGACCGCGGCGAAGTAGAAGAAGTCGCCGTAGTCCGGCTCGTCCTCGCCGGGAAAGCTCAAGCCGGGCGGATGGCCACGCTCGACGGCCGCGTAGTACTCGTGCGCGTAGTGCAGGCAGAACATGACCTGGACGAACGCCCAGGACGACAGCACGGTCACGCCGGCGAGCGCGATGCGGCCGAGCGCAAGCGCCCCGTGCAGCTCACGGACGACCACGAGTTCGCCCGCGATCGCCGCAAGGCTCGCCACCGCAGCGACGACCGTGATGGCAAGGATGGTCAGCTCGTTCTCGTCCTGCAGCTGGGCCCGGCGGCGCATGTGGTGTTGCGACGACCGGACCATCGCGATCGCGGCCAGCACGACGTACAGGCAGGCACCTGCGTTCCAGGCGATCAGCAGGCGAGTGACCGGGTGCTGGACGTCCTGCGCCGGCATGGCCAGCCCGACGACCACGGCGACGATCGCAGCGACGAACAGTTGCGGTCGCGCGATCACCAGCCGGACGAATCGATTGGGATGAGGGGTCAAGCAGGCCTCGCTTTCTCTGGAACGGCATTATGGGTAAATACGGACGCTCCGGCGACTACCGATGCCTGAATCCGGCCGGGTCCCGCTAGAATCCGATTCGCCGTCCCCGGCGGCGAGAAAAGGCGAACCCACGCGTGGCGAACATCCTGTTGCTGTATTCCACGGTGTACGGTCACACCGTCAAGATCAGTGAGTTCATCCAGGCCGACGCAGCTGCGCGTGGCGACACGGTCACGCTGCGGGCGCTCGACGGGGGTGCCGCGGACGGCGACGCGTTCGACGCGATCGTGATCGGCGCCAGCATCCGCCACGGCAAGCACAATCCGGCCGTGGCCGAATTCGCGCGGGCCAACCTGGGCCTGCTGGAGCGCAAGCCCAGCGCCTTCTTCTCGGTGAGCCTCATCGCGCGCAAGCCGACGCGGAACACGCCCGAGAGCAACCAGTACGTGCGCGAGTTCCTGCGCAGGACGCCGTGGCAGCCGCGGGCCGTCGGCGTGTTCGGTGGAGTCCTCGACTACCAGCGCTACAACTGGTTCGACCGCGGTGCGATCCGCTTCATCATGAGGATCACCAAGGGGCCGACGGACCTGCACACCAACGTCGAGTTCACCGACTGGGAGGCGGTGCGGCGGTTCTCCATGCAGGTCTCGGAACTGGCGCGAGGACGGGTCGGCAGGCCCTGATGTCCGAGGCGCTGCGCAACCGGCTGCACGCCGCGGTCGTCGTCGTGTGTGCCTGGCTGGTGTTCACCAGCCCATGGGTGTCGATGCTGCGCCGTATCCCGAGCGGAGCCGGCTTCGCTGGACCATGCGCCACGTGGTGGTCGGGTTCGCCGGGCTCGTGCTTGCCGTGATCTACACCTGGGTGTGCGCGAGTGCGGGCGGCTGGCGGACGTACTTTCCCTGGGCGTCCGGTCGGTCGCGAGCCGTCGCCCGCGACCTCGCGGGGCTGCTGCGGGGGCGGATCCCGACCGCAGAGAGCGGTGGCCTGTTTGCCGCGATCGAGGGCCTGCTGCTGATCGCCCTGCTCGCGGTCGCCATCACCGGCGCCGCGTGGTTCGCGCTGCAGGGCTCAGCCGAGGCCGTCGCCTGGCGCGGCCATCACGTCATCGCGGCCCGTGTGCTGATCGGATTGATCGTCGCGCACGTGCTCGCGGTGGCCTCGCACCTGCTGGACCTGTAGTCATGCGCGGGCGGATTGGCCGATAAGGGCGCAAACTGTACCGATGACGCACCCGACCCATCACCTCGAACACGTTACTGCGACGGCCGCCGACTGGGGTCTGTCCCAGCCCAAGGTGCGCGGCGAAGACGACCGCAAGCGGCCCCTGTCCGCGGTCGCCACGGACCTGAACGGGCGGCTCAAGCAATGCTGCAAGAGCGCCGACTCGCCCTCCGGTGCCGCGCTCGAGATGCGCCGCCACCTGACGTTGTTTGCCCGCTTCGGGCTGCCCAACGACAAGGCGACGCAACTGGTCAGGGACCTGACGATGAAGGCGTTCACTCCCCACAGGAAATGAACGCGGGCGCGTTCCTCGCGGACGCCGGGCCTACTTCAGGCTCGCCATGTCGATGACGAACCGGTACTTCACGTCGCTCTTCAGCATCCGCTCGTAGGCCTCGTTGATCTGTCTGGATCGGGATCAGTCTCGATGTCCGAGACGATGCCGTGCTCGGCGCAGAAGTCGAGCATCTCCTGCGTTTCCGGCGATGCCGCCGATCAGCGAGCCGGCGATGCTGCCGGCGCCGGAAGATCAGGTTGAAGACGGCCGGCGACGGGTGCGGGTTCTCGGGCGCGCCGACCAGGCATCAGCGTGCCGTCGCGCTTGAGCAGGCCGAGGATAGGCATCCAGGTCGTGCGGGGCCGCGACGGTGTCGAGGATGAAGTCGAAGCTGCCGCGCGTGCGCTTCATCTGCGTCGGCGTCCTTCGAGACGCACGACCTCGTCGGCGCCCAGTCGCTTGCGCGTCCGCGACCTTGCCGGGCGAGGTCGTGAACAGCACGACGTGCGCGCCGAACGCATGCGCGAACTTCACGCCCATGTGGCCGAGGCCGCCGAGGCCGACGATGCCGACCTTCTTGCCCGGGCCCGACCTTCCAGTGCCGCAGCGGCGAATAGGTCGTGATGCCGGCGCAGAGCAGCGGCGCGACCGCCGCGAGTTCGAGCGTCGTCCGGAACGCGCAGCACGAACGCCTCGTCGACGACGATCGGTCTGGAATAGCCGCCGTAGGTCATTCTCGCCGCGTGTGCGGGTCGGGGCTGTTGTAGGTGCAGGTGAAGCCGTCGTGGCAGTACTGCTCCAGCCCGTCCCGGCAGTCGGGGCAGGTGCCGCAGGAGTCGACCATGCAGCCGACGCCGGCCAGGTCGCCGACCTTGAAGCCGCTCACCTGCGCGCCGACCGCGGCGACCCGGCCGACGATCTCGTGCCCCGGCACGCACGGGTAGACGCGTTCCGTGCCACTCGTTGCGGGCGGTGTGCAGGTCCGAATGGCAGACGCCGCAGTAGAGGATCTCGATCTGCACGTCGCGCGGGCCCGGGCTCGCGGCGCTCGATGTCGAACGGCGCCAGCGGGGTCGTCGCGGACTGGGCCGCGTAGGCCCTGGTCTTGATCACGTTCGAGTACCCTCGGATCAGGCCGCGGCGGCTTCGCCCGCGGCCGGCACCGGCACGCGGATCAGGTGATCGAACGCGCTCGAGCGCCGCCTTCGAGCCTTCGCCCATGGCGATGATGATCTGCTTGTAGGGCACCGTCGTCACGTCGCCCGCCGCGAACACGCCCGGCAGCGACGTCTGGCCCTTCGCGTCCACTTCGATCTCGCCGCGCGGGCTCAGGGCGACCGTGCCCTTGAGCCAGTCGGTGTTGGGCAGCAGGCCGATCTGCACGAACACGCCCTCGAGCTCGACGCGGTGCGACTTCGCCGGTGCCGCGATCCTTGTAGCTCAGCGCGTTGACCTTGCCGTCGGCGCCGTGCACTTCGGTGGTCTGCGCCGAGACGATCGCGCGCACGTTCGGCAGGCTGCGCAGCTTGCGCTGCAGCACCTCGTCGGCGCGCAGCTTGCCGTCGAACTCGATCAGCGTGACGTGCTCGACGATGCCCGCCAGGTCGATCGCCGCTTCGACGCCCGAGTTGCCGCCGCCGATCACGGCGACGCGCTTGCCCTTGAACAGCGGGCCGTCGCAGTGCGGGCAGTAGGCCACGCCCTTGCCCGAGTATTCCTTTTCGCCGGGCACGTTCATCTGCCGCCAGCGTGCGCCGGTCGAGATGATCACGGTGCGGCTCCTGAGCTTCGCGCCGCTCTCGAGCTCGACGGTGAACAGGCCGTCCTCGCCCGCGGGCACCAGCTTCGCGGCGCGCTGCAGGTTCATGATGTCCACGTCGTAGTGCTTGACGTGCTCCTCGAGCGCCGCGGCGAGCTTCGGGCCCTCGGTCGCCTTGACCGAGATGAAGTTCTCGATGCCGAGCGTGTCCATCACCTGGCCGCCGAAGCGGTCCGCGACGACGCCCGTCCTGATGCCCTTGCGCGCTGCGTAGATGGCAGCGGAGGAACCCGCCGGGCCGCCGCCGACGACGAGCACGTCGAACTCGCCCTTGGCGTTGATCTGCCCGGCCGAGCGCTCGGCGGCGCCCGGTGTCGACCTTGGCGAGGATTTCCTCGAGGCTGATGCGGCCCTGGTTGAATTCCTTGCCGTTCAGGAACACGTACGGCACGGCCAGGATCTGCCGGCTCTCGACTTCCTGCTGGAACAGGGCGCCGTCGATCATCGTGACGCGCACGCCCGGGTTCAGCACCGCCATGAGGTTGAGCGACTGCACGACCTCGGGGCAGTTGTGGCAGGTGAGCGAGATGAAGATCTCGAAGTTGAACTCGCCCTCGAGCGCCTTGATCTGCTCGATCACCGGCGCGTCGACCTTGGGCGGGTAGCCGCCGGCCTGCAGCAGCGCGAGGACCAGCGAGGTGAATTCGTGCCCCATCGGGATGCCCGCGAACGTGATGCCCATGTCGGCACCGGCGCGGGTGACGCGGAACGACGGCGTGCGCGTGCCGGCCGGGATCGCGTCGCCGCGCAGTTCGCGGTAGCTGATCAGGCTCGACAGCGGGGCGATCTCCTGCAGCAGCTCCTGCATCTCGCGCGCCGCATCGCTCCCGTCGAGCGCGGCGATGAGTTCGATCGGCTGCGTCAGGCGGCCGAGGTAGCCTTCGAGCTGTTGCTTGAGATCGGTGTCGAGCATGGTGGTCACCTCAAATTACCCTCACCCTGGCCCACCTCCCGCTCGCAGGCGGGAGAGGGGACGCGGAGTCGATCAGATCTTGCCGACGAGGTCGAGCGAGGGCTTGATCGTCTTCGAGCCGTCGTTCCACTTGGCGGGGCAGACCTCGCCCGGGTGGGCCGCGACGTACTGCGCGGCCTTGAGCTTGCGCAGCGTTTCCTTGACGTCGCGCGCGATCGCGTTGTCGTGGACCTCGAGGGTCTTGATCGTGCCGCTCGGGTCGATCACGAACGTGCCGCGCAGCGCCAGGCCCGCTTCCTCGATGTGCACGCCGAAGGCGCGCGTCAGGGTGTGGGTCGGGTCGCCGACCAGCGGGAACTTCGCCTTGCCGACGGCCGGCGAGGTCTCGTGCCAGACCTTGTGCGAGAAATGCGTGTCGGTCGTGACGATGTAGACCTCGGCACCGAGCTTCTGGAACTCGGCATAGTTGTCGGCGGCGTCCTCGACCTCGGTCGGGCAGTTGAAGGTGAAGGCGGCCGGCATGAAGATCACGACCGACCACTTGCCCTTCATGGACTCGTCCGACACCTCGACGAACTTGCCGTTGTGGAAAGCCTGCGTCTTGAAGGCGGGAACGGTGGTGTTGATCAGCGACATTGCGTGTACTCCAGTGGCGAGCTTTGCCTTGCGGCAAGGGTGGTTATTCGATGGCGGTATTTTCCTCGCTCCCCGGCATTAGGACCAATAGATTGTAAGGTCCGGTTCGATAGTGGCTGCCTATGAGGCAGGCTGCTCCCCCCGCCCCCCGCGCGTGCGATGAATGCGTCTCAACCGCACCGGGAAGCCCTCGATGGTCAACCTGGACGCGCCGGCCGCCGGGGCGAAATAATCGCGTTATGTCAACGGGATAGCTTGAACTGCGTCACAGTTTGCTAGCCTGAGGCCGAGCGCGCACAGCCATAAAAAACAAAAACAGGGGAGGGAAGCATGACCCATCCTTCGGATCGCCAGTCGGTTTACGTCGGTCGGGTAGCCGCTGCCTGCGCGGCGGGCCTGGTCGTCGTGATCTTCTCCGAGGCCATCGCTGCGCGGCGCCCCGCCGCCGCCCCGGTGCCCCTGCCGTCCTTCGTGGACGAGCTCACCGGTTACGACACGAACCGCTGGATCAAGGCCGACCGCTGGACCAACGGGTCGCCCTTCGACAACGCCTGGCGCGCGAACCACGTCACGCACGACGCCGCGGCGAGCCGGATGACGATCACGCTGGACAACAAGGCCTACCTCGGCGAGCCCTACAGCTCCGGCGAGTACCGCACCAAGGGCTATCACGGCTACGGCTGCTACGAGGCGCGCTTCAAGCCGATCGGCAGCCCGGCGTGGTGACGTCGTTCTTCACGTTTGCCGGGCCCGTACGACAACGGCGGCAACGGCAAGCACAACGAGATCGACATCGAGTTCGTCGGCGAGGACACCCAGTAGCAGTCCAGTTCAACTTCTGGACCAACGACGACACGTACTCGTCGCACAACGAGATATGCGATGCACTGCCTGACGGACTTCTCGCTCGAAGCGCACAACTTCGGGTTCCGCTGGACGCGAATGGGATCGACTGGTACGTCGACGGCGTGCACGTCGATTCGGTGGATGCACGCGACCGAACGCGACGCCGAAGGCCGCGGAGTCCCTGCACAAGATCATGATGAACGTCTGGCCCGTCGACGCGACGGCCTCCGGCTGGGCAGGGCGCGTTCCAGTATCCGGGCACGCCGCTGCAGGCGCAGTACGAATGGGTGCGTTACGATTCGGCCACGAATTGCGGCTTCACGTCACCGGGTGAGGTCGCGCAGCTGACCTATACGAACCCGTAGGGCGCTCCGCTCCATGCCGCACGAGATCATCGACGCCTGGGCGCAGCATCCCACGGCGCGCCACGTCAACCACCCGATGTTCGATTCCCTGCGCCGCTGGACCCGGGGCCAGCCGGGCAGCGCGCTGCACGCCGAGTCCGAGTGGCCCGTCAAGGTCACGCTCGACGCGATGGACGCAGGGTGGCGTCAGCCGCAGCCTGATCAGCGCGTGGTCGAGCCCCCGGGGCGACCTGATCTCCAACGACGAAGTGGCGTCGTTCGTCCGCGAGGCGCCCGACCGGCTCGTCGGGATCGGTTCCGTCGACATCTCGCGGCCGCGCGATGCGGTGCGAGAGTTGCGTCGTTGCGTGCGCGAACTGGGCTTCAAGGGCGTGCGCGTGCTGCCCTGGCTCTGGGAACTGCCGCCCACGCACGCGCGTTTCTATCCGATCTTCAGCGAGTGCTGCGAACTCGGCGTGCCGTTCTGCACGCAGGTCGGGCACACCGGGCCGTTGCTGCCTTCGGAATACGGCCGCCCGATTCCCTACATCGACCAGGTGGCGATCGACTTTCCCGAACTCGTGATCGTCGGCGGACACATCGGCTACCCGTGGACCGAGGAAATGGTCGCCGTCGCGACCAAGCACACGAACGTGTACATCGACACGTCGGCCTACACGGTGCAGCGCTATCCGGCCGCGCTCGTCGATTACCTGCGCGGGCACGGCCGGGCGAAGGTGCTGTTCGGGACAACTGGCCGATGATCCCGCCCGCCGAGCGCTGGAGGGGCTGGCCGAGCCTGCAGCTCGGCGCCGAGGTCGAGTCGCTCTTCCTCGGCGCCAATGCCCGGCGCGTCTTCGGGCTGTGAAACCGGGAGCGGCGCTGTCGCCGGACGGCGACTGCCGCTGGCCGAGGGCTACTGCGCCTTGAGCTGGCCGCGAATCTCGCCGAGACGGTAGTCGCCCGGACCCGAGTTCGGCGGATCGATGCCGTCGTTCGTGTGCACGTTGACGTACACGTTGCCCGCCTTCAGTTCCTCGATCAGGTCGGACATCGGCGAGCCGGCCATGGAGCCCAGGAAATCGGTCGCGTCGAACGTGCCTTCCGCGAGCACGCCGCTGAATTCACCCTTCTTCGACGGCGTGCCGTGCGGCCACAGCTTCACGATCAACGGCCCGTTCTGGCTCACGCCACCCAGATGCATGTCCACCGAGCCGATGTTCGACAGCTTGTCGATGGTGACCTTGTACGCGACCTTCTTGCCGTCGGCGCTGACCTTGAACACGACTTCTCCGGTCGCAGCCGTCTTGATCGGTTCGGGCAGGTTCTGCGCGCCGTCCATCTTCGCGACGAACACGGCTTCGGCGGCGTGTGCAGGCAAGGCGAAGCAGGCCAGCACCGCGGTGAGGGTGACCAGGAGGCGTCGGGGGGTGAACATGGCGAGACTCCAGCCGCTAGCGATTCAGGTTGCGGGCAATTTGCGACCCGCCGCCGGGGACCGGAATACGTAGTTGCTGCGGGTCGCTTGCGAATAGCGCCGGTCGGTTGCGCGTGTCAGAACAACAGGATCGCGGCGATGCCGACGGCCAGTATCGCGCCGGTCGCGAGCAGGATCGAACGGCGCAGCGCACTGCTGCCGAGGGCGACCACCATGCCCGTCTTGATCAGGGTATTGCTGAGCACCGCGATCGTGATCGCGTGCGCTGCAACCTGCGGGCTGCCGGAGCGCGCGTACTGCGCCATGGAGAGCGTGATCGCATCGACATCCGTCGTTCCGGCGAGCGCGGCCACGACGTACATGCCCGATTCAGGCGCGTACGCCTGCACGATCTTCACCACCAGCAGGACGACGGCGAACAGCGCGGCGAACTTCATCGCCGAGGTCAGGCTGAACGGATTGCGCAGTTCGACGGGCTGCGCCTCCTGTCCATCGCTGGCGCCACGCAGCAGGTAGCCGCCGCAACCTGCGCTCACGACCGTCATGGCAGCAATGGCCGGCAGCAACTGCGGGAGCAGTGACCGGTTGACGACCAGCACTTCGATGAGCACGCGCAGGAAACTCACGGTCCATGCCAGCAGGATGCCGCTCGCGACGGCCCGCGTGGCGCTCTGCGTACTGCGGGTCGCGGCTCTGCCGCGCAAACGCCAGCGTCACCGCCGTCGAGGAGACCAGGCCGCCGGTCAGTCCGGTGAGCGGGATGCCGCGATGTGCCCCGAGCAGCCGTGTCAGCACGTAGCCGACCAGCGACAGGCCTGAGATCAGCAGCACCAGCAGCCAGAGCGACTGCGGGTTGAGGGCTTCGTAGGGGTCGAGCGGCTCGTTCGGCAGCAGCGGCAGGATGATGAACGTCGCGATCAGCAGCCTGAGCACGGCGTAGACGTCTTCGCTGCCAAGCTTCTCGACGAACCCGTGCAGCGGGTCCTTGTAGGCGAGCACGGCGGCGACGGTGACGCCCAGGCCAACGGCGAGTTCGCGCTGGCCGAGGGTCGCCACGGCGCCGAGCAGGAAGGTCGCGATGGCGGCGAGCTCCGTCGTCTGGCCGAGCCCCGCCGGGCCCGTGCGCGCAGTGAACACGTAGCCGGCGAAGACCGCCGCCGTCGCCGCGAGCAGTCCCGCGGCAAGGATCCACGGTGACTCCAGCGTCACGGTGAGCCAGCCGCAGAGCGCCGCCGAGCAGTGCGAACAGCACGAACGTCCGCAGCCCGGCGAATTCGGGGTGATCGTGCCGCTGCTTGTGGCGCTCGCGCTCGATGCCGACCAGCGCGCCGATCAGCAGCGCCGTGGCGAAATTCCAGACGAGCAGCAGGTCGAGTTCGGGCAACGGGCCTCCCGCGCGATCACGGGCCCGCAGGGCCCGCGTACGAGTCGATCACCCGATCGAGGGCCGCCTCGCACACGCTGCAGAACGGCACCTCGTTGCGCGTGAACATGATGCAATCGAGCTGCGGGCGGTAATAGGCCTGCGCGTCGTAATTGGCGCCCTGGAAGGCGCCCACGACGTGCCGGTGACGCTCGCGCGCGAACAGCTGCGTCACGTGCGCCTGCTCCTCGCGGAACAGCGCGTCCATCGCGGCCTCCGGCAGGTTGGCGGCGCGGATCTGCTTGCGCCGCGCCTGGATGTCGCGCTGGAACGCCTCGAACTTTGCCTTGGCCCAGGGCGTCGGCACCGGCGTGTCGTGCGCCACCAGCGCGCGCCACTTCAGTGTGTCCTGGTCGAGCAGGGCGGTGACGTTGGGCTCCCACGGCTCGACGACCTTCTGCACCGGCGCATAGGCCACCGGCGACGTGTAGTACTCGTCCGCGAGCGCGGCGAAGTGGTGACCGAACTCGTGCACGAACAGGTAATCGGCCCAGGCGCTGTCGACGGCGACCGTGGAGTACGTGCCGAAGATGCCGCCGCCGCCGTAGGTCGCCGCGTTGGCGAGGATGACCAGCGCCTCGTAGGGCGCATTCGAGGCGATCTCGCGCAGTGCGCGGTTCTCGAAGCTCAGGATGTAGCGTTCGCTGCCGAAGGCGTCGTAGGTCGAACCCGCCGGGTTGGCGCGATGCACGCCCGTCGACGGCCGCGAGATGCCGGATTCCGCCGCGGGCGGGCACAGTCCCCAGACGTTGAAGTCCTCGCGGCGGCGCGCAAACGGCTGCTGCCTGAACAGCGCGGCCGTCATCCGCTCGGCGTCCTTGCGGAACTTGGCGACGCACTCCTCGAGCGTGTAGCCGTCGCCGAGCAGCAGCAGGTCGACCTTGTCGCGCGCGGTCCCGTGCTGTTCGATCGCGAGCAGCGGCAGCGCTGCGACGGGCGAGCGGTCGACGAACATGTCCGTCGTGTCGAGCTGCGTCTCCCAGACCGGCTGGAAGTGCTGCTCCGCGTCGCGCTTGAGCAGGCGCACGTGCACGACGCCGGGTCGGGCCGGCGCCGGGAAGCGCAGCGATTCGTGGAACGTGCGATGCCCCTTCTGCGCCTCCTCCGTCGTCACCCATTCGCCGAAGATCGAGGAAAAGCCGCGCGCCTGCAGCAGGGCGCCGTCCGCATCGCGCACCTCGTATCGATAGAGGCCCGACTGGCCACCGTCGTCGGCACGGGCAGGATCCCCCGGCCAGGGCAGGGGTTCGAGTCGCAGCCGGTCGACGGCGAAGATCTCGGTGCCCTTGCCGCCGGTGTGGAAGAAGTCGAGCCGGTAGGTCGCGGGTGCGGGGCCGGCGGCCGCGTTGACGAGGCTCGCGGCCAGCAGGCCCGCGAGCAGGAACAGGGTGCGGATCACTTGCGGGTTTCCTTCGGGCCCTGGCCGCAGGCGCCGGCCGGGTGGTTTCGGGGGCGTCGGACGGCGGCGCCGGCGCTTTGCGGCGAGCATGCGCTCGCCGCGACCGGGACTTCTTCTTCTGGCCTTCGAGCCGCGACAGCGCGCGCTGCTCGCGCTCCTGGATGCCCGCTTCGACCTGGCGCAGCTGCGTCATGAACAATTGCGCGACGCGCGAGAGCGCCCGCTTGCGCGTGTAGAACAGGCCGTAGCTCAGGTGCAGCCAGGGCGTCGTGAACGGCAGCAGGGCGACGCGCTGGGCGCGCAGGTCCTGCTCGAGTGCCACGAGCGGGGCGAGGCCCACGGCATCGCCCGCGAGCACGGTCTTCATGGCGACGGAGAAACTGTCGACCATCAGGCTCGGCGTCAGGTCGCCGGTCTCACGATCGACGCGCGAGTGCGTCGCGACCTTCGCGAGGTGGCCCGCGATGCGTTGCGGCAGGCGCGGAGCGACGAGCGGGAAGACCAGGATGGTCTCGAGCGAGAGGTCCTTGGCCCCGGCGAGCGGGTGACCCTGCCGCACGTAGAAGAACACGCGATGCTCGGCGACGGGTTCGATCGCCAGCCGGGTGGGGTGCCGCTCCGCACTGGTCGTGTCGGCCACGGCGAACTCGAGCCGGCCCGCGAGCACCTCCCGCGAGAGGTGTTCGAAGTCGCTGGTCTCGACGTGGACGCGCAGGCGCGAGTTGGCGGATGCCATGCGTCCCAACGCCGCGCCCAGCGGCAGCTCCGCCGCGAACATGTCCGTGCCGAAGTGCAGTTCGGGCGCCTGCAGGCCGGCGAGTTCCTCGAGGTCGCGGGTGAGGTCGCGTGCCTGCGAGAAGATCCGGCGTGGCGTGGTCGATGACCAGCCGGCCGGCTTCACCGGGCTTCAGCGCGCGGGTCGCGGTGTCGAGGATCTTGGAGCTCAGGCCGGAGGAGTCCAGCGCGAGCAGCCGCTTGGTCAGGCCTTCCGGGTCGACCCCGAGCGTCTTGGCGACGCGCGCCAGGTCCGAGGCGGGAATGAGCGAGACGAGGTCGAGCAGTCCGGGCTTTTTCCCCATGGTGACCGCAAGCTAGCAGACGGATGGCGTGCTGCACAGACGGGATTGTCGGGGATCGTTGCCGGGCGCGGCCATGCGGCGAAGGGCCGGGGTATCATTGCAAGTTCGACCCCAGCCACCGGACTCAGTGCGTCGCATGACGGCAGGACAGACACCAGCGGGCAGCCGGACGATCCTGATCACCGGCGCGTCCGGCGGCATCGGTGTCGGCGCTGGCCCTCGAATTCGCGCAGTCGCGGCTACGGCCTCGCGCTGGCCGCCCGGCGCACCGACAAGCTCGAGGCCATGGTGCCGGCGCTGCGGGCCGCCGGTGCGGCGCAAGTCGTCACGCTCAGGCTCGACGTCGCCGACACGGCCAGCATCGCGCCGGCCGTGCAGCAGGCCGCCGCCGCGCTCGGCCGCCTCGACATCGTCGTCGCGAACGCCGGCATCGGTGTGCTGACCCCGACCGGCAAGGGCTACCTGCCGCAGATCCAGCAGACGCTGCAGGTGAACCTGCTCGGTGCCATCGCGACGATCGAAGCGGCGCTGCCGATCCTCAAGGCGCAGGGCGGCGGCCAGGTCGTCGGCGTCACCTCGGTGGCGGGCGCCAAGGGCATGGCCGGATTCAGCGCATACAGCGCAAGCAAGGCCGGACTGCATCGCTACCTGCAGTCGCTGCGCGCCGAGATGCGCGGCAGCCGGCATCGTGGTCACCGAACTCGCGCCGGGCTTCATCGACACCGAGATGAACCGCGGCCACGGCGCGCGCCCCTTCGTGATCCCGGTGGAGAAGGGCGCCGCGATCATGGCGCGCATGATCGAGGACAAGGTCGGCATGCGCTGGGTACCGGTGCTGCCGTGGACGATCGTGGCAATGCTGCTCAAGGTGCTGCCGGCGGCGCTGCTGGCGCCACGCCAGCGGCGCGCCTGAACGAGGAGACGACGATGGACTTCGAATACTCACCCCGCGTGAAGGAACTGCAGGCGCGCCTCGACGCGTTCATGGACGAGCACATCTACCCGAACGAACAGCGCTTCCACGCCGAGGTCGAGGAGAACCGCGCCCGGGGCAATGCCTGGGTCCCGACCCGGGTCATGGAGGAACTGAAGGCCAAGGCCAGGGCGGCGGGCCTGTGGAACCTCTGGCTGCCCGAATCGGAACTGGGCGCCGGGCTCACCAACCTCGAGTACGCGCCGCTCGCCGAGATCATGGGGCGCTCGCACATCGCGCCGGAGGCGTGCAACTGCTCGGCGCCCGACACCGGCAACATGGAAGTGCTGGTGCGCTACGGCAACGACGCAGCAGAAGGAGCGCTGGCTCGAGCCGCTGCTCGCCGGCGAAATCCGCTCGGGTTTCGCGATGACCGAGCCCGCGGTGGCGTCGTCGGATGCGACCAACATCTCCGCGAGCATCGTCCGCGACGGCGACGACTACGTGATCAACGGCCGCAAGTGGTGGACGTCGGGCGCCTCCGACCCGCGCTGCAAGGTCCTCATCTTCATGGGCAAGACCGACCCGCAGAACGAGAACCGCCACCGCCAGCAGTCGATGATCCTCGTGCCGATGGACGCGCCGGGCGTGCGCATCGTGCGGCCGGTGCCGGTGTTCGGCTATCTCGACGAGCCGCACGGCCACCCGGAGGTCGACTTCGAGAACGTGCGCGTGCCCGTGTCGAACCTGCTGCTCGGCGAAGGCCGCGGCTTCGAGATCGCGCAGGGCCGCCTCGGCCCGGGCCGCATCCACCACTGCATGCGGCTGCTCGGCGCGGCCGAGCGCGCGCTCGAGGCGATGTGCCGGCGCTCGCTGCGCCGCTCGGCGTTCCACAAGCTGCTCGCGGAGCAGGGCGTCTGGCGCGAGCGCATCGCCGACGCGCGCATGAAGCTCGACCAGGCGCGGCTGCTGACGCTGCACGCCGCGTGGAAGATGGACGTCGCCGGCAACAAGGCGGCGCAGAAGGAGATCGCGATGATCAAGGTCGTCGCGCCCAACGTGGCCTGCCAGGTCATCGACCAGGCGATCCAGCTGTTCGGCGGCGCCGGCGTGACGGACGACTTCGGGCTCGGCTGGGCGTACGCGAGCTCGCGCACGCTGCGCATCGCCGACGGTCCCGACGAGGTGCATCGCAATCACATCGCCAAGCTCGAACTCGCGCGCTACTTCGACGCGCTGAGCGCGTCGTGGACATGCAAGGGCAGGATCGCGTTCGTGACGGGCGCAGGCCGCGGCATCGGCCGCGCGGTGTGCCGGGAGTTGCTGCGCGCGGGGCGCCGCGGGCGTGGTCGTCGTCGACCTCGACGGCGACCTCGCGCGCCGCGACCGCCGCGGAACTGGGCGGCCTCGGCCTGCAGTGCGACGTCGCCGACGAGGCGTCGGTGCAGGCGGCCGCGGCGGCGGCGATCGCGCACTACGGGCGCGTCGACTCCTGGTCTCGAACGCCGGGTTCGGCGTGACCGAACTCGATCTCGACGACGCGCTGTCGGCGCCCGAACGCGACCTGGCAGCGCATGTGGCAGGTCCACGTGATGGCGCACGTCTACGCGGTGCGTGCCCTGCTGCCCGGCATGCTCGAGCGGGGCGAGGGCTACCTCGTCAACGTCGCCTCGGCAGCCGGCCTGCTGAGCCAGGTCGGCGACGCCGCCTACAGCACGACCAAGCACGCGGCGGTCGGACTCGCGGAGTCGCTCGCCATCACGTACGCGGAGCGCGGCATCCGCGTCTCGGTCGTCTGTCCGCAATACGTAGCCACCGCCATCACCGGCCTCGACGAAGCAACGCCCAGCGGTTCGATCCCGGGCGTGCTGACGGTCGAGCAGGCGGCGCGGGCCGTGGTCGACGGCCTCGAGCGCGAGCAGTTCCTGGTGCTGACGCACCCGGAGGTCCTGGGGTTCTTCCAGCGCAAGGCGGCCGATTACGACCGCTGGCTCGCGGGGATGCGCCGCATCCGGGCCGGGCTGCGCACGGCCGGCGGGTTCCTCAAGGTCAAGGGTCCGGGTCGTGAGGGATTGCCGCGAGTGCTATTGCAACGTTCGCAAGCGCGAATGCTAGACTCGGGCCGGCGCCATCGCCGAGCCGGAGGACGCTCGGCATCATGAGGCAATTGCGCGGTGAAGATGCCCGTTTCGTCTACGGCGAATCGGGCCACGCGAACTCGAACATCACGCTGATCTCGATCTACGACCCGTCCACGGCCAAGGAAGGGCGCGTGCGGTTCAAGGGCCTGCTCAAGCACATCGAGAGCCGCCTGCACCTCTCGCCGATCTTCCGCCAGAAGCTGCTGCGCGTGCCCGCTCGAACTCGACTTCCCGTACTGGATCGAGGACGAGAGCTTCGACCTCGAGTACCACGTCCGCCACATCGCGCTGCCGAAGCCCGGCGACTGGCGCCAGTTCTGCATCCAGGCCTCGCGCATCCACGCGCGGCCGCTCGACCTGTCGAAGCCGCTGTGGGAGCTGTACCTGGTCGAGGGCCTCGACTCGTTCCTGGACCTGCCCAAGGACAGCTTCGCGATGCTCGCGAAGATCCACCACGCCGCGATCGACGTGCGCGGCGGCGCCGAGATCACCACGCTGCTGCACGACACGACGCCGGTCCCGCCGGCGCCGGAGCCGCCGGAGCCCTGGTTCCCCGAGTCGCCGCCCGGGGTCGGTCGTCGCTGCTCTCGCGGGCGCTCATCAACAACGTCGTGCGGCCGCTGATGTTCGCCGGGCCGCTGGCGCGCTCGCTCGGCAAGATCACGCCGGCGGTCCTCGGGTCGCTGGGCGACCTCTGGTTCGGCAAGCAGCACATGCCGATCACGCGCTTCAATTCCGAGGTCTCGCCGCACCGCGTGTTCGAGTCGCGGCGCTTCAGCATCGAGGAATTCAAGCGCATCCGCGCGCTGGTGCCCGGCTCGACGATCAACGACGCGGTGCTGGCGGTGTGCGGCGGTGCGTTGCGCAGGTACCTCGCGGCCCACGAGGAACTGCCGAGCGGCAGCCTGGTCTCGCTCGCGCCGTTCTCCGTGCGCTCGAGCGTGGCAGACGACGGCGCGGGCCACGAGCTCAGCATGATCCGCGCTGCCGCTCGGCACCGACATCGAGGACCCGGTCAAGCGCCTGCGCTCGATCCACCGCCACACCTCGGCCGAGAGCCGAGATCGAGCAGGCGGTCGGCGCCAAGGAGCTCACCGACATCAGCAAGCATGCACCGGCGGCGACGCTCGCGCTGTCGGCGCGGCTGCTGGCGGGTTCGTCGCTCGACACCGGCCAGCGCGAGCCGCTCGGTGGCTGCACGATCATGAACGTGCCGGGCCCGGCGATTCCGCTGTACCTCGACGGCGCGCGCATGACGTACTTCTCGGCCATCATGCCGATCTCCGACGGCATGGGCCTGGTCTTCTCGGTGACGAGCTACGACGGCATGGTGTTCATCTCGCCGACGTCGTGCCGCGAGATGGTGCCCGGATCCCGAGTTCTTCGCGCAGTGCATCCGCGACAGCTTCCAGGAACTGCTGGCGCTCGCCGACAGAGGCGAAGCGGCGCGAGCGGAAAGCGACAAGGTCGTGGGACGCGCAAGAGGGCCGCGAGGAAGAAAGCCGCGTGAGAGGAAGCGGACTAGCGGTCAGTGACTAGCGACTAGTAGGAAAAGACAGGGCCGGCAATGCCGGCCCTTCTTACTAGCTCGCTATTCGCTGTCCGCTAGTCACTGTTCTCCGCTATCCGGTTACCGCCACGCCCTTCCGCAGTCCCTGCGGCGGGCCGAACATGCGCGCGCAGCGTCGGTAGACGTCGCCGACCCAGCCCTCCGGGTCGAACGGCTTCCAGCTCGCCCTCGGGCTGCGCCAGGCGGTTGGCGAGGATCCACATCACGGCGGCATTGAAGCCGAGCCCGACGTGGCTGCCCGGCACCCAGATGTTCTCGTGCAGGTCGTCGTCGGTGTCGTCGATGCGCGCGGAGTCGGGCGGCACGATGCCGTCGGTCATCGAGAACACGCAGGTCGACGGGCACCGGCGGCGGCGCACGCAGCACCTTGGCGCGGACGTTCGAGAGGTGCGCGACCGGGCCCATCGGGTGGGCGAGGTAGCGGTAGATCGCCTTGACCAGCAGCGGCACGTCGAACTCGTTGACCGAGAACCGCATCGGGCTGCCGAGCGACACCACGCTGCGGACGCACTCCGGGCGCGGCATGCGCCGTGTAGAACGCGTAAACGCCGCCGAGGCTCCAGCCCACCAGGCTCACCTTGCGCTGGTGACGGTGGTGCATGAAGCGCAGCTTCTGCTCCAGCGCGTGGCTGAACTTGAGCTTGAAGCCGGTGTTCTGGCCGAGGCCCCAGGTCTCGACGTGGTAGCCGCGCGAGCGCAGGAACGCGCTCAGGCCCACCAGGGTCGCATCGCCGGCGGTGAAGCCGGGGACCAGCAGGACCGGGTGGCCGTCCCCCTGCGGGGTATTGCGCAGAATCGGGTACAGCGCCGGCAGCAGCGCCGCCTCGAACAGCGCGCGCCCCTCGATCATCGTCCAGAGCGCCCTGGGCGGCTTCGGTATACGTGAGCCGTTCGCGTTTCGCCACTGTGTGCCCCACGAGATCTGTAATCGTTCTAGTTGGCTGCAGCGCAGCAATACTAGCAGGACGGCGGGACGTTGCGGGTAGACATTGGTCTAGGCAAGCTTGCCGCCACTGTTTCGCGGCCACCCGGCCTGCCTCGGGAGTTTCGATGCGAATCACGCGCCAGATTCTGGTCGATTCTTGCCATTTCCGCGCTCAGCCTGAACCAGGCGCGCCCACGCCGTCGAGCGGACCGAGGTTCCGGCCAAGTACCAGTGGGACCTGGCGGCCCTTTATCCCAGCGAGGCCGCCTGGGTCGCCGGGCAAGCAGGACCTGCCAGAAGTCGCTGCCGGCCCTCGGTGCAGTGGCAGGGCAAGCTCGGGCGACTCGGCCGCCGACCTGCTGGCCGGCATGACGGCCTGGGAGCAGGCGAGCCGCCAGGTCGATCGCCTGTACGCCTACGCGTTCCAGCTGTACGACCAGGACACCCGCGTCGGCCGCGCGCTGCAGATGCAGCAGGAAATGTCGCAGGTCTACTCGCAGTTCCAGTCGGCCATCTCGTTCATGCGGCCGGAAATCCTCGCGATCGGTCGCGACAAGATCGACGCGTTCCTGGCCGCAGGAGCCGCAGCTCGCGCCAGTACCGCATGTTCCTCGACGACATCCTGCGCGCGGCGCCGCACACGCTGACCCCGCCGGAGGAAAAGATCGTTCGCGCAGATGAGCTCGCTCGGCGAAGCCGGCGGCACGGTGCAGTCCGTGTTCCGCAGTGCCGACCTGCCGTTCCCCGAGGTGACGCTCGCGAACGGCGAGAAGGTGCGCCTCGATGCGTCCGCGTACACGAAGTACCGGGCTTCGCCGAACAAGGCCGACCGCGACCTCGTCGTTCAAGGCGTTCTGGACAGGCCTACAACGATTACACGCGCACGTTCGCGACGACGCTGAACGCGCACGTGCAGGCGCACGTCACCTACAAGGACGTGCGCAAGTTCGACACGTCGCTCGACGCGGCGCTGTTCGACTACAACATCCCGCGCAGCGTCTACACGCAGCTGCTCGACGACGTGCACGCGAACCTGCCGACGCTGCACCGCTACCTGAAGCTGCGCCAGAAGATCATGGGCCTGCCGCAGCTCGGCTACGAGGACCTCTACGCGCCGATCGTGCAGAAGGTGGACCTGAGTACACGCCGGAGCAGGCGATGCAGCTGACGCTCGACGCGTTCGCGCCGCTCGGCACGAACTACGTCGAGGCGCTGCGCAAGGGCTATCGCCGAGCGCTGGGTCGACTTCATGCCGAACACCGGCAAGAGCCCGGGCGCCTACATGCAACACGGCC
The DNA here is from genome assembly GCA_963789375.1 of uncultured Gammaproteobacteria bacterium. Lineage (GTDB taxonomy): Bacteria > Pseudomonadota > Gammaproteobacteria > Steroidobacterales > Steroidobacteraceae > RPQJ01. Next base: position 97,581 of record CAWBKN010000016.1, on the reverse strand, counting down.
TACGGCGTGCACCCGTACCAGCTGCTGAACTTCAACGGCGCCTGGGACGACGTCTCGACGCTGGCGCACGAGTCCGGCCACTCGATGCACTCGTACCTTTCCGAACGCGAGCCAGCCGTACGCGACGTCGAACTACTCGACGTTCGTGGCCGAGGTCGCCTCGACGCTGAACGAGAACCTGCTGCTGCACCACGTGCTCGACCAGACCAGGGACGACCGCACGCGGCTGTTCCTGCTCTCGAGCTACCTCGACAACATGCGCACGACGCTGTTCCGCCAGACGCTGTTCGCCGAGTTCGAGCTGAAGATCCACGAGGCGGTCGAGCGCGGCGAGCCGCTCACCGGCGATCGCTCAACAAGCTTACCTCGAGCTGCTGCGCAAGTACTACGGCCACGACCGGGCGTCGTGAAGGTCGACGAGCTGTACGGCGCGGAGTGGGCCTTCATCCCGCACTTCTACCGCAACTTCTACGTCTACCAGTACGCCACCAGCATGATCGGCGGCATGCAGCTCGCCGACGGCATCATCGGCAAGCCGGCGGTGAAGTCCGGCAAGGCGCAGCAGAACCGCGACGCATACCTGCACATGCTGGCGGCGGGTTCGTCGAAGTATCCCGTCGACCTGCTCAAGGACGCGGGCGTCGACATGACCACGTCCGAGCCGTTCAACGCGGCGATGCGCGAGATGAACCGCGATCATGGACGAGATGGAGGAGATCTACGCGAAGGGCAACGTGAAGTGAGCAGCGCGCGGGGCCGCAAGGGCGGCTCGATCTACGCGGGCCTGAAGCAGCTCGGGGCGCAGACGGCGCAACCCGCCGTCGCCCGAGGCGGCGGTGCTCGAGCGCGTGCCGAATCCGCATCCGCGCAAGGTCTACCTCGCGCGGTTCGCGGCGCCGGAGTTCACGTCGCTGTGCCCGATCACGGGCCAGCCCGACTTCGCGCACCTCGTCATCGACTACGCGCCGGCCAAGTGGCTGGTCGAGAGCAAGTCGCTCAAGCTCTACCTCGACGAGCTTCCGCAACCACGGCGCGTTCCACGAGGACTGCACGCTTGCGATCGCCGAGCCGGCTGGTCGATTTCCTCGAGCCGCGCTGGCTGCGCATCGGCGGCTACTGGTATCCGCGCGGCGGCATGCCGATCGACGTGTTCTGGCAGACCGGGCGCCCGCCGGCCGGCCTGTGGATCCCGGACCAGGGCGTGCCGCCGTACCGCGGCCGTTGAGCGACAACGACGACAGTTCAGGGGACGAGCGTGAATAGAATCAGCGTTCGTCGCATGCGCTGCGCCATGGCATTGCTGGCCGGCCCGAGCCAGGCCGACGTCCATGCGGCCCCGCACAAGGACCCTGCGCCCGAAGTCCTGGACGCACAGGTCGTCGCGGCGCAGGAGACGGCGGCCAAGCGGGCCGCCGTCAATTCCGTCGACCGGCACGCGGCGGACCTCACGGACCTTTCGGACAGGATCTGGGCCTACGCCGAGACGGCGCTGCGCGAGCACAAGTCGGCCGCGGCGCTCGCCGACTATGCGGAGCAGCAGGGCTTCAAGGTCGAGCGCGGCGTGGCCGGCATGCCGACGGCGTTCGTCGCCACCTACGGTTCCGGCAGGCCGGTGATCGGCATCATGGGCGAGTACGACGCGCTGCCGGGCGTGTCGCAGAAGGCGAGCCCGATCCAGGAGCCGCTCGTGGCAGGCGCGCGCGGGCCACGGCTGCGGCCACAACCTGTTCGGTCCCGCGAGCCTCGGTGCGGCGATCGCGATCAAGGAACAGATCGCCGCGGGCAAGCTCAAGGGCACCGTGAAGTTCTACGGCACGCCGGCCGAGGAAGCCGTCGGCGGCAAGATCTACATGGCCCGCGCAGGCCTCTTCGACGGCGTCGATGCGGTGCTCGCTTGGCACCCGGCGACGAGACGCAGGCCGACATCACGCCGAGCCAGGCCATGGTCGACCTGATCGTCGAGTTCGAAGGCAAGACCGCGCACGCGGCAGCCGATCCGTGGAACGGACGCAGTGCCGTCGACGCGGCCGAGTTGTTCCTGCACGGCATGAACATGATGCGCGAGCACATCAAGCCGACCTCGCGGATCCACTACACGATCGTCTCGGGCGGCGACGTGCCGAACGTCGTGCCGGCCTATGCGAAGGTCTGGATCTGGCTGCGCGACTGGAAGCGCGACGAAGTCGAAGCGCTGCTCGCACGCACGCGCAAGGTCGTCGACGGCGCCGCGACGATGACGGAGACGACCGGCAAGCTCACGGTGCAGGCCGGCGACTGGGACATGCTCGTCAACATCGCGGGTGCGCGGCTGATCCAGTCGAACCTGCTGCTGCTCGGCCCGATCCCGTACACCAACGCCGAGCAGGATTTCGCGAAGCAGATCCAGAAGGCGACGGGCGTGCCGGAAGTCGGCATGGTCGGTGGGGTCAAGCCGTTCAAGGACCAGGTCGCGGAGGGCGGTTCGACGGACGTCGCCGACATCAGCTGGATCGCGCCGACGCTGCACGTCTCGGTGGTGACGTCACCGCTCGATGCGCCGTGGCACGCCTGGCCGGTGGTCGCCACGGGCGGCATGTCGATCGGCCACAAGGGCATGGTGTATGCGTCCAAGGCGCTGGCCGCGACGATGGTGGACCTCTACGAGCAGCCGGGCGCGCTGGCCGCGGTGCAGGCGGAATTCAAGGCGAAGAAGGGCGACACGGTCTACAAGCCCTACATCCCCGACGGCCCGCCGCCGGTGCCGAAGGACTGAGTGCCGCGTGATATAGTCGGCACCTCTCCATGGTGGCTCGCGTCGGATCCCTCGCGACGGCCAGCCGTAAACCCCGCCAGGCCCGGAAGGGAGCAACGGTAGCGGCAACGCCGGGTGCCGGGGGTATTCTGGCGCGGGCCGCCGCCTACCTCGAGCCGCGAGTCCACCGGAGCCCGGACGCCCGCCGATGAGTTACCTCGTTCTCGCCCGCAAGTGGCGGCCCCGCACGTTCGACCAGCTCGTCGGCCAGGACCACGTCCGCCGCGCGCTGACCAACGCGCTCGACTCGGGCCGCATCCACCACGCGTTCCTGTTCACCGGCACGCGCGGCGTGGGCAAGACGACCATCGCGCGCATCTTCGCCAAGTCGCTCAACTGCGAGAAAGGCGTCTCGTCGACGCCCTGCGGCGAGTGCAGCGCCTGCGTCGACATCGACGCGGGCCGCTTCGTCGACCTGCTCGAAGTCGACGCGGCCTCGCGCACCAAGGTCGACGACACGCGCGAGCTGCTCGACAACGTGCAGTACTCGCCGGCCCGCGGCCGCTACAAGGTCTACCTGATCGACGAAGTGCACATGCTCTCGACGCACTCCTTCAACGCGCTGCTGAAGACGCTCGAGGAGCCGCCGCCGCACGTCAAGTTCCTGCTCGCGACCACCGATCCGCAGAAGCTGCCGGTCACGGTGCTGTCGCGCTGCCTGCAGTTCCACCTGCGGCGCCTGCCGCTGCCGCTGATCTACGACCGGCTCGCGCAGATCTCGACGGCGGAGAAGGTCGAGTTCGAGCCGGCTGCGCTGAAGGCCATCGCGCGCGGCGCCGAAGGCAGCATGCGCGATGCGTTGTCGCTGCTCGACCAGGTGCTCGCCTTCGGCGGCGGCAAGGCGCTCGAGGCCGAAGTGCGCACGCTGCTCGGCACGCTCGACCGCAGGCACGTGCAGGGCATCATGACCGCGCTCGCGGACAAGGACGGCGCCGCGCTGATGGCGCAGGCCGCGCATCTCGATGAGCGCGCGCCCGATTACCACCAGGCGCTCGGCGAACTCTCCGGCGCGATCCAGCGCATGGCGCTGCTGCAGGCGCTGCCGGACCTGCCGCCCGGCGACGACGAGGACGAGGACGCGCTGCTCAGGGAACTCGCCGCGCAGTTCACGGCCGAGGACCTGCAGCTGCTCTACCAGATCGCGATCACAGTCGCGGCGCGACCTCGATTACGCGCCGGACGCGCGCGCCGGCTTCGAGATGGCCCTGCTGCGCATGCTCGCGTTCCGGCCCGTGGCGTCGCCGCCGGCAACGCCGCGGCGCCGGCGGGCGGCAGTCGCGCGGCCCGCGGCAGCTCGCGCCAGCGCTGCGCCGCCTGCGTGCAGTCGCACTCCTGCGCCGCGGCGCAACCGCGCGCCTGCGGCGGACGTGTCCGACTGGGCTGCGCTGGTCGCGGCCATGGGCCTGCAGGGCCCGACCCGGCAGTTCGCCGCGCACTGCGTGCTGCTCGAGCGGCGGCCCGGGGTGGTCCGGCTGCAGCTCGACCCGGCCGGCGAATCGTTCCGCCGGCCGCAGATCGAGAGCCGCATCGCACAGCTGCTCGCCGAGCACCTCGGCGAAGCGATCAAGCTCGAAATCGTCCAGGCCGAAAAGCCGGGCGAGATGATGACGCCCGCGCGGCACGACCAGCTCGCGGCAAACGACCGGCAGCGCGCGGCGGAGCAGGCCATCGAGACCGACCCGGCCGTGCTCGCGATGCGCGAGGTATTCGGCGCCTCGGTGCGCCCGGGCTCGACCAAGCCGCTGTCCTGAAGGCCAGCGCGCGGTCGCAGCATCCATTGCATTGATCGATCCAGGAGACGCGACTCACATGATGAAAGGCGGCATCGGCGGGATGATGAAGCAGGCCCAGCAACTGCAGGCCAACATGCAGAAGGCGCAGGCCGAGATCGCAGCCATGGAGGTCACCGGCGAATCGGGCGGCGGCATGGTCAAGGTCACGATGAACGGCAAGCACGAGGCGAAGCGCGTGCAGATCGATCCGTCCGTGCCGCTCGACGATCGCGAGATGCTCGAGGACCTCGTCGCCGCCGCGATCAATGACGCCTCGCAGCGCATGGAGCAGGCCACGCAGGAACGCATGGCGAGCGTGATGGGCGGCATGAACCTGCCGCCGGGCTTCAAGCTGCCGTTCTGATCGGCTCGACGAGCGCGCGCCGGCCACCACGCATGCTCTATCCCCCCTCGCTGAGCCGCCTGATCGAGGCGCTGCGCTGCCTGCCGGGCATCGGCCCGAAGTCGGCGCAGCGCATGGCATTCCACCTGCTCGAGCGTGATCGCGACGGCGGCCGCGAAATCGCCGCGGCCGTCGGCAACGCCATGGACAAGCTCGGGCACTGCAGGCGCTGTCGCATGTTCGCCGAAGGCGAACTGTGCCCGATCTGCGCGTCGACGGGCCGGGATGCGTCGCTGCTGTGCGTCGTCGAATCGCCGGCCGACGTCGTCGCGATCGAGCAGACGGCCAGCTTCCGCGGCTGTTATTTCGTGCTGATGGGCCACCTGTCGCCGCTCGACGGCGTGGGACCGCAGGAAATCGGCATCGGCGCGTTCGAGAAGCTGCTCGGCGAGGGCGAGGTCAGGGAAGTGATCCTCGCCACCAACCCGACGGTGGAAGGCGAGGCGACGGCGCATTTCCTCGCCGAAGTGGCGGGCCGGTTCGGCCTGCGCGCCTCGCGGATCGCCCACGGCGTGCCGGTCGGCGGTGAACTCGAATACGTCGACGGCGGCACGCTCGCGCACGCGCTCGCCGGGCGCACCTCGATCTGAGCGCCGCGTCAGCGGCCGGTCTTGCGCAGCGCGCTGTTCTTGAAGCCGTAGAACGCGTAGACCAGCATGCCGATCGCGGTCCAGCCCGCGAGCCGCACCCACGTATCCGTCGGCAACGACACCATCATGCCGAGGCAGATCAGCGCGCCGGCCGTGCAGGTGAGCCAGGGCATCGGCGTCCTGAACGGGCGCTTGAGGTCCGGGCGCGTGTAGCGCAGCACGAGCACGCCGATGCAGACGGTCGAGAACGCGAGCAGCGTGCCGATCGAGACCAGCTCGCCCAGGATCGTGACCGGGAACAAACCCGCGATCACTGCCGCGAGCGTACCCGTGATGATCGTGCCGATGTAGGGCGTCTTGTGCTTCTTGTGCACCCTGGCGAAGAACTTCGGCAACAGGCCGTCCTTCGACATCGCATAGAAGATGCGGGGCTGGCCCAGCATCATCACCAGCATCACCGAGGTCATGCCCGCGATCGCGCCGAGCTTGATCCAGCCCGAGAGCCACGCGAGCTCGGGATGCTTGTCCAGCGCGACGGCGACCGGTGCCGGCGAATTGAGCTCGAAATACGGCACCATGCCGGTGAGCACGGCCGCGACGGCGACGTAGAGGATGGTGCAGACCACGAGGCTGCCCATGATGCCGATCGGCATGTCGCGCTGCGGGTTCTTCGCTTCCTGCGCCGCGGTGGAGACCGCGTCGAAGCCGATGTAGGCGAAGAAGATGATGCCGGCCGCCTGCACCACGCCGCTCCAGCCGAAGTGGCCGAAGGTGCCGGTGTTCGGCGGGATGAAGGGCTGCCAGTTGTCGCCGTCGATGACCCACATGCCGAAGGCGATGAACAGCACGATCACGGTGACCTTGATCGCCACGACGATCGCGTTGAAGCGCGCCGACTGGTGGATGCCGACGTAGCAGAGCGCGGTGATGGCGGCGACCACGAGCACGGCCGGCAGGTTGAGGATGGCGCCCGTGCCGATGATCTCGAAGTGCCCCGCGCCCTTGGTCAGCGGCGCATTGGTGAGGGCATCGGGCAGGTGGAAGCCCAGTTGCTCGACCAGGCTCACGACGTAGCCGGACCAGCCGACCGCGACGGTCGCCGCGGCGAAGAGGTACTCGAGGATCAGGTTCCAGCCGATGAACCATGCGACGCCTTCGCCGAGCGTCGCGTACGAGTACGAGTACGCGCTGCCGGCGACCGGGATCATCGCGGAGAACTCGGCATAGCAGAGGCCCGCCAGCGCGCAACCGAGCCCGGCGATCAGGAACGAGACGACCAGGGCAGGACCTGCGTGGTTCGCCGCCGCCGTCCCGGTGAGCACGAAGATGCCCGTGCCGATGATCGCGCCGATGCCGAGCAGCACCAGCGCGCGGGCGTCGAGCGAGCGGCGCAGCTCGTTTTCGGTGTCGACCTCGTGCAGTTCACCGATGGGTTTGGTCGAGAACAAGCGATGCGGCATGGGGTCTCGCGCCTGGTGGTGATGCCCGCTGGGCAATGCCGCCGGACTCTACCAAAAAAACGTCACACTCCGCGAAGGCTCGCCGGCACGTGCGGCCCGAGGCACGCGAGCAGCGCCTCGTAGACCTTCGGCGTGCCGGCGACGACGTGGCCGCCCTGGGTGTACGGCTCGCCGGTCAGCGTGCCGATGCGGCCGCCGGCCTCGGTGATCAGCAGGGTGCCGGCCGCGGTGTCCCAGGGGCTCAGCCCGATCTCCCAGAAACCGTCCGTGCGACCCGCGGCGACGTAGGCCATGTCGAGCGCAGCGGAGCCGGGACGGCGGATGCCGGCGGTCTCCTGCATGACGGCCTTGAGCATGGCCATGTACTCGTCGATCCAGCGCGCGTTCGCGCGGTACGGGAAGCCGGTGCCGATCAGTGCGCCGTCGAGCGTGACCTGCTTGCTGACCCGGATGCGCTTGCCGTCGACCTGCGCACCGTACCCGCGCGAGGCGGTGAACAGTTCCTGCCGCATCGGGTCGTAGATCACCGCGTGCTCGAGCCGGCCGCGCCATTCCACGGCGATCGACACCGCGAACGTCGGGAAGCCGTGCAGGAAATTGGTCGTGCCGTCGAGGGGATCGATGATCCAGATGTATTCGTCGCCGCCGCTGCGGCCCGATTCCTCGCAGAGGAAGCCGTGGTCGGGGTGGACGCGCAACACCGTCTCCATGATGTCGCGCTCGGCCATCCGGTCGACTTCGGTCACGAAATCGTTGCGGCCCTTGGCCTGCACGTTGAGCGTGGGTACCCGGTCGAGGTGGCGGACGATGAGGTCGCCCGCGCGACGGGCGGCGCGGACGGCAATATTGAGCATCGGCTGCATGGACATGCGGCAATCTCGACTGGCGGGTGGGCAAGAACGGCGGGAAAGGATCGCGCCCGAAGACCGCTAGAATACCAGAGCATGTCCATTCGCATCGTCCTCGTCGGTACTTCCCACCCGGGCAACATCGGGTCGGCTGCGCGTGCCATGAAGGTGATGGGCCTGGACTCGCTCTGGCTCGTCGCACCCGAACGCTTCCCGTCGGGCGAAGCCACGGCCCTGGCCGCCAGCGCGGACGACGTGCTGCGCAATGCCCGGGTCGTTCCCGACGTGCAGTCAGCCATTGCCGACTGCGGCCTGGTCGTCGGCACGACGGCCCGGGGCCGGCACCTGCCCTGGCGCGTCGTCGAGCCGCGCGAGGCGGCGCTCGAGATCGCGGCGGCCGCGCAGTCGAGCGAGGTCGCGATCCTCTTCGGCAACGAGCGCACCGGCCTCGAGAACGAGCACGTGCAGCAGTGCCACACGCTGCTCACGATCCCGACCGGTGCCGCGTACACGTCGCTGAACCTGGCGATGGCCGTGCAGGTCGTCGCCTACGAGGTCTGCCTCGCGTTGCGTGATCGTGCCGGCACCGGCACAAGTGCCGGCGCCGGGCCCACGCTGGTCGACGGGCCGGTGCCGCTCGCGAGCGCCGCAGACATGGAGAAATTCTACGGGCACCTCGAGCAGGTCCTCGAGGAGGTCGACTTCAGGGACCGGACCGGTTCGGGCCACCTGATGGCCCGCCTGCGCCGCCTGTTCCAGCGCACGATCCTCGACCAGAACGAGATGAACATCCTGCGCGGCATCCTCACGGCCGTGCAGGGCAGGCGACGCCGCGCGGGCGAGCCGCACGTCCGCAGCGGGGAGCGCAATTCGTGACTGGCCGGCCGATCTATCTCGACAATGCCGCCACGACGCCCGTCGATCCGCGCGTGATCGCCGAGATGAACGCCTGCCTCGCCGCCGACGGCGATTTCGCGAACCCGTCGTCGAGCCACGCGCCCGGACGCCGCGCCGCCGCCCGCGTCGCACAGGCACGGGCGGAGGTCGCTGCGCTGGTCGGTGCCGATCCCCAGCAGGTCCTGTTCACCTCGGGGGCGACCGAGTCGAACAACCTGGCGCTGCTCGGCGCAGTTCGCTATCACCGTGATCGCCCCCGTCACGTGGTGACCTCGCGCACGGAGCACCCGGCCGTGCTCGACGCGTGCCGCCAGCTCGAGCGCGAAGGCATCCCGGTGACGTACCTCAAGCCCGGGCCCGGCGGGATCATCGAGCCGGAGCAGGTTGCCGCGGCGCTGCGCCCCGAGACGCTGCTGGTCTCGATCATGCACGTGAACAACGAGATCGGCGTGGTCAACGACGTCGCCGCGATCGGTCGCCTGTGCCGCGAGCGTGGCGTGCTGTTCCACGTCGACGCGGCGCAGAGCGCCGGCAAGCTCACCATCGACGTCGAGCGCGATTGTCTCGACCTGCTCTCGCTCACCGCGCACAAGCTGCACGGCCCCAAGGGCGTCGGCGCGCTCTGCGTCCGCCGCGAACCGCGGCTCGGCCTCGTGCCGCTGCAGTTCGGCGGCGGCCAGGAGCGCGGCATCCGCTCCGGCACGTTGCCGACGCACCAGATCGTCGGCCTCGGTGCGTGCTTCCGGCTGGCGCGGGAGGGCATGGCCGACGACAGGGCGCGCATCACCGCACTGCGCGAAGTGCTCTGCCAGGCCCTGCTGGAGTTGCCGGGCGTCGAACTCAATGGCGACCCGCTGCGCCGCGTCGCGGGCATCCTCAACGTCTCGATCGACGGCGTGGAGGGCGAGTCGCTGCTCTACGCGCTGCGAGACCTCGCGGTCTCCTCGGGCTCGGCCTGCGCCAGCACCCACGCCGAGCCGTCGTACGTGCTGCGGGCGCTCGGACGCAGTGATCGCCTCGCGCAGAGTTCGCTGCGGCTCAGCCTGGGGCGCTTCACCACGCGGCAGGAGGTCGACTACGCCGCGCGGCGCATCCGTGACGAAGTTGCGCGGCTTCGGGCAGGCACGCCGGTGCCAGCCCGGGCCACGCGGCTGCCGGACGACGATCCCCGGTATTCGGCGGAGGTCGGGCGCCGCTTTCACGACATGCCGGGCTCGGCCGCGCTCCCGCAAGGCCTCGCGTGCTGCGCGGGACGCGCCGGCGACCGCGGAGCAGGGCGCCGCGGTCGAGCTGCAGCTGGCCGTCGTCGGTGACCGCGTCCAGGCCGCGCGCTTCCAGGGCTTCGGTTGCCCGCATCTGCTGGCCGCCGCGTCCTGGCTGGTCGAGCAGCTGCCGGGGCGGGAGCGGGCCGAAGTGGCGGCCTGGGAGTGGCAGGCCGCTGCAACCGCGCTCCAGGTTCCCCCGGCCAAGTTCGGGCGATTGCTCACGGTTCAGGATGCATTGCGCGAGGCCGTCAGGAACTGGCCCGGCACGGCTGGGTCTACGGTGTAGAATTTTTCCTTGGCCACGAGCCGCGAGGACTGCCCCCAGTGACCATTTCCCTGACTCCAGCTGCTGCCGAACGGGTCCGTACGTTCATGGCCAACCGTGGCAAGGGCGTCGGCCTGCGCCTCGGCGTCAAGCAGACCGGCTGCTCGGGCTATGCCTACGTCGTGAGCTATGCCGACGAGATCGGGCCCAGCGACGCGGTGTTCGACGCGGCGGGGGTCAAGGTGGTCGTCGATGCGGCCAGCCTGCAGTTCGTCGACGGCACCGAGATCGACTTCGTCCGCGAGGGCCTCAACGAGGCCTTCAAATTCCGCAATCCGAACGTCAAGGGCGAATGCGGCTGCGGCGAGAGCTTCAACGTCTAAATGCCCGTCAGGGCTGTAATTTCTTGGCCGGTCCGGCCCGGCCCGGTATACTGTGCCGTTACGTTTCCCGAGCCGGCTTCGCTGCCGGGCCTGCGCTTGCGCGGCCCGCGGATGTGCGAAGCCGTCGCCCCTGCCTGACCAAACCTGAGGATCGGCCATGTCCCTCGAGCGCACCCTGTCCATCGTCAAGCCCGATGGAGTCAAGAAGAACGTCATCGGCGATGTCTACCACCGCTTCGAAAAGGCCGGGTTGCGCGTCGTCGCCGCGCGGATGATGCAGCTCTCGAAGGCACAGGCGGAGGCGTTCTACGGCATCCACCGCGAGCGCCCGTTCTTCAAGGACCTGTGCGCCTACATGACCTCGGGCCCGGTGATGGTCCAGGTGCTCGAGGGCGACAACGCCGTGGCCAGGAACCGCGACATCATGGGCGCGACCGACCCGAAGAAGGCCGCCCCCGGCACGATCCGCGCCGACCTCGCCGACAGCATCGAGGCGAACGTCGTGCACGGTTCCGACAGCCTCGAGAACGCCGCCCGCGAGGTCGCGTTCTTCTTCGCCGAGACGGAGCTCTGCCCGCGCTGAGGCGCGGTCCACAGCCGCATGGGTGAAGCAAGGACAGCCGCACGCACCAACCTCCTGGGCCTGACACGGTCCGGGCTGGAGGCGTTCGTGCTCGAGATGGGCGAGAAGCCGTTCCGCGCGCGGCAGCTGTTCAAGTGGATCTACAAGCGGGCCGTCGGCGACTTCGACGCGATGACGGACCTCGGCAAGGACTTTCGCCGGCGCCTGGCGGAAATCGCCGAGATCCGCACGCCCGGGATCACCGCCGAGCAGGTGTCGGCCGACGGCACGCGCAAGTGGGTGCTCAAGTTCGAAGGCGGCCAGGCCATCGAGGTCGTGTTCATCCCGGAGCCGGGCCGCGGCACGCTGTGCATCTCGAGCCAGGTCGGTTGCCAGATGGACTGCCAGTTCTGTGCGACCGGCGCCCAGGGCTTCAACCGCAACCTGACGACGGCGGAAATCGTCGGCCAGGTCTGGCTCGCCAACCGCGAGCTCGGGTATTCACCGGACGGCGACCGCGTCATCACCAACGTCGTCTTCATGGGCATGGGCGAGCCGCTCGCGAACTATCGCAACGTCGTGCCGGCCGCCGAGATCATGATGGACGACCTCGGCCTCGACCTTTCGCGCCGCCGCGTCACGGTGAGCACGTCGGGCCTCGTGCCGCAGATGTACCGCATCGCCGACGAGACCAACGTGGCACTCGCGGTGTCGCTGCACGCGCCGACCGACGAGTTGCGCAGCGAGATCGTGCCGATCAACAGGCGGCACCCGATCAAGGACCTGCTCGAAGCCTGCTGGCACTACGTCGAGAAGCAGAACGCGCGCAGCGTCACGTTCGAGTACGTGATGCTCGACGGCTTCAACGACAAGCCCGAGCACGCGCGGGAGCTGGCGAGGCTGCTGCGCGGGCATCCGGCCAAGGTCAACCTGATCCCGTTCAACCCGTTCCCGGGCACGCGCTTCAAGCGCTCGAGCAACGAGGCGGTGGAGCGCTTCCGCGACCTGCTGATCAAGGGGGACGTGATGGCCACGATCCGCCGCACGCGCGGCGATGACATCGACGCCGCCTGCGGCCAGCTCGCCGGCCGCGTCAACGACCGGGTCATGAACCGCCTGCGGGACAAGACCTTCCCCATCGAAGTGGTGCAGGGATGACTCGCTGCTCGCGCCTCTGCCGGACGTTGCTCGTGACGGTCATGTGCGGTGCGGTCCTGCTGCCGATCGCGGCACACGCGCAGGAGACGAAGGAGAACAGGGAGCAGGCCGCGGCGATCAACACCGAGCTCGCCATCGCCTACATGCGCGAGGAGAACCTCGCCGCGGCGCGCGACAAGATCGAGAAGGCGCTGGCGCAGAACGCGAACACGGCGCGCACGCAGATGGTGGCGGGCTTCGTCTACGACCGGCTCGGCGACAAGCGCAAGGCGAAACACCACTACGACCAGGCGGTGAAGCTCGCCAAGGGCGACCCGGACGTGATGAACAATGCCGGTGCGTACTTCTGCCGCGTCGGCGAGTACAAGCGCGGCGAACAACTGCTGCTGCAGGCCGCCGGCAGTGCGCTGTACCGCACGCCCGACGTCGCGTACGGCAACGCGGGCCGTTGCGCGCGGAGTGACGGCCGACCCAAGGACGCCGAGCAGTATTTCCGCAAGGCGCTCAAGATCAACCCGAAGCAGGGCGACGCGCTCTGGCAGATGGCGGAGATCGCGCAAGGCCAGGGCAACGGCCTGCAGGCGCGCGCGTTCCTCGAGCGCTACGACGCGGTCGCCCCGTCCACGGCCGCCACGCTGTGGCTCGGCCGTTCGATCGAACTCGGGCTGGGCGACACCGCACAGGCCGCCAACTACGCGCGGCGGCTGCGCGAAGAGTTTCCGACGTCCGAAGAGGCTGCCAAGCTGTTCGAAGAGGAACGCAAGCAGCCATGACGCCGCCCGAGGCCGAAATCACCGAGCTCCCGTCGAGCCCGGGCGCGCGGCTCCGTCGTGAACGCGAAGCGAAGGGACTCAGCGAGCAGCAGGCCGCGGAGTCGCTCAATCTCGACCCGACGGTCGTGCTGCAGCTCGAGTCCAACGACTTTGCCGCGCTCGGCGCGCCGGTGTTCGTCAAGGGACACCTGCGTCGTTACGCGCTGTCGCTCGGGCTGGCCGAGGACGAAATCCTGGGTGCCTACGAACGATCCAAGCAGCAGCTCGGTGAGCCGACGCTGGTGCCGAAGTCACGGCTCGAGATGGCTCCGGTGCGTGGGCGTCCACGCTGGCCGTGGGTCGTCGGCGGAGCGGCCACGTTCCTGGTCGCGGCGTTGCTCTTCGCCTACGTGTCGGAGAACGGGCTGCCGGGGCTGGGACAATCCGACGAGCCCGCCGCGCCGCCCGCGCAAGGCCGCCGGGACGCTGCCGCGGTCGCGGCTGCCGGCGCAGCGGCCACGACGCCAGCGTCGGGGCAGGCGGCCTCGGCTGGGGGAACGCCGCAAGCGTTCAGCTCCGGACCGGCGAGCCCCGCTCCCGCGGCAACACCGACCGGTCCGGCCCCCGCCGCCGGACCCGGCAAGGTGAGCCTGCAACTGAAGTTCTCCGGCGACTCGTGGGTGGAGATTTTCGACGGGTCCGGCAAGGCCGTGCTCTACGATCTCGGCAAGGCCGGTTCGGAACGCACCGTGACGGCGACCGCGCCGTTGAGCGTCACGCTCGGCAACGGGACCGTGGTCGGTCATGGCAGCCAACGGGCGGCCGTTGCCGCCGCCGCCACGGACCCAGGGCGTGATTTCCAGGTTCAGCATCGGCGCGGACGGGACGTTGCGTTGAGCCCAGGCGTAGAACGATGACCGAAACCCTGCAAGCCGTTCGCGGCATGAACGACGTGCTGCCGGAGGAGACCTCCGCGTGGCAGCAGCTCGAGCGCGTCGCGCGCGAGACATTCGCCGAGTACGGCTACCGCGAGATCCGCCTGCCGCTGCTCGAGCGCACCGAACTGTTCAAGCGCTCGATCGGCGAGTTCACCGACATCGTCGAGAAGGAGATGTACACGTTCGAGGACCGCGGCGGCGATTCGCTGACCCTGCGTCCCGAGGCGACCGCCGGCATCGTCCGTGCGTGCATCTCGAACGGCCTGCTGCACAACCAGCGCCAGAAGGTGTGGTGCATGGGCCCGATGTTCCGCTACGAGCGGCCGCAGAAGGGGCGCTACCGGCAGTTCCACCAGATCGACGTCGAGGCGCTGGGTTTCCCGGGCCCCGACGTCGATGCCGAGCTGATCATGATGACGGCGCGCATGTGGCGCCGGCTCGGACTGCGCGGGCTCAAGCTCAACCTGAATTCGCTCGGCACGCCGGACTCGCGGGCCGTGTATCGCACGAAGCTGGTCGACTATTTCCAGGCGCACGCGAGCCTGCTCGATGCCGACAGCCTGCGCCGGCTCGACGGCAACCCGTTGCGGATCCTCGACAGCAAGAACCCGGCGCTGGCCGACGTGATCTCCGGCGCGCCGTCGATCACCGACCACCTCGACCCCGAGTCGGCCGGGCATTTCGCGGCCCTGCGCGCGCAGTTGAGCGCCGCCGGGATCGAATTCGTCGTCAATCCGCGCCTGGTGCGCGGACTCGACTACTATTCCCGCACCGTGTTCGAGTGGATCACCACCGACCTCGGTTCGCAGGACGCGGTCTGCTCCGGCGGGCGCTACGACGGGCTCATCGCGCAGCTCGGCGGCGAGCCGGCCCCGGCCATCGGCTGGGCGCTCGGCGAGGAGCGCATCGTCGAGCTGATGCGGCTGCAGAACCTGGTCGGCCACGAGGGCCGGCCCGACGTTTACGTCGTGCTCGCGGGCGCGGCCGCCGAGGCGGTCGGCCTGGGGCTCGCCGAGCGGCTGCGCGATGCCGTGCCGGGCCTGCGCGTCGAGACGAACTGCGGCGGCGGCAGCTTCAAGTCGCAGCTGAAGCGCGCGGACCGCAGTGGCGCGCGCCTGGCCGTCATCGTCGGCGACGACGAGGCGGCACGACGCGTCGCGGCGCTGAAGCCGCTGCGCGCGGAGGAGAAGGAACAGCGTGAGGTCGGCTTCGACGACCTCGCGGCGGAACTGAGCCGGGCGTTCGCGCCCGTGACGGCATCAACCTGAGTCGCGCCCCGGCGGGGCTGCGGATGGAGTGGCGAAGTGGAAGACCTTTCTGACATCGAACGCGAAGAACAATTGCGCCGCTGGTGGTCCGAGAACTGGCTGTGGATCTTCGGCGGCGTGGTGCTCGGCCTGGCCGCACTGGCCGGCTGGCAGTACTGGCAGAAGTCGCGCTCCGCGGCGGCCGAGGCCGACGAAGCCTCGTACGTGGCCGTCCTCGAGTCGCTGAGCAGGAACGAGCAGGACGCGGCCGTGAAGACGGCGAGCGACCTGCGTGCGCTGCATCCGAAGTCACCGTACGCCGACCAGGCGGACCTCGCGCTCGCGCGCGCCGACGTCGGGATGCAGCGAATTCGACGACGCGGCGAAGCGGCTGCGGCTGGTCGCCGATTCGTCGCGTGACCCGCAGCTGCGGCTCATCGCGCAGTCGCGGCTCGCCCGCGTGCTCGCCGAACAGGGCAAGTTCGACGACGCGCTCGGCCTGCTCGATCCTGCCAAGGCCGGATCGTTCGCGGCGCGTGTTCCACGAAATCCGCGGCGACGTGCTGGTCGCCAAGGGCGACGCAGCCGGCGCCCGCAAGGAATACGAGGCGGCGCTCGCCGCGGGGGCCGCCGAAGGCGAGCCGAAGCTCGACCGCGCCTATGTCGAACTGAAGCGCGATGCGCTGCCCGGCGCCGCGACGGCTGCGGTGTCGGCGGCACCGGCGCCCGCTGCAGCGCCCGAGGGTGGCAAGCCATGAAATTCGGGCGTCCGGCGCTCGCGGCAGCCTGCGTAGCGTCGCTGCTGCTGGTCGCTGCCTGCGACAAGGACAAGGACGCCGAGCCGCCGGCGGAGCTGGTCGACCTCAAGCCCAGCCTGTCGGTCACCAAGCTGTGGTCGGCGAGCATCGGCGGCGACAGCGAAACGCTGCGCCTTGCGCTGGGGCTCGCGCTGGACGACACCGCCCTGTACGCGGCGGGCCGCGATGGCGACGTCGAAGCCTTCGACCCGGCGACCGGCAAGGTCCGCTGGAAGGCCGACACCAAGGCGGCGCTTGCCGCCGGTCCCGGTGCCGGCGGCAGTCTCGTCGTGGTGGGCAGCAGCGACGGCGAGGTCATTGCGCTCGACAAGGCCAGCGGCAAGTCGCTGTGGCGGGCGAAGCTGGGCGGAGAAGTGCTCTCGACCCCGCTCGTCACGGGCGACCGGGTCGTGGTCCGCAGCGTCGACGGCCGCCTGCGCGCGCTCGACGCCGCCACCGGCAAGGAACAGTGGAGTGCGGACGAGCCGGTGCCGCGGCTCTCGCTGCGCGGCAACGCGGCGCCCGTGCTCGCCGGCGAAACCGTGATTGCGGGGTTCGACTCCGGCAAGGTCGTGGCCTATTCGCTCGCGACCGGCGACGTCGCCTGGCAGGCCCAGGTCAGCACGCCGCGCGGCCGTTCCGAACTCGAGCGGCTGGCCGACGTCGACGGTGCCGTGCGCGTCGACGGCGGCGACGGTTATGCCGTCGGTTACCAGGGACGCGTCGTGATGTTCGCGCTCGATTCGGGCCAGATCTGGTGGGGTCGCGACCTTTCGAGCTATCGCGGCCTGGCGCTCGATGGGGACCAGCTCTACGTGAGCACGGCCGACGGCAGCGTGGTCGCACTGCGCCGTCGCGACGGCACGGTGACCTGGCAGCAGGACGGCCTCAAGCGCCGCAGCCTCGGCGCACCGGTCGTGGCCGGCAACGCGATCGTCGTCGGCGACTTCGATGGCTACGTGCACTGGCTCGATCGCGCGACCGGCAAGTTCGTTGCCCGCGAGCACCTGGGCGGCGCGCGCATCGCGGCCGCACCGCTCGTGGCCGGCGACCGCGTCTACGTCATCGACGAGGACGGCAAGCTGGTCGCCTATCGCAGCGGCGGGAACGCGGGGTCCTGATGTGCTGCCTGTCGTCGCCCTGGTCGGGCGTCCCAACGTCGGTAAATCGACGCTCTTCAATGCGCTGACCCGCACCCGCGACGCGCTCGTCGCCGACGTTCCGGGCCTGACGCGTGACCGCAAGTACGGCTACGCGCGCCTGTCGGGCAAGTCGTGCGTGGTCATCGACACGGGCGGCCTGGTGGCGATGATTGCCGGCAGCGTCGAGAAGCTGATGGCCGAGCAGACGCTCAAGGCCGTCGCGGAAGCCGACCGCATCCTGTTCCTCGTCGACTCGCGGCAGGGCTGCACGCCGCAGGACCTGCACGTCGCCGACTTGCTGCGCCACAGCGGCAAGTCGGTGCTCGTCGTCGCCAACAAGGCGGAAGGCCTCGACGACGACATCGCCCAGGCGGAGTTCCATCGCTTCGGCTTCGGCGAGCCCGTGGCGATCTCGTCGGCGCACATGCAGGGCCTCGACGTGCTGTTCGACCGGGCGCTCGAGGGCCTGGAGGGGGCGCACGACGCGCCGGACGTGATCGATCCCACCGGGCAGGCGATCCGGGTGGCCGTCGTCGGACGGCCCAACGTCGGCAAGTCCACGCTGATCAACCGCCTGCTGGGGGAGGAGCGCCTGATCGCCTTCGACCAGCCCGGCACGACGCGTGACACCGTGGAAGTGCCGTTCGAGCGCGACGACCAGCCGTACGTCCTGATCGACACGGCCGGCGTCAGGCGCAAGGCCCGCGTCAGCGAAGCGGTCGAGAAATTCAGTATCGTCAAGACGTTGCAGGCGATCGACCGCGCGCACGTGGTGATCGGCGTGCTCGATGCGCACGACACGATCGCCGAGCAGGACGCGAGCCTGCTCGGGTTGATCACGGAGCAGGGCCGGGCCCTGGTCATTGCCGTCAACAAGTGGGACGGCATCCCGCAGGAGCAGCGCAACGCGATCCGCGACGGCCTCGACCTGCGCCTCGATTTCCTCAAGTTCGCGCCGCTGCACTTCATCTCGGCGCGGCACGGCACGGGCGTCGGCGAGCTCATGGGCTCCGTGCTCAAGGCCTATCGCGCGGCAATGCGCGAGCTGCCGACCAAGGACCTCACGCGCGCGCTCGAGCAGGCACTCACGATCCACCAGCCGCCGCTCGTCCGCGGGCGGCGCATCAAGCTGCGCTACGCGCACCAGGGCGGGCGCAACCCGCCGGTCGTCGTGATCCACGGCAACCAGACCAAGGACGTCCCGGACGCCTACCGGCGCTTCCTCGAGAACCACTTCCGCGAGGTGTTCCGGCTCAAGGGCACCCCGCTCAGGATCGAGTTCCGGACCGACGACAACCCGTTCGCCGGGCGCCGCAACGTGCTGACGCCCCGGCAGGTGCGCAGCCGCAAGCGGCTCGTGGCGCGGAACAAGGGCGGCAAGAAAGGCGGCAAACGCTGACTGCGGCCCGTCGGGGGCCTCGGCGACGCTCATAACCCCCGGTTCTGAGCGGCTATCCGCTGAAACTTGTCCGGCCCGGGGTGGGGTCTAGACTGCAGGCATGCTCATGGCTTTCGCCCGTACACCACACGCTGCTGCCCACGAGCTGCCCGCCACCAAGCTGGCGCGGCTGGACAAGCCATTGCGGCTGTTCCGCGGCGGCGTGATCGAGCACCCGGTCGTCGCGTACGAGTCCTGGGGCCAGCTCAACGCGGCCCGCGACAACGCCATCCTGCTGTTCACGGGCCTGTCGCCCTCGGCCCATGCCGCATCGTCGCCGGCCGACCCCAAGCCGGGCTGGTGGGAGTCGATGATCGGCGAGGGCAAGCCGATCGACACCGGCCGGTTCTACGTCGTCTGCGTCAACTCGCTGGGCAGCCCGTTCGGTTCGTCGAGCCCGGCCTCGATCGATCCGCGGACCGGGCGGCCGTTCGGCATCGGCTTTCCAGAAATCGCCGTCGAGGACATCGCGCGTGCGGGACGCGAAGTCGTGCGCGCCCTCGGCATCGAGCGCATCGCCTGCGTGATCGGCCCGTCGCTCGGCGGCATGGTCGTGCTGGCCTACGCGGCGCAGTTCCCCGACACGGTCGACAACCTCATCACGATCTCCGGTGCGGCGAGTGCGTCGCCGTTCGCGATTGCGCTGCGTTCGCTGCAGCGCGAGATGGTGCGCAGCGACCCGGCCTGGCGCGGCGGCAACTACGAGTCCGGCCGCGGCCCGCGCCAGGGCATGCGGCTCGCACGCAAGCTCGGCACGATCACCTATCGCTCGCACGACGAATGGGAGGCGCGCTTCGGCCGGCGCCGCGTGCCGGAGACTGCCGGATTGCAGGGCGACTTCCGCCCGCAATTCGAGGTCGAGGCGTACCTCGAGCACCAGGGGCAGCGCTTCGCGGACATCTTCGACGCGAACTCGTACCTCTACCTGTCCCGCGCGATGGACCAGTTCGATCTCGCCGAACACGGCGGCGGCTCCCTCGAGTATGCGTTTGCCCGGTTCAAGACGCGGCGCGCGCTCGTGCTCGGCGTGCAGACCGACATGCTCTACACGATCGACCAGCAGCAGCAGATCGCCGACATGCTGCGCGCCAATGGCCGGGAGGTGGAGTTCCACGCGTTCCCCTCGATCCAGGGACACGATGCGTTCCTGGTCGACCTGGCGCGCTTTGAGCCGGCAATCGGGAACTTCCTGAAGAGGAAGTGACTAGTGAAGCTAGTGACTAGTGACGTAGTAAGAGCCAGCGGCGCGGCCTTCCTACTAGTCACTAGTCCACTGATCACCAGTCACTTCCCGCGTTATTCCGCGAGGAATAGCGCGGGATCCACCATCGCGCGATTCACGCCGACGCCCCAGTGCAGGTGCGGGCCGGTCACGCGTCCGGTCGCTCCGACCAGGCCGAGCGTCTGGCCGGTCGTGACCACATCGCCCGGCTTCACGTCGATGCGGCTCAGGTGGCAATACATCGTCACGACGCCGTGACCGTGGTCGACGAACACGGTATTGCCGTTGAAAAAGAAATCACCGGTGTCGAGGACGCGACCCGCCGCGGGTGAGCGGATCGGCGTGCCGGTCGCGGCGGCGATGTCCATGCCGGAGTGCGGATTGCGCGGCTGGCCGTTGAAGACGCGCCGCAGGCCGAACGAGCTCGAACGCTCGCCCGGGACCGGCGCGGTCCAGCGCCAGGTCGGCACGAGGTCTTCGGAGAACGTCGCCAGGGCCTTTTCGGAGCGCGCGCTCTCGGCCTCGATGCGCTTCTCGTCCTCGGGCAGCGGATCGACCTTGCGGGGCTCGACGGTCAGCTTCTGCTCGGCGTAGGTCTTCGGTGCGACGTCGAAGGCGAGCATGCGGTCCTTGTCATCCGCCTGCGGCGTCACCAGGCGAGCGGTCTGCGGACCGGCAGTCGTCGCGAGCGGAATGCCCACCACGGCTTTCCAGCCGCTGTCCGTGCGCACGACGGGTGCGCGGTACTTGCCGAAGAACACGGCGCCGGGCGATTCCGCGCCGTCACCGAGGTCGAGGATCGCGATGCCGCCCGGCACGCGCGACTCCGGCGGCAACGATTCGGCTGCGCCGACGCGTGCAGCGCCAGGCGAGACGAGTCGCGGCGACGAATCGCCAGCAGTTCGCAACCGCGCGGACCGCGCGAGCCTCCGGGATCGCTGTCGCCGCCGATCCATCCGAGCTTCGGCCTCGCCATGCCGGGCGTCTGTCAGGATGCCGTCTGCACGCGTGGCCTCGTCGCTGACGTGTCGTGCCCGCGATCGGAGCCGCGCGCGAGCCGCGCCTCGATTTCGCACGCCGGCTGCGAGCGCGGCCGCATCCGTGACCACGTGCGCCGCGGCGTCGGTGACGATCGCGTAGCCGCGGTCGAGCGTTGCGAGCGGGCTGACGGCGTGCAGGGTGTGCATCGCACGCTCCCAGCGCTCGTGCGATTGCTGCAGGCGACGGCGCATCGCCGAGCGGCAGGCGGCGCCCGGCCGCATCGAGGCGCTGTCGCAGCGGCGCGAGCCGGCGGGCGGGACTGCTGCGGAGAGCAGGGCAGTCGCGTTCGCCACCCGCACGCGTGCACGCTCGAGCTTACGCGTCACCGCACGCTGCATGCGCTGCTCGAGTTCGTCGAGGCGCTGTGCGTGCTGGCGCAGGCGGGCCCCGGGGTGCGAACGGGCCAGGCCACGTTCGTGCTGCAGCAGAGCCTGCCGCAGCGCAGTGAGCCGCCGGCGCAAGGCCGCGACGACGTTGCGTTCGAGCGCGACGAGGGCGCGCAGGAATTCGGCGCGATCGGGTACCGCACGTTCGGCCGCACCGGAGGGCGTCGGCGCGCGCTCGTCGGCGACGAAGTCGGCAATCGTGAAATCCGTTTCGTGCCCGACGCCGCTGATCAGCGGAATCGGGCACGCGTGGATCGCCCGCGCCACCGACTCGTCGTTGAACGCCTGCAGGTCTTCGAGCGAGCCGCCGCCGCGCGCGAGGATCAGCACGTCGCACTCGGCACGTCGTCCGGCCCGTTGCAGCGCCTGGACGATCTCGCGTGGCGCGTTCTCGCCCTGCACGGCGACCGGGTAGACCAGCACGGGAATGGCGGGAAAGCGCCGCCCCAGGACGTGCAGGACGTCACGCAGCGCGGCGCCGCTCGGCGACGTGATCACGCCGATGCGCCGGGGCAGGGTCGGCAGCGGCTTCTTGCGCGGCGGCCTCGAACAGGCCCTCCGCCAGCAGCTGCTTCTTCAGTTCCTCGAAACGGCGCCGCAGCGCGCCTTCGCCCGCTTCCTCGAGGTGCTCGACCACGACCTGGAAGTCGCCCCGGGGCTCGTAGATGCTCACCCTGCCGCGGGCCAGGACGCGGCTGCCGTCGCGGACCGGGAAGCGCACCAGCATGCGACTTCGTGCGGAACATCGCGCAGCGGACCTGCGCGCCCTCGTCCTTGAGCGAGAAGTACCAGTGGCCGGAGGAGGGGCGGGCGAGGTTCGAGATCTCGCCTTCGAGCCAGACCGAGCCCAGGCCGCGCTCGAGCAGCATCCGCGCCTGCGCGTTGAGCTGCGAGATCGTCAGCACCGCGCGCGGCGGGGCTGTATCGGCGGACTCGTCGAACCGGAAATCGGACATCGCGGAATCTTACCGGCAGGCGCCGGGAATGGGCGTGCGGCGCGGGCTGGACAGCCCGCGCCCAGGAAAACTGTGCGAGGCCGGGCCGACCACTGTGTCGGGCTGCCACTGCGGCGTCAGGCATCGCCGTTGAGGCCCTCCGGGTCGCGGGCCGGGGCCGTCCGCGCCATGGACGGCGCGGCCGGAGCCCCCAGGGATGGGTTTACGGCGTCCCCGGCCGCGATCCGGAGGACCTGAACCCGATGCCCGGCGCCGATTCCTTCGAACGTCGTCAGCGGGCTCGCCGCAAGTTTTACCCGAGGCGCCCCGACCGAGTACAATGCCCCGCTTCCTTTCGCCCCGGGTCGCCCAATGCTGCGAATTCTCGAGGAAGCCCTCACCTTCGACGACGTCCTGCTCGTGCCGGCCTACTCCCAGGTCCTGCCGCACGAAGTCAGCCTGGCCACGCACCTCACGCGCGGCATCCGCCTGAACCTGCCGATCGTCTCCGCCGCCATGGACACGGTCACCGAGCACCGCCTCGCGATTTCGATCGCGCAGGAAGGCGGCATCGGCATCCTGCACAAGAACATGACCATCGAGTCGCAGGCGCGCGAAGTCGCGCGGGTGAAGCGCTTCGAGAGCGGCATCATCCACGACCCGATCACGGTCCCGCCGGAGACCACGATCCGCGAGGTGCTGGCCCTCACGCGCTCGAAGAACATCTCCGGCGTGCCGGTCGTGCGCGATGGCAAGGCCTTCGGCATCGTCACGCACCGCGACCTGCGCTTCGAGACGCGCTACGACGCCCCGGTCTCCTCGGTGATGACGCCGCGCGAGCGCCTCATCACCGTCAAGGAGAACGCGCCCAAGGAAGAAGTCCTGACGCTGCTGCACAAGCACCGCATCGAGAAGGTGCTGGTCATCGACGACGACTTCGTGCTGAAGGGCATGATCACCGTGAAGGACTTCCAGAAGGCCACCGAATTCCCGCGCGCCTGCAAGGACGAGCGCGGTGCGCTGCGCGTCGGCGCGGCGATCGGCACGGGCGCGGATACGCTCGAGCGCGCGGCAGCGCTGCGCGAGTCCGGCGTCGACGTCATCGTCGTCGACACGGCACACGGCCATTCGCTGCGGGGTGCTCGAGACGGTCAAGCGCATCAAGGCCAAGTGGCCGAACCAGCAGGTCATCGCCGGCAACATCGTCACCGCCGAGGCGGCGCTCGCGCTGGTCGACGCCGGCGCGGACGCGGTCAAGGTCGGCATCGGCCCGGGCTCCATCTGCACGACCCGCATCGTCGCGGGCGTCGGCGTGCCGCAGATCAGCGCCGTTGCGAACGTCGCGGCGGCGCTCGCGCCGCACGGCGTGCCGCTGATCGCCGACGGCGGTATCCGCTTCTCCGGTGACATCGCCAAGGCCATCGTGGCGGGCGCGCACTGCGTGATGATGGGCGGCGTGTTCGCCGGCACCGAGGAATCGCCGGGCGAAGTCGAGCTCTACCAGGGCGCCTCGTACAAGTCCTACCGCGGCATGGGCTCGCTCGGGGCGATGGCCCAGGCGCACGGCTCGCGCGACCGCTACTTCCAGGACGCGTCCGCCGAAATCGAGAAGCTCGTGCCGGAAGGCGTCGAAGGTCGCGTGCCCTACAAGGGCAGCATCGTCGCGATCCTGCACCAGTTCGCCGGCGGCCTGCGCGCGGCGATGGGTTACACCGGCAGCGCCAACATCGACGAGATGCGCACGCGCCCGCAGTTCGTCCGCATCACCAACGCGGGCATGCGCGAAAGCCACGTCCACGACGTGACCATCACCAAGGAAGCGCCGAATTACCGTGTCAGCTGATCCCAGCCACGTGGTCCGTCCCCCCGACATCCACGCGCACCGCATCCTGATCCTCGATTTCGGGGCCCAGTACACCCAGTTGATCGCCCGCCGCGTGCGCGAATGCGGCGTCTACTGCGAGATCCATCCCTGGGACGTGGGCGAGGCGGACGTCCGCGCGTTCGGTGCCCGCGGCATCATCCTCTCGGGCGGTCCCGAGTCGGTCACGGATGCGGATCCCCCGCGTGCGCCGCAGGCGGTGTTCGATGCCGGCGTGCCGGTGCTCGGCATCTGCTACGGCATGCAGACGATGGCCGCGCAGCTCGGCGGCCGCGTGTCCTCGTCGGACCACCGCGAGTTCGGCTATGCGCAGGTGACGCAGACGGCGCCGTGCCGCTTGTTCAACGAGCTCGCCGACCATCGCGACGCCCAGGGCCGCGCCGTCCTCGACGTCTGGATGAGCCATGGCGACCGCGTCGAGGAGATCCCGCCCGGCTTCATCCCGGTCGGCTCATCGCCGAATGCGCCGCTCGCCGCGATGGCCGACGAGGCGCGCCGCTATTACGCCGTGCAGTTCCACCCGGAAGTGACGCATACGCTGCAGGGTGCCCGCATGCTCGAGCGGTTCGTCCGCGAGATCTGCGCGTGCGAGGCGCGGTGGGAGCCGGGCAACATCATCGCCGATGCCGTCGCACGCGTGCGCGACCAGGTGGGCAGCGACAAGGTGCTGCTCGGGTTGTCGGGCGGCGTGGACTCCTCGGTCGTCGCCGCGTTGCTGCATCGTGCGATCGGCGACCAGCTGACCTGCGTGTTCGTCGACCACGGCCTGCTGCGTGCCGGGGAGGGCGACCAGGTCATGCAGATGCTCGGCGAGAACATGGGGGTGAAGATCATCCGCGTGAATGCCGAGAGCCGCTTCCTCGACGCGCTGCGCGGCGAGGCCGACCCGGAGCGCAAGCGCAAGATCATCGGCCGCCTGTTCATCGAGGTGTTCGACGAGGAAGCGCACAAGCTCGAGGACGTCCACTGGCTGGCGCAGGGCACGATCTATCCCGACGTGATCGAGTCCGCCGGCGCCAAGACCGGCAAGGCGCACGTGATCAAGTCGCACCACAACGTCGGCGGCCTGCCCGAGCACATGAAGCTCAAGCTGGTCGAGCCGCTGCGCGAACTGTTCAAGGACGAGGTGCGCAGGCTCGGGCTCGAGCTCGGCCTGCCGCGCTCGATGGTGTTCCGTCACCCGTTCCCGGGCCCCGGCCTCGGCGTGCGCATCCTCGGCGAGGTGAGCAAGCAGTACGCCGACCTGCTGCGCAAGGCCGACAGGATCTTCATCGACGAACTGCACGCGCACGGCCTCTACGACCAGACCAGCCAGGCGTTTGCCGTGTTCCTGCCCGTGCGTTCCGTGGCGGTGATGGGCGACGGCCGTCGCTATGACTACGTGATCGCGCTGCGCGCGGTTGAAACCGTGGACTTCATGACCGCGCGCTGGGCGCGGTTGCCGTACGAGTTCCTGGACCTCTGCGCGCGCCGCATCATCAACGAGGTGAAGGGCATCTCGCGCGTCACCTACGACATCTCGGGCAAGCCGCCCGCGACCATCGAGTGGGAGTGAGGGCTGTCCCCGACGTCCGCGGTCAGTTCGCGGCCCGGCTCAGTCCTCCGGAACGGCCGTCAGGTCGGCCTGGCGCAGGGCAGCGGCTGAACCCACGCCCAGGCGCTTCACCAGGAGCATCGCTTCGCCGATCGGCATGTCGAGCGGGCGCACCCGGTGTGAGGGCATGTACATCACGTTGCCGGACATGGGGGTGGGCGCCTGCGGCAGGAAGACCGCGGTCCAGCCGGTGCGCATCTCCTCGAGCACGTAGCCGATCTGCCAGCCGCCCTCGATGCTCACCAGCGCCGGCTTGATGTCGCTTGCGCTCTCGACCTGGGCGAGTCCCTCCGCCATGGTCTTCATCATGCGGTACTGCGGCAGGCCGCCGAGCAGTGACTCCTCGAACCAGCGCATCACGGCGCGGCCGGTGTCGGTACGTGCCACGAGCCCGAAGAGGAAGGCGAGCAGCATCAGGACCAGGGCAGCCACGACGCTGGCGAAGGCCACCCCCGCAACCTCATGTACAGGAAACCGGGCCGCGATCGGCGCCGCGATCTTGCTGACCAGCCGCATCGCGTGCCCGACGATCGCCACCAGCAGGACCACCGGCACGAGGAACAGCAGCCCGCCGACGATCGTGGTCTTCAGGAATTCCTTGATTGCGCGCATCTGTCCAGCTCCAGGGCCCTGTGAATCAGGTGGCTGCAGTATGGCCACCTGCGTTGGGCCTGAACAGTTTCCATGGCGCCGGTCCGTGGTCCAATATCCCGACCATGACAAGAGCCGACGGCGTCGCCGAGTTCACGCTGAAAGCGATTGCGGTCGGCGTCGTGCTCGGCATCGTCTTCGGCGCCGCGAACGCGTATCTCGGCCTGCGCGTCGGCATGACCGTCTCCGCTTCGATCCCCGCCGCCGTCATGACGGTGGCCGCCTTCCGGCTGCTGCGCACGCCGGCCACGATCCTCGAAGCCAACATGTCGCAGACGGTGGCTTCGGCCTCGACGTCCCTTGCGACCGGCACGATCTTCACGATTCCCGCCCTGTTCCTCTGGGGCATGGTGCCGCCCTACCTGCAGGTCGTGGCGCTGTCTTTCCTGGGCGCGCTCCTCGGCATTGCCGCGATGGTGCCGCTGCGGCGGCTGCTGATCGTCAAGGCGCATGGCGAGCTTCCCTATCCCGAGGGCACGGCCTGCGCCGAAGTGCTGCGTGCCACCGTGCAGGAGTCGGGCCGCGCCGCGAGCGGCAGCGTCTGGATCTTCCGTGGCATGGCGGTGGGCGCCGCGGTCAAGATCCTGATCTCGCTCCTCTACCTGATCCCGGGTGAGTTGAGCGCCGCGGTGCCGGTGCTGCCGAAGGCGGAACTCGCCCTCGAAATCGCGCCGGCGCTGTTCGGCGTGGGTTACATCCTCGGTTACCGCCAGGCGGCGGTCTGCGTCGCGGGTGCGATCATCTCGGCGCTCGCGATCACGCCGCTCATCGCGTGGCTGGGCGCGTCCATGACGGCACCGCTCTACCCCGAGACGGTTCGCCTCGTCGTCGGAGATGAGCGCGGGCGACATCTGGTCGCGCTACGTGCGCTACATCGGTGCGGGCGCCGTGGCGACGGCCGGCATCCTGACCGTGCTGCGCGGCCTGCCCACGATGGCCGGCGCGTTCGTCGCCGTCGCCCGTGGGCTGCAGGATGACGCGGGCCAGGATGGCGGACCGATCGCACGCACCGACCGTGACCTGCCCGCCGCGTTCGTCTTCGGTGGCGTCGCGATCGTCGTGCTGGTCGCAGGCCTCGTCCCCGGCGTGTTTGCGGGGGAGATGGGCACCGTCCAGCGTGCGGTCCTCGCCGCAGGCGTCGGCCTCTTCGGCGTGCTGTTCGTCACCGTGGCCGCGCGCATCGTCGGCATCGTGGGCGTGTCCTCGCAGCCCACCTCGGGCATCGCGCTGGTGACCCTGCTCGGCACGGCATCGGTCTTCGCGGCGGCCGGCTGGGTGGACCCGGGCGCGCGCGCCGGCGTCCTGACCGTCGGCACGATCGTCGCGGTTGCGGCGAGCAAGGCGGGCGACATTTCCCAGGATCTCAAGACCGGCTGGCTCGTGGGGGCGACGCCCGCGCGGCAGCAGATGGGGCAGTTGATCGGCGCCGCGTTCGCCTGCTGGGCCGTGGCGGCGACCGTGATGCTGCTCGGCAACGCCTATGAGTTCGGCTCGCGCGAAATTCCCGCGCCGCAGGCCACGCTCATGAAGACCATCATCGAGGGCGTGCTGGCGGGCGCGCTGCCCTGGGACCTCGTGCTCACGGGAGCGGGCCTCTCGATCGGGGCCATGCTCTGCGGCGTCTCGGGCCTTGCCTTCGCGATCGGCGTGTACCTGCCGCTCGCCACCATGGCGCCCCTGTACGTCGGCGGTTGCGTGCGCGCGCTCGTCGAGCGCAAGCGCGGGCCTCGTGTCGAGGGCGACAGCGATCCAGGCATTCTCGCGGCGTCCGGCCTCGTGGCGGGCGAGGGCCTGGCGGGCGTCGCGGTCGCGGGCCTCGTCGCCGCGGGCCTCGCGCCGAAGGCGCTGGATCCGCGGCTCGGCGGGCTGACCGGCGAAATCGCGGCGCTCGTCGTGGCGCTGGCGATCTGCGCGTTCCTGTTGCGCGGCGGACGCGGCGGCGCCCGCCAGCCATCCCATTGAAGATCGGACCGGTCTCAGGTTATATACCAGTACGGACTCACGACAGCAGCAGGCGGCTCGGGCCCAACCGAGCCCCTGCACCAGAACACGTCCGTGCCGATCCAGGGGGAACAATCAAGTGGAGAATTTCACGATGGCGGAATTGCAGGTTCTTTTCCGGCGCTGTCTTGCAGGTGCGACGGCCCTCGTGGCGCTGGCACTGCTGCCCGGGCTGGCGCTGGCCGAGTCACCCGCCCCGGCGAAGCCCGGCGACCCGGCCGCGGGCAAGATCTACTCGCCCTACGCCTTCCGCAATTTCCCCGACCGGGTGCTGTTCGGCGACATGCACATCCACAGCAACCTGTCGCCGGATGCGGGCCTGCTCGGAACCTCGCTCACGGCGGCGGACGTCTTTCGCGCCGCGCGCGGTGAGACGGTCAAGTCGAACACCGGCCAGCCTTTCCGCCTGATCCGGCCGCTCGATTTCCTCGTGCTCACGGACCATGCCGAGGCGATGGGCCTCGCCCCGATGGTGCGCGAAGGCAACCCGGTGCTGCTGTCCTCGAAGCGCGGGCGCGAAGTGTGGGAAGCCTTCAACGCCGGTGGGGAACAGGCGATGAAGGCCTTCGGGGGGCTGCTGGCCGAGGTCTCGGCGGGCGTCAATCCGTTCGCCGACATCGACATGGCCGGGTCGATCTGGCCTGATTTCGTCAAGCTGGCCGATACCTACAACCAGCCGGGCGTCTTCACGGCCATGACCGGCTTCGAATGGACCTCGCAGCCCAACGGCAACAACCTGCACCGGATCGTGGTCTTCGCGGACGGCGCCGACAAGACCAGCCTGGTCCGCCCGTTCTCGATGTTCGACAGCCAGGACCCCGCGAAGCTCTGGGATTACATGGAGAAATACGAGGCGTCCACGGGCGGCCGCGTCTTCGCCCACGTCCACAACGGCAACCTCTCGAACGGGATCGCCTTCACGGCCGCGACGTTGGACGGCACGCCGATGGACGCCGCCTACGCCGCCCGCCGGTCGCGGTGGGAGCCGATCATGGAAATCACCCAGATGAAGGGCGACGGCGAAACCCACCCCTACCTGTCTCCCGAGGACGAATTCGCGGATTTCGAACGCTGGGACGTGAGCAACCTCGACGGGTCCGCACCGAAGAAGAAAGAGATGCTGCGCTACGAGTATGGCCGCTCGGCGCTGCTGACCGGGCTCGAGGTCGAGGCGAAGGTGGGCGTGAATCCCTATGACTTCGGCTTCAACGGCTCGAGCGATTCCCATACCGGCCTGGCCTCGACCCGCGAAGAAAATTTCTTCGGCAAGTTCGCCGGCACCGAACCCGGTCCCGACCGGTTCAACCGCGATGTGATCCCTGCGGCCGATCCTGCGTACAGGATCATCACGGCGCAGGAATCGGCGTCGGGCCTGACGGGCGTCTGGACGCGCGAAAACACCCGCGGCGAGATTTTCGACGCGCTGAAGCGCAAGGAAATCTACGCCACGACCGGCACACGCCTGCGGGTGCGCCTGTTCGCCGGGTGGGATTTCAAGCCGGGCGACGAGCTCGTGCCGGATTTCGCGGCACTGGGCTACACGCGCGGCGTGCCGATGGGCGGGCGCCTGCACGCGCCGCCCAAGGGCGCCGCCCCCACCTTCATCGTGCGGGCCATGCGCGATCCGGAGTGGGCCAACCTCGACCGCATCCAGATCATCAAGGGCTGGCTCGACGCGGACGGCAAGGCGAAGGAACGGATCTATGACATCGCCGTCTCGGGTGACCGCAAGATCGGCGCCGACGGCCGCGCGCGCACGCCGGTCGGCAACACGGTCGATATCGCGAAGGCGAGCTACACCAACACGATTGGTGCCCCGATCCTGGCCGCGCACTGGCGCGACCCGGATTTCGACCCGAACCAGCGGGCGTTCTACTATGTCCGCGTGCTCGAGATCCCGACGCCGCGCTGGACGACCTACGATGCCGCCCGCTTCGGGGTGAAACTGCCGACCCGCGTGCCGGCGACGGTGCAGGACCGCGCCTATACGTCGTCCGTCTGGTATTCGCCCGGCAAGTAACCGGCACGCGTCGCGGCGATAAACCCCAGGGTCGATTCACGGTCGCGCGCAGGCCACACAGGCCTGCGCGCGATCGCGTCATGACGGCAACGTGAAGGGACGGGCAGGTGCGATCGGAATTCCTATCGAGGCTGCTGGGCGAGCCCATGCTGCATTTCGTCCTGATCGGCGCGGCGTTGTTCCTGTTTTACGCCAGCCGCAACGACGTGGGCAGCGTGACAGACCCGGCGTCCGTCATCGAGATCACGCCGGACCTGTCCGAGCGCATCGCCGGCCAGTTCAGGGGGGTCTGGCAACGCGATCCGACGCCGCAGGAGCGCGAGGGCCTGATTGACGACTTCATCCGCGAAGAAGTGCTCTACCGCGACGCGCTGGCGCTCGGACTCGACCGCGACGATGCGGTGATCCGCCAGCGCATGCGCCTGAAGATGGAACTCCTGAGCGACGGGATGGCGGAATCATTGACCCCGGACGATGCCACGCTCGTCGCCTGGTTCAAGCCACGGGCACAGGAGTTTGCGCCGCCGCCCGAAGTCACGTTCGTGCAGGTTCCGCTGGATCCTGCGGACGACGCGACTGCAATGCTCGCCCGGCTGAATGCCGGCGCCGATCCGGGTGTGCGTGGTGGCGGCTCGTTGCTGCCGCAGCGGCTCGAGGCCGCGGCGCCATCGGTCGTGGACGGCAATTTCGGCGTCGGCTTCTACGACGCGCTCGCGGCTGCGCCTGAAGGACGCTGGTCGGGGCCGGTCAAATCCGGCTATGGACGACACCTCGTGAAAGTTCTCGCGCGTTCCAGGGCGAGCCCACCCGCCCTCGAGGCCGTCCGTCCGCAGGTCCTCGAGGCCTGGCGGCGGGAACAGGCGCAGGTGCTGCGCGAGGAACAGTTCCGCACGCTCCTGGCGCGCTACCGGATCGTGCGGTCGGACCGTACGGCTGAATGATGCGGCTTGCCGGGCTGTGGGTCGTCATCCTGCTGGCACTCTGGCCTGCAGCCGGTCGCGCGCACGAGCTGGACCCCGGGTTCCTGGACGTCTCGCGACTCGCGGGCGACACCTGGCGCGTCTTCTGGAAGGTGCCGCAGGCAGGCGGCCGGCCAATGAACCTGGTGGCGATGCTGCCCGAGGGCTGCACGCCGCGCGAACCGTCGGGCACCCCCAGGTTCGACGGTCGGACTTTCGTCTGGCAATGGGTCGCGGCCTGCCCGGACGGAATCGCAGGCGGCGAGATCGGCATCCGTGGGCTCGAGACGACGCGGACGGATGTGCTGGTCCGGTTCGAGACCGAACCGGGCACGGCACAGACCCAGCGGCTGACGTCGTCGCAGACGGCCTTCGTCGTCCCGCAAGCGCTCATCGGCTGGGGCGTGTTCACCACCTATGTCTCGCTCGGTGTCAGCCACATCCTCGAAGGCGTGGATCACCTGCTGTTCGTCTTCGCGCTGCTCCTGCTGGTCCGCAACTGGCGCACGCTGGTCGGGGCGGTGACGTCGTTCACCGCGGCGCATTCACTGTCCCTGGCGGCGGCGACGCTCGGCTGGATCGTCGTACCGGCGCCGCCCGTCGAGGCCGTCATCGCGCTGTCGATCATGTTCCTCGCGGCCGAATACCTGCGGCCGGCCGGGGTGGGGCTGCGCCTGACCGAGAGATTCCCCTGGCTCATTTCCTTTGCGTTCGGGCTGCTGCACGGACTCGGCTTCGCCCGGGCGCTGCTCGACATCGGCCTGCCGCAGGGTGAAGTCCCCCTGGCGCTGTTTGCCTTCAACGTGGGCGTGGAGATCGGCCAGCTGGTGTTCATCATCGCCGTGGTGGCGACGGCGGCCGTGCTCAGGCGAATCGTTCCTTCGCTGCTGGTCGCGGTCTCGACCCGGGGCAGGCCGGCCCAGCGCCTGGTGGGCTATGCCATCGGCAGCGTCGCGGCCTTCTGGTTCGCTGCGCGCGTCGCGGCATTTTGACCGCAACGACCGCGAGTCGCAGGATCTGCGGAAATTGCCCGTGCATCTGGCTAAACTGCGCGCTGCGTCGGAGCCTCGCGGCAGCGGCCGCAGGCCACAGCTTTCGTTTAGAAGAGAATCGAGAGGGAGCATCATGATCGACACGCGTACCGGAACCTGGCGCGAAGCCATGACGACGGCGGCGCTCGCCGTGGCAGTCTTCACCAGCGCGCCGGCGGCAGCGGGCGGGTTGCTGCTGTACGAATTCGGCACGGCGGAACCCGGCCTCGCGGCGGCTGGCTATGCCGCACGCGCGCAGGACGCCTCGACCGCGTTCACGAACCCGGCGGGCATGACGCGCCTCGACGGCACGCAGGTGCTCGTCGGCGGCCAGCTGATGTGGCTCAACACGCAGTTCGCGGTCGACGGCGGTACGTCCCCCGGCCTGGGCAGCGGCGACGGCGGCCGCGCCTTCGGCTCGAACGGCTACGTGCCGGGCGGCGGCGCGTTCCTGACGCATCGCATCTCGCCCGACCTTGCGCTCGGCTTCAGCGTGGCCGGCAACTTCGGCTCGATGCTGGACTACGAGGACGACTGGGTGGGTCGCTACCGGGTGCAGGATGCGGACCTGCTCGGCGTTTCCGTGGTGCCCTCGATCGCGTACCAGCTCAACCCGAAGCTTTCGCTCGGCGCCGGCGTCAATGCGATGTACGGCATCTTCGACCAGAAGGTCGCGGTCAACAACGCCGTGCCGTCGCTCGGCGACGGGCGGCTCGAGATCGACGACACGACCTGGGGCTGGGGCGGCAACGTCGGCGTGCTGTATGAGCCGGTGCCCGGCACACGCCTGGGGCTCACGTACACGTCCGCGATCGACCTCGATTTCAGCGGCCGTGCAGGTTTCTCAGGCATCGGGCCGATCCTGAACGCGCTGCTGCAGTCGCGCGGCCTGCTCGATGCGCCGGTGGACATCGGCGCAACCGTGCCGCAGCAGGTCATGGGCAGCCTGTACACGGAGATCAACGACCGCTGGGCCCTGATGGGCAACGTCGGCTGGCAGGACTGGTCGGAATTCGGCGAGGTCGAGATCGGCATCGACAACGCGCAGGACCCGACCACGCTGACCAACCCGCTGTCGTTCGACGACACCTGGCACGTCGCGGTGGGCGCGCAGTACCGCACCGACAGCCAGTGGAAGGTGCACACCGGCCTCGCCTACGACTCGGGGTTCCAGGACGGCCATGACGTGTCGCCGCTGTTCCCGGTCAACTCGGCCTGGCGGCTCGGTGCCGGCGCCGAAAAGCAGTCCAGTGAGTCCTTCAAGTGGGGCTTCACGGGCGAGCTGCTCTACGGCGGCAACATCGACGTGGACAAGCGCAGTGCACTGCCGCCCGTGCTCGGCGGTCGCGGCGACCTCGTCGGCGGGTACGACCAGTCGCTGTCCGTCGTGCTGACGGTGTACGGCAACTGGGCCTTGTGAGGCGGCCTCGCTCGCCGTGAAACGCGCGAGCTGGCTCGAGGCGGTGGCGAGCGTCTCCGGCGACGACCTCGAGATCGCTCCCGGC
This sequence comes from uncultured Gammaproteobacteria bacterium, assembly GCA_963789375.1. GTDB lineage: Bacteria > Pseudomonadota > Gammaproteobacteria > Steroidobacterales > Steroidobacteraceae > RPQJ01. The sequence goes on along the minus strand of CAWBKN010000016.1, from coordinate 63,646 downwards.
GCGCGCGATGAGCTGCGCAAGCTCGACGACGCGCTGTTCGAGGCCTGGAACCTCGGCGAAAACCTGATCCTCGCGTGGACGCAGGAGGCCGCGGCGCGCCGCTTCCTGTTCATCCGCCACTACAACGTGCTCGAGCCCTTCGGGGCGGCGCGGCCCGGCGACCCGGCGACGGCCGGGCCGGACTTCGTCAACGAGTTGCTGTCGCGCGAGAAGTTCGCGGCGCCCGCCGAGTTCGATGTCCTGCGCGAGCGCCTCGGTGCCGCGGCCGTGGTCGTGAGCGTCCCGCTCGCGCCGGGAAGCACGTTCCACGCCGAGCTCGTCAGTGGACTGGTGCGCCGGTACAGCGTCACGCTGGTGCGCGAACGCGCGGTGATGCTGCTCGACGCCGTCGGCTTCTCGCTGCACTCGCCGCTCGAGCAGGTGGCGATGCTCAACAGCCTGAGCTATTCGGTCAACTCGGCGTACCGGCAGCTGATTTCCGAGGACGTGCAGATCAATTTCGCGCGCTCCTCGACCGGCGACGGTTTCTACATCTGGAACCGTGCACGCACGGTCGACGCGAACATCGCGCTCTACAAGCTGATGATGCTGATCCTCGCCGACAACGCCGTGGCGCGCAGCAAGGCGAAGCGTTTCCCGGTGCCGCAGTTGCGTGCGGCGTTCCACGTCGGCGAGCACTACGAGTTCTACCAGGTCGAGGCGCTCAACCCGACGACGTTCAGTTACATCGTCGGCCACGTCACGATCGAACTCGCGCGCATCCTCGACCAGGCGCGTCCGGGGCAGATCCTGCTCGGCGATTTCTCGATCCCCGCGAGCGACCCGCAGACCGGCGCACTGCGCAGCTACGGCACGCTCGACTTCATCGAGCGCACCGAGGCCCTGCTGCAGCAGCTCGAGGGCCTCGCCGTGGCCAAGGACCACATCGCTCGCATCCGCTGTTACCTGACCGGGCGCAGCACGACGGACGGCGCGTTCGAGGCCACGCGCTACACGGTCACCGACAAGCACGGCCGGACGCGGCCCGTGTACAACGCGAAGATCAACATCCACCTGGCGGCGGGCGAACCGATCTTCCTCGGCCTGCAATACCGGGACCTGCACGCCGACCCAGCGTCGGTCACGGCCTGACCCGGAGCGCACCAGTCGATGGACGACCTCGACGAACGGTTCATGCGGCGCGCGATCGACCTCGCGCGCGAGGCCGAGGCGGCGGGCGAGGTGCCCGTCGGTGCCGTCATCGTGCGCGACGGCGAGATCCTCGCCGAAGGCTTCAATCGACCGATTTCGACGCACGACCCGACCGCCCACGCCGAGATGGTGGCGCTGCGGGCCGCCGCCGCCCGCATCGACAATTATCGTCTCACCGGCACGACCCTCTACGTCACGCTCGAGCCCTGCGCCATGTGCGCGGGGGCGATGGTCCACGCCCGCGTGCAGCGGCTCGTTCATGCCGCGACCGATCCGCGGGCCGGCGCTTGCGGGAGTGTGTTCAACGTCGTGCAGAACCCGGCGCTCAACCACCGGCTCGAGGTGACCCCCGGCGTGCTCGGCGACGAGTGCGCCACGCTGCTGCGGAATTTCTTCGCCGCCCGGCGCGGCTAGCGGCGCTTGCGCGGGGCGACGTCCGGTTCCGGTGGCACGGCCGGGACCGCCGCCGTGGTGCCCGCGACCTGCAGGATGTTGAGGTACGCCTGCACGTTCTCGACGTAGCGGACCGGCTCCCAGCCCCGCGCATAGCCGCGCTTCGTGCGCGTGTACCAGCGCTCCTGGCTGAGCAGTGGCAGGAACTCGCGCACGTCCTCCCAGCTGTCGGGATTGCGGCCCTGCGCCTGCGCGAGGACGCGTGCGTCCTCGAGGTGGCCGAGGCCGACGTTGTACGCCGCGACCGCGAACCACGTCCGGTCCGGTTCCGCGATCCGCTCGGGGATCGACTTCTGCAGCATCGCGAGGTATTTCGCGCCGCCGAAAATGCTCGCGCGCGGGTCGCGCCGGTCGCCCGCGCTCATGCGCCGGGCGGTGTCCTCGGTCAGCTGCATGATGCCGCGCACGCCCGTGAACGACACGGCGTCCGTATCCCATTTCGATTCCTGGTAGCCCATCGCCGCGAGCAGGCGCCAGTCGAGCCCGTGCGCCGTGGCTGCTTCCTGGAACCACGGCAGGTAGTCGGGCAGCCGGCTGTCCAGGTGCTCCATGAAGTTGCGCGAGAGCAGGTAATCGAAGCGGTCGTCCTCGCCGTAATAGCGGTCGAGCAGCGAGGCGATCACGCCTTCGCGCCGCGCCAGCACGAAGAACGCGTTCACGCGATCGAGCAGGCTGTGGTCGTACCCTGCCGTGCTCACGACCCAGGCGAGGGCGCGTTCCGGCGACAGGTCGAGCGCGATCGCGAGCTCCGGGTGCACCGAGCGGTTCAGCGCGAACTCGGTGGAGGAGGCCAGCGTGAACTGGACCCGGCCCTGCGAGACGTCGGCCAGGATCTCCTCGGTGTCGGTGCCGGCCCGCTCCACCCAGACGAGTTCCGGGTGATTCAGCCGCAGGTCCTCGAGCGTGCGTTGATGGGCGCTGCCCGACGCCACCTCGATCGCGCCGCGTGCAGCCTCGACGATCGTGCGGGGGCGCGGCGTGCGGCGCCGATGGACCAGGTGCTCCCGGACCCGCTGGTAGCCCGGGCCGAATTGCGCCCCGTCCGGCAGCGAGACTCCCGTGGACAGACCCGCTGCCGCGAGGTGGGCACGGCCGGCGGCCACTTCAGCGATCGCCGCCTCGCGCGTGCGCACCGTATACAGCCGCATCGGCACGCCCAGGTGCTCGGCAAACTGGCTGGCGAGGTCATAGCCCGGGCCTTCGGGGCCCTGGCTGCCGAGGTAATACGCATCCGGGCTGTTGCGCGTGACGACCCGCAGCTCGCCGGCGGCGAGAATCCGCTGCAACAGCGACGGCGGCTGGCTGCACGTGGCCAGCCACAGGGTCGACAACAATGACAGGAGGACTTTCATCGTGAGGGTGCCAGGCGCTGGCATTGTGCCCGTTGGGCCGCACGCCGCGCGCGGGTGGTGCTCTGGACGGGCCTGCTATAGAATGCGCGCCCCTCGCCGGAGAGGTACCGAAGCGGTCATAACGGCGCCGACTCGAAATCGGATGGGGGCATAATCGCCCCACGTGGGTTCGAATCCCACCCTCTCCGCCACTCCCCCCTCGATGGACCGCAGGGTCGCGCTACGGCGCGCCGTTGCCGCGCTGCGCGCGCAGCCCGGCCCGGGCGCGCGAATACTCGCTCGAAAACGCCTCGATGAAGGCGTGCGGCAACTCGCTGCCGCTCACCTGCTGGCTGACCAGCTTGTGGAAATCGGCGTAGTGCTCCCAGTAGCGCGGTCGCGGGTCCTGGCCCGGCGCGAGCATGCGGGCGCGGCCGTGCTCGAACTGGTCGGCGACGTTGGCGGGCGACAGCTGCCCGAGGATCGATTGCAGGCCGGCGCGCATGGCCGACATCAGCGCGGCCTCGTGATCCTTGGCTTCCTGCATCACGTCGCGCAATGATTCCACGGGGCTGGCATACAGCCTGCCCTGCGATTCGAACAGTCGCTGCAGGGTTTCCTCGACGCTGCGCGAGCTGCGCAGCGGGTTGCTGCTGCCGACCGCCTGGTTCGGCATCGTCGCGAGATGCACACCGGCGGGCCCCGCGCTGCGGGCGAGCGCCAGGTCGTTGAGGCCCACGACGGTCTCGCGCAGCAGCTGGCCGGCGATGAGCGGCAGCATCGCCTGGGCTTCCGGCGACAGCGTGGCCGGATCGATGCCTGCGCCCCGGCAGAAGGCCTGCACCGCCGAGCGCAGGTCCGTCCACGTGCTGGCCTGCTGGTGGAACGGGGCGGTGCGCTGCGACGCTGCCACGCGGCTCTGGCGACGCGCCAGCGCCTCGGCCAGCTCCTCGCGCGGGATCGACCGGGTGCGGACTGCCCAGTCCTGCGCCGGGGGCGGCTCGGTCTCGGTTGCGACGGCGGCGGCATTCGCGTGGGGGGCGTGAAAGCCCGGCACGACCGAGTCGGCGCGGCTTCCCGTGTCGGTGAGCGGCGGGCCATCCGGATCCTCGCCCGCGGCTCCGACCGAGCGCTGCAGTGCCTCGAGCAGCGCCGCGCGCGCACCCGTGTCGACCTTGACGCCGAACGCGTTGCCCACCTGGATCGCGCCGGATGCGCCGGCATCCCGCGGCGACAGCAGCTCGTCGAGGTCGAGGTCGTGACCGATGTCGTTGTCGAAGTGCTTCGCAGCCGAGTGCTCGTCGGCGGCGGCGGGCAGGAAGTCGATGCGATTGTCGACGGCCACGAGGATTTCGTAGTCGCCCAGGCGCAGGCGGTCGCCGTCATGCAGCTGGACGCGGCCCGTCGCCGCGGCCGGGTCGTCGGCATCGTTGACGTAGACGCCGTTGGTGCTGGTGTCCTCGAGCCAGTACTTGCCACCGTGGTAATGCACGGTGAAGTGGTGGCCCGAAATCACGCGACGCGGATCGGGCAGCACCCAGTCGTTGCTCGGGGCACGGCCGACCGCGCCGCCGTTCACGCCGAAAACGCGCGAGCCGTTCTCGCCGAGATCGCGATACTGGTCGCTGATGACGCGCAGCTTGATGGCCATGTTGGAGGGCTCGCGTTCTGTCCCGATCGGTTCCCGGCGCGCCGGACCCCGGTCCGACTGCGGCTGACGCTGGTGCGAGAGCCTTGTAATATGCGGCGACCCTATCACGCAAGCATCCGCGCCCGATGGCCGCCAGTCACATTTTCAAGGTCATATTCCTGAACCAGGGCAAGGTCTTCGAGATCTACGCCCGCAAGGTCGGGCACGGCCAGATGTTCGGCTTCATCGAGGTCGAGGAGCTGATCTTCGGCGAGAAGTCGTCGGTGCTGGTCGATCCCGCCGAGGAAAAGATCCAGACCGAGTTCGCCGGCGTGAAGCGCACGTATCTGCCGCTGCACGCGGTGATCCGCATCGACGAAGTGCGCAAGTCGGGGGTCGCCAAGGTCACTGCGGCCGACGCCAGCAACGTCGCGCAGTTCCCCTTCCCGGTGTACCCGCCAGGCGGCCCCGGGACACGCGAAAAGTAGAGCCCAGGCAGGGGCTTACGCCGCTGCGCGCTGGCCCGGGACAGGCCGCTCCGGTATCATCCCCGGCTCCCTGCTGAACGGCGGCCGCCTCGCTCATGCTCACTTTCAGCGGCGCTCCCGCGCTCTCGGACTTCCGTCTCGACAAGGTCCTGGCTGCCGTCCGCGAACGTGTGCCGCACGTCCTCGGGGTCGACACCCGGTACCTGCATTTCGTCGAGACCCGGGCGCCGCTGGACGCGGCAGAAACACGCACCGTCGAGGCGCTCCTGCGCTACGGCCCCGCTTCACAGGCCGGCGAGCCGCACGGTGAGCTGCTGCTGGTCGTGCCGCGCTTCGGCACCGTGTCGCCGTGGTCGACCAAGGCGACCGACATCGCGCACGTCTGCGGCCTCGCCAGCATCGTCCGCATCGAGCGCGGCGTCGCGTACTACGTTGCTGCCGCTGCGGCCTTGACCGCTGCGGAGCGTGAGGTCATCGCCGCGATCGTCCACGACCGCATGACCGAGAGCGTGCTCGGGGCGGTCGCCGAGGCGGCGCAGCTGTTCGCGCACCATCCGCCCCGGCCGCTCGCGACCGTGCCGGTGCTGGCGCAGGGCAGGGCGGCGCTCGAGGCCGCCAACTCCGGGCTCGGACTCGCCTTGTCGGACGACGAGATCGACTACCTGGTCGCCGCGTTCCGCGACCAGCTCGAGCGCGACCCGACGGACGTCGAGCTCATGATGTTCGCGCAGGCGAACTCCGAGCACTGCCGGCACAAGATCTTCAATGCCGACTGGATCGTCGACGGCGCACGCAGCGAAAAGTCGCTGTTCGGCATGATCCGCAACACGCATCGCTGCAATCCGCAGGGTGTGCTCTCGGCCTATCGGGACAATGCGGCGGTGATCGAGGGCTGGCACGGGCGGCGCTGGTTCGCGCAGCCGGGTGGCGGCGGCTACGAGGCGGCGGACGAGCCGATCGACATCCTGATGAAGGTCGAGACGCACAATCACCCGACGGCGATCTCGCCGTTCCCGGGTGCGGCGACCGGCTCGGGCGGCGAAATCCGCGACGAGGGCGCGACGGGTCGCGGCGCCAAGCCCAAGGCGGGCCTCGTCGGGTTCTCCGTGTCCAACCTGCGCATTCCCGGCCACGTGCAGCCGTGGGAAGAGGATTTCGGCAAGCCCGAACGCATCGTGCCGGCGCTGCAGATCATGCTCGACGGCCCGATCGGCGCGGCCGCGTTCAACAACGAGTTCGGCCGACCCAACATCTACGGCTATTTCCGCACGTTCGAGCAGCGCGTCGAATCGCCGGGCCGCTCGCCGCTGCGCGGCTATCACAAGCCGATCATGATCGCGGGTGGCCTCGGCAACGTGCGCCGCTCCCACGTCGAGAAGGCGCCGGTGGTGCCGGGCGCGAGGATCGTGGTCCTCGGCGGTCCGTCGCTGCTGATCGGGCTCGGTGGCGGCGCGGCGTCGTCGATGGGCGCCGGCTCGAGCTCGGCGGACCTCGATTTCGCCTCGGTCCAGCGCGGCAACCCGGAAATGCAGCGCCGTGCGCAGGAAGTCATCGACGCGTGCTGGGCGATGGGCGAGGACAACCCCATCCTGCTGATCCACGACGTCGGCGCCGGCGGGCTCTCCAACGCGATCCCCGAGTCGGTGCACTTCGAGGGCACGGGCGGTCGCATCGACCTGCGCAAGGTGCTGAGCGACGAACCCGGCATGTCGCCGCTCGAGCTCTGGTGCAACGAGTCGCAGGAGCGCTACGTCCTGGTCATTGCGGCGGACCAGCTCGCCGCGTTCGGCGCGCTCTGCGATCGTGAACGGTGCCCGTTCGCCGTGGTCGGCAACGTCACCGGCGACGGCCTGCTGCACGTCGACGACCCGCTGTTCGGCAACTGTGCCGGTGGCCATGCCACTCGAGACGCTGCTCGGCAAGCCGCCGCGCATGACGCGCGACGTCACGCGCCTGCCGCATGCGGCGGACGGGTTCTCCGCGCAGCGACATCAAGGACGTCCGCGAAGCCGCGCTGCGCGTGCTGCGGCTGCCGACGGTGGCCGACAAGACCTTCCTGGTCACGATCGGCGATCGCTCGGTCGGTGGCATGATCAGCCGCGATCCGCTGGTCGGTCCGTGGCAGGTGCCGGTCAGCGACGTCGGCGTGACCGTGAGCGACTATTTCTCGACGCACGGCGAGGCGATGGCGATGGGCGAGCGCACGCCGCTCGCGCTGCTCGATGCCGCGGCGTCGGGGCGCATGGCGGTGGCGGAAGCCGTCACGAACATCATCGCGGCCGACGTCCGCCGGATCGAGGACATCCGCCTCTCGGCCAACTGGATGGCCGCGTGCGGCGAGCCGGGCGAGGATGCCGATCTTTACGACACGGTCCGCGCGATCGGCGAGGAATTCTGCCCCGCGCTCGGCCTCGCCATTCCCGTCGGCAAGGACTCGCTGTCGATGAAGACGGCGTGGACGGTCGACGGCGAGCAACGCAAGGTCGTGTCCCCGGTCTCGTTGATCGTGTCCGCCTTTGCACCGGTCGAGGACGTGCGCCGCACGACGACGCCACAGCTGCGGCTCGACCGCGGCGCGACGCGCCTGCTGCGGGTGGACCTGGGCGGCGGCCGCAACCGGCTGGGCGGGTCCTGCCTCGCGCAGGTGTACGGCCGCATCGGCTCCGAGGCGCCGGACTGCGCGGACCCGGCGCAACTGCGGGCGTTCGTCGGCTGCATCATCGAGCTGCGCCGTGCCGGGCTGCTGCTCGCGTATCACGATCGTTCCGACGGCGGCCTGCTCGCGACGCTCGCCGAGATGGCTTTCGCCGGGCGTTGCGGCGTCGACGTGCGCCTGGCAGCCCGCTCGCGCGATGCGGCCGTGGCCGAGCTCTTCACCGAAGAGCTGGGTGCCGTCGTGCAGGTGGAGTCTGCGCGCCTCGACGCGGTGCGCGCGCGTGTTCGCCTCGGCAGGACTGGGCGCGCTCGTGCACGACCTGGGCACGGTCGAAGCGATGGATCGCGTGGCCGTCGCCATGGCCGACGGCGCAGCGCTGCTGGATGTTTCGCGCACCGAGCTGCGCACCGCGTGGTCGGAGACGAGCCATCGCATGCAGGCGCTGCGCGACAACCCGGCGTGCGCCGCCGAGGAGCACGAGCGCGCCGTCGACGCGAAGGACCCGGGCCTGTACGCGCACCTGACGTACGACCCGGGCGAGGACATCGCCGCGCCCTTACATCGCCCGGGGCGCGCGGCCGGAAGTCGCGATCCTGCGCGAGCAGGGCGTGAACAGCCAGCTCGAGATGGCCGCGGTGTTCGACCGTGCGGGCTTCAAGCCGGCCGACGTGCACATGACCGACCTGATCGCCGGCCGCGTGCAGCTCGAGCGCTTCAAGGGGCTCGTGGCCTGCGGCGGGTTCTCCTACGGCGACGTCCTCGGCGCGGGCGAGGGCTGGGCCAAGTCGATCCTGTTCAACGCGTCGCTGCGGGAACAGTTCGCGGCATTCTTCGCGCGACCGGACAGCTTCTCGCTCGGGGTCTGCAACGGCTGCCAGATGATGTCGACGCTGCAAGCCGCTGATTCCGGGCGCCGGGCACTGGCCGCGCTTCGTCCGCAATCGCTCGGAGCAGTTCGAGGGCCGGGTGGGACTGGTCGAGATCCTGCCGACGCCGTCGGTGTTCTTCGCGGGCATGGCAGGCTCGGTGCTGCCGATCGCGGTGGCGCACGGCGAGGGCAGGGCGGAATTTGCCGATGACGCGCGCCGAGCGCAGCTGCGCCGTCGAGCGGGCTCGTCAGCCTGCGCTGGGTCGACAATCACGGTCGCGTGGCGACGCAGTATCCCGCCAACCCGAACGGCTCGCCGGCGGGCATCACCGGGCTCACGACCCAGGACGGCCGCGTGACGATCCTGATGCCGCACCCGGAGCGCGTGTTCCGCACGGTGCAGAATTCCGTGGCACCCGGACGACTGGCAGGAAGACGGCGGCTGGATGCGGATGTTCCGCAATGCGCGGATGTGGGTGGGATAGGAAGAGTGGCTAGCGGATAGCGGATAGCGGATAGCAAGAACGGAAGGCCGGCCTCGATCGCCGGCCTTTCTCACTAACCGCTATCCGCTATCCGCTATCCACTTTCCTTGATCCGCCCGATCGGCGTGATCTTGTCGAGGGTCTCTTCGGCGAAGAACCGCCGCACCATCATGGCCTGCTGCAGCTTGCCCTTGCGGACGTAAGCCTCGTACAGCATGTCCTTGACCAGTTCGAGCAGCACGCCGGCCTCGCTCGGGCTGACCTCCGGCAGCGGTGACGGATCGCCGGCGCCGCCGAACAGCACCTTCTTCACGACGCGCGAACGTGTCGTTGTCGATCTCCGCCAGTTCCCTGGCTTCGCGGATCTGCTCGAAGATCCGCAGTCGGCCGTTTTCGCCGAGGTCGTCGAACACCGTCTGCGCCGTGCGCCGGCACATCGACGCGAACGCGTTGAAGAATCCCGCCGAGTAGCAGCCGAGCGCCTCGCGGAACAGCTGCTCGACCTGCTCGGGCAGGTACGTGAAGTTGAACTTCTCCTTGGCGCGCTCGAGCTCGACGAAGTTGTTGGCGAGCTCGACGCGGTTGGCCGCGTACATCTTCACCGCGAACTTCAGGAAGATCGGGGCGCTGCAGGAGTCGCAGCGGTACACGACGCCGACCTGGTTCGGTCGCGAGGCGACGAGCTCCGCGAACTGCGGCACCGAGACGGCCGTGATGTGCGTGTACACCTGGCAGTGGGGGCACAGCATGGCCGAGGCTGCGTTCCTGGTCGTGGTGCAGCTTGCTGTTCGAATCGACGTAGACGGACATGCGTCAGCCTTGGGTCCGAACGTTATTGTTGGCCCGAGTGTACAACATCGCCTGTGCGGCCGCTTCGTTGCCCGGCCAGCGCGTCGATGGCGACCTCGCCGCTGCGACGGTCCCGCGACATCCAGACGTCGTAGCGGGCGCCGTCGGCAAGCCGCCGCCACGGCCCGTAGGCATGCCGCGCGTCGATCGAGTGACCCCAGCGCGTTGCCGTCCGTGCCTGGGCCCAGATGTCCTCGCCGGGCTCGTCCGCGTCACTGAGGTTGAAGCCGGCGCGGCGGCGGCGTCCCGGGACCGGCGCCTTCCTCCGGCTCGGACTTCAGGTACCGGGCACTGAGGCGGTCGAGCCGGTACCCCGGCCGCAGGCCCAGCTGCGCGGCGCGCCCTTTCCAGGTCAGCGTACGTGCGTCGAGACGCCATTCTTCGCCGGCCATCTCGAAGACCTGCATGCGCCCGCCCGGGAGCCGCGTCAGCGTGACCCGGTAGGCCCGCGGCCCGGTCCTCTCGCAGTAGACCTGCGCGATCATGGCGTTGGCCGGCAGGTCCTCGTAGGTGCGCAGGTGCATCGCCGCCGGCCAGTAGCGGTGGGCGACAAACAGCAGCAGCAGGGCGATCGCGACGTTGCCCGCCGCCGCCCAGTGCCGGCGGGCGAGCCAGCGGCTCAAGCCCAGCAGCAGGGCCACCAGCCCGAACGCGACGAGGACGACGATGGTCCCGAGCACGTGCGAACGCTCAGTCCGCAGGCGGCAGGTGAGCGGAGAGCGCCCCCGACTCGACGAGGCTCGCGAGCGTGGCGATGTCACGGTCGAGGCGGTGGTCGGCGGGGCGATACGGCACCCGCGCGCGAACGGCCGCGTGGATGCGCTGGAGTTCCGCCGTCGTCGTCAGCGGGCGCAGGCAATCGAGTGCGTGGGCGGCGGCCAGCAACTCGATCGCCAGCACGCGCGAGGTGTTCTCGCAGATCCTGAGCAGCTTGCGGCCCGCCCAGGGCGCCATGCTGACGTGGTCTTCCTGCCCGGCCGACGTCGGCAGGCTGTCGACCGACGCCGGATGCGCGTAGGTCTTGTTTTCGGAGACCAGGGCTGCGGCCGTGACGTGCGCCATCATCAGTCCCGACTCGAGGCCCGGCTCGGCCGCCAGGAACATGTTGAGGTTCGGGTTGACGCGGCGATCGAGCAGGTCGGTGCGACGCTCCGAGGTGCTGGCGAGTTCGGCCACGGCGATCGCGAGGAAGTCGCTGATGAAGCCGATCGGCTCGGCGTGGAAGTTGCCGCCCGAGAGCACGTCCTCGCCGAAGATCAGCGGGTTGTCGGAGACGCCGTTGATTGCCGCGGCGAGAATCTCGCGCGCGTGGCGCAACGTGTGCTCGACGGCGCCGAACACCTGCGGCATGCAGCGCACGGCGTAGGGATCCTGCACGCGCTCGCAGTGCTCGTGGCTGCGGCGGATCTCGCTGTCCGACTCCAGCAGCGAACGGATGCGCCGCGCGGCGTGGACCTGGCCGGGCAGGCGACTGACCTGCTGGATGCGGTCGTCGAACGGTGCGTGGCTGCCCGCGAGGCCTTCGACGGTCATCGCGCAGCAGATGCTCGAGGCATCGAGCAGCCGCTCGGCGCGGAACAGACCCTCGAGCGCCAGCGCCAGGCTCAGCTGGGTGCCGTTCAGGAGCGCGAGGCCTTCCTTCGCCTGCAGCTCGAGCGGTTCCATGCCCGCGGCACGCATGCACCTCCGGGCCCTCCAGGGCACGGCGGGCCGCACCGGCCTGCGCCGCGGGCGCCGTCGCTTCGCCCTCGCCGATGAGCGCGAGTGTCATGTGCGCCAGCGGCGCGAGATCCCCCGATGCGCCGACGGAGCCCTGGGCAGGGATGACCGGCAGGACGTCCGCATTGAGCAGGGCGAGCAGGGCTTCGACCACCCGCGGGCGCGCGCCCGAAAAGCCGGCGGCCAGGCCGTTCGCCTTGAGCAGCAGCATGCGCCGCACGAGTTCCGGGGCGAGCGGCTCGCCGACGCCGCAGGCGTGGCTGCGCACGAGGTTCAGCTGCAGGCGCTGCGTCTTCTGCGCCGGGATCACGCGGTTGGCGAAGGCGCCGAAACCCGTGTTGATGCCGTAGGCGACGCGGCCCGAGGCGACCGTGGCCTCGACCGTCGCCTGCGATTGCTGCATGCGGCTGCGCGCGCTGGCGGCAAGCCGCACCGCAGGGCGCGACGTCTCGAACCGGCGCAGCTCACCGAGCGTCAGCGAGGATCCGTCCAGTTCGAGCAGCGGCGTCAGGCATGCAGGCTACGGTACCTCATGCGGTGCGGCTGCTCGGCATCTTCGCCGCGCCGCTTCTTCAGGTCGTCGACGTACTCCGAGTAGTTGCCCTCGAACCAGACGACCTCGCTGTTGCCCTCGAAGGCGAGGATGTGGGTCGCGATGCGGTCGAGGAACCAGCGGTCGTGGGAGATCACCACGGCGCAGCCCGGGAAGCTCAGCAGCGCTTCCTCGAGCGCGCGCAGCGTCTCGACGTCGAGGTCGTTGGTCGGCTCGTCGAGCAGGATGACGTTGCCGCCTTCCTTGAGCACCTTGGCGAGGTGCACGCGGTTGCGCTCGCCGCCCGAGAGCTCGCCGATGTTCTGCTGCTGCTGCGAGCCGCGGAAGTTGAAGCGGCCGACGTAGGCGCGCGAGGGCGTCTCGTAGTTGCCGACCTTGATCATGTCCGAGCCGCGCGAGATTTCCTGCCAGACGGTCTTGCGGTCGTCGAGCGTCTGGCGCGACTGGTCGACGTAGGCGAGCTGCACGGAGGGCCCGATGCGCAGCTCGCCGCCGTCGGCCTTCTCCTGGCCGGTGATGATGCGGAACAGCGTGGTCTTGCCGGCGCCGTTCGGGCCGATGATGCCGACGATGCCGCCCTGCGGCAGGTTGAAGTTGAGGTTGTCGAACAGCAGCTTGTCGCCGTACGCCTTCGACAGGCCCTTGGCCTCGACGACCAGTTCGCCGAGGCGCGGGCCCGGCGGGATGTAGATCTCGTTGGTCTCGTTGCGTTCCTGGAACTCGCGCGACTGCAGTTCCTCGAAGCGCTGCATGCGCGCCTTGCTCTTGGCCTGGCGCGCCTTCGGGTTCTGGCGCACCCACTCGAGCTCGCGCGCGAGCATCTTCTTGAGCGCTTCCTGCTGCTGCTCCTCGACCTTGAGGCGGCGCTTCCTTCTGCTCGAGCCACGACGAGTAATTGCCCTGCCACGGGATGCCGTGGCCGCGGTCGAGCTCGAGGATCCAGCCCGCGACGTTGTCGAGGAAGTAGCGGTCGTGGGTCACCGCGATGACGGTGCCCGGGTACTGCTCGAGGAAGTGCTCGAGCCAGCGCACCGACTCGGCGTCGAGGTGGTTGGTCGGCTCGTCGAGCAGCAGCATGTCGGGCTTCGACAGCAGCAGCCGGCAGAGCGCGACGCGGCGCCGCTCGCCGCCCGAGATCTTCGTGACGTCGGCGTCCCACGGCGGCAGGCGCAGCGCGTCCGCGGCGACTTCGAGCTGGCGTTCGAGGTTGTGGCCGTCGGTGGCCTGGATGATCGCCTCGAGCCGGGCCTGCTCGGCCGCGATCTTGTCGAAGTCCGCGTCGGGTTCGGCGTAGGCCGCGTAGACGGCATCGAGTCGCCGCCAGTGCGTCCTTGATGTGCGCCACCGCCTCCTCGACGTTGCCGCGCACGTCCTTGGCCGGGTCGAGCTGCGGCTCCTGCGGCGAGGAAGCCGATCTTGATGCCCGGCTGCGGCCGCGCCTCGCCTTCGATCTCCGTGTCGAGGCCCGCCATGATCCGCAGCAGCGTCGACTTGCCCGAGCCGTTCAAGCCGAGCACGCCGATCTTGGCGCCGGGGAAGAAGCTCAGGGAGATGTCGCGGAGGATGACGCGCTTCGGGGGCACGACCTTCCCGACGCGATTCATCGTGTAGATGTACTGGGCCATGTCTGGAGTTTGCGCTCGGAATGCGGCTGAGGCGAAAAAGGCCGGCGATTATCGGTCATCGGGGGTGCGGCGGCGCTACCGCGGGCGGCCGGGGGCTGCTAGGCTTCTCCGACCTCTCGTACTGGATCGCGCGCTGCCAGTGACGCCGACAAAACCGCAGTCACCCGTCCTGCTGGTGACCGGCGACGGCCTCGGCCGTTACGGGTTCGCCGACGGCCACCCCTTCGGCCCGGACCGCCAGGAAGCTTTCCTGCGCGAACTGCGCCGCAGCCGCGTCTACGGCGAGCTGCGCCAGCTCGAGCCCGCGTATCGCGGAGCGCGACGAGCTGGAGTCCTTCCACCGCCGCGAATACGTCGATCTCGTGATCCAGAAGTCGGCCGCGCGGCCGCGGCTACCTCGACGTCGGCGACACGCCCGCCTCGAAGGGAATCTACGAGGCATCGAGCTTCGTCGTCGGTGGCACGCTGCTCGCGGTCGAGGAAATCATGGCGGGCAATGTGCGGCGGGGATTCATCCCGATCGGCGGGCTGCACCACGCGTCGCGTGCCCACGCGGCCGGGTTCTGCGTGTTCAACGACTGTGGCGTCGCGATCGAGCAGCTGCGCCGCCGTCATGGCGTGCGCCGCGTCGCCTACGTCGACATCGACGCGCATCACGGCGACGGCGTGTTCTACGCGTTCGAGTCCGATCCCGACGTGCTCTTCGCGGACATCCACGAGGACGGGCGCTACCTGTACCCGGGGACCGGGCGCTGCCGAGGAGACCGGCGTCGGCGAAGCGGCCGGGACCAAGCTGAACCTGCCGTTGCCGCCCGGGGCGACCGACGACGACTTCCATCGCGAATGGCGCCGGATCGAGGACTTACCTGCGGGCCACCGAGCCCGAGTTCATCCTGCTCCAGTGCGGCGCCGACAGCCTCGAGGGCGATCCGATCACGCACCTCGCTTTCAGCGAGGAGGCGCATGCCCATGCCGCGGCCTCGGTTTGCCGGATCGCCAGACGAGCTCGGTCATGGGCGCGTGCTGGCGATGGGTGGCGGCGGCTACAACCGCCAGAACCTCGCCCGCGCCTGGACGCGGGTCGTCGAGGCGCTCGTCGAGCCCGCGGTTGCCGACGCGGCCGCAGTCCCGATGCGAGCGCGGTCCATCCGGATTCGCGGCCGGGCCGAGCCGCGAACCATGACGGCGCGGCCGGAGCCCGCATGTCGTCCGATGGCGTCGCGTCCGCCGGCGGCGAATCCGAAGCTGACCCGTGTCTCGCGAGACATAGGCGACGGCCCCCTCGGCTACAATTGCCGGTCCCCGACCGTGGAGTTACAATGTTTCCCGCCAGCATGACCATCGCCGGGTTCGACCCGGCACTCGCGGCCGCCCTGGAGCAGGAGCGCGTCCGCCAGGAAGAGCACATCGAGCTGATCGCCTCCGAGAACTACGCGAGCCCGCGCGTGCTGGAAGCCCAGGGTTCGGTGCTCACCAACAAGTACGCCGAGGGCTACCCCGGCAAGCGCTATTACGGCGGGTGCGAGTTCGTCGACATCGCCGAGCAGCTGGCGATCGACCGCGCGAAGCAGCTCTTCGGCGCCGACTACGCCAACGTGCAGCCGCACTCGGGCTCGCAGGCCAACGCCGCGGCGTACCTGGCGCTGATCAAGCCGGGCGACACGCTGCTCGGCATGAGCCTCGACCACGGCGGCCACCTCACGCACGGCGCCAAGGTCAATTTCTCCGGCAAGATCTTCAACGCGGTCCAGTACGGCCTCGACCCCGCCACCGGCGAGATCGACTACGCACAGGTCGAGCGGCTCGCCCACGAGCACCGGCCGAAGCTGATCATCGCGGGCTTCTCGGCCTACTCGCGCGTCGTCGACTGGCAGCGCTTCCGCGAGATCGCCGACGCGGTCGGTGCGTACTTCCTCGTCGACATGGCGCACGTGGCGGGCCTGGTCGCGACGGGCGTCTATCCGAGCCCGGTGCCGATCGCCGACGTCGTGACCACCACGACGCACAAGACGCTGCGCGGCCCGCGCGGCGGCCTGATCCTCGCGCGCGCCAACGACGAGATCACGAAGAAGCTCAACTCGCTGATCTTCCCCGGCACGCAGGGCGGCCCGCTGATGCACGTGATCGCGGCCAAGGCGGTCGCCTTCCTCGAGGCGATGCAGCCCGAGTTCGTGGGCTACCAGCAGCAGGTCGTCGCCAACGCGCGCGCGATGTGCAGGGTGCTGCAGGCGCGCGGCCACCGGATCGTCTCGGGCGGCACCGACAACCACCTGTTCCTGCTCGACCTGATCGAGCGCAGCTACACCGGCAAGGACGCCGATGCGGCGCTCGGCAGGGCGCACATCACGGTCAACAAGAACGCCGTGCCGAACGACCCGCGCTCGCCGTTCGTGACCAGCGGCCTGCGCATCGGCACGCCGGCCGTGACGACGCGCGGCTTCGGCGAGGCCGAGGTCAGCCAGCTCGCGCACTGGATCGCCGACATCCTCGTCGACGTCAATGACGAGGCGGTCATCGCGCGCACGCGCGATGCCGTGCGCGAGATCTGCCGGCGCTTCCCGGTCTACGGCGCCTGATCCGGGCGCCGGCCAGTTCGGGCAGCACGGAGTAACTCGGCGTGTACTGTCCGTTCTGCGCGTTCGAGGAGACGAAGGTGATCGACTCGCGCCTGCCGCCGAGGGGCAGCAGGTGCGGCGCCGGCGCGAGTGCCTGCGGTGCGGCGAGCGCTTCACGACCTTCGAATCCGCCGAACTGGTCATGC
The DNA here is from genome assembly GCA_963789375.1 of uncultured Gammaproteobacteria bacterium. Lineage (GTDB taxonomy): Bacteria > Pseudomonadota > Gammaproteobacteria > Steroidobacterales > Steroidobacteraceae > RPQJ01. The sequence continues at coordinate 47,037 of CAWBKN010000016.1, read as the reverse complement.
CGCGCGTGGTCAAGAGCGACGCGACGCGCGAGCCGTTCGACGAGGCCAAGCTGCGCTCCGGCATGCTCAAGGCGCTCGAGAAGCGCCCGGTCGCGAGCGAGGCCGTCGATGCGGCGGTCAACCACGTCTGCCACAAGCTGCGCACGCTCGGCGAGCGCGAAGTGCCGGCGCGCCTGATCGGCGAATTCGTCATGGACGAGCTGCACCAGCTCGACGAGGTTGCCTACGTCCGCTTCGCCTCGGTCTACCGCAGCTTCCAGGACGTCGACGCGTTCCACGAGGAGATCGAGAAGCTGCGGCATCGCCGGCCGCGCACGGTCGAGGACGTGCAGCTTGCCCTCTGGTCGGCGGCCGAAGGCCGCGCGTCCGGCCCGCCGCGCAGCGGTGACGGCAAGAAGTGACCGCGCCCGCTTTCACCGCCCTGGATCACGAGCACATGGCGCGGGCGCTGCAGCTCGCGGCCCGCGGCCTGTATTCCACGGCCCCCAATCCCGCCGTGGGCTGCATCGTGCTCGATCCGAGCGGTGCGATCGTCGGCACGGGCTGGCATCGCAGGGCGGGCGAGCCGCACGCGGAAGTCGTGGCGCTGCGGGCGGCGGGCGAGCGTGCCCGCGGCGGCACGGCGTACGTGACGCTCGAGCCCTGTGCGCATCACGGTCGCACCCCGCCCTGCGTCGATGCAGTGCTCGGCGCGGGCTTGCGCCGCGTCGTGGTCGCCATGCGCGATCCCAACCCCCGGGTCGCGGGCGCCGGCGTGCAGCAACTGCTCGCAGCCGGAGTGGACGTCCCGGTCGGCCTGCTCGAGCGCGAGGCGCGTGAGCTGAACCGCGGCTTCGTCTCGCGCATGGAGCGCGGGCGGCCGTGGGTCACGGTCAAGATCGGCGCGAGCCTCGACGGTCGCACCGCGCTGGCCGACGGCTCGAGCAAGTGGATCACGAGCGCGGTGGCGCGCGCCGACGTGCAGAAGCTGCGGGCGCGGGCTTCCGCGGTGCTCACGGGCATCGGCACGGTGCTCGCGGACGATCCCGCACTGACCGTGCGCGAGCCGGACCTGGCCCTGTGCGGTCGCCAGCCGCTGCGCGTGATCTTCGACGTCCGGGGGCAGCTGCCGCCGGAGGCCCGGGTCGTCAACGACGGCGTGCGAAACGCTGCTGCTGACGAGCCAGCAGGGCGCCAGGCAGCTGCAGGCGCACGGCGTGCACGCGCAGACCAACGCTCGTCGTCGAATCGCTGCCCGTCGACGCGAGCGGGCGGCTCGACCCCGCGGTCGCGCTGCAACGCCTCGTCGAGCGCGACTGCAACGAGGTGCTGGTCGAGGCGGGGCCGCGCCTGGCCGGCAGTTTCATCCAGGCCGCGCTCGTCGACGAACTGATCGTCTACGTCGCGCCTGCCGTGCTCGGCGACACGGCGCGGCCCGCGTTCGTGCTGCCCCAGCCGTTGCGCGCGCTCGGGGAGCGGCGCGACTTCGTGTTCCACGACGTGCGGCGGATCGGCCCCGACGTGCGCCTGACGCTTGCGACCTGCGGAGGCTTCGACCTGATGTTTACCGGAATCGTGCAGGGCGTCGGCACCGTGCGCGCCATCGAGCCGCGCGGCGGCGACGTGACGATCGTCCTCGACACGGGCAGCGTTGACCTCGCTGGCATCGAACTCGGGGGCAGCATCGCCGTGAGCGGCGTCTGCCTGACTGCGACGCGCTTCGACCGCTCGAGTTTCGCCGCCGACGTGTCGCGCGAAACCCTGTCGCTGACGACGCTCGGCGAGTGCCGGGTCGGCACCCGGGTCAACCTGGAAAAGGCGCTTGCTCGCGGGCCAGGCGCTCGGCGGCCACTACGTGACGGGACACGTCGACGGCGTGGGCGAGGTCGTCTCGCGGCACGAGATGCACGCTCCGTGCGCATGGAGTTCCGTGTGCCGCCGGAACTCGCGCGCTACGTCGCCCGCAAGGGCTCGATCTGCATCGATGGCGTCAGCCTGACGGTCAACGGCGCGCAGGGCGACCGCTTCGACGTGAACCTGGTGCCGCACACGCTGCGAGGTCACGACGCTCGGGCGGCTGCAGGCCGGCAGCCGCGTGAACCTCGAGGTCGACATCATCGCGCGCTACGTCGAACGGATGATGCGCCCGGACGCGCCGTGATCGACCCGCTGCGGGCAGGGCGCACCCTGTTAAACTGCGCGCCGCGGGACACCGTTCGGGCTGCGGCTACCGTCCGGAATATGTTATTGTAAAACAGACACTTGGGCGCGCATCATAATGAGCTCTCTGAATACGATCGACGAGATCCTGGACGACATCCGCCGCGGGCGCATGGTCGTGATCATGGACGACGAGGACCGTGAGAACGAGGGCGACCTGATCATGGCCGCGACCATGGTCCGGCCCGAGGACGTCAACTTCATGGCGCGCTACGGCCGCGGCCTGATCTGCCTGACGCTGACGCGCGACCGCTGCCGGCAGCTGCGCCTGCCGCTGATGGTCAGCGACACCGACCTCGACCAGCGCCGACCAATTTCACGCGTCTCGATCGAGGCGGCCGAGGGCGTGACCACGGGCATCTCCGCGTACGACCGTGCGCATACGATCCGCGCCGCCGTCGCGCCGGGCGCGCGGCCCGAAGACCTGCGCCAGCCCGGACACATCTTCCCGCTCATGGCGCAGCCGGGCGGCGTGCTGACGCCGCGCCGGCCACACCGAGGCGGGTTGCGACCTCGCGCGACTCGCGGGCCTCGAGCCGGCGGCCGTGATCGTCGAGATCCTGAACGACGACGGCACGATGGCGCGGCTGCCCGACCTCGTGAAGTTCGCGCGCCGAGCACGGCATCAAGATCGGCACGATTGCCGACCTGATCCGTTACCGGCTCGAGAAGGAGCGCTCGGTCGAGCGCATCGCCGAGCGCGACATCGAGACGGAGTTCGGCGCGTTCCGGCTCTATTGCTACGAAGACCACGTCAACCGCACGGTGCACCTGGCGCTGGTCCGCGGCAACCCGGCGGCGGCAGGACGCGCCGCTCGTGCGCGTGCACCTCAAGGAAACGGTGCGTGACCTGATCGGCGTGCGTCGAGGACGCCCACAGCTGGTCGCTGCGCGGCGCGATGCAGCGCATCGCGCGCGAGGGCTCGGGCATCATCGTGCTGCTGCGCCCGCGACGAGAGCCCGCTCGAGATCGCGGAGGCCGTGCGCTCGCACGACCGCGCAACGCACGTCACGAACCCGGCGCGGGGCGCGCAGGTGCTGCGCACCTACGGCATCGGCGCGCAGATCCTGCGCGACCTCGGCGTGCGCAACATGCGCGTGCTGAGCGCGCCCAAGCAGATGCACGGCCTGTCGGCCTTCGGCCTCGAAGTGGCCGAGTACGTGGATTGAGCGAGGAAGAGAACACGCATGGACAACATCCGCACCCTCCAGGGCGACGTGCTGGCCCGCGACCTGCGCATCGCGATCATCGCCTCGCGCTTCAACGACGCGATCGTCGATCACCTCGTGCGCGGCGCGGTCGACGCCCTGGTGCGCCACGGCGCGAGCGAGAAGCAGATCGAGATCATCCGCGTGCCGGGCGCGTACGACCTGCCGTTCGTCGCCCGGCGCGTCGCGGCCGCCAAGCGCTGCGATGCCATCGTGGCGCTCGGCGCGGTGATCCGCGGCGCCACGCCGCACTTCGACTACGTCTGCAGCCAGTGCGCCTCGGGCTCGCGCGCGCGGCCGACGAGACCGGCGTGCCGATCGCGTTCGGCGTGCTGACCACCGACACGATCGAGCAGGCCGTCGAGCGCGCCGGCACCAAGGCCGGCAACAAGGGCGCCGACGCCGCGCTGGTCGCGCTCGAGCTGGCCAACCTGCTGCGTCGGCTGGCGGTCTGAGCATGCCGCAAGCCGCGCAGCGAGCGCTCCAGCCGCGCGCGCAGCCTGTCGCGCCGGCTCGCCATGCAGGCGCTGTACCAGTGGCAGATGACGGGGCAGTCGTTCGCCGAGCTGCGCAACCAGTTCACGACCGACGAAGGCTACCCCGACGTCGACGCGGAGTACTTCGGCGAGCTGCTGCAGGGCGTGGTCGAGGCAGCGCCGAGCTCGACGCGCTGCTCGGCGAGTGGATCGACCGGCCCGTCGCGCAGCTCGACCCGGTCGAGCACGCCGTGCTGCTGATCGGCCTGCAGGAACTGCGCGCAGCACCCGGACGTGCCGTACCGCGTCGTGCTGAACGAGGGCGTCGAGCTCGCGAAGAAGTTCGGCGCGACCGAAGGCCACAAGTTCATCAACGCCGTGCTCGACCGGGCCGCGCGCCAGTTGCGTGCCGCGGAGCAGGCGGCGACCCAGCGCACGCCGCGCGGCTGACGATCCCTCGACCGCAGGAGTGCCCGTGCCCCTCGGTGAGTTCGACATCATCGCGCGCTACTTCTCCCGCGCCGCGCGGTCGCAGCGACGTGCTGCTGGGCGTCGGTGACGATGCCGCACTGCTGATGCCGCCCGCCGGGCCAGGCGCTGGTCGCCGCCACCGACACGCTGGTCGAAGGCCGCCATTTCCTGCCGGGCACGCCGCCGGCTGCCCTCGGCCACCAGGCGCTCGCCGTCAACCTGAGCGACCTCGCGGCGATGGGCGCCGAACCGGCCTGGGCGCTGCTGTCGCTGTCGATGCCGAGCTGCGGACGAGCGCTGGCTCGAGGAATTCGCCGCGCGGCCTGTACGCGCTTGCCGAGACGCACGGCGTCGCGCTGGTCGGCGGCGATACCGTCTCGGGCCCGCTTGTCGTCACGATCGAGGTCGCTCGGTTTCGTGCCGCCCGCAGCGGCACTGAAGCGCAGTGGCGCGCGGGCCGGCGATGTCGTCTACGTGTCGGGCACGCCGGGCGAGGCGGCCGCCGGACTCGAGCTGCTCGGTCGCGGCGCAGCAGGCTTCGATTCGAGCGATCCGCGCGTGCGACGCTTCCTGCACGCCGAGCCGCGCCTGGCAGCTCGGGCCGGGCGCTGCGCGGACTCGCCTCGGCGGCCATGGACGTTTCCGACGGACTGCTCGGCGACCTGCGCAAGCTGCCGCAGCGAGCGGCGTCGGCGCGCGGCTCGACCTCGAGCGCCTGCCGATCGTCGGCCGTGCTCGCCGCGCACTACGATCGCGCGCGAGTGCGAGCGGTTCGTGCTGCACGGCGGCGACGACTACGAACTGCTGTTCACGGTGCCGGCCGGCCGGGTGCGCGCGTCGATGCGCGATCGCGCGCGACGCCGGCATCGCAGTGCATGCGCATCGGGACGCGATCGAGGCGGGCCGAGCGTGCAGTGCCTGCGCGACGGACGCATCGAGTGACCGTGCACGGGGCAGGCTATGACCACTTCGCCGGGCTCGCATCGAAGCGGCCGCGCGGTCCCCGCGGCGGTCCTGCGCGACCCGGTGCACTTGCTGGCGCTCGGCTTCGGCTCCGGCCTCGCGCCGGTCGCGCCCGGCACCTTCGGCTCGGTGGTGGGGCTCCTGCTCGGGCTGGCGATTGCGCCGCTGGGTTCGCGTGGTCGCTGCTCGCGGTGGCGGTGGCGCATCGCTCGCAGGCTTCTGGATCTGCGGCGAGAGCGCGCGCCGGCTCGGCGTGCATGATCATCCGGCGATCGTCTGGGACGAGGTGGCGGGCATGCTGATCACGATGCTGGCCGCGCCGGCCACCTGGTGGGGCGCAGTGCTCGGTTTCGCGCTGTTCCGCCTCTTCGACATCTGGAAGCCCTGGCCGATCCGCGAGGTCGATCACGGTATGCGCGGCGGAGCGGGAATTATGCTCGACGACGTACTGGCCGGCCTCCTGCCGCGCCGGTCCTGCTGCTGATCCGAACCTACACGTGACCGAAGCACAAACAGCCGAACTCGCCGGAACGCATGACCGCACGCAGGCGTCGAGCCGCCGCCGCTCGCGCCCGAGCGCATCGGCAAGTACTACGTCGTGCACGAAGTCGGCCGCGGCAGCACGGGCGTCGTCTACCTGTCGCACGACCCGTTCTACGGCCGCGACGTCGCCATCAAGCTCTACCACGCGACCAGCGGCGACGACGCCGAGGGCCGCAATGCCCGCCGCATGTTCCTCGGCGAGGCGAAGATGGTCGGCAAGCTGCAGCACCCGAACATCGTGCCGATCTACGACGCGGGCGAGGAAGACGGCCGCCGCTACGTCGTCACCGAGCACGTGCACGGCGCGCGCACGCTGAGCCAGTACTGCCGCGTCGGCAGCCTGCTGCCGATCGACCAGGTCGTGGCGATCATGTACAAGTGCGCCAAGGCACTGCACTACGCGCATTCGCGCGGCGTCGTCCACCGCGACATCAAGCCGTCGAACATCCTGCTGACGCAGGAGGGCGACGTGCGCATCGTCGATTTCGGCATCGCGCTGGTGGCCGACTCCGACGTCTCGCGGCTCGAGGGCGTGGCCGGCAGCCCGGCCTACATGTCGCCCGAGCAGGTGCAGGGGCTGCGAGCTCGACGCCGCGCTCGGACCTGTATTCGCTCGGCGCGGTGATGTACGAGATGCTCTGCGGCCAGCGCCCGTTCCGCGCCGGCGCACTCGGCAAGCTGCTGCGCCAGGTCGTGCAGTCGCAGCCCGAGCCGCTGCGCAGCGTCCGTGCCGAGATCCCCGAGGATCTCGAGGCCGTGGTCACCGGGCACTGCAGAAGGATCCCGAGGACCGCTACCGCACCGGGGCCGAGTTCGCCGCGGAACTGACCCGCGTGCACCAGAAGCTGCGCGTCGATGCAGGCCGCAGATCGACGACGAAGAACGTTTCGCGGTGCTGCGCAAGCTGCGCTTCTTCCACGATTTCTCGCACGCGCGAGATCCGCGAGGTCGATGCGCGCGGCGTGCTGGACGCGATTGCCAGGCCGGGCGAGCCCGTGCTGCGCCCGGGCGACATCGACGACCGGTTCTACATCGTCGTTTCGGGCAGCGGTCCGCATGATGCGCGGCGGCGACATCGTCGGCGACGCGTGCCGACGGGCGGCTGCTTCGGCGAGGCGGCGTTTCGCGCGAAGGTTCGCGCCGCGACACGCGGATCGAGGCCGAAGACGACGTGACGCTGCTGAAGGTGACGGCGACGCTGCTCGAGCAGGCGTCGATCTCCTGCCAGCTGCGGTTCAACAAGGTGTTCCTGCGCGAGCTGATCGGCCGCCTGCAGCGAGGCAGAAGAGTGACTAGCGACTAGCGAATAGTGACGGTAGGAATGAAGAGGCCGGCAATGCCGGCCTTTCCGTTGCTATCCGCTAGTCCTGCCTCTGTCACTTGTCCTTCTCTCGATCTGCGCGTACGCGCTGTGGTTGTGGATCGACTCGAAGTTCTCGGCCTCGACCACGTACGCCAGCACGCGCTCTTCGGCGTTGAGCCGCACGGCGACGTCGCGGACGATGTCCTCGACGAACTTCGGGTTGTCGTAGGCGCGCTCGGTCACGTACTTCTCGTCCGGGCGCTTGAGGATGCCGAACACCTCGCAGGACGCTTCCTGCTCGGCGATGTCGATCAGTTCCTCGATCCAGATGTGCTCGCGCACGCGCGCCTTGATCGTGATGTGCGAGCGCTGGTTGTGCGCGCCGTAGTCGGAGATCTTCTTCGAGCAGGGACACAGGCTCGTCGACCGGCCACGACGACGCGGATCCACATCTCCTCGCGCCCGTCGTGGATCTCGCCGATCAGGCTGGCGTCGTACTTCACCACGCTCTCGACGCCCGAGACCGGCGCCTTCTTCATCACGAAGTACGGGAACGTCATCTCGATGTGGCCCGACGTCGGCGTCGAGGCGCTGGGTCATCTCGGTCAGCATCTGCGCGGAACGACTCGACCGAGATCTCCCGCTCGTGCAGGTGCAGGATCTCGACGAAGCGCGACATGTGCGTGCCCTTGAAGTTGTGGGGCAGGGCCACGTACATGTTGAAGTTGGCGACCGTGTGCTGCTCGCCGCCGGAGCGGTCGCGCACGCGCACCGGGTGGAAGATGTCCTTGATGCCGACCCTGTTGATCGGGATCTGGCGGGAGTCGGCGCGGCCCTGGACGTCCTCGATCGGGTCACCGTAGGCGCTGCTCGTCATCGGGGCCGCGTCTATTGGTCGGCCGCGGCGTCGGCGTCGGACACGCCGGCCGGCGACGGCGGCGACGGCGGGCTTGCGCGCCGGCCAGAGGCGCAGCGACCTGCGCGCTCGATGCCCGCGGCGTCGAGGCCGGCCAGGCCGCAGGCAGTCCTCGCGCGAGCCGTGCTCGATGAAGCGGTCCGGGAATGCCGATGTGCCGCACGGCGACGCTCGATGCCGTGCGCCGCCAGGCATTCGGCGACCGCGCTGCCGGCGCCGCCGGCGATCGACGTTCTCCTCGATCGTCACGATGCAGTCGTGGCTCGCGCGCGAGCCGGCAGCACGGTGTCCTCGTCGAGCGGCTTCACGAAACGCATGTTGACCAGCGTCGCGTCGAGGCGCTCGGCGAGCGCGAGCGCACGGCGCGACCATGGTGCCGAACGCGAGCAGCAGCAGGCCGGAGCGGCCCTCGCGGCGCATCTCGCGCGCGGCCGATCGGCAGCGCGCTCATCTCCGGCTCGAGCGCGACGCCGGGCCCCTGGCCGCGCGGATAGCGCACCGCGGCCGGCCCGTCGAGCGCGACCGCGGTGTAGAGCATCTGCCGGCACTCGTTCTCGTCCGCCGGCGCCATCACCACCATGTTCGGGATGCAGCGCAGGTACGAGAGGTCGAACGCGCCCTGGTGCGTCGCGCCGTCGCCGCCGACCAGGCCGGCGCGGTCGATCGCGAACGCGACCGGCAGGTCCTGCAGCGCGACGTCGTGGATCAGCTGGTCGTAGGCGCGCTGCAGGAACGTCGAGTAGATCGCGACCACCGGCCGCAGCGCCCTCGCAGGCGAGCCCGGCCGCGAGCGTCACCGCGTGCTGCTCGGCGATGCCGACGTCGAAATAGCGGTCCGGGAAGCGCTTCGAGAACTCGACCAGGCCGGAGCCTTCGCGCATCGCCGGCGTGATGCCGACGACGCGCGGGTCGCGCTCGGCCATGTCGCACAGCCACTGGCCGAACACCTGCGAGTAGGTCGGGCCGGTGGCCTTTTCCTTGAAGATCGTGCCGCTGCGCGGCATCGAACGGGCCCGGGCCGTGCCACTTGATCGGGTCCGCCTCGGCCGGCGCATAGCCCTTGCCCTTGCGCGTGACGACGTGCAGGAACTGCGGGCCCTCGCAGGTCGCGCAGGTTGCGCAGCGTCGTCGACCAGCGCGTCGAGGTCGTGGCCGTCGATCGGGCCGATGTAGTTGAAGCCCATCTCCTCGAACAGCGTGCCGGGCAGCACCATGCCCTTCATGTGTTCCTCGGAGCGCCGCGCGAGCTCCCAGACCGTGGGCATGCGCCGCAGGATCTTCTTGCCGCCTTCGCGCAGCGCCGCGTAGGTCTTGCCGGCGAGCACGCGCGCGAAGTAATTCGACAGCGCGCCGACGTTCTCCGAGATCGACATGTCGTTGTCGTTCAGCACGACCAGCAGGTTGGCGTCGAGCGCGCCGGCGTGGTTCAGCGCCTCGAACGCCATGCCGCGCGGTCATCGCGCCGTCGCCGATCACCGCCACCACCCGGCGCTGCTCGCCGGCCTGGGCTGGGCGGCGAGCGCCATGCCGAGCGCGGCGCTGATCGAGGTGCTGGAGTGGCCGACGCCGAACGTGTCGTACTCGCTCTCGCCGCGGCTCGGGAACGGCGCGAGGCCGCCCTTGAGCTTGATCGTCTGCAGCCGTCGCGCCGGCCCGTCAGCACCTTGTGCGGATAGGCCTGGTGGCCGACGTCCCAGACCAGCCGGTCGTGGGGCGTGTCGAAGACGTAGTGCAGCGCGACCGTGAGCTCGACGGTGCCGAGGCCGGCGGCGAAGTGGCCGCCCATCTGGCTGACGGTCTGGATCAGGAACTGCGCGCAGTTCGTCCGCGAGCGGCGCGAGCTGCGCGGCCGGCAGCTGCGCAGGTCCGCCGGGCGAGTCGATCGTCGACAGCAGCGGGTAGTGGTCGGATCGGTCGACATCGGCGCGCAGTTTACACGCAGTGCGCAGGGGGCGACCCGGCGTCAGGCCGGTCCGCGTCAGCAGCCAGTCGGCCAGCGGCGGCCAGGCGGGCCGCTGCTCCCAGCCGTGGGCAGCGGCAGGGCGCTGGCCCGGTGGTGCAGCTCGCGCGACCCGTGCGCGGGCGGCCTCGAGGCCCGACCAGCGCCGGGGTAGGTGGGCATGCCGCGCGCCTCGTCGCTGCCGGGCGGCTTGCCGATCACGGCGACGTCGCCCTCGACGTCGAGGATGTCGTCCTGGACCTGGAAGGCGAGGCCGACCGGCGCGCCGAACTGCGCCAGCGCCGCGTGCCGTCGCGCGCGGCAGGTCCGGCCGGCAGTGCGCCGCCATCATGACGCTGGCGCGGATCAGCGCCCCGGTCTTCAGCGGGTGCATCTGCTCGATCTCCGCGAGCGTCAGGCGACGGCCCTCCGGCCGCGAGGTCGAGCGCCTGGCCGCCCGCCATGCCGGCGGTGCCGCTCGCTTCGGCCAGCGTCTCGATCATCCGCAGCCGCACGGCGCGGGTCGCCGGCAAGCCCGGGTGCGCTGGCGAGCACCTGGAACGCGAGCACCTGCAGCGAGTCGCCGGCGAGGATCGCCGTCGCCTCGTCGAACGCCTTGTGGCAGGTGGGCCGGCCGCGGCGCAGGTCGTCGTCGTCCATCGCCGGCAGGTCGTCGTGGACCAGCGAGTAGCAGTGGATCAGCTCGACGGCGCAGGCCGCTGCGTCGACCCGCTCGAGCGGCAGGCCCAGCGTTTCGGCCGTGGCGTAGACCAGGGCCGGGGCGGATGCGCTTGCCGGGGCCGAGCACGCTGTAGCGCTGGGCGGCGTGCAGCCGCTCGGGACTGACCGACTCGCGGCGGGCAGCCAGGCGTCGAGCTGCCGCTCGACCCGCTGGCGCCAGCGCTCGAGCGCCTGGGCCAGGGTCTCGCGCGGCGCGAGGACGGCGGCCGGACCGCTCATGCCTCGTCGGGCTCGAACGGCTCGGGCGCCGCGTCGGGCGATTTCTGCAGCAGGATCTCGACCTTCTGCTCGGCCTGCTTCAGCGCCGCCTGGCAGTCGCGCGCGCGAGCTCGACGCCGCGCTCGAACTCCTTGAGCGCCTCCTCGAGCGGCAGGTCGCCGTGCTCGAGCCGGTCGACCGTCGCCTCGAGGTCGGCCAGGGCGCTGTTCGAAATCGGGAGTCTGGGCTGGCGGGTTGGGTCACGGGGCGCCTCCGGAGGCCTGGAAGCCTTGCACAGGGGTGCGGGCCGGTCAACGCGGCGCGGCGCGGCCCGCGATTCCGGCGGAAAGTCCGCATTGGATTGCGCGGAGGATCGCGGCGGGGCTAGGGCGGCGCCGAGGACGACGCAAGGCTTCGGGCGAGGGCCGCCAAGGCGCAGGCTCGGGGCGAGGCCGCTCGGCGGTCCTTGCGGGTCTCTTTCCGGCGGGCGGGAAAACCGACACGCCCGCCGGAAAGAGACCCGCAAGGCGACCGCTGCCGAGCCATCGGCGCCTGAGCGAATTGCGTCGGCCAAGCCGGGAATTCGCACGGCGCAAGCTAGCCCGGGCACGATGGCGCTCGTCCGCGCGATGCCGCGAGCTCTGCCGGTCGCCGCTCGGTTCGCGGACTGCTGCAAGACGCGTGCTAGCCGAGCGTCACTGCCGTGCGCTCTCCAGCAATTGCTCGACGCTCTCCGCTCTCCGTCCCTTCTCCCTCCCGCTAGAATCCGCGCGCTTTTGCCACCGACGCGAGCCCGCGGACCGATCCAAGAATGAGCCAGTCCTACACCGCTCAAGACATCGAAGTCCTGAGCGGCCTCGAACCCGTCCGGCGCCGGCCGGGCATGTATACCGACACCAGTCGGCCCAACCACCTCGTCCACGAAGTGATCGACAACAGCGTCGACGAGGCGCTCGCCGGCCACTGCAGCCGCATCGAGGTGACCCTCTACAAGGACGGCTCGATCGAGGTCATCGACGACGGCCGCGGCATGCCGGTCGACATCCACCCGAAGGAGAAGGTGAGCGGCGTCGAGCTGATCCTCACGCGCCTGCACGCGGGCGGCAAGTTCTCCGCCGACTCCGGCTACAAGTTCTCCGGCGGCCTGCACGGCGTCGGCGTCTCGGTGGTCAACGCGCTGTCGAAGCACCTCGAGTGCTGGGTGCGCCGCGGCGGCAAGGAATACAACATCGCGTTCAAGAACGGCAAGGTGCACTCGAAGCTCGAGGTCGTGGGCGACGTCGGCAAGAGCAATACCGGCACCACCGTCCGCTTCTGGCCCGACACTTCGTACTTCGACAGCCCCGACATCGCCGTGCCGAAGCTGAAGCACGTGCTCAAGGCCAAGGCCGTGCTGTGCCCCGGCCTGCACGTGCGCTTCCACCGTCGAGAAGACCGGCGAGAAGGAGGAGTGGCATCTACACCGAGGGCCTCGCCGCAGTACCTGCGCGAGTCGCTCGAGGCGGCGGAGTTCCTGCCCGGACGAGCCGTTCGTCGGCACGGTCGAGGGCGAGCAGGAAGGCGTCGACTGGGCCGTCGTCTGGCGCACCGACGGTGCGCACGCGCTTCGAAGAGAGCTACGTCAACCTGATCCCGACCGCGCAGGGCGGCACGCACGTCAACGGCTTCCGCCTCGGCCTGACCGAAGCGGTGCGCGAGTTCTGCGAGTTCCGCAACCTCCTGCCGCGCGGCCTCAAGGTCGCGCCCGAGGACGTCTGGGACGACACGAGCTACGTGCTCTCGATGAAGATGCGCGACCCGCAGTTCGCGGGCCAGACCAAGGAGCGCCTCTCCTCGCGCGAGCCGGCCGCGTTCGTCTCGGGCATCGTCAAGGACCAGTTCGGGCTCTGGCTGAGCCAGCACCCGGAGCAGGGCGAGCGCATCGCGCAGCTCGCGATCATGAACGCGCAGACCCGCCTGCGCGCGAGCCAGAAAGTCGCGCGCAAGCGCGTCGTCGCCGGCCCGGCGCTGCCGGGCAAGCTCGCCGACTGCAGCAGCCAGGACCCGAAGCGCGCCGAGCTGTTCCTGGTCGAAGGCGACTCGGCGGGCGGTTCCGCCAAGCAGGCGCGCGACCGCGAGTTCCAGGCGGTGATGCCGCTGCGCGGCAAGATCCTGAACACCTGGGAGGTCGAGGCCGCCGACGTGCTGTCGTCGCAGGAAGTGCACGACATCACCGTGGCCATCGGCGTCGACCCGGCCGTCGGACGACATCTCGAACCTGCGCTACGACAAGATCTGCATCCTCGCCGACGCCGATTCGGACGGCCTGCACATCGCGACGCTGCTCTGCGCGCTGTTCCTGCGGCACTTCCGGCCGCTGGTGACCGCGGGCCACGTCTACGTCGCGATGCCGCCGCTCTACCGCATCGACCACGGCAAGCAGGTCGCCTACGCGCTCGACGACGCCGAGCGCAACGGCATCCTCGAGCGCATCCGCACCGAGAACCCGCGCGCGAAGCCGTCGGTCACGCGCTTCAAGGGCCTCGGCGAAATGAACCCGCTGCAGTTGCGCGAGACGACCATGGCGCCGGAGACGCGCCGGCTGGTGCAGCTGACGATCGATGCGGCGGACAACGCGGACCAGCTCATGGACATGCTGCTCGCCAAGAAGCGCGCGGCGGACCGCCGTGACTGGCTCGAAACCAAGGGCAACCTCGCCAGTGTCGTCGCGCCCGTCGAGGCGGTGCGGCGCCGGACGCGACCGGGACCGAGTGACGATGGCCAAGACCCAAGACACCACCGCGACCGCTCGAATTCGACGGCGTCGAGAAGCAGCCGCTGCGCACGCTTCACCGAGCGCGCGTACCTCGAGTACTCGATGTACGTGATCCTCGACCGCGCGCTGCCGCACATCGGCGACGGGCTGAAGCCCGTGCAGCGCCGCATCATCTACGCGATGAGCGAGCTCGGCCTCGCCGCGACCGCCAAGCACAAGAAGTCGGCGCGCACCGTCGGCGACGTGATCGGCAAGTTCCATCCGCACGGCGACTCGGCCTGCTACGAGGCGATGGTGCTGATGGCCCAGCCCTTCTCGTACCGCTATCCGATCGTCGACGGGCAGGGCAACTTCGGTTCGCCCGACGACCCCAAGTCGTTCGCGGCGATGCGCTACACCGAGTCGAAGCTCACGCGCTACGCCGAGGTGCTGCTGGCCGAGCTGGGGCAGGGCACCGTCGACTGGCAGCCGAACTTCGACGGCTCGCTCGACGAGCCGACGCTGCTGCCGGCGCGCCTGCCGAACCTGCTGCTGAACGGCGCGACCGGCATCGCGGTCGGCATGGCCACGGACATACCGCCGCACAACCTGCGCGAAGTGGCCGCGGCCTGCGTGCGGCTGCTCGACGAACCGAAGTCGACCACGGCGCAGCTCTGCGAGCACGTGCTGGGCCCGGACTTCCCGACGGGCGCCGAGATCATCACGCCGCGCGAAGAGCTGCTGAAGATCTACGAGACCGGCAACGGCACGTTCCGCGCGCGGGCCCGCTTCGAGGTCGAGGACGGCGAGATCATCGTCACCGAGCTGCCGTACCAGGTCTCGGGCTCGAAGGTGCTCGAGCAGATCGCCGCGCAGATGCGCGCGAAGAAGCTGCCGATGATCGAGGACCTGCGCGACGAGTCCGACCACGAGCACCCGACGCGGCTCGTCATCACGCCGCGCTCGAACCGGGTCGACACCGACCAGGTCATGGCGCACCTGTTCGCCACGACCGACCTCGAGCGCACCTACCGCGTCAACCTCAACGTCATCGCGCGCGACGGCCGCCCGCGCGTCATGGGCCTGCGCGACGCTGCTCGAGGAGTGGCTGTCGTTCCGCATCGACACGGTCACGCGCCGCCTGCAGTACCGGCTCGAGAAGGTCAACGCGCGGCTGCACATCCTCGACGGCCTGCTGGTCGCCTACCTCAACCTCGACGAGGTGATCCGCATCGTCCGCACCGAGGACGAGCCGAAGGCCGCGTTGATCGCGCGCTTCCAGCTGTCCGAGGCGCAGGCCGAGGCGATCCTCGAGACCAAGCTGCGCCACCTGGCGCGCCTCGAGGAAATGAAGATCCGCGGCGAGCAGGCCGAGCTCGCGAAGGAGCGCGACCAGCTCGAGAAGCTGCTCGGCAGCAAGGCGAAGCTCAGGAAGCTCGTGCGCGAGGAAATCCTCGCGGATGCCGAGAAGTACGGCGACGCGCGGCGCAGCAAGCTCGTCGCGCGTGCGGCTGCGCAGGCGATCGACGAGACCGAGCTGGTCGCGAGCGAGCCCGTCACCGTGGTGCTCTCGAAGAGCGGCTGGGTGCGGGCGGCGAAAGGCCACGAGATCGACCCGCGCTCGCTGTCGTACAAGACCGGCGACGAGTACCGGGCGCATGCGCGAGGGCCGCAGCACGCAGTTCGCCGTGTTCCTCGACAGCACCGGCCGCGCCTACAGCCTGCTGGCGCACACGCTGCCGTCGGCGCGGGGGCAGGGTGAGCCGCTGTCGGGCAGGCTCGATCCGCCGGACGGCGCGACGCTTCCCGGGCGTGCTGATCGGCGAGCCCGCGGACAAGCTGGGTGCTCGCGAGCAGCGCGGGCTACGGCTTCGTCGCGAAGCTCGAGGACCTGCACAGCCGCAACCGCGTCGGGCAAGTCGGCGCTGAACGTGCCGGAGGGCTACGTGGCGATCGCGCCCGACGGCCGTGCCCGCGGGCGAGGAGCCGTTGCTCGCGGCGCTCAACTCCGAGGGCCGGTTGCTGGCGTTCCCGGTGGCCGACCTGCCGGAGCTGCCGCGCGGCAAGGGCAACAAGATCTTCGGCATCTCGACCAGGAAGTCGCTGGTCGAGCCGGAGACCCTGGTCGCCATCGCGGCGGTCGCGCCGGGCCAGACGCTCAAGGTGCTCTGCTGGCGACCGGACGATGGGCCTCAGCTACCGGGAGCTCGGCGACTACCGCGGCGAACGCGGCCAGCGTGGCGCGGTGCTGCCGCGCGGATGGCGCAAGGCGGAAGGACTGGAAGTCGAGTGAATAGTGAACGGATAGCGGATAGCGGACTAGTAAGAAGGCCGGCGATTGCCGGCCTCTTGTTCCTACTAGTCACTAACCACTAGCCGCTAGTCACTCGCTCGGCTGACTCCGTCAGCCGAGCGTGACCTGCTCCGGGCTGTTGACGAAGAAGCCCTGGATGAACTCGATGCCGAGCTGCCAGAGCACGGCCATCGTGTTCGCGTCCTCGACGCGTTCGGCGACCGTCGTCGTGCCGTGCGCGCGCGCCAGATCGACCAGTGCCTTGACCTTTTCCTGCAGCGGACGGTCGTTGGCGAGGCCCTGCATCAGCGCGCCGTCGATCTTGACGTAATTGACCGGGATGCGCTTGAGCAGCGCCTCGGTGTCGCCCGTGGCGCCGAAATGCTCGATGGCGAGCTCGATGCCGAGTGCGGACAGCAGCCCCTGCAGCGAGCGCGCTTCGCGCGGCTGCTCCTGCACCATCTCTTCGGTCAGCTCGATCACGATGCGTCCCGGCTCGACGCCCGAGGCCTTCAGCTGCTGCTGCAGCCACGCACCCGAGCGTCTGGTCGAACATCGAATCGCGCGACAGCCGTACGAACACGCGGTGCGGCTTCTTCGCCGCACAGAACGACATCGCCGCGCCGACGATCCAGCGGTCGATGTTCTTCATCAGGTCGGTGCGCTCGGCCGCCGCGAGGAACTCCGACGGCAGCACTTCCTGGCCCGCTCTCGTCGAGCATGCGCACCAGCAGGTCGAACATCTCCCGGTCGTCGCCGAGCAGGCTCGCGATCGGCTGCTGTACGAGCCGGAAACGGTTGGCCATCAGTGCCGCCTTGATCTGGACGGCCCAGGCCCGGTCGGCTTCGTCCATGGCGGGCTTCGCGCCCGCGGACTTGTCCCGGTGCACGCAGCGATTGCCGCCGGCCGCCGCGGCGGCCTTCTGCGCAGTCACCGCCGCGTCGAGTGGCTTGGCGAGCTGGTCGCCCTGGGCCTGCAGCGGTGCCGAGCCGACGCTGCACGTCAGCTTGATCGCCGCGTCGCCGGAGGCGAAGGACTCGGCCGCGATCCGCTCGAGCAGGCGCTTGAACCACGCTTCCTGGTCGCGCGGATTGCCGCGCTCGATCAGGATGGCGAATCCGTGCGCAGCCACGCGGCCGGCGATGTCGCCCGGTTGCAGTTGCTCCTGCAGCAGGCGGCCGAGGGCTTCGAGCGCCTCCTCGGTCGCGATCGGCCCGCAGTCGCGTTCGAGCTCGGTGCCGTTGTCCGGTGCGAGGTAGGCGATGGCGCGCAGTCCCGCCTTGAGCGGTTGCGCCGCCCGTGCCGTCACGGCCTCGAAGAACGGGGCGCGCCGCAGCAGTCCGGTGCGTGAATCGAGGCGCAGGGCTTCCTCGAGCTGGGTCGTGAGGGTCTCGAGGTCGCGCTTCTGCGTGGCGACGCGCAGGCGCACCGCCTGCTCGCCCTCGAACTCGAAACGCTCGAGCGAGATCTCGAGCGTGAGCGTCGACCCGTCCGGCAAGGCGGCCGCGGCACTCAGCGTGTGGCCGGTCCAGCGACCCTGCATCGCCGCAACGACCGCCCCCTTGAGCGCCGCGTGGCTGCGTGCGTCGAACAGGTCCATCAGCGGCTGGCCGAGCAGGTCGCTCGCCTCGGCGCGCCCGAAGAGTTCGGCCCAGGCCGGATTGACGTCGACGACGATGCCTTCCTGGGCGTGCGCGATCGCATCGGTCGAGCCCGTCATGAACGCCTTCATCTGGTCGCGGTACTGCCGCGCCGAGGCGAGGGTGCCGTGCAGTGCGTGGTCGAGCCGTGCGGCGTCGAGCTCGCGGGCTGCGACGGCCTGCAGCCGCGTGCGCGCCGCCAGCGTGACGACGTCCTGGGCGCCGAGTTCGAGTCCGCGCACGAGGTCGGCCTCGTCGATCGATTCCCGGACGATCAGTGCCGGGACGCGCGACGCGAGGCGCGCCCGTTGCTCCATCGCGCAGGCGAGTTCTTCGTCGTCGGCAACGCAGAGGAACAGGAGTTGTGGCGGCGTGGCCGTCGTGAGCGCATCGGCGAGGTCGGTCAGCTCGCGCACCCAGCTGCAATGCACGGCCTGGCCGGCGTTGCGCAGCGTGCTGTTGATGACTTCGACCGGGTCCTGCTGGCGTGACAGGACGACGACTGGAATGGCGCTGGTTTCGGCCAAGAACCTACCCCGCGGCGTCGCCGGCTCCGAGGTCCGGCACGCATATTGTCAAATTACCGCGGCGATCATAGCACCGGCCTCGGGCCGGCTAACGTGACGCAGGTGGCAGCATTGTCTTGGCGCCCGACCCCGGCGTCTCGCGCACGAGCCGCGGCACGAGGTAGCCCGGCAGCCGCAGCGTGAGGCCGGCCACCAGCTCGCGCGCCTCGTCATCCGGCACGTCGAAGTGGGCCGCACCGCGCACGGGGTCGAGCACGTGCAGGTAATACGGCAACACGCCGTGCTCGAACAACGCTTCGCTGAGACCGGCGAGTGCCGCGACCGTGTCGTTCACGCCGCGCAGCAGGACCGATTGATTGAGCAGCGTCGTGCCGGAATCGCGCAGTTGCTGCAACGCGCCCCGCACGTCCGCGGCTTCGCCAATCTCCTGCGCGTGGTTCGCATGCACGACGATCACGCGCTGCAGTCGCGCCACGCCGTTCCATGCGGCGAGGAAGCCGGCATCGATGCGCTCGGGCAGCACGATCGGCAGGCGCGTGTGCACGCGCACGCGGCGCAGGTGCGGGATCGCTTCGAGTTCCTGCAGCAGCGCGGCGAGTCGCCGGTCGCTCAAGGTCAGCGGATCACCGCCGCTCAACAGCACCTCGGTGATGCTCGCGTCCGCACGTATGGCGTCCAGCGCTGCGGCGAAAGCACCACGGCCGGCATTCTGCTCGTCGTAGGGGAACTCGCGCCGGAAGCAGTAGCGGCAGTGGATCGCACAGGCGCCGGTCGCGATCACGAGGGCGCGACCCTGGTACTTGTGCAGGAGTCCCGGGCCGGCCACCGCCTGCAGGTCCCCGACGGGGTCGGTCACGTACCCGGGTGTTTCCACGAGTTCCGCCCCGAGCGGCAGCACCTGCCGCAACAGCGGGTCCGTCGGGTCCCCTTGCCGCATCCGGGCGAGGTAGCTTCGGGGCACGCGCAGCGGAAAGCGCGCGGCCGCACGGCGCGCCGGCTCGATGCAACTCTCGTCGAGCTGCAGGGCCCGCACCAGGACCTCCGGATCGGTCACGCACTCCTGCAGCGCCCGCTGCCAGCGGGTCGTCTCCTGCTGCGGGCAGGGCTTGTCCTGCGTTGAGCAGGGCGGTTCGAGGTGACGGGGCAGGGTGGTTCCGGGTATCATGCGCGGCTCGCCGTCGGCGGCCCCCCATTCTCCGGGCGCGCCCGTCACGGTTCAACCGCAAGATTTCCGAAGCGCAGCCACCATGTCCACCTACAGCACCAACGAATTCCGGTCTGGCCTCAAGATCATGATCGACGGCGATCCCTACGTGATCGTCGAGAACGAGTTCGTGAAGCCGGGCAAGGGCCAGGCCTTCAATCGCGTGCGCATCCGCAACCTGAAGAGCGGCCGCACGCTCGAGCGCAACATGAAGTCCGGCGATACAGTCGAAGGCGCGGACATCCAGGAATCGGAGATGCAGTACCTCTACAGCGACGGCGATTTCTGGCATTTCATGGTGCCCGAGAATTTCGAGCAGCACACCGCCGGCAAGGAGGCGATGGGCGACTCGGCGACGTGGCTCAAGGACGGCACGATGTGCACGGTCATGCTCTGGAACGGCGTGCCGCTGTCGGTCAACCCGCCGGCCCACGTCGAACTGAAGATCGTCGAGACGGACCCGGGCGTGCGCGGCGACACCGCTACCGGTGGCCAGAAGCCGGCGAAGCTCGAGACCGGCGCAATGGTGCGCGTGCCGCTGTTCCTGAACGAAGGCGAGATCATCCGCGTCGACACCCGGACGGGTGAGTACCTGAGCAGGGCGAAGAGCTAAGCGGATAGAGCAGTGAGAGCGGAGAGTGACTAGTGACTAGAGCGGAGAGCGGAGAGCAAGCAGGCCGGTTTTTTGCTGCCGCGCGATCCCTGCTGCAGATCCGACCGAACCGCAAAGAGAAAGGCGCCGTGAGAACGGCGCCCTTTTTCGTTGCAGGCTAGCGATGCAGCGGGCAGCGACTTTCTTACTCTCCGCTCTCCGCTCTCCGCTCTCCGCTTGCTTCCGCCGTGGCCTGCCACGAACACTTCCACCAGCCGCTCCAGCCCCTGCGCGTCCACGGCGTCGAATCGCCCCACCACCGGGCTGTCGAGATCGAGCACGCCGATCAGCTCGCCAGCGGCGATGACCGGCACCACGACCTCCGAGTTCGAGGCCGAGTCGCAGGCGATGTGGCCGGGAAACTCGTGCACGTCCTCCACCAGCACCGTGCGTCGCTCGGCCGCCGCGGTGCCGCACACGCCCCGGCCCAGCGGGATGCGCACGCAGGCGGGCTTGCCCTGGAACGGGCCGACCAGCAGGTCGCCGGATTTCGCGTCGCGCAGATAGAAGCCGACCCAGTTCAGGTCGGGCAGGCTCCAGTACAGCAGCGACGCCATGTTCGCGGCCGCGGCGACCAGGTCGGTCTCGCCCGCCAGCAGCGCAGCGCAGGCTGGCCTCCAGTTCCTGGTAGAGGTCGGCCTTGGGCAGGCTGCGGACGTCATGGAGTTCGTGCACGGCTGAACCTCGGGCAATGCGCGCGGTGAATCAGGCGCGTTCGAACGGAAACGCGATCACCTGGTCGATCCGCTGGGCGCCGGCTGCAACCATCACGAGTCGATCGAAGCCGAGCGCAACGCCGGCACAGGCGGGCAGCCCGTGCGCCAGTGCAGCGAGGAACCGCTCGTCCGGTGCCCGTGCCGGTTGCCCGCGCTGCTGCGCGCCGCGCGCTGTCGGCTGCGAAGCGCGAGCGCTGTTCGGCGGCGTCGCCGAGCTCGTGAAAGCCGTTGGCGAGTTCCAGCGGGCCCCAGAACGCCTCGAACCGCGCCGCGACTGCGCCGTGCACCTGCGCGAGCGCCGCCTGGCTCGCCGGGAAGTCGTACAGGAACGTCAGTCGATCGCGCGCGAACGATTCCGCCACCACGGTCCCGAGCGCGAGGTCGAGCACGTCGTCGCGCTCCCCGGTGTCGCGCATCGATGCAGGCAGCGCCACGCCGACCCGTTCCAGCGCCGCGATCAGTTCCGTCAACGGGTGCTTCGAGCGGATCGACGCCGAGGCTGCGCTCGAACGCCGCCCGGTACGTGACGAACTCGCTCGGGCCGCACTCGAGGTAGGGCAGCAGCGTGCTGCGGATCAGCGCATCGACGTCGCGCATCAGCTGCGTGGTGATCGACGTCGAGCCGGTACCACTCGATCATCGTGAATTCCGGGTTGTGCCGTCCGCCGCGTTCGCCGGCGCGGAACACGCGGCACACCTGGTAAATGTCGGGTGCGCCGGCGCAGAGCAGGCGCTTCATCGCGTATTCGGGCGAGGTCTGCAGGAATCCGACCGTCGCCCCTGCGGCCGCATCGTCGACGACCCGCAACGCTTCGAGATGGACGTCCGTCACCGGGGCGCGCACCAGGGCGGGCGTCTCGACCTCGAGCGTGCCGGTACGTGCGAAGTAATCGCGCACTGACTGCAGCAGGGCCGCGCGCAGCCGCAACGTATCGACGTTGGCCGTCGGGCGCCAGGCGCTGCTGGCTTCGGCGTTCGTTCATGCGCCGAAGCGCGCGAGCGGCTGGCCCATCCGCACGGGCTCACCCGGCTCGATCCGGGAGCCGAACGCGGCCGGCTGGCCGAACAGCACGATGACGGTCGAGCCCATGTTGAAGCGGCCGAGCTCGGCGCCGCGGGCGAAATGCCGGCCGACGCCGGCCTCGATCGGCGCGCACCGCGCCGCCGCGCCCCGGCGGAGGATTGATCTCGCCGGCGAAGACGGTCTCGATGCTGCCGACGAACAGCGCGCCCACCAGCACCAGGCACATCGGCCCGCACTCGGTGTCGAAATCGCAGACGACGCGCTCGTTGCGTGCGAACAGTTCGGGCACGGTCCGCGCGGTCGAGGCATTGACGCTGTAGAGGTGCCCGGGCACGTAACGCGTCGCGCGCAGGACGCCGTCGAGCGGCATGTGGATGCGGTGATAGTTGTAGGGTGCCAGGTAGAGGCACGCAAAGCTGCCGCCGACGTAGCGCCCGGCCGCCGCCGTGTCGGCGAGCAGGCGATCGCAGGTGTAGTCCATGCCCTTGGCCTGGATCAGCCGGCCGGCGTCGGTGCGGCCGAGCTGGCTCACCGTGCCATCGACCGGGCTTGCCGCCTCGTTCGCGACGGTCGTCACCGGGCGCGCGCCCGGCCGCAGCGCGCGCGTGAAGAAGGCGTTGAACGACTCGTAGACGTACGGATCCGGCTGCAGCGCCTCGCGCATGTCGATCTGCGGGTAGGAGCGCAGCACGGTGCCGATCAACGCGTTGCGTACGGCACGCTGCCGGCTGCGCGCCAGCGCGTGCATGCCGCGCGACAGCAGTTGCTTGGGCAAGGCGCGTTGCAGCAGGGCGAACAGTTCGTCGCCGCCGGAGCGGTCCGCGATCGTCGACATCAATGCGTGTCCTCGACGTACTGCACGGTCTTGCGGTAATCACGCGCCAGGATCTCGGCGCCGAGCGGCGGCGACGAATAAGCGACCACCTGGCCCGAAGGGGCGACCGTGAACACGCCCGCGCCGTGATCCATCGTGTAACCGCCACCGGGCAGCGGCACCTTGGCGTAGGGCACCGCGAATGCGGCGGCCGCCTGCTCGATGGCCTGCGTCGTCCCGGTCGCACCCAGGAACGACGGCTCGAAAAACCGCACGTAGTCGCGCAGCCGGTCCGGCGTGTCGCGCTCGGGATCGATGCTGACCAGCATGACGCGCGGCCGCTGCGCCTCGGGCAGCGTCGCCAGCAGCTGGTGTACCTGCTTCAGCACCGTGAGCGTCGTCGGGCACACGTCGGGGCAGTGCGTGAAGCCGAAGAACACCAGGGTCCAGTGGCCTTCGAGGAACCTGGGCCCGAGCGGCTTGCCGTCCAGGCCGACGAGGTCGAGCGGCGGCAATGCGCGCGGGGCGTACGAGTATCGTGGCGTTTTCCGTGGCCGGGACCGGCACCTCGCGCGCGGTGAACACCGCGCGGGCCACAACGAGCCCGACCACAAACGCTACAATGGCGAGCACTACCAGGCGAACTGTGAGGCGGGCGGTCATCGCCGCGATTATCCCACAATGACCGCTACGATCCCGGCCCTGCCGTTCCGGCGTCACCCGCCGCACGTCACCGACCGTGGCGCAGCTCGTGCGCTTCGGCGCGCGTGAGTTCGCAGCGGCCGACCTCGCGTTCGGGCATGGCACGGCCGATGCGCGCGACGACGCGGCAGCCCTGGTCTTCCACGCGCTCGGCCTCGACCATGCCGATGCCGCGACGGCGTACGACCAGCCCGTCGACGCGGCCGGGGCGCAGCGCGTGCTCCAGTTGTTCGCCGAGCGCCTCGAGCAGCGAGTGCCGGCCGCCTACCTGATGGGCCGGATGTGGTTCGCGGGGCTCGAGTTCGAGGTCGACCGGCGCGTGATCGTGCCGCGCTCGCCCTTCGCCGAGCTGATCCACGCGGGCTTCGCGCCCTGGGTCGATGCGGACCGGGTTCGCAGCATCCTCGACATCGGCACCGGGTCGGGCTGCATCGCCATCGCCTGCGCGGTGCATTTTCCGCAAGCCGTGGTCGATGCGGTCGACCTGTCGCCCGAGGCGCTGGCGGTCGCGGCTCGCAACGTCGAGCGGCACGGGCTCAAATCACGCCTGCGCCTCCATCAGGGCGACGTCTTCGACCCGCTGGCAGGCCGGCAGTACGACCTGATCGTTGCGAATCCGCCGTACGTGAGCGACGCGGAAATGTCGGCACTGCCGACGGAGTACCGGCACGAGCCCGAGCTTGCGCTGCGCGCCGGCGCTGACGGTCTCGATGTCGTGCGGCGTATCCTGCGCGGGGCGGAGTCGCATCTCGCGCCCGGCGGCGTGCTGGTCGTCGAAGTGGGCGACAGCGACGAGCGGCTGCAACAGGCTTATCCCACGGTGCCGTTCCTGTGGCTCGAATTCGAGCACGGGGGCGGCGGCGTGTTCGTGTTGACGAAGGAAGAACTCGCGCGCCACCGCGGCGCGCTGGCGGGGGCGCGCTAGGCATGTCGGGAAATACGTTCGGAACGCTGTTCACGGTCACGACCTTCGGCGAAAGCCACGGCCCAGCGCTCGGCTGCATCGTCGACGGGTGCCCGCCGGGCCTGCCGCTCGAGGAGGACGACATCCAGCAGGACGTGGAGCGGCGGCGGTCGGGAACGTCGCGGTACACGAGCCAGCGCCGTGAGCCCGATCGCGTACGCATCCTGTCGGGCGTCTTCGAAGGCGTCACGACCGGAACCCCGATCGGGCTGCTGGTCGAGAACACCGACCAGCGCTCCTATGACTACGAGAAGATCAAGGACCGCTTCCGTCCCGGGCACGCGGACTACACGTACCAGCAGAAGTACGGGTTCCGCGACTATCGTGGGGGCGGGCGCTCGTCGGCCCGCGAGACGGTCATGCGCGTCGCGGCAGGTGCGATCGCGCGCAAGTACCTGGCGCAACGAGGTATCCGGATCTTCGGCTACCTCGCCCAGGTGGGCTCGGTTGCGCTCGCCCTGGAGGACCGTGCGGCCATCGATGCCAACCCGTTCTTCTGTGCCGAGCCAGCCCGCGTACCGGAACTCGAGGCGCTGATCGACGCGCTCCGCCGTGAGGGCGACTCGATCGGCGCCCGGGTCAACGTCGTCGCCGAAGGACTGCCCCCGGGCCTCGGCGAGCCCGTCTTCGACCGCCTCGATGCCGACATCGCCCACGCGATGATGGGGATCAACGCGGTCAAGGGCGTCGAAGTCGGTGCCGGTTTCGCCTGCGTCGCGCAACGTGGTTCGGAGCACCGGGACGAGATGACGCCGGACGGCTTCCTGTCGAACCATGCCGGCGGCATCCTGGGGGGCATCTCGTCGGGCCAGGACCTCAAGGTCAGCATCGCCATCAAGCCGACCTCGAGCATCGTGATCCCCGGCCGGACCATCGACGTGGCCGGCAACCCGGTCGAGGTGGTGACGACCGGCCGCCATGACCCCTGCGTGGGCATCCGCGCGGTACCCATCGCCGAGGCCATGCTCGCCCTCGTCCTGGTGGACCACCTGCTCCGGCACCGGGCCCAGAACGCCGATGTCCGGTCGGCTACGCCGGTGATCACCTGAAACTGCCCGGGATAGGGGTCTTTGCAGCGGCACGGCCGGCCCAAAGTGTGCTGCACTTCCACACGCCGGCGCGACCGAAGGGCTAAAAAGGTGGTTGCGGCGTCAGGCAGGTTGGGCGGGCCTCGGGCCGTGGGCTATAGTTATGTTCAATTCATAAAGTGACGCGAACCCAAAGGCCCGGCTGCACATCCGCAGGACCGGCCGGGATTCGCAACTGGGAGACTCGATGAAGACTGCAGTTCGCCGCGTCCTGCTCATGAGCGCGCTGATGTCCCCGGCGGCACTCTACGCACTCGGGTTGGGCGACATACGGCTCAACTCCGCGCTGAACCAGCCTTTCGACGCCGAGATCGAACTCGTCTCGGCGACGGCGGATGACCTCGGGGCGTTGCGCGCCTCGCTCGCCTCGGGCGAGATCTTTGCGCGCTACGGGCTCGACCGTCCGGCGTATCTCTCCGATTTCGCTTTCCGGGTGACCAAGGGGGCAGGGGGCAAGGACATCCTGCGCGTGACCTCGCCGCGACCCGTCACCGAGCCGTTCGTGACGCTGCTGGTCGAAGCCAGCTGGCCGCGCGGCAGGCTGCTGCGCGAATACACCGTCCTGCTCGACCCCCCCGTCTACACGCCGGGCCCGGCTGCGACCGAGACGGTGGCGACTCCGCGCGTGGCCAGCGGCGGCGCCACGAGCGTCCGTCCCGCGGAAGTGACGACGGGCACGGCGCCCGTTGCTCCAGTCCGTGCCGCACCGGTTGCCTCGGCACCTGCTGCCCCGAGCCTGGCACCTGGCAGCACGTACCAGGTCCGTCGCAACGACACGCTCTGGCAGATCGCCCGTGAGGTCAATCCTGGTTCGCGGTCCGACGTGAACCGCGCGATGGTCTCCATCTACCAGAACAACCCGCGGGCATTCGACGGGAACATCAACGTGCTGCGTGCGGGCAGCACGCTGCGCATTCCCGATGCCGGCCAGATCCAGTCGATCAGTGCGGCGGAGGCCTCGGCCGAAGTCGCTCGCCAGTACGACGCCTGGCGCAGCGCGTCCGCGGCGGCCACGCCCGAGGAAAGCCGCCTGCGCCTGGTGACCCCCGAGCAGGGCACGGCCGCCCCGTCGACCACCACGACCCCAGTCCCGGCTGCGGGAACGGCGACTGCGGTGCCGGCGGCTGCTGCGCCTGTCGCGGGCAAGGTGCCGGCGACGGCTGACGTCGACCTGCAGAACCGGATTGCGCAGCTCGAGTCCGAGCTGACCGAAGCGAAGCGATTGCTCGAAGTTCGCAACGCCGAACTCGCCACGTTGCAGGGTGGGACGGCCACCGACGGCGCAGCGCCTCCTGCGGACGGCGCGGCTCCGGCCGGCGCGCCCGCCACCCCGGCGGCTGCAGCCGCCGCGCCGCAGCCGGCTGTGGCGCAGCCGCCCGCAGAGCAGAAGCCGGCGACGCCGGTCGTGCCGCGCGGGTCCGACACTGCTCGAGCGGGTCATGGGGTACTGGTGGGCGCTGCTCGCGCTGGTGGCGGCCGCGCTCGGTTTCGTCCTGTTCCGGCGCATGCGCCGCGAGCATGGCGACGCGGAAGAGCACCTGGAAGAAGCGCTCGGCGCACGCGACATGCGTGCCGCGCAGGCCTATGCGCCGCGCTCGCGTGACGCCGACATCGTGGTCGAGGAAAAGCGTGACTCGGCGGCGCGCGGCCGCTGCGGCCGCTGCCATGGCGTCGAAGCAGCGCGCGACCGAGACCGCTCGCAAACCTGCCGTCGACACCACCGCGGGCGACGGCGACGGCGGCGGGGGCGGCGACGCGGGCGATCCGCTGGCCGAAGCCGATTTCCACATGGCTTACGGTCTCTACGACCAGGCCGCGGACCTCGTCCAGCTCGCCATCAAGCGCGAACCGCAGCGTCGCGACCTCAAGCTGAAGCTGCTCGAGATCTACTTCGTCTGGGGCAACCGCGACCAGTTCATGGAACTCGCGCGCGAACTCAACCTGTCGCGCAAAACGGCTCCCGCCGGGGAATGGGACAAGATCCTGATCATGGGCAAGCAGATCGCGCCCGACGACCCGATGTTCGCCGGCGGGACGAGCGGTGCCGACAGCCTCGACATGGAACTGCACGGCTCCGCGACCGCCCTCGACATGGACCTGGCGGGCGACGCCGGTGGCGCTGGCGTGCCGGACATCGACCTCGGCACCGAGCCGAGTCGCGCCGACAGTTCGGGGATCGACTTCATCCTCGACGAACCGGGTGCCGACGACCTCGTGCCGCCCACGATCGAGACGCCGCAGCTGAAAGGCGACAACGCGCCGACCGTCGAAACGCCGCGCGTCGTCGATGCCGGCAACGACACGCAGGAACTGACCGTCAACGACCTGGGCCTCCCCCTCGATTCGCTGCACGCACTCGAGGCGCTCGATGCCGAGGCGGGCAAGGGCGGCGAAGGGACGGGCAGCGATACGGTCGAAACCGTCGCGGCGCCGCCGGGCGGGAAGAGCCTGCTCGACGACGACGCCGACCTGCTGAGCTCGACCTCGTTGACGAAGATGATTGACTAGACGGCCATCATCCCGCTCGACGAAACCGAACCGGGCGTCGTCGACCTGTCCGAAGTGACGGGCGAACTGCCGCTGCTCGAGGCGGATCTCAACGCCACGGTCAAGACCGCGGCGAAGGATCACGACCTCGGCGAGCCGGCGACGATGAGCGAAGTCGGCACCAAGCTCGACCTGGCCCGCGCCTACATGGACATGGGCGACCCGGAAGGTGCGCGCAACATCCTCGACGAGGTGCTGCAGGAAGGCAGCGCGTCGCAGAAGCAGGAAGCGCAGCGCCTGGTCGCCAGCCTGCCCTGACGGGCGGAATGCCGCGTCTCGCGCTCGGCATCGAGTACGACGGCTCGGCCTTCGCCGGCTGGCAGTTCCAGTCGCATGCACGCAGCGTGCAGGCGGAACTGCAGCAGGCGCTGTCGCGCGTCGCGGACCATCCCGTCGAGCTGAACGCGGCCGGGCGCACCGACGCGGGCGTGCATGCGCTCGAGATGGTGGCGCACTTCGACACGGCGGCCGAGCGGCCGCTGCACGCCTGGGTGCTGGGCGCGAATGCCTGCACCTGCCGGGAAGTGACGGTGCTCTGGGCGCACCCGGTGCCCGGGGATTTTCACGCGCGCCACCACGCGCTTTCGCGCCGCTACCTGTATCGCATCCTCAACCGGCCGCAGCGACCGTCGCTCGACCGCGACCGGGCCTGTTACATCCGCCACGAACTCGACGCCGCGCGCATGCACGAAGCGGCGCAGGCCGTGCTGGGCCACCGGGATTTCTCCGCCTTCCGGGCATCGCAGTGCCAGTCCCGGACCGCGATCCGCAACCTGACCCACGTCGCCGTCGAGCGCAACGGCGACTGCATCGACGTGACCCTGCAGGCCAATGCCTTCCTGCACCACATGGTGCGCAACATCGCGGGATCGCTGATCCTCGTCGGCCGCGGCGAGCGGCCGGTCGCATGGATGCGCGAGGTCCTCGAGAGCGGTGATCGCCGGATCGCGGGGCCCACGGCACCGCCGCAGGGGCTGTACTTCGTGGGTGCGGAGTACCCGTCCGGGTTCGGGCTGCCTTCGTATACACTGCGCCGGCCGCATTCAGGAGTGCCGCAGTGACCTGGTTCGAGAAGATCATTCCTTCGCGCATCAAGACGGAGCGACGCTCGCGTTCCGTGCCCGAAGGCCTCTGGATCAAGTGCCCCGCCTGCGACGCGGTGCTGTACCGGGCCGAGCTCGACCGCAACCTGCAGGTCTGCCCCAAGTGCAGCCACCACATGCGCATCGAAGCGCGTGACCGCCTCGAGAGCTTCCTCGACGAGGGTGTCGGCGAGGAAATCGGCGGCGACGTCGAGCCCGAGGACCCGCTCAAGTTCCGCGACAGCAAGAAGTACCGCGACCGCCTGCTCGCCGCGCAGAAGGTGGTGGGCGAGAAGGACGCGATGATCGTCATGGCCGGGGCGCTGCATGGCATGGGCGTCGTTGCGTGCGCCTTCGAGTTCCGGTTCCTGGGCGGCTCGATGGGCTCGGTGGTCGGCGAGCGCTTCACCCGCGGCGCGGAACACTGCCTGGCCCATGGCCTGCCGCTGATCTGCTTCTCCTCGAGCGGCGGCGCGCGCATGCAGGAAGGCCTGCTGTCGCTGCTGCAGATGAGCAAGACCAGCGCCGTGCTGGCCCGCATGGCACAGGCGCGACTGCCGTTCATTTCCGTGCTCACCGATCCCACGACCGGGGGCGTCTCGGCGAGCCTCGCGATGCTCGGCGACCTCAACATCGCGGAGCCGCGCGCCTTGATCGGCTTCGCCGGCCCGCGCGTGATCGAGCAGACCGTGCGCGAAACCCTGCCGGAAGGCTTCCAGCGCAGCGAGTTCCTGCTCGAGCACGGTGCGATCGACATGATCGTCGACCGGCGCGACCTGCGTGACCGCATCGCCGCGCTGCTCGCGGTGATGCTGGGCCGTCCGCCGTTGACGCGGCCGGACGACCACGCACCCACGCCCTGACCGGCGCGCCCGTGCCCGCGGCACCGCGGTTCGAGCGGCTCGAGCACTGGCTCGACTGGCAGCAACGCCTGCATCCGGCGACGATCGAGCTCGGGCTGGAGCGCGTCGCGCGCGTGCTCGCGCGCACCGGCTGGCGGCGCCCCACCGTGCCCTTCATCACCGTCGGCGGGACCAACGGCAAGGGCTCGTGCGTGGCGCTGCTCGATGCGCTGCTGCGCGCGGGCGGCCATCGCGTCGTCACCTTCACGTCGCCGCACCTCGTCGACTATCGCGAACGCATCCGCATCGACGGCGCCATGGTGACCGAGGCTGCGCTGGTCAATGCGTTCGAGCGCATCGCGGACGCGCTCGGCCCCGACTCGTTGACCTTCTTCGAGTTCAATACGCTCGCCGCGCTGCTGATCGCGGAGTCCGCTCGACCCGAGGCGGTCGTGCTCGAGGTCGGTCTCGGCGGCCGGCTCGATGCGGTCAACGTCGTCGATCCCGACGTGGCCGTCGTCGTCTCGGTCGGCCTCGACCACACCGACTGGCTCGGGCCGGACGAGGAATCCATCGGACGCGAAAAGGCCGGCATCTTCCGTGCGGGCCGGCCGGCGATCTACGGCTCGCCGCTGCCCCCGCGGTCCGTGCGGGAGTTCGCGGCGCAGGTCGGCGCGACGCTCAGCGTGCGCGGCGAGGATTTCGACGGCATCGGGCACGACGTGGGCACCTGGGATTTCAGCGTCGGCGGACAGGTGCTCGAGTCCGGCCTGCCACGGCCGGCACTGCCGGGAACGATCCAGGTCGCCAATGCCGCGACCGCATTGATGGCGCTGGCCGCGCTGTCGTCGCGCCTGCCGCTCTCGCGCGCGGCGATCGAGCAGGGGCTCGCCTCCGTGACCCTGGCCGGGCGCCTGCAGCGGATCGAGGATGCACGTGGCTTCCACTGGATCCTCGACGTCGCGCACAACCCGGCGGCGGCCACAGCGCTCGCGGAGTATCTGCAGGGCTCACCCGCCGCGGGGCGCACGCTCGCGGTCTGCGGGATGCTCGGCGACAAGGACGTGGAGGGTGTCGTCCGCAGACTGGCTGGCGTCGTCGACGAGTGGTTTGCGGCCGGGCTGGAGGGACCCCGCGCCTTGACCGCGCTCGACCTGGCCGCTCGTGCGGCCCGGGTGGGGGTCGGCATGCAACCCGCGGGCACGGTCGCCCAGGCCATGGTCCGCGCGGCCGGCCACGCCGGGCCGGCTGACCGCATCCTCGTCTTCGGCTCGTTCCATACCGTCGGTCCAGCGCTCGTCGCGCTGGGCGTTCCCCTATAATCCGCGCGCGATGGAAGAACAGGTCAAGGCACGGCTGATCGGGGCGACGGTACTCGTCGTCATCGCGGTTGCATTGGTTCCGGAGCTGCTTTCCGGCCCACGGCGACACGGTGATGACGCTGCAGGAGTCGCAGGCAAGCGTGGCACGCGCACCTACACCATCGACCTGAGCGCCGGCACCGGGGAGGGCAAGGCTGAACTGTTGCCCAAGCCCTCTGCCGACGCCCGCAACGACAGCACGCGCCTGCCGACGGTCGCGCCGCCGGGCCAGGCCGCTGCCGCGCAGGTCACCGCGTCGCCTGCCGCGGCCGATCCGGTCGAGACCGTCGCGGCAGCCGCCAAGGCGCCCAATCCCGAGCCGGTCATCACTCCGACGCCCGCGACCACGAAACCGGCGGTGACGCAGGCGGTGGCGCCGGTTGCCACCAAGGGTGGCTGGGCAGTCCAGGTGGGTGCGTTTGGCTCGGCCGCCACGGCACGCAAACTCGTCGCCGACCTCGAGCGCGATGGCTTTACCGCGTATGTCGCGCCACTGACAAGATCGGGCAAGACCCTGCACCGGGTGCGGGTCGGCCCGCAGCCGAGCCGGGCCGACGCAGAGCAACTGGCTGTCCGCCTCAAGGGCAAGGGCTTGCCGGGTACGGTGGTCGCCGCCGACTAAGGAACCTCTGATTTACTCCCGCATGAGCGCGGCGCGCCCATGCGGGAGTAGATCAGAGGTTTCCTATGCCCTCTGTTAGAATTCGCGTCTCGTTCCTCGCGCGGAATCACCTCGGCGCATGACTCCAGTCGACTACCTCCTCATCGCGATCATCGCCATCTCGCTGCTGTTCGGCATCATCCGGGGATTCCTGCGCGAATCGGTGGCGTTGCTCGGCTGGCTGGTGGGTCTCTGGCTCGCCTGGCACTACTCGGACCAGGTCGTGCCCCACCTCGGCGGCGCGCTCGCGGGGACGGAGCTGCAGGTCTGGGTTGCCCGACTGATCATCCTGCTGGCCGTCATCGTGACCGCGTGGCTGATTGGCAGCCTGCTCGGCTACCTGGTGCAGCGATCCGGCCTGACGCTGGGAGTCGATCGCATCCTCGGCGGCGTTTTCGGGCTCGTTCGCGGCGCCGTCATTGTCGGCTTCACCGTCATGCTGGCCGATGCGGCGCAGATGCACGACGAATCCTGGTGGCGGGAGTCCAGGCTCATGCCACTCGGCGTGGAAATGGCTTCCGTCCTGCGAGGCTACGTCGAGACCGGGCGGCAGTACGTCGAAGCTGCCGAAGCGAACATCTGAGGGCGCGCTGACATGTGCGGAATCGTCGGCATCGTGGGGTTCAGCCCAGCCAACCAGCAGATCTACGATGCGCTGACCGTCCTGCAGCACCGTGGACAGGATGCCGCGGGCATCATGACGGAGCACGAGGGCGCGCTGTTCCTGCGCAAGGACGTGGGCCTGGTCCGGGACGTCTTCCAGCAGCGCCACATGGTGCAGCTGAAGGGCAACATCGGCATCGGCCACGTGCGCTACCCGACGGCGGGATGCGACAACTCGGACGAGGCACAGCCGTTCTACGTCAACGCGCCTTACGGCATCTGCCTCGCGCACAACGGCAACCTGACCAACGCCCGGGAGCTCGCCGACGTGCTGCGGCAGGAAGACCGGCGCCACCTGAACACGACCTCCGATTCGGAAGTGCTGCTCAACGTGCTCGCGAGCGAGTTGCAGCGGTTCGGCACGCCGCGCGCGTCGGCTGCGGATATCTTCGCGGCCGTCGGCGCCACCTATCGACGCATCATCGGCGGCTACGCGGTCATCGCGATGATCCTCGGCCATGGCGTGGTCGGCTTCCGTGATCCGCACGGCATCCGACCGCTCGTGATCGGCACGCGCCTCACGCCGAAGGGCCGGGAGTACATGCTCGCCTCCGAGAGCGTGGCACTCGACCAGGGCGGTTTCGAGCTGCTGCGCGACGTGGGTCCCGGC
This sequence comes from uncultured Gammaproteobacteria bacterium, assembly GCA_963789375.1. GTDB lineage: Bacteria > Pseudomonadota > Gammaproteobacteria > Steroidobacterales > Steroidobacteraceae > RPQJ01. The sequence continues at coordinate 13,954 of CAWBKN010000016.1, read as the reverse complement.
GAGGCCGTGTACATCGACGAGACCGGCCGCATGCACACGCAGCAGTGCGCCGCGGCCGTGCGCCACACGCCGTGCATCTTCGAGTACGTCTACTTCGCGCGCCCCGACTCGATCATCGACAACATCTCGGTGTACAAGGCGCGCCTGCGCATGGGCGAGCTGCTCGCGGAGAAGATCCGCCGCGTGCGGCCCCACCACGACATCGACGTCGTGATCCCGATTCCCGACACGAGCCGCACCAGCGCGATGCAGGTCGCGCAGATCCTCGGCGTGAAATACCGCGAGGGCTTCATCAAGAATCGCTACATCGGGCGCACTTTCATCATGCCGGAGCAGGGCCAGCGGCGGAAATCGGTGCGCAGCAAGCTGAACGCGATCGACCTCGAGTTTCGCGGCAAGAACGTGCTGCTCGTCGACGACTCGATCGTGCGCGGCACCACGTCGGCGCAGATCATCGAGATCGCGCGCGAGGCGGGGGCCAACAAGGTGTATTTCGCCTCGGCGGCACCACCCGTGCGCTACCCGAACGTCTACGGCATCGACATGCCGGCAGCGTCCGAGCTCGTCGCCTCTATCGCGCACCGAGGACGAGGTCGCGAAGCTGATCGGTGCCGACTGGCTGGTGTACCAGGACCTCGGGGACCTGATCCGGGCCGTGCAGCACCACGACGCCGACGTGACCGAGTTCGACACGTCGTGCTTCTCGGGCGAATACGTCACGGGCGACATCACGCCCGAATACCTGGACAAGCTGCAATCCGAGCGCTCCGACCAGGCGAAGCAGAGCCGCAACAGCACGGCGGCTCCCGGCATCCTGAAGGCCGTCGTCTGACCTTCCCTCTCCCGCGCGGTGGGAGAGCAACTCCCCGCGACCTGTTGCTCGACTGCTTCCGTGCCGCGCTCGCGGCCGTGGACGCGCGGCGCTGCGTTGCCACGAGCCTGCGCGATGAGCCGCTCGCGGGCGACTGGCACCTGGTCGCCGTCGGCAAGGCCGCGGGTGCCATGGCTTTCGGGGCGCTCGATGCGCTCGGCGAGCGGGTCCGTGGCGGGCGCGTGATCATCCCTGCCGGGCATCTTCCGCCAGGGTTCCCGCTCGAAGCCACGCCGGTGCACGTGCTGGAGTCCGCACATCCGGTGCCGGACGAGCGCAGCCTCGCCGCAGGCGAGGAGCTCGTGCGCTACGTCGCGGGCTTGCCGCGCAGCGCGCAGGTGCTGTGCCTGGTTTCGGGTGGCGCTTCCAGTCTCGTCGAGGCACCGCGGCCAGGCGTGGATCTCGCCGGCCTGCAAAGCTTCAATCGCTGGGCCCTGGGTTCCGGAGTCCCGATCGAGACCGTCAATGTCCTGCGTCGGCGGCTGTCGCGGCTCAAGGGTGGCGGCCTCGGGGCGTTGCTGGGGGAACGGCGCGCGGTCGCATTGATGGTCTCGGACGTGCCCGGCGACGATCCGCGCACGATCGGGTCGGGGTTGCTGCATCCCGGCTCGGATGAGGCACATGCCTGCAGCGACGTGATCGACTTGCCCGCCGACATTGCGGACATCCTGCAGCGTGCGGATGCGAGGCAACCCGGCGCGGCACGCGGTCGACGCATTCCCGTGCGGATGGTCGCGACGCTGCGCCAGGCCTGCGCGGCCGCCGCTGCAACGGCACGCTCGCAGGGCTTCGACGCGCGAGTCGCTCGAACCCGCTGTGCCGGCGACGCCGCGGCACTTGGCGTGCGCTTCGCGCGGACCCTGGCACGTACCCCGGCCTGCACCGTGCGTGTCTGGGGCGGAGAATCGACGGTCCGCCTGCCGGATCGACCGGGGCGCGGCGGACGCAACCAGCACCTGGCACTGAGCGCCGCCGTCGCCCTCGAGCGCGGCGGCGACGGCTGGCTGCTTGCCGCGGGGACTGACGGCATCGACGGCGCATCGGACGATGCGGGCGCACTGGTCGACGCACGGACGTGCCAGCGCGGTCGGGACGCGGGTTTCGATCCGCACGTATCGCTCGCCGCGGCGGATTCAGGTAGTTTTCTCGACGCGTCCGGCGACCTGGTCTACACCGGCGCGACGCTGACCAACGTCGGCGACCTGGTGCTGGGATTGCGACAGGGAGGCGAGCGATGAACCTGCGAGCCCTGATCGTGAGCGATCGCGCCGACTACCGGCAGCTGCTCGCGCATCACGTGACGCTCGAGTGGCGGGACGCCTTGCCGGCCGAGTACGAGCCGGCGACGCGCGGCCGCCTGCCTGCAGGTTTCACGGGCGCGTCCTATGACGCCGTGCTGCTCGACCACCACGTGCAGGGCGCGCGGGGCCTGGAATGGCTCACGGAGCTGGCGGCGCGCCCGGCGTTCCCGCCGATCGTCTACTTCGTCCCGACCGGCGACGGCGCACTGATCGAACAGGCCCTGTCGGCAGGCGCCGTGGCGGTGCTGACCCGGACGGACTTCGAACACGGCGAGCTCTGCGCGGCGCTGCGACGGGCGGTGGCGTTGCGCCACAACGTCCTGGCCGGCACGTCGCGTGCGGCGCTCGAGCAGTTGCCGGCCGATCGCTTCGGGTCGGTGCGCATCCGCGGCTACACGTGCGTCCGCCGCCTGGCCGTGGGCGGTTCCTCCAGCGTGTTCCTGGCGCGACACCTCCGGTCGGAAGAGCTGCGCGTGCTCAAGATCTTCCGCCAGGTGCCGGACGTGGTCGAAGGCAGCACGACGTTCGACCGGTTCCTGCGCGAGTACGAACTGGTTGCGCACCTGCACCACCCGAACATCGCCCGCATCCACGACATCGGCGTCGCCGACGACCACCTGTTCATGTCGATGGAGTATTTCCCCGGCGGCGACCTGCGGTCGCGCATGAAGGCGCGGCTGACGCCGCAGAAATCCCTGCTTTACGTCCGGCAGATGGCCGCGGCGCTCGGCGCGCTGCACGAAGTGGGCGTTCTGCACCGGGACGTCAAGCCCGGCAACCTGCTGCTGCGCGACGACGGCAGCGTTGCGTTCATCGACTTCGGCCTGGCGCGGCAGCTGCGCCTCGAAAGCGACATCACCGGCACCGGGACGATCTTCGGCACGCCGCATTACATGAGTCCCGAGCAGGGGCACGGCCTGCCGCTCGACGAGCGCAGCGATCTCTACAGCCTCGGCATCGTGCTGTACGAGATGCTGACCGGCGACAAGCCGTACACGGCCGAGATCGCCGCTCGCCGTGATCTACATGCACGCGCAGGCGCCGATCCCGCAGCTGGCCGCGGACCTCGCTCACCTGCAGCCGCTGCTCGAAGGCCTGCTGGCCAAACGGCGCGAGGACCGCTTGCCTTCCGCCGCGGCGATCGTCGCGACGATCGACGAGTTGCTGACGAGCGCGGCGGCGTGAGTGGCACGATCCTGCAGTCCGCCACGGACCCGCGCTGGTTCGAGCGGGCCGTCGAACGCTGGCAGGACCTGCTGATCGACCACGCAAACTGCGAGAAGAAGGCGGCGTCGACCGCGCTCTCGCTGATGTTCGCGTATCCGGAGGACTTCGAGCTCGCGGACCGCATGTCGCGCCTGGCACGCGAGGAACTGCGGCATTTCGAGCTGGTGCAGCAGAAACTGCAGGCGCTGCAGGTGCCGTTCCGCCGGCTGAGCCCGTCGCGCTATGCCGAGGGCCTGCGCAAGGCGCTGCGACGCACGGACGCGGAGCGTCGCGTCGACCTGCTGCTGACCGGCGCGCTGATCGAGGCGCGATCGCACGAGCGCTTCATTGGCCTGATCCCGCTGCTCGGGTGAGCCGCTCGGGTCCTTCTACGAGTCGCTCGCCGCCGCCGAGTCGCGGCACGCCAGCCTCTACCTCAGGCTGGCCGAGAAGCGCGGCGAGGGGACGGGCGCACGCCTGCAGGAACTCGCGGCGATCGAGGCGCAACTCGCCGTCGCGCCGGATCCGGAGTTCCGCTTCCACTCCGGCACGCCGGCCTGAGTTCTTCACCTCTCCCACGCGCGCGTGGGAGAGGTCGGCCGCAAGGCCGGGTGAGGGCTCCGGCATCTGAGGGATCCGGTCTTTCTCCGCGCTTCGGGGTCTCCCGCCGCATCGTGATTCGCGCGGAGGAACCGCACGAATCACGGCGAACCTTGCTCGAGCGGGCGTTCGGCGATGGTGCCATCATCCGAAGCGACTGAACTTCAGTGCCGCCTCACGCCTGCGCTCGAGCTGCGGCGTCCGACACGAAGCGCGGAGAAAGACCGGATCCCTCTGATGCCGGCCCTCACCCGCCTTCGTGCGACCTCTCCCACCGTAGCGGGAGAGGTGAAGAACTCGCTATCGCGCGAGCGAGCGCAACTCGAAGCCGTCGTCGCGCCACTCGAGCACGCTGCCTTGCGTGTACCAGTCGCCCAGCACGATGCGCCGCGCCGGCTGGCCGTCGATCGTCAGCTCGTGGACGGCCGGTCGATGCGTGTGGCCGTGGACGAGCGTGCGTACGCCGGCGGCGCGCATCGTTGCGACCACCGCCGCAGGCGTGACGTCCATGATTTCCGCGGCCGTCGCTCCCGTGTGCATCTGGCTGCCCGCACGCAGCTTGCGGCCGAGCTTGCGGCGGGTCTCGAGCGGCAGGTGGCGCAGGGTGCCGAGCACCAGCGGGTTGCGCAGCGTGCGCCGCAGCCGCTGGTAGCTCGCATCCGCGGTGCACAGGATGTCGCCGTGCAAGAGCTGCACGCGCTCGCCGTGCAGGTCGACGATCGCGCCGTCCGGCAGGAGTGTGCAGCCCGTCTCCTGCATGAACCGCTTGCCCAGCAGGAAGTCGCGGTTGCCGTGCATGATGTGGCACGGCACCCCTGCACGCGTCAGGTCGCGCAGCGCCGTGACGATTTCGCGCGCGGCCGGGTCCGGGTCGTCGTCGCCGATCCAGGCCTCGAACAGGTCGCCGAGGATATAGAGGGCACGGGCCTCGCGCGCATCGCGCTGCAGGAAGTGCAGGAACTGCCGGGCGATGCCGGGCATCGACCCGTCGAGGTGCAGATCGGAGACGAGCAGCGTCTTGTGGCGGGGCGTCGTCACTTCGCGGCGGCGAGACTCGACACGATCTGCGCGGATTCGATCACGACCGGTTCGAGCGGCGTCTCGTCGTCGAACGTCGCCCGCCTGCCGGTCGGTACCCGGGCGATCGCGTCGATGACCTCCATGCCGTCCACGACGCGACCAAAGACCGCATAGCCCCAGCGGGTTGGCCCCGGATCCAGCGAGATGTTGTCGTTCAGGTTCACGAAGAACTGCGCGGCGCCGCTGTGCGGGTCGTTGTTCCGCGCCATGGCGACGGTCCCGCGCCGGTTGCTCAGGCCATTGCCGGACTCGTTCGGCACCCCGGGTCGCGGTCGGCTTCTCCTGGCCGTCGGGCAGGAAGCCGCCGCCCTGCACCACGAAGCTGCCGACCACGCGGTGGAAGATCGTGCCGTCGTAGTGCTTGTCCCGCACGTACTGGGTGAAGTTCGCGACGCTCAACGGCGCACGCGCTGCGTCCAGTTCGAGGGTGAACGCTCCCTTCGTCGTCGTAAACCGGACGTAGACGGGCGCTCCGGCGGCCTGGGCCTGTGCCGGCACGGCGCCGAGCAGCAGCAGCATCGCCATCCCGAGTCGCGCAAACAGCCACCCTGCAGGATTCATCATGTCACCGGTCCGGGGTACAGGCCGGAGATGGTAAGCGGACACAGCGCCGCCGGCCAGACATGTCGCATCGGAGCCGCCGCGCCGATCCGGTAAGATGCGCGGCCATGCCCGCCGCCCCCGCCATCACGCGCTTTGCGCCCAGCCCGACCGGCGCGTTGCACCTCGGCAACGCCCGCACGGCGCTGTTCAGCTTCCTCGCGGCACGGTCGAGCGGCGGCCGCTTCGTGCTGCGCGTCGAGGACACGGACGCCGAACGAAGCCAGGACGCACTGCTCGAGCGGCAGCTCGCCGAACTGCACTGGCTCGGTCTCGAGTGGGACGAGGGCCCCGACGTCGGCGGCGCCCACGGGCCCTATCGGCAGAGCCAGCGAGCGGTCTTTTACCGCGAGGCGCTGGACCGGTTGGCGAGCGGGGGGCTGACCTATCCGTGCTTCTGCACGCCCGAGGAGCTGCAGTTCTCGCGCAAGGCGCAGCTGGCTGCAGGCCGCCCGCCGCGGTATGCGCGGACGTGCACGAAGCTCGATCCGGCAGAAATCGAGCGCCGACAGGCGGCCGGACAACAGCCGGCGATCCGGTTCCGCGTGCCGGACGGTCGCGCCGTGGAATTCGACGATCGCATCCACGGGCCGCAGCGATTCCTCTCTGACGACATCGGCGACTTCGTGATCCGGCGCGCCGACGGCAGCGTCTCGTTCTTCCTCGGCAACGCACTCGACGACTCGGCGATGGGCATCACGCTCGTGCTGCGGGGCGACGATCACCTTGCCAACACGCCGCGGCAGCTGCTGTTGCTCGAGGCCTTGGGGATGCGACAGCCGGAGTATGGGCACCTGCCGCTCGTGCTCGCGACCGGTGGCAGCCCGCTGTCCAAGCGGGAAGGGGCGGCCAGCCTCACGGACCTGCGCGAGCAGGGCTACCTGCCGGGGGCAATCGCCAATTACCTCGTGCGGCTCGGGCATTCCTGCGGCACCGATAGCTTCCTGCAGCCCGGGGAACTGCCCACTCACTTCGATCTCTCGCGTACCAGCAAGTCGGCGGCCCGCTTCGACGAAGCGCAGTTGCGGCACTGGCAGCGCGAAGCGGTCATGCATGCAAGCGTTACGGACATCGACGCCTGGCTCGGCTCGCGCATCGACGCGGTCGGCCAGGGCGAGGCCCGCCGTGCGTTCGTCGCTGCCGTGAAGGGCAATGTGCTGTTCCCGTCCGATGTCGATGCCCTGGTGTCGGTCGTCACACGGGACGTCGTCGACCTCTCGGCCGAGGCTGCCGCGCAGATCGCCGAGGCGGGGCCTGAATATTTCGCCACGCGCGCAACGGCTGTTCGACGCGTTCCAGGGCGACTTCAAGGGCTGGACGCGTGCGATCGCCGAAGCCACGGGCCGCAAGGGTGCGAAGCTGTTCATGCCGTTGCGATCGGCCCTGACCGGCGACACCCACGGCCCGGAACTGGCGCCGCTGGTGGCGCTCATGGGCGCCGCGCGTGCGCTGGGCCGCCTGGCCAGCGCGCGGGACCGCGCCGCCACAACCTGACACGCTTCGACAGAACGATCGACCCATGCTGCAGATACACAATTCGCTGACCGGCCGCAAAGAGACCTTCACCCCGCTCGAGCCGGGCAAGGTTCGCATGTACGTCTGCGGCATGACGGTCTACGACTACTGCCACCTTGGCCACGCGCGCATGCTGATCGTGTTCGACGTGGTGCGGCGACACCTGGTTGCGTCCGGTTACGACGTCACGTTCGTCCGCAACATCACCGACATCGACGACAAGATCATCCAGCGTGCGCAGGCCAACGGCGAGCCGATGCAGGCGCTGACGGAACGCTTCATCCGCGCCTACCACGAGGATTGCGCGGCGCTCGGCGTACAGCTCGCCGATCACGAGCCGCGCGCGACGGAGTTCGTCGCGCAGATCGTCGCGATGGTCAAGACGCTCGTCGACAAGGGCTATGCCTATGCGGGCGACAACGGCGACGTGTATTACGCGGTCGCGAAGTTCGAGCCGTACGGGCGCCTTTCGGGTAAGCGGCTGGCTGACCTGCGTGCGGGCGCGCGCATCGACGTCGACGAGGCCAAGCGCGACCCGCTCGATTTCGTGCTGTGGAAGGCCGCGAAGCCGGGCGAACCCGCGTGGGAATCGCCGTGGGGTAAAGGCCGGCCGGGCTGGCACATCGAGTGCTCCGCGATGTCGGTGGACCTGCTCGGCCCGCACTTCGACATCCACGGCGGCGGCATGGACCTCAAGTTCCCGCACCACGAGAACGAGATCGCGCAGAGCTGCGCGGCGTGCGACTCGCCGTTCGTGAACGTGTGGATGCACAACGGCTTCGTCCGCGTCGACGACGAGAAGATGTCGAAGTCGCTCGGCAACTTCTTCACCGTGCGCGAGGTGCTGGAGTGGGTGCGCGACCCGGAGGTCGTGCGCTATTTCATCGTCAACAGCCAGTACCGCGGCCCGATCAACTACACGCCCGACAGCCTGGCGCAGGCCGACGCCGCGCTCGAGCGCCTGTATCTCGCGCTGCGGGGCGTGCCGCTCACCACCTCTCCCACGTCAGTGGGAGAGGTCGGCCGCAGGCCGGGTGAGGGCAGTTCCGCCACCGACCGGTTCGTCGCCGCGATGGACGACGACTTCAATACGCCGATCGCCGTGTCGGAACTGCAGGCACTGGCGCGCGAGATCAACACCGCGAAGGCGGCGGGTGACTTGATCAAGGCGGGGCAGGGCGCCGCGGAGCTGAAGGCACTGGCCACGCGGCTCGGCCTGCTGCAGCTCGACCCCGAAGTGTTCCTGCGCAAGCGCGCGCTCAAGCAGGCGAAGGCATCCGCCGGCGACGGTGGCAGTGCATCCACAGCCGATGCGAATGCGGCGACTGCAGGTGCCGCCACGCTCGGCGACGCCGACATCGAGCGACTGATCGAGGAGCGTGCGGCCGCGCGCAAGTCGAAGAACTTCAAGGAATCGGACCGGATCCGCGACTTGCTCGCCTCGAGCAACGTCGTGCTCGAGGACCAGCCGGGCGGCAAGACGCTCTGGCGACGAGGCTGAGAATGTAAGCACCCGCGGCAGTGCGGGGCGGCCTGGGATCGTGGCGCCCGTTCCGGGTCATTTCCCGGCGAGCGGGAAAGCCGACACGCTCGCCGGGAAATGACCCGGAACGGACGCCTGACATGCGGCGCCTGAGCGACTGCCGGGCCTGACGATCAGGGCAGGACTCCGGCATCTGCGCCCGCCCGGCATTCGCACGGCGCATGCAGTCTGAACGAGCCGCTCGGTCAAGCGACAATGGCTCCGAATAATTGGTGGGGCTGCATGCGCCGTGCGCTGTTCTCGCTCGCGAGCGAGAACGCGCTCAGGCGCCGTAACGCAGCGATCGATCCGGGTTTGTTCCGGCCAAGCGTGTCTGCCTTTCCCGCTTGGCCGGAACAAACCCGGATCGATCGCCTGACACCCGCGTCGAAGCGGCTACTTGCGCGCTGGGACCTGGACTCGCTGCAGCGCCGACTCCAGCGTGTTCTTCATCAGCATGGCCACGGTCATCGGGCCGACGCCGCCCGGCACCGGCGTGATGAACGAAGCGCGCTCGCGCGCCACTTCGAACTCCACGTCGCCGACCAGCTTGCCATTGGGCATGCGATTGATGCCGACGTCGATGACCACGGCGCCGGGCTTGACCCATTCGCCGCGCACGATGCCGGGCTGGCCGACCGCGACGACCAGGATCTCCGCGGCGCCGACGTGTTCGCGAAGATCCGTCGTGAAGCGGTGGCAGATGGTCACGGTGGCACCGGCCAGGAGCAGCTCGAGCGCCATCGGCCGGCCGACGAGGTTCGAGGCGCCCACGACGACGCAGTGCTTGCCCTTCGCCGGGATGCCGGCCTTTTCGAGCAGGCGGATGACCCCGTACGGCGTGCAGGGACGCATCAGCGGGTTGCGCAGCGCCAGGCGGCCGACGTTGTAGGGATGGAAGCCGTCGACGTCCTTCGCCGGGTCGATCGCTTCGATCACTGCGCGCTCGTCGATGTGGTCGGGCAGCGGCACCTGCACGAGGATGCCGTCGATCCTGTCGTCGGCGTTGAGCACGTCGATCAGGCTCAGCAGTTCGGTCTGGGTGGTCGAGTGGGGCAGGTCGTGGCTCACGGACACGAGGCCGCATTCCTCGCAGGCGAGGCGCTTGTTGCGCACGTAGACCTGGGAAGCCGGGTCGTCGCCGACCAGCACGACGGCCAGTCCCGGGCGGCGCAGCCCGAGGGCCGCGAGGCGATCGCTGCCTTCGCGCACCTCGCGACGGGCCTCCGCGGCAATGGCCTTGCCGTCGATGATCTGCGCGGAGGTGGCGGCGGTCGCTGGCATGCTCGAAGTCTCCCCAGGCCGCCCAGCGGCGCCTGACTGGATATTCTCGCAGAGGGCGCGCACCGCTGTCGCGGGTCCGCGACAAACCTAAATTGACCTTGGGGGGGTCGGTCCGTATGATTCGCGCTCCCGTGCGGACCCCCGTCCGGTGGCGACATCGAGTGGGGGCCTGGCGACGACGGCAGGTCGGTCGAGCATGGCGGGGCATGGCGCAGTCTGGTAGCGCATCTGCTTTGGGAGCAGAGGGTCGGGGGTTCGAATCCCTCTGCCCCGACCACTCGGATGAGCGACACTGCTGCAGAATGCGCCCGTAGCTCAGCCGGATAGAGCATCGGCCTTCTAAGCCGAGGGTCGCAGGTTCGAGTCCTGCCGGGCGCGCCATCGCGGCGCGGGTGTTGAGACAAGTTTGATTTCCGCCGGACGATGGTGGACGTAGCTCAGTTGGTAGAGCCCCGGGTTGTGGTCCCGGCGGTCGTGGGTTCGAGTCCCATCGTCCACCCCACCCTTTCTCCGCGTGGGCCGTTAGCTCAGTTGGTAGAGCTGCTGACTCTTAATCAGTAGGTCGTAGGTTCGAGTCCTACACGGCCCACCACTTTCAAGATGGTCCCCCCGCTTTTGAGTAGCGGAGCGGTTTAGAGTCGGACCCCGGCTGACGTTGGTCCGTTCTTCGAAGCACTTGAAACTTTAGCGCTTCTTCCAGTTGTAGTACGTCGCCTCGCTGATCCCCATCTGCCGGCACGCATCCGCGATCGGCTGACCGGCGTCCCCCTGCTTCAGAGCAAACAGGATCTGCTCCTCGGTGAACCTGGACTTCTTCATCGCTTCCTCTCCTTGCCATGCAAGGACCCCGGAAGCACCTTATTCCAGTTCTAAATGGCTACGAAAAATCGGGGTGACGTCAGTTCCGTACTTCTGCGACTTATATATCGACGCTGACGACTATAGCGTGCTCCAGAGACGTCTCGTTGAAGGAGTACTGCCATGCGCTTCGGTCCGATCACTGCGATCGTTCTAACCTCGACGCTGCTCACGACGGCCGCTGCATCCGCCGCAAGCGGTCCCTGGGAGGCGCTGCCGGACGTCGCTCCCGCACCGGCCGACAATCCAACGACGGCGGCCAAGGTGGAACTCGGCAAGATGCTCTACTTCGACCCGCGGCTGTCCTCGACGGGCACGGTGTCCTGCTTCTCCTGCCACAACGTGATGGAGGGCGGTGACGACCACCGGCCGACGTCGATCGGCGTGCACGGGCACGTCGGCGGGCGCAATGCGCCGACGGTGTGGAATGCCGCGTTCCTGTCCACCCAGTTCTGGGACGGGCGGGCGGCGACGCTAGAGGACCAGGCCAAGGGACCGCCGGCGAACGCCATCGAAATGGGCATGCCGAACCTTGCTGCCGTCATCAGCCGCATCGCCAACATTCCCGGCTACAAGCCGTATTTCGAAAAGGCGTTCGGCGCGAGCGAGCCGCTGACCCTCGATAACGCGGCCAAGGCCATCGCGGCCTATGAGCGGACGCTCATTACGCCGAACAGTGCCTACGACAAATACGCCAAGGGCGACACCAAGGCGCTCACGGAGCAGCAGGCCCGCGGCCTGAAGACGTTTGCGGAGGTCGGCTGCACGGGCTGTCACCAGGGACCGGCGTTCAGTGGACCGCCGCTGCCGATGGGCACGGGCTTCTTCATGAAGTTCCCGACCTTCCCGGACAGCCCCTTCGTCGCGAAGTACGACTTCCTGAGCGACCTCGGACGGGCCACCGTCACGAAGAACGACGCGGACAAGAACATGTGGCGCGTCCCTGGCCTGCGTAACCTCGTCTACACCGCACCGTATTTCCACAACGGCCAGGTCCACACGATCGCCGAAGCCGTGCAGGTCATGGCGAGCACACAGTTGAACAAGACGCTGGAAGCAGGGCAGGTCGCCGACATCACGGCGTTCCTGGAAAGCCTGACCGGGCCGTTCCCGGAACAGCAGATGCCACGGCTGCCGCCGACCCCCGGCGATCTCATCGACTGACGCCCGGTTCGCGGCGCACAGGTCTGCAGGACGGAGGCTGCCATCCGTCCTGCAGGTCAGCGTGTCCCGGAGCCCCCTTCGGCGACCGCCTGCGCGATGGCTTTGCGCGCCCTGCGCGACAGGATCGTGATGACCAGGAGGGTCACCGCCAGGCCGGCCAGCACGACGGCATCGTGGAGATAGACAGCGGACGTCCCACGGCTGGCCATGTGGGCGACGTGCCTGCCGGCGTAGCCGAAATAGACCTCCAACACCAGGTGCGGCAGCAAGCCGATGCAGGCGACCAGGAAGGTCGTGAACCGCACGCCCGCGGCGCCCAGCATGTAACTGACCGTCGCGGGATTGAGCGGCGTGAGGCGCAGCAGGGACTGGAGGCGCAACTCGTCCTGCCTGACCGCGCGCTGGATGGCGACCAGCGCCGGTTTGCGACTGAGCGCCTTCTCGATCCGCCGGCGCAGCAGCCTTCGGCCGAGGGCATATTGCAGCGCCGCCGCCAGGACGTTGCCGGCCAGCACGACCAGCAGGCCCTGCGTCAGACCGAACAACGCGCCGGCCGCGATCGACAGGATCGATTCGGGGATGAACGCCGAGGTGGCGATCACCAGCAGGACGACGAACGCGAGCGGTCCGGTGGGACCCAGGCTGTCGATCCAGGTCTCGACCGCGTTGATGTGGTGTGCCAGGTCCTCGCCGGCAAAGAAGATCCCCGCGGCCAGGACGACTGCACCGGCCAGGAAAACCATTGCAAGCCGGTGGCGCGGCATGTCCCACATGCCCCGATTCTAGTACGGCCAGCGGCGAGGTGCGCAGTCGCGCTGCAACGGGCGCGGTGTACACGTACGATCAGGTTCAGCGAACACTTGCCGGGAGACGGTAATCATGAGGCCGAAGCCAGACCGCAGAGCGCGACTCACTTCGCCGAATGAGGATCGTGATACGGCTCGACGGCTGTTCCGCTCCGGCTGGGAGCAGCTCTCCGAGCACGAACGGGACGTGATCGAGGCCAGCATCGATCACGAGGTCAACGTGCGCGCCGACATCGGCATTCGCAGCGTCGACCAGAGATTGAAGGAAATGCAGGAGCAGACGAGTGAAATACTGCACCTGCTGCGGGAGCCGGACGCTCGTCGCTGAGAAGAAATCTGGGTACGCTCCCCCAAATGCGGAAATGTGTAAACCATGTGCCCGGAATAGGGTGCAAGCTATCTGTCGATTCGGATGATCGCACCATGGACAAGACCTTCATCACCGCGAGCGACCTGCTGCAGGATTCCTTCCGGCTCGCGGCGCAGATCCACCGCAGCGGATTCCTGCCGGACTTCATCATCGGCATCTGGCGCGGCGGCACGCCGGTCGGCATCGCGATCCAGGAATACTTCGAGTACGTCGGCGTGCGTCCGGACCACATCGCCGTGCGCACGTCCGCGTATGTCGGCATCGGCGAGCGGGCGAAGACGATCCGCGTGCACGGGCTGCACTACATCGTCGAGGAGGCGGACGCAGACGATTCGCTGCTGATCGTGGACGACGTCTTCGACTCCGGTCACAGCATCGAGGCGCTGCTCGCCGAACTCTCGGCCAAGATGCGGTTGAACATGCCGCGCCAAATACGCATTGCGACGCCGTGGTACAAGCCGGGCAACAATCGCACGAGCCTCGTGCCCGACTACTACCTGCACGAGACCGATGCCTGGCTCGTCTTCCCGCACGAGCTCAGCGGACTGACGTACGACGAGATCAAGGCCGGCAAGCCGGAGCTCGCGTCAGTCGTCGACCTGCTGCGCGCGCCGAAAGACTGATCCAGCCGCGCGGCCCCAGGTTCTGTCGTAGAAGGCTTCGATCGAGCCGGCCCGCGCAGCGCAAGTTGCGGTAAACACGATGGCTGCGGTCGAACGGTTCGAATAGAGTCGCGCGCGATCCTGGTTGCCGGAGGATGGTCCGTCGGCAAGCCGA
>CAWBKN010000015.1:0-41342 GCA_963789375.1 uncultured Gammaproteobacteria bacterium | reverse complement strand
GTCGCGCGATCTCGTGACCCGGATGCGTCGCCAGGCCCGGGAAATGGACCTTGGCGACGGCCGGATGCCGGACCAGCAGCTCGGCGAGCCGCTGCGCGTTCGCGCCGTGCGCCTGCATCCGCATGTGCAACGTCCGCAGGCCGCGCAGCGTGAGGAAGCTGTCGAACGGCGCACCGGTCACCCCGATGCAGTTGCCCCACCAGCGAACCTGCTCGTGCAGGGCGGCGTCGGCGGCGATGACCGCCCCGCCGACCACGTCGCTGTGACCGTTGAGGTACTTGGTCGTCGAATGCACGACGAGGTCGGCGCCGAGGGCCAGCGGTCGCTGCCACACGGGCGAGAGAAACGTGTTGTCCGCGGCCACGATCGCCCCCGCGGCCTTGGCCCGGCCCGCCACGGCGGCGATGTCGACGATCCGCAGCAACGGATTGCTCGGCGTCTCGATCCAGACCAGTGCCGGCTTGTCGGCGAGTGCGGCGGCCAGCGCCGTCTGGTCCTGGAAATCCACGAACCGGACCTGCAGTGCGCCACGCAAGTGCAGCGCGTTGAACAGCCGGTACGTGCCGCCATAGCAGTCGTGCGGCACGACGGCGACTTGCTCCGGCCGGAACAGTTGCGTGACGAGCGACACCGCCCCCATCCCTGAGGCCGTGACCACCGCGCCGGCGCCGCCTTCGAGGTCGGCCAGTGCCCGCCCCAGCGCGTCGCGAGTGGGATTGCCGGAGCGGGAATAATCGTACTCGCGCTTCTCGCCGTAGCCGCCGAAGGCGAACGTCGAAGTCAGGTGGATCGGCGGGACCACCGCACCGTGCTGCGTGTCGGTCTCGAGCGCGGCCCGCACGGTGCGGGTGCGCAGGCTGTCCTGGTCGTCGTGTTGGCTCATGGGGTCTGCTTCATTCGAGCGCCTGCGCAAACACGTCGCGCAGGACCGCCGTCTCCTTGAGAAATGCGTCGTGGCCGTACAGTGAACTGATCTCGACCAGCTGGCAGGTGCCTACGATACCGTCCCGCAGCGTGCGCATGTCGCCGATCGGCACGAGCTGGTCCTCGACCACGCCGACCAGGGTGAGCGGCACGCGGATCCGCGCAGGCTCGACCCGGTGCAGGTCGATCGATTCGGAGAGGCAGACGAAGGCCTCGGGCCGATAGTGAGCCGCGTAACTGGCGCCGCGCGCCATCAGGTACGACTCGACCGGAAAGACGAAGACGCCTTCGCGACGCTCGGCATCGCCCTGGAAGCGCTCTTCGAATTCGCGCGCCGAGCGATACGTCGCCATGGCGAGCGCACGCGCGAGCATGAGGCCCTGCGCGCCTTCGCCGTGCCGGATCGCGTAGCGCACGAAGTTGCGCTGCACGCTGCGCCAGGCCGTCGACATCGGGTGGGTCCGGTGCGCGGCACTGATCACCACGGCGTGCTCGACCCGCTCGGGGTACTTCTCGGACAGTGCGAGCGTCACCATGCCGCCGTAAGAGGCCCCGAGACAGCCACGCAGCCGGTCGATCCGCAGATGCTGCATCAACGCCAGCAGGCACTCGGCCTGGTCGTAGGCGCTGATGCTCGGGAATTCCTGCCCGGCCGTCGGGCCCGTGCTCTGGTGGCTGCCGCCGAGGAAGTCCATGCCGAGCACGCGGAAGCGATCGGTGTCGAGCGGGCGACCGGGTCCCACGATCTCGTCCCACCAGCCCGACTCGCCCGTCCCGACCGGAAACACGTTGCGGCCACCGGAGATGCCGCCCAGCGCGACGACCACCGGCGCAGCGGCCGCGCCCGCGAGCCGATAGGCGATCTCGACGCGCGGCAGCTCGCCGCCGAAATGCAGCGGCAACGGCCGCTCGAGCACGAGCGTGCCTTCGGTGAGCTCATAGCCCGCGGGCAGCAACGACCCGCGGGTTGCGGTCTGCTTCTTCGTGGTCGGCTGCGGACGTCGAGTTCAAGCCATGGACTCCCGATCCGGCAAAACCGTTGCCGTGCGGGCATCGTCGAGTCCGGGGGGTCGCGTTCGGCGCGTGCCATCTCGGCACGCACGGCAGGACGGTTGCGGCGACCAACACCCCCGGCCTGGGCCGGGGCAGCCTCGCTGCAACTCATCTTCCGGCGGACGCGGTCCCCGTGGAGTTGGCACCAGTTCGGGCGGGTTGGGCCCGATGGTTGCCCCGGCTTCAAAGGGCCATTCCCTCAGCCGGTCTCGATGAGCGGGGCGAAGTGTAGGGTCCGTACCGGCGTAGCGCAAGGACGCGCGCGCGCAACCAACGGAAAAGGCAGAGAACCTGCCACGGAAGCGACCGGTACACGACCGCGCGGCACATCCGGTCCGGGGTCTGTCCCGAAAAACGCCGTAAACCCGTCCCTGGAGGCGCGGCCGCGACGCCCATGTCGCGGACGGTTTCCAGGGACGGGTTTACGGCGTTTTTCGGGACAGACCCCGGACCGGATGTGACCGCGGTCGAGTAACGGTCGCGCCGTAGCTCGTCGCTCGTTGCCGGCACTGTTGCGGTTGCGTCTGCGCGTCCTGATGTATTAACGTACTACTACGCTAATACGACACCCCGCCCCCATCGAGCCGTGAAAAACCACAAGGGAATCTCGCCCCGCCAGGAAGCCGCGGCCGAACGCGCGCTGTTCCAGGCCGTCCTGACCCTGCGCTCCACCGAGGAGTGCCGGGACTTCTTCCGCGACCTGTGCACCCCGGCCGAGTTGCAGGCGCTGGCGGATCGGTGGACCGTGGTGGGCCTGCTGCAGGACGGGATGCCGTACCGGGAGATTTCGAAGCAGACCGGCGTCAGCGTGACCACGATCGGACGGGTCGCCCGCTACCTCGCCGCCGGCAACGGCGGCTATGCACTGGCGGCGCGCCGCCTCGGAGAACGTTGACATGGACAGGCAAGAGCGGCTGCGCATCGCCGTGCAGAAATCCGGCCGGCTGACCGACGAGTCGCTGGACCTGCTGCACCGCTGCGGCCTCAAGTTCAGCCGCGGCAAGGACCAGCTGATGTGCTACGGCGAGAACATGCCGCTCGACGTGCTGTTCGTCCGTGACGACGACATCCCCGACCTCGTGCAGGAAGACGTCTGCGACCTCGGCCTGGTCGGCATGAACGTGCTCGAGGAAAAGCGCCTCGCCATGATCGCTCGCGGCACGCAGCCCCGGATCGAGCTGCTGCAGAAGCTCGACTTCGGCCGCTGCCGCCTGGCGATCGCGGTGCCACAGGACTTCGACTACGCCGGCCTGCCGAGCATCGCGGGCAAGCGCATCGCCACGACGTATCCGCACGTGCTCGCGCGCTTCCTGCGCGAAAACGGCATCCAGGCCGAAATCGTCACGCTGTCGGGTGCGGTCGAGATCGCGCCGCGCCTCGGCCGCGCCGACCTCATCTGCGACCTCGTCTCGACCGGCTCGACGCTCACGGCGAATCACCTGCGCGAAGTCGCCGTCGTGCTGGAGAGCCAGGTTGCGCTCGTGCGCACACCGATCGCCCTGCCGGACGTGAAGGCCGACTGGGTGCGGCGCCTGCTCGTGCGCATCGATGGCGTGCAGCAGGTCCGCGAGAGCAAGTACATCATGCTGCACGCGCCGCGCGCCGCGCTGGCGCAGATCAAGCAGCTGCTGCCGGGCAGCGAGTCACCGACCGTGATCCCGCTCGACGGCGCGGGCGACAAGGTGGCGGTGCACGCCGTCTGCCGCGAAACCGTGTTCTGGGAAACGCTCGAGAGCCTCAAGGCCGCGGGCGCCAGTGCCGTGCTGGTGCTGCCGGTGGAGAAGATGCTCGCATGAACGCGCCGCTCGAAATCCTGGAGTGGGCGGCGCTCGACGAGGCACGACGCGATGCCGTCCTGCGCCGGCCCGCACAACGGGACGCGGCCGGCCTGCTCGACCGCGCCCGGCGCATCGTCGACGACGTGCGCGCACGTGGCGACGACGCACTGCGTGAATACACCGAGAAGCTGGACGGTGTGCGGCTCGAATCCTTTGCGGTGACGGCCGCGGAATTTGCCGCTGCCGAGAAGCGCACTGACGGCCGAGCAACGCACCGCACTCGAGCGTGCCATCGCCACCGTGACCCGCTTCCACGAGCTGCAGACGCTGGCGCCGCTGCGACTCGAGACGGCGCCGGGCGTCGTCTGCGAACGCATGACGGTGCCGCTCGATGCCGTGGGCCTGTATGTCCCCGCGGGCACGGCTCCCCTGCCCTCCACGGCGCTGATGCTGGCGGTGCCCGCACGTATCGCAGGCTGCCCGTTGCGGGTGATCTGCACGCCGCCGCGGCCCGACGGCGCCGCGGACCCGGCCGTGCTGGTCACCGCGAGGCTCTGCGGCGTCGAACAGGTGTTCAAGCTGGGCGGCGCGCAGGCGGTCGCGGCCATGGCGTACGGCACCGCGACGGTGCCGAAGGTCGTCAAGATCTTCGGGCCCGGCAATTCCTGGGTCACCGCGGCGAAGCAGATCGTCGCCCAGGACGCGGACGGCGCCGCGCTCGACATGCCCGCGGGCCCTTCCGAGGTGCTGGTCGTCGCGGACGAAACCGCACGTCCCGCGTTCGTCGCCGCCGACCTGCTCGCACAGGCCGAACACAGCGTCGATGCCCAGGTCGTGCTCGTCGCGACCTCACGCGCCGTGGCCGCAGCTTGCGTCGACGAGGTGGCACGCCAGCTCGCCGTGCTGCCGCGCGCGTCGATCGCCGGCCGGTCGATCGCCGAAAGCCGCGTGCTCGTGGTGCCGGACCTGCAGGCGGCGATGGTCGTCAGCAACCGATACGCACCGGAACACCTGATCCTGCAGGTCCGCGATGCCCGCAGCCTGCTGCCGCAGGTCCGCAATGCGGGATCGGTCTTCCTTGGCCCCTGGACGCCCGAAACCATGGGCGACTACTGCAGCGGCACCAACCACGTGCTGCCGACCTACGGCCACGCCCGCGCCTACAGCGGCCTCGGCGTGCTCGATTTCGTCAAGCGCATCACGGTGCAGGAACTCACGGCCGCCGGCCTGCAGGAACTGGGCCCCACGGCCCGCACGCTGGCGCGGCTGGAATCCCTCGATGCGCACGCCAATGCGGTGACGGTACGTCTCGACGTGCTTGCCGCCGGGGGACGCCCATGACCGGCTCGATACTCGACCTCGCCCGTCCCGACATCGTGCAGTTGCAGCCCTACCAGCACGCGGCATGGGACCCGTCGCTCGAACGCATGCACGCCAACGAGATGCCGTGGCGTGCGCAGGGCGACAACACCCAGGCCGGGCTGAACCGCTACCCCGAGCCGCAACCCAGGGCGCTGGTCGAACGCATGGCGCAGCTCTATGGCGTGGCACCGCGACAGGTGCTCGTCGGTCGGGGCAGCGACGAGGCGATCGACCTGCTGGTCCGCGCGTTCTGCCGCGCCGGGCAGGACAGCGTCGTCATCACGCCGCCGACTTTCGGGTTCTACAAGGTCGCGGCAAAGATCCAGGGCGCCGCCGTCGCGGAGGTCCCGCTCCTGCGCGATGGCTTCCAGCTCGACACCCCCGCAGTCGTCGCCGCCGGCCGGGACGCCAGGATCGTCTTCCTGTGCTCGCCGAACAATCCCACCGGTAACCTGCTCGACGAGGCCAGCATGCTGCAGGTGTGCCGCGAGCTCGACGGCCGCGCACTGGTCGTGCTCGACGAGGCCTACATCGAGTTTGCCGGCCGTACGAGTCTCGCTTCACGCCTCGCCGAATTCCCGAACCTCGTGATCCTGCGCACGCTGTCGAAGGCCTATGCGCTCGCCGGCGCGCGCCTCGGCACGCTGATTGCCGGCGAGGAGATCGTGGGCCTGCTCAAGCGCATCATCCCGCCCTATGCCATCCCGGCCTCGACGGTCGAAGAAGTGCTGGCCCTCACGGCAGCGCCGCAGCGCGCATCGTCCGCCGCGCGGATCCAGACCTTGCTCGAGGAGCGCAACCGCATGCGCGCGCGGCTCGAGCGCAATCCGCACGTCGCGCGCGTCTTCGCCTCCGATGCCAACTTCCTGCTGGTCGAGTGCCGCGATGCACCGAGGTTCTACGCGGCGGCGCAGTCGGTCGGCTTGATCGTGCGCGACTTCACCGCGTCGCCCGGCCTGGCGAACTGCCTGCGCATCTCGATCGGCACCCCGGAGCAGAACCAGCGGCTCCTGGCCGCAGTGGAGCACGCATGACCGCAGCCCGCGTCCTGTTCATCGACCGCGACGGCACGCTGGTCGAGGAGCCGCCCGACGAGCAGGTCGACAGCCTGCAGAAGATCCGCCTGCTGCCCGGCGTGATCCCTGCACTGCTCGAACTCAAGCGTGCGGGCTATCGCTTCGTGCTGGTCAGCAACCAGGACGGCCTCGGCAGCGAGACGTTCCCGGAGCCCGCGTTCCGCGAGCCGCAGGACTTCCTGCGGCGGTTGTTCGCCTCGCAGGGCATCGAGTTCGATGCCGAGTTCTTCTGCCCGCACCGCCCCGCGGACGGCTGCGAATGCCGCAAGCCCCGGACCGGCCTGCTCGATGCGTACCTCAGGGAGCACCCGATCGATCCGCGCCACAGCTACGTCATCGGCGATCGCGAGACCGACCTGCAACTGGCCGCGAACCTCGGTCTCGCAGGGCCTGCGGGTACGGGCGGACGGCGCCGACGGCGCCACGTGGCAGGCCATCGTCGAAAGCCTCCGCAACCCGGAGCGCGCCGCAACCGTCGTGCGCACGACGAAGGAGACGGACGTCCACGTGCGCGTGAACCTCGATCGCGCCGGCCCGGTGGCCATTGCCACGGGTATCGGCTTCTATGACCACATGCTCGAGCAGGTGGCACGTCACGGCGGCTTCGCGCTCGAACTGACCTGCGTCGGCGACCTCGCGATCGACGAGCACCACACGGTCGAGGACTGCGCGCTCGCCCTCGGCCAGGCGCTGCGCCAGGCCCTGGGCGACAAGGTCGGCATTGCGCGCTTCGGCTTCGTGCTGCCGATGGACGAGGCACAGGCGCAGGTCGCGGTCGACCTGTCGGGACGACCCTATCCGGTGTTCGAAGGCAACCTTCGGCCGCGAGTCGGTCGGCGGCCTGCCCACCGAGCTGGTGCCGCATTTCTTCCGGTCGCTGGGCGAGAGCCTCGGCGCCGCGGTCCACGTGCGCGTCAGCGGCGAGAACACCCATCACATGGTCGAGGCCTGCTTCAAGGCGATGGGCCGCGCGTTGCGCCAGGCCGTGCGCATCGAAGGCACCGAGCTGCCGAGCAGCAAGGGCACGCTGTAGCGTTGCAGCCATGACCGACGTCGCCATCATCGACAACGGCGGTGCCAACATCGCCTCGCTGCAGTTCGCCCTGGACCGGCTGGGCGCCGCCTCGCGCCTGACGACGGATCCCGTCGAACTGCGCCGCGCGCCCCGCGTGATCCTGCCCGGCGTCGGCGCAGCCGGCGACGCCATGGCACGGCTGCAGCGCACTGGGACTGGCGGACGTGATCCCGACGCTCACCCAGCCCGTGCTCGGCATCTGCCTCGGCATGCAGTTGCTGTTCGAGAGCAGCGCCGAGGACGACACGCGCTGCCTCGGCCTGATCCCCGCACGCGTCGCGCGGTTTCCGGACCGCGCCGGGTTGCCGGTGCCGCACATGGGCTGGAACCAGCTGCGGAAGCTCCAGGACTCGCCGCTCCTGCAGGGCCTCGACGAGTCGGCCTACGTGTACTTCGTGCACAGCTACGCTGCGCCCTCGGGCGAGTGGACGGTCGCTGCGTGCGATTACGGCGGCGAGTTTTCCGCGCTCGTGCGCGTGCGCAACTTCCACGGTGCCCAGTTCCACCCGGAGCGCTCGTCGAAGCCCGGCAGCCGGGTGCTGCAGAATTTCCTGGAGTGCGACGCCTGATGCGACTGATCCCCGCCATCGACCTGCGCGGCGGCAAGTGCGTGCGACTGCTGCAGGGCCGCTTCGACGCCGAGACCGTGTACGGCGACGACCCGACGCTGGTCCTCGCGCGTTACCGGGCGCTGGGCGCGCGTTACGTGCACGTCGTCGACCTCGACGGCGCGCGTGACGGATCGCAGGGCAACCGTGCGGCGATCGCCGCACTGGTGGCGGCGTACCCCGACGTCACGATCCAGGTCGGCGGCGGCATCCGCACCCGCGACGTCGCGGCCGCCCTGTTCGACACTCGGCGTGCAGCGGGTCGTGGTCGGCAGCGTCGCCGTGCTGCAGCCTGGCCAGGTGCAGCAGTGGATGCGCGAGTTCGGGCCCGATCGCGTGGTGCTCGCGTTCGACGTGCGCGTCGACGAGGGCGGCACGCCGCGCCTGACGACCCACGGCTGGGAATCCCAGACCGAATCGAGCCTCTGGGACGCCGTGGCGGAGTACCTGCCCCACGGCGCACTGCACGTGCTGTGCACCGACGTCGCACGCGACGGCGCATTGACCGGCCCCAACCTCGGGCTGTACGCCGCAGCGGTGCGCCGCTTCCCGACGATCCAGTGGCAGGCGTCGGGCGGCGTCAGCACGGGTGCGGACCTGCGCGAGCTGGCGGCGACAGGTGCGGCTGCGGTCATCAGCGGCCGCGCACTGCTCGAAGAACGCATTCCGGCCACGGGAGCTCGAGCCATTCTTGCCAAGCGCATAATTCCCTGCCTGGACGTCCGCGACGGACTCGTGGTCAAGGGCGTGCAGTTCCGCGACCACAAGGTCGTGGGCGACATCCTCGAGCTCGCGGCCCGCTACTGCGCCGAAGGCGCGGACGAACTCGTTTTCTACGACATCACCGCGAGCCCGCAGGGCCGCTCCGTCGACCGCAGCTGGATTTCGCGGGTGGCACGCGTGCTCGACATTCCGTTCTGCGTGGCCGGCGGCATCCGCACCGTGGCCGAGGCCGAGGAAGTGCTGAATTCGGGAGCCGAGAAAGTGTCGGTCAACTCCCCTGCCCTGGTCGATCCGGCGCTGGTCGATGCCCTGGCACGGCGGTTCGGCTCGCAATGCGTGGTCGTCGGCATCGACAGCCAGACGGTCGGTGACGGGTACGAGGTGTACCAGTTCACCGGTGACCCGGACCGCTCGCGCGGCACCAGCCGCCGCACGCTCGACTGGGTACGCGAGGTGCAGGATCGCGGCGCCGGCGAAATCGTGCTGAACTGCATGGCGAGCGATGGCGTCCGCCGCGGCTACGACCTGAAGCAGCTGCAAGCGGTGCGGGCCGCCTGCCGCGTACCGTTGATCGCCTCCGGCGGCGCGGGGACGCCTGAACACTTCGCCGCAGTATTCACCGCGGCGGACGTCGATGGTGCACTGGCGGCGAGCGTGTTCCACAGTGGCGCCATCGCGATCGGGGACCTGAAGAAATACCTGGGGGAGAGACACGTGGAGATTCGGCCATGAACGAGCTGGACGTAACGCCGGCTCGACTGGAGCAAGGGCGATGGCCTGCTGCCGGCCGTGATCCAGGACGCCCGTACCGGCCGCGTCCTGATGCTCGGCTACATGAACGAAGAGTCGCTGCGTCGTACGCTGGCCGACGGCCGCGTCGTGTTCTTCAGTCGCTCACGCAACCAGCTGTGGACCAAGGGCGAGACCTCGGGTCATTTCCTCGAGGTCGTGCAGGTTGACAGCCGACTGCGACGACGACACGATCCTCGTGCTGGCCAATCCGCAGGGCCCGACCTGCCACAAGGGGACCCCGACCTGCTTCGCCGGGGCCCGCGACACGGACGCGACCCGCATCGCGTTCCTCGCGTCGCTCGAGAAGACGATCGCACTGCGCATCGCGGAGAGCCCCGAAGGCAGCTACACGGCGCGCCTCTACGCGTCGGGCATCGGCCGCATCGCGCAGAAGGTCGGCGAGGAAGGTGTCGAGACCGCGCTGGCGGCGGTCACGCGTGAGGATCCCGAACTGGTCGGCGAGTGCGCCGACCTGCTCTATCACCTGCTCGTGATGCTCAAGGCCCGCAGCCTTTCGCTCGAGCAGGTCGTGCAGGAGCTCGCCTCGCGCCACGCGTCCAAGCCGACCGCGATGAACCGCTAGCGTTCGACGGCACCGGGGCGGGCCAACCAGAGCATCCAGAGCGCGGCACCGGCCGTCGTCAGCGCGGCGGCTGCGAACGCGGTGGACGAGCCCCACCCTTCCCACAGCACGCCGAAGAGCAGCGCGCCCGGCAGCACCAGCAAGCCGCTCGCGAGGTGATACAGGCCGTAGGCGGTGCCCCGCTCGTGTTCGCTCGCGTGGTCGCCGATCAACGAACGCTCCGCCGGCTCGGTGATCGCGAGGGTCGCGGCGTACGCCACGAACAGGACCCAGACGACCGGTGCCGGCGGATGGGGCAATGCCGCAAGCAGCATCAGCACGGCCACGCGTGCACCCCAGCCCCCGAGCAGCACCGGTGTGCGCCCGAGCCGGTCCGACACGATCCCGGCCGGCAGGGCGATCAACATTTTCGCGAGGCTGGCCGCGGCCCAGACCAGGGGCACCCAGCGCACTTCGAGCCCCGATTGCGTGGCCCAGAGCACGACGAACACCTCCGGCACGCTCGCCAGTGCGAGCCAGCCGGCCGCGATGATCATCGCCCGCAGCCGCTTGTGCAGGGCCCGCCACGCAAAAGGCGCGCGCACCGGGGCCACGAACGCCTCGCCGCGCGGCAAGCCGAACGCGAGGAGCAACAGCACCAGGACCCCCGGCACGACGGACGCGATGAAGACGTGACCGAGCTCGACGTGTCGGCTCAGCAGGACGAACGCGAGCAGCGGTCCGACGACGGCACCCGCGTGGTCCATCGAGCGGTGGAACCCGAACGCCCGGCCGCGCACTTGCGGCGACGTCGATGCGGCGATGAGTGCGTCGCGAGGCGCGGTGCGCAGGCCCTTGCCGACGCGATCGAGGAACCTGAGCAGCAGCACGGCAGACCAGGCGGCCGCCAGGCCGATCAGTGGACGGACCAGGTTCGACAACCCGTAGCCGCCGAGCACCAGTGATTTCGCGCGCACGCCGCGATCCGCCAGCCGCCCCGAGACGAGCTTGAGGATGCTCGCCGTCGCTTCGGCGAGGCCTTCGACCAGGCCCACCACGGCCGGCCCCGCACCGAGCGTCGCGGTCAGGAAGATCGGCAGCAGCGGCGTGATCATTTCGCTGGCGGCGTCGTTCAGGAACGACACCAGGCCGAGCACGACCACCGTGCGTGGCAGCGCCGTGCGCGCGAGCGCTTTCACCCGACGCGCGCACCCTGGATGACGGAACCGGCCGGCGGTCGGAACAGCGTCTTGGCGGTCCTGCCGACCACCCGGCAGACCGCCGCATCGAGTGTCCCGCCGACGACACCGCCCAGGATCGGCACCGCACGCGGAAATCGCAGGACGATCCGGCTCCCCGCCCTGGCCAGCAATTGCGCCCCGATGCGCTTGTTGATCTCGACGAGCGCCCGACCCGGGATCTGTTCGACCGCGCGCTGCGTCAGCGCATTGCCGGTCTTGATCCCCAGGTCCTTCATTGCGTCCTTCGCGACGTCACCGGCCAGGCTCAGCAGGATATTGGTCCGCACGCGCTCGGAGGCGAGGTCGTGCCCGTAAATGCACGCGATCGCACCTGCCATGCGCGCCTGGATCAGCCACGAGGCGCCGAGCGCCGCAGGGATCGAAACGGGAAACGTGACGAGGCCACCGAGCCCCGTCAGGAAGCCGCTCGAGAAGTTCTTGCGCGACTCCCACTTGATCAGCGCATCGACGCGCCGCTCGTCGCTCTTGTAGCCCGGGTCGCCGAGATAATCCTCGGCCAGTTCCGCGGCACCCGACAACGGACCCGCCCCGGCCAGTCCCCTGTCGAGCATGAAAGTCACGAACGTGCCCGCAGCCACGTCGTCCGTCGAACCAGCATCTGTCATCGGTACTCACGCTCCATCGTGATGACCCGTCATGGTGCAGCCTATCGCGACGGGGCGCCGCGTGCACCGGCCGCCGGACGGCACCGCGGCGGAGGACGGCAGCAGGGTGCCGCAGCACCTGCGGGACCCGGCCCGCTCCGAGCCCCGCATCGTGCGAGACTGCGAGGGGCCGCCCCGTCTACAATCAACCCTCCGGGCAGCCATCCGCATGAGGTCAGCATGAGCAGTTTCGAACAGCAGAAAGCCAAGTTCCGCACCCAGGCAGGCTTCATCGCCGCCCTTGACCAGAGCGGCGGCAGCACCCCCAAAGCGCTGAACCTGTACGGCATTGCGACGGGCGCCTGGTCCAGCGATGCCGAAATGATGGACCTGATGCACGCAATGCGGGCGCGCATCATCACCAGCCCGGCCTTCAACGGCGACCGGATCCTGGCGGCCATCCTGTTCGAAGCGACGATGGATCGGGAGATCCTGGGCCGGCCGACGGCCGAGTATCTCTGGGACGTGAAGAAGGTCGTCCCCATCCTCAAGGTCGACAAGGGCCTTGACGCGGAGACCAACGGCGTGCAGCTGATGAAGCCCATGCCGGAACTCGACAAGCTCCTCGCGCGGGCGCGCGCCAAGGGGATCTTCGGCACCAAGATGCGCTCGGTGATCAAGCAGGCGAACCCGGCCGGCATCCAGGCCGTGGTCGACCAGCAGTTCGAGGTCGCCCGCCAGATCATCGCGGCCGGTCTCGTGCCGATCATCGAGCCCGAGGTCGACATCAAGTGCCCGGACAAGGCTGCGGCCGAAGACCTGCTCAAGGCCGCGCTCCTGGCCCAGCTGGACGCGCTGCCGGAAGGCCAGCAAGTGATGCTCAAGCTCACGATTCCCGACCAGGACAACCTCTACGCTGAGTGCATCAAGCACCCGCGCGTGTTGAAGGTCGTGGCGCTGTCGGGCGGCTACTCGCGGGACGACGCCAACAAGCGGCTGGCCCGCCAGCACGGCATGGTGGCGAGTTTCTCCCGGGCATTGACCGAAGGCCTGAGCGCCCAGCAGTCGGACGCGGAGTTCAACGCCGCGCTGGACCAGGCCATCGAGAGCATCTATCAGGCCTCGAAGACCTGACGAACGGCGCCCGGGCACAGCAGCTGGCCAACGGTCCGCAGGCGCTCCACGCCGCGGACCTCCTCCGGGAAAAGCGGCACCTCGACGATCGGCACCCCGTCGTGCCGGTCGCGGAGCCGGGCAAGGTGCACCTGCTGCTGGTGCCGTTTCCGTGCCAGGAACGACGAGTCCGTCTCTGGCACCACGTTGTTGACGATCAGCCGCGAGATGCGCAGGTCATAGCGGCGCAACTCCGCGATCACGTCGTCGAGCTGGCAGACGGCCAGCGTTTCCGGGATCGTCACCATGGAGAAAACGACGTCGCGGCGCAGGAACTCCATGCAGTCGGCGGCGAGGTCACGCCACCGCCCGAGAATCTCCATGACGGATTCCTTCTTTTCTCCCGGCGTGCGCAGATGGGAATAGATGCGCGGCGCGGTCCGCAGGTGCTCACCGAGCATGGACGGCATGCCCAGCAGCGCGAGCGTCTGGCCGAGCGGAGCCGTATCCCAGACGACGTTCCGATAGCGCCGGTCGAGGCCCAGGCGACGGATGTAGTCGACCATGAACTCCTCGTTGAGGCCGGGCAGGACCGACGTCATGAACTGGACGAACGTGCCGTAGTCGATGTCGACGAAGCTGGAGAACACGCCGTAGACGTCGCGGCCGAAGGCCTCGTTCCACATGTTGCGGACATCGGCGAGGCCCAGCTCGGTCAGGAACAGGCCTGGACGCACTTCACGTTCGCGGTGCTCGCCTTCGATCGCGAAGAGATGGGACAGCGAGGGTGTCGGATCGGTCGAAATCACCAGGCTGCGCTCGCCACGCTCGGCGAGTTGCATGGCAGTCGCCGCCGAGCAGGTCGTCTTGCCCACGCCTCCCTTGCCAAGGAAGACCTGGACGCGCGTCGACACGGGTCCCGCGCCTGCGACCGGTGAGGTTGCGGAGCCTTGCATGGCGGAATCATACGACGGCCGCCGCGGATCTGGATCCACCTCGGGTATCCTGCATCCTGAGGTTTGCAGCACATGAAATCGCTGAGCGGCCTGGACGGCCTGTTCCTGCACCTGGAGACCCCGGCGACGCCGATGCACGTCGGCTCGCTGAGCCTGCTGCAGCTGCCGGACGATCATCGCGGGGACTTCTGCGGGGCTGTCCGGCGCCTGTACGCCCGCCGCCTGCCGCGGGCTCCCGTGCTCAGCCGCACGCTGGCCACGCTGCCGCTGCAGGCCTGGAACCCGGTGTGGGTGCAGGCCGACGCAGTCGACCTCGCGTACCACATCCAGCGCGTGGTGCTGCCGCGTCCCGGCACGCAGGCGCAGCTCGAGGCATGCGTCGGCAACCTGCACTCCATCCTGCTGGACCGCGCCCGCCCGCTCTGGCGCGTGTACATCATCGAAGGCCTGAAATCGGGCCAGGTCGGCTACTACACGAAGCTGCACCACGCCCTGCTCGACGGCCAGGCGGCGGTCATCCTCGGCAACGTCCTGTTCGACCCGGTGCCCAAGGGCAGGCGGTTTCCGCGCGATGCCGACAGTCACGCGAGCCATGGCGAGCACCCCGGCGTGGGCACGCTGGCCTCCGCGGCGTTGAAACACGACGTGGCCCAGTACCTGAAGTTCATTCGCGGACTGCCCGACATCGTCAGGACTTTGAGCGGCCTGCGCAGCGGCACGGGCGACGACGCCTCCACGCCGTCCGCGGGAACATCGGGCTTCGCACCGCGGACGGCACTCAACGCGGCCATCACCGACGAGCGGAGCTTCGCCGGAGTGTCGATCCCGCTCGACCAGATCAAGGCCGTGGCCGCCGCGCACGATGCCAAGGTCAACGACGTCGTACTGGCGCTGTGCAGCGGCGCACTGCGCCGCTACCTGAAGCACCACGGTGGCCTGCCGGGCGAGACGCTGGTTGCGGCCGTGCCGATCTCGCTGCGCACACCCGGCAACGCCGAGTACACGACGCAGGCGACCATGGCGCGGGTCAGCCTGGCCACCGCACATCGCCAACCCGGCGCGACGCCTGCACGCGATCCGCGACGCCGCCCGCGCCGCAAAATCGACCACGGGCCGTGCCAAGGCCATCCTGCCCACCGATTTTCCGTCCTTCGGCATGCCTTGGCTGCTGCACGGACTCGCATCGATCTACGGGCAACGACAGGTCGCCGAGCTGATTCCGCCGCTCGCCAACCTGGTCATTTCCAACGTCGCCGGTCCCGCAGGCACCGATGTATTTCGCGGGCGCACGCGTCATGCGTCACTGGCCGCTGTCGATCGTGGCGCATGGCCTCGGCATCAACATCACGGTGGAGAGCTACGCCGGTGCGATGGGATTCGGCATCACGGCCGCGAGCAGCCTCGTGCCCGACCCGAGCCGGATCGCCGAATATCTCGTCGCGGCGCACGAGGAACTCAGGCCGCGCCGCGCGCTCAGATCCCGAACGCCTTCAGGAACGCGTCGATCACGCCCTCGAGGCCCCGCCCGGTGATTCCGGTCCGGCGGCCTGTGGCCGGCATCTCTTCGTAAACGAACCAGCCGGGGCCGCCCGCAAACAGGTCGTTGAACAGGTCTTCCTTGCCCCGGAGGTACGAGACGAAGGTCTCGCAGCGTGTGTTCTTGTAGTCGAGGTTGGCGCTGAAGCCGAGCGTGGCGGCCTGGTTGATCAGGCGGGACTGGCCGGGCTCCGATCGTTCCGCGCGGACACCGCGGCACCCTTTCAGGATGATTTTGCACGGCCCGTGGAACGCGAGGTAACGCAGCTGCAGCGTCAGCCAGGCGTGCAGGCTCCACAGTCGCCAGTGGCGGGTGATCCTGAGCGGCACCCCGACCTGCTTCACGACACCGGCGAGCGACCGCGGCTGGACGACCATCGCCGCGCCTGCCGGGATCTCGATGATCCCGACCTCACCCAGCGGGTCGGTCTGCGAGGACACCACGACGCGTGTCGTCCCTCCTTCCTCGGCGCGAATGCGTGTCAGGGCGAACATTCCGGAGGCGATGCTGCTCAAGGGTATGCGCGGATTGAGCAGCCATTGGGTCCGCTTCGAAGCGAACCGGCTGCTGCTCTGCACGAAGTCCGGTTGCAGCAGCAGCTCTTCCTCCCGGCCGAGGTCGAGCGGAATCGAGACCGCAGACTGGAGGGGCTGGGGCATCTCGGGAGCCCGGGCGTCGGGGATGATGCGTATCGGCGGCAGTCGTTCGGCGAGCGGCGCAAGCACACCGTAGAGGAAGGCCTTGACCAGCAATGGCGTGACCATGAGGCCGACGAGGATCCACAGCGCAGCAGGTAACTTGGCCTTGGCTGCTGCGAGCAATCGCTGCTTCGGATCCTCCTCGATCCGCTCGAGCTGCGACTGCACCAGGGACTCGACCGCGGAAATCTCCTGCCTTTTCCGGTCTCTCGAGTCCAGCATCTCCCGGGCGCCCGGCCAGGCGGCCGCCAGTACATCGACCATTTCCCGGGACTTCTGCTCTCGCGCCTCATCCAGCGCCGCCACGGGCGAATGCGCGAATTGCGGAGCGACACGGTCGCGCGCCTGCTCCCAGGCCCGGGCGACGCCATCGAGGGCGACAAAGGTTGCCCGCGCCTGCTCCAGCTCGGCGAACTTGTCCCTGTCGATGAGGATGTCCCACCAGTGCGATCGTTGTTCCAGCGAGTCGCGCCGCCGCTGCGCCGCATCGGCCGCACGTCGTGCCTTCTTCGCCTGTTCACCCACGTCGGCGAACTTCGCGACGGCATCGCTCCATTGCCGCTTCGTGTCCGCGATCCGGCTGTCGATCTGCCGCAGCTCAGCTTCAAATCGCCTGCGGACCGGCTCTTTCTGCGCGTTCCATTCGGCCTGCGCCTGCGCGATGTCTGCCTCGATGCGGTCCAGGTCCGCCTGGAGCCCCGTCAGCACGGACTGCTTCTGCCGGATTTCCGACTGCTCTTGCGCCTGCCTCGCCCACTCGCTCCTGACCCACCCGACGGCGAGCAATATCGCGAGGATGATCAGCAGCGAGCCGGCCTTGCCGGCAAGCCATCGCACGATCTGCTCGAACAGCGAGGGCATGTGCCCGGGCACCTCGACCGGCGCTAAGGCCTCAAGGGCGCGCGTACCAGGCTCGCACGCCCGGGTGGTCACGCACCGCGTCGTGCACACCGACCAGCCTGGGGTAGCCGTCGAAGATCGTCGCGGGAACGTGATCGACCTTGCCGCCGTTGAACCAGCGCACCGCCATGTGGATCTTCAGGTCCACGACGTGGATCTTCGTACCGCCGAAGAACGGCCCCGCAGTGATGTTCCTCTCCGCCGCACGGGCCCACGCGGGCAGGAAGCCTGCGACGAGCGCCTCGCGAGCTGCCTTCTTCTCGGCATCCCCCATGCGCAGCGTGGGCGAGACGACGGCGCGCAGATCCTCGACGTGCTGCATCATTCCTTCGTGCCGGGCCGCCTCGACGTCGTCGGCCGGGTGCAGTCCGTGCCGACGGCCGATCAGCAACAGGATCGCGTTGCAGTGCGCGAGCGCCGGGCTGCCCGGCAACTCCAGCACCGGCAGGCCGCCGTAAGGTGTGCGTTCCTTCATGGCCGGCCAGTCGGCCGGCTTGATGCGCACGTCCTCGAAGTCGACGCCCGCGAGATGCAGGGCGAGGCGACACTCTTCCCCGCGGCTCACGGGGGCATCGAAATAGATCAGTCTGGGTTTGCTCATGGTCTGCGATTCCACCACTTATTCGGGTTCTTGTCGTCACCGCCCGTATGGCGCGTCCGCCATACCTCCTGGACGTAGACGACCGGCTCTTCGTAGCTGTGTTAGTGGCGCTGGATTCCTCGCGACACCTGGCTGACGCGGGCCAATAGGCGCGACTCAATGCGAAACGTTCGCGTCTTCCGACGAAACCTCGTGCTCACTCAATACGAATTGGCCGCTCACAATCCCGGGTGTAGCGTGCATGCAGGAAGCGGCGCGGACGGCCGTCGGCGAGCCATTCTCGAATGACCCACGGCCCGGCGTCGCACGCGGGGCGAATGAGGGTGCATCGCATCAGGATGGCTCCATCATGAAAACGAAACTGTGGGTCAGCGCGACGTCGCTGGTATTCCTGCTCCTTGCCGGCCCATTCCCCGCGCTCGCGGCCAAACCCGGCGGCACGAGCCCGTGCCCGATCGTGCAGAGCACGGATTTCGCCGTGTACGGACAGACGTTCAAGGGCGGCGTCGGCACCAGCAGTCGGAGCTGGATGGCCCACTTCTTTGACTGGTGGCAGACGCAGGATCCGAATGTGCACTACCTGTTCCTGACTGCCGCGCAGTCACAGGCCTGCACGAACCTGAAGTCGACCTATCCGAACCTGAAGATGTGGGTCCAGCCGGGCGGCAACGCCTACGACCAGCAGAGCGCACTCGGCGCCGTCGGCAAGACGAACATCAACGGCTTCATCGTCAATCAGGGCGCGTACCTCGGTGTCTGCGCCGGGGCGTACTACGCAACTCGCGATTACTGGTGGGAAGGCAAGTACTACGCGCACCCGAACCTGCTCGGCGCCTATCCGGTCACCATGGAAGGCGCGATCAGCAGCATCGCGCCGTGGCCCGGCTATGCAATGACGGTCCTCAGCAATGGCCGGAACGCGATCTACTACGGCGGCCCGACGATCGGTTTGCAGCACACGAGCGCGGCGGACCTGCTCGGCGAACGGGAAACGAGCTTCGCCAGCAACGGCGGCAGCCTGCCTGCGGTCATCGTGTACAACAACCTGCTGCTGACCAGCGTGCATCTCGAGGCGTTCGAGAACGACGGCATCAGCGGCTTGAGCACCCAGGACCGCCTGGAGAACTACAAGTACCTCGCGAACCTTATCAATCGTGTCGCACGTACCAGCTTCACGGTCCCCGCATACACCGGCGCCGTTCCCCAGTGCAGCGACGGCATCGACAACGACGGCGATGGAAAGTTGGACCTGTCGGACCCTGGCTGCAGCAACCCGCTCGACGACGACGAGACGGACGCGCCGGCCGGCCAGGTCATCGCCGACGGCTTCGAGACCGGCGTTGGCGCCTGGACGGTGACCGGCACCGGCACGCCGTGGACGGTGAGTTCGCTCGACCCGTACACCGGCGCCGCTCACGCCTACGCCGTGCAGCCGGGCGTAAGCACGATGACCTACCTCCAGCGGACGTTCAGCCTGGCGGCGTTCGCCAATGGCGGCCACCTCATCTACTACCGCAGGCTGATCGGCCTCGATGGAGCCGACGAGTTCGTCGCCGAGTACCACGACGGGTCGTGGCACACGCTCGAGGCGACCGGCAGCGCCAGCGCCAACGACACGACGTACGTCCAGCGGGAGTTCGACCTGCCGAAGGCAGCGACGAAACTGCGCTTCGGTTGCATGGCGGGCGCGGTGAGCGAGAAGTGCGAGGTGGACGACGTCAGCCTGTTCGGCCGCTGAAGCCCGCCGCCGAAACCGCGATCGCCCTGCCCAGCACCAGCTCCTCCTTCGGCACGCTGGCGTCCCCGGCCTCCGTGCTAGTAACTAACGCCTACCGCACCTCCGACACTCCGAATTGCCCGGTTCGCGCCAGGCGCTACGTTATGCACAAAGGGGCGGACGCCGTGCCGCTCGCGGTGCGCCCCGCCCCTGACCACAGGGAAGGGCACCTCATGAAACGGTCCCGGATCGCGCTCGCCGTCGCGAGCGTCGTAGCGATGGCAGGGTTTGCGGCAGCTGCACAGGCCGATCCACGGCCGGGGGCGTGGACCCTCACCTGGTCCGATGAGTTCGAGTGCGCGGCGGACCAGAAGGTACGCGCCCGATCCGAGCCACTGGGGCTACGAGACGGGTTACGTCCGCAACAAGGAATGGCAGTACTACACGTCCGGACCTGAGGAATGCCTACTGCCAGGGCGGCCAGCTGCACGTAGAGGCCCACAAGGATAATCCTGGCACATTCCCGGTCGGCAGTTACGCCGGACAGGATGGCAGCATCAGCAGCGCCAGCCTCCTGTCGAAATCCAAGGTCGAGCAGAAATACGGGTGGCTCGAGATCCGCGCCCGCATCGATACGCGCCTCGGCAGCTGGCCGGCCTTCTGGACGCTGGGCAGCGCGGGCGAGTGGCCCGATGGCGGGGAGTGCGACATCCTCGAGTACTACCAGAACAAGCTGCTCTTCAACGTGGCCTGGTGGAAGACCGGCGACCGGCGCTGGACCGCGCGCTGGGACAGCGTGTCCGTGAACCTGTCCAGCCTGCCACCGACCTGGTCGGAGTGAGTTCCACGTCTGGTCCATGGAGTGGACGCCGGCCGAGGTCCGCCTCTACCTCGATGGCCTGCTTTACAACACCTGGGATTCGTCGCAGGACAGCGGCGACCGCTCGCTGCAGGGATTCCAGCAACCCCATTACATGATCATCAACCAGGCGATCGGCGGCACGGCGGGCGGCGACGCCTCGGGCCTGACGTACCCGACGCACTACGACGTCGACTACGTCCGCTGGTATCGCGACGGCACGATGTACGTCGACGACGCCGCATCGGCGTCCGTCAGTTACCAGGGAAGCTGGGGCACATGGTCCGGCAATCCCGGCTACCAGAAGACCGAGCATTTCACCGAGCAGGCGGGGTCTTCAGCGACCTTCGCATTCACGGGTGACAAGGTCTGGTTCTACGGCTTCACGCGCAGTGACCTGGGGATCGTGGCGATCGAGTTGGATGGCGAGCCCGTTGGTACCGTCGATGAGTACAGCAGTGCCGCGAACTACTTCGTCGGCCTGTACGAGAGCGCGCACACTCGACCCGGGCCATCACACGCTGACCGTTACGGCGACCGGCAACCACAATCCCGCCAGCACCGGGGCTGAGATCATCGTCGACGGCTTCGGGTACACCGACAGCGGCGGCGGCGCCAATGACCCGCCGTCGTTCAATGACCGACCCGATCGTGGAGCCCAATGCCACCAAGGGCCAGGCGTACACGGGCACGATCGGCAACCGACGCGACGGATCCGGACTCCGACCCATTGTCGTTCAGCAAGCTGGCCGGCCCGGCGTGGCTGACCGTCGCATCCGGTGGCGCCCTCTCCGGCACGCCGGGCGGCGCTGACATGGGACTGAACACCTTCACGGTCCAGGTTGCCGACGGTCGCGGTGGCATCGCCCGGGCTGTCCTGCAGATCACCGTCGTAGACCCAGGGACGGCGAATTCCGCCCGAATCGCGTGATGTCCGTCACAGATGCAGAAGGAAGCGAATCGGCGGACACGACACGGGTTCCGCCGCGCCCTGCCTGCTCCGCGCGAGCGGGGTTCGAACGGCGCTATTGCCGGGCTCGTCGTTCCGACGCACAGTGGTACTGTATGGAGGTTCTGCCCTGTCGCACCCGCGAAGGAGCACTCTTCCATGAGCACCCTCACCAAGCTCGCCCTCGGCGCGATGGGGGCGTTGCGACCCCGGCCCAGCAAGGGCAATGCGCGTCCCGCCATCAAGCTCCCGGCTCCCGACAAGCGCGGTGGCCTGCCGCTCATGCAGGCGATCGCCAGGCGCCGCTCGTCCCGTGAGTTCGCGCCCAGGCCTTTGCCGCTGCCCGTGCTGTCGGGCCTGCTCTGGGCCGCGTTCGGCGTGAACCGTCGCGACGGCGGGCGCACGGCACCGTCCGCGATCAATGCCCAGGAAATCGACGTGTACGTCGCGCTGCCGGACGGCGCCTATCTCTACGACGCGAAGAAGCACTCGTTGCAGCTGGTCGCGTCGAAGGACCTGCGGCGCGTCACCGGCTACCAGGATTTCGTCGACGAAGCCCCGCTGGACCTCGTCTACGTCGCCGACCATTCGCGGATGAAGCTGATCCCGGCCGGAAGCCGCGAGAGTTATGCCTTCGCAGCCGCCGGCGGCATCACGCAGAACGTCTACCTGTACGCCGCGAGCAGTGGCCTGGCCACCGTGATACGCGCCTGGATCGATCGCACCGCCATCGCCGACGCACTCGGCCTGACGCACGACCAGCAGGTGCTGTTGTCGCAGACCGTCGGCTACCCGAAGGCCTGACGCACACGGCAATCGGATGATTGTCGTGCGCAGAGGAGCAATGACGATGAACGCCCGCAAACCTCGACCAACGGTACTCGCCGTATTGTCGCTGCTGGCACTGCTGGCCTTCCCGATCGCGGCCGCGCTCGCCGCGCCGCTCTACACGATCACGGTCTCGGTGAATCCCGCGGGCGCGGGCACCGTATCACTCGATCCATACAAGGCTGCTGGCTACTCGAAGAACAACGTCGTCACGCTCACGGCGACACCTGCGCCCAACACCGCCTGGAAGTTCGACAGCTGGAGCGGTGCGGTGAGCGGCACGCAAAACCCGATCACGTTGCGCGTCGGCAGCAACGCGGTCGTGACCGCGAAGTTCGTCGACCCGACATCCGGGGGTGGCTCGGCGCGGCCGCCGCTTCCGGCCTCGAATATGATCGTCGGCTACTTTGCCCAGTGGGACATCTACCAGCGCAATTACCTGGTGAAGAACGTGGAAACGAGTGGCGCCGCCGCCGCCATGAACGTCATGAACTATGCGTTCGCCTCGATCGACGCGAACCTGCACTGCGCCAGCCTCGATACCTTCGCCGACTATGGCAAGGCGTTCAGCGCCAGCGAGAGCGTGGACGGCGTGGCCGACACCTATTCGCAATCGCTCAAGGGCAACTTCAACCAGATCCTGAAGCTCAAGGCGCGGCACCCGCATCTGCGCGTGCTGCTGTCGCTGGGCGGCTGGACCGAGTCCTATCGATTCTCCGATGCGGCGCTGCCGGAGAACCGGACGGCCTTCGTCAAGAGCTGCATCGACACGTTCATGCGCGGCAACACGGCGGGCGTCTTCGACGGCTTCGACATCGACTGGGAATACCCGGGCAGCTGCGGCAATACCTGCGCCTGCGTCCCGCCGACGGGACAACTTCCCCGCCCTGCTGCAGGAGTTCCGCAACCAGCTCGACGACCTGGCCAAAGAGGCCCGCGGGCACCGACGCAACCGCATTACCTGCTCACCGTCGCCGCGCCCGCCGGCGCCGCGAAATATTCCGCGATGAACCTGCAGGAAATGCACGGTCCCGTGGACTGGATCAACGTGATGGCCTATGACTTCCACGGCTCGTGGGAGCCCTACGGCCCGACCAACCACGCCGCGGCCCTTTACCGGTCCACCTGCGAACCCGAGAACGGCGACTGGGGCGACAAGGCGATCCAGGCGTACCTCGACGCGGGCGTCCCCGCCTCCAAGCTGCTGCTCGGAGTGCCTTTCTACGGGCATGGCTGGCGCGGCGTCGCGGCCGTGAACTACGGCTTCTGCCAGCCCGCCAGTGGCCTGGCGCGCGGTGTCTATGAGAGGGGCACCAACGACTACGAGGTGCTCGACGCGCAGAACCGTACCGAGCGACCAGACGCAGCCACCGCCACGCACTGGTCGTTCAACGGCAGCGAGTTCTGGAGCTTCGACGACACCGACTCGCTGGCGATCAAGGCCGGTTACGTGAATGCCACCCGGCAGCTCCGCGGCATGATGTTCTGGGAGCTCTCGGGCGATACCGGCGATGGACGACTGGTCAAGGCACTGCGCTCCGGGCCTCGGCGACCCACCCGAGACCCCGTGGTGATACCTGGCCGATAGAGCGCGCTCACTGGATCGCGACGAGCTTGTCCTGATCGAACACCAGCACGCGGGTCGCGCCCCAGGACGAGTACGTCCACTTGTACGACTGCGTCGTGCCCACCACCTGCGGTCCACTGCGCACGGGCACCGTTTCCTCGGTCTTCGACGTCGGTGCGCCGCAGTGCTCGAGCACCTCGGCCTGCGTCATGCCGATCGTGATGATCTTGCTGCCGCAATGAAAGCCGTCGTCGGCGATGGCAGGACCGACTGCCGTGACCAGCAGCACCGCAACGACCGTTCGACTGAGATATTCAGCATGGCGTGACGCCTCCTGGCGCGATCAGGGTCCCGCGACTGCGAGTGCGCAGGTATCGATACAGGGCCGCAATTTCGTCGTCATTGAGATGCGACAGGTTGTGCCGTGCAACGCGGCTCATCAATTGCAGTTCGCGTCCGCCCACGGCACTGCCGGTCCTGAGCAAGGTGACGAAGGTCTCGGGCGTGTATGCCGCGACCATCCGCAGGCTCGGTGCAGTGAAGTCAGGCGTGCTCGAGCCCTCGAGGTCGGGTCCGTGGCAATGGCCACAGGCCGTGACGGCGAGATAGTGTCCCCGGGCGAGTCCAGCCTCCTGTGGCGTCGGCGGCGGACGCGCTTCCTGCACCAGCGACGCAGTCATCCTGAACTTGCCCGTGACCAGGCCGAGCCGTCCGAGGGGACCGAGTGCGACGGCCGCCTCAGGGCCGGGTAACGGCGGCAGGCTTCTCAGGCAGGCAATGATCTTGCCGAGGTCGCCATCCGACAGCGCGGCGAACGCGTCCGAGGGCATCACGACGAGGCTGCGGCCATTGCTGCGGATGCCGTGGCGAATGGCGCCGACCAGTTGTGCATCGCTGCTCCGGCGCACCACCGCCGTCAGGTTCGGCGCGACCACGCGCGCAATTGCGGGGTCGTCGAACATCACTCCGCCCTGGCCATCCCGCCCGTGACAACCGTTCAGGCAGCCGTAAACGGTGGCCAGCCGACGGCCTTCGCGCAGGGCACCCGCGTCGTTCGGCACCACGATCGACCCCGTGGGCACCGTGTAGCGTCGATCCATGATGCGTTCGGAGGCGACATAGACGACCGCGGCTGCAATGACCAGCAGGGCCACCACCGTCGATGCGGCGACGGCCAGCCGACGGACTGTCCTTCTCATTCGTCCTGTCCCCTGCGTGGCGGTACGCTCGCCCGGGCAGCCTAGCGCATCACCCAGCCCCCGCATACCGGGAACACCTGGCCGACGAAGCAGTCCGCGGCCGCGCTGCACAGGTACGCTGCAAACATCGCGTCCTCGCGCGCGCTCACGAGCCGGCCGAGCGGTACCTCGCGCTTGAGTCGTTCCTGGAACGCGGCCTTGGCCTGCACCTCGGGCGGGAAAGTACGTGGCGTTGTCGACGAAGTTCTGCGCGATGGCATTGACCTGCACGTTGTGCGGCGCCATTTCGATGCCCAGCGCCTGGATGTAGGCGAGCTGCGCACCGCGGGCAGCGCTGTAGGTCGAGGCCCGCTTCATGCCTCGCAGTGCCGAGGCGCTGCCGAGCAGCAGGAACTTGCCGGAGCGGCGCGCAATCATCTGCGGCAGCACGGCCCGCGCGAGCCGGGGCAATGGATCGACCATGTGGGCAAACGCGAGGCGCCATTCCTGCTCGCCCGCCTCGACGGCCGGCGTCGATGCCGCGGGAACACCTAGGTTCGCGATCACCGCATCCAGGTGCCCGGCCCGCTCGACGATGGCAGCCGGTGCCAGCGGATCCTCGAGCGCCGACTCGTCTGCGATGACTTCGGCGCCGAGTTCGGCGAAGACCTCGCAGAACGCGGGGCCCATGAAATCGTGCGCCTGGGTGATCAGCACGCGCTTGCCGCGGAGGTTAATCAACGAATCAGTCTCATGTGGCCCTCCGCGAAAGCAAATACATTCAGGACCCTCACCCGGCCTGCGGCCGACCTCTCCCACTGTAGTGGGAGAGGTGAAACTCATTCGTCGTACTTGCGCGAGCTGCCGCGAAACTTCTCGACCGGGTACTTCACGGCGTTGAGCCCGATCTTGCGGTGCGCCGCCGCGACGAGGTCGACGTCGAGCTTGTCGGCGAGGCGCACGAGGTACAGCAGGATGTCGGCCATCTCGAGCGCGACGGCCTGCTTCACGTCGGGCGGCAGTTCCCGGCTCTGGGCCTCGGTGAGCCACTGGAAATGCTCGAGCAGCTCGCCGGTCTCGCCGGCGAGCGCCATCGCCAGGTTTTTCGGCGCGTGGAACTGGTCCCAGTCGCGCTCGCGGGCGAAGTCCGCAAGCCGCGCCGCCAGTTGCTCGAACGTGGCCTCGGCGCGGTCTCCAGGCATGGCGAGTCGCTCAGCCCTGCGTTTCGACGAGGATCCGCAGCATGCGACGGATCGGCTCCGCCGCGCCCCACAGCAGCTGGTCGCCGACCGTGAATGCCGCGATGTACTCGCCGCCCATCGCGAGCTTGCGGACGCGGCCGACCGGGACGTCGAGCGTGCCGCTCACCTTGGCGGGCGAGAGTCCGGCGATCGAGGCATCGCGCGTATTGGGGACGTAGCGCACCCAGTCGTTGCCGGTGGCAAGCAGGCGTTCGATCTCGGCGCAGCGGCAGGTCGCGCTTGAGCTTGATCGTCATCGCCTGGCTGTGGCAGCGCATTGCGCCGATGCGCACGCAGATGCCTTCGACCGGGATCACGTTGGCCGCACTGCGGCCGAGGATCTTGTTGGTCTCGGCGCTGCCCTTCCACTCCTCGCGGCTCTGGCCGTTGCCGAGATCCTTGTCGATCCACGGGATCAGGCTGCCCGCGAGCGGCGCGCCGAACTGCGCCTTGGGAAAATCCGCTGCGCGGAGCTTGTCCGTGACGACACGGTCGATGTCGAGGATCGCGCTGGCCGGGTCGCCCAGCAGCGACGCCGCCGACGCATGCACGACACCCATCTGTTCGACGAGTTCGCGCATGTTCTGGGCACCGGCGCCCGAGGCGGCCTGGTACGTCATCGACGTGATCCACTCGATGAGGTCCGCGCGGAACAGGCCGCCGAGCGCCATCATCATCAGCGAGACGGTGCAGTTGCCGCCGACGTAATCGCGCACGCCGGCCTTGCAGAGCCGCATCGATCACGTTACGGTTGACCGGATCGAGGATGATGACCGCGTCGTCCTTCATGCGCAGCGCCGAAGCCGCGTCGATCCAGTAACCCTTCCAGCCGCCCGCGCGCAGTTGCGGGTGAACGGCGTTGGTGTAGTCGCCGCCCTGGCACGTGACGACGACATCGCACTGCGCCAGCGCCTCGAGGTCGTTCGCGTCCTGCAGCGGGCCCGTCCTGCGGCCGGAAACCTGCGGGCCCGCCTGCCCGGCGGCCGAGGTGCTGAAGAACACCGGATCGACGTGGTCGAGGTCGCGCTCGGCCGCCATGCGCTGCATGAGCACCGAACCCACCATGCCGCGCCAGCCAACGATTGCAGTCTTCACGAGCTACTCCGCCCCGGCAGGGGCCAGCAAGATCAGAGGATCACTTCGGGCGCCGGGTCACGCAGGTTGTACGACGAGCTCATCGCGTGCCCGTACGCACCGGCGTTCGCGATCAGCAGCGTGTCGCCCTCCTGCGTCACGGGCAGCAGGCGCTCGTAACCGAGCACGTCCGCCGACTCGCAGATCGGCCCGACCACATTGTAGATCTCCGTGCCCGGCTCGCCGAGCCGCGTCAGGTTCACGATGTCGTGGTGCGCACCGTACAGCGCGGGCCGGATCAGCGAGTTCATGCCGGTCGCGACGCCGACGTACTGCACCGCGCCCTTGCCCTTCAGCTGCGTCACCTGCACCACCAGCACGCCCGCCTGGGCGACCAGGAACCGGCCCGGCTCGATCCAGAGCGCGAGCTGCGGGAACTTGGTCCTTGAGGTCGTCGATGACTGTCTGCAGCGCGGCCAGGTCGACCGGCACCTGGCCCGGCTTCTCGGGCACGCCGAGGCCGCCGCCCAGGTCGATCGCCTTGACGTGCGGGAACCGCTTGGCGAGATCGCCGAGCAACTGCCCGACTTCCTGCCAGTTGCGCACCTCGAAGACGCCGCTGCCGGTGTGGGCATGCAGGCCGACCACGCGCGCACCCTTCAGCTTGACGAGCCGTTCGAGTTCGTCGAGCTCGAACATCGGCACGCCGAACTTGGCGTGGACGCCCGCGGTGCGGACGTGGTCGTGGTGACCGCGACCGAAGCCCGTGTCGAGCCGGATCAGCACGTCGCGGCCGCGGAACAGCTCGCCCCATTCGCGCAGCGCATACAGGCTGTCGATCGTCAGGGTCACGCCCTTCCCGAGCGCCCACTCGTACTCGGCGCGAGGTGCGAAATTGGGCGTGAACAGGATCTTGCCGGGATCGATGCCCGGCACGACCTTGAGCACGTGTTCGCATTCGCCCTGCGAGACGCACTCGAACGACAGCCCCAGGCCCGCGAACGTCTTGAGCACGTCCGGGTGCGGGTTCGCCTTGATCGCGTAGAAAATGCGGTCGATGCCCTGGATGCCGAGCAGCTGCTGCGCCGAGCGCTCGAGCGTGGCCCGGTCGTAGACGTAGGCACTGCCCCGCTCCTGCGCGATCTGGCGCAGTTCGGCGCGCTTGCCTTCCCACCACGGCGGCCCGCCGGCCGGGATCACCGGCTTGAGGCCCTGGATCTGCTCCCAGGTCGGGCCGAGCACGTGATCGGACGGGGCGTTCCAGACGATGACGTCGTGCAGGCGGCGCACCAGGCGGTCGCCCTGCTCCTCGTCGACGACGAAGGTGATGTTGAGGTCGTTCGCGGCCTGCGTGACCAGGTAGATCCGCTGCTCCTCGAACAGTTCGAGTGCGCTGCCGAGCCGGTGCAGCGTCGAGCGGATGCTGCGGCCGACGAGGCTCACCGCGGCGCAGGGCCCGATGACCTCGACGCGGCAGAGCTTCGACAGGTCGTCGATCAGTGCCTCGAGCGTGCGCCTGTCGAGCGTGTTCGCCGCCGGGTCGAGCGAGACGGTCACGCTCGTCTCCGACGTGGACACGAGGTCGACGGAGAGC
The DNA here is from genome assembly GCA_963789375.1 of uncultured Gammaproteobacteria bacterium. Classification (GTDB taxonomy): domain Bacteria; phylum Pseudomonadota; class Gammaproteobacteria; order Steroidobacterales; family Steroidobacteraceae; genus RPQJ01. The sequence continues at coordinate 12,731 of CAWBKN010000015.1, read as the reverse complement.
CCGTGCTGCTTGAACACCGCGAACGCGTCGGCCATGAAGCCGACCTGGTGCCACATGCCGAGCGTCTCCATCGAGACCAGCGTGATGCCCTTCTTGATGCAGACGGCCTTCACGCGCGCGCCGCCGTCGCCGCCCGTCGCCGTGATGACCGTGCCCTTGAGGTCCGGCTGCTGCGTCGCGTGGATGGTCAGCGGGATCGAATACTGCTTGGCCGGCAGGATGCAGCGCGGGTGCAGCACCTTGGCGCCGCTGCTCGCGATTTCCTGCGCTTCGTCGTAGTCGAGCGACTTGAGCAGCCGCGCATTGGGGACCGAGCGCGGGTTCGACGTGAACATGCCGGGCACGTCGGTCCAGATCTCGAGGCGCTTCGCGCGCAGCTTCGCGGCGAAATAGCTGCCCGAGGTGTCCGAGCCGCCGCGACCGAGCAGCACCGTGTCGCCCTTGGCGTCGCTCGCGATGAAGCCCTGCGTGATCACCACGGGCTTGCCGGTGGCCAGGCGCTGCTGCAGCGCCGCGTCCGGCTCGAAGTTGCAGGTCGCCGAGAGATAGTTGGAGCGCTCGGTGGCGCCGGGGCGCTCTTCCGCGTGCAGGATCGTGCGCGCATCGTGCCATTGCACGTCGATGCCCCCGTGCGCGAGGTACGCGGCGCCGAGCCGCGTCGCCATCAGCTCGCCGTTGGCCATCACGCGTGCGCGCAGGCGATCACTCACCTCGCCGATCAGGTAGATGCCCTCGGCGCTGCGCCGCAGTTCGGTGAAATAGTGGTCGAGCTCGGCACCGACGCCGGGAATGCCGAGATCGCGCGCGAGGTCCATGTGCCGGCGCTCGATCTGCTCCATCACCGGCTCCCAGTCGCCGGACAGCGCCTTGGCGAGCAGTTGCTCGAGCCGGTCGGTGATGCCCGACAGCGCGGAGTGCACGATGAACGGATGGACGCCCTCGTCGAGGCGCTCACGCACGACGTCGGCGACGTTCTTCCAGTTGCTGACGCTCGAGACGCTGGTGCCGCCAAACTTGAGGACGACCCAATTCGATTCGATGTGGCCTGTCATTCGAGCGGACCCTTAGGCGACGCTCAGCGCAGGGCGTCGCTTCATTCTCTTGCCTGCCTGACGAGGCCCGGGTCGCGTCGTCCCGGATGGTCACTGGCTCCCCGTGTCAGGAGCCGGGGGCCCGTGCTGTAGCTGTCGCGCTACTTGTCTTCGTAGAAGTCCTTCAGTTCTTTCTGCAGACGTTTTTCGGCAAGCACGTCCTCGAGCTTGCTCCACGCAGCCTTGCCTTTTTTTACGGCCTGTTTACGGCGATCGACGCGTTCGATGAAACGGTCGTAGTCTTCGCCGTCTTCCGCGCCGGCTACGAATTCTTCGTCCAAGTCGAACTGCTCTCCGTCTCGTTCCATGGCCTGGCCCCGAGAAAAACCCTTGTTTATCAAAGCGCTGCCCGCATGTTCGCAGGCATAAGGCTGCGAACTATACACGGATCGGACCGCATCTCAACCGGTTCGTATTGCGCTGCAATGACGGACCCCGCCGACGCCGCTCCGAACCGTGAGACCGGTCACCCGGTCCGCGGGTTCCTCCGCGGCGGGCGCCCCGGGCCAGGCCGACCAGCGGCTCAGGTGCCGCGGCGGGACTGGACGACCACCGGGGCCCCGCGGTCGAGCCCGAGCCCCGCGGCAGCGCTCTGCTCCGCCCGGGCCACCTCGAGCACGCCGAAGGAATTCACCAGGGCCAGGTAGTCCCCGGGGCGGACGTCCGCGTAGGTGCGGCGCAGCGGGATGTCGTGCCCGCCCGCCCGGACCACCGGATGGGCGATCGGGCCCAGCAGGTCCGCGTCGATGTTGGTGAGCAGGTTGCCGAAGTGGTCGATGGTGACGACGGCGCCGCTGACCTGCCCGGGCACCACCGTCGGCTCGTCGAGCCAGCCCGGCACGAGTTCGGTGACCACGGCGCCCAGGGCAGCGGGCTGGATGCGTCCGGCGGCCAGTTCCGCAGCCAGCGGCGCAAAGATGTCGCGGCCATGGAACGTCGCACTCGGGCGATGGATGCCCAGCGACGGCAGGATGGCCTCGTCCAGGCGGCGCAGGACCGGGGGCGCCGTCAGCCTCTCGAGCACCCCCGCGAGCAGGCCATTGTCCGGGGCCAGGAACACCTGGCCTTCCGCCTCCACCACGGCGATGTCGCGCGCGCTGCCGACACCCGGGTCGACGACGGCGACGTGGACGGAGCCCGTCGGGAAGTAACGGAAAGAGCGACCCAGCCAGAAGCCGGCCTCCGCGGGCCAGTGCACCCGCACCTCGTGCGTCAGGTCGACGAGCCGCGCGTCGGCGAAGCGCCGCAGGACCTGGCCCTTCATCACGCCGACGAACGGATCGTGGTGGCCGAAGTCGGTCGTGAGCGTGATGACCCCCGAGGGCTGGAACGTAGTGCAGGTGGTTGGCAGCAGTCATCGGTGAGGAAGGCAGGCGCGCGAGGTCAGCGCGTTACACTGCGCCGTTATGCCCTATCTCTACGTCGTCCGCCACGGCCAGCCGGATTTCGCCGGCGACTACGATTCACTGACCACGCTCGGCGAGCAGCAGTCCACCTGGCTCGGCGAGCACCTGCGTGCGCGCGGCCTGCGTTTCGCGCGTGCGGTGTGCGGCACGCTGCAGCGCCAGTCGGCGACGTGCGACCTCATCCTGCGGCAACTCGACGAGCCCCCTGCCGTCTCGCAGGACGCGGGCCTGAACGAATACGACCACGCGTCGCTGCTCAATTTTTTCGAGGGCGAACGCGTGCAGCAGCTGCGCACCGCCGGCGACCGTCGCGGCTACTTCACGGCGATCCGTCACGCGCTGCAGGCGTGGGCCGAGCATGAAGGCCCGATCGCCAATGGCGAAAGCTGGGGGCGAATTCGGCGCACGCATCCGAGGCTGCGCTCGCGACGGCCTGCGCCGGCCTGCAGCGCGACGACAATGTCCTCATCGTGAGTTCGGGCGGCGTCATCGGCCGCGTGGTCGCGACCGTCCTGGGCGCCGGTGCCGAGGCCGCCGTGCAACTGAACCTGCAGGTGCGGAACACGGGCGTCACCGAAATCGTGTGGCCGGCCTCGGGCCCGCCCCGGCTCGCAGCCTTCAACACGATCGCGCACCTCGAGCGTGCGGACCGCGCCCACGCCGTGACGTTTGCGTGACATTCGACGGCCCATTCAATCGTCCGCCCAGGCGAACGCCTTCAGCGCAGCCACATCCTCGCTGCACCGGCCCGTGGCCGAACCAGTCACCCGCCCGCTCGATGTGGGCGAGGGCCGGCAACTGGGTGCGGAACGACTGCGGCTGGCGCGAGGGCCATCCCCGCGTAGAAAATACCCGCTCGAACTCATCCACGGTCACTACCCGCCTGGCTGCCCATCGGTCGAAGATTGTCGCAAATCGCAACATCTCTCGGCGCATAAATCGGCATCTAGAGCGCTCGCGTCACGGTCCAGATCCAAGGAACTGTTTATGACCCGCCGCCCGGCCATTGCCTCGGTCCTCGTCGCCGCCGTCGTACTTGCTGCCTGCAGTAAGAAGCCTGCCGACACTACGCCCGTCGCGGCAGCGGACCTCATCGTCTTCGGCGGTCCCATCGTGACCATGGAAGGCGACCAGCCCACCACCGTCGAAGCCATCGTCGTGGACGACGGCAAGATCACCTTTGTCGGCAGCAAGGCGGACGCGCTCAAGCAGCAGGCCGAAGGCACAGTGGTGAAGGACCTCGCCGGCAAGACGCTGATGCCCGGGTTCATCGACGGCCATGCGCATGCCCAGCAGTTCGGCACGCAGGCCGTCGGCGCCAACCTGCTCGCCCCTCCCGACGGCAGCGTCAACTCGATCGACGACCTCGTCGCCAAGCTGAAGGCCTTCGCCGCAGGTCCCGACGTCGACAAGACCGGTTGGATCTTCGGCGTCGGCTACGACGATGCCCTGCTCGGCCGCCACCCGACGCGCGAAGACCTCGACAAGGTCTCGACCACCGTTCCGGTCATGGCGACCCACATCTCGGCCCACTTTGCGGCGGTGAACACGCTGGGCCTGAAGATGATCGGCTACGACGCCAGCACGCCCAACCCCGAGGGCGGCGTCATCCGCCGCGAGGCCGACGGCAAGACCCCGAACGGCGTGCTCGAAGAACTGGCCGCCATTCCCCACATGCTGACGGCGCTCACGCCTGCCACGCAGGAGGGGAAAGACTATTTCCTGAAGCGCGGCCTCGAGCTGGCCAAGAGCTACGGCTACACCACCGCCAACGAAGGCCGCATGTTCGGACCGATGCATGCAGTCATGGAAGACGCCGCAAAGCGCGGACTCGTCGACATCGATTTCATCGGCTGGATGGACTACACCGGCCGCGGCGAGCTCGACAAGGGCTTCAGCACGGCTATTCCAATCACTACCGCCTGGGCGGCCTCAAGGTCACGCTCGATGGCTCGCCCCAGGGCCGCACGGCCTGGCGCACCGTCCCCTACCTGATCCCGCCCGATGGCCAGAAGCCCGGCTACAAGGGCTATCCCGCCATTCCCGACACGAAGCAGGTCGAGGCGTATCTCGACGAGGCCTACACCAAAGGCTGGCCGGTCAAGGTCCATGCCAACGGCGATGCCGCCATCGACCAGCTGTTCGAGGCACTGAAGCCCGTGGTCGCCAAACATGGCGTCAAGCCGGGCCAGGTGACCCTGATCCACGGCCAGTTCATCCGCCCGGACCAGGTCAAGGAGCTGAAGTCGCTCGGCATCTTCCCTTCGATGTTCCCGATGCACACGTTCTACTGGGGCGACTGGTACAAGCAGATCGTCGGCCCGGAACAGGCCGCCCGGATCTCACCCATGCGCTCGATCCTGAACACCGGCCTGCACGCGACCAGTCACACCGACGCGCCGGTTGCGCTGCCGAACCTGATGCAGGTCGCGTGGGCCACGGTGAATCGCACGTCGCGCTCCGGGACGATCATCGGCCCCGACGAGCGCGTCACGCCCTACGAAGCGATGAAGATGATCACGCTCTGGGGCGCCGAGCAGTTCGGCGAGCAGGCGACCAAGGGCTCCATCAAGGAAGGCAAACTTGCCGACCTCGTCGTGCTTTCCGACAACCCGCTCACCGTGGATCCCGCGAAGATCAACCAGATCCAGGTGCTCGAAACGATCAAGGACGGCAAGAGCAGACTGGCCAGCCACATTATTGTAGGGTCCGGCGCGCGGCCGACCGACTTGCGCCTCGGAAATCCTGCTGCTGGTCATCTTCGTCGTGAGCCTCGTCGTCGGACCGCTGATGGTGTTCGCTCCACAGTTGTCCCGCACGAAGCGTAACGGGGCTGACGAAGCGAAGCGACGCGGCTCAGAGGTGACGTCAGCGGCCTTCGCTCGGCGCGTGGCTCCGCATCAGAAAGCATCTGACGAAAAGTTGCTCGGCAGTCACCGAAGTCACACGGACCGCCGCTTGGCAGCGCGAGTCTCGCTCGCGATCTCGGCCGTCGGAGGTCGTGCGCGGAATGCGCACCGTTCCCGTGACGAAGGACGCGATCTTGCAGCTCAGCATCGAGATGCTCATGCCGATCCTTCCGCTCGCGCGCACGTTGATGCCACTGGAAGACCTGCTGAAGAAACTGCTCGGCGTCATCTTCTGACGCACATCGGTCCCGCCGGTCAGTAAGCGCAAGCTCCACGCGATTTCCCCGTCGTCGCGTACAACCGGCTTAAGGCATGGATTCGCCGGTTCCGGACGTTTCCGCGGAAACGTGAATACAGGCTTGTCAGTTCCGGGGCCCGCTGCTTGCGGCCCCGACTGGCACGACCGAGTCTTGATTACACCTGCTTGATCAACGATACGAGGTTGCGCGTGTCGATCGTCTGCGCGGCGTGTTCGATCTCGCCCTGGTATTTCGGCGCCATGCCGCGCGCTTCCTCGAGCAGCGAGGCGAAGGTCGCCTTGAGCGTTGCGGCATCGAGCGTGCGTCCGCCTGCGTAGTAACGCTGCGCGACACGGCCGATCGCGTACGTCGTGGCGAACGTCAACGCAGAACTCGCCGTCTGCCGGCCGATCGCACGACCGAGCCCGCCGCCGACGCTGCCGAGCAAGCCACCGAGCAGCTTGCGGCCGAACTGCTCGACGTACTGCGACGTCAGCCCCACGCCGAGTGTCGCGATGAAGTCCCTCGCGTGGGAGCGATCCATCTCGTACCCGTACGCCTTGCCGATGCGGTACACGAGCCGCAGCTGCAGCGGGATGATGGCCATCGACGCGATCGTCTCGGGCAGCAGCTCGAGCGCCGCGTTGGTGACCGCGGCCGTGAGGATGGTCTTGTCCATCGCGGCGGCGTCGATGTTGGCCTTGCCGAGCACCGTGCCATCGACAGGCGCGGCGGTCGGGGTCTCCGTCGCACCGAAATTCGGCGTCTCGGCGACCGCCGCGTTGACCGCACTGGCCGCCGACACGGTGGCCCGCGCCGGACCTGCCGGCAACTGCAGTGCCGCGGCCAGCCGCGACAGGAATTCCGCCTCCCCCTGCACTTCGTTGCCGTCCGCGCTGACGACGCCTACGGCCATCTCGTAGGCGTACTGGCGCAGCTCCGGCGTGTCGAGCGGCGCGACGACGGTCGCCAGTTCCGGCTTCGACAGCAGGACATCGCGATAGATGGCGGGCAGGTCCAGGCTGGCCTGGGCGCCCAGCGTCTCGGCGAGCTGGCGAATCGCCTCGCGTTCGCGTTCATCCTTGAGCCCATCGGCGAAAGCGGCCATCAGGGCCACGGTGAGGATCGAGCGGGTTTGTTGCTGGTTCATGGGCAGGGAAGATACGAAATGCACCGTCCGCCCGCCAGCGTTTGCGGGCCGATCCTGCGCCAACCCCCGGACCGTGTCCAGGGAGCAACCGGCCGACCGGCGGATGCGTGAAACGCGGCTTTACCCGCGCACCGTCGGGGTGCAGTATCGGGGCCAGAAGAAGCAAGAACGTTCCGCGTTGACATGGGGCACAGGCGGGACACGCGCATGGAACCGGGGACCCAGGACACCATGACCTTCACGCGGCAAAATCCAGCCAGTGCGCCAGCGCACCGCGCCGAGCGTCGGAAGTTGCAACGGCGCAGCCCGCCGCCTGAAATCAGCGAAACCGGCAGTTATCGCATGGACGACCGCAGGTTGTGCCGCGGCCGGCGCTGGGAAGACTGGCGTCGCAATTAAGACTATCGCTGCGGGTGCGCTAGCCTGCGGGCGGAAGCATCCAGCCCGTCGAACTGCGGGCGGGCATCGGCGGGCGAACCTGCAGCTGCCCCACCTGGCCGCACCTGTCGCAGCGGACCCTGATCGGCAATCGGCGCACGCCGAAGCCCTGTTGCACCAGTCGTCCCAGGTCCAGTTCATGCCAGCGCTGGCACCGGCTGCAGTAGGCGTGCAGTTCGTGCTGACGTTCGTACAGGCCGGCAATGCTGCCCAGGTCGATCATGGGTCGAGCGTACGCTCGACGCGGGCTCAGGCGATGAGCCGCGCAATGGGCAATACGGGGATTTGAACTGGTCGGAGCGCCGAGATTCGAACTCGGGACCCCTTGCACCCCATGCAAGTGCGCTACCAGACTGCGCCACGCTCCGACCGGGCGCGGATTATAGCGGAATTCGCTAGCGGCGCAGGATCTTGATGAGTTCTTCGAGCTCGACCCGCAGCTGCCGGGCGAGCTGGTGGGTCTGCGTGACGTCGACGCGGGCTTCCTCGCCCTCGAGCCGATTGCGCGCTCCGCCGATCGTGAAGCCCTGGTCGTAGAGCAGCCCGCGGATCTGGCGGATCACGAGCACGTCCTGGCGCTGGTAGTAGCGACGGTTGCCGCGACGCTTGACCGGCTTGAGCTGCGGGAATTCCTGCTCCCAGTAACGCAGCACGTGGGGCTTCACGCCGCAGAGGTCGCTGACCTCGCCGATCGTGAAGTAACGTTTGCCGGGGATCGCCGGCAGCTCGTCGTTATTGCTGGGTTCCAGCATACGCTTCCACGCGCGCCTTCAATTTCTGGCCGGGACGGAACGTCACGACGCGACGCGCGCTGATCGGGATCTCTTCGCCGGTCTTCGGGTTGCGGCCGGGCCGCTGGTTCTTGCTGCGCAGGTCGAAGTTGCCGAAGCCGGAGAGCTTGACCTGCTCGCCGTGCGCGAGCGACATGCGCAGCTCTTCGAAGAACAGGTCGACGAGCTCGCGGGCCTCACGCTTGTTGAGACCGAGCTGGTCGAACAGTGCTTCGGCGATTTCGGCTTTGGTCAGTGCCATTATCTTTTTAGCGGTCTCGTATCGTGGCGGAGCACTCCCGCTCCAGGTCGGCGACGACCCGAGCCACGATCGCGTCCGTTTCATCGTCGGTAAGCGTGCGGGAAACGTCCTGCAAATTCAAGCCTATCGCCACACTTTTGCGCCCGGTTTCGATGCCCGTGCCGCGGTAAATATCGAACACCGTGGTCTCGCGCAACGCGGCTCCCGCAGCGGCCCGGACGCAGTCCAGCAGCTGCTGCACCGCGACGGCCTCCTCCACCACCACGGCGAGATCGCGGCGCACCGCGGGGAAACGCGAAATTTCCTGGTAATGCGGGATCGACGCGCGCAATGCGGCATCGGTCTCGAGCTCGAAAACGATCGCTGAATATGTCAAGTCGAGCTGGCGCTCGACCTCCGGGTGCAGCCGTCCGATCCAGCCGATCGGCGTGCCGTCACGCAGAATTCGTGCGGCCTGGCCCGGATGCAGGGCCGCGTGCTGCGCCGGATCGAAGCGGACTTCCGCGGTTGCGCCGGTGGCACGCAACAGCGCGTCGACGTCCGCCTTCACGTCGAAGAAATCGACCGGAGTCTTCGCGGCACCCCACTGCTCCGGCAATGCCGGCCCCGCCGCAATGCCCGCGATCACGGGGATCTCGTCGAGCGTGCCCTTGTCGTCGGCGACGGCAAACTTGCGACCGACCTCGAACAGCCGCACGCGCGACTGCTGGCGGCGCTGGTTCGCGGCCAGCGCGGTGGCCAGCCCGGGCCACAGCGATGCCCGCATCGTGGCGAGCTCGGCAGAAATCGGGTTCGCGAGGGTCAGCGTCGCCGCCCCCGGCGCGAACAGCGCCTGCAGCTTCGGCTCGATGAAGCTGTAGGTGATCGCCTCGTGGTAACCACGCTGCACGAGCATGTCCGCAGCCGCGGCGGTGCCGACGCTCGTCTCGGTGACCGGGGCCAGCGGCTGGCGGGCCGCTTGCACCGTTTCCGGCACGTTGTCGAAACCGTGCAGGCGGGCGATTTCCTCGATCAGGTCGACTTCGATCGCGATGTCGAAACGCCAGCGTCGGCGGCGTGACCTGCCAGGTTTCACCGGCACGCTGCACCTGCATCCCTAAGCCCTCGAGCATCGCGGCGATGGCGTCGTCGGCGATGTCCGCACCGATCACGCGGCGCGCACGCTCCGGCCGCAGCGCCACGGGCGCCGGTCGCGGCAGCTCGTCGCGCAACTCGGTGACCTGCGTCGGGCCGGCCACGCCGCCCGCACAGCCGCAGAGCAGCGCAGTGGCCCGCTCGATGGCGCGCTCCTGCAGCGTCGGGTCGACGCCACGCTCGAAGCGCTGCGAAGCGTCGGTGACGAGGCCGTAGCGCCGTCCGCGACCCGCGATCGACGTCGGGCTGGAAATACGCCACTTCGAGCAGCACGTCGGTCGTGTCGTCGCCGATGCCCGAATGGTCGCCGCCCATGACGCCGGCGAGGCCCAGCGGCTTCGCGCGATCGGCGATGACCAGCACGGACTCGTCCAGCGTAACGTCGCGCCCGTCGAGCAGCTTGAGCGTCTCCCCCGCCCGCGCACGGCGCACGACGATGCCGCCTGCGAGCTCACGCAGGTCGTACGCGTGCATCGGCTGGCCGAGTTCGAGCATCACGTAGTTGGTGACGTCCACCGCGGCACTGATCGGGCGCAGGCCCGCGCGGCGCAGCCGCTCCTGCATCCAGGCCGGCGACTTCGCCTGGGGGTCGAGCCCGCGGATGACCCGCGACGCGAAACGCACGCAACCGGCGCCGCGCTCGAGTTCCACCGGGAAGGTCTCTGCCGACTGCGCTGCAAACGGCACGAGCGCGGGGCCGGTGAGCGGCATGCCGGTCAACGCCGCGACCTCGCGCGCAACGCCGAGCACGCTCATGCAGTCGCCGCGGTTCGGGGTCAGGTTGACCTCGAGGATCGTGTCGTCGAGGCCGAGCGCTTCGACCAGCGACGCGCCGGTCGTGAGCTCCTGCGCCAGCTCGAGCAGGCCGCTCGCTTCTTCCGACAGCCCCAGCTCGCGCGCCGAGCACAGCATGCCGAACGACTCGACGCCCCGCAGCCTCGCCCGCTTGATCTCGAGGCCACCGGGCAGCTTCGCACCGAGGGTCGCGAGCGGCGCCTTCATTCCGGCACGCGCATTCGGCGCACCGCAGACGATCTGCACCTGCTCCGTGCCCGTGTCGACCGTGCAGACGCTCAACGTATCGGCGTCCGGGTGCTTCACGCGCTCGACGATGTGGCCGACGATGATGCCGGGCAGCGGCGGTGCGGCCGCTGCGACGCCTTCGATCTCGAGGCCCGCCATCGTCAGGCGCGCGGCGAGGTCCTGCGCGGCGGGCAACGGACCGCCGATCCACTCACTCAACCATTGCAGACTGATGCGCATCTTCGGTTACCGGGTCAGCCGAACTGCCGCAGGAAGCGCAGGTCGTTCTCGAAGTACAGGCGGATGTCGTTGACGTGATAGCGCAGCATGGTCAGGCGCTCGAGCCCGAAGCCGAAGGCGTACCCCGTGTAGCGCTCGGGGTCGATGCCGACGTTGCCGAGCACGTTCGGGTGCACCATCCCGCAACCGGCGACCTCGAGCCAGCCCGTCTGCTTGCAGACGCGGCAGCCCGCGCCGCTGCAGAACACGCACTCGATGTCGACTTCGGCCGAGGGCTCGGTGAACGGGAAGTACGACGGCCGGAAGCGGATGCCGAGGTGCCGCTCGAAGTACTGCTGCATGAAGTCGTGCAGCACCGACTTCAGGTGCGCGAGGCTCACGCCCTCGTCCACCACCAGGCCTTCGACCTGGTGGAACATCGGCGTGTGGGTCATGTCGGAATCGCAGCGATAGACGCGTCCCGGCATGATCATCCTGAGCGGCGGCTTCTCGCGCAGCATCGCGCGCACCTGCACCGGCGAGGTGTGCGTGCGCAGCAGGCGCCCGTCCGGGAAATAGAACGTGTCGTGCATCGCGCGCGCCGGGTGGTTCGCGGGGATGTTGAGCGCCTCGAAGTTGTGCCAGTCGTCCTCGACCTCCGGACCGTCCTCGACGGTAAAGCCCGCGTTGCGGAAGATGGCCTCGATGCGGCGGCGCGTGCGCGTGATCGGGTGCAGGCCGCCCGGCTGCTGGCCGCGGCCGGGCTGCGTCACGTCGATGCGGCCGGCAGCGAGCTTGCGCTCGAGGTCGGCTCGCTCGAGTTCCGCCTTGCGCGCTTCCAGAGCCGCGCCGATCTCGTCGCGCACGGCATTGATCCGTGCGCCCGCGGCCTTGCGCTCGTCCGGAGCCATGGCCCCGAGCGACTTCAACTGCGCCGTGATCGCGCCCTTCTTGCCGAAGAACTCGACCTTCAGCCCTTCGAGGTCGGCCAGGCTGGCGCTCGCGGCAACGCGCGCCCGCGCGTCGTGGGCGAGGGCGTCGAGGCTCAATGTCGTGGCAGTGTCAGTCATCGAGCGCGGGTTCCGTGCTGTGTGCGTTCGTGCAATAAAAAAGGCCGGGTCGCGTGAGCTTCCCGGCCTTTCCCTGCGCAGGACGCCGCACCGTCACGTACGACGGCGCGGCAGCTGCGATGCTTACTGGCTCGGGAGGGCCTTCCTGGCCTGCTCGACGATCTTGCCGAAGGCTTCGATGTCGTGCACCGCGAGGTCCGCGAGGAGCTTGCGGTCGATCTCGAGGCCGGCGGCCTTGATGCCCGCCATCAGGCGGCTGTACGACATCTCGTACGTGCGGGCTCCCGCGTTGATACGCGTGATCCACAGCGCCCGGAAATCGCGCTTCTTGGCCTTGCGGTCCCGGTAGGCGTACTGGCCGGCCTTGATGACCGCCTGCTTCGCCGCACGGAACACCTTGCGGCGTGCGTTGAAATAACCCTTCGCCTTGGCGAGGACCTTCTTGTGTCGGCGTCCAGCGATGACGCCACGCTTAACTCGTGCCATGGGTCACCTCGCTCAGGCGTGGGGCAGCAATTGTTCGAGACGGACGAGATCCTGCTTGGCGACCATCGCCGAGCCACGCAGGTGACGCTTACGCTTCGTCGTCTTCTTGGTGAGGATGTGTCGCTTCTGCGACTGGCCGCGCTTGAAGCCTTTCGCCGTCTTGCGAAAACGCTTGGCCGCGGCCCGGTTGGTCTTCAACTTGGGCATCGAACTACTCCTAATTTTGATGGCCCATCTCGCCTCGGCCTTGCGGCTTCGGTTCGAGGGCGAAAGACGGCCGAAACCGTCCTTACTTCTTTTTCGGCGCCAGCATCATGACCATCTGCCGGCCTTCCATCAGCGGATGCTGCTCGACCACCGCCACACCGGCGAGGTCTTGCTGCAGCCGCATCAGTAACTGCCGGCCGAGGTCCGTGTGCGCCATCTCTCGGCCACGGAAACGCAATGTCACCTTGGCCTTGTCCCCTTCCTCGAAAAAGCGAATCAAGTTCCTGAGCTTGATCTTGTAATCGCCTTCGTCGGTTCCGGGTCGAA
>CAWBKN010000014.1:0-37791 GCA_963789375.1 uncultured Gammaproteobacteria bacterium | reverse complement strand
CGTGCCGGAACTCGAATACATCCCCTCCTGCGCCCTGCCGACGCCATGGGCGGAATTCCGCCTGCACGGCTTCAGCGACCTGGCGTCGCACAAGGAGCACGTTGCACTCACGCTCGGCGACATCACTGCGCCGGCGCCGCTGCTCACGCGCGTCCATTCCGAATGCCTGACCGGGGATGCCCTGTTCAGCCAGCGCTGCGACTGCGGCGCACAGCTCGAGACGGCCCTGCGACGCATTGCCAAGGCCGGCCGCGGCGTCCTGCTGTACCTGCGCCAGGAAGGCCGCGGCATCGGCCTCGCCAACAAGCTCAGGGCCTACCAGTTGCAGGACGCCGGTGCGGACACGGTCGATGCCAATCACGCGCTCGGCTTCGAACCGGACCTCCGCGATTACGGGATCGTCCGCCCGATGCTCGATGCGCTGCACGTCACCGCACCGCTGCGACTGATGACGAACAATCCGCACAAGCTGGCCGCGATCCGTGAAGGCGGGACCGTCGTGGCTGAACGTGTCTCGCTGATCGTCAGCCCGAACCCGGCGAACGCCCGCTACCTCGCGACCAAGGCAACGCGCCTGTCGCATTCACTCGACGACACCGGCGATCCGGCCTGAACGTCCGCGCAGTTCCAACGGAGCCACCAGATGCCGTCCGATCGCCGCGAGTTCCTGCGAAACACAGCGGCCGTCGCCGGGCTCCTGTTATGGCCGGGGAGGCGTGCGTGGTCCAGCATCGACTCCGCCGATGTCGTCTATCGGCGCAGGCTTGTCGGGCCTGCAGGCGGCCTGGGAGTCCGAGCGGGCGGGATGCAAAGTCCTTGTCCTCGAAGGTCGCGACCGAGTCGGTGGTCGAGTGCACACGTTCGCGGGCGTCCAGGGCGACCCGGAAGCCGGCGCCAACATCATCTACGGCGACTACCGGCGGCTCCTGGAAATCGCGACGCGACTCGGCCTGAGGCTGAACGACCAGGTGCCACGCATGGCGCCGCACTCGTCGTACACGCTCGTGCTCGACGGCAAGCCGGTCGCGAAGACAGACTGGCCGGATTCGCCGCGCAATCCGTTTCCCCGCCCGCTGCGGGAAATGATGCCGTGGCAGTACGTACCGCTGGTCACGTCCAGGAAAACCCGCTCGAGTCGTTCGAGGGGTGGTACGCACCGGCCAATGCACGGTTCGACATCCCGATGCGCGATTTCCTGCGGGCGCAGGGTGCGACCGACGCGATGATCGAGCTTGCCTATGACACGATCCCGACCTACGGCATGAACGCCCGGGACGTTTCGGCGCTGCTCCTCGCCAGCATTTCCGCCTACACGCAGGTCCAGAAGCAGTCGCGTCCGGTCATGTTGCAGGTGGCAGGCGGCAACCAACGCATCACCGACGGGATGGCAACCACGTTGCGCGAGCCGGTGCGTCTCGGCCAGGTGGTCAAGGCCATCGATGCGACAGGCGCACGGGTCGAGGTACGCACGGCGGACGGTGTGCGCCATACGGCTCGCGCATTGATCTGCTCCTTGCCCTTCTCCGCCCTGCGCGAGATCGACCTCCGGCCGGGGCTCAAGGGCGAGCAGGCGCACGCAGTGAAGACACTGCCGTACCAGAAGGTGTACCAGACGGCGCTGCACGTTTCGCGCCCGTTCTGGGATGGCGACGGCCTCGAACCGTCGATGTGGACGGACTCGCACATCGGCCGGGTTGCGGCGATCTATCACGGCGCGGCCGACGACGAGGTCTCGAGCCTCGTCGTCTCGTCGTTCGGCGCCGGCGCCGCCCACCTCGACAGGCTCGGCAAGGGAGCTGCCGCACGCTACGTCGTCGCTCAAATCGAGAAGATGCGGCCCGCCGCACGGGGCACGCTCACCATCGCGGGGCAGCAATCGTGGTCGCGCGATCCCTTCAGCGGCGGCGCATGGGCCTACTTCAATCCAGGTACGGTGACGCGATTCCTGCCGGCCATGGTCCAACCGCATGGACCGGTCCACTTCTGCGGCGAGCACACTTCCCTCGTGGCGCGCGGCATGGAAGGTGCCGTCGAGTCGGGCTCGCGTGCGGCCGCGGCGGTCCTCGCCCAGCTCGCCTAGGCTCGACGCCAGCATTGCGGCGAAGCAGGCGGGCGGCCGCAGGCCCGCCCGCCTCGTTCGATCACGCAGTTCTACTTCTTGGCAGCCTTCGCAGTGGCGATGGCCTTGTCGATCTGCGGCTGCGCGTCGGCGAGAGCGTCCTTGAAGCATTTCTCGACGCTTGAACCTTCCGCCGGGAGGTCGATCCTGATTTCGTCGCAGGTCGACTTCGCGGTTTGCGTGACGCGCTTCTGCAGCTCGGCTGCGCCCGCTGCGGTCGTCAGGTCGAGATCGGCATAGGTGACGCGCGAGCGAATGGTCAGTTCCTTGATCGGCGCGCCGATCACCGACCTGCCGACGATGATTTCGCGCACGGCCTCGACCGTCACGACTTCCATCGCCTGCCCGTAGGCGCCCGCACTGAACAGCGTTGCGCCGGCAGCAGCGGCCATGAACAGGGACGTGAGCTTGGATTTCATTGCATGTCTCTCCAGGTGAATGAAGCTTGCCAGTGTCGGGCGAGCATAGTCGGTCGGATCGAGTCCAGAAACTGCGGTCCATACGGACGGCGTGCACCCCCAAAGGAACGCGACGGAGGCGGTTAGATTCGCCTTTTCCACGCTGTCTTGCAGAGTTTCGTGGCCTCCGCGTGTCCGCATTCGGCATCGCGAATTTCCGGGTCGCGCGTCCGACGCGAGGTCCTGCGGCCTGGGCGTCAAGTGGCCGTGCCTGGACCCCGCACCTTGATTGCGCAGTCGAACCTGCCGGCGTACTTTAAACGACTCATGATCGAACTGTTCACTGCCGCCACGCCGAACGGGTACAAGGTCTCGATCGCGCTGGAAGAACTGGCGCTGCCTTACTCGGTGCGGGTACTCGATCTCGCCGGCAACGAACAGAAGCAGGACTGGTTCCTGGCCATCAATCCGAACGGACGGATACCCGCGATCATCGACCACGAGGCGGGAGATTTCGCGGTCTTCGAGTCCGGCGCGATCCTCATCTACCTCGCCGAGAAGACCGGGCGGCTGCTGCCGACCGACCCGAAGGGTCGTTCGCTGGTCCTGCAGTGGCTCATGTTCCAGGTGGGGGGCATCGGGCCGATGATGGGCCAGGCCAACGTGTTCTTCCGCTACCTGCCCGAGAAGATTCCGGTGGCGATCGACCGCTACCAGGGCGAGGTGCGACGCCTGTTCCGCGTGCTGGACGCCCGACTCGAGCGGCACGAATACCTCGCGGGCGACTATTCCATTGCCGACATCGCGAACTGGGCCTGGGTCCGTACGGCACGCTGGTCGGGCGTCGCGTACGACGACCTGCCCCACCTCGAGCGGTGGGTCGGCCAGATCCGAGCCAGGCCCGCGGTGCAGGCGGGCATCCAGCAGCCACCTTCGAGGCTCAGCCTCAACGACGACGCGGAACAGACGCGACGTTTCGTCGAGGAGGCACGCAAGATGGTCGAGACCGGGCGCAGCCCCGGCAACGCCACGCGCTGAGCCGAGCCGATCGTTTCCGCCAACCAGGACAGCCGCATGAAACTCCACACCTCGCTCCGGGCGCCGAATCCGCGACGGGTCGACATGTTCATCGTCGAGAAAGGCATCACCGGCATCGAGCGCAGCGTCGTCGACCTGAACAAGGGCGAGCACCGGACGGCCGAGTTCGCCCTGCGCAATCCCATGGCCCGCGTTCCCGTGCTCGAACTCGACGACGGCCGTTACCTGGCGGAGTCGCGTGCGATCTGCACGTACCTCGAGGGACTGCACCCGGAACCGAACCTGATGGGCGTCACGGCGGAGGAACGTGCGTTCATCGAGATGGCCGACCGCCAGGTCGAGATGTACCTGCTGGCAACGATCGCGAATTTCGTGCGTCACACGCACCCGGGGCTGGCGGTCCTCGAAAACCCGCAGTTCCCCGATTTCGGCGCCGTCCAGGGTGAGCGCATGCTCGAGGCGGCGCGCAAATTCGACACGCAACTCGCGACGCCGTCCGTGGCTGGCCGGGCGATCGCTTTACGATCGCCGACATCACCGCGATTCTGCGGCATCGAGTTCGCCCGGCTGGTCAAGTTCAAGCCGTCCGACGCCGGCCTGGTGCACCTCGCGGCCTGGCGGGATCGCGTCGCCGCGCGACCCAGCGCTCAGCTCTGACGCGGCACGCGCAGGCGATCGAGCCCGAACACCTTCACCAGCTTGGCGTCGAACGCGGCCGCAGGCAGCAGCTGCTTGAGCAGCGGCAGGCGCACGCTGTGCGTGCCGCCGCGCACGACTCTGGGCGGCTCGTCACGCAGCAGCGCATCGACCACCGGCACGACGAATTCCGCCGCCGGCATCCCGCCCTGCTGGCCGGCTTGCGCGCGGGCGCGGATGCCCGCCTCGGCAGGCCGATACAGCGAATCCTCCGGCAGCCGGATCGCTGCTGCGGCGTGCTCGCCGAAGCTGGAACGCACGCCGCCCGGCTGGATGCAGACGACGTCGATGCCGAACGGCGCGAGTTCCATGCGCAGTGCATCGGTCAGCGAATGCATCGCGGCCTTGCTCGAGCAGTACGCGCCCGCAAACGGCGTGGTGAACAACCCGACGATGCTGCCGACGTTGGCCACCGTCGCCTTGCCCCGTGGCGGCGACAGCCGCACGCAGCAGCGGCAGCGCCAGTGCGGTCACCCTCGCGGGCGCAATCACGTTCGTCTCGTACTGGGCGCGCAGGTCTTCGCGCGTCAGGTCGACGACCGCGCCGACCTTGGAAAACCCCGCGTTGTTCACGAGCAGGTCGATCGATCCGCACTCCCCCCGGACGGTGTCGAACGCGGCAGCGATCGCGGCATCGTCGTTGACGTCGAGCGGAAGTGCGCGGACCCCGGCGGACGCCAGCGAGTCGAGCGCGGGCAGCTGCCGCGCCGTGGCGTAGACGCGATGACCCCGCTGGTGAAATTCACGCGCGAGGGCGGCACCGATGCCGCTCGAGCAGCCGGTGATGAAGACGGTCTTGACCTGCATGCCGTTAAACCTCGCAACCTAGAACCAGGCGTCCTGCATGTCGCGGCAGGCCGGATCCCGGCCGGCCACCGCCGCGAGCCAGGCATCGACCTTCGGCAGTTCGAAGCCGAAGAAGTAGCGCATCGCCGCCATCTTGCCCCGCAGCAGGTCGGCGCGATCGCCGGCCGCCCCCGGCAAAGCCCGACTTGCGGCCAGCGCGACATCGAGCCAGAGCCACGCCAGGACGGTGTGCCCGAAGGCCTGCAGGTAGGGCGTCGCATTCGCCAGCGCTTCCTCGGGCGATCCTGTCGCCCAGGCCCGCCGCGCAGCCGCGCCCACGCTTTCGAGCGCCTGCGCCAGCGAGTTCGCGTGCCCGGCGAATTCCGGAATGGCCGCCGCATTGCGCACCGTGGCGCTGACACGCGACCCGAGCAGTGCCAGGCCCGCGCCGCCGTCCATGACGACCTTGCGGCCGAGCAGGTCCAGCGCCTGGATGCCGTGCGTGCCTTCATGGATCATGTTGAGGCGGTTGTCGCGCCAGAACTGCTCGACCGGGTAATCGCGCGTGTAGCCATAGCCCCCCAGCACCTGGATCGCCAGGCTGTTCGCCTCGAGGCACCACTCGCTCGGCCAGCTCTTGGCTACGGGGGTCAGCAACTCCAGCAGCAACCCAGCTTCAGCGGCGGCCGAACCCTGCCCCGTCTGCTGTTCGTCGACGAGTCGCGCGCAATAGAGCGCCAGTGCCAGCGCACCCTCGGCATAGGCTTTCTGCGCGAGCAGCATGCGCTTGACGTCCGCATGCTCGACGATGCGCGCCTGCGGCTGGGACGGATCCTTGCCGCCGGCACCGACGGGGCGACCCTGTGGCCTGTTGCGTGCGTAGTCGAGGCTGGCTTCGAAACCGGCATAGCCCAGCATCGCGGCGCCGAGGCCCACTCCAATGCGGGCCTCGTTCATCATGTGGAACATGCACTTGAGCCCGGCGCCGGGCCCGGAGATGCGATAGCCGATGGCACCGGCCCTGCCGCGTACGGGGAACCGGCCCTCGCCGAAATTGAGCAGGGTGTTGGTCGCGCCCCGGTAGCCGAGCTTGTGGTTGAGGCCCGCCAGCGCGACGTCGTTGCGCTCGCGCGTGGGCTGGCCGTCCGCATCGACGAGCCACTTCGGCACGATGAAAAGCGAGATGCCCTTCGCTCCGACGGGCAGCGCACCGCTGGCATCCGGAATCTTGGCGAGAACGAGGTGAACGATGTTGTCG
The DNA here is from genome assembly GCA_963789375.1 of uncultured Gammaproteobacteria bacterium. Classification (GTDB taxonomy): domain Bacteria; phylum Pseudomonadota; class Gammaproteobacteria; order Steroidobacterales; family Steroidobacteraceae; genus RPQJ01. The sequence continues at coordinate 31,496 of CAWBKN010000014.1, read as the reverse complement.
ACGATCTCGTGCTCGCCGGCGGAGATCCACATCTTGTTGCCGGTCAGCCGATAACGCGGCCCGAGCGGCTCGCTTTCGAAATCCTCGCCATCGGGCACCGCGCGCGTCGTCAGGTCGCCGAGCGACGAGCCCGCCTGCGGCTCCGAGAGACACATCGTGCCGAACCAGCGTCCCGCAAATTCGTTCGCGGCGAATACGCGTCGTTGTGCGTCCGTGCCATGCGCCATGATCAGGTTGGCGTTGCCGCTCGTCAGCATGCCGTACGCCGCCAGTCCGACGCTGGCCTTGAAGAAGAAGGCATTGCCCGACATCGCGACGGTGCACGGCAATTGCATGCCGTCGACCGCGTAATCCTGCGTCGCCGCCAGCATGCCGCTCTGCGCATAGGCGCGGGCCGCATCGTGGGTGGCCTGCGGCAGGCTCACGCGCTCGCCGTCGAAGCTCGGCTCGTCGGTATCGACGAGCCGGTTGAACGGCGCGAATTTTTCCCGCGCCATCCGCTCGCAGTTGTCGAGCACCGAATCGAACGTTTCGCGCGAGTGTTCGGCGAAACGAACCCGTTGCGTCAGCGTATCGACGGCGAGCCAGTCGTACAGGAGAAATCGACCGTGGTTCCTCATGCGCCAAGCATGCCACAGACGCTACAGCTGGGAATCGATGGGCAGCACCCGCGCGAGCCAAGCCTGGAAGCGGCGACCCGCCGATGCCTCCGGCGAACTGTCGTACACCTGCCCGTCGTCGCGCCAGCGCAGGTCGCCGGCTTCGAGCGTCACGGACCACGCGTGCTCGGGCGAAGAATCGATCCGGAAGATCTCCTCGAGTTGCGCCGCGACCGGCGGGCTCTCGACGAAGACGCCCTGCTCGCAGTTCAACGACGTCGAGCGGGGGTCGAGGTTGTAGCTGCCGACGAAAGCCAGCCTGCCGTCCGCCGTCAGCGCCTTGGTGTGGAGACTCGCGCCCGACGAGCCGAAGAAGCTCGACTCGACCTTGCTCCCCGGCGTCGGCTTGAGTTCCCAGAGCTCCACCCCGCCCTCGAGCAGGTGCTTGCGCGATTTGGAATAGCCGCCGTACACCATCGCGACGTCGTTGGCCGCAAGGGAATTGGTGAGTACGCGGACCTCGCTGCCCGACTGGTCGATGCCGGTGAGGAACTCGGTTCCTTTTTCGCCCGGCACGAAATACGGCGAGATGATCGACAACGCTGTCGGTGGACGACTTGAGCAGGGGCCCGAGCGTCGCCAGCACCTCCGAGCCCGCCACACCGCCGCCCTGCCCGAGCGCCTTCGCCGGGTCATCGGCGACGAACCGGTAGTTCGCCGACCAGTGCATGGGCCAGTCGCCCGCCACCAGTCGCTGCACGGCATCGTTCTGGCGCAGTTCCTTGGCGAAACGTGACTGCTCCGCTTCCCGGGCCTGCGCCTCGACCTTGGCTCGCAGCGACTGCAGGTCGTCGGGATGCGCCGCGTCGGGCGCGAGCAGGCTCACCGGATACGCCAGCGGCGAATTCCAGTAACGATCGAACGATGCGGAAGCGTCGCGCACGATCGGGCCGACCATGGCGAAGTCCAGGTCGACGAAATTGACCTCGTCACTGGCACCGAAGTACTCGTCGCCCAGGTTCCGGCCGCCCACGATCGCGATACGGTTATCGGCGATCCAGGTCTTGTTGTGCATGCGACGGTTGATGCGGCTGAAGCTGCCCATCGCTTCCAGTGCGAATTTGACGCGGACCCGAACGCGACTCGAAGGGATTGAACATCCGCACCTGGATGTTCGGGTGTGCATCGAGGGCGGCAAATCCGTAGTCCTTGTCGCGGGCGTCCATGTCGTCGACCAGGAGACGCACCTTGACGCCGCGATCGGCGGCCTCGAGCAGTTGCATGGCGAGGTACCGACCGGTCAGGTCGTCGTGCCAGATGTACGTCTGCACGTCGAGGCTGCGTTCGGCCAGCGCGGCCGTCCGGGCGCGGATGGCAAACGCCTCCGGACCCTCGCGGACCAGCCGGAACCCTGACTGGCCGGGATGCCGGGACTCGGCTTCGGCAATCATCGCGTCGAGCACGGCGCCTGAACCGATCGGTACGGCTGCCTCCACGGGCAGTTCCGGACGCGGCTCGAGGCTCACGCACCCCGACAGCAGTCCTGCGATGACAAGGCTGGCAATGGCGAACGGTAGACGTGCAGTCACGCGGGGACTCCTGGCGCGAATCGCGCATTATCGAGCAAATACCGGTGGAGCCGCTGTTCGCGAACGCCGCGCGGCGCTGCGGCGGGTCAGGTCGACGGCGGCGTCTCGTCGAAGCGCGGCAAGTCGTCGGCAAGCTCGAGCCAGCCGAGGGCGTGACTCGCCCAGACGTGCAGCACTGGCGGAAAGGCATCCGGGTCGTCCAGGCTGCAGGTCGTCACGTCGATCGAGGGACCGTATTCCCTCCGCCTGTAGGTCAGCGGCGTGCCGCAGCGCCCGCAGAAGGTCCGCGTGACCGCCAGGCGAGGATTCGAACTCGACGGGCTTGCCGGCCGTAAACGCAAGGCGCTCCGAATCCAGGTGCAGCCAGGGCACGAGCGCGGCCCCCGACGCCCTGCGGCAACTGCGGCACTGGCACGTGACGCTCACGATCGGCTCGCCTTCGATGCGATAACGCACCGCGCCGCACAGGCATCCGCCCTCGCTCACCCTCGCCATGGAGCACCTCGTTGGCCATCGTCCGTCATCGGATCGCGGTCGCTGGGTTCCGCATGAGTAAAGACGGTCGTGTCGGGCAACGCCACGGCGATCTCGCTCTCGATCCGGTCGAGCTCGCGATGGGTCTGATGCACGCTCCAGTGTCCCGGCACGAGCACGTCGAGGTATACGAAATTCCGGTAGCCCGCCCGGCGCGTCCGCAGATTGCTGAATCGGATGTCCGCGCTGGCCAGTCGCTCCAGTGTTCCCTTGACCACCGCGAGGTCGCCATCCGCGAGCGCGGCATCCATCAGGCCATTGGCGGAGGTCCGCACGAGCTTCCACCCCTCCGACAGGATGTGCAGACCGACGGCGATCGCGACGGTCGCATCCAGCCACAGCCAGCCCGTCAACCCGACCAGCCCGACACCGGCGATGACGCCCGCGGACGTCCAGACGTCGGTCATCAGGTGCCTGGACCCGCCTTCCAGTGCGATCGAGCGATAGCGCACCGCAGCCCGGCGCATGGCCAGCGCCACCAGCAGGTTGATGACGCTGCTGCCGGTCGAGACGATGAGGCCGAGGCCCACGTCCTCCAGCGCCTGTGGCTCGAGCAGCCTGCCAATCGCAGACCAGATGATCGCGCCGGCGGCCCCGAAGATCAGCAGTCCTTCGAACCCGCTGGAAAAATATTCGGCCTTGCTGTGACCGAGCGGGTGGTCCTCGTCCGGTGGCACCTTGGCGATCGTGATCATCCACAGCGCGAAGGTTGCGCCGGCGAGGTTGACGAAGGACTCCATGGCATCGGAGGCCAGGCCCATGGATCCCGTCAGGCGCCATGCCAGCATCTTCAGGCCGATCGTCACGACCGCAGCCGCGGTCGAAATCCAGAAGTAATGGTGGGCTTTCAGATTCACGACTCACCGGCGCCCGCGCCGTCGGGTTATTGGGGGCCTCGCCACGAGCATGCTCCCGCAACCCCAGGCCACCGGCAAGTGACCGGCACGTATCGCGAGAACGGCCTTCGCGGTCAGGGGCCTCGTGCCGGAGGCATCGAACCCAAGCCTACGTATATCAGCTGATTGCGTGACACTGCCTCGAGGTTGACGGTCGCCTGCGAACGTCTTGAATCCCGGGGGACCCGATGAACACGAGTTTGTGTCGCCGCACTGCCGTTGCGCTGGCCGTCCTGCCGTTGCTGGCCAGTTGCCAGCGGACAGCCGAGGTCAGCTACTCCCGTGATGTTGCGCCGATCATCGACCAGCATTGCTCCCAGTGTCACGTAAGCGGCCAGCCTGGATTCGTCGCCAGCGGCCTGGATACGACGAGTTACGACGCGCTCATGCGGGGGACCCGGTTCGGGGCGGTCGTGCTGCCCGGCGATCCCCTGACCAGCACGCTGGTGGTGCTGATCGAAGGCCGCGCCGACCCGTCCCTCAAGATGCCCCACGGCGATGCCAAGCCCCTCGATCCGAAGGACATTGCCACCGTCCGGCACTGGGTGGAGCAAGGCGCCAGCAACAATTAGCGCCGGGTCGCTATTCGTACGCTGTGACTCTTGAACAGGTCGGCTGCGGTCTGGAAATACGCGATGCCCAGCGGCAGAAGGCCGTGTGCGTCGGGTTCGGCAGTGTAGGTGCCTGACTTGCGGTCGTAGCGATACGCCTGGCTGGTCTTGCCGAGGCCCATGACCATGAGTTCGTCGTCGCGCAGGATCGCGACGTCGTGGTTGTGGCTGAAGAGCGCGACGCGGTGTTCCGGCGATGCGTTCAGCACGTCGATGCCGAAGAACGGCGCTTCATAGGGCAAGCCAAGCAGCCCGAGCACGGTCGGGGCGATGTCGATCTGCGTCATGAGCGTGTCGACCTGCCGCGGCGCGAGCTTCTTCGGCGCGTAGATCATCAACGGGATTTCGTAGGTCTTGAGCGGGATCTCGGCCTTGCCGTACACGCGTGCCCCGTGATCCGCGACGACGACGAAGATGCGTGTCGTCGAACCAGGGCTGCTTCGCGGCCTGCTGCAGGAAATAGCCGAGCGCGTAGTCGGCGTACCTCACGCCCGCCTCGCGGCCGCCGCCGTGCTCGGGAATGCCGAACTTCTCGAGTCCCGGCCGGAACGTGAACGGCTTGTGATTCGACGTCGTCATGACGATGGAAAAGAAGGGCTGGCCGCTGCGTATTGCTGCCCGAAGTGCTCGATCGCGCGGTCGAACAGGTCCTCGTCGCTGACGCCCCAGATGTTCGCGAAACGCACCTTGGTGATGTCCGTGCGGTCGAGCACCTCGAACCCGTTGCCTGCGTAGAACGAATTCATGTCGTCGAAGTAACCGTAGCCGCCGTAGAGGAAGCTGCTGTGATAGCCCAGCTTGTTCATGACGCTGCCCCAGGTCGCAATCCCCTGGTTGCCCGGGCGACGCAGGATCGAGACCGTCGGAATCGGCGGGAACGAGGCCGTGATGGCCTCGAGCCCACGGACGGTGCGCGTACCGGAGGCATAGGTATTGGCGAACCACAGGCCCTTGCGCGCGTAGGCGTCGAAGTTCGGCGTCCAGTCGCGCTCCGAGCCGTGCAGGCGGCTGAATTCGGCGCCGAACGATTCGCTCGCGACGACGACGACGTTGAGTCGCCCCAGCCCGTCCGGTCGCGCCTCGTGCCGCCGGTCGATGCGGCCTTGCGCGATGTCCGTCATGCCGAGGCCATCGACCTGCGAGCTGCTTGTCGAGCAAGGCGAGGTTGGCCGCGCATATCGGCGCTCTGGTAGTACGACTCGTAGTCGATGTCGCTGGTGCGCGCCGCACGGAAGAAGCTGCTGTGCCCGTTCTGCACCAGTTCGTTCTCGACGCGGTTCGCCGACCACGACAGGGCGTTGGTCGGATAAAAGGCCACCGCCAGTGACAGCACGAACGCATAGGGCACGAAGAAAACGAGGCGCTCGCGCAGCCGCACCGAAGCTCGTCACGCCCTGATCGACGCGGCCGCGCAGCAGATACGTGCCGATGGCGCCGATCGTAACGGCCGCCAGCAGCACCTTCATGACCGGATAGGCGTCCCAGATGTCGACGAAGACTTCCGTCGGGTACGCGAGATAGTCGAACGCCACGATGTTGAAGCGCGCGTCGAATTCCTCGAAGAAGAAAAACTCCGCAACGTGCAGGTACAGCAGTCCCACGATCGTGATGATCGTACCGCCGTAGAGAATCACGCGATTCGCGGTCGTCCGGAACCAGCGGTCCGGGATCAGCATGATGTACAGGGCGAACGGCGCAAACAGGTAGAGGCTCTCGACGAGGTCGTTGACCAGCCCCGCGACGAGGACGTACGGCAACCGGCCAGGCCCGACGTCGGCCTCGATCCCGAACCGGGCCCAGAGCATCGCGCGACCCAGCAGGCCCAATAGTGCGTAGACCGCGACCAGCGTCAGCCACGGCGAGAAGCGCCGCAGCGCCTTTTGGAAATCTGCAGTCATCGATGAACCTCGAATTACGGGAGGGGCGACTTTGCGCCGTGCCGGTACGTTTGACGTCCGCAGGCCCCCAAATCAATCGCATCGTCCGCTGCATTGATGTCGGACCGGGCCCTTATGCGTCTTAATTGAGAACAATTCTCATCGCGTGCCAGTAAGCGGCCGGCGTCGGGGATCCGTTCGATCTGCGGCGGACAGCGACTATAGCCAGTACTGCCAGAGGCTGGAGAACCACTCCTTGAATCGCAGGACCATCGATCGGTGCTGCCATTGCTCCAGGGCGATCTGCTGGGACTGCGCGACATCGCTTTGAAAGCGGCTCGCATCTGGTCCCCGAACTCCGTGCCCCAGTACGACGGCGTTGACCTCCTGGTTGTGCAGGAAGCTGCGCCAGTCGAGATTGGTCGAGCCGACCGCGGACCAGACGCCGTCGATTACGACGGTTTTCGAGTGCATCAGGGCGTCTCGACGCTCGAAGATCTTCACGCCGCCGCGCAGCAGTTGCTCGTAGTACGACCGTCCCGCGTGGAACACCAGCGCCGAGTCAGTGCTGCCCGGCAGCACGAGCCGGACATCCACGCCTCGTGCCGCCGCCGCCTTGAGTGCCGCCAGAAACTGCGGGTCCGGGACGAAGTATGCGTTTGTGAGCCATACCTCGGTCTCCGCGCTGTCGATCGCCGACATGAGCGTGACGTAAATCAGGCTGAAAGCGTCGTCCGGGGAACTGCCGATCGCCCGCACGACCTCGTGACCCTCGGCCTGCAGCGGCGGATAGAAGTTGCGCGGTGCCAGTGGCTCGCCTTTCTGCGCAGCCCAGGTCGCGAGGAAGAGCTTCTGGAATTCCGCCACCACCGGACCGTCGATCTGCAGGTCCGTGTCCCGCCACGGCAATTCCCCGTTCAGGGCGCGCTTTCGAGCTGCCTGCGGAACGACCCGCCCGAATACACGCTGCTGATATTGATGCCGCCGAGAAATACCGTCTGGCCGTCGACGATGAGAAGCTTGCGGTGGTCGCGCTGGTTCACCTCCCAGCCCGGCCCCGCCGCCGCGGGATTCACCGGATTGAACTCCAGCGTACGGATGCCGCTGTCGCGCAGACGCTGGAAGAACTCGACCGGCGTACCGAGCGTGCCCGCGCTGTCGTAGATCAGGTTCACCTGTACGCCCTGCCGCTGCTTCTCGATCAGGGCGTCCGCGAAACGCCGGCCGACCTCGTCATCCTCGAGGATGTACGTCTCCATGTTGATGTGGTCACGCGCCGCCTGGATGGCGGCGAACATCGCGCGGTAGGTTTCCGGACCGTCCTGCAGCAATCGGACGCGATTGCCGATCGTCAGCGGAGTGCCGGACACCGACTGCTCGAGCGCGAGGTGCCGGTCGAAAATGTTGGTTTCGTCGGCTCCGCGCTCGAGCCCCGCGATGATCGCCCGGCTGCGCGCCGGCGAAACCGGCCCCTGCGCATTTTCCACCTGGATCGGCGTGTGTCGCAGGCGCCATGTCCGGCACGATCCTCGGCAGCGAACTGCAGCCCGCCGACGCCAATATGGACAGGCCGCAAGATGAATCGCGAAACGAAAGCGACTTCCCCATAGGCCCATGATTGCGGACCGAAACGGGGGGGTCTGTACGCTGCAACACATACCCATCGCGCTGCCAGTCGCGCGAAGCCAGCTGCCGGCTCGGTGCGCTACCGAACAGACCCCGCGCGCAGGATGCGTAGTCTTGTATTCGTTGACCCCACACGATCCCTTCGGGAATTCGCCGCACGACGGGTGAGGTCGAGTGGAGGATTCAAGATGAACAAGTCATTGATCACCGGCCTCGTCGTAGGCGGCGTGGCAGTCACGGCCGCCGGCGCATTTGCCGGTTACCAGGCGATGGATCACAGGAATTCCGCCGAAGTGCTCAACGTCGAGCGCTGACCAGGACAGTCCGCACGCCCCGCCAGGTCTGCTCCGACCAGGTCGTCTCGCGCCAGGCGCCCGTCAAGGATCCGCAGCGATACACGGGCGCCATCATTGGCGCGGTCGCCGGCGGCGTCCTCGGCAACCAGATCGGCGATGGCAATGGCCAGACGGTAGCCACCGTGGCCGGTGCCGCAGCCGGCGGCTACGCCGGCAGCAAGATCCAGAAGAACATGCAGGACAACAACACGACCCAGACGGTCGAGCAGCGTTGCCGCACGGTCTACGACTCCGTCGAAAAGCCGAACGGCTACGAGGTGCGTTATCGCCTCGACGGCCAGGAGCGCACGGTCATGCTGGATTACGACCCGGGTCGAAGCATTCCCGTCAAGAACGGCCTGCTCGTCCTCAGGGAATCGGATGATCGTCGATAACTCGCCTGCACGCGAAACTTTTTCAACGAGAGGAGTAACGAAATGCTTTGGACCATCGCAGTCATCCTGATCATCCTCTGGCTGCTGGGGCTGGTGAGCTCCTACACCCTGGGCGGATTCATCCACATCCTGCTGGTACTCGCTATCATCGTCATCCTGGTCAACGTGATCCAGGGACGACGAGCCCTGTAACCCGCAGTCGGCCGTCGCCCGCCGGATCGCCGGCGGGGCGGCGTCCCAGGAGCGAACATGAATGCAGTCAGGATTGCAGCCATCGTGCTGATCGTCGCCGGCGTCCTCGGACTCGGCTACGGCAGTTTCAGTTACACGAAGCAGACCCACGACATCAAGATGGGGCCGATCGAGATGTCCGTGAAGGAAAAGGAAACGGTCAACGTCCCGGTCTGGGCTGGCGCGGGTGCGATCGCGATCGGCGCCGCGCTGCTGCTGCTTGGCGGCAGGAAAGCTTAGTCGGGTCTTTCGCGCTTGCGGACGGCCGGGCTGGACGCACCCAGGACGAACGCGCCGGGTTCCCAACAGGAATCCGGCGCGCCGATGACTGCGGCCCATTTCGAGGCACGCACATGCATCAGATCGCGCCATTGTCCGCTGCGGCGATGGCCTCAGGGACGTCCCGTGAGCCGTCCCACTGCACCTTTGCGTTGTCGGCAAAGGTGAGCGAGACGGCGACGGGTTCCGGCCTCAGTTCGCCGGGCGGATGGTGATCTCGTTCTTGACGGACTTGACGCCTTCGACCCTGCGGGCGATCGACTCTGCCGCTGCCTTTTCGGTTGCGCTCTTCGCGAAGCCGGACAGCATGACCGTACCGTTCAATGTTTCCACCGTGATCGACGTGCCGGCCACTCTCTTGTCCTCGAGCATCTGGGTCTTCACGCTTGCCGTGATCGCGGAGTCGTCGATGTAGGCGCCGGTCGTCTGCTGGCCTCGGCTCACTGCGCAGCCGGCTGCGGTTACCAAGGTGAATGCGACGAACGCGGCGGTCAGGGAAGTGCGGATCTTCATGGTGTCTCTCCGGTAAAAAATTCCATGGCGTCACTGTAGATTTCAGTGCGAGCTGAGTCGGTGCGGTAGCGCACCGAGCGTCCTCACGCATGACCGCAGTCCTGCCGGTGCGTCTGCTACCGAACAGACGCGCCTGTTCCAGTCCGGTCATCCTCCTTTCCCGGGAATTGCATTCCGAGCGCGCATCAAGCACCACCATGTCGACACTGTCGCGGGCCCCGACGGAAAATCTCCTGCTTGCCGCGTTGCCGGGCAAGGATCGCCGTCGACTGCTTGCGGGCTGCGAGCCAGTCGACCTGACGGCGGGCGACGTGATGTACGAGCCGGGCGAGCGCATTCGTCACGTCTATTTCCCGACGGACAGCGTCATTTCACTGATCACCCCCATGAATGGGCACGACCGCCTCGAAGTCGGCCTGGTGGGCAGCGAGGGCATGCTGGGCATCCCGCTGGTGCTCGGCGTAGAAGCCGGACGCACGCTCGCCCTCGTGCAGGGCGCGGGCGCCGCCTGGAAGCTGGACACCGAGCGGTTCCGGCACGAACTCGAGCACTGCGACCCGCTGCGGCGCGGCCTGCAGCGTTACGTTCACGTCATCATGTTCCAGCTCGCCCAGATGGCCGTGTGCACCCGCTTCCACGTCGTCGAGGCGCGCCTTGCCCGCTCGCTCCTGACGACCCGGGATCGCGCGAACTCCAACGAGTTCCACGTCACGCACGAGCGTCTCGCCCAGAACCTCGGGGTACGCCGCGCGGGCGTGACCCGGGCGGCCAGCTCCCTGCAGATGCGCAAGTTGATCCGTTACCGCCGCGGTGACATCACGATCCTGGATCGCCGCGGGCTGCAGGCAGCAGCCTGCGCCTGTTACGCGGTGGACCGGGCAGACGTACGCGAACGTCATGGCGTGACTCGCTCGTGCGCGGGCTGCAACGCCGTTCATCGAGCGGCCGTGTACCCTACCGTACGGACTGGAGTCGTTGCGCGTAAACTGAAACGGGTCAACCAGCGTGGATGGTTACGATGAGCCCGCCGACTGCCAAGCCTGTCCTCCATTCGCCGCAACAGAACCACCTGCTGGCAGCGCTTGCCACGTCGGAGTGCGAGCGCATTTACCCGCACCTGCGGCTGGTGCCGATGCCGCTCGGCAAGGTGCTGTATGAGTCCGGCGACCAGCTCCGGCACGTGTACTTTCCCGTCGACTGCATCGTGTCGATGCTGTACGTGCTGGAAAGCGGTGCGTCGGCAGAGATTTCCGTCGTCGGCAAGGAGGGCCTGATCGGCGTAGCGCTGTTCATGGGCGGCGAAACCACGCCGAGCCGCGCGGTGGTGCAGAGCGCCGGCCACGCTTACCGGCTGGAAGGTCACCGGCTCAAGGAAGAATTCCATCGCAGCGGCGACCTGCAGCTCCTGCTGCTGCGCTACACGCAGGCCTTGATCACGCAGATGGCACAGACGGCAGTGTGCAACCGGCATCACTCCGTGGACCAGCAGCTGTGCCGCTGGCTGCTGCTCTCACTGGACCGCCTCGCATCGAACGAGCTGGTGATGACGCAGGAACTCATCGCCAACATGCTGGGCGTGCGCCGCGAAGGCGTCACCGAAGCCGCAGGCAAGCTGCAGAATCTCGGTGCCATCCGCTACGCCCGCGGACAGATCACGGTATTGGATCGGCCGAAGCTCGAGGAGCTGTGCTGCGAGTGCTACTCCGTCGTCAAGCGGGAATCCGACCGCATCGAAGAGCTGGCGGCCATTCGCGGCGCCTGAAGTGCAAGGCGGTCGGAATCCGTCTATCCCGCATCCCCCCAGACACCAGGCCTCACCAGGCGAAGGAGGTACTCCGGGTACCAGACCGCGCCGGCCCAGATCGGCGCGAGTACGTTGAAGGTCAGCAGCGACACCTGATGCTGATCACTGGCCGGGGCCGCGTTGACAGCCATAGACACGGCCAGGAAACGCGAACGGCCCCCAGAGGGGCCGTTCGCCTGGCCGGAACGTCACTGGTAGGAGCGCATGGCGTGGATCTCCTCGCCGTTCACGCCTTCGACATTGAGATCGAGGTACATCGAGTCGACGGCCTGTCCGTCGCAGGTCGCCGGGATCGTGATCGAGCCAGTAGTTGCGGCAGTGCCGAGCGGTGCATCCCCCCAGACGTCGCAAGTCACGCGCGCATTGACAGGACCGCCCTGCACCGCGCCCTGGAGATTGACTTCTTCGATGACGACCGTGGTCGGCAGGGTCCAGGTCAGCGTGACCGTCGTGCCGACGAGGTCGGCTGCGCCGCCGCTCGGCGCGCTGGTGATCCAGGCCAGCGCATTCGTGGCTGCGTTCATGTGCACCACGTATTGTTCTTGCGGTCCGCTCGCTGGTTGCAGCTTGAACGTGAACGGTGTGCCGGCCACAGGCAGATCGGCAGCGTCCTCGATACCCGTGTCGTACCAGAACCCGCGGAATCGATGCCCGGCTTCGTCCACAGAGGTTGCTTCGTCCGGGGGCATCGCGACATCGACCCACTGCCCACCCGTCACGGTGGCTGCCGTGTAGGCGCCCTCCCGGGTGGATGCATTGGCCTCGAGCGTAATTGACGAGTCGGTGGTGCCCGTGAACGTCTGACCCTTGACGTACATGTAACCCGGCCGCCCGTCACCCGAGTACAGCCACTTGCCGTCGACGAGACGGAAGCGCGACTCTTGCCGGTTGATCGCGGTCTGCGCGTTCTGCGTCTCCGTGAACGTGTAGTACCCGTGCGCCGTGCCGTTCACGGTATCGAGCTCGTCGAGGCTGATCAGGTAGCCGCCGAGCGTTCCGCTGGACATCTTGGCCTGCGCGACGAACAGCTCCGCAGCCTCGACCTGGTTCAGTCCCTGCCCCATGTGTTCCGGATCGATGAACGGCAACACGTCGTCGACGGTCAACGCCTGCCCCTTCAGGTTCGCCACGTCGGCGAAAGCCTTGACGAGGGCGTCAATCTGCCCGGAGGCTGTTTCCATCGTCGTGCTGGTCGGCACCACGGTCGTGGCGACGGTCGTACTGACTTCCGTTCCGGCGGTGACCTCGGACTCGACGGTCACGGTCTTCTCGCCCGTGTCGAACGACAGGGTCGTGACCTGGGTGCGTTCCACGGGGCCCGCCGCAGCACTCGCCGCCCGCGGAGCAGCGGGCTTGGCACTGGCCGATGGATTGACCAGGCCGGTGACCGTGATCACCCAGCCGGCGACGCTGGTCTGATCGAGCACCTTGTCGATTCCGGTGCCGTCCGCCTTGAACGGCGTCGAGATCAGGTTGTTGGTGGACGGATTGACGCCGGCGTCCTTCAGCCACAGCGCGAACACGCCGTCAATCAACTCCTCGGCATCCTTGATTTGCGTCGGCGTCGGGTAAGCGATCCCCGCAGGATTGGCGAACACGGCATCGAGCGAGCTCGCGCCGTACACCGTGAACCATGCCCGTGTCGTGAGGTCTGTCAGTGTCGTGACGTTGATGCTCGCCGTCTTGAGGTCGTCGGCGCTCACGCTATAGAGATTGCCGCCGGGCGCCGCGACCCTTAGCAGGTATGGCGGTGTCAGGCCGGTCGAGGCGACGCGGAATGAACCGTCGGCTGCGGTCTTCGTGCTGAACGACTTGCCGCGGCTGTCCTTCAGCGTCACCGTCGCGTTCGCGATCGGTGCGCCGGTGGCTGCAACCCCCGTAACGTAAGTGGCGGGTGGGCCGTGATCATCTCCCGACCCGTCGCAGCCGAATAACGCAAAGGCCGCACAAGATGCAAGGAGTGCGGCAACAGTTGTGCCTGCTCGCCAACCGTACGAGTTGCCCCTCATGGTCCCCTCCTTCCCCAGCGGGACCGGCCGCACCGGGATAGCGCGTCCTGCGCCCCTTACGGTTCAGGTTACACCTGGCGGCCAAAAGGACTATTCGTAGAAGTGGAATCCGGCGGGTGGCAGGCACGACCACCGCAGTGACCGCCTCACCTCGAGGCGCGAAATCCGCGTCGACCGGCCGCTGCGTCTTCTCAGCGCTCCAGCGCTGTCGCCCCGGACGCGGCGCTCAGCGGCGGCTGCCTCAAAGCCAGCCGCGGATTGCTCGCAACCCAGCGCCGGGCCTCCGCGACCGTCGCAAAGTCCGCGAGACAGTACGGCGACACACCGAGCGACTCGTAGTACCGGGCGAAGGTGACGGTTTTCGGGTCCGTGGCGACGATGGCCTGCACGATGTTCGGGCTGCTGTAGAAGTACAGCCTTTCGAGCTCGGCGTACGTCTGCAGGTCCCGCTCGGTAATGTCCGGAGCGGGCTGGGCCTCCAGGTAATCGGAAATGAGGTAGCGGATGCATTCATAACGCACGTCGCTGCGCATTTCCCTGTTGGCTTCGCGAAACTCGGGAAGCGTAATGACGCCGAAGAAGCGTCGGTAGACGCCGTGTCCTTCCCACCTGATTCGATACGGCATGGCGGTTCTCCCCCGCAACCAGACCGATCCTGGACAACCCGAGATTGGACCGACCGACCGCGGCGTCAATCCGTACTTGCTGCGGGGTAGTGTCGCAATGAACGACGACGTCGGGCCGCCCTTCCCCCGACGCCGCGCGCCCACTCCGAGCGGTCGCGCTTGCGGTCAGTGTGGTCGATCACTAATCTCTTGGGCGTTGAAAATCTGGACGCAATACGGCGCTGACCTCGGGGCCCGGAAGCTCAAGCGGCTCCGCAGCCTGGAGCGCGTGCGGTTCCGGAGTGCAAAGGCCGTCTCCGATCTCCACGAGACGCTCTGCTTCCTGCGCGCCTACCCGGACGACGCCCAGGTGCTCGCACAGGTCGAGCGGATGCTGGCCGGCTTCCACCGGCGTTCCGACCTCAGGCGATTCGCGGCCAGGCTCGCCGACAGCGGGATCGCGGGTACGGACACGCACTTCCGTTTCTATGCCGAGACCGCCTTCTGGCTCGCCCGGCACTACCCGCAGCACCTGCTGGTGGACTGGGCCGAGCTCTCGGACAAGCAGAAAGCGATGCTGCTCGAGCGGCTCCCGCTGCTTGCGCACTATGCCGCGACGCTCGGCCTGGACGAAGCACCGCTCACGCTGCGGCAATGGGTCCAGCGGATGAAGGCGCCCGGTGAAGGCGACGGCGCTTTCCTCGCACGCAGCTACGGTGCGATCGATGCCGGACCGTTCCTGAAGCAGGCGTTCTTCGAGGAAGTGGACCTGCCGCTGCGGCTCCGCTCCGCGCCCGGTACCCCATCCCGCACGCACGCGAAGCACCGGCTGCCAGTGCATTGGCAGAAGGTGTCGCTGCGCAGCGGCCGGCCAGACGTGCGCGCAGCCCTGCGCCAGCGTCCCGACGTGCGCACGGTCAGCGAACACGAAGGACGCGAGCTGATCCGGCTGGCGCGCGAGGCGATGGTTACACGCGCGCGCGACCTCGACGTGTTTGCGTACGGCGACCCGCGCGACGTGCGGCTCCTCGACTGCGGCGACGGACTCGTCTTTGCGATGATCGGCTTCCTGCCGGAGCGGCGCCTGCTGCTCGAGGCCGTCTACGGCTTCCTCACGCTCAAGAACGGCGTGCCCATCGGCTATGTGCTGAACAGTGCCTTCTGCGGGTCCGCCGAGGTCGCCTACAACGTCTTCGAGACTTACCGCGGCAGCGAGGCCGGCCACGTCTATGGCTGGGTACTCGCCTGCGTGCACCACTTGTTCGGCGTGGACGCGTTCACGATCTACCCCTACCAGCTGGGCCAGGACAATGACGAGGCGATCGAGTCGGGCGCGTGGTGGTTCTACCAGAAGTTCGGTTTCCGTCCCCGCGATCCTGGCGCGCTCGCATTGATGCAGCGTGAACTCGGGCTGATGCAACGGCGGCCGAAGCACCGGTCGTCGCGGACGACGCTGGCGAAGCTCGCGGCGCACAACATGTTCTACTTCGCCGATTCACCCCGCGACGACGTGATGGGTGAGATCCCGCTCGGACGCATCGGGCTCGCGGTCACGGACTACCTGGCGAGAAACCTCGAGTCGGACTGCGCGCGCGACGCGGCGCGGCGGTTCGGCGTGAGGTCGCTCGCCGGGTGGTCGCGCAACGAGCGCGTCGCCTGGAGTCGCTGGGCGCCGCTGCTGTTGCTCGCCGAGGGCGTGGAAGGCTGGTCACCGGCGGAGCGCCGCGCCGCGGTCGCGGTCGTACGGGCGAAGGGTGGCCGGCGCGAGACCGAGTACGTCGCGCTCTTCGACCGCCACCGCAAGCTCAGGGCAGCGCTCCTCGCGCTCGGCGATCCAGCCTGACGGCGAGCCGCGACGGCATCGGCTGCCGCGGCCGAGACCCGGCGTCAAGCCGCCAGGTCCAGCTTCTTCTGCGCGACCGCACGGCGCCGGCGCAATGTCGGGTGTCTGCGCCGCCGGGCGACCCAACTTCATCGTGGAGAACATGGCCACCAGCAACGCGGCCGCATAGGGCACGGCCATCACCGCCAAGGCAGCAATCCAGACGACATCGGCCGGGTCGTCGAATTGTGTGGACCGCATCGTGCCGAAGATGGCCGCAACGGTGCCGATCAACAGTGCGGCTTCCGCCTTGGCGACCCTGACGATCTGTGTCCAGGGGGCGGAGTCCTCGCACTTCGGCGTGCGCAAGAATGGTTTCGACGACGTGCACAGGCCGGCGATCACGCCCTTGCCGACCGTGTAGGACAACGACAGCCCGGTAATCGCCGACGCCAGGGCGCCGCCGAAACCGCTGCCGACCTTGGCGCGGTGCAACCACACGGTTTTCACCGTCTTCAGCGTGAAGATGGCCAGGGCGAGTGCCGACAGTGCGGCCAGCGGCACGTCGAAATGCCTGGGCGCAATGATCATCAAGGCACTCCAGGCCAGGGCCAGGACCGCGAAGATCAGCGCGAAGCCGTCGGCGAACCAGGGCATCCAGCCCCCGAGGAACTGGTAGCGTTGCGCCCTGGTCAGCGACCGGGTGCCGTCGGCCTTGCGGCCCAGGAAGATCGCCGAGGCATGGCGCTTCAGGATCTGCATGGCGCCGTAGACCCAGCGATAGCGCTGGCTCTTGTAGGCGGCGTACGTGTCGGGCATCACGCCGCGGCCCATGCTGACCGGCGTGTAGAGCGCGGTGTAGCCCGCCTCGAACACGCGCAGGCCGAACTCGGTGTCCTCGGTGATGCACCACTCGGCCCAGCCGCCGACGCGATCCATGGCTTCGCGGCGAATCACGCACATCGTGCCGTGCTGGATGATGGCGTTGTGTTCGGCCCGTTCGACCATGCCGATGCGGAAGAAGCCGGTGTATTCCTCGTACAGGAACGACTTGAACAGGCTTTCCCTGGCGTCGCGGTAGTCCTGCGGAGCCTGCACGATCCCGACCTGCGGATCGTCGAAGCCCGGCATGACGCTGCGCAGCCAGTGCGGCGCGACCTGGTAGTCGCTGTCGATCACGGCGATGAACTCCGCCGACGGGTCGGTCAGCTCCAGCGCCTTGTTCAGGGCGCCGGCCTTGAAGCCCTTGACGTTGTCGAGGTGGTAGAAGCGGAACTTCGCACCCAGCGATTCGCAGTGGCTGGCCACGGGCCGCCACAGCGATTCGTCCGAGGTGTTGTTGTCGAGCACGATCACTTCGAAGTTCGGGTAATCCAGGCGCGACAGCGAGTTCAGCGTCTGCATCACCATCAAGGGCGGCTCATCGTGCGTGGGCACATGGATGGACACGCGCGGGAAATGCGTCGAGCTCGCCTGAAATGACTGGCTTGCGCTGCTTGCGCCACAACGACAAGGTCCATTCGGCGGTTTCGGTCAGCAGCAAGGCGGCGGTGAACAGCGCCGCCGGCACGATCACCATCATGCCGCCGATCGTGCCCATGTCGATGTAACGAAGGCTGGAGGCGTCGACGATGAACAAGCCGCCCGAGACGACCAGGCCGACGATTCCGGCGAGCAGGAAGTAGCCGCGCACGCTGAGTTTCGGCACCGCCACCATCACGGCGAGGCCGATCAGGAACGTCAGGCCGGCTGCAATGGCCGCAAAAATCTTCCACTCGGCGAACGAAGACAATGGACCGCTGAGCTTGAACTTCGCTTTGCCGTCGGCATCGAGCATGCCCCAGAACGCGCCGACCGCGCCTTCGTGGCCGGCGGCGCCCTTCCAGGGCTGGTCGTAGGCTTCCATGACGTAGTAGTCGTAGCCCTTCCGTTCGGCGAGCTCGAAGAACTTGCGCAGGAAGGCCGCCTCGAAGGCCGGCGACGGCACCGAGCCCTGCTTGACGCGGCCGTCCGACGGCCAGCCGGTTTCGCCGATGACGATCTTCTTGTCCGGATACAGCCTGGCGATCTGGTCGAAGCTCGAGGTGATGTACTCCATCGACTTTTCGTAGGAGACGCCTTCCCAGTAGGGCAGCAGGTGGATGCCGACGAAATCGGCGCCGTCGGCCAGTTCGGGCTCCGTCAACCATGTCGGCCATACTTCGGCGGTGCCGACCTGGACGGCGGGATTGCTGATCGCCGCCTTGACGCGCTTGATGTAGTTGCTGACGTCGCGGGCCGTCAGTTCGGCACGCACACCTACGGCTTCGTTGCCGACGAACACGCGATCGATGGTCCCGGGGTTGTCGGCGATAGTCTTGATCGCGCGTGCAATCTCACCCTCGTTATAGGTCTTGTCGCCGCGCAACCAGATGCCCAGCGACACCTTCATGCCGAATTCCCTGGCGATGTAGGGGACGCGGTCCTGGTGATAATCGACCGTGTAGGTGCGGATGCGCCCGGTCATCTTCGACAACTGCGCCAGGTCGCGACGGATCCTCTCGTCCGTGACGTCGCTGTCCTTGCCGGATTCGGAGTAAAGGCCCGAGGGGCTGTAGGCCAGCCCGCGAATCTGGCCCTTCCAGTCCGGCGCCGTCAGCGGTCGGTCGAGCGACGACCAGAAGGCCACTGATGCCGCACACGCGGCCAGCAGCGCAACGAGGATTCTCATGGGGTGCCTGAGCTGGGGTTCAGTCGAGCGCAAAGCTGGACACGATCAAGGCCCCGGGAAGCAAGGACATATGCAAGTGCGTCGTCATGTTATTGATGTGGTCTGTTGGCGCGACGCGATTTAGGGCCACTCGCGGCCGTGCCGCAAGGTTCCATTGCGTCGCCAATTGGCGACAGGCTGCTGTCGCGTGCCTGCCCAGGCAATCCCTCTGGACTGATTACAGGACGACCGACGTTCAGCGTGAGGCCGGCATCGGCCCGGCCAGCACCTCGGCCGAGTCCTGCGACAACAGCGCCTTCAGCAGCGGCGGCGTGAAGTGGCGCCTGACCGTGATCGCGTAGAACTGTTCGTACAGTCCCGGCACCACGGCGAGTTCCCGCAGTGCCCCGCTGCGCAACTCGTCCTGTACGACGATCGTGGGCAGCAGCGCCGGCGCACCGGCGTCGCGCGCCAGCAGGCGCAGCATCGCCATGTCGTCGACTTCGGCGCGGACGTGCGGGCGCAATCCGCGCTGCTCGCACCAGAGATCGAACCCAGCCCGGATGCCGTGCGCGCGACTCGGCAGCAGCAGCGGCCGGGTGGCCAGGTCGTCGGGAAACTCGAAGGCGTCACCGTCCGGCGGACCCACGAGGCTCACCGGCTGGCGCGCGATGCGCCGGCAACGCCACGGCGCATCTCCGGTGCCCTCCACCGCCTGGTTGGCCAGCACCAGGTCCAGCGTGTGCACCTGCAATCGGCCGAGCAGATCGTCCAGGCTGCCGGACTGAAGCAGCAACGCGACGTCGTCCCGCGCGATCAGGGGGCGCAGCAGGTTTTCCTGGAAATTGCGCGACAGCGTGGCAACGGCGCCTACCCGGAGCACCTCGCGCCCGGGCCCGCGTCCCTCGCGCAGGTGCGACACCAGTTCGCTGCCTGCCGAGAAGATCGATTCCGCGTACCCGACGGCGACACGACCGGCCTCGGTCAGCTTCAAGGTGCGCGCCTGGCGCTCGAACAGCGGCTGTCCGAGCGTCTGCTCCAGCTGCTGGATCTGGGTGGACAACGCCGAGGGCGAGACGTGCAGCCGCCGTGCGGCGCGCGTCAATTGGCCCTCCTTGGCGACTGCCCAGAACGCGTGGAGATGGTGGTAGTTGAGCCGACTCATGTTCTGTTTATTGGAACGTTGTGTTCTGTAATGTTCCATTTTACAGATCTTCTGCATCCTGCAAAGATCGCGGCCCATGCACCCGATGCTTCTGCTGGCCCTGCCCCTCCTGCCCGCACTGTTGCAAGGCGTGGCGGCGGCCCTGGCCCGCGCCGGCCACCGCGACGCCGCCTGGCAACGGGCCGAGGTCGCGGCGCTCCTGTCCGCACTGGCGGCCGCGGCGGCGCTGGGCGCCGTCCTCTCCGGCGGGCCGATCACCGGCCTTGGCCTGCGCCTGGACACCGCCGGCTCCGTCGTTGCGCTGCTCGTCGCCTTCATCGGCTGGGTCATCGTCCGCTACTCGCACCGCTATTTGCTGGGAGAGGCCCACGAGCGGCGCTACCTGCGCCTGCTCGCAGCGACGCTCGCCGTGGTTTCACTGGTGCTGGCCGCAGACAACCTGCTGCTGCTCGCCGCGGCCTGGAGCGGCACCAGCCTGACCGTGCACCGCCTGCTGCGCTTCTACGCCGAACGACCGGCGGCGCGGATGGCGGCGCACAAGAAATTCCTCTCCGCACGCGCGGCCGATGCGTCCCTGCTCGTCGCCGTGGCCCTGCTGGCCGGGGCGTACGGCACGCTGTCGCTGGACGCGATGCTCGCCCACGCAGGTACCGAGGGCGTACCGCCGCTCGCGCAGGCAGGCCTGGTGCTGCTGGTCGTCACGGCGCTGCTCAAGTGCGCGCAGTTGCCGCTGCACGGCTGGCTGATCCAGGTCATGGAAGCGCCGACGCCGGTCTCCGCGCTGCTGCACGCGGGCGTCGTCAACCTGGGCGGCCTGGTGCTGATCCGCTTTTCGCCACTGCTTGCGCAGGCGCCGGCGGCGCAGCTGCTGCTGGCCTCCGTCGCCACGCTGACGGTCGTGGTGGCCACGCTCGTGATGGGTACGCGCATCAGCATCAAGGTGTCCCTGGCCTGGTCGACCGTCGCGCAGATGGGTTTCATGCTGCTGCAGGTTGCCGTCGGCTTGCCGGCCATGGCGCTGCTGCATCTGGTCGCCCATTCGCTCTACAAGGCGCATGCGTTCCTGGCCGCCGGCGGTGTCGTGCAGCGGCAGCAAGCGCTGCGGTTGCTGCCTGCGCCGCCGCCGCAAGTCGCCCGTTGGGCGCTGGGTGCAATCGTGGTGCCCGCATTGATCGTCGGTGCAGGTGTCGCCACGGGCGCGCTGGCCACGCCCGCGGCGATGCTGGCCGGCGCGGTTCTTGGCCTTGCGCTCGTGCCGCTGGCCGCATCGGGCCGCATGCTGGGGACGGCGGCGGTCGTACTCGGCTGGTTTGCCGGCCACGCGGTTGCCTCGTGGCTGGTCATGCCATCTCAGTTCTTCGCGTCGCCCATCCTGGTTGCGGCGGTTGGCGCAGCACTGCTGGCACTCTTTGCTGCACAGGCGGCGATTGCACTGCGGCCCGACCTGCCGGCCGTCAGGCGCCTGTATCCATGGGCCTATGGCGGCTTCTACGTCGACGAGCGAGTCAGTCACGTGTTGCTTGGGCGTTGGCCCGTGCCGGGGCCGTCCGCAGGCGTCCGTCTCCCTTCTTCCGCCGAGGCCCGCTGATGAACGCCGTGCTCGACCATTCCAGCCAGACGCAGACCGCGCTCGATGATGCGATCGCGAAGGCCTGCGACCGGATCGCGCCGAACTGGCCACTCGATCGCTTCATCGCCGTCAATCCTCACTGGGGTTGGATCGACCGACCCATCGAGGACGCGGCGTCCGCCATCGGCGTGCTCGCCGGCATGCGCCTGCTGCCGGACGTCACCATTGATCGGCGCCCGCTGGTGGCCGACCTGGCAGGCTCGCGAGACATCGTGGTGCACCAGATCAGCCAGCACTGCGCCGCGCACTTCGACGGCGGCCAGGCCCGCTGGCACATGCCGTTGGACAGTGACGGTGCCGGCCTGTATCGGAGCTGGCTCGCACGGCTCGCCGCCGACCGCGGGCTCGCATGGCCGCACGGTCGACGCGCGGCGCTGGCGTCGATTGCGCGGCTGCCAGCGGATGCGACGGATGCAATCCGTCACGCCCTCGTGCGTCTTGGGGTGCCTGACGCGGGAAGCACACACTGCCTGACGGCCTGGCTGCTCGACATGAACGGCTGGGCCGCGGCGTGCAGCTGGCAACGCTGGCAGGCGCGGCTCGCCGGAAGCGACGACGCGCGGCTGACGGAACTGCTGGCCATTCGCGCGTGCTGGGATGCGCTGCTCGCCGATGCGTTGCCCGGCGGAACCGTGAAGGACTGGTCCGAGGGCTGGTTGTCGATCGATGCAGCGGTCGCCACCGCGCGCGCCGGCCAGCAGGCCGGTTGGCGCGACCTGGAGGAGGAAGAGTGGATCGTTCAGGGCGAGTTGATGGCCACCATGTCGACTCCGGCGCCGGTGCAGCCCGGGACACCGGCGGTACAGGCGCTCTTCTGCATCGATGTTCGCAGCGAAATCTTCCGCCGCGCGCTCGAAGCGGCCGACCCTTCCATCGCCACGCGCGGCTTCGCCGGCTTTTTCGGGCTGCCCATCGACCACCAGCCACTCGGCACCCACTGGCACCAGCCGCAGCTGCCCGGACTGCTGGCGCCCGTGCTCACCGCGGTCGAATCTCCGGCCGACCCGACGCGGGCATCGGCGATGGTCGCGCGTCGGCGCTCGCGCCTCACCGCGGCTGCGGCGTGGGACCGCTGGCGCGGCACGCCTGCCGCCGGCTTCTCATTCGTCGAGGCATGTGGCGCGCTCTACGCGGGCCCGTTGCTGCGCGCGAGCCTGCCGCAAGCACGGGGGGAACAAGACTGGTCCCGCACGGGACTGAAACGAGATGAGGTGAATCAGGTGCGTCCCCGGCTGGCGCTCGACGCCGAGGCCGGCGCGACCCTCGCGCAAGGCGTGCTCGGCGCGATGGGCCTGATCGCGGATTTCGCACCCCTGGTGCTGCTCTGCGGCCACGGCGGACAAAGTGCCAACAACGCACATGCCGCGGGCCTCGATTGTGGCGCGTGCGGCGGACGCAGCGGCGAGGTCAATGCCCGCGCACTGGCGGCGCTCCTGAACGATTCCGCGGTGCGCGACTGCGCTCGCCGCGCGCGGCCTGTCTATTCCGGACGACACGCGCTTCATCGCCGGCCTGCACAACACGACCACCGACGAAGTGCGGTTGTTCGACGACGATGGACTGCCGCCCTCGCACGCGGGCCGGTTCGAGGCCCTGCGCCAGGCGCTCGCCCGGGCAGGTGCGGCTGCGCGCGCTGAGCGTGCGCCGAGCCTGGGTCTGCCCGCGCTGCCGCCGTCGGCACTGCTCGCCCGCATGCGCGAGCGAGCAACGAACTGGGCCGAAACGCGTCCCGAATGGGCGCTCGCCGACAACGCCGCGTTCGTGGCCGCACCGCGCGCGCGTACCAGGGGCGCCGACCTCCACGGCCGGGTCTTCCTGCACGACTACGACCACCGGCTCGACACCGACCGTGGCGTACTGACGCTGATCCTGACCGCGCCGGTCGTGGTCGCGCATTGGATCAACCTGCAGTACCTCGCCTCGACCGTCGATCCAGTTCGCCACGGCGCGGGTAACAAGCTGCTGCACAACGTCGTGGGCGGCGGCATCGGCGTGTTCGAGGGCAACGGCGGCGACCTGCGCATCGGGCTGCCGTGGCAGTCGGTGCACGATGGCTCGCGGCTGCGACACACGCCGCGACGGCTGTCGGTCTTCATCGAGGCGCCCCGCGCGGCGATCGACGCCGTCCTCGAGGCTCACGAGCCGGTACGCCGGCTCGTCGACCACGGATGGCTGCACCTGCTCGCGATCGAGGGTGACACGCTGCCGACGTTCCACCGCCGGCGCCGGGACGGGGGCTGGGAAGCCGCGGACGCGCCTGCTTCGATGCGAAGCTAGCGGGGTGTGCTACACCGTGTGATCCGCATGGCACATCAGGCAGTTCATGTGCCCCTGCTGGTTCCACTTGCGCGCCTTCTGCACCGGGGTGTCCGGCCCGTGGCACTTGATGCAGTGCTGGATCTCCGGAGCGGGATTCCAGACCGGCGCGACCCACTTGCCCTCGAAGAATTCGTTGAGTGCGGTCGTCACGATGTAGACGACCTCACCGGCGACCTTGGCGCAGCGCTCGATCTTCCCCGGGTCATGCAGGTCCTTGATACCGGCGGCCAGTGACCACTTCGACACCGAGGTATGGCACAGCGGCGACATGGCCTTGACCTTGATCTGCTTCGGCAGCGGCGAGAGGTCGTCGAACCGCTCGGTCGGGAAATCCTGCTCCGCATACCACCAGAACAGGCGGTCGACGATCGCATTGTTCTGCAGGTATTCGTCGCGCTTCTCGCCGTAGGTGACCATGTTGATGATCACGGACGCCCCGGCCAGTGCGCCACACAGCGTCCCGTGACCGCCGAAGCCTGCGGCCGCGTGAACCATCAGCATGTCCGGCATCGTCGTCCACGGATGGCCGACTTTCTCCTTCAGCAGGCTGAGCAGCGAGAGGTAGCTGGCCGACCCGCAGCCGCCTTTCTCCTTGTAGAAACGATAGCCACGTCGTCCCGCCTCGAGCGGGTCGAGCTTGACCCATTTCCAGGGCAGTGGCGGCGCGCTCACGGGAGTCTCGGGAGCCGCGGCAAGGGCGGTGATCCCGGATCCGACGCCGCCGCTGGCCAGCAGTGCCGCGGATCCGGCGAGAAGGGTGCGACGGGAGACGAATCCGTCGTCTGACATGGGCTTCCATGATGACCTCCGATGGATCCATTGCGCCCGGTGCCGGGACTTGGCAGCGACGTTGCTCGGCATGTCCGGGATCGATTATCGCGCCGACCGGGCACCGCAGGCTCAGGTGAAACCACTACCCGACCGTACGTCTGTGCGCCTATCGATCTTACCGAGCCGATTCCATGGCCTTCGCCTTGGCGAACTCGTCATCGGCCTCATCGACCCTGCCGAGCCGTCGCAGGACGGCGCCGAGCGCGTTGTGCACCGCGGCGCTCGGCCTCAGCGCGAGCGAAAGCTCGTAGTAATGCGCCGCTTCCTCGAGCTTCCCCTGCTTGGCGAGCGCAGCGGCGAGGTTGTTGTATGCAGGCGTGAATTTCGCGTCCGAGTCGATCGCCTGGCGATACTCTGCGACCGCCTCGTCGGTACGGCCCTGCCGCGCGAGTACGTAGCCCAGCCCGTTGTGGGTTTCGGCGGAGGGCTTGGCACGCAGCGCCTCGCGGTAGTGCGACTCGGCTTCGCCGAGTTGACCTGCCTGCACGTAGGTCACGGCCAGGTTCAAGTGCGCCGACGCGCAGTTCGGGTCCAGCTCGAGCGCCTTCTGGTAATCCGCGCGTGCCTCTTCCGTCCGACCCATCCTCGCCTTCGTGAATCCGAGGTCGCTGTAAATCTCCGCCTTGGGCTCCAGTTGCGACCGACGTCTGGTATGACTGGCCGCTTCCTCGAGCCGGCCCAGGTCCACCAGGGCGAGCGCCATGTTGTTGTGCGACTTCACGAGCTTGGGATCCGTCGCCAGGGCTCGCTGGTACTCCGCCACGGCCTCCTCCGACCGCCCCTGCTGGAACAACGTCCACCCGAGCGCGTTGTGCAGCTCCGGGTCGTTCGGCGAAAGCTCGAGCCCGCGCCGATAGGCACGTTCCGCCAGCTCGTGGTTACCCGTGTGCTCGTTCGCCAGCCCGGCCCGCAGGAACGAGTACGGATCGAGGAACTGCTCGCGAATGTCGGTGATGGCGTCGCCCGGCAGCTTGACGAACTCCGGAATGTTCGCCGCGCGGTCGGGCGAGGTGAATCGCTCGAGCAGCACCGGCGGGCTGTCGTTGCCGTTCTCGTCGATGTGCGTGAGGAACAGCTGCGTGTACGGCCCGTTGACCTTCGACGAGAACACCAGCCAGCGGCTGTTCGAAGACCAGCTGTGCCACGAGTTCATGCGGGCCGTGTTGTAGCGCAGGCGTCGCGCGACGCCGCCCTTGGCGGGGACGATGTAGAGCTCGCTGTCGGGCTGCAGCAGCATGTAGCTCTTCGCCTTGCAGAAGACGATCCACTTGCCGTCGGGCGAGTACTTCGGGAAGAAATTGCTCACTCCGTTGCCCGAGGCGCCGAGCAACGGCTCCGCGGTCCCGCCCTTCCCGTCGTTGAACGGGATCCGGTACAGGTCGTAGAGAAAAGGCTTCTTGTCCACCGTGAACTCGGGGACGTCCTTGGAATTGACCAGGGCGCTGTTCTGCTGCTCGAGGCGTTCCGCGCGGTACGCCTTCGCCCGGGCGAACACGATCTCCCTGCCATCGGGGCTCCACGCTGCATTGGTCTGCACGTACTGCGGGTCGTCGGCCCCCGGCAGCGCCGCGAACGACTTCGTCTCCCGGTCGTAGACGACGAGGATGCCTTTGATGGGGAAGAAGAGCTGCGAGATCATCAGGTCCGGCATCGCCACGAACACGGACCGGTCCTTGACCGTGCTGATGACGTACCGTCCTGTCGGCGAGACCCGCGACAGCAGCCCGAAGGTGAGCTCGCCGTCCGCACGCTTGTAGTCGTCCCAGGTGATGACCTTCGCGTCGTCCAGCACGATGTGCTTCGTCACGGGCAGGACGGCGTACGCGCCCTTGTCGTTGCCGTAGTCGACGTCGAGCCCGAGCGTGCTGCCGTTGTCCGCGAAGGAGTGGCAGTTGCCGCACACCGGCAGGTTCTGCAGCACGATCGGCGGGCCCGCCTCCTGGTCGATCGTTCCATAGCGCCAGCGAATGCGGGATGGATCCTGCACGGCCGTCAGGAACGGCAGCGGCACTTCTCGATAGAAGAGCGAATCGCCGACCTTGTCCTTCGACGTGCGGATGTGCACGCGCGCCGATGGCGGGACGCTCTTCGCCTGGCCGCCGCCCGAGACGATTACCTCGGCATCGTGCTCCAGGCTCCGCTGCTTGATGCGCTTCCAGTCTTCTTCCGAAGGACGCCAGCGCGGTACGTCGACCGAGGCTCGCAGCACCTCGCTGCCTGCTTGATCGCGAACCTCGACGTCCCAGCGGCTCGTGCCCCCGGCCTTGTCCTCCCACAGGAATGTCGGCGCGACGCTCTCCGGGGGGAACAGCGTTTCTTCCTGCGGATAGTTGATCTGCAGTCGCGCTTCGGCCGCATCGACCACGGGGACGACGAACAGCCCTGCGGCGAGCAGCGATGCTGCGACCACGACCGAACGACATGCCTGCGGCATCTTCGTTACCTACGATCAGGCTGTCGCGACAGGAAGCAGCGCGACGGCTTCCGTTTCACAGAGGAGTTCGGGCCGGCAGAGCGGTGCCACCACGAGCGCGCACGGGAAAGCTGTCGAAGCCGCGCTCACGATACATCGAACGCAGCACCGGCGCATCGCCCGGATTCTTCAGGTACGTGACCCCGGAGACCAGGTTCCCGAAGGAGGCCCCCTGCTGGGCCAGCAGCAGTTCGATGTTCTCCAGCATGCGATCGACCTGGGCCGCGAAGTCGCCGACGTGCACTGTCCGGCCCGCTTCGTCGATGCTCGCGGTTCCGGAGATGTGCAGCGTCACCTTGTTCGCCT
Source organism: uncultured Gammaproteobacteria bacterium (assembly GCA_963789375.1). Taxonomy (GTDB): domain Bacteria; phylum Pseudomonadota; class Gammaproteobacteria; order Steroidobacterales; family Steroidobacteraceae; genus RPQJ01. Next base: position 4,358 of record CAWBKN010000014.1, on the reverse strand, counting down.
CGGTGAGCCGCAGGCCGCGGGAGAAGTCCGCACCGTAGCTCCATGCCTCGTTGAGGGACGGCGTGGACATCACCGCGACGTCGAGTGCCTTGCGGGGACCGCACCGCCTGGAGACTCATCGAGAAATCGTGCGTATCCGGGAATGGCATGCCCTGGACACCGGTGCTGGCGGGCCGCCGCCCGATGCCGCGTTGCCGGAAAAACTCGCGCCGGGCCCTGTTCAGTGCGTCGTAATCACGGTCGATGTCGCGCAGGTGGATCCAGGCGCGGGCCACGTCGCGGAACTCCATTCCGCACTGCTGCAGCAGGCGCTCCGCCGCGCAGAACATGTCGAAGGCCTGTTCGAATGCATCGCCGCCGGAGCCGTAAACGTTCGTCGTGTGCAGCGATACCTGGTCGCCGAGGCGAACCAGCCGTGCACCGGACCGCGCGCATCCCTCGCACGCACACGACGGCGCCGCCCGGACGTCACGCACCGACCATGCGTCGCGATCGCGAGGGACCACGGCCGACGCCGCGAGCTCGAAGCTCGCGCTCGGGTCGACGGGCGCCTGCTCGATGAACGCGGGCAGCGGCGCGCAAGCGCCCTGGCCCAGCTCCGCCAGGATCCGCGACCGGACGTCGAGCACCAGCGGGAGATCGTGGCGCACGTCGCGCAGAAAGAGCGTCTCGGTGGCGAGATCCTGGAACGACGCCTGATGGGCGGTCAGCAGCTCCGCCAACGCTCGGTAGACCTCTCTCGGCCTGTCGGCCGCGTCGGTTGTGCCGCCCTCCGGCCGAGAGAGGATCGCGAGTTCGTCCGCCTCCGGTCCGGTGAACCGGCGGAGGACGGGCGAGCTCGCGGACGGCTGCAGGAGGTCAGGTCCCAGGCGACGTTCCGGTCGGCACGCCGAGCGCCTAAGCGGCCTCCAGCGACGGCCCTATTGGCATTCGGGGAGCGGATCGGTCGCCGCAATCACCAGGACGCCTGGGTCCCTGGGTGTGGGAGTCTTGATGAGCTTGTTCCCGCTCGCGCAGGTATCCTCTCCAGCCGGCGCGCCGAAAACACCAGCGCCGACATACAGGATGTCCGCGCCCGGGAATGGCACTTCCGGGAAAGCGACGGTGTTGTTGCTGGCAAACTTGTTATCGGTGACATGGACGCCATCAAGCGCCGTGTTTTCGTGCCCCGGCGGCGGCGCATATTCGCTGCAATCCACGGCGACGCACCAGTCGATCATGCCCACGCCGACGAACTGGTTCTTCTCGATCCGGTTCTGCTGCACGTCGACGCGATCGACTCCGAGGATCAGCATGCCCAGGCCGGAGGAATCAACTCGACCTCGCCGCCCTCCGCGGTATTTATTTCGTTGTTGTCGTGCAGGTAGTTATTGGCGACGCGCCAGTTGCCCAGTTCCTCGGCCGGCCACGGCGACGGCAACCCCGCCGCCGCCGGATGGTAGAGGCCAATGCCAACCGTGTTGTGGTGGACCTCGTTGCCCTCGATGGTGAGGTTCTTCGAGATCGTCACTTCGAGGCCGGTCGGGCTGTGATGGAGATCGTTGTTGATGATACGGACGTTCTCGGAAGCCTCGACCCACAACGCGCTGTCCTTCGAACCGTAGGACACGTTCTTCTTTACCTGCCCGTTCGCAGACAGCGTCGGCCAGATCCCGTTTTCCAGGTTGTTGATCGAGACGTTGTTCTCGATGTTGAAATGATTGACGTGGGCCAGCCAGATGCCGTTGTTCGGGAAGCCCTCCACCGTGAAGCCCTTGATCTCGATGCCGTCGATGTCCGGATCGCCGGGATTCGCGGGCTCGACGAGGATGCCGTCCGTCTGGCCTGAGTGCGGCAGGATGCGTACCTGCCCACTGGCCATCAACCGGAGAGGCTTCGTGATTCGCACGGCGGCCGAGCCCGAGTGCATCTCGATGTAGTCGCCGGAGAGAACCTTGACCGTGTCGCCGGGCTTGGCGATGTTGACCGCGGTCTGGATCGACTGCCCGGGCCTCACCGTGATCGACTTGGCCGTCGATGCCATGGGCGCGCTCGCAAGAGCCAAACCCAGAACCAGAACTGTGCGGTGGGTCACTTGGGCCGATGTCATCAGTCTTCTCCCCTGGCGCCGAATGCGTCTTCTAATTTCGGACTTAACCCGTATAGGACGCGGAGGAACGACGTGTCAAGGCAAATCCCTCGGAGGGCCTCGCATGCTTAACATAAGCGGGCGTATGAGCAAACCGGCTCCAATTCCCGAAGCAGTTTTCCGGTACAGCGCCTTCATCAGCTACAGCCACCGCGACGAGCGGTGGGCACGCTGGCTGCAGGCTGCGCTGGAGTCCTACCGCGTGCCCTCGCACCTCGCGAGCGCGCAGCGGGCCATGGCTGCGCGGCGCCTGAGTCCGGTGTTCCGTGATCGCACCGACCTGCCGAGCGCGACCGACCTGGGCGTCCACATCCGTGAGGCGCTGCAGGACTCGGCCAGCCTCGTCGTCATCTGCTCGCCCGGCGCGAGCGCCTCGCGGTGGGTCAACGAGGAGATCCGTTTCTTCCGGAGCCTCGGCCGCGACGATCGCATCTTCTGCCTGATCGTGGATGGCGAGCCAAACGCGAGCGATCACCCTGGGCACGAATCGCAGGAGTGTTTCCCCCCCGCCCTGCGCTTCCTCGACGGCCCGAACGGCCCCTCGACCGGGCCGCGCGTCGAACCCGTCGCGGCCGATGTGAGGCCGGGAGCCGACGGCAAGTCCAACGCACGGCTCAAGATCATCGCGGGCATGCTTGGCGTCGGCTTTGACGTGCTCAAGCAGCGCGACCTGCGGCGGCGCAACCGGCGACTGATGCTGGTCACATCGTTGGCGCTCGTGTTGACCGGCGTCGTGACGGCGCTCGCGATCGAGGCCCGCATCGCGCGCAAGGCCGCGGAACACAGGCAGAAGCAGGCAGAAGACCTCGTCGCCTTCATGCTGACCGACCTGAACGACCGGCTGCGCGAGGTGCAGCGGCTCGACATCCTCGAGGCGGTGGACAGCCAGGCGATGGCTTACTTCTCTGCGCTGCCCGTGGACGACGTCACCGACCAGACGCTCGCGTTGCGCAGCAAGGCGCTCCAGAAGATCGGCAACGTGCGCCAGGACGAGGGCCAGCTCGCAGCGGCCCTCGAGTCGTACCTCGCAGCCTCGGAGCTGGGCGCGGAACTGCTGCGACGCTCGCCCGGCGACGCCGAACGCGAAGCTGCCTACGCCGAGACACTGAACCACTTGGGCAACGCCCAATATTTCCAGGGCGATCGCGACCGTGCCCTCGTGAGCTTCACTCGCGCGGCGGAGCTGCTCGAGCGGGCGACGGCCGAGCGTCCGCAGGACGACTGGCTGGAAGTCCTTCCTCGGCCCGCACCAACGCCGGACGGGTGCTCGAGACGCGCGGGGAGTTCGAGGCGGCTCGGGAACTCTACGAGTCCGTCCTCTCGACCGCGACGCTGCTCGCGTCGCGCCACCCCGACGACATCCAGCGCCAGGCCGACCTCGCGGACGCCCACGACAGCCTCGGCAAGATCGCGCTCGAACAGGGGCAGCTAACGCAGGCCATCAGCGACTATCGCGACGTGCACCGCATCAAGGCGGAGCTATCGTCCCGCAGCCCGGACGACCGCGATGCGGCCGAACGGCTGCTCATCAGCAACGGCATCCTCGGCCGCACGCTGGCGCTGTGCGGCGGCGCGGTCGAGGCGACGGAACACGTGCGCGAGGCCGTCGCTGCGGCGCAGGCACTCGTGGCGTTCGATGGAAAGCAGGCCGACTGGCGATTCTGGCTGGGCAAGTACGGCATCCAGCTCGGCAGCATCGCGCGCGGCGCCGGCCGCCTGCAGGAGGCCGCCGGCCACGACGCCGCAGCCCTCCGGGTTCTCTCCGATCTGGTCGAGACCGACGCGACCAACAGCACCTGGCAGCGCGAGCTGGCGAGCGCGCAGGTCGAGTCGGCGCGGCTGCGCCTCGCCCTCGGCGAACCGGCCTCGGCCGACCCGCTGCTCGAGGCCGCACTCGCGACGCTGGCCCGTGAGGACGAAGCTGGGCGTGGGGACCGCAACCTGCGGCTGCTCGAGGCGCAGGCACACATCGTGCGGGGCCAGCTCGCCGCGCGTCGCAACGAGGAAGCCGTCGCGCACGAGCATTGGATCCAGGCACGAGAGGCGATCGCGAACGACGTGCCCGTCGGCTCGAACCCGAACTTCCTTTCGGCCTGGGCCAGCGCCCATCTGCTGCTCGGCGAGCCCGACGCCGCGCGGCCCGCAGTCGACCAGCTCGTGGCAATGGGTTACTACACTCCCGATTTCGCGGCATTGCTCGCCGCGACGGGCATGGCTCACCTCGTGACGC